>NZ_LOHF01000023.1:0-11500 GCF_002158995.1 Pseudomonas caspiana | reverse complement strand
CAGGGTTCGCCGTTAACCCGCGATGCCTTACATCATTCAATAATGTTGAAATCACTCAGATACTCATCGGAGATTTCCAGCCCAAGGCCCGGTTTGTTGTCATCCAGCTGGATATAACCGTTGACCGGCTGCGGCTCGCCCTTGAACACGTAGTAGAACAACTCGTTACCCACCTCGACATCGAACACCGGGAAGAACTCGGCCATCGGCGAGGCGGTGGTGGACATGGTCAGGTGGTAGTTGTGCATCTGCCCGGCATGAGGAATCACCGGCACTGACCAGGCTTCAGCCATGGCGTTGATCTTGCGAGCGGCGGTGATACCGCCGACGCGGTTGGTGTCGTACTGGATCACATCTACAGCACGGCGTTCCAGCAGGTCCTTGAAGCCGTACGAAGTGAATTCGTGCTCGCCGCCGGAGATCGGCATGATGCCCATCTTCTTCAGCTCGATATAACCTTCGATGTCATCGGCAATCACCGGTTCTTCCAGCCAGCGCGGCTCGAACTCGGCCAGTTTCGGCAACATGCGGCGGGCATATTCCAGCGTCCAGCCCATGTAGCACTCGAGCATGATGTCCACGTCCGGGCCCGCCAGCTCACGCAGCGCACGTACCTGCTCGATGTTGCGACGCATGCCCGCGGGGCCGTCTTTCGGGCCGTAACCGAAGCGCATTTTCAGCGCGGTGAAGCCTTGATTCAGATAGCCCTGAGCTTCTTCGAGGAACAGGTCGAGGTTGTCATTGGCGTAGAGCTTAGAGGCGTAGGTCCAGATCTTTTCCTTGGTGCGCCCGCCCAGCAGTTTGAAGACCGGCTTGTTCACGGCCTTGCCCATGATGTCCCAGATGGCGATGTCGATAGCCGAGATGGCCGCCATGCCGATGCCTTTGCGGCCCCAAGCATGACTTTGGCGATACATCTTCTGCCAGATGTATTCGTTGTCGAACGGATCTTCGCCAATGGCGATGGGGGCCAGATAAGTGTCGATGATTTCCTTGGCCACACGCGGCGCCAGCGCGCAGTTACCGATGCCGACCAGACCAGTGTCGGTTTCAATTTCCACTACCAGCCAGCCATGGAAACGGAACGAGCCCATGGCATCGCCACGTTCGAAAAGGATATCGCTGGCATTGGTGCAGAAGTGCGCTTGGGGAGGGACGACCTTGCCTTTCCATTCGAAGACACGGGTACGGATCGCTTTGATTTTCATGGGCTGTTTTTCCTTGTGTGCCGGTATGTCCTGCTTGGCGCGGGACCGGCTTTTTGTAGTTGTTGATCGACAAGTCGATGGGGAAATTTAGCCAGCTGAGAGAGGCGTCGGCTAATCACTTATGCGTATCCAGTGATAGCTTGGGGTGATCACTTAACCAATATCTTTAACTGCAAAGTTATCGGCTTGAAAAAAGAACTGTGGGAGCTGGGCTTGCCCGCGATAAGGCTGGATGCGATCTAACGTGAATCGCGTCCAGCCTTATCGCGGGCAAGCACCGCTCCCACAGTTTTAATCCGGGTTGAATCAATAGGTGCTGCGCCCCATCCGGCAGGCAATCTCGAACGCCTGGCGTATAGCGCCAACATTGGCTTTGCCCTGCCCCGCGATATCGAACGCGGTGCCATGGGCAGGTGTGGTAATCGGGATCGGCAAACCGCCCTGCACCGTCACGCCACGGGAGAAGCCCATCAGTTTGATCGCGATCTGCCCCTGGTCGTGGTACATCGTCACCACCGCATCGAATGCACTGGCATCGCCCTGCACCTTGAGGAAGATCGTATCGCCGGGGTACGGCCCATCCGCAGCAATACCCTGCGCCTGCGCGGTTTTCACAGCAGGGCCGATGATGTCCAGCTCTTCACGGCCAAACGAACCGTTGTCGCCGTTGTGCGGGTTGAGGCCGCAAACGCCGATGCGCGGGCGCTCCAGGCCGTTGCGTTTGAGCGCGTTGTCGATCAGACGAATCGCTTCGACAACGCGATTCTGATTGAGCATGCCCGGCACCGCCGACAGCGCCACGTGAGAGGTCACGCGGGAGGTCCAGAGATTATCCAGCACGTTGAACTCACAGAACGGCCCGTCGAAACCCAGCAGCTCGGCAAACCAATGCAGTTCGTCGCTGTGGGCCATGCCCGCCATGTGCAGCGAGGTCTTGTTCAGCGGTCCGAATAACACGGCATCGGTGGTCTTCGCTGCGGTCAGTTCGACAGCGATTTTCAGCGTATCCAGGCAATAGCGCCCACCGATGACACTGGCTTCGCTGCGCGGGAACTCACCCACCGCGTCGCCGCGATAGTTGAAGAACAGCGGCGTGTCGTCGGTGAAGTTCAGGTCTTGCAGCGACTCAACCTGACGATAGGGAAATTCCTTACCGGCGATCTGCATGCCACGCTGCATTTCGGCTTCATCAGCAATCAGGATCACCTGGGCCTGGCTGCGCACCTGCGGCTCGGCCAGTAAACGGGCAACCAGTTCGGGACCGATACCGGCCGGGTCACCCAATACCATCGCAATTCGAGTCTTGCTCATGCTTGATTCCTCATCTGTTCGGGCCACGTCTGTGCAGTGGCTGAAGGCTCGCAACGGTAAATACGTCGCGCATTGCTGTAAAAAAGCTGTTGCTGGTCGGCGACAGGCAAGTCGCGAACAATCTGCTTGAAGCCGCTATAAATGTCGTCGAACGAGCCGCACAGGCTGTCGACCGGAAAGTTACTGGCAAACATCCCCCGGTCTGCGCCGAACATGGCGATGATTTCCCGGACGATCCACGCGTTGTCCTCGGCGCGCCAAGGCTTGCCCGGCTGACCCAAGCCTGAGATCTTCACGACAACATTAGGCTGCTCGGCCAGTTGGCTCATCGCAGCATGCCAACCGGCAAGGCCTTGCTGGCTGCGATCAGAAGGCAGCCCCGCATGGTTGAGAATGATGGTGGTGTCCGGAAAATCCCGCGCCAGCAGCTCAGCCTCGGGCAGATTCCACCAGGGCGTTTGCAAATCGAAATGCAGACCCAGACCGTGCAAGGCAGCAAAACTGCGCCGCCAATGCTCGTCGCTCATCAGGCTGCGCTGCGTGCCGACCTGCTCCGGCGATGTCGGCCCTTCAGGTTTGTGCCTGACGCTGCGCACGCATTGAAATGCCGCCTGGGCACGAAGCACATCCAAGGCATCCGGATGATCCAGCCAGGCCTGCGCAACGATGGCATTGGGCACGCCGTAGCGAACGGCCAACTGCTCGACAAAGCGCGTCTCGCCAAGCGGGTCACGCGGGTCCCATTCGGTTTCGACATAAACGGTCTGCACTACTTGATGCTGCCCCGCATCGGCAAAATACTCTGGCGGCAGGTAGCGACGCTTGATCGCTGAATAATCACCATAGCGAAACGGGATGTTGGCTTCTGGGGCCAGCCAGGGATGATGATTGACCTGCGGGTCCCAGAAATGATGGTGAGCATCGACGATTGGCCCGCTCCACAACTCAGACATCAGCCACCTCCTGCTGCCCATCCAGGCTGATAAACAAGGTGGCCAGAACAAACAGTGCGGCGCAGAAGGCAAAGAAAGCGAGTACTGCGCCGAAGCCACCGAAGAACTGCAGGATCACCCCGACCAGAATCGGCACGAAGATCCCGCCGATGCTGCCCGCCAGATTCATCACGCCGCCGATCAGGCCGACGCGGGCTGGTGCCGCCAGCAACGCCGGGAAACTCCAGTACAGGCTGCCCCACATCAGGAAGAACGCGGTCATCGCCAACAGCCCGACCGCAGCGAACGGGTTGCTCAGGGTTGGCAACATCACCAGCGCGGCCAGGGCAATCAAGCCGGAAAAGGTCAGCAGGCCTTTGACCGCCAGGCCTCGGCGCACGCCCTTGCGAATCAGGCCGTCACACAAAAATCCACCGGTCAGCGAGCCCAGCGCGCCGCAAATGAAGATCACGAAGGTTGCCGCGCCAATGCCTTTGATATCAAAGCCGCGGGCCTGAGCCAGATAGCTCGGCCCCCAGGTCAGCAGACCAAAATAGACCATCGCCCAACTGGAGCGCCCGATCAGCAGACCGGTCAACGACCGTGCCGCGATACCCAGGCCTTTGACGGGAGCACGGGCTGCCTCGGCAGCCGGTGTGGCGCGGCCCGCATTAATCTTGTCCAGCTCGGCCTGATTGACCTGCGGGTGAGCCGATGGATCGTCGCGCAGATAACGCCAGGAAACCCAGCCCAACAATAAGGTCGCGACACCGGCGATGACGAACGCCATGCGCCAGGAGTCCAGCGTGGCAATCAGATAGGAAATGATCAAACCGCCGAGCGCCACGCCCAGCGGGCTGCCGCTGTCCATCATTACCGCACCGCGACTGCGTTCGCTAGGCGCCAGCCACAGCGAAATCAGCTTGCCGCCTGACGGGAACAATGGCGCTTCGGCTGCCCCGAGAAACATCCGCGCAAACAGCAGCGAAATACCGCCCGTGGCGAAGCCTGCCAACACCTGAAAGGTGCCCCACAAACCGGTGGACCAAGTGATCACACGACGCGGGCCGAAGCGGTCGATCATCCAGCCACCTGGAATCTGCAGCAGCGCATACGCCCAGAAAAAACTGCTGAGGATCAGGCCCTGCATGCTCGGCGACAGCTCGAATTCCTTGGCGATGGTGGGCATGGCGATGGATAGCGAGACCCGGTCGATGAGATTGACCATAGTCAGCAGAAAGATGATGGCAAAAATCCGCCAGCGCACCGAAGTGGCTCGGGCAGTGGTGGCGACCGCCGGGTTGGCGGGAGCAGAAACGACACCTGCGTCAGACAGATGCACGGGTGCACTGGAACGATCCATGGTGCGTACCTCGTTTTTTATTGTTGTTGTAAGTGTTGCTGTGGCGCTCACTATCAGAGGCGAAGCGATAACCGTCTAATCAAAAAAATACATACGGTGATAACCCAGGGACATACCACCAAGGCGCGGCCAATTTGGAGATCCCTTGTGGGAGCAGAGCTTGCTCGCGATGAGGCTGGATAGGTTCACTTTGGATCGCATCCAGCCTTATCGCGAGCAAGCTCTGCTCCCACAGGGCATCGCCGGGCAGAAGATATAAACGCCCCACAGATTCTGATTTGCAACCTCAAGATACCCAACCGATAACCCCAGGCTATCGGTGTATCTGATGTTTTGAGTAGACGCCACCGCAATAGCTTCCCACACTCGACCCAAGATTTGCCGGTCCCCGTATCCGGCAGATCGCTCAAAAAACAATTACAAGAAATAGAGGTTTCATCATCATGCGAACCGCATCCCTTCGACGCGTGTCCCGTCTTCTGCTCGGCTGTTCACTTGTTTGCGCTGGCACCCTTCCCGCTCTGGCCAATGCCTGGCAACCCGACAAGAATGTTGAAATCATCGTCGCCGGCGGCCCTGGTGGCGGGACTGATCAACTAGGTCGTCTGATTCAGTCAATCATCACCACTCACAAACTGCTGGACGTCAACACCGTGGTCCTCAACAAAGGCGGCGGCAACGGGGCCGAGGCGTTTCTGGACATCAAAATGTCCGAGGGCGATGCCGACAAACTGGTGATCGGCACCAACAACATTTACCTGCTGCCGCTGGTCTCCAAGCTTGGTTATCAATGGCAAGAACTGACCCCGGTTGCCGCCGTCGCGGAAGACGACTTCATCCTCTGGACCTACAAAGACGCGCCCTGGAAAGACGCCAAAAGCTTCTACGAAGCGGTCAAGGCCGATCCGTCCAAGCTGCGCATGGGCGGCAGCCAGTCCAAGGATGTCGACCAGACCCTGACCCTGCTGCTGAACAAAACCACGGGCAGCAAGCTGGTTTACATCCCGTTCAAAAGCGGCAGCGAAGCCTCCACCCAACTGGCCGGTAAGCACATCGCCGCCAACGTGAACAATCCAAGCGAAAGCATCAGCCAGTGGCGCGGTGATCAGGTCCAGCCGCTGTGCGTGTTCAGTAAAGAGCGCATGGGCTACACCGAAAAAGTAGCCGGAGATAAATCCTGGGCCGACGTACCGACTTGCCACGAGCAAGGCCTGGGCGTTGAGCAATATCGCTTCCCGCGCACCGTGTTCATGCCTGGCAAAGTCACCACAGAACAGCGCGCGTTTTATACCGAGCTGATGCGCAAAGTGTCCGAGGCGCCTGAATTCAAGGCCTACGTCAAACAGAACGCACTGGTGCCGACCTTCCTCGAAGGCGAGCAACTGAGTGCCTACATCCAGCAGGACACGGCCCGCGTTACGCCGGTGTTCAAGGATGCTGGCTGGCTGCGCGAGTGAACTGACTGATCAGGCCCCACTGCCGGGTGTTCACCCGGCAGTTATATCTGGAGGTGTTCCATGCCCCATTCTTCTGAAACATCTGCGCTGGTCGGCACTCGCTGGGTCGAGTTCGGGCTGGCGCTGTTCACCCTGCTGATTGGCGCCGTCGTGATGTACGGCAGCCTCGACCAAGGCATTGGCTGGGGCGACGCCGGTCCCGAGCCGGGTTATTTCCCCTTCTATATTGGCTTGCTGCTGAGCTGCGCCAGTCTGGGCAACGTCGTCCTGACGCTAATTCGCTGGCAAGCGCTAAGCGTTTCGTTTGTCAGCCGTGGTCAATTCCGTCAGGTGCTGTCGGTGTTCATCCCTATAGCGCTGTTCGTGGCGGCCATGCCGTTCACCGGCATTTACATGGCCTCGGTGGTGTTCATCGCCTGGTTCATGTGGCACGACCGGGTGCGCGCCAAGCCCTACGGCAAATTGATGATCTGTTCGGTATCTGGCGGGGCGGTCCTGGCCAGCTACCTGATCTTCGCGCTGTGGTTCAAGGTTCCACTGGACGCAGGTCCGGTCGGTGACTGGCTGGCAATGGCCGGGAGATCGATGCAATGAGCGAGTTCGATTCCCTGCTGCACGGCATGAACCTGATCCTCACCCCCGGCCATATCGGGCTGATGGTCGTTGGCGTGCTGCTGGGCATTCTGGTCGGCGTATTGCCTGGCCTCGGTGCTCCGAATGGCGTTGCCCTGCTGTTGCCGCTGACCTTCACCATGTCGCCCGTCTCGGCCATCATTCTTTTGTCGTGCATGTATTGGGGGGCGTTGTTCGGCGGGTCGATCACTTCGATCCTGTTCAACATTCCCGGCGAGCCGTCATCGGTGGCGACCACCTTTGACGGCTACCCCATGGCCCGCGACGGTAGAGCGGCCGAGGCGCTGACTGCGGCGTTCAGTTCGGCACTGATCGGCGCGCTGGCGGGTGTGCTGTTGCTGACGTTTTTGTCGACACGCATCGCCGAATTCGCCATGTCCTTCAGCTCACCGGAATTCTTCGCGGTGTATTTGCTGGCGTTCTGTACGTTCATCGGCATGAGCAAGAACCCGCCGCTGAAAACCGTGGTCGCGATGATGATCGGCTTTGCCATGGCGGCGGTCGGTATGGACACCGTGTCCGGCAACCTGCGTCTGACCTTCGACCAACCGGTGCTGATGACCGGGATCAGCTTCGAAGTAGCGGTGATCGGCCTGTTCGGTATCGGTGAAATTCTCTGCACCGTTGAGGAAGGCCTGGTGTTCCGGGGCGAGCACGCACGCATTACACCCATGACCATTTTGCGCACCTGGGCCAGGTTGCCGCGTTACTGGCTGACGATTTTGCGTAGCACGCTGGTGGGTTGCTGGATGGGCATTACACCGGGCGGCCCGACGGCAGCGTCATTCATGGGTTACAGCCTGGCGCGGCGCTTCTCGAAAAACCGCGACAACTTTGGCAAGGGTGAAGTCGAAGGCGTTATTGCGCCGGAAACGGCGGATCACGCTGCTGGCACAAGCGCCCTGTTGCCGATGCTGACCCTGGGCATTCCAGGTTCTGCCACGGCGGCAGTGATGATGGGCGGCTTGATGATCTGGGGTCTGCATCCCGGCCCGACGCTGTTTGTCGAACAGCACGACTTTGTCTGGGGCCTGATCGCCAGCATGTATCTGGGTAACGTGGTCAGTCTGATCGTCGTACTTGCAACCGTGCCGATGTTCGCTTCGATCCTGCGCATTCCGTTCTCGATCATTGCCCCGATCATCATCATGATCTGCGCAATTGGCGCGTACTCGGTGCACAACTCGCTGTTTGATGTCGGGCTGATGCTGGCCTTCGGTGCCTTGGGCTATGTGTTCAAGAAGCTCGGTTACCCCATCGCACCGCTGGTACTGGCGGCTGTTCTGGGTGACAAGGCCGAAGATGCATTCCGCCAGTCGATGCTGTTTTCCGATGGGCAATTGGGTATTTTCTGGTCAAACCCTTTGGTGGGCAGCCTGACGACTGCGGCCCTGCTGATGCTGTTCTGGCCGCTGATTTCCAGCGGCGTCAGAAACGCATTGGGCTGGCGCACGCGTCACAACGCCAAAGCGAAATCAGCGCTATGAACAGTAAGGGGCTGGCAACACCGGACATTTCTTGTCAGGCTCAGCCCCAGACTTTTCTGCGAGCAATGCCCATGACCCGAATTCCTGATGCCAACGTTATTCACAGCCGCCTGCGCCTGCGTCAGTTGCGGTTGATGCTGGCGCTTCAGGAGTTGGGTTCGTTACGGCGGGCTGCCGACAACATCGGCATGACACAGCCCGCCGCGACCAAGATGCTTCACGAAGCGGAAGACTTGCTCGGTGTCGAACTGTTTGAGCGTCTGCCACGGGGCATGCGCGCCACGCAGTTCGGCGAAACCGTCATCTATTACGCGCGCATGGTGTTTGCCGAACTGAGCGGCATGCGTGAAGAGCTGGTCGCGCTGGAGTCCGGCAACCTGGGCCGGGTCGCAGTGGGCGCGATTCCCGCCCTGGCTTCGGGTCTGTTGACCCGCACCATCGCCGAATTGAAGAAAAGCCATCCGCGCCTGTCCATGAGTATTCAGGTCGACACCAGCGATGTGCTGGTTCAGGCGTTGCTGCAAGACCAGCTGGACGTGGTGCTCGGTCGAATTCCCGGCGGCGCCCGTTCCGAAGAACTGTTGTTCGACAGCCTGGGCGAAGAAGAGCTGTGCGTGGTTGCGGGCGCCAGACACCCAATGGCCAACGCGACGCATCTGGGCTGGGCCGACATGCAAAACATGACCTGGGTGCTGCAACAGCATCCGAGTCCGATGCGCTCGATCATCAATCAGGTGTTCCATAACGCACGGGTCGACATCCCCAGTAGCATCGTTGAAACCACGTCGATCATGACTTTGCTGTCGCTGGTGCAGCAGACTGACATGCTCGGCGTGACGCCGGTTTCAGTGGTCGAGGACTATCCCGGTCGTGATCTGCTGGCGGTGCTGCCGATCAAATTTGAAGCCCGTCTGCCGCCTTACGGCCTGATCACCCGCCGCCATCGCGTGCAGTCTTCAGCGATGCAGGCATTCATGAACTCGGTGAAAAACGAGCAGCGTGTCATACGCGCCTGATTTACTCCCGCATGACCGCGAACTAATTGCCCCACGCCCCTCTCTACTCCTGCGCTAGATGTACGTCGTTCAACTCCCATTCAGCTAATGCGTCTGACAATCGGACTGGCGCAGTGTGTGGGTAGCAGCGACACTCCTTACAGGATAAGAAGAGGATTCCCACATGCAATGGAAAAAGGGTCGGCGCAGCGATAACGTCGTGGACGCACGTGACGGCAGCAGCGGCGGCGGTGGGATGCGCATAGGGGGCAAAGGACTCGGTATCGGTGGCGTGATCATCATCGTGGCCATCGGCCTGTTGACCGGTCAGGACCCGATGCAGATTCTCGGCCAGCTCACCGGCCAGGCGACACAAGCCCCAACGTCCAGCCAGACCCGCCAGGCTCCACCGGCCAACGATGAACAGGCGGAGTTCGTTCGGTCGATTCTCGGCGACACCGAAGACACCTGGCGCGCAGCCTTTCAACTGGGCGGCCGCCAATATAAAGATCCGACGCTGGTGCTGTTCAGCGGCCAGGTGCAGTCCGCGTGTGGATTTGCCACATCGGCCAGCGGACCGTTCTACTGCCCTGCCGACCAGAAGGTCTATCTGGACATGGAGTTCTTCCGCGAAATGTCACAACGCTTCAAAGCGGCGGGTGATTTTGCTCAGGCTTACGTGATTGCTCACGAAGTAGGCCACCATGTGCAAACCTTGCTGGGGGTTTCGGAAAAAGTCGACGCAGCCCGCAGAAGTGGTCAGCGCATGGAAGGCAGCAACGGTTTGCTGGTTCGCCAGGAGCTACAGGCTGACTGTCTGGCAGGTGTTTGGGCCTATAACGCACAAAAGCGTTTGAACTGGCTCGAGCCGGGTGATATTGAAGAAGCGCTGAACGCAGCTAACGCCATTGGCGATGACCGACTTCAGCAACAGGGTCAAGGCCGAGTAGTGCCAGACTCGTTTACTCACGGGACGTCCGCCCAACGGGTTCGCTGGTTCAAAACCGGCTTTGCCCAGGGTCAACTCAATCAATGCGACACGTTCGCCGCCAAGAGCCTCTGATCACATGATAAAACCGCTACTGATCCTGTCGTTAAGCACCCTTCTGAGTTTCAACGCTCACGCCGAGGATCAGGCGGTCAAATCCATCAGCCCGGAGCGCCTGACGATCAATGGCGCTCAGGCAACGCTGGGCTTGAGTCTCAACTGGAAACAGCCCCGGCCGCAGATTGAAAGGGCGGTGATCGTGCTGCATGGCCGGTTGCGTAACGCACCGACTTATCTGCGCAGCATCGAGCGCGCCGCCAATCAGTCGAAACAGCGCAACAAAACCCTGCTCATTGCGCCGCAATTCCTCGATGAGAAAGACATCACCGCGCACCACATGGGCGACAATGTGTTGCGTTGGCATGGCAACCAATGGATGGCAGGTGAAAACGCTGTTGGGCCCAAACCGGTCAGCTCGTTCCTTGTCATCGACCATATCCTGCGCCGCCTGAGCGACAGCAAGCTGTTCCCGAACCTCAAGGAAATTGTCATCGCCGGGCATTCCGGAGGTGCGCAGGTGGTTCAGCGTTACGTGATGCTGGGCGGCAAGGAAGATGTACTGCTGACCAAAGAAGGCATCAAGCTGCGCTACGTGATCGCTAACCCTTCGTCGTATGCCTATTTCGATACCGAAAGGCCGGTTCCCGTGACCAAAGCCAGTTGCCCGGGCTTTAACGAGTGGAAATACGGTCTGAACGGCATGCCGCCTTATGCGGGCAAAATCAAAGCCGCTGACATCGAAGACGATTACGTGAAACGCGACGTGACCTATCTGCTCGGCCAGCATGACACCGACCCGAAACACCCGGCTCTGGACAAGACCTGCGGTGCAGAAGCACAAGGTGCCCAGCGTCTGGAGCGCGGTGAGAACTACTTCAAGTACCTGCAAAAACGCCATCCAGAAGGCCTGAATCAGCGCCTCATCGTGGTGCCGAACGTCGGCCACAGCGGCGATGGAATGTTTACCTCACCACAGGGGCAGGCGGTTTTGTTCAAGGATTTTTGAATCTGAAGCAGATAAACCTTGTGGGAGCCGGGCTTGCCCGCGATAAAGCTGGACGCGGTT
>NZ_LOHF01000022.1:82986-108381 GCF_002158995.1 Pseudomonas caspiana | reverse complement strand
CCGCCAACGTGACGCCTGTCACCGCTGCCGGTGGTACCGGCACCCTTAGCTACAGCGTATCGCCGACCCTGCCTGCCGGGTTGAGCTTGAGCACAGCCACCGGGACGATAGCGGGGACCACCACTACGGCGGCTGCTCAGGCTACCTACACTGTAACGGCCACCGACAGCGCTTCGCCCGCACACACGGCGACGGCGACTTTCGCTTTGACAGTTAATGCTAGCCTGAGTGCGACCGCTACTCTGGCGACCACCACCCTAGTCGCTGGCGATGTTACAAACTTTACCCCAGTAACGGCTAGCGGCGGTGTGGGCACCCATACCTACTCAGTCACGCCTAATTTGCCAGCAGGGCTTAGCATGAGTGGCACCACAGGTGCTATTACTGGCACCCCTACAGCAGAGTCGACGCAAAGCACTTACACTGTTAGTGTGGCTGACAGTGCAACCCCAGAGCACTCTGTAACCGAAACTTTCACTTTAACGGTCTTGCCGAGTTTAGCTGCTGTTATTGCCAATCCCAGAAACATGACGCCTTTGGGTGATACTGTCGCTTACACACCTGTAAGTGCAAGTGGTGGCCAAGGCCCATTAACTTACAGTGTTAGTCCGTCACTTCCGGCAGGGCTCAGTTATGACTCAGCAACAGGCGCCATCACTGGAACAGCCTCAACGGCGTCAACAGCGACTACTTATACTGTTACTACATCTGATAGCGCGACCCCTGCACACACGAGAACTGACAACTTTCGTTTCGGTGTAAGCTCAAATGAGGTGGCTTTTTCTAATGACGGCTCTACTATGACCGGCTACTGCAATTCTAGTGGCATGAGTGTTAGCTTTCTTCTAGAGCGCAGTTCTGCAACTGGGGTTGAGGTTAGAGGGGCTTTCTATAGCGGCAGTACGGCTGTCAGAACTGCTTATGGAAATACCACGCAAACATCTGGAAGTGTCTCTGCTTCTGCCCGCGAGATACAAGGCTATTTGAATCGGTATGGAAGCGGCAATGTAAGCTTCAGTTACTTTCTTCTAAAAGACGGAGTTTTTGTTGATAAGGCCTCGATACCATGTCTGTGAGGCCCTAGGGTGCTTGCCGATGTAGACAATCGCTTGAATGATAGCTGGCTATGCCCGCATAGTCAGCCACTTGAGGGAACTCTGAAAAAAACTCAACAGCCTAATGATTACCCCAGTCCAACTAATGAGCGATTGGGCCCTGATAAAGCCGAGGTTCTTTTTTCACGCTGAGAATGCTGGCAAGCGTGAGCAGACTCGCAGTGAACTCGGCGTGATTAAGATGATTAAATCTTAACTCGGAAAGGTTTGATCATGCTTGTCGAGCCGCGTTACCAAAGGGCAAAGGTGGGTGTCCTGCATGCGCGTTGATCGCGCTGATTGGGGTTAATCTTATGTAGCCCTGGTCTGGTCACAAAGCGCCGGCAATGTGGGCGTCGCTTTAGAAACTAAGAGACTGCACATGTTTGCGGGGTGTTCTGGATCGGATTCCGGAAGCAACCCGCAAATTTGCTCAGGCTGTTGGGCAAGCATGAACTGGCTGGTAAGGTCTTTAGGTCATCATGGTGATGTAAGTGACCGTGGCTTGCTGTCTCGTCACAGCGCGTTGGTCGCTGCGACGCATCATTGATGCGCCGAGTTAGGCCTGCTAATAAACACATGACATCAGGCAATGCTATTCGCTGTGTGGAACCTGCGCCGGATGCGAACTGTTGCTGAATGCAGGAGTGGTGTGACTGTACTGTGAGCAATGATCACTGAAAGCGCTACTGTTGATGATGGCAGCTCCCCGAACAGCCCAGCGGCATGATCATTACCAAAGCAGCTTATGAAAAGGCGCCTGATCGCCGGGGCCTGTGGACACTGTGTCAAGTCTCTATTCCCTTTCTAAAATCCGCTCAATACCGCCCCCGCAAATCTCGAAGCATTGATTGAAATCATCCTCGCATGTGGGGTTTAAGAAATTGAAATCGTTGTAATTACTGTCATACGGACTGCTGGCTCCACAGTATTTTCTTGCATCTTTATCCGTTCTGCCGATGACACATGAACGGTAAATGTTGCGGTTCGCGATCGAGGCAGCCTGGCGTGAGTCATCCTCAACACTCTGAATGTGTCGGCATTGCGTCCGGGCTTCCTGACAGCCTTTGACACAGCTTATTCCTGCCTCCGTCTTGGGGGCCGTATATTTGTAGTAATAACTGGGGCCGCATCCAGACAGGCAGATGAAAGATAGGCAGAGAAGCGAGGAGGTTAGTATTTTTTTTTTCATGTGTGCGCACTGCGATTGATGGCGGAATGGGGCGGTTAGCCTATGAATTATGTTGCAGGCTTTTAAGGGCATATTTAGCGATGTGCCTCTTGGCGAGAAAAAAGCAAAAAATTTACGATTATCGCAGTTATCTCTTCGGTAGGTTTGATTGAGTCAATTGAAGACTACTGATTTCGATATCTTTCAATATCCTTTTCTACCCTTGCGCGCGCCAGACAATTAGCATGACGACTGCATCGGTTGGGTGCGCGATTGTCGGATGATGGGCATGCGTAATGCTGCACGCTCATGGTTTATTACCTCTCGTAAATTAATATCGAAATCTACAATAAAAGAATATAAATGCAACAGAGTATTGTATTTTTTTGCACCTCGCGACGGGTGGCTGCCGGTCGTTGTAACTAACGCATTTTTCGCCCGAGCTATCGGCTGCTGCAGGTCTGAACGCTGCGCAGGCGATTCATGCTCCTCACGAGCCAATGCAGAATTTTAGTAAACGACGTGGCTATTGTAGGGGGAGCCCTACGGGTGTTTAGGGCGTGCCTGATAGGGGGGGCAGAAAAACATCAGTGATTATAAGCTGATGGGCAAAACAGCCATAGGTCTCAGATTTTCTTAGCCGCAGTTATTTAGCAATATAGCGACCTTGCGGTTGGTAATAGGGAGTTTGGTACAGGGTGTCATTTTTGTGATGGGATGGCGAGTAAAATGCGTAGTTTATTTATTGCTTTGTGTATTTTTTTAAACCTGACGATACCGTGTGCCTATTCAGCTCCTTTGCAGACAGGGAGCAATAGCGGGTTTCTGATATACAAGCCAGATGAGCGTCAGGATTTAGGCACTACTGTAGTTGGAGGTGGGAACAACACAGATCCGGATTACCCCTATTGGGGCTCTTGTGGGGTGCCTACTAAAGCCCTCTGTTGGCCTGAGACTGTACCGTCAGAAGAATACACATTAAACAAAGAAGCAGACCACGTATCTGTGTATCTAGCGTTTGGCCCTGGGGAAGGCACTGCCACTATTAACTACGATGGGGAGCAGAAAAAATTTATGTTTAACGCCCTTGATAAGCGTGACAGAACACGCTATTACAGAGTTCAACTCAAAGGTGAATATACACTGGAAGGAAATAACTGCGGTAGCTTTATGAATTTTGATGCTCCAAAACTGGTGAGTGAGAGTTCCGCTACGCGCGTGATAACGTTCAGAACAGGGTATTCAAATGCTGTAGATAAAGGTGCTTGTGAAGTTTTTCTTAAGTCAACTCCAACTACAGCCACGCGGACCGTTTCTGTGAGTCTTGGTGCTCTGGATTTTCGCATATCATTGGGTATTTATGACGTTTTGCCTTCTGGTAAGCATCTTTTCAGTGTCACGCTTAATGATTACATACGCATCAAGGAGCGAAAAAATAACGTTGTTATCAACGACAGATTGGCCGCCGGGCCTGTGTATGTAAGTGGGTATATAAACTTGAAAGCCAGCCTGTCGTTTCGATTGTTATCTGATGCGGGTAAGACGATGATGTTTGATCCTAATAACACCGTTGTTGATTTTTTTCGGGTGCAGGGTGAATTTAAAACAAATTTCCTCGCCATTACAACCACCGTTAATTGTCAGTACATCCACGAAGGCAAGTGCGCGCTTTTTGATGGGAATTCATATTTGCCGCTCAGTATTGGTGTTCGATCAGATTATCTAGTCAGGAACACCTCCACCGTGACCTTGAAGCCCGGTGTGCCGCAAAAACTGACCGGGCCACTGGGATTTAAAATTGGTACAAAGGCGCCCATTCAATACATGTTCGGGTTGAGTCGCGAAGATGTAATGGCCAATCCTGCATCGTTTGGCCGCGAATTCTCAGGCGACGTGACGATGATTGTTGAGGGAGATTTTTGACGAATTGGTAAACGCTTTCTAATCCTTCAAAGCATCTGCAAGTGATTGGTTAGAACAATGTCCAGTAAGTTTTAAAAACTTGCCACAGGTGTGTAGCAGGTGCGTGGGTATCAACTTGTTTTTTCAACAAGTTGGCAGTTTTGTAAGGGGCGCCCTACAGAGTTATAGGGCATACCCTATCTCAATGACGCGAAACCGTTGGCATACTGGCTCCTATGACGAAGCCTGCATCAATTTATAGTTAAGTAAGGGTCTTTTTGGAGTCTGTATGAATTTTAAATTTGCCGTGTGCCTTGCGCTAAACTTAGTCTGCCTGTCTGCATTGGCTGACACCTTGACTGTCAAGATGGACAAAAATTATTACTTCCAGAAATTTGATCAAAAGGAAATTGAGATCAGCGTCTCCAACCCCAGCTCGAAACTGGTTTTTGCAGAGGCTGCTTTATACAAAGGAAATCTGAAAGACGGACAGGTCGATTTTGACTTTGGTAATAAGATCACAAATTATGACGTTTATCCAACCTCGATTGTTATCCCGGCCGGACAGAACAAGAAGATCAAGCTGTTTCGAGACACGGCTGCTGTGCGAACGGGGCAAGAAGAGTATTACCGAATTCGGGTGACGCCAAAATCTGCAGACGCAGCACTAAAGGCCAACCCCAAACTCATGGAGCTATTGACCGCTTCTGAGAAGCAAAGCATCGCTGATGAAGGTAGTGTCACTGCGAAATTGAATTTCTTTCTTGGGAGTGGTTCTGTTTTGATCGTCCAGGAAGGAGCGTCTGTTCTTGACAAAAATATCTCAATTAGCAAATTAGTTAAAAATGCGACCGTTGAGTTTTTTGTAAGTAACAACGGTGTCGAGACCGTTGAGCTTGAAGATGCGAAGGTTTTTGTCGGCAAGAAATTCATACAGCTAGGTAGCATCCTGCTCCGTGCAGGTGGATCAAGAACTATCGCTATTAGCAGTGAAGATTTGAAGGGCAACTCAATGACGGCAGACTCAGATTTCAACGAAGTCCGCTTCGCCGATCAACATAAGCAAGACCACGTTATAGCATTGGGCAAATAACGTTAATCACAATCCACAAGTGGAGTTTAAAAATGCGTAAATCAGCAATCGCAGTCGGTTTCGCCGTGGTTTCATCATTCTCTTTGACCGCCATGGCGGCCAGCGTAGAAAAGACGCTCAATCTGAAGGCCACCATCAGTGATCCAACATCTGCATTCCAGGTAGAGGCCGTCAGCGGCAGCTGGCCGAACACTGACCAAGTCATCACTTACAACTCGTCCAACGGTACGTTTTCCAATCCCGGCGCGATTGGTTTTAAAGTGAAGTCGACGCAAGACGTGACTGTCGCCCTCAACTCTACTGCAAAACTGGTAGACGGTTCCAAGGAGATTCCGATCGACGTATCGATCACCGCACAAGACACTGCTAAAGCCACCAGTGTAGCTGCAGTCTCGCTCACAGGACAAAAATTGTATGACAAGGCGAAAACCACCACCGGTGATTATGCTACTTACAACTTAGAAGTCAAAGCCAACAAAACCAACATGAAGGATGCAACCGGCGCCATCATTCCAAACACAGCCACGGCTCCGGGTAAACCTGCTGCTGGCAACTACACCGGAACAGTTGACCTCGTATTCGAATCGGCCATCTAAATGCTAACCAGTCCTGCTCGCTGTGCGAGCAGGACACTACCGTGATTATCAAGATGCCAAAGAAAAAACTTATATCAATTGCACTATTTTCCTTGCTCAATGCGCCTTTTGTAGGCGCGAGTTCCCAGGAGAATGTAGAAGCAGTTGTCATCGAGAAAGGTGTTGTTCTTGATCGGGATAAGTTGATACCGGTATCGTTGGTGATCAATGAAGGAAGCCCCGCCGAAGCGTGGCTAGATATTACAAGCGACTTTAAATTTATTTTTGTGAAGAAAACTGAAACGATCGAAGATATCATGAGCGTGCTGAATGGCCTAAAGGTATCCAAATCCTTGCGCTTCACGTGTGAAAACTCCACAGATCTGTTTTGCAAAAAATATAAATATTTTATTTTAAGCTACGATTACGAAACCGGAAAGCTGGTGGTGATATATCAATCCCTCAAAGATGAGATGTTCATTGCACCCAGCGAAGCTGCGGTAGGACTTAGTCAGACGATGTCTTATAGCCAGAGCTCAAGCGACGGCTATGCATTCACAACAGGAAACTGGTACGGAGATTTGAATGTAGGTCTGACCGAGGCATCGAGCCTGACGTCGTCCCTTTCATATGATTTTGAGCTGAAAAAACTTCAGCAGTCCGGTCTGGCCTACGCACACGACTTTAATGATGGCCGTTCCTTTTCCGTGTATTACTCTGAACCTGGCCTCAGTGAGTTTTCCAACCTGATGGGGTCCAATGCGAGAGGCGTGAACTTTACTTGGGGGAATGCAACAGATTCTGATGACGTTGGGAGTGCGGCACCTATCATCGTGGATGCAAAATACAACAGTATTCTCAATGTTTATGATGAGAACGGTAAACTGATCCAGAGCATGCAAGCCGAACAGGGTATAAATCGAATAGATCTCCCCTCGTCTACAGTTGCGAACCGCGTGCGTATCGAAGAGGTCGCTGATGGTCGCATAATGAACAGCTATGAAAGAAACACGAATATTCAAGGCGGTTCGGGTACGTCCATCAGCCTCGACGCAGGCATTGCCACGATTGAAAAGGAATTTCGCTACAGTAAATACCGTTGGCTGGACGACGAAGCCCTGTCTCAGAAAAGCTCACAGAAAGATCAGGGTGACACTCCTTATGTCAGGTATTCACAGCGCGTGAAAAATGTCGAGTTCAAAGGTACTTATTTTTCTCGTGTGGACTGGTCCACCACAAGCCTGCGTTATAACGGAATTCCAGGCCTTGACGTCGGCATCGAATCCACCTTCAAGGAGCAAATTAAGAAACACGACATCAACATCGGTTACAACGGTGAGTTTGGTGGCGTCAATTACTACGGTACTTTGTCGAAAGGCTTGGGTAATACAAAACGCCTGTCCAAAACAGCGGGCGTTTCAATGCCGGTTTTCGAAAAAAGCCGGGTCGACGTATTTTATACTCAGAGCCATAGCGTTACTACGCCGATTGATTTCAGCAAATATTTTCGGCGTCCACGTCATCCTTCAAAATCAAGTTCTGATTATAGAAAACTGTCCCTCAGGTTTAAATCCAGCAGCGACACCCAAGTGGGGCGATTTGATTATAGTTTCAACCTAGGTAGCGATTTGCGTGGAGAAAAGAGCGTGGGCGTATCGTTGACCTTTACGCCAGAATCCAAATCCAGATGGATTAAGCCTAGCGCCGGCGCGGAGTTCAATGGCAAAACCAACACCACCTACGTCAAGAATTCGATGAACCCCACGGATGACCTGACGCTTGTCCCAGAAATTCAGTTTGCCAATAACGTGGTTTCGAATTACGGCGTATCCAGTACCTATAAGAATGACTATTTGAATGGTGGCGGCAGTGTGTACAAAAGCCCAGAGGGCGGCCAGAGTCTTTATCTGAGCGGTAGCAGTAACGTGCTGCTTTCCAAGTATGGTGTGGTCAGCAGCAGCGAGGACAAAAACACCGTGTACGTATTCAAGAATGAGTCCGGCCGTTCAGATCAGAAAATACCTGTCGATTTCAGTATCAATGGGAGCAAGAAAGAGTTATCAGACGGCTCAATCATTTACACTGACGCCAAGCAGTCGAGTCTTGCGAGCATTTACACCGAGGCGATGGACGTTGCGATGAAATCCGAGTACGCGAAGATGCACGTCAAGCCTTACCGGGTTTACGTGGTCGAATACAAGCACGAAGATAACAAAATCTTCGTATCAGGACGTGTTTTGAACGGTGATAAACCTGCTGTTGGCGTTGCAGTAGTCAATCATGTGGGCAAAGCGGTTTCTGACCAGGACGGTTACTTTTCACTGCAGGTCAGCCGTGAAAACCCAGTGGTCTCGCTGTACAGCAACGGCCAACCGTGTCACACGCAAATCGACGACGTCTTGAAGAACAGTCAGCATAATTCCAGCGAGGTTTACCTGGGTCGGCTGCAGTGTGTTCAATAAGGCAAAGGTCACATTGCCAGCTATTCTGATGTAGATTTGGACGTGCGTGATACTGCAAAGCATTTAGGCAATCTTGCCGCAGGACGTATCAACTTGGTTCAATGGCTTGTGTGAAAATACGACTCGCACATTGGCTCGTGATTCCAGGTGAACTGAAAAAAATTTTGTATAAAGACCTGACTGCCAGGAGAGGAAACATGGAATGCTTGAACATTTTGGTAGTGGACGATCATGAGCTCAACCGATATTTACTCATCCAGCAGCTTCTAGGGATGGGGCATCGTGTCGAAGAGGCTCAGAGCGCTGTTCAGGCACTCGAGCTTTTGGTCTCAAAAAATTACGACGTTTTATTTACTGATTGTAATATGCCCGGTATGGACGGTTTTGAGCTGGTCAGGGAGTACAGGGCTTATGAAGGTATCGAAAAAAATGGACGCTGTCTGATCGTTGGCTTCACCGCTAGCACCAGTGACAGGACGCGTGAACGTTGTCTTGCCTCAGGAATGGATGAATGCCTGTTCAAGCCTATTAACTCAAAGGTTCTGTCGGGCTTTTTACAGGGTGTGCCGCAACGCGACGAAAACGGGGCGGCGCAGAGTGCGCTCGACGCGGACTACATTCTTGAGTTATTCGACGGTGATAAACGGGTCAGTCTGAACCTGTTCAAAGAGCTGCATGAGAGCAACACGCGCGACCTGAAAACGCTCGACGCGTTGCTCGCCTCAGGCGATCACCGCAAGATGAAGTCTTTGATTCATCATATTCTGGGGGGCGCCAGAATCGTGGCTGCTCAGGACCTGGTCGAGTCCGCTCTTTATTTTGAGGAAATTGCTGAGAAGGGCATCGTTGATGATCGTTTTAAACGTTCGATCTGTTTAATTCGCAGTCAGTTGATTTCTTTGCAGCATGATCTGAAAATGTGGATGGACCTACAAGCAAGCCCATGAATGCACGGAGTTTGGTATGGCCACAATCCTGGTAGCAGATGATCACTCAGTGGTACGGATGGCAGTTAAAGTTCTTCTTGAAAAAGCGGGTCATTCTGTCATCGAAGAGATTTCAAATGGCATTGAAGTCGTTGCGGCAATAAGAAGAAGAAAACCGGATCTCATTATACTGGACATTGATTTGCCCAATATTGATGGTTTTGAGGTGCTGCGGCGGTTGGCTAAAGAAGAGGATAATTATAAAGTCATTGTTTTTTCAGCCATGTCGGCGGAGCGTTTCAGTGACAGGTGCCAGCGCTTAGGCGCGGTCGGCTATGTATCTAAAGTCGGTGAATTATCTGATCTGATCACCGCGGTTCAGGTAGTGGTGATGGGGTACACCTTGTTTCCTGTGATCGCGACAACGTCCGTCGACAAAGAAGACAGTACCATTAGTGAGGAAGAGTTGATCAAGTCCCTTTCACCAAGGGAGTTGGTAGTTTTGCGCCATATTGTTCGTGGGTTACGCATAATAAACATTTCTGATGAGATGATGTTGAGCTCCAAAACCATCAGCACCTACAAAGCAAGGCTTCTTACAAAGCTGCGCGTTGGTAATGTGCCGGATCTTGTTGATCTCGCCAAGCGTAACGGAATCTTTTAAAAGAGTTAAGTTATGGTGACATGCCCTGACTTATAGGGCATGCGCTTTCACGTCCTTATTAGGGGCGTGGAGTTGTGCTTGGCTACGTGTTGTCTCCGAACTAAATGCGAGGTTTCGTGAGGATCTTAGTCGCCACCGATGACGTGGAAAGAGCTGATAAAATTCGTCAACTGTTAACAAAGTCGAGCCATTCATTTGTCGCATGCCGACATGAATACGAAATGATTGAACACTTGGCATTTTCCTCTGTTCAGATATTGATAGCCGATGTGATGATGAGCAATGAGTGTATTATCCAGGCGTTGGAAAAGATACGGTACGAGCACCCCTTGTTAGGTATTATCCTCTATGGAGAAGATATTCAAAAGGTTTGCTATTCTAAGGCTCTTAGGGCTGGTGCCGACTATTATCTAAGCACTGATTCACCGTTGTCGACGCTGGTTGCTACCGTTCATGCGCTTGAACGGAGACTCTCTGTTTTGGATCAACGCAAGACCGTGTTGGATGTTTTCGTTCTGGATGTTGTTCGTCGCACCTTTTTTTGTGGGGAATATTGTTCTATTAGTCTGACGCATAGAGAATGTCAGCTATTGACAATCCTTATTCAGCGTTTGCGCTGCCCGGTTGCATCATCGGAGCTTTCTTTTCTGATTGGATATTCTCCCAAAATTAACAGTGCCAATCGGATTCATATGCTGGTCTATCGGTTGAGGAAAAAAATGATGAAGGTGCCTCGGGAGGTTGTAGATATACAAAACATCTACGCTCAGGGGTTTGTTTTAAATTCGGTAATAGATTGCGTTATCGTTTCAGTATAGCGTGTCGGTTTAACACAGTTGCTACATCATTATTTGAAGGGTTGCGAAGATGAATATAACTGCTGAGGACTTGGTTGAAGCGATCTATGGCAATGAGTTCAGTATTGAATACTGCCCGTTGTCACCTTCTCTTCAGGATACTCTCCCAGCGTTGAGGGTGATGTTGGTATGGCACAGCAAGGCATTCTCAAGGCGCATACATGCAGACATCTTTGTGCCAGTTGCGAAGGAATGTTCCATGTTGAATATGCTGGACGCGTTGGCACTGAAATTGGTGTGCGAAGAAAAAACAAGGCGTAAGGAAGCGAATAAAGAAGTTGTGGTGCTCAGATTTTGTCTCAGTCACCTGGTGTTTAGTAACTTTTTTTCGTTTGTTAAAATCTTGCTGGAACGTTTCTCAGTGCGCTCCAATGAACTGCGTTTTGAGGTTGTGAATGACATGGGGGGTGAAGGTTACAGCGCCTCCATCAAAGATATCGAAAAAATCAAAAGTATTGGTGTGGATGTCCGTCTCTGTAATTAAATTCCGTGATAAAAAAGGGACGATCCGAGAACGTGCTTCATGCGGGCGTGTCTAGGTGCCGGCGGGGCGATAGGCGGTGTGATCTAAAGCGCCGTCAACGTCAATTGAATGCTGCGTTAAAATTGCCTATTAATGTAGACGTGCTGTCAGGTTGATGCTTTATTGACTTGTGTGCGGTATTATTTGGCTCGTAGCAGCTGATCGATGTGTATAGAAAAAAATCTGAGCTTCATGCTGATATAGGCTGGATTCTTTTTCATCACTTGTTTCGTTGCATGCAGTTTATCAACGGGTTTTAATTAGTTCGATAACTCTCATCAATATCTGTGGTTTTCCGTAAGGTTTTACGATATGTGGGTTGGCTGTCATGGCCTCAACCTGCTTGAGAGGAATACTTAATAACACCGTGCCGAATTGATAAGTCGCGATGTAGGCTGCTACACCCGGTTTATAATATTTATAGGTGGCTGTGGAATCATCAAGGTACCAACCATCGCTGCGTAGCATTTCACCAAGTTTCAGTTTTTCCGCTGCTGAAAAATCCATACGAACCCCTTCGTATCTGTATTTAGTGGTATTCAGCGACTGCCTTTGTTTTTCGTTATGGAAAGCGTTTGTGCTGGCGACACTCGTTTTATGCAGTGTAATACGTACATTTGCAGCGCTTATGCCGTAGAATAAAGTTTTAGTTTTTTTCGTACACTCATAGCCCTCTGTTTTCTTTTCACAGTTGCGAAACCCCTGTTTTAAGGCCGTTACTGCATTTCCCGATGTGTATAAGCCAGAAACACTTTGGCTGGGCTCTTCAAAGCGTTGCGCGCTTGACTCTACAATCAGGGGGATCATCAATATTGACACCATGCTGCAATAGTTCATAGCCACCTCGTATGGAGGTGTGAGAATTTAAATAAAAACCCCGTGTAGCACCACTCTCTAATACTAACGTTTTGATTTTAGCCTTGTGTAAGGCACGGACTACGCTCGAAAAGGGCATAGCCTACATCTGACGTTTGGTCAGTAAGGTAGGATTCATTCGCTCGCTGATGCGATTGGCATACTCCGCCGCGAACACTTCTCATGTTGCTTTACACCATTGAATCGCAGGCGCGGACTTCGAATTTTCGTCTAAAATCGACGCATTCAGGGGGGCACAAATCGAGGTCGATATGTTGTGGATCACAAAAAGCATCAATAAGAATCTAGGGCTGTCTCGTTACCTGGCACTTTTTTTTTCGGCACTGGGTGCGTGGTCCGTTGCAGAATGGTATCGCCTTGACCTGGAGTCAGAGTATAGGGACTCCTTGGGTGATCTGGTCGAGCACAGGGCTCAAGACTTCGAGCAACGCTTATTGTTAGGGCGCGCAATGGGGTCTCTTTCTCTAGCCGGTAAAATGGACCCGAATGTCAAATTTGCTGCTCGCGAAACCGACGCTGAAAAATCAAAAAAAGAAAACGTCGCTTTACAGGCATTAAGGACTATTGCATTGAGTGTAGGCGCTTCACACGCTTTCGTTGTGAATGCTGAGGGTTTGATCACCAGCGCCTGGGATGGCGCTTCTATTTCTCCGATCGGTGTGAACGTCAAGTTTAGGAATTATTTCAAAAGCACTATTGATGGTCAGGAGGTCGCCTATGCGGGTATTAGCGCAACCACCCAAAAAAGGGTTTATTGGGAGGCCGCACCTGTCTACGCCGAAACAGAAAGATTTCAGCAGGTTATAGGTGTCATCACCGCACGGTTTGACGCGACGAGGCTAGATGAAGCGTTGACTCATCCTTTCTACAGTGTGGGCCTGTTGGTGACCCCGGCAGGTGTTATTTTCGCGTCAAGCGATGAACGTTGGACAATGACTACGATAAGAGAACAAACCCGTGACGAATTGAATGAAATGCGTGCAAGCAAACAATTCAGTCTTTCAGGTACGGATGAAGTCAATTTCCCCGCATCACCGTTCAAGGTGACGACTGATACGCTATCGATGGGCGGCGTAAGGCATGCGGTGGCCAGCGCCTCTGTGGACTGGAACGATCCTGCAGGCAAATGGCAAATCATTTTTGCAGGTGATCTGGATAACGTGGTCTCACCAACGCGTCTCTGGATCATCAGAGCCATTTCATTCGGTGCGCTGAGTATCCTTCTTTTTCTTTCCGTACGCAGGCTTAGCGATCTTTATCTCATTCAGCACAGAAGACTGGTTTTGCAGCAGGCGAAGGAAGCTGCAGAAGCTGCAACCAAAGCCAAATCGGAATTTCTGGCGAACATGTCTCATGAAATCCGCACACCAATGAACACCATCATTGGCATGTCCGATCTGGTGCTCCATACCAATCTGAACAGCGTGCAACGTAATTATTTGAAAAAAATCGGTTGCGCTGGTGAGCATTTGCTGGGAGTGATCAACGACATTCTTGATTTCAGCAAAATCGAAGCAGGCAAGCTGGACATTGAGATCATGACTTTTGATGTTGACGAGCTTTTGGATCAGGTAGTCAGTATTACCGGTCACAGGGCGGTTGAAAAAAAAATTGAGTTCATATTGGACGTCGGAGCGGACGTACCCTTTGCACTGCAAGGCGACTCACTGCGCCTTGCGCAGATTCTGACTAATATCGTCGGAAATGCCATCAAATTCACAAATACAGGCCGTGTCGTATTAGGTATATCTGTGCTGAGCCAAGATGACGCTAACGTGTCGTTAAGCTTTGTAGTCAAAGACACCGGCATTGGTATTGAGCAGCGTCACATTGCAAATATATTCAATGGCTTCAATCAAGCGGATACTTCGATCACTCGTCAATACGGTGGTTCAGGCTTGGGACTTGCGATCTGCAAAAGCCTGATTGACCTAATGGGCGGGACCATTGATGTGAACAGTGTGGTTGGCGTGGGGACAACCTTCAACGTTGTCCTTTCTTTTCAAAAAAACGCTGAAAAGGATAGCGAGCATCGCTTAAAGACCCAATACAACGACATGATAGACGTACTCGTTGTCGGCGGGGATGACGAGGTGCATCAGTCTTTGGTTGCACTTCTTAAGCGCCTTGATTATGCAGTCGACAATTTCGTATCAGGCTCTGAAGCTCTTCAATGTATGACCGGTCGTGCTTACCCATTGATTTTTGCATTTCCTGACATGACGGACATGAGCGGTATCGAATTTCTAGATCGAGCGTGCGCTGGAGCTGACACCACGTTGCCGGTGTTGGTTGAACATGCGCCTGATGATCACGTGTTTCGTCGCGTCGACAAATTAATGCACATTTATCATCCTATGACCCCCAACCGAATACTTGAGCTATTACAAAACTGCCGAGTCGAGGCTGAGCATACGTCTCTCTCTAATACGACAAGTTGGAAATCTGAATCGTATCTGAATATACGCGGCGCCCGGATCCTTCTTGTTGAGGATAATGAGCTCAATCAAGAGCTGGCTTGCGATATTCTCTCAAGATCTGGAGTTGAAGTGGTAGTTGCCAATAACGGCCAGGACGCACTCGCCGTCCTGTCTTCGGATGTCGCTTTCGATGTGGTGTTGATGGATTGCCAAATGCCGATTATGGATGGATACACGGCGGCTCGGAAAATAAAAAATAACCCTGCCTTTAGCTTTCTCCCCGTTATCGCAATGACGGCAAGTATCATGCGTGGAGACAAGGAAAAATCGTTTGCTTCCGGAATGTGCGATTACATCAGCAAGCCTTTCAAGGTTGTTGAAATATTCAAGGCCCTGGATTTCTGGATAGAGAAGTCTCGAACTGAATTTTTAGTTCAGCAAGATTCGTTGAATAGGCAAAACGACCAGCTCATCCAGATTTCAGGCGTGGATGCAGTCGTAGGATTAGGTATTACTGGCGATGAAGCCCTGTATTGCCGATTGCTTAAGATGTTTTGTGGGCATCAGGAGAAGTACAGGAAATCCCTGCTTGATGCTTATTGTATTGAAGACTTCAATGCGCTCTCCACCGCTTCGCACAGTTTGAGGGGAGCGGCTGCAAACATTGGCGCAGTGCGTATTGAAAAAATTGCAGGCGACCTTGAGTCACTGTGTTTAATGGAGACCAGGCTCGACGCGAAGCCTGTTTTGGATGAACTGATTCGCGAACTTCAAGGTGTTGCTATCGGCATCGAAGATTTTCTAAAGCGAAGAGCGGATTTGTCCGACCGGATACATTCTATAAAAAAAGAGTTAACTCAGATACAAAGTTTACTGCGGGCCGGTGACTACAGTGCAGTGGTAAGGCTCACAGACATTAAGCGGAACGGAATGCCTTCCGTCCTGGTCACGGAGCTGGACAGAGTGTTGCAGGCTGCTCAAAGTTACGAATTTGAGGAGGCCATAGCCCGTTTAAATGATTTGATTCCAGAAATAAAATGAAAGAGCCTTTAGTCATGATGAACAAAACTCAGGAAAAATTTACGATTTTGGTGGTTGATGACAGTCATGAAACATTGACTCTATTCAGTCACTTGTTGATGGGCCAATATTTTGTCAAGGTCGCCGACAGCGGCCAACGAGCGCTGGAAATCGCATCCAGTGATTCTCCACCGGATTTGATTCTCCTGGATGTGAAGATGCCGGGTATGGATGGATATCAGGTTTGCAGCACATTAAAGAAATCGCCTCGTACCCGACACATCCCAGTTATTTTCGTGACTTCTAACTCGCAGGTTGTCGAGGAACGACGCGGTTTTCAAAGTGGCGCGGTTGATTTCATCAAAAAGCCTGTCAGCTCTTCAGTGCTTCTGGTCCGAGTCGCAAATCAAATAATTTTGAAAAATAATACCGATTTCCTTCGGTCGAAAACCGAATACCTGGAAGCGAAGCTGGCCAACAGTATTAAAGAGACCAGTGACTGCCAGAAGATGGCTATTCGGGCTCTCACGTCCTTAGCAGAGACCAGGGATTTGGAGACGGGGAACCACATCGTCCGCACTCAGTTGTATGTAAGGTTTCTGGCATTGCATCTTCAAAATAACCCTAAATTCTCCGAGCTGTTGACCACCGAATACATTGACGTTCTTTATCACTCTGCTCCGCTTCATGACATCGGCAAGGTTGGGATTCCCGATCGTATCTTGCTCAAACCCGGGCGATTAACTGAAGCTGAGTATGAAGTCATGCAGACTCACCCTCGGCTCGGCCGTGATGTAATAGAAAATGCTGAGCGCGCACTTGGAATCGATGCCAATTTTTTGAAAGTGGCCAAGGAAATTGCATACTGTCATCACGAAAAATGGGATGGCAGCGGTTATCCTCAGGGCATTGCGGGCGACGTTATACCTTTATCTGCGAGATTGATGGCGTTGGCCGATGTGTATGACGCATTGACGAGCAGGAGAATTTACAAGGACCCTATCAAGCACGAGAAGGCGGTTGAAATGATACTTGAAGGCCGGGGTAAACATTTCGATCCTGATGTCGTCGACGCATTTTATCAGATCAGGCTGCTGTTCAAAAAAACCGCGATTCGCTACCTCGATTCCCATGAAGAGCTTTTTAGTTTAGCTGCTCGCGTTTCATCATTTTGACCGTGCAACATCAAGTTAATCCATTCAATGCACGTGTTTGATAATTGAAGCCTGAACCATCGCTGCGCACACTCGGTCAACTACTTGAGTGGGAACGTACAGTCGCGCCTTAATAATTGGATATCTTTTAATACATGACCATTGTCAGAAATATTTTGCTGAGCCTCTTTTTCATTTTTATCGGTGGGTGCGGTGAGCCTCGACTAGATGCTCGGGAACATTCTACGTTTGTCAGATCGATAGAGAAGATGTCTAACGGGCTTCAGCCTGAGAAAAGAGAAAAATTTGCAAGCAGCATACGTCTGCTGCTGCTGGCTAGTGATTCGAAGTCACTTGAATCGCTTGCCAGCGATCAACACGAAGTCCCCATTAATGACCTGCGTGCTTTGGGTGGGCTAACCGTTGATCAAGTTATCTCCCGCGCTGGTGCCGTCAGAGATCAACAGGAAACCCTGCGTGTTTCGCGGGAAAAAGAGCTTAGGCAACTTAAAACCTTGGAGAGGAAGGCGGCACTTGCTGAAGTTACAGAACTGGAGGCTTCAGAAAACCAGTACGCGCGTTATAAGGCAGCGATCAGCAATTTCATAATTTTGTCTTCAAAATTTTATCAAAAGGAACAAGATCGTTTTTATCATTCACAGCCGGTTCTCGAAGTCGAACTTTTCAATGGTTTGACTGAAAGTGTGCATGGGGTTTATATGCGAGGAACGGTAAAGGCAGAAGACGGCTCAGTGTGGTTGAAAGAGGATTTCAGGTTCAAAGCCTATGAGCCCTTGCAGCCAGGGGAGAAAAGGGATATAAAACTGACCCCAGATATTTTCAGTCCTTGGGGCAGAGTCAACCCTCCGCAAGGGTTGAGCTTTGACGTGGAGCTTATCCGTCTTGATATTTCTGACGATGAATCTTTACAGAGCGTGTGTGAGTTTACGGACCAGAAAAAAGCTCGGTTAAATTGGCTTTTGCAACAATATGGATTCCGAAAGAGTGATGCTTCCGCGCCTTAAAAGCTCTGTCTGCAGTCGGCATCCTGTAGCGCAGCCAGTTGCAATGTTAATTTGCCAGCGTGCTCTACGCGGTCATTTGCCACAGGCTTGGTGGATCTGAATGGCTCTGTTTTGTACCTTTTGCTAAAGGTGGACTAGGTAAAAGCGCTACATGTATTAGGCAGGTCTATTTACTTGAAAACCTTTCAGCTTATTCCGTACTTAGGTTAGCGACATGTTATCGACCCAGTATGGATTCTCAAGCTTCCGGTTTATGTCATCCGCTGACCTTTCAGCCAATGGCAAGTAAATAGAAACGGATGTATGTTTTTTATCTAGGGATGCTCCGATCAACTTGCCGCGCAGCGGTGGCAAGCCGTAATTTGCCAGGCATATAGGGCTATTTTTCTGAAAACGGTCTGATGCAGTGTGAGTCGAGCGCGTTTTTCGCTCGGTTTTCCGTGTTAAGCGCGCAACTCACCCAAACCCATCGTAAGCGCTCCATAAACCCCACCAGCTTCACGATGGGCGGTGCGCTCAGCTAGGCGAGATGGGTGAGCAGTTCCAAGGCAGCAGCGCTTCGTAATCTTCAACCGATGTCGCCGTTGGCAGGCGTTCCATTGCGTGGCGCAGCCAAGCATAGGGCTCCTGGCCGTTGGCTTTGGCAGTCTCGACCAGGCTGTAAAGTTGAGCACTGGCCGTGGCACCCTTGGGCGTATCGCTAAACAGCCAGTTCTTTCTTCCGATCACGAAGGGACGAATCGCGCGTTCAGCGGCGTTGTTGTCTAGCGGTAAGTAGCCTTCCTCGACGTATCGCTCCAGCTTGCTCCAGTTACTTGCGAGGTAACTGATGGCTTTGCCCAAGGCGTTCTGAGCGGTGACCTGTGGCTGCGTCTTTTCGATCCAGCTTTTCAACTGAGCCAGTATCGGCAGGCTATGTTCGTGACGGCCGATCTTGCGCTCAGCGTCGTCGCAAGCCTTTAGGTCGCGTTCGATGCCGTACAGCTTGTTGATCAGGTTCAGCGCGATATCGGCGCGCCCCGTTTTACCTTTGGGCTGCACTTTCTGTGCTTCAACAAACTTGCGTCGAGCATGCGCCCAGCAGCCTAAACGTTCGACTCCGTCCTGCGCGCCCAAGGCGTTGTAACCGGCGTAGTCATCGGTCATCACGTAACCGCGATAACCTTCGAGCAGGCGCGTTGGCACCTCCTGCGCCCGGCTAGTCGAGTAGTCAAAAAGGATCACCGGCTGATTCGGCGGCCCGCCGGTTTGTACCCACATCCAGGATTGGCTGCTCGGTTCTCGATCTGGTTCTTTCAGCACTTGCACGCGCGTTTCGTCGCAGTGGATGACGCGGCTTTCCAGTAGCCGGTCGCGCATCAAATTCAGCAAAGGTTGCAGGTGTTCGCCGCACTGGATAACCCAGCGCGCCAAGGTCTGGCGTGGGATATCGATACTGTGGCGCCCCAGCACTTTTTCGAAGCGATGCAGTGGCAGGCCATCGACGTATTTGGTCGTCAGCAACATCGCCAAAACGCTCGGGCTGGCCATACTTTTTTCAATCAATTGAGCTGGCTTGTCCGCAGTGACCGGAGCGGCTTCGCAGTCGCGGCAACCATAGACTTTGCGGACGTGTTTGATGACACGGATCTGCATCGGGACGATTTCAAGCTGCTCGCTGATCTCCTCGCCGATGGCGTGCTTGCGGCAGCCGCAAGTGCAAGTCAGCTCATGTTCGGGCAGTTCGTGGATGACCTCGATGCGCGGAAGGTCAGCGGGCAACGGCTTGCGCTTGCCACGGCGCTTGGCGGGTGCGACGACCTCTTCTTCAGTGGTCTCGCACGCCAACTCAACCTCGTGCTCCGCTTCATTGAACAACGCCATTTGAGGCGTTGCCGGATTCACGGCCTGCTCTGATTTTCGGCCAAACAGGCGCTGCCTTAGCAGTGCAACTTGTTCTTCGAGCACGCCCATCCTGGATTGCATCTTCGCAAGCATCTGCTTGAGCAACTCGGGATCATCAGGAAGGTTGTCGGGCACGAAATTCATGCCCTGGATTATTCCGAATCAGGCCACGAATCGTGGCGTCAAAACCTGATGAGGACGGTTACGCCAGAGGTCAAAGCGGTCGAGCATCCAGTTGAGTTCCTGAACAGTCAGGACAATCGCTTCGTCCGTCACGTCGGGCGACGTTTTGAAGCGTTCGGACTCAAGGCGCTTGAGCCAAAGGCAGAAGCCGTTTCGCTCCCACTACAAGATCTTCACGCGGTTACGCGGCTTGTTGAGGAAAACAAAAAGGACTGGGTCAAAGACCGCGACCTTGATATCCAGCTCGACTAACGCAGCCAGGCCATCGATGGATTTTCGAAAGTCGACGGGCTTGGGGTAGAGATAGACTTTTTCGACTTTTACATCGGGTCGCATCATGGCGAACGGGCTCCTGAGAGAATCGGGAGCACAGCATCGAGCATCAGATAAGCGCTTGGAATGTGGGGTTCATGGAGGGCTTACGCTTATCTTACTCAGAAATCGCCCTCGATCACCATCGTCACGTCGCCCGAGAACTCGCGGCCCGAGGACGCAGGGTTTCGTAAGACGTCCTCTCGACTCAATCCAAACATATATTGGATTGGCGCGGAAGTACCGATTTTAAATCCCAGCGGACCGGTCAAGGGAGCGCGGACGCCAGGTTTTAGCGTGACCGTTGAGGTATTCCTTACCAAATGGTCCGATCGAACCCCAATGCTCAACGGCAAATAAGAATTACCATCGAACAGCGCGCACTTACCTTGATAGATGTATTGGCATTTGACAGTGGTGCTGATGGCCAGAAAATTCGTTCGAAAATTCCCCAATATTCTAAAAAACTCGACTGCAGAATTCTTGGTATCAAATTCCATTTTCTGGTTTTCAGTCGTTAGCAAATTAAAATTCAAGCTCGCCTTAAGATCTACGTACCCTTTGACGTTCATCGGACCAATGGTCGGCAAGACATTTGTGATGCTATCATTGGAGTTATATTCCCTTATGCTTATATAGTCTGGAATTGTTAAAGAGAACAAGTGTTTACCTGACGGCAAGATATCGTAAATACCCATTGCGATCCGAAAATTGAGTGCACCTAAACTCATAGCAACGCTTCGCTCCGACTCCGTCGGGGTTGACGTAAGGATTAGCCAACAAAGTCCAGAATCATTCTTGACAGGACTTGCCCTGAAACTGATGACTTTCGTAGCTGCACTTTCAGAGGAAAGCTTCGGCGCATTAAAATTAATATTACGAGCGTCACACGTATTAACACTTACAGCAAACTCCCCTTTCAGTTGGAGTCTGTAATACCGAGTGCGTTCAAGCCTATCCAGCGTGTTGAAAGTGAAACTTTTATTTTCTCCATCGTAGTTGATGGTTGCAACCCCTTCACCGGAGCCGGAGCGAAGGTCTAACACTATCTTCCGAGTATCGTTTCTCAATATATACTTCGGAGAGGGCACAGTGTCGGGCCAGCAAAGCGAGGTCGTTGGAACACCACATATTCCTCCCCAGTAGGGATAGTCAGGATCTTCATTCGTTTTTTTGTCGGTCACCTGAACGCCAAGACTAGGCCTGTCGTCAGGTTGATAGATTTTAAAGCCACTGTTGGAGCCTGTTTCCAAAGGTACTGCGCAGGCATAACGCAATAACATGCTTAAAAAAACACTAATAAAAACAAACGCTCTACGCATATAACTCACCACTATTCGCTAAAGGTTCCATTAACCGTCAAAAGCCGCAATACTAAATGCGTTGCTCTATACTTACAAAAAGGTATAGAACCTCTGCTATCTATCTATACGGTATAGTTTTTTTCTACCACATCTATCAGGCTCCCCCTAATCGCTTGTAAGGCATGCCTTACAGTGTAGGGGGGCCGAAATGTGAGCAGTCGCCCCATGCTGAACGAGCCCATGAAAGACACGACTGGACTTGCCCCTACAAAACCGGACTTCAACTCCCCGTTAAATTGATTTTGCTGCCAAACGCCTAAATTCTCGTGGCGACCGATACCTCTGGATCGACGCGACCTACGTTAAAGTGCGTTAGGCAGGCCGTATCGTTTTGGCCGCGGTATTTATCGCCGTGGCTGTGAGCACCAATGGCGGTCGGGAAGTTCTGGGAATGCGGGTGGAACTTCCGAGGCTGAGCCGTTCTGTACAGACTTCCTGCGCAGTCTGATGCGTCGCGGTTTGCGCGGGGTAAAGCGGGTGATCTGACGCTCACGAAGGCCCCAAGGCGGCTTTCGCCAAGGTCTTCCACGCGACTTGGCAGCGCTGCCGGATGCATTTCATGCGCAATGCGATGGCCCATGTCGGCAAGTGCCACCGCAGCATGGTGGCGGAGTTGTTGCGCACAGTCTTCGCTCAGGACAGTCGCGTTGAACGCCATCAACATTGGCGTCAGGTGAACAGATGTTCACCCAGTCTGGGTGGACAACGACCGTTGAATGCAACGGTGGCAAGGCCGGTAAGGCCAAAGCTAGAGGCGAGAAAAAGAAGGAGAAGAAACCCGTCAAGGTAGTACAGCTGTCACGAAACCATCGATCTGATTATTGAATAATTAAGAGCAACATTAAACAAATAACAATGACCTATAGCAATTGAAACTGACAGAGTGGCAAACTCCTGAAATATACCGCTTTGCCTTATTTTGTCCGCTCATCAGTTTTCGTTTTGTCTCACACTGCATCCCAATATGCGGGGGGGGGGCTGCTTACAGCCGTCTCAACAGCTCAGGATTTCCTACAAATTGGTTAGAGGATTCCTGAATAAGCGCACAGGCCTGCCTTTAAATGAGTATGTCGGTTGACCGGCATGACGTCAGCGCAGTGCTCAATAGTACGTGCACTTGCTTAACGTGGGTAATAATTACAGGATAAAAATTTCTGAATGCAACAGCTTTTATTGATCTGTGCTTCGCGTTTCAATCATGCTGGACGTTACGGCAAATGCAGCTTCTTCATGGGGCGTCGGATGTTTTCCTAATTGAGATTTCGCAGCTCGTTCTGGCCTTTCGCCAAGTCGCCTCTTTCTGATATTCAGTGTTATCCGTGTAGGGGGCGCCCTACAACAGTTTAGGGTGTGCCTGATGGGGCGACGAAAAATAAACGATCATTATTAGCACATGGATAAGCAAATTATTCGTGTGACATTATGCAATTTGCATCCTTAGAAGAATGTAAGCAGCTCCAAGTTTGAGAGGCGCCACCGTTAAATTTTTAGGGTAAAAAATCAATGCGTAGTATATTAATTTTTTTCTGTATGGTGTTGAGCATGACGACGCACTGTGCGTATTCAGAGACTCTGGAAACTGGCGACAACAGTGGCTTTAAAATCTATCAGCCCGATGATCGCCCCAGTATTGGCTTCTCAGTAACCAGCAAAGAAAACAACGAGGATCCCAACTATCCCTACTGGGGTACGTGCGGCGCGGATGTGAGATCTCTATGCTGGCCCGACACAGTGCCTTCAGCACCGCGGATTTTAAGAACCGATGCAGATTCGGTAGTAATTGACATAAATTATGGCTCGAATGAAGGTTCTGCTGCTGTCAACTACCAAGGTAAAACCTACAATTTTGCTTTTAATACTCTCAACAAAGATTACGCAACGAGAACTTATAGATTTCAACTCAAGGGGCAGTTCACCATTGAACAAACTAATTGCGCCAATCTGCAGCGAAACTTACCAAAGTATCCAAGCGAAAGTTCTGCAACTCAAGTGTTCTCAGTCTTGACAAGTGATAACAATAGCCATGTTAAGTGCTCCATAAGGTTGGCTTCAGCACCTACTGCATCGGAACGTAGTATTTCTGCAAGCATGGCAGCTGCTAATATACAGATAGCGTTGGGTATTTATGATATTCTGCCCTCTGGCAAGCATTTATTTGGCTTGACTATCAATGATCGCCTGGACATGAGGCAGTACGTGGGCAGGGGCTACTTCAAACTTGCCGATATTGGACCGGTACATTTGCAAGGCTATATTGACTTGAAAGCGAGTTTAAATTTCAAGTAGTCAAGTTATAATGATCTAAATATGAAGTTTGATCCTAACAATACAGTCGTCGATTTTTTTAGGGCGATGGGCGATTTTCGTACAAATTTTCTGGCCATAACTACTACAGTTAATTGTCAGTACATACATGAGGGCAAGTGTGCGCTTTTTGATGGTAATTCATATCTGCCGCTGAGCATCGGCGTTAGATCGGATCACCTTGTCAGAAAAACCTCCACCGTTACCTTGAAGCCCGGCGTACCTCAATCCTTGACTGGACCTCTGGGATTCAAAATCGGTACTCAGGCACCCATTCAATACATGTTCGGGTTGAGCCGCGATGATGTCAGGGCGAATCCCGCTTCGTATGGTCGAGAATTCGCAGGTTCCGTGACGATGATTCTTGAGGGTGATTTTTGACGCGCGGATCGGCGCTTCGAAATCTTTCAAAGCCCAGGCACGAAGCGTTGCAGGCCTGAGTTCTGCACCACTAACAGGGCCGGTACTCACTTTGCGTTTATAATTGAGCCCCGGCCATCACCCGCCACTTCGCTCCTCGATGCTTACATTGCGCGCTGCGGGTCAAAACCAATAAGGTCCTGCGAACACCAAGCATGCTACCCACCGAGGTGAGCCAGGAGGCATTGTCCGACTGCTCCTTTTGGCTTCAGGGGCTGGATGTTTTCCTGCATCACGGGCAGAGGAAATATCAGGGTTAACTGCCCTTGATTGACTAGACCCATTGAAACGCATGCTTTTCGCGGGTAGAAGGCTGCCGATTATTATTCCGAACAGCTCGGGCGAAGACGGTTTGGGTTGATTCTCGAATCTTTATCCGTGTTGTGTAAGACTTAAGTGTTAGACAAAAAGGTTTTTAACCAGAAGTGTGGGTTCTGTGTCGGTTTTAGTTAAAGAGCATCGCACTGTTTATACCGAGTAAGTCACTGATATATTCTATATTTTTCTGCCAATCTTAATTGTTTCTGATCAAGATCCCCATGGCCGCCATTGAGCGGTTTTTTTTCGTCTGGAGAATAGCATGACTGTTACTGAAAGAGACCGCGACATCCTCGCCCGGACGCTGTGGGGCGAAGCCCGTGGTGAGGGCCTGGCGGGTATGGTCGCGGTGGCCTGGTCCATTCGCAACCGCGTGGACATGGATTTGTACAACGACGGTAAGCCTGACTGGTGGGGGGAGGGATACACAGGCGTATGCCAGAAAGCCTGGCAATTCAGTTGCTGGAACAAGAATGATCCGAACTTTCCATTTTGAGCGGTGCTGAGCCGATCCCACCGGCCCAATTCGCTCAGGCCCGTCAGGCCGCTGCAATCGTCATTGACGGTAAGCAACCTGATCCCACTGGCGGAGCCACTCACTATTACTCCACCACGATGCCGAAAGCGCCGGACTGGGCTGCAAATGCCAAGCGAACGCTGAAGCTTGGTCGTCACATTTTCTTCCGGGACGTGCCATGACGGCTCTCCTCAAACTGGTGCCTATGTGGGTCTGGGTGTTGGTGGCGCTGCTGGTGGCTGTCGCGTACCTGACCCTGCGTCTCGATACCGTGAAGGTCGCCCGCGATGCCGTCACGGTTGAGCGTGATGCCGAGCGGGAAAAGGTGGCG
>NZ_LOHF01000022.1:68043-82048 GCF_002158995.1 Pseudomonas caspiana | reverse complement strand
GAAGTCTAGCAACTGTTTATCCATACAGTAAAGGTTTGCAATTAATGGCAAATCCCATCGTTCCCTGGATGGGCAGCAAACGTCGCCTTGCCGACCGCCTCATACCTCTTTTCCCGCCTCATGAATGCTACGTAGAAATATTCGCCGGAGGCACGGCCCTCTATTTCATGCGTCCCCAAGCGGCTCTCGTTGAGGTCCTGAACATCAACCGCGACCTGGTGACCTTGTATCGCGTCGTCCAAAATCACTTTGAAGAGTTTGTCCGCCAGTTCAAATGGGCACTCAGTTCACGCCATATCTTGAATGGCAGAAGATGACCCGCCCGGAAACGTATAGTGTCGACTTTGCGTTTGAAAATTACGAGCGGATGGCCGACTTTATGCGGCGCAGCAAGGGTAAGGTGATGGTCAGCATCAACGACCATCCGGATATTCGCCGGGCGTTCGATAGCTTCCACTTTGAAACCCTGGACATTCGCTATAGCACGACTAATCAGCGGCAAGGCAAGGCAAGGCAAGGCAGAGGTGACAGGGGAACTCATCATTATGAACTGGACCCCTGCGTCCCTAGCTATCATCTGAAAATCGAAGTACTGTATTTAACATCGGTCACTGCATCTGCCTTCTAATTTTAAACTTATATTTTTAGTGTTAAGCAAATTTATAATATGCATGAAATATGGCAGCTTTATAATTCATCGAATTCCAAATCGATTATCCAGCGAAATATTACCGGCACCTTTGGCGATAATAATCAGCAGTAATCCTATCCAAGACAAATGAGTAGGCCACGCATCAGGGTAGACAAATATCTCTATCACCAATGTCATACCCAAGAGGGCGAATGCAGAGAGGCGACTGAACAGACCGAGAGCGAGTAGGATTGGGAAAAGATGTTCGGCGTATGCCGATACATGGGCAGCCAGTTCTGGGGAGATAAGGGGCAAGTTGTATTCGGTGCGAAACAGCTCGTAAGTACTGTCGGTAATGGTTAGAAAGCCCTCCACTTTCGTCCGCCCGGACATGATAAAGATCGCAGCAATCGAGATCCGCGCCACGAATGCTAACGTGGAGTCATTGATCAGGCGATACATGTGACCGGCGAGGCTGTTCCAATGATTGAGCAAGCGAGAAAAATTCATGGATTCTCCAATTTTTAATTAGCGGCAAATACGTTTGCAGCGATCAGGCGGTTGAGCATCCGCATTAGATTTAACTCGGGCTGAGCTTGTGTCGCGTATTCGGCAGCATGCTTCAATGACAAATTAGCTGCGCAGGCGTCCAAAAAGGCGCACTCGCCAATGCTCAAGGCATACCAAACGATGAGCCCGTCGATGCGACTGATCAAAATGCCTTCCCCTACCCAATTCAGTTCGGCAGGCACGTCGATATGTTCGCGATTGCATCGCCAGATCGTGTAGATGGGTTGCTCTGAGAACCATTTCCAGCGTGATGTGGCGCGCAATTCGAGCCTCACGCTGGCCAGCAGCTCAGGGGGTATACCCGCAAAGGCGGCGACATCAAGCGCGAGTTGGTCTACAGCTCCATGGGCTTCAATCCACAACAGATCCAGGCGCGCAACATTGCCCAAGTAAGGCAGATTTTGGGCGTGTTCGAAGGCGTCAAGAAAGTCCGGGAAGCCTTTGCCGTACTCAAGCAAACGCGCATCAGTGGGCGGTGAGTGGCCGACATAGAGCGCTGCGGCTGCCTGCATCCATTCCGTTCCTACCAGACGTAAGACGGTAGGAAAATTAGCCAGCAAGGCATCACTGGCTCCTTTTATGACGGTGTTGCGATACACCAGAAATCCCGACTGCTCAGTGAGAACAGGCAAGTTCTGGGAGTCTCTGTCGTACAGGGCGCTTATGAAGGCGTCCTGAAACCCGGCCAGTGACAGAGTCATAAAGAAGTCTCCAGTTGCAAGTGCCGGTGCGTGTCCAGAAGGTTCTGGGCCCGATTGCGCTCGATAACCAATTCATCGAATGTGGGGATCTGGTCATCGCGTTCAATCAGCGTCGGGCGTGGGCCTATGCGATTGATCAACCGCTGATAAAGTGACCAGACCACCTCGCTGATCGGGCTGTCGTGAGAGTCGATTAGCAAGCTCGAATCGCCAGGGTCAGGGGCGTGACCGGCCAGATGGATTTCGATAACCGCATTGGCCGGGAAGGCATCCAGATAATCAGCTGCGTTGAAGCCAAGGTTGTGCGCGCTAATGAAAACGTTATTCACGTCCAGCAGCAGCCCACAGCCGGTTCTATGGCTCAGCTCGGTAAGGAAGTCGAGTTCGCTGAAGTCATGGCCGTGAAGCTTTAAATAGTGGCTCGGATTTTCAATCGCAATCCGGCGCCCAAGTATGTTCTGGATACAATCAATATTTTCGACGATCCGCTGCAGCGCTTCATGGGAGCGGGGAAACGGAAGTAGGTCGGGGTGGTACTGGTCTCTCCAAGTTGACCAAGCCAGGTGTTCCGACATCAGAGCTGGTTGAAGGCGATCGGCAAGCATCTTGAGCCGTTGCAAGTGGGCCATGTCCGGCGGGCAATCAGCCGCCAGTGACAATGATACACCGTGCAGCGACAGCGGATGCCTGCTGCCAATCGCTTCAAGCCAGGCCAGTCGTGGGCCACCGTCAACCATGTAATTTTCCGGATGTACTTCAAACCATAAGCCGTCGGCGGTGCAATTGAGTGCTTGCTCGTAGTGCTCTGCCTTCAGGCCAAGTCCGGCGCCCACCTTTTGAAAGTTTCTCATGATCGACGTGTGCCCTGATACACTAGGTTACTTTGCCTCAAGAGTACCGTTGCCGTTTGGTGTCTTGATTGAGGTGCAAGTCCCGGCTGGAACGTTCTTCCAAGCGTTTGCTTGGTAGTCAGTTCTCGAAGTGCCGGCACATGTGGTGCCTGCGCCTGCTTTGCAATCGTTCTTGCCAGCCAATGAAACGCCGTAGCATTTCTCCATTGCTGCTGGTTTTTCGGACGCCATTACGGAGCCTGCAGCAACAGCAGACAGCGCGATGGCAATGGCGGCGATATTCATGGTTTTCATTGTGTTTCTCCGAGTGGGTAGGTTAGTGGTTTTTAGCTCTGCAGTTTGTTCGCTGAGAGTGCGAAACGGAAATTAATTGGTTGCGAAATGCTAATTGATTACCGATATAAAAATATTCTAGATTTTGAGACAAAACTGCGCTGTGCAGTTTTCTTAGCTCACTTAACACCGCCACCATCTCCCCTTATCGTAGGGCCCTCTGACAGTGTTCTGTAGGAGCTATAGATGCAATTATTATTTCAACTTCATTACTGCGGGCAAAAAGCCATCATGATAAACTTGAAAAAAACCAACCTTTTAAGAAGTTGGCATAAACTTCGAGTCGTTTAAGCGCGTCGTGTATACCGCTGATAAATTATTAGAAAGCGACGAAAAAAAAAACCCACAAAAACTCACAAATGCTAATTTGGAAATTTCACTCAAACCAACCATTTGCTGGTACTAGGACGATGCCATTTGGCCAAGGCCGCTTGGAGGGCTTTCCCGTCGTTATCGTCTCGACTCTCGCATTGATAGGTTAGGGGCTTTCCCCTTCGCCCAGAACGGCAACCATCCCCAGCGGACTTGTCCACGCTTAGACCTTCTGCCAATCCCCGAATAATTTTCACGCGAGTGATCGGCACAATGTTGTAGCGCTCAAGTGGCTATTCGTTGTAGCCATTGATCACGACCTGTTATGAGCCCAGCTCCCACAGGAAATGCATTCCAATCAAACATCACCATTCCCAAACACAAAAAAAACCGCTGACCTAAAAGGCCAGCGGGGCTTTAACATCCTGCTTCCTTATCAGAAGTGAAAGTTGGCACTCATCAGTGCGGTGCGGCCAGGGGCCATGTGCGCGTAGTGAGTGGTGAATACCTGATCGTAGTAACGCTTGTCAGTGAGGTTTTGCAGGTTGAGTTGCAGGTCGACGTTTTTGGTCAGGGCGTAGCTGGCCATTGCGTCATAGCGCCAGTACGAAGGCACTTCAACCGAATTGGCTTCATTGCCGAATCGCGAGTCGACGAAGGTTGCACCACCGCCCACGGTCAGCTTCGGGATCAGCTCGTAAGTTGACCATAGGTTGAAGCTGTTACGCGGCGTGCTCGGCATGTGATTGCCTTCGTTCGCAGCCAGTGTGGTTTTGACCAGCTCGCTTTCCATGTAGGTGTACCCGCCGTAGACCTTCCACTTGCTGGTGATCTGGCCGGTGTAAGTGAATTCGAGGCCATCAACACGCTGCTCGCCATCCAGAACCTGGAATGTGGTGTTATCCGGATCGGTAATACGCGCGTTGGTTTTTTCAGTGCGGAACAGCGCAGCGGTCAACGACAGGTCATCGCCGAAGAAGTCCCACTTGGTGCCCAGCTCGTAGTTGCGGTTCTTTTCCGGATCGAGGTTGGTATTGGCAGACGAAATTTCCAAGCCACCGTTACCGCTGGTTTCACCCGAAGGATTGCTGGATGTTGACCATGCCGCGTAAACGGTACCGTTCGGCAAAGGCTTGAAGACCAACCCGACCTGGTAGTTCCAAAGCTGGCTGGTGTTCTCGCGTTTAAAGCTACCGGCCACGGTGTTACGACCAGCAACAGCATAGCCGCTTGAGCGGATGTCGTAGTCGTCATAACGCAGGCCCAGGTTCAGCGACCACCGCTCGTTGAACTTCAAGGTGTCGAACACGTAAGCAGCGCTGGTCTTGGTATCTGTGTCGGTAAAAGCCCTGCTGTCCGAAATTGTGCCGTTCCAGGCATCTTTCGGGCTTGGGTTGGACAAACTTGTGCAGTCCCCGGAACGCAAAAGCGTCGCCGTGCATCCTGTGGCGATAGTGCCGCCGTTAGCGTTCAGCACGTTGTAGTTGCGGTTGTGAGTGTCCTGATAAGAGAACTCCAAACCTGTCACCAAACTGTGGCTGATAAAGCCGGTGTCGAACTTGGCGGCCAGATCCGTCTGGTTGACGAAGCCGCTGGATGTCGAGTTACGGCTCTTTGCCGAACGCGACACCAAGCCATTGACGACATTGCCGCGGCTGTCATCTGGGTTAGTGACGATGTAATCCAGGGTCGAACGTGACATGCGGAAGCTGTTGGACAGGGTCAGGTTGTCGTTTAGGTCGTGCTCTATCCGGAACGTGCCACTGTCGTTCTTGCTTTTACGGTAGTCGCGGCCTGTCAGGCCATAGAAATTGCTTTCGTTGACGTGGGCCGGCTTATCGACGATGTACTTGCTGCGGCCGGTAGTGGAGGTTAATGGGATGCCATAGTCAGGCATATCATCGGTTTCCAGGTGATAGTAATCCAGCTTCACGCGTGTATCGGTGCCCAGGCCGAAGGCAAACGATGGCGCCACGCCCCAGCGGCTGACATCCACGTTATCGCGGCCGGCGACGTTGGCGTCGTGCTTCATCAGGTTCAGGCGGAACGCCGAAGTATCGGTGATCTGCTGATTGAGGTCAGCGGTGTAGCGCTGAGTCTGGTCGGAGCCGAAGGTGTAACCGCCGTTGTAGGCATCACCCAGGTGCGCGCCCTTGGTTATCAGGTTCAAGCTGCCGCCGGTAGAGCCTGCGCCTGTGAACGCTGAGCCTGGGCCTTTGCTGACTTCAACCGATTCAATGTTGAAGATCTCGCGGCTTTGCGCAGCAACGTCGCGCATGCCATCGATGAACACGTCACTTTCCGCGTTGAAGCCGCGAATGATAGGACGGTCAGCGTTTGGATTGCCACCTTCGCCTGCGCCGAATGTTATGCCCGGCGTGGTGCGCAGTGCATCGGCGAGGCTGGTGGCGCCGGTGTCGCGGATTACTTGTTGCGGGATCACGGTGACGCTCTTCGGCGTCTCACGCAGCGGTGCAGTGTACTTCTTCGAAGCCGACTCTTCGGTCTTGTAGGTAGCGTCCTGCTCGCCATTAATGCTGGTGGCTCCCAGCGAAACCACTTTGTCGTCGGCGCTTTCAGCAGCGTAGGCCAGATGGCCTGCGGACATTGCAGCGATGGCAACACTGACGGCTGAGGCTAGCGAGCGTTGCGAGTGAGCTACAGATGGTAACGATTGACGCGACATGGATGATTTCCTTCCCCAAGGAGTTGAGGCGGCGAAATATATTGCAAATAGTTTCCGGCAGCAATTGGGATTGATTGCTATTTAGCAAAATATTTCATTCAATACACATTCTCTCTACAATATTTTCACGTCTCGGGGTGTAGGCCGTCGTTCAAGCCCGTACTCAGGACTCCAAACCGGTGCTGCGTTCATGCTCTTACACATTCCTGGCTTGTTCGATGTTGATGAAGTGGTGCGTATTCGCCAGGCGCTGGAGCAGGCCGAGTGGGCCGACGGCAAAGTCACTGCGGGTTATCAGTCAGCCAAGGCCAAGCACAACCTGCAACTGCCGGAAGGTCATCCGCTGGCACTCGAGGTCGGCAGCGCCTTGCTGGAGCGTCTGTGGGCCAACCCACTGTTCATGTCCGCCGCCTTGCCGCACAAAGTGTTCCCGCCGTTGCTGAACTGCTACACCGCCGGTGGCAGTTTCGACTTCCACATCGACAATGCGGTGCGTCATGCCAAAGGCAGCATCGAGCGGGTCAGGACCGATCTGTCTGCCACGCTGTTCTTCAGTGACCCCGACGAATACGACGGCGGCGAGCTGGAAATCCTAGACACCTACGGCACCCAATGCGTAAAGCTGCCGGCGGGCGACATGGTGCTGTACCCAAGCACTAGCCTGCACAAAGTCAGTGCCGTGACCAGAGGCGCCCGTTTCGCGTCGTTCTTTTGGACTCAAAGCCTAGTGCGAGAAGACAGTCAACGGACGTTGCTGTTCGAGATGGACAACGCCATTCAGCAACTGACCCGTGACGTACCCGATCACCCTTCTGTCGTCAAATTGACCGGCGCCTATCACAACCTGCTGCGCCGCTGGGTCGAGGTATGAGTCATGAGCTGGAATCTGCAGCGCGAAGAAGTCCTCGACGGTGATCAATTGCGTGCGATGCTCGCCGCCAATCCGGCCAAAGCCGCCCAGGCCATCGTTGCCGCTGCGGGGCAGAACCTCGTTGAAGCCCAGGCGTTGCTGGGGCAGATCCTGCTGGACGGGCAAGGCATCGAGCGAGATCAGGCGCTGGCATTGAGGTGGTTCGAAATAGCCGCGCGCAACGGCCACGTCATGGCGCGTAACATGCTAGGCCGCTGCCATGAACATGGCTGGGGTTGCTCGGCCGATCAATCGAAAGCCGCCGAGCACTACCTACAGGCGGCCAAGGCTGGGTTGGACTGGGGCTTGTATAACCTTGCCAATCTGCTGGCCACCGGGCGCGGCGTCGCCGAGAACCAGCAGCAGGCCATGCGCTGTTATGCGCAGGCCGCGCAGATGGGCCATGCAAAGTCGATGAATCTGCTGGGGCGCTATCTGGAGGATGGTCAGCACTGTGCGGCCAATCCCGAGGCGGCTTTCGACTGGTATCGCCGCTCGGCCGAAGGAGGGGATTTCCGTGGGCAGTTCAGCCACGCCGCAGTGCTTGCTGATCAAGGTCACCTTGATCACGCGCTTGCTTGGCTGAGAGTCGCGCTGGAAAACGGCAACCTGAATTTCCTGCGCGTCGCCCGTAAAACCCTTGCCGCAGCCACTACACCAGAGATCCGAGCAATGGCCGAGGATTTCCATCGGCGGGCAGCGTTGCTGGGGGATGAGAGCGATAAGGCGGCGTACAACTTGATGCTGGTCTGTAACTAAAGTGCAACGCTCAATGAGTTCCTACAGGTCCTGCGCCCCTTCAGTGATACCTCGATATCTGTATGATGAGCTTGCTCGCGATAGCGTCCGGTCAGATGATGATTTATCGTAAGCGTATTGCTAAGTCATATTGCACAAGCGCAGATAATGAAGGGCTTCAGAAAAAGCTGTGGACCTTTTCCCAGCAGTCATTCGCTCTCATGTCATCAGGGCCTCTTTTATTCGACGTCTCCAGCTGGAGCACTGATTATTAGGGTATTAGGGCGTGGGCAATCCATAGTGATGCGCAACTTTGCTCACATTCATTAGAAGCGCGTTTAGACATGGCTTATGCCTAAGAAGCTTAGTTGCGGGCTCAAGACTATCTTCTGATGGCGCAAGTAAAACTTTTAGCCTTTCCGGATCAATTAAACCCTAGTTATCAAGAGTGTTGCAGCCAGATACCCCGCAGATGGCCGATACACTACCCGGGGATTACCATTTGCGTCTCTGTCACATATAGCACCAATAAAGGGTCGGGCGAGCACTTTCCAATCCGGCGCGGCCATAGATTTTCTCCTGCCGTTACAGCGGCAAGTGATCTGCAAATTTGGCCACTATGACGTTGGCCAGCAAGCCTGCGGTCGGGATACCTTTGTCGATAATCTGCGCCGGCACCGGCGCCTGGATCAGTGTTTCGCACTGACGGCAGGCCCACTTGCCACTCACATGTTGCTCGACGGTAAACACGCCCGGCGCGTAATCCAGCTTCTCGCTAACATCTTCGCCGATGCGTTGAAGTTGACAGCCACTGGCGCATTGGGTGTTTTCTGGTTTGTGACGAATCACCGTGCGTGGAAACTGCGGTGACAATGACGCACGTTTCGGGGAATGCCGTGGCTCGATCTGTGGCGCAGTTGGAAGGAGCTGTTTCAGCTCGACCTCGATAGCCTCAAGGTCTGTATCGAGCAGGTCATCCAGCAAGCTGCCCTGCGCCGGGCTGATTTGCTCGCTGCGCTTGGCAAACTTGTGGCGTTTAAGAAGGGTGATTTCGTAGGTCACCTGCTCGATGATGGTTTCATCGTTCTGGATCTTTCTGCTCATCGCCTCGACTTGGGACTGCAATTGCAACGCCTGCGCCGCCAAGGCACGCAGCTGTTCCGGGGTCATCTGGTCGAGGTTGGGCGAGAAAGTCATGCCGCCGATTGTGCCAGAGCAGGCACGAAACGACGACAAAAAGACCGGCCAGTGCCGATCCCGACTTGGCCCCACACCTCACGCTCCTCTCCGCGTTGACGATCATATTGTTCATCAGCATTCCAAAACGTGAGTGTCTGGTTCGGAAAGCAGTACTCATAACGGTGGAACTCATGGGGCCTGAATCGTCCGAGTCAGCCATTAGTGAAAACAATTCAGTCGCAGATAAAGAAAAAATATCGACCCCTCTAAACGTGAAGTTGATCTGAGAGTTTCCAGAGACGCCTATGAACTGGACTTCATCGCCACGGCGGTACTCAAGCTGGATGGAAGCTTCGCAGAAATAATCGACGCAACCATAGGCTCGTTCAAGCGGGAATCCATTCAAAGACATTGCCTCCCTTGCTGCTGCGCGTGAAGCGCCAAGTCGTGCGGGGCGGATTGCTTCAAGCGGCAAAATTTCAAAAACAGACATTCACAAAGCTTCCTGAAAATAAATAACCTAATCGTTGACCGGTTGCGATTTCAGCATGTTAAAACGTCGTTCCCAAAGATTGCTTTTGGCTGAAGATGTTGAAAAAATCTTAAAGCTACTTGTTAAATAACCGGGAGGTAAAAAGTACCTTGAGCGAGTGAAGAACGACCTCAGTCGCCTGCGAGCTAATGATTGAGTTAAAATTGAGCGATGTATCTCGTCCCTCATGCGGTGTACCGGTTACATGCCAGATTAAGTCAGAGTAATAGATTTTATACTGGCTGCCGTTTAGTTCATCGGCTTCGGAAGTCATTATGGGTACTGTGGGCGCTGTGGGTACCGCTCATGCTTGTAAACCTGCCCTCTGCCAATAGCCATGGCAGGAGACAACATCTTTCAGCTCGCTAAAAAGCGAACCAACAATCCCCGTAAGTACCTGCTGCTCCCTAGTGGAAATCGGAGGCCTTGAGCGCTGCTTCGATCGCGGTCTTCCGTACACTGCGTAAACCCTGTCGACATCATCGCAGTCTTCGATGCAGCCCACATATTCGACGCCTCCCTCGCAAATAGCGTTTCAATGAACAGTACGCCAAAGATTGAATCATGCAACTACCTGTTGTAGCGTCAGTGTGGTGGGCTATCCAGCATGCAACGTGCGATTCAGGCCCTTTCTAGCATCATCGAATAGAGCCTTTCTAGGACTTCAGTAGCTTTACCAACCAGCGAGACTTCGCGGAGTTCGTCTTCGCCCACCCCCTGATCGATCGTGTTCACGTGAATCACTGTTTTGTATAACCCAAACGCGATATCTGGTAGGTCCGAGGCCGGGGTGACGATCCCCGATGTGCCAACGGAAACCAGAACGTCGCAATCTTTAATCAATGACATCGCTGACTTCCAGGCGCCAGTGGGGAGGTCTTCTCCGTACCAGACCACTCCAGGACGCAATTTTCCATTACATTTTTTACACCTGGGTGGCTCGATCAGGGCACCGAAATCTGTCACGTGTAGGTTATCAGACGGCAGGGCGGCAGGCCTGTGGCACGCAAAGCATTTCGGTGTAGCCAAGCTGCCATGTAGGTGGAGTACTTCTTTCGAGCCTGCTTTTTCGTGCAAGTCGTCGATGTTTTGCGTAATAATCGAGACCTTACGCCCCAGAGAAGCCATTTGGCGTAGAGCGATATGACCTGCGTTGGGTTTCGCTTTTGCGACCTGCTGCCGACGCCACAAATACCATCCCCATACTAGTTGAGGATTCTCGCGAAATGCGTTGGCTGTTTCCAAATACTGTGGATTGTGCCCGGACCATAATCCTGTGAGTCCGTCTCGATACGTTGGAATTCCGCTTTCTTGTGAGATGCCCGCGCCTGTTGAGATAACAATTTTTTTGGCTTCTATAAGGGCCTTTACCGCTTGCTCGTAATCCGTCATTAAATTCTTCATTGGTGTTAATCGAGTTTTAATAGTCTAAAGTTTATTGCGTACTCTAACTCTGTGATCACCATGTTTTTGGCTTTGGGATATAGCGATTGTTCGGAAAGGAAGAAATATTTTTTAATATTACTCTCTGGTCGGGGGGTGGCGCGTCAACTGCATCTGAAAGTAGATACTTATAAGAGTGCAAGAGTGTCTTGTATATTATGTGTGTGGGGCGGCCCTTAATCTTCTTTTCAATGAAAGCCTCTACAAATTCCTCTACGATCCATCCGCGTCCGCTTGCAAGGTCAGGAGGAAGTACTATTGACATTTTCTCAATTCCACGATTTTTATGGTTTAAATTCTTTGCCAAGAAGTCTCGCATCCTAAAATAGTTATCCATGATCGAAACGCTATGATCTGCACCCGTTGAGCTAAGGTGCCAATGAAATATCATGAATAGCGGGTGCGTCCCTGCATGCTCGAATCGATCTAAAGCGATTTGTCCATGCAAATACTTTGAGATGTCTTGACCCTCAAGCCCTGACTCGTCTACGACCGCGATCATCAATTCAGACAAATCTAGATTCCTTTATCAGCGAAATATTCACAGTATACTGTGAAGACGATTACAGCGCTCTACCTCACAGTGCCCCTCTGATAGGAGGGGTGAGTGGATATCGCAGTTGCATTTGGTAAGGTCTTGCGTGAGGCGAGATTAAGTCAGAAGGTTACGCAGGAAGCATTAGCTGCCCAGGCTGGGTTGCAGCGCAACTATGTGAGTCTAATGGAGCGAGGCCATCACCAACCGACATTAGCTACCATCTTTTCTCTGGCGGCAGCACTCAATAGTTCCCCCTTGGACTTGGTGAAGTCGACGATGGAAAAAATATCAGCTTCTTGATAACACTTAAGTAGCAAGCCTTGGCTTTTTTCACATAACTTCCCTGTCCTCAAAATCCGGCGATAAATCTGGATGTTGGAGGCGTGCATACGTTCCTTCGTAAACTCATCTATACGAAAAAAGCGCCGCGTCGCCTGCTTTGTTTTTGTGTGAGTATTTTGGCCTTACCACCCCTTCAGAATCTGTAGATAGCCGCAGCTCAGTCCTTCAGCGCTTTGTTGCGGCTATTTCAGTCAAAGCTCTAACCCGAACCGAAAGCCTGAAAAAGTCAGGCTTAGACGAGTCGGCTGCAGTGCTAAGTCATCGTGACAACGTGTCAATACTTCGTGACAAGTGGGGGCCGTGATGATCAATCCCAGCTCAAAGCCCCACCAGTCTGATACTCGATAACCCGAGTCTCGAAGAAGTTCTTCTCTTTCTTCAAGTCCATGATTTCGCTCATCCATGGGAATGGGTTAGTGGTGCCTGGGTATTCTTCTTTCAAACCGATCTGGCTCAGGCGACGGTTGGCGATGAACTTGAGGTAGTCCTCCATCATCGCGGCGTTCATGCCCAGCACGCCGCGCGGCATGGTGTCGCGTGCGTATTCGATTTCCAGCTGGGTGCCTTGCAGGATCATCTGGCTGGCTTCTTCCTTCATTTCGGCGTCCCACAGGTGTGGGTTTTCGATTTTGATCTGGTTGATCACGTCGATGCCGAAGTTCAGGTGCATGGATTCGTCGCGCAGGATGTATTGGAACTGCTCGGCGACGCCGGTCATTTTGTTGCGACGGCCCATGGACAGGATCTGGGTGAAGCCGCAGTAGAAGAAGATGCCTTCCAGTACGCAGTAGTAGGCGATCAGGTTGCGCAGCAGTTCTTTGTCGGTTTCGACGGTGCCGGTTTCGAACTTCGGATCGGAGATCGAACGGGTGTATTTGAGGCCCCAGGCGGCTTTTTTCGCGACCGATGGGATCTCGTGGTACATGTTGAAGATCTCGCCTTCATCCATGGCCAGCGATTCGATGCAGTACTGGTAAGCGTGCGTGTGGATCGCTTCTTCGAAGGCCTGGCGCAGGATGTACTGGCGGCACTCCGGGTTGGTGATCAGGCGATACACGGCCAGTACGAGGTTGTTGGCAACCAGGGAGTCGGCAGTGGAGAAGAAGCCCAGGTTGCGCATGACGATGCGGCGCTCGTCGTCGGTCAGGCCTTGTGGGTCTTTCCACAGGGCGATGTCGGCGGTCATGTTGACTTCTTGCGGCATCCAGTGGTTTGCGCAACCGTCCAGGTACTTCTGCCACGCCCAGTCGTACTTGAATGGCACGAGCTGGTTAAGGTCGGCGCGGCAGTTGATCATCATTTTTTCGTCAACGGCAACGCGGGCGCTGGCGCCTTCGAGTTCAGCCAGACCTTCGGCGACGTCCAGTGCGTCCAGTGCTTTTTTGGCACGGATCAGGGCAGGGGAGTCTTTCTCGGTAACGGCGCGAGCTTCGGTGGCTGCGGCGCCACCGGCGCTGTCGAGGCGGTCCATGTTGGCTTCGTTGGCGTGACCGGCGTTGGTTGCTTTGGTGGCTACTTCGCCGTCTTCTTTATCGAATTCGTCCCAGCTCAGCATGGTGGAAGCTCCTGAATTTCAAAGGATGTAGTGCCTGCGTCGAATGGATGACGCTGGCAACGGAATTTTCGAGTTTTACTCAGGATCGACCTGATGGTGGTGCAGCGGGTCGATCAATGGATTTGCTGCCGCGGCTTTGGGGCCTTACAGGCGAGCAAAACGGGGACTCAAGGTGGCTTTCAGGCAAGACGGCATTGCGTGGGCAAAGGGTCATTTGAGTACCTTGGAGCGAGCGCGGGATTATACAGATTTCGCCCGACACTTGTTTATCCATGACTGAGTTTGAGGAAGGATTTTCGTTATTTTCTTCTGCATTTGCGGGTTCATTCTCAGAGGAGAAGATACGGCCGTAAATGCGGCGGAAATCCCTTATGTAGTGTTTTTCATATTTCGAAACACAGCATATAGGTCGTGAGGCTGTCCGGCAATGTGTCGTTGCGACGCATTTGCGGTATGCGTTTTTAGCTTGATGGCGGTCAATGTTTCTCTATGCCTTGGATAGCGGGGGCTGTGGCGGGGAATGGCTTTGCGGTGGAGATTTTTAGGTGACCAACGGTTGGTCGGAGGGGAGGGTGGCTTGTGGGTAATATTTGGTCTTGCTCTGGGTTTGGTGGTGGGGCAGGTATTTGTGGGAGCTGAGCTTGCTCGCGATGGTAGCGCTGCGGTCTGAGGTCGTACCGCGTT
>NZ_LOHF01000022.1:61361-67403 GCF_002158995.1 Pseudomonas caspiana | reverse complement strand
CTGAAGTCGTACGGCGTTATCGTTTATCGCGGGCAAGCCCGGCTCCCACAGGTTTGATAGTGGGCAGGTATTTGTGGGAGCTGAGCTTGCTCGCGATGGTAGCGCTGCGGTCTGAAGTTGTACCGCGTCATCGTTTATCGCTGGCAAGCCCGGCTCCCACAGGTTTGATGTGGGGCAGGCTTGCCGGGATTGGCTGGGGTTAGCCGACTTTAAAGAAGGCGACTTTTTGGGTCAGGCGGTCTGCCAGTTTTGCCAGTTCGTGGCTTGCGGTGGCGACTTGTTTTGATCCGGTTGCGGACTGCACGGTGGAGCCGTGGATGCGGTTGATGTTGACAGCGACTTCTTCGGCCACGGCGTTTTGCTGCACGGAGGCGGCGGCGATCTGCGCGTTCATGCGGTTGATGGCGCCCACTTCCTGGCTGATTTTTGACAGCGCGCCTTGTGCGTTGCGGGTTTGTTCCACGGTGCGGCCGACCAGTTCGCAGTTGTCACGCATGGTTTGCGCGGCGGTTTCAGTGCCGCTTTGCAGGGTGCTGATCATGTCCCGTATGTCTTGCGTGGAGCGCTGGGTCCGGTTGGCCAGCGAGCGCACTTCATCAGCGACGACCGCAAAGCCTCGGCCGTGCTCGCCAGCCCGCGCCGCTTCGATGGCGGCGTTGAGGGCCAGCAGGTTTGTTTGCGTGGCGATGGAGTTGATCACGTCGATCACGCTCTCAATCTCTTCGCTTTGTTTGGAGACCCGCTCCACGGTCAGGGTGGTTTCCGCCAGCGAGGTGGCCAGGTGTTCGATCGCTTGGGTGGTGTCTGCGACCAACTGGTTACCGCTGACTACTTCGCCGTCGGCCAGGCGCGTTGCGTCGGCGGCCTGGGATGCGTAACCGGTGACTTCGTTAACGGTCGCCGCCATTTGCGTAATCGCGGTGGCTACTTGCTCAGCCTCACGGGTTTGCAGGTTGATCTGGTCGTTGTTGGTAATCGAAGTGGCGGACAGTAGCGTGGACGACTGGTTGACCTCTTGGGCGGCCATGCGCACTTGGGTAATGGTGTCGGCCAAGCGGCTGAGCGCTGTTTTCAATACGCCCATGACGCTGTCGGGGTAGGGGGTGACGATGCTTTGTTGCAGGTCGCCGGCTGCCAAGCGCTGGATGGCTTGAGCCACTTCGGTGGGTTCTGCGCCGAGGGTGGATTTGACGAAGCGGATGATGATCACCGACAGGAAGATGCTCAGCAGCAAGGCCGCACCCGTTGCCAGCAACATCAAGCCGCGAAACTGACTGGCGGTGGCTTGCACGTCATTGAGTTGCGATTTGATCGAGGCTTCTTCGTAGTCAATCAACGCGTTGATGCGTTTCAGCCACTCGCTGTAGTCGGCGGATATCTGATTGAGCAGCAAAGCCTGAGCGCCTGCGATGTCGCCAGTGCGGCGCAGGTCGATCAGTTTTTTGGTGGAGGCAAGGGTCTGCTGTTCGATGTCTTTGATAGCGCGCAGCATGGATTGCTCTTGCGAGCTGACGGGGTGGCTTGCGAACAGTTGGTCCAGCGGCGTGGCTGAGTCGACATAGTCTTTTTGCAGGCGGGTGACTTCAGCTAGGTGGGATTCAAGATCACGATCATTGCTGACCAGTACGGCATCGCGAATGGCGATAGCGCGGTTGTGAACGCTGCCGCGGAAGTTGATTGCGTAGCGCTGCACTTTGGCGGCGTTGTCGCTGACGTCTCCCAGGGTGGAGTCGATGAATCCAACTCGTTGGATACCCACGGCGGTGATCAATACAAGCAGCGACACGATGGCGGCAAAGCCAAGGCCGATGCGCGATGCGAGGGAAATCGGTTTTTTCATGAGGTGAGCTCGTGGGTAAGCAAACTGCTGAAGCGCGTTGGTATCAATGCGCCATCTATTGCGATAACGGGAAGGTATCTCCAGTTGGCCTTTACGCCCAATTGAGGGTGGCTACAGTAGGCATAGCGGCACGCTATGGAATTTAGTGAGCCCGTCCGTCCGTCTGGCTCCATATCATGCCACTGCGCATGCGTTTGCGGGGGAGGGATTGTCCTGACGCCTCTCGCGAACAACTTCGCTGCACCGTGTGTCGCGTGCCGGGTATGAGGTAACTTGTTACCGAGAGGGTTTGACGCGGTGTTTCAGGTCAAGTCAGGTTTGTTTAGATAGGTTTTGAGTAGGTCTTCACGAGTCGGAAGAGGGCGGGCGATATCGAGTTGAAGCGAGGGAACGCGTTGTCACGCGGGCGATATGTGCAGGAAGCGGTTTGGAGGGGGTGAAGCCGGGAGGGTTTGAGGCTCCCGGTTTGTATTTCGGTAGTTACAGCAGAGTGACCTTATCGCGGGCAAGCCTCGCTCCCACAAGGGAAGCGAGGTCTGCCTTACTGCCAGTGCTTACTGGCAAGCCTCGCAATCCGGCTCGTCGATTGCACAGGCTTTTGGCACGGGTGCTGGGCCGGCTGGTGCTGCTTCGGTTGGACGCGGGGCGGTGATCGCCGAGTCGTCCGGGCCGTGGCCGCCGCTCGATACTGCGTTGAGCTTGCCGGTGTTGACGGTGGATTTTTCGGTGCTGGTCGCGGCCAGGGCACGGAGGTAGTAAGTGGTTTTCAGACCACGGTACCAGGCCATGCGGTAGGTCACGTCCAGTTTCTTGCCCGATGCGCCAGCGATGTACAGGTTCAGGGACTGAGCCTGGTCGATCCACTTCTGGCGACGGCTTGCTGCGTCAACAATCCACTTGGTGTCAACTTCGAACGCGGTGGCGTACAGGTCTTTGAGTTCCTGTGGGATGCGCTCGATCTGTTGTACCGAACCGTCGTAGTACTTCAGGTCGTTGATCATGACCGAGTCCCACAGGTCGCGGGCTTTGAGGTCGCGAACCAGGTACGGGTTGATCACGGTGAATTCGCCCGAGAGGTTCGATTTCACGTAGAGGTTCTGGTAAGTCGGTTCGATCGACTGCGATACGCCAGTGATGTTGGCGATGGTCGCGGTCGGTGCGATGGCCATGATGTTGGAGTTACGAATACCTTTCTGTACACGGGCACGTACTGGCGCCCAGTCCAGGGTTTCGTTCAGGTCAACGTCGATGTACTTCTGGCCACGCTGTTCGATCAGGATCTGTTGCGAATCCAGTGGCAGCACGCCTTTGGACCACAGCGAACCCTGGAACGTCTCGTAGGCACCGCGCTCGTCGGCCAGGTCGCAAGACGCCTGGATCGCGTAGTAGCTGACAGCTTCCATCGAACGGTCGGCGAACTCGACAGCCGCATCGGAACCGTAAGGGATGTGCTGCAGATACAGCGCGTCCTGGAAGCCCATGATGCCCAAGCCCACTGGACGGTGACGGAAGTTGGAGTTCTTCGCTTGCGGCACGGAGTAGTAGTTGATGTCGATAACGTTATCGAGCATGCGAACGGCTACGTCGATGGTGCGCTTGAGCTTGTCGGTGTCCAGCTTGCCGTTGACGATGTGGTTCGGCAGGTTGATCGAGCCCAGGTTGCAGACCGCGATCTCGTCCTTGTTGGTGTTCAGGGTGATCTCGGTGCACAGGTTCGAGCTGTGAACCACGCCCACGTGCTGCTGCGGGCTACGCAGGTTGCACGGGTCTTTGAAAGTCAGCCATGGGTGGCCGGTTTCGAACAGCATCGAGAGCATCTTGCGCCACAGGTCTTTGGCCTGGATGGTCTTGAACAGCTTGATCTTGCCTGGGTATTCGCTCAGGGCTTCGTAGTACTCATAACGCTCTTCGAAAGCTTTACCGGTCAGGTCGTGCAGGTCCGGTACTTCGGAAGGCGAGAACAGGGTCCATTTGCCGTCATCGAAGACACGCTTCATGAACAGGTCAGGGATCCAGTTGGCGGTGTTCATGTCGTGGGTACGACGACGATCATCACCGGTGTTCTTGCGCAGCTCGATGAACTCTTCGATGTCCATGTGCCAGGTTTCCAGGTAGGCACAGACAGCGCCTTTGCGCTTGCCACCCTGGTTAACGGCTACAGCGGTGTCGTTCACGACTTTCAGGAACGGTACAACGCCCTGGGATTTGCCGTTGGTGCCTTTGATGTACGAACCCAAAGCACGAACCGGGGTCCAGTCGTTGCCCAGACCGCCTGCGAATTTGGACAGCATGGCGTTGTCGTGGATGGCGTGATAAATGCCCGACAGGTCATCCGGAACGGTGGTCAGATAGCAGCTGGACAGTTGCGGACGCAGGGTACCGGCGTTGAACAGCGTAGGCGTCGAAGCCATGTAGTCGAAGGACGACAACAGGTTGTAGAACTCGATGGCGCGGTCTTCTTTGGCTTTCTCTTCGATCGCCAGGCCCATGGCCACACGCATGAAGAAGATCTGCGGCAGTTCGAAACGGATACCGTCCTTGTGGATGAAGTAACGGTCGTACAGGGTTTGCAGGCCCAGGTAGGTGAACTGCTGATCGCGCTCGTGGTTGATCGCCTTGCCGAGTTTTTCCAGGTCAAAGGTGGCCAGGATCGGGTTCAGCAATTCGAACTGAATGCCTTTGGCGATGTACGAAGGCAGGGCCTTGGCGTACAGGTCGGCCATTTCGTGGTGAGTAGCGCTTTCAGCCACTTCCAGGAAATTCAGGCCTTCGGCACGCAGGGTGTCCATCAGCAGGCGGGCGGTCACGAACGAGTAGTTCGGCTCGCGCTCAACCAGAGTACGGGCGGTCATCACCAGTGCGGTGTTGACGTCTTTCATCGCCACGCCGTCGTACAGGTTTTTCAGGGTTTCGTTCTGGATCAGGTTGGCGTCGACTTCAGCCAGACCTTCACATGCTTCGGTCACGATGGTGTTCAGACGACCCATGTCCAGCGGCGCAACGCTGCCGTCGGCGCGGGTGATACGGATCGAAGGGTGGGCGTCGACCGGTGCGTCGGTGCCACGAACGGCACGCTCCTTGGAGCGCTCGTTACGGTAGATGACGTAGTCGCGAGCCACTTTCTGCTCGCCGGCACGCATCAGGGCCAGTTCAACCTGGTCCTGGATTTCTTCGATGTGGATGGTGCCGCCCGAAGGCATGCGACGTTTGAAGGTGGCGGTGACTTGTTCGGTCAGACGGGCCACGGTGTCGTGGATGCGCGAAGACGCAGCGGCGGTGCCGCCCTCAACTGCAAGAAACGCTTTGGTGATAGCGACGGTGATTTTGTCATCGGTGTAGGCGACGACAGTGCCGTTACGCTTGATCACGCGCAGCTGGCCGGGAGCGGTCGCGGACAGATCCTGTTGGGACTGGCTTGTCTGCGGCGCCGGGTTCGGCGAGTTCTCGCGAGTTGTGTCTGTTTGCATGGGTGTCTCCACGTTCTCTATGTTTGTTTGGGTGCTGGTTAAGCACCCACCGATCCGGTTTGTAGGCATTCAGTCGACAAGCGTCGGCTGTAACGACCTCAAAACGGAATGGGGATGGCGGATTTCACCGTCCCTGGCTTTGAAGTCAAAAAGGCAGCGAATCGTTGCTCGCTGCCCTGAGGAATCTGTTGGATGGTGCCTGTTAAATATTGCAACAAATGCATGGATTCGCTGCGGCCGAAGGGGGAGAGCATGCTCGGGTGTATGGGGCGCAGCTTTGGCTCCTAAATGAGCCTTTGGTTCACCCGCAATACCTGAGAAAAATGCTTGAAATCCCTATTCGACTTGTGTTGGGTTTTTACCGTAAAACCCTACATGTAGGGTTGTAGGTGAAGCCGGGCTACAAGATAAAGCGTTTCGGACACCAATTGCAACGCACTACCTGTGGATAAAGCTGTGTGTAATTGGTGTATGAAAGCGCTACATCGCGTGTAGGCCGCATAACTACTGGACCGAGGCCTCTTTGAGGCTTATTAAGGTTTTTTTACGGCGCTCAGCGGATTTTTGCGGGCGCGAACCCTATCACAAAAAATGCCCCTGGCAAGGGCGGTTTGGCATGTGGTGTGCTTGGTGGTGATGGTGGGTAGAATTGTGCGGGTTGTGGTTTGGCGCGCTGTCATTCCCTCAGTGCAGATGTTGCTTCTGTAGGAGCGCACGAGCACCGCGAGGCCGCGA
>NZ_LOHF01000022.1:30282-60703 GCF_002158995.1 Pseudomonas caspiana | reverse complement strand
TGCCTCGCGGTGCTCGTGAGCTCCTACAGAAATTGAGAATCCCCTTTTTCCAATCAGGAAGCCTGATGAGTCACCTGTTATTCAGCGGCGCACTTGAGTGCTTCGGGCAGGGCCTGCTGGCGGACGACGATCTGCGTCCGGTGCGGGCGCTGCCGGAGCTCTTGCAGGCTGAGGTGCTGGATGAGCTGTTGCTGAACATCTATGACCCTGAATTGCTGGCCAGCCATCGGCCGGTGTTGGTGTCGCAATGGTCCAAGTATTACTTCATGCAGGTGATTGCGCCGGTTGTGGCGGCAGGTCTGGTGCATGGCTGGCGCTGGCCCTTGCAGCTGGATCAAATCGTTTTAGCGCTGGATGAACGCGGCGTGCCGGATGGGTTGCGGTTTCTCGGCGTTGGCACAAGTCAGCCTGTGAGTTTCACCGGATTGCTGGATGACAATCTGCATCCTTTTATTGAAGTGCTCAGTCGGGTGGGCAATGTGTCGGCAGCGGTTCTGTGGGGCAACGCCGGGGATTACCTTGAGCGCTGCCTTGTGCAATTGGGCGCGCTGACTGATAGCTCACTGGACGCGGGTTATGCGTTGTTGCACTGCAAGACGTTGAGCGATGGGCGAGGTAATCCTCTGTTCAACTCCATCCGCTATATAGGCGAGCCACCGCGTCGGCAGCGGCGCAGTTGTTGTTTGAGCCATCAGGTGGAGTGGGTGGGGCGGTGTGAGCATTGTCCGATAGGAGCAGATTAGTCCGGCAGCTCCTACAAATCCTGCGTTTTAATTGGCAGGCACGGCCACCAGACTCAGCACATGCTCGCCCTGCACGCTGAATTGCCCCTCCAACTCCTTGCCGTTGTGCCATTCGCTGGACAGGTCGGTCAGCAGACGCAGGCGGGCTTTGCCGTCGGCGGACCATTGCAGCAGCTGCGCGTCTTCGAAATAAAAGCGTTTATGCACGATGGGATACAGCGCCTTGAACAGCGCTTCCTTTATAGAGAAGGTCAGCGTCACGTGCAGGGCAACGTGCTCAGCAGGTCCGGTGGCCATCTGCTGCATTTCCCACGGTGTGAGGATTTCCCCGGCCAGACGCATGGCGCGCTCGTGGCTGAGCAGGTTTTCAGTGTCCAGTCCGAGGCCACGCCAATGCTGTTTGTTGGCAACGATGGCCGCCGCCCAGCCGGTGCTGTGGGTGATGGAGCCGCAGATATCCGTCGGCCAGACCGGCGCACGGTCCTCGCCGATGTCCGGCACCCAGTCACGACCGTCCAGATGCTGCAGCGCTGCCCTGGCGCATAAACGGCCAGCGAGGAATTCGGTTTGTCGTTTGGCAACGGAGCGCTGAATGCTGGCAGGAGGCGTGATCACGCAGCGTTGAAAGTCGCCGTCAGCAAGTTGCTTTGGATCGAAATGGCCGCTGACCAACGCCACATTCGCCAAGGCATGGGGCAAGGGCCAATGGTGATGGAGGGCTGGGCAGCAGGCGGGAAGGTGGTTTTGAGTCATGGGCGGCATTTTGCCGGGGGAATGCGGTGCTGGGAAGGCGGTTTGCCAGATACCGCACTGTCGCCCGTCAAACACCAGACCTGTAGGCGCTCATCGAGGTTACGACGCCAGCGATAGCGGTTTGCCTGACAATCCGCTATCGCTGGCCTCGTAACCTCGGTGAGCTCCTACAGGATTGTGGTCCTTCCTGGGCGGGTTTACGCGCCAAACACTTTCTTCAAAAACGCCTGCATGTCTTTCCACGAGCTTTCATCAGCGGCTTTGTTATAGCCGATGTCCGGGCCGCCGTGTTCGCCGTGGCTGAGGCGGTCGGCGTCGGGGTTGGTGAAGCCGTGTTTGGCGTCGGCAAGGCTGACGAATTTATAGTCGGCACCTGCATCGTCCATTTCCTTTTTGAAGGCAGCGACGTTTTCCGGGGTGACCATGCTGTCTTTAGCGCCATGTTCTACCAGCATCGGGACTTTCACGCCGCCAGCTTTTGCGGGCGTATTGGTGACCAGTGCGCCATGGAAGCTGACCACGCCAGCCAACGGTTCGCCGCGACGGGCCGCATCGAGAACGATCTTGCCGCCGAAGCAGTAGCCGATGGCAGCGATTTTCTTCGGATCGGTCTGCGGTTGTTTCTTCAGTTGCTCAAGTCCCGCATCGAAGCGCTTGTTGGCCGCGTCGCCATCTTTCAGAGCGGCCTGCATGAACGCCATGGCGTCTTTCGGGTGTTCGGTGTTCTTGCCTTCGCCATACATGTCGATGGCCATGGCGCTATAGCCCAAAGCTGCAAGATCACGGGCGCGGCGTTTGGCATACTCGTTCAGGCCCCACCATTCGTGGACCACGATGATGCCGGGACGCTGGCCTTTGATGGCGTCGTCATAAGCGTAATACCCCACCAGCGGGGTGCCGTCGGCGCTTTTATAGTTGACCTGTTCGGTCTTGATGGCCGCCTGAGTCACACCGGCCAGGCCCATCATCAGCAACGCAATCCAGAAACGCATGATCTACTCCTTCTATATAGCGGGTGGGAATGCGCAAGAAGATTAGCGCATTGTGCCGAGTGTTTTTTATTGTGTGCGGTAGATAGTTGTTCAGCGCGGGTTCAGTGGGTGTTCAGGGCCGGTTCAGGGCGCGCAGACTAGTCTGGTGTCGTACCTGAACAGCGCCCGGCGCAAGAGGACTACACCATGACGACACTCAACAAGTTTTTCCTGGCTTTGGCTTTTCTGGGCGGCAGCGCAGCGGCGCAAGCGGCAGATAGCGGCAATGAAGTTTCCCGAGCACCGCTGAACAAGAGTGGTGAGCGGGTCGACAGGTTTGGCGAGAGTGGCAGGTCGCAAGGCATTAGCGTCTGGAGTCAGGGCCTGAGTGAGCAGGGCGATGACCAGCCTCACGCCGACCGGCTGTATTATTCGGCGGCTTATGACAGGCTGTCGGGGACTTATAACGGTGTGCCGGTCGCGCAGAAAACACTGTCGGGGCATTATGATCTGCGGCAGGCTCATGCGCTGGGGTTCAGTGCTGAAGAGGGTGATTCGCAAAGCTGGAAGCCGGGGCAGCAGGTGCTTTGAACTTCATGCCCTGTGGCCGAGGCGATGCGCGATCACGCAGCAAACATGGTCCTGTAGGACCTCACGAGCAACGCGAGGCAGCGATGGCGGTTTGCCTGATAAATCGCAATCGCGGCCTCGCGTTGCTCGTGCACTCCTGCAGGATGTATTTCAATTCAGTGGTTTGTATGTTGTCTGGCAGGGCTGCCGAGTTGATTTTTGAACGTGAAACATCACCCAGGAGAGCGTCATGAAGTTGCTGGTGGTTGAGGACGAGGCGCTGTTGCGCCATCACTTGCAAACCCGATTGACCGAGGCTGGCCATATCGTTGAGTCGGTCGCCAACGCCGAAGAGGCGTTGTATCAGGTCGGCCAGTTCAACCATGACCTGGCGGTGATCGATCTCGGGCTGCCGGGCATGAGCGGTCTGGAGCTGATTCGCCAGTTACGCACCCTTGGCAAAGCATTTCCGATCCTGATCCTGACCGCCCGTGGCAATTGGCAGGACAAAGTCGAAGGCCTTGCCGCTGGGGCTGATGATTACGTGGTCAAACCGTTTCAGTTCGAAGAGCTGGAAGCGCGACTCAATGCCTTGCTGCGTCGGGCAAGCGGCTTTACCCACTCGACGATTATTGCCGGCCCCTTGCACCTGGACCTGAACCGCAAACAGGCGACGCTGGATGAGCAACCGCTGCCGCTGACCGCCTATGAATACCGGATTCTGGAATACCTCATGCGTCACCATCAGCAAGTGGTGGCCAAAGAGCGCCTCATGGAGCAGCTCTACCCCGACGACGAAGAGCGCGATCCGAACGTGATCGAGGTGCTGGTCGGTCGTCTGCGGCGCAAGATTGAAGGCACTGTAGCTTTCAAACCCATCGAAACCGTGCGCGGGCTGGGCTATCTGTTCAACGAGCGCTGCACATGATTCGTTCGCTGCACCTGCGCCTGATGATAGGCGCAGCGACCCTTGCAGTGATTTTCATGTTGCTCATGTTGCCTGCCTTGCAGGGCGCGTTCAGCCTGGCGTTGCGCGGCTCCATCGAGCAGCGCCTGGCGTCGGATGTGACCACGCTGATTTCTGCAGCCAGGGTCGAGAATGGCCGTCTGTTAATGCCATCGGTACTGCCCGGCGAGCAATTCAACCTGCCCGGCTCGCGTTTGCTGGGCTACATCTATAACCGTCAGGGCGATCTGGTCTGGCGTTCACTGGCCACGGAAGACGAGTTCATCGACTACCAGCCGCGTTACGACGGCAAAGGCAGTGAGTTCACGACGATCAGGGAATCCAACGGCGAAGAGTTTTTCGTCTATGACGTGGAAATCAAACTGCTGGGCGGCCGTAACGCGGCCTTCAGTATCGTGGCCCTGCAGCCAGTGCGCGGTTATCAGGAAACCGTGACTGAGTTGCGGCAAAAGCTTTATCTAGGGTTTGGCGCGGCGTTGCTGGTATTGCTCGCGCTGCTCTGGCTGGGGCTGACCTGGGGGCTGCGTGCCTTGCGTGGTTTGAGTCAGGAGCTGGATCAGGTGGAGTCGGGCCAGCGCGAGAGCCTGAGTGAAAACCATCCCAGTGAACTGTTGCGTCTGACTGGCTCGTTGAACCGTTTGCTCAGCAGTGAGCGCGAGCAGCGGATTCGTTATCGCGATTCCCTTGATGACCTGGCCCATAGCCTGAAAACCCCGCTGGCGGTGTTGCAGGGTGTCAGCGAAAATATCGCCAAGCGGCCTGAAGATGTGGAGCAGGCGCGCATTCTGCAATCGCAGATCGAGCGCATGAGTCAGCAGATTGGCTATCAATTGCAACGCGCCAGCCTGCGCAAGAGCGGGCTGGTACGTCATCACGTCAGGCTGCGGCCGGTGGTGGAAAGCCTGTGCAATACGCTGGAGAAGGTTTATCGCGACAAGCAGGTGAAAGTGACGCTGGATTTACCGGACGAATGCGTGGTGCCGATGGAGGAGGGCGCTTTGCTGGAAATGCTCGGCAACCTGTTGGAAAACGCTTATCGGCTGTGCCTGGGGCAGGTGCGGGTCAGCCTGCGCCCGTCCGACTCTGGTGATGAGCTGTGTGTCGAAGACGACGGTCCCGGCGTGCCGGAAAACCAGCGTGAGCGTATTTTGCAGCGCGGCGAACGGCTGGACCGCCAGAACCCGGGGCAGGGGATTGGGCTGGCAGTGGTTAAAGACATCATTGAAAGCTACAACGCCCGCCTGACCCTGGATGACTCTCCGCTTGGCGGGGCTGCGTTCCGGATTCATTTTTTCGCGGGGTAGTTCCTCGCTGTTCCCCGATATCCCTGATACATCGCAGGACCTTTGTGGGAGCAGAGCTTGGTCTGGGCGGCACTGCGACGATAAGCCATAACGCGGTGTGGCTTCTGGCTGCGTCTCATGTATCGCGGGCAAGCCCGGCTCCCACAATTACACTGTCGGCCGCCAGATATCTGTGAGAGCTGAGCTTGCTCGCGATAAAACCTCCGCTCATCGTCGCCATGGTCTATAAGTCATGGGGTGGCGATTTGATGGCGGATCGGCGGATACCCGCCACTCCTTCCGGTTTTCTTCCGCTAATCGGCGGAAATCCGCCACGTCTGAACGGATGTTCAAACCCCTACTAGACTCCAACATACCGGTTTACATGATGTTCAGCGTGTTTCGCAAAAGTGGCACGAGCTTTGCGATACAGGTGAGAGGTCTGCCTCGTGCAGCTCGACAAAACAAATCCCTCCAGTTGCAGGAGGGTTAGCTCGTTAGGCGTCGCGCGCATCACATGAATGGTGCCGACAACGCCCTTGAGGATGATTTCATGACGACTCGTCAGCCGATTTACAAATCCCTGTATTTCCAGGTCATCGTAGCAATCGTGATCGGTATTCTTATCGGCCACTTCTATCCTGACACCGGCAAGGCCCTCAAGCCGCTGGGCGACGGGTTCATCAAACTGATCAAAATGGTCATTGCCCCAATCATCTTCTGTACTGTGGTTAGCGGTATCGCTGGCATGCAGAACATGAAATCGGTGGGCAAGACTGGCGGCTACGCGCTGCTGTACTTCGAAATCGTATCGACCATCGCGCTGCTGATCGGTCTGGTCGTGGTCAACGTTGTTCAGCCGGGCGCTGGCATGAACATCGACGTGAGCACGCTGGATGCGTCCAAGATCGCCGCTTATGTAACGGCGAGTAAGGACCAGAGCGTCGTCGGCTTTATCCTCAACGTGATTCCGAACACCATCGTGGGTGCATTCGCTAACGGCGACATCCTGCAAGTGTTGATGTTCTCGGTGATCTTCGGCTTTGCGCTGCACCGCCTGGGTGCTTACGGCAAGCCGGTTCTGGACTTCATCGATCGCTTCGCACACGTGATGTTCAACATCATCAACATGATCATGAAGCTCGCGCCTATCGGTGCCTTCGGCGCCATGGCGTTCACCATCGGTGCTTACGGTGTGAGCTCGCTGGTGCAGCTGGGTCAGTTGATGATCTGCTTCTACATCACGTGCGTCGCTTTCGTGCTGATCGTACTGGGTGGCATCTGCCGCGCTCACGGCTTCAGCGTTCTCAAGCTGATCCGCTATATCCGTGAAGAGCTGCTGATCGTACTGGGTACTTCCTCTTCGGAATCGGCACTGCCTCGCATGCTGATCAAGATGGAACGCCTGGGCGCACAGAAATCGGTAGTCGGTCTGGTTATCCCGACTGGCTACTCGTTCAACCTGGACGGTACTTCGATCTACCTGACCATGGCTGCAGTGTTCATCGCTCAGGCGACCAACACTCACATGGACATCACCCATCAGATCACCCTGCTGCTGGTTCTGCTGCTGTCGTCCAAAGGTGCTGCTGGCGTGACCGGTAGCGGCTTCATCGTACTGGCTGCAACCCTGTCGGCTGTTGGCCACCTGCCGGTTGCCGGTCTGGCGCTGATCCTGGGTATCGACCGCTTCATGTCCGAAGCCCGGGCCCTGACCAACTTGGTTGGTAACGCTGTTGCCACCGTTGTGGTTGCCAAGTGGGTAGGCGAGCTGGACACCGACAAGCTGCAATCCGAGCTGGCTTCCGGTGGTCGTGGTATCGACAACACTGCTCCAGTAGATGATCTGGGCGTTGCTGAACTGGCTGAAGAACCAGTGACCCGCCCGATCCCGACGCGTAAGCCTGTTTAAACACAGCCCGCGTTATTGAAAAACCCATCTTCGGATGGGTTTTTTTATGGATTGGCGGCTAGCCGCCACTATCTTTAGCAAGCTGATTTGACGACGTGGGATATGTGGGAGCGTGGCTTGCCCGCGATAAGGACGACTCGGTCTCAGGAGCAACTAAATCCAGACAGCGTCCCAAAGCGGATAATTACCAATCCGCTTGACCAAGCCTGCGCGCACCGGGTTCATTACGACATAGCGCGCCAACGCCTTTAGATCCTCATCACGTTGAACGGCACGGTCATGAAAACCTTGCTGCCAGATACTACCCGTGCGCCCTTGTGCAGCATTTACCGCTGCGCACGTCAGGGACTTTGTACGCCCGACTGCCTGACTCAATGAGCCACTCTTCAGTTCGAGTAACCAGTGGAAATGGTCAGGCATCACTACCCATGCCAGCGATTGGACAAGACCGTCGCGCTCGGCTTCCATGAACTAACGGGTCAAAAGGCGCCCTATCCGCAGATCGCCAAATATCGGCTGACGATCTCGAGTATTGGAAGTGATTAGATAAATTCGACCGCTTTCGCTGTATCGACCGACGCGGAGCTGGCGAGACTGACGGGTTGATAGCATTCCACTGCCTTTCTACCTTGTGATACCCAAAGTTAGACCAGGCTCTCGAGTAGAGGAGTGGGATTGCTTGCCATAATGTGTCTGCCGCTTATACCGGGTCGCCCTTATCGCGGGCAAGCCACGCTCCCACAGATTCTGCGCAATTGCGTAGAACCTCACACCACCCGTGTCTCACCACTGAATACCAACGTTTCCCGGCAACTGCGGCACAGGTAGCGGCGACCCTTGCGGACCATTTGGTGACGTTGGGCCGAGAACGGGAATTCACTTCCCGGGCAGGGGCAGCGGTAGATGTAGCGCGTGACGCTGCGGCGCTGGACGGCGTAGGTGTGGCAGCGGTTGGGTGGTAGCTCGTAGACGCCGCGCATGATCAGTTGCCATTCTTCACCGTGAGGCTGAATGCGATCACCGAACAGTTGATGGGCGATCAGGTGCGCGACTTCATGGGCCACTGTCTGGCGCAGAAAGTCTTCGCTGTTTTCCCGGTAGAGCTGAGGGTTGAAGCGCAGCATGTTCTCATGCAAATGCGCGACACCGGCTTTTTGGCCGCGAAGCTTGAGGCTGACGACCGGGCGTTTGAAAGGGCGTTTGAAAAAGGCTTCGGCTTGTTGGTAACAGACTTCGACACGGGTGTTGAGTTGCTCGGGCATGCTTCATCGGTCTCCAGAGATGCCGAGTATGCCGTAAAAGGCTCGGGTATCGAAAACTCAAGCTGCCGAATGGTCATGCACAGACGCATGTCCTGTAGGCGCTTCGAAGCCTTCGGCAGCTTTCATCAAACAAAACAACAGCTATCTGATTTGAAATACTTTTCCGTAGGAGCGCACGAGCACCGCGTTCAGTTGGTGTACTCGGGCCCCACACCAATGCCCCACAGCACCACCGTAAACGCCATGATCGCTACCAAAACCACCAGGCCTACCGCCAGGATCGAACTGGAGAACATGAAGCCTTCATCCGCCGGGACTTTCATGAAGGTCGGCACACCGACGTACAACAGGTAAACCGTATAACAGATGGCCGCCGTACCGATCAGCATGCCCAGCCACATGTGTGGGTAGAGTGCGGCCAGGCCGCCGATGAACAACGGCGTCGCGGTATAGGTGGCAAACGCGATACAGCGAGCCAGGGTCGGTGTAGCGTCATAGGTGCGGGCCATCCAGTGAATGAAGCCGCCCATCACCGCGACACCGGCGAGCATGGCAATGTACGACATGATCGTCATCCAGATCGCACTTTCATGGGTGAGCATGACCGGCGCTCGATCACCAATGACCCAGCCCATCTGCGTGGTACCGATGTACGCCGACACTGCCGGGATCGCTGCCAGAATCAGCGTATGCGTGAGGTACATATGGCTGATGCTTTCTTCTTCCTCGCTACGGATCTCCTGCCATTCCCGATCGGGATGGGTAAACAGTCCCCAGACGTGGTGGATCATGTGGAGTACTCCTTCCTTTTTAGTCAGCGCAGTTCCCGCAGGCGCCTCGAAATCCGGGGGTATATCTACCCAGGTCCCGACTGAAGCCGCTCAACGTCCACGCTATCTAGCAGTATAGAAAGCCTCCAATGGTCCAAAACCGGCCTGTTAGAGTCATTGGCGATGTACAGGCAATTGGTAATAACCTCAGGCAGTAACCAGCGATCCTTAGCCGTGCGCGGCATTTATGCGTAAAATACCGGCCTTTTCTCCTTGTCATTGCAACCGGATACCAGCGCCATGGGCACCCTTTCAGTCAATCAGAACAAACTGCAGAAACGCCTGCGTCGCCTGGCGGGCGAAGCCGTGGCCGACTTCAACATGATTGAAGAGGGTGACAAGGTCATGGTCTGCCTGTCAGGCGGCAAAGACAGCTACACCATGCTCGATGTGTTGATGCACTTGCAGAAAGTCGCGCCGATCAAGTTCGACATCGTTGCGGTGAACATGGACCAGAAGCAGCCGGGCTTCCCGGAGCATGTACTGCCTGCGTACCTGGAAACGCTGGGGATCGAGTACCACATCGTCGAGAAAGATACGTACTCAGTGGTCAAGGAATTGATCCCGGAAGGCAAGACGACGTGCTCGCTGTGTTCACGTCTGCGTCGCGGCACGCTCTACACCTTTGCTGATGAGATTGGCGCAACCAAGATGGCGCTGGGGCATCACCGCGATGACATCGTCGAGACGTTCTTCCTGAACATGTTCTTCAATGGCTCGTTGAAAGCCATGCCGCCAAAACTTCGCGCCGACGATGGCCGCAACGTGGTGATTCGTCCATTGGCTTACTGCCATGAGAAGGACATTCAAGCCTATTCCGACTTCAAGAACTTCCCGATCATCCCGTGCAACCTGTGCGGTTCTCAGGAAAATCTGCAGCGTCAGGTGGTCAAGGACATGCTTCAGGAGTGGGAGCGCAAGACGCCGGGGCGTACCGACAGTATTTTCCGCAGCCTGCAAAATGTCATTCCGTCACAGCTTGCTGACCGCAACCTGTTCGACTTCACCAGCCTGCGCATCGACGAAACCGCTGCGTCGCGGTTTGTGAATGTGGTGAATATCTAAAATCACCCCCATTCACGACGTGGGACCGGCTTTAGCCGGGAAGGCGGCATTCCTGACGATACATATATTTGGGATGTACCGGCCTCTTCCCGGCTAAAGCCGGTCCCACGGGGGCTGCGACAGGACTCAGTGATTCACCGTAAACGCCAGCATCGCTGACAGCTGGCACAACGGCCTGCCGCTTTCGCTTTGCCATTGGTTGAATACCTGCTGGACGATGGCCTGATCGCGTTTGCTGGTCGGTACTTTGTCGACGATCTTCTGCGCGTTGAGCGCGGCCACTACGTCCCAGGTCGGAATAAAAGTGTCTTTGCCCACCATGCGCAGGAACCGTGGCGCAGAGAGCCCGCCCATCTGGTTGCCGTGTTTGGCCAGGTACTGCCAGAGCCCGGTGATGTCATCCACCGGCCATTGGGCGATGAATTTGCCGAAGCTGCCGTGTTCCTTTTCGATGTCCAGCACCAGTTGCGCGTTGCGTGGCACGCTCTTGAGTTTGCCCAGGTGGCGAATGATCCGCGCATCCTGCATCAGCCGCTCGAGGTGGTCTGCGCCCATGAGCACGACTTTTTCCGGGTCGAAGCGGTAGAACACTTCTTCGAAGGTCGGCCATTTGGCGTCCACCAGGCTGTGTTTCAAACCGGCACGAAACACCCGCAAGGCCATGGTCGACAGGTAACGGTCGTCGCTGATGGCTTGCAGTTGTTTGCTGGTTTTGGGTGTCGGCAAATGTGATTCGAGGGCTTTGGCCGAGCCGAAGCGGTTCAGGCAGTATTCATTCAGCCATTTGTAGTCGTGCATTACTGCTCCAGAAAATGATGCGTACAGCCTCAGACTTGGCCTTCGCCCGCAAGTTTGCGGTTTCGCTGAAAAGTCCATCTGATGTACAGCAGCGCGCTGACAAATACGGCCAGACTGGCGAGCATTTCCAACACGCCAAACAGCGCGCGATTGGGATCGAAAGCCGCCAGCGCACCTTTGATGAAGTACAGATTGACCACAAAACACAACCACGAATGAGCGCGTGTGCTACCGCTGATGATCCCCGGTGCGAACAGCAGCAGCGGCACCAGTTCGATCAGCAGGATCACCCATGGCCTTGCGCCGTGCAGGTCGGCTATCCACAGGTAATAAATGCTCAGCAGCGCCATCAGCCCGAAAAAGCTCGTCAGGCTGATGAGGCGGCTGATCTTCACTCGCGGTTCTAGCCAGTCCAGCGCAGGCAGGACCTTGGGTTTTTTAGCCACGGGACGGGTCCAGCAGCAGGGCGGTTTTCGCCAGACGCTGGCCGAGTGCGCGACACAGTTGAGTTTCGTGTGGGTCCAGCGGACGCTTGCCGTCCGGCCCGGCATGGTGGCTGGCGCCGTACGGTGTGCCGCCGCCGCTGGTTTCCACCAGTGCCGATTCGCTGTAAGGCAGGCCGGTGATCAGCATGCCGTGGTGCAACAACGGCAGCAGCATCGACATCAGGGTGGTTTCCTGACCGCCGTGCAGGCTGGCGGTGGAGGTGAACACGCTTGCCGGTTTGCCCACCAGTGCGCCGGTCAGCCACAGGTTGCTGGTGCCATCGAGGAAGTATTTGAGCGGCGCAGCCATGTTGCCGAAGCGCGTCGGGCTGCCAAGGGCCAGACCCGCGCAGTTCTTCAAATCATCCAGCGTCGCGTACAGCGCGCCACTTTCCGGAATGCTCGGCGCCACGGACTCGCACTCGGTGGAGATCGCAGGCACGGTGCGCAGACGCGCTTCCATGCCGCCCAATTCGATACCACGGGCAATCTGCCGGGCCATTTCGCTGGTTGAGCCGTTGCGGCTGTAAAACAGGACCAGGATGTACGGGGTGCTCATGGCAAAAGCTCCAGGACGTTTTCTGGTGGGCGGCCGATGACGGCCTTGTCACCGGCAACCAGAATCGGCCGCTCGATGAGTTTGGGATGCGCGACCATGGCGTCGATCAATGCGTCGTCGCTCAGGCTCTGGTCCGCGAGGTTGAGGGTTTTGTAATCGTCTTCGCCGGTGCGCAGCAGTTGGCGGGCACTGATGCCCAGCTTGCTCAGCACGTCACGCAGTTGCCCGGCGTCGGGCGGGGTTTCGAGATACAGCACGATGGACGGGCTCAGGCCTCGGGCTTGCAGCAGTTCCAGCGCGCCGCGTGATTTGGAGCAGCGCGGGTTGTGATAAAGCGTCAGGTCGGTCATTTGCAGGTCGCATCTAGCCTAAGGTGGCGGCTATTCTACCCGCCATAGAACCAGGGCTAAACACCGAGCGGTGATCGGTCGCAGGTTTGAGTATTCGATGAGAGTCGCCCCGGCGCCCTGACACCACGCTGTCGCGGAGCAAAAACGGGACCTGTGGGAGCTCGTGAGCACCGCGAGGCCGCTCTAGCGGTGTATCAGACGGGACGCCATCGCTGCCTCGCGGAGCTCGTGAGCTCCTACAGAAAAGCATTCCAAATCAGGTAGTTATATTTTTTATGAATGTGAGGAACAACATGGCGAGGCGATTGGCAGCGGTAGTGGCATTGGTCGGCAGTGTGTTGCTGGCGGGTTGTGGCGTGGATCTGGGGACTGACCAGAACGGCCAGAAAGTTGCCAGCGACCGCATCGACAAGCATTGGCTGGTGATCAACTATTGGGCTGAATGGTGCGGCCCGTGCCGGGTAGAAATCCCCGAGCTTAATCACCTCTCGGAAGAGCTCAAGGACCAGAAGGTGACGGTGCTTGGGGTGAACTTCGACAACTTGCAGGGCGAAGAACTGAAAACCGCCAGTAATGCGCTGGGTATCAAGTTCACGGTCTTGGCCCAGGACCCGGCTGCGCAATACGACCTGCCGCCAAGCGAGGCATTACCGGTGACGTACATCATTGATGACAAGGGCAAGATGCGTGAGCAGTTGCTGGGCGAACAGACCGCAGCAGGTGTAGCGGCGAAGCTAAAGGCGCTGCGCGGGGAGGGGTAACGTACCTGAGTTATTGATTTTCTGTAGGGCCGCCCCGGTGTAAATGGCACAACTTGTATGACGGCAAACATTGGACCTGTAGGAGTGAGCTTGCTCGCGATTGGGTTTCTCTGTAGATAAATTATTGCCTGACCTGACGCTATCGCGAGCAAGCTCACTCCTACAGGGATAGCGGCGTGTCAGATGTGCCTTGCGGACTCAACCCTCTTCCCAAAACCTCAACGGCTTGCCTTGCGCAGGCCACAAGCGTAGTTGGTCGATGGGCGAGATGTCCCAGCGCTGGACTTTGCCCATCGCCTGCAGGAACCGTTGCTCTTGCTCCATTAACGCCGGGGCGCACATTTTGCGGGTGCTGCCGACGGCGCCAAAAGTGATGGTCTCGTCTTGCAGGGTGTACGAGGCGAACCAATGGTTGCAGCCTGCATTGCCATACGCGCGGCCATCGGCGCCCAGGGTCATGGTCAAGTGGCTGTTGTCGATCAGCGGACGTTCGCCGATCCATTCCAGCACGTAACTCTGGTCATGCTTGATCGGCAGCGGTTTTGTCGCGCAGCCGGCCAGCAAGGCAGCACCGACGAGTGCTGACAGGGCAAACGGTTTCATGCAGCTTTCTCCTGGCACTTCTTGCACAGATGCTTTTCACCTTCGGACTTCCAGCCCAGTTCGGCGATGCGCGCTGATGCGGCGGGTTTCTGCGCGGCAACACCCGCCTTGGCGTCGACCATAAACTCGAAGTCCAGGACCACACCGCAACTGTCGCAATTGACCTTCCACTGATGGATGGCCAGTTCGTCGAAGACCGGCCCTTTGGCCACAGCGATCCACTGGCCAGGCGGGTTGATCAGGTGGCGGACCTTCTCGACCTGCAGGCGCATGTGCAGGGTTTTGCTGCCTTTGATGGTCACCAGCAGTTCGTCACGATCGTGAATCGAACCGCCGTTGCCGGTCACTTGGTAGCGGCCCGGTGCCAGGGTGCGGCACTCGGTCAGGGTGTGTTGCGGGTTGAGCATGCTGTAGCGAAAATCGTGTTCGGCCATGAGGTCCTCCAAATTGCGCGCATCCTATCACGCAGTTGTGGCATTTCTCCCTTCGCTAACTTGCGACCAGATTGTGCGGTGTACCGCTTGCCCAGGCGTGGATGTTGTCCAGCGTGGTCTGCGCGATAGCTCCGAGGGCTTCGTGGGTCAGAAAAGCCTGATGAGCGGTCACGATCACATTGGGGAAAGTCAGCAGACGCGCCAGCACATCGTCTTGCAGCGGATGATCGGAGCGGTCCTCGAAAAACAGCAGCGCTTCTTCTTCGTAAACATCCAGCCCCAGATAGCCAAGCTGACCGCTTTTCAAGGCTTCGCTGAGTGCCGGAGTGTCAACCAGTGCGCCGCGTCCGGTATTAATCAGCATGGCACCGCGCTGCATGGTCGCCAGCGATTGAGCGTTGATCAGGTGCCGGGTCTGCGGGGTCAGCGGGCAGTGGAGGCTGATGATTTGCGACTGTTGCAGTAATTCGTCGAGGCTTAAATAACGTGCGCCGAGGGCCTGGACTTGAGGGTTGGGGAAGGGGTCGTAAGCCAGTAGTTCACAGCCGAAGCCCGACATGATTTTGGCGAAGGTCGCGCCAATCTGCCCGGTGCCGACGATACCGACGGTTTTGCCCACCAGATCAAAACCAGTCAGGCCATGCAGGCTGAAGTCGCCGTCACGGGTGCGGTTGTAGGCGCGATGCAGGCGACGGTTGAGAGCCAGAATCAACGCGACCGCGTGCTCGGCCACGGCGTGAGGCGAGTAGGCTGGCACCCGCACGACGCTGATTCCCAGCCTTTGTGCGGTCGGCAGGTCGACATGGTTATAACCCGCCGAACGCAAGGCAATCAGGCGAGTGCCGCCTGCAGCCAGACGCTCCAGCACCGGGGCGCTGAGGTCATCATTGATGAACGCGCATACGACTTCATGGCCGTCCGCCAGCGCAGCCGTTTCCGGCGTGAGACGCGCGGGTTGGAAGTGCAGTTGAAGATTGGCTGGCAGGCGCGCGGCAAGAAAGCTCTCGCGGTCGTAAGTCTGGCTGCTGAAGATCAGAGTGCGCATCTACGGTTCCTTGTAGTGTTGGGGATGTGCCGGATCCTGTAGGCGCTCAAGAGCACCGCGAGGCAGCGATAGCGGTCTGTCTGATAAACCGCCATCGCGGCTTCCCGGTGCTCGTGCGCTCCTACAGGTCCTATGTTTGGCGCGAGCAGCGCGGTGTCATGGAGAACGGGATCACACCCGTCAGATCAGGCACTCACTCGCGCTTCATCCGCCAGGCGTTTCATCGCCGATTCCAGTTCGTCCAATGCCTCGTGGACTTGCGGTGCATTTTGCTTGAGTAGCGTTTCGCTGCGTTGACATGCAGCACGTAATTGCGGAACTCCACAGTATCGGGTTGCGCCATGCAGACGATGCACGCGTTCGAGCAGGGTTTCCCGATCGTCGCTCTCACGGGCGGCGTGAATCGCTTCACGGTCGCCATCCAGTGAAGCAAGCAGCATGGCCAGCATGTCCGCGGCCAGGTCGGGTTTGCCTGCGGCCAGTCTTAATCCTTCGTCGTGGTCAAGCACAGACAGGTCGACGCCACGGTGGCTGCTTTCGACCTTGCGCTCCGGAGTCTGATTACGCAAGGCCAGGCCGGTCCACTTCAGCACCACTTGCGCCAGTTGCCGTTCGCTGATGGGCTTGGTCAGATAATCGTCCATACCGCTTTGCAGCAGAGCGCGCTTTTCGTTGGCCATGGCGTGGGCGGTCAGCGCGACGATAGGCAACGAGGAGCTTTGGCGCTCGGTTTCCCAGGCGCGGATCGCTTCGGTGGTCTGCCGGCCGTCCATACCTGGCATTTGCACGTCCATCAGCACCAGATCGAAAGTTTCGCTCTGCACGGCATGCAGTGCCGCGTAGCCGCTATCGACGGCGGTGACTTCGGCGCCCATGTCTTCCAGTAGCGTCTGCACCAACAGCAGGTTGGCCGGGTTGTCATCCACACAGAGCAGACGCGGCGGCCGGCTCGACAGTGGCTCGGCGGCATCGCTGCGCTGGGTTCGAGGGCTGATCAGCTCGCACAGGGCGCGACGCAGTTTGCGGGTGCAGGCCGGTTTGGCCTGCAACTGGGTATAGATGTCCGGGACTGCGAGCTGGAACAGCGCCTGCTCAGTGGTCGGGCAAAGGACCAGGACTTTGCAGCCGAGGTTTTCCAGGTCCCAGATGTTCTGGCGCAAGCGTTCTGGTGGCAGTTCGTGCGCGGTGATGCCCAAGACCGCAAGGCTGATGGCTGCTGGAGTCTGATGCGCGGCAGTGACGCCGTTGAGCAGGTTTTCCAGATTATTGAACACCAGGGTCTGCAAACCACAGTCTTCCAGTTGGTGTTCAAGCGCCTGACGGGCCAGGTCATGATGTTCCAGTACCGCGACCCGCAGCCCTTGCAAGGGCAGGGCAGGCAGGTCTTCGATGTCGTCCCGGGCTTTGGGCAGGCGCAGGCTGATCCAGAATTCGGAACCTTCGCCGGGCTCGCTGTCGACGCCGATCTCGCCCCCCATCTGCTCGATCAACCGCTTGGAAATCACCAGACCCAGGCCCGTACCTCCGGGCTGTCTGGACAATGAATTGTCAGCCTGACTGAAGGCCTGAAACAAGGCGCGCACGTCCTGACTGGAAAGTCCGATGCCGGTGTCCTGCACGCTGATGCGCAACTGCGCGCTGTCATCGTTTTCGTCTTCGACCATGGCCCGGGCGACGATGGTGCCTTCGCGGGTGAATTTTATGGCGTTGCTGACGAGGTTGGTCATGATCTGTTTCAAGCGTAGCGGGTCACCGAGTAGCGACAGCGGCGTGTCGCGGTACACCAGACTGACCAGCTCCAATTGCTTGGCATGGGCGGCGGGGGCGAGGATGGTCAGGGTGTCTTGCAGCAGGTCGCGCAGGTTGAACGGCACATTGTCGAGGACCAGTTTGCCCGCCTCGATTTTCGAGAAGTCGAGAATTTCGTTGATGATGCCCAGCAGGCTGTCGGCTGACTTTTCGATGGTGCCCAGGTAATCGTACTGGCGCGGCGTGAGTTCGCTTTTTTGCAGTAAATGGGTAAATCCGAGAATGCCGTTGAGCGGGGTGCGAATTTCGTGACTCATGTTGGCCAGGAATTCGGACTTGATCCGGCTCGCCTCCAGCGCTTCTTTGCGCGCAAGGTCTAGCTCGATGTTCTGGATTTCAATGGTCTCCAGGTTCTGCCGAACGTCTTCGGTGGCCTGCTCGATGCTGTGCTGCAATTCTTCCTGAGCGTTTTGCAGCGTGGAAGCCATGCGGTTGATGCCAGAAGCCAGTTCGTCGAGTTCCAGACTGCCCAAAGGTGGCAAGCGGGTTTCCAGGTTGCCGTCCTTGAGTTGCGAAACGGCTTGTTTGATCAGGCTGATGGGGCCGTTGATGGTGCGGCTCATGCGTAGCGCGAGCACCGCGGTCAGGCCCATCCCGGCCAGAATCAGCAACAGGCTGAAGAACATGCTGCGATAACCGCGCAGCAGGGTGCCGCTATGGGTCAGCTCTACTTCGACCCAGCCCAGCAGGCGGTCGGCTTCATCGGGGATGACCTCGCTGGTCAGATGGCGCTGACGACCGAGTACCGGTAACAGGTAACGGGTTGCGTCGTTGCCGGTGCGCTGCAGTAATTTGCTGCTGTTACCCTCGGGCGCGGGATTGATCATGCTTGGCCCGGCATGGGCGAGCACTTCCCGATCTGCGCTGAGGAACGACACCGAACGCACGTCGTTCTGCTCCAGCGTCTGGACGGCAATGCGCTCAAGAAGGCCCGTGTCACTGCGGCCGAGCGCTGGCGCTGCGAGCGGAGCCAGCTCCTGAGCGATCATTTCGCCACGCTGCAGTAGTTGCGCCTGCAAGTCATGCAACTGCATCCAGGTGAAATACCCCCCGAGCAGTATCGCCATCAGGATGGCCGGCACGATGGTCAGCAGCAGGACGCGGCCTTTAATACCCAGCTTCTTCAGCACACTTGTTTCTCCAGCGAGCCAGGTGGCCGGTGAGCGTCACGCGGCTTGAGGTTGGCAGATGTCAGGCCAGTGTAGCCATTTGATCGAGTCTAATGGCCGCATAATACCCGTACCGGGCGAAGGGTGGCTTGCATCACGGGTTATGCGTTATTCCATTTGGCGATAAGTCCCGCACTTTGCGTGATATGGGCTTTAGGCGTTTGCCGTTATGATAGGCGCCCCCGCAGTCTGGATTGCGAATACGCCATGACCCTGCAGTACCCAACCATTGCCGATTGCGTCGGCAACACCCCGCTTGTGCGCCTGCAGCGCATCGCGGGTAATACCAGCAATACGCTCCTGCTCAAACTGGAGGGAAACAACCCTGCCGGTTCGGTCAAGGATCGTCCTGCGTTGTCGATGATTACCCGTGCCGAACTGCGTGGCCAGATTCACCCTGGCGACACCCTGATTGAAGCGACCTCTGGTAACACTGGTATCGCCCTGGCCATGGCCGCGGCGATCAAGGGTTACAAGATGGTCCTGATCATGCCGGACAACTCCAGTGCCGAGCGCAAGGCGGCAATGACCGCCTACGGCGCCGAGCTGATTCTGGTCAGCAAGGAAGAGGGCATGGAAGGTGCCCGCGACCTGGCTGAGCGGATGCAGAATGAAGGTCGCGGCAAGGTCCTTGATCAGTTCGCCAACGGTGATAACCCGCAAGCGCATTACACCAGCACTGGCCCGGAAATCTGGCAGCAGACGGGCGGCACTATCACCCATTTCGTCAGTTCCATGGGCACCACGGGCACCATCATGGGTGTCTCGCGTTACCTCAAAGAACAGAACCCGAATGTGCAGATCGTCGGCCTGCAACCGATGGAAGGTGCGGCGATTCCTGGCATTCGTCGCTGGCCGGAAGAGTATCTGCCGCGCATCTATCAGGCTGACCGGGTTGATCGCATCGTCGATATGGCCCAGATCGAAGCCGAAGACACCATGCGCCGTCTGGCCCGCGAAGAAGGCATCTTCTGCGGCGTGTCCTCGGGCGGTGCGGTAGCGGGCATGTTGCGTCTGTCCCGTGAAGTCGAAAATGCGGTCATGGTCGCGATCATTTGTGACCGTGGCGACCGTTACTTGTCGACCGGCGTTTACGACGCGCCCAACTGATGGCCAAACATGAAAGAGGCCTGCGCTTCCAACCAGCAGGCGGTACCCGGACCAACCAGATTCCGACCGGAAAAAAACAGCGGCTGACTATTGAACGCCTGGCAAACGACGGGCGTGGTATCGCGTTTTTCGAAGGCAAGACCTGGTTTGTCGCGGGCAGCCTTGCTGGCGAGGAAGTCGAAGCGCGGGTGCTCAATGCCCACGGCAAGATCGTTGAAGCTCGCACCGAGCGTGTTTTTAACGGCAGCGCGATGCGTCGTCCGGCGCCGTGTGCGCACTTCGGTCGCTGCGGTGGCTGCAGCGTGCAGCACGTGCCCCACACTGAGCAGCTTGCCCTGAAACAGCGCATGCTGGCGGAGCAGTTGCAGCGTGTCGCGGGTGTTGAACCAGAGCAATGGGCAGCGCCGTTGACCGGCCCGGAGTTCGCCTACCGCAGGCGCGCCCGGGTCGCCGTACGCTGGGACATCAAGGCGAAGAGGCTTGATGTGGGATTCCGCGCCGCTGCCAGCCAGGACATCGTCGCCATCGACGAATGCCCGGTGCTGGTACAGGCCTTGCAACCGATCATGATGCAACTGCCGGGCGTGCTGAAAAGCTTCAGCAAGCCTCAGGTGCTGGGTCACGTCGAGTTGTTCTGGGGGACCTCAAGTGCGGTATTGGTCCGACATACTGCGCCGTTGGCGGATGCTGATCTCAACAATTTGAAAGCATTTTGCCATGCTCATGACGCACAACTATGGTTGCATGGGGACGGTGATCCGCAGCCGGTAGAGGCTTCGCAATCTCTGGGCTATCGATTGGAGCCTTGGGATCTGGAGCTGGCGTATCGGCCGGGAGATTTCATTCAGGTCAACGCAGCGGTCAACACTGCGATGATCGAACAGGCGCTGGAGTGGTTGGCACCTCAGGCCGATGAGCGGGTACTGGATCTGTTTTGCGGGCTAGGCAATTTTGCCCTGCCGTTGGCGAAAACGGTCAAAGAGGTGGTGGCGGTCGAAGGGGTTGCGACCATGGTCGAGCGTGCCACCTGCAACGCAATGAGTAATGATCTACACAACGTGGCATTTTTTCAGGCGGATCTTTCGCAGCCCCTGGATAAGGCGGAATGGGCAGCACAAGGCTTTACTGCGGTGCTTCTGGACCCGCCGCGTGACGGTGCTTTTGAAGTGGTGCGCAAGCTGAAGACGTTAGGTGCCCGGCGGTTACTTTATGTTTCATGTAATCCGGCAACTTTGGCTCGCGACACTGTCGAATTGCTCAGTCAGGGCTACAGATTAAAACGTGCCGGTATCCTCGATATGTTTCCACAGACGGCACATGTCGAGGCCATGGCGTTATTTGAAGCGAGTAAGTAAGCAGCGGCCCAAGGAATCGAGTCGGCTGTTTACACGGAGTCTCGTTTAATCCGACTGACCCGCGAACACCAGTCCTTGCTTGCCCGGCAAGGAGTGTTCGCTCAAGAAGGTCAGCGACTGTAGGCGCTATTCATCGCGCCTTAGGGAAGGTAAGCAACATGGTACAGGTGAGAGCGCACCAGCCGATAAACACAGACGGCAGTATCAATCTCGACGCATGGCTTGATCACGTGGTCAGCGTCGACCTCATAGTGGATCGACAGGCCCTGAAAGAGGCCTGCGAGTTTGTTCGGCAAGCCGAGCAACAGGACAACGCTGCGAAGAACCTCTGGGCCGAAGGTACCTCCAGTTTTCATACGGGGCTGGAAATCGCCGAGATCCTCGCCGATCTCAAGCTCGATCAGGATTCGCTGGTTGCAGCGGTTCTGTATCGTGGGGTGCGCGAAGGCAAAATCCCTTTGCACGATGTCGAGCAGCGCTTCGGTTCAACGGTTGCCCGGCTGATCGACGGCGTGCTGCGCATGGCAGCGATCAGTGCGAGTCTTAGTCCGCGCCAGTCCTTGGTGTTGGGCACTCAGGTTCAGGTGGAAAACCTGCGCAAGATGCTGGTGGCGATGGTCGACGACGTTCGCGTTGCGTTGATCAAGCTGGCTGAGCGTACGTGTGCGATTCGTGCGGTGAAGAACGCCGACGAAGAAAAACGCAACCGGGTTGCCCGTGAAGTTTTCGATATCTATGCGCCGCTGGCCCACCGGCTCGGTATTGGTCACATCAAATGGGAGCTGGAGGATTTGTCCTTCCGCTACCTGGAGCCTGAGCAATACAAGCAGATCGCCAAGTTGCTGCATGAGCGTCGTCTTGATCGCGAGCGTTTCATCAGCGAAGTGATGTCGCAACTGGACAACGAACTGCTGGCCACCGGCGTCAAGGCCGATATCAGTGGTCGGGCCAAACACATTTATTCCATCTGGCGCAAAATGCAGCGCAAAGGTCTGGATTTCAGCCAGATCTACGACGTTCGCGCCGTGCGCGTGCTGGTTCCGGAGATGCGCGACTGCTACACCGCGCTGGGTATCGTGCACACCTTGTGGCGGCACATTCCCAAGGAGTTTGACGATTACATCGCCAACCCCAAGGAAAACGGCTATCGCTCGCTGCACACTGCGGTTATCGGGCCGGAGGGCAAGGTACTGGAAGTGCAGATTCGCACCCATGCCATGCACGAAGAGGCCGAGCTGGGCGTCTGCGCTCACTGGCGCTATAAGGGTACCGACGTTAAGTCCAGCTCCAATCATTACGAAGAGAAAATCTCCTGGCTGCGTCAGGTACTGGAATGGCACGAAGAACTGGGTGATATCGGCGGGCTGGCTGAACAGCTGCGCGTCGACATCGAGCCAGACCGTGTCTATGTCTTCACCCCGGACGGTCATGCCATCGACTTGCCCAAGGGCGCCACGCCGCTGGACTTCGCGTATCGGGTACACACCGAAATCGGCCATAACTGCCGAGGCGCGAAGATCAACGGCCGTATCGTGCCGCTCAACTACAGCCTGCAGACCGGTGAGCAGGTCGAGATCATTACCAGCAAGCAAGGCACGCCGAGCCGCGACTGGCTGAACTCGAACCTGGGTTACATCACCACGTCCCGGGCGCGGGCGAAGATTGTTCACTGGTTCAAATTGCAGGCGCGTGACCAGAACGTTGCGGCCGGTCGAACCTTGCTTGAACGTGAGCTGGCGCGTCTGGCCCTGCCTGCGGTGGATCACGAGCGGTTGGCCGAAAAAGCCAACATGCGTGCCGCTGATGACATGTACGCGGCGTTGGGTGCGGGCGATCTGCGTCTGACTCAACTGGTCAATCTGGCGCAACAACTGGTCGAGCCGGAACGCGGCAACGAGCAACTGGAACTTATCCCGCGCAAAGCCACTGGCTACAAGCCTGGCAAGCGCGGCGATATTCAGATCCAGGGCGTCGGCAACCTGATGACGCAAATGGCCGGTTGCTGCCAGCCGTTGCCGGGCGATGCCATTGTCGGCTATATCACCCAAGGCCGTGGCGTGAGCATTCACCGTCAGGACTGCGCCTCGGTATTGCAGTTGGGCGGTCGCGAGCCGGAGCGGATCATTCAAGTCAGTTGGGGCCCGGTGCCAGTGCTCACCTATCCGGTGGACATCATCATCCGTGCGTACGACCGCTCGGGTTTGTTGCGCGACGTGTCCCAGATCCTGCTCAACGAGCGGATCAACGTTCTGGCGGTCAACACACGCTCGAACAAGGAAGACAACACCGCATTGATGTCGCTGACCATCGAGATTCCAGGGCTGGATGCGCTGGGCCGGTTGTTGGGGCGGATCTCGCAGTTGCCGAACATTATCGAGACGCGGCGAAACAGAACGCCGTAATCGTGCTTGCACCGGTAGGCGCGAACTTGTTCGCGAGGCGATGGACCTGTGTATCCAGGAAGGTTGCCTCGCGAACAAGTTCGCTCCTATCGGTGGCAGTACGACTGAATTGGGGCCTCCATGTACACACTCCAGGATCTGCTCCACCTCATGGCCCGTCTGCGTGACCCGAAATACGGTTGCCCGTGGGACGTGCAGCAGAATTACGCCAGCATCGTGCCGCATACCCTTGAAGAGGCTTACGAAGTGGCCGACGCCATTGAACGTGGTGACTTCGATGATCTCAAGGGCGAGTTGGGCGATTTGCTGTTTCAGGTGGTTTATTACAGCCAATTGGCCAGGGAAGAAGGGCGATTCGAGTTTGATGGCGTGATCGATGGCATCACGCGCAAACTGATTCGTCGTCATCCCCATGTTTTCCCCACCGGCGATTTGTATGCGCCGCTGGAAACCCCACGCTTGAATGACGAAGAGGTCAAGCAGCGCTGGGAAGACATCAAGGCTCAGGAGCGTGCCGGTAAGGCCAGGGCGCCCGAGCAATTGTCACTGCTTGATGACGTGCCGGCCGTGTTGCCTGCACTTTCCCGTGCCGCCAAGTTGCAAAAACGTGCCTCGCAGGTAGGTTTCGACTGGCCTTCAGCCTTGCCTGTGGTCGACAATGTCCGCGAAGAGCTTGATGAAGTGTTGGAAGCCATGGCTGACAACGACGCTGCGGGCATCGAAGAGGAAGTCGGAGACCTGTTGTTCGCGGCGGTTAATCTGGCTCGGCATCTCAAGGTTGATCCTGAAAATGCCCTGCGCGCTGCCAACCGCAAATTCGAGCGCCGCTTCCGATTTATCGAACAGGCATTGCGCGACACCCAGCGTCCCATGGAAGATTGCACCCTCGAAGAAATGGACGCCCTGTGGGGCGAAGCCAAACGTCAGGAAAAGAACGCGCCCAGCTGTGGCTGAGCCCGCTGCATCTGCATAAGTGAGTAGACAATGAGCATTTCCCTTCGCGATCAGTTACTCAAGGCTGGCCTGGTCAACCAAAAGCAGGCCAAGCAGGTCAGCAAGGACAAACAGAAAGAACAGCGTCTGGCGCACAAGGGTCAGATTGAAATCGACGACTCGCAAAAGCGTGCTGCCCAGGAAGCTGCGGCCGAGAAGGTCAAACGCGATCAGGAGCTCAATCGTCAGCAGCAGGAGAAGGTCGAGCAGAAGGCCCGTGCCGCCCAGGTCAAGCAATTGATCGAGTCGTCGCGCCTGCCCAAGCTGACCACCGAGGACTACTACAACTTCGTCGACGACAAGAAGGTCAAGCGCCTGTCGGTCAACAACCTGATGCGCAGCAAGCTGAGCAACGGTTCGCTGGCGATCGTCAGTCATGGCGGGGGTTACGAAGTTATCCCACGTGAGGCGGCGCTGAAGATTCAGGAGCGCGACCCGCGTCGTATCGTGATGCTCAGCGAGCCAACTGAAGAGAAAGCCGACGGCGATGATCCGTACGCGGCTTACAAGATCCCTGATGATCTGATGTGGTGATCTGACTCGTAACCAAACAAAACCCGCCAAGTGCGGGTTTTGTTTTTAAGGCGATTCTGATGTTGCGGATTACTGACTGCGCTGGTTTTCCTGTGCTTCGAGTTCCATCTTGTAACGCTGTGCATCGGACTCGACGTGAAACATGCCAACCAGCTGATCCTGCTGGTGGACGTCCCAGATTTGAATGCCATCGGCAATGCTCTCATGGGAGATATGGGCGTCGTCGCGTTCAGTTACGGTTACGGTCATGATTCAAACTCCTGACTTGGACTGCGGCGATCTGTCGCAGGCCTCAGTTATAGAATTTGTTAGCTCGCTACGTAAATAGTTGGTTTTTTTCATGTTCGGTTGCGGCAGCGGGCGGGATGCTGGAGGCCTTGATTTATCAGGGCTACAGCGGGTCTGTCAGGTAAATGAAGATTATTTCATGTGGTTGTTTTCGGTAGGAGTGAGCTTGCTCGCGATAGTGTTTCATCAGGCGAAGTTTTTTGAGTTGATGAATTTTTATCGCGAGCAAGCTCACTCCTACAGACAGAGCGCGATCTGACTGTCCGGGCTTTCACGAGCACAAAAAAGCCCCGCACGATGGCGGGGCTTTTTTATTGCAGTCGGGCCACTATCAGCTGCCTTTGACCGCTTTGCCATTCACCGTGCCGTCCAGCAGCATGATGTTGTATTCCTTGCCGTCGGTTTCGACCTGTTGCAGGCGAACCAGCAGGTAGTCCCAATCCTTGGCGAACCAGAGCACGGTAATGCGCTTGCTTTGTGTCGGGTCGCGCACGCGCTCGACCTTGATGGCGTCGATCTGGCCCGCCTTAGTGGCGACCTTCTCGGAGCCCAGCACGCGGAAGTCATAGGTATCAATCTCGTCACCGTCGACGACTTGATAGGTCATGGTCTTCTTGCCAGCCGCCACATCGTGTTGCAGGGCCAGTTGATAAGTGGATTTGTCCAGAACGCCACGGTTCAAAGGCAGCTTGATGGCATCGCCACGATCACTGCCGGTGATGAACTTGGTGGACCAGTCAAACGCCAGGTCAACTTTCTTGGATTTGCCCAGACCGCCACGCTCGAAGTTGTAGGTCTGCGGCAGCATGGTGTCCTTGTCGACCTTCAGCGTGCTGACTTCACTCAGGCTGGCGATCATCATGGAAGCTTTGAAATTCAGGGTCCAGACACCGTTCGGGCCGGAGGTCAGGCTGCGTTCGGCCGTGCCGCTCATGGGCAGCTGTTTCCAGTCGGCGGTGTAGCTGGCGGAGAATGGTTGCAGGTCTGCGGCCTGGGTGGCAGGCAATGCGAGCAGAGCGAAAGCGAACAGCAAAGCGCGACGCATAATATCTCCTAGGTTCGAATCAAGTGGCCATTGGCGGCGATCAACTGCCCGTCCAATAATGCGCCTTCTGTGCCAAGGCTCAAGCGGCCCTCGGCAAACCAGCGAATGGCCAGTGGGTAAATGTGGTGTTCCTGAATATGAACACGCTGCGCAAGGGTGCGCGGCGTATCGTCGGGCGCCACTGAAATCACTGCCTGTACGACCAGTGGCCCTCCGTCGAGTTCCTCGGTGACGAAGTGCACGGTACAACCATGCTCGGCGTCGCCAGCATCCAGCACCCGTTGATGGGTGTGCAAGCCTTTATAGAGAGGAAGCAGGGAAGGGTGGATGTTCAGCAGGCGTCCCTGATAGTGCCGGACGAAACCAGCGGTCAGGATGCGCATGAATCCGGCGAGGACAACCAGCTTGGGCTGGAAGGTATCGATCACTTCGATCAGCGCGGCATCGAATGCCTCGCGGCCGTCGTAATCCTTGTGGTCAAGGATGCGGGTGTCGATACCCGCGTCCCTGGCGCGCTGCAAACCGAAGGCATCGGCGCGGTTGGAAATCACCGCGCGGATGCGGGCGGGGTGGTCACCGCCCTTGAAGCTGTCAATCATGGCTTGCAGATTGCCGCCGGTGCCGGAAAGCAGCACCACTACATCACAGGATGCGGGCATCAGTGCGCCTTGAGGTTCTTCAGCTCGACTTGCGCAGCGCCTTCGGCAGCGTTGGCGATCTGGCCGATAACCCAAGGCTGCTCGCCCGCTTCGCGCAATACATTCAGCGCGGTTTCAACGTGCTCTTGAGCCACGCAGATCACCATGCCGACGCCGCAGTTCAGCACGCGGTGCATTTCGTTTTCAGCGACGTTGCCTTGCTGCTGCAGCCAGTCGAACACCGCTGGACGCTGCCAGCTTGCAACGTCGACTACCGCCTGGGCACCGGCCGGCAGAACGCGCGGGATGTTGTCCAGCAGACCACCGCCAGTGATGTGGGCCATGGCTTTGACAGCGCCAGTGTCCTTGATCAGCTTGAGCAGAGGCTTAACGTAGATGCGGGTCGGGGCCATCAGCAGCTCGGTCAGCGGTTTGCCTTCGAGCTGGATGTTTTCGATGTCGGCACCTGCGACTTCGATGATCTTGCGGATCAGCGAGTAGCCGTTGGAGTGCGGGCCGGAAGACGGCAGGGCGAGCAGAGCATCACCGGCAGCGACTTTAGAACCGTCGATGATCTCGGCCTTTTCTACGACGCCGACGCAGAAGCCAGCCAGATCGTAGTCTTCGCCTTCGTACATGCCAGGCATTTCAGCGGTTTCGCCGCCCACCAGCGAGCAACCCGCCAGTTCGCAGCCAGCGCCAATGCCGGTCACTACGTCGGCAGCGGTGTCGACGTTGAGTTTGCCGGTGGCGTAGTAGTCCAGGAAGAACAGCGGCTCGGCGCCGCACACCACCAGATCGTTGACGCACATGGCGACCAGATCGATGCCGATGGTGTCGTGTTTGTTCAGGTTCAGCGCCAGACGCAGTTTGGTGCCGACGCCGTCGGTACCGGAAACCAGTACAGGCTGTTTGTAGCCAGCCGGGATTTCGCAGAGGGCGCCGAAGCCACCCAGGCCGCCCATGACTTCCGGCCGCTTGGTGCGCTTGGCGACGCTCTTGATGCGTTCGACCAATGCTTCACCGGCGTCGATGTCTACACCGGCGTCTTTGTAGCTCAGGGAGGGTTGCTTGCTCATAATCCAGGCCTTTAGGGGGGATTCGGGGGATCGACCGAAACAGCGGGGCCTCTGAAAAGCTGTATCCAGTTTTCGGGCCGCCACCATCGCCAGTCTGCGAAGGCGCGCGATTTTATCAGGCTTGGGCCTTACCGGCCATCCTTAGGCCGACGGGCTGGCGCATTGAAAGCAAAAAAACTGTGTGTCAGTGTGCTGTCCGGTTCGATGCCGCCTCTATAAGGTGTAGCCTTCGTGCTGAATGTGAGTGTTTGGTCGTTTTTGCGGTCTCACTCATGCCAGCCATTCGACGCGGTTTCTTGTCTTGCCGCTTTTTTCCGTTCGGGAACTGTCCATGCGTCTTTCGAATCTGTTTTTAGCCGGCTGCCTGTCAGTGCTCAGTCTGCCGAGCTTCGCTGAAACCGTTAATAATCTTTATCAAGTCCGCGAGCCGGTCAGTGGCCAGACCCCTGACGAGCGCACCCGTGCCACTCAGGCGGCGCTGGAAACCATGGTCCTGCGCCTGACCGGTGATGCTCGTGCTCCGCAGAGCTCATCGCTGGCCGAGTTGCGCAAGGATCCGCAGCAGATCATCAGCCAGTACGGCTACGACGCCGGGCCACCGGAAACCTTGCTCGTGGATTTCGATCCGGCCAGTACTGACCGTGCATTGCGTCAGGCCGGCTATTCGCTGTGGGGCAGCAATCGGCCGTCCATTCTTGGCTGGTGGCTGAATGACGCAACCGAAGGCTCCAATCTGGTCGGCGACGGTCAGTCTTCTGCAGAGCCTTTGCGTCGTGCAGCCCAGCATCGCGCTTTACCGCTGCGTCTGCCCCTGGCTGACCTCGAGGAGCAGGGCGTTGGGACTGCAAAAAATATTGAAGGCACCGATCCCACCGCTTTGAAGCAGGCGTCGGAGCGTTACGGCGCGGATGCCTTGCTGGCCGTGCACGCCAAGGAAGAGGCCGGGCAGTGGCAGGGCAAATGGCGGTTGTGGATGGGTGATAAGCGCGAGCAGGGCTCCGCGACCGCAGCCAGTTCCGAGGCTTTGGCTGATGCCGTGTTGCTGGCGGTCAGCGAACGACTGGCGCCGCGCTTTGTGACCAAACCAGGAGCCTCAAGCGGCCTGTTGATGCAGGTACAAGGCATGAACCTGGAACGCTATGCGCAACTGATGCAGTTACTTGAACCGTTTGGCGCGCGTCTGAAACAAGTTGAGGGCGATCGCATTATTTACGAAGTAAACGGCAGCGCCGAGCAACTGCGCTCGCAATTGTCTCTGGCCAAGCTGCAGGAAATTCCGGCATCCGAGGCTGCACCGGCTCCGGCAGCAGCGCCTGTGGTTGCACCAGAGCAGGCTGCACCGGCACCGGTTGACGCTACAGCAGCGGTTCAGGCTCCCGGGCCGACAATCGCGCCAGCTGCGGCACCGCAAATTTACTTCCGCTGGTAAGCACGCATGACATCTCTATTAGTAGTCGAGGGACTTTGATGACTGACACACGGCGCTGGTTCTGGATTGGCGGGATTGTTCTGCTGTTCCTGTTTGTATTTTTACTGCACGGGATCCTGACCCCTTTTCTGGTGGCGCTGTTGTTGGCCTACATGGGCGACCCACTGACCGACAAGCTGGAAAAACTGGGCTTGTCACGCACATTGAGTGTGGTGGCCGTGTTCGGCTTGTTCACTTTGATTCTGATGGGCTTGTTGTTGATTCTGGTGCCAATGCTCGCCAAGCAGTTGTTCCGTTTGTATGAGCTGGCGCCACAGATGCTGGACTGGTTGCAGCACACTGCGTTGCCGTGGGTACAGACCAAATTCGGTCTGGCCGACGGCTTCTGGAAGTTCGACAAGGTCAAAGCGGCGATATCCGAACACATGGGCCAGACTGGCGATATCGTCAGCGCTGTATTGTCCAGAGCAACCGCTTCCAGCCTCGCGTTGATCGGCTGGATCACCAATCTGGTGCTGATCCCGGTGGTGTGTTTCTACCTGCTGCGGGACTGGGACGTGATGATGGCCAAGATTCGCAGCCTGCTGCCGCGCCATCGCGAAGAACAGGTCGTCAAGCTGGCGGGCGAATGTCATGAAGTGCTGGGCGCGTTTATTCGCGGGCAGTTGCTGGTCATGGTTGGCCTCGGCGTTATCTACGCAGCGGGCCTGATGCTGGTAGGGCTGGAGTTGGGGCTGTTGATCGGGGTTATCGCCGGTCTGGCCGCCATCGTGCCTTATATGGGGTTTGTGATCGGTATCGGCGCAGCGCTGGTCGCAGGGTTGTTCCAGTTTGGTGGTGACCTGTATCCGCTGCTGGGTATTGCGGCAGTGTTCATGGTCGGTCAGGCGCTTGAGGGTATGGTGCTCACGCCATTGCTGGTCGGCGATCGCATCGGCCTGCATCCGGTGGCGGTGATCTTCGCGATCCTTGCAGGCGGTGAGCTGTTCGGCTTCACCGGTATCCTGCTGGCGCTGCCGGTGGCGGCGGTGATCATGGTCCTGGTGCGGCATGCCCATGACCTTTATAAAGAGTCGGATGTTTACGGCGGTGCGCAAGATCCGGAGCTTTAGGAAGAACTCCCCCCGATTGGGGTTGAAATGCAATCCCCTGTGGGAGCGCTGAGCTTGCTCGCGATAA
>NZ_LOHF01000022.1:0-29612 GCF_002158995.1 Pseudomonas caspiana | reverse complement strand
AACCGCGTCCAGCCTTATCGCGTGCAAGCCCTGCCCCCGCAGGGTATCGCAATGGTCCAGAAATACCTCGGAATCACGCAAACCTTTGATTTTGCTTATGGTCTGGCTCATTGTGCCCCCAGCTTCACGGGTATAAACTTTGCGCACTTTACACAGAGGCCCCTAACGGCTCACTTGAACCGTTCAGCCAGCATGAAACCTATTCAGCTGCCCCTGGGTGTGCGTCTGCGTGATGACGCCACCTTTATCAATTACTATCCCGGCGCCAATGCTGCGGCACTCGGCTACGTCGAGCGGCTGTGTGAAGCCGAGGCGGGCTGGACCGAGAGCCTCATCTATCTATGGGGCAAGGATGGCGTGGGGCGTACCCATTTGTTGCAGGCCGCGTGTCTGCGCTTCGAGCAAATGGGAGAACCGGCGGTTTACTTGCCGCTGGCCGAGGTCATCGATGAAGGCGTCGAACTGTTCGACAACCTTGAGCAGTACGAACTGGTCTGCCTTGACGATCTGCAAGCCATCGTCGGCAAGCCGGAATGGGAAGAGGCACTCTTTCATCTATTCAATCGTCTGCGCGACAGCGGTCGGCGTCTGCTCATTGCAGCCTCGCAGTCCCCGCGCGAATTGCCGGTCAAACTGCCCGATCTCAAATCACGTCTGACCATGGCGCTGGTGTTCCAGATGCGTGGCTTGTCTGACGAAGACAAGCTGCGTGCCTTACAGCTGCGTGCCTCACGTCGCGGTTTACACCTCACAGACGAAGTCGGGCATTTCATCCTGACCCGTGGCACGCGCAGCATGAGCGCGCTGTTTGATCTGCTGGAAACTCTGGATCAGGCCTCCTTGCAGGCGCAGCGCAAGCTGACCATTCCCTTCCTTAAAGAGACGCTTGGGTGGTAGACCCCGCGTTGCTGCTACAAACCGCCTCGGCGTTACGTCATGCCCAGCGAATTCTGATTATTACCGGTGCAGGCTTGTCAGCCGATTCCGGCTTGCCGACCTATCGTGGCGTCGGTGGCTTGTATAACGGCGAAACCGACGACGGTATTCCTATCGAAATGGCTTTATCCGGCCCCATGCTAAGGCGCGATCCTGCGCTGTGCTGGAAGTACATCGCGCAGCTGGCCACGGCATGCCTGGGTGGTGAACCCAATGCTGCGCATTACGCCATTGCCGACCTGCAGCGCAAAAAGCCGGAATGTTGGGTGCTGACGCAAAATGTCGATGGCTATCATCGTGCTGCGGGCAGCCCGCCTGAACGACTGATCGAAATTCACGGGCAACTGGCGCCGCTTTTTTGCCAATCGTGTGGTGCTGAGGATCCGGAGTTGGGTGCGCATCTGCAGCGTCCTCTTCCGCCTCTTTGCCGGCTGTGTGGTGGCGTTATGCGACCATCCGTCGTTTTGTTTCAGGAGATGTTGCCGGAGCAAGCGATGCAAACGCTCTATGATGAGATGGCAAAAGGCTTTGATGCAGTGCTGAGCATTGGCACCACCGCCAGCTTCCCCTACATCCATGAACCCGTAATAAGAACAAGGGTTTGCGGCGGTTTTACGGCGCAAATAAATTTGACGCCAACCGATCAGACGTCACAAATGGACGCGTTTTTTGCCTGCCGGGCAGTACATGTCATGGGCGAACTGGTAAGTCACATTTAGTTCGATTGAATTTGCAAATCAGAATGATAGTGGGCATAGTCGCGGCTTCTTAATATTTATCAGCCACGGTCGTGCCCATGCTAGCTCGCTTCGCACCCCTCGTGCCTCTCGCACTTGTCACCCTGCTCGTAGGTTGCGCCGCCAATTCACCGGTGTCGCAACAGCAGCAAGTACAGCAGCAAACCGCCAGATCGGTCAGCGCTCCAACTGTAAATGCCCGTTCGGATCGTTCGGTTTTGCAGGAAGAATTGACCACTGAAGCTGAACTGGCCCGTTTCTCTGACAACAAGCCTTACCAGCTGCCCGTTTTGGCGGACAGCATTCTTGAACGTGGTAAATCCCTGATCGGTACCCGTTACCGTTTCGGCGGTACCTCCACCAAGTCCGGTTTTGATTGCAGCGGTTTTATCGGTTATCTGTTCCGTGAAGAGGCTGGCATGAGCCTGCCGCGTTCTTCCCGTGAAATGATCAACATCGATGCGCCTCTGGTTAAACGTACCGACCTTGAGCCTGGCGATCTGCTGTTCTTCAGCACTGCCGGTCGCGGTCGCGTCAGCCACGCCGCTATCTACCTGGGTGACAATCAGTTCATCCACTCCAGCAGCCGTCGCAGTGGCGGCGTGCGCGTCGACAGTCTTGACGATGTGTACTGGAGCAAGACCTTTATCGAAGCCAAGCGTGCTCTGGCAATGGAATCGCCAACTGCGCCAGCGCAGACCACCGCGATGACTGCAACGACGCTCAAGACTCCTGCGGTCAAGAAGCGTAAGCACAAATAATTAGCGTCCCGTACAAAGACAGGCTATAAGCCTGTCTTGTGCTTTGCGGGCTTCCGGCAAAGTAAGCCGCATCCACATTGGGTTGTTGTGTTTATGTCGATTACGCTACGCCTCGCGGTCATCTCTCTTGCAGCGTTGCTCGGTGCTTGCGCCAGTGCGCCGCCACCTCAGCCACGGGTCGTCCAGCGTCCTGTGATCGTTGCTCCTGCCGAAAACCCTAACCCTGCTGCCGAAGACGTTTTGTTCCGCGCCCTTGGACTGGTAGGAACGCCTTATCGTTGGGGCGGCAACACGCCTGATTCGGGTTTCGATTGCAGCGGTCTGATTGGTTTCGTTTACCGTGACGCTGCGGGCATCGCCTTGCCACGTTCGACCCGCGACATGATTGTGATGCGTGCGCCGAGTGTAGGCCGCGAGCAGTTGCAGTCGGGCGATCTGGTGTTCTTTGCCACGGGTGGCGGCTCACAGGTTAGCCATGCGGGCATTTACGTCGGCGAAGGCCGTTTCGTGCATGCGCCTGCGACGGGCGGCACGGTCAAGCTCGACAGCCTCGACAAGCCCTATTGGCAGAAGGCGTATCTGGATGCCAAGCGAGTGATTCAGCCTTCGAATCTGGCGCGGAATCAGTAACGCTACTGGCCTTGAGCGCGGTTACCAAGCTGCGACGAAATGCATCGCGTTACAGCATAAAGTTGACCTTATCGCGGGCAAGCCCGGCTCCCACAGGGAAATGCGATTCATGTGGGAGCCGGGCTTGCCCGCGATTGGTTCAACTCAAATCCGGAGGCAGGCCCTTCAAGGCTTCACTCCAGCCTGCTGCGTCTTCGCTCCCGTCACTCGCCAGATTTTGTTACCCACATCATCGGCTACCAGCAAACCACCCTGATGGTCATTCACCACTCCGACCGGACGACCTTGGGCTTTTTCATCGGCATTGAGAAAACCGCTCAACAGGTCAATCGGCGTGCCCGCTGGTTTGCCATCTTTGAACGGCACGAACAGCACCTTGTAGCCGCTGTGTGGCTTGCGGTTCCAGGAGCCGTGTTGGCCAATGAACATCCCTTCGTTGAACGGCGCGGGTAAGGTTTTGCCGTCGGCGAAGACCAGGCCTAACGAAGCCGTGTGGGGGCCCACCGCGAAGTCAGGCGCGATTGCTTTGGCTACCAGGTCCGGATTTTGTGGTTTCACGCGCTCGTCCACATGCTGCCCGTAATAGCTGTACGGCCAGCCGTAGAAAGCGCCGTCCTGAACCGAGGTCACGTAATCAGGTACCAGGTCGCTGCCGATTTCGTCACGCTCGTTGACTGCCGTCCACAACTTGCCGGTGGTTGGCTCCCAGTCCATGCCGTTTGGGTTGCGCAGGCCTGAGGCAAAGATGCGATGGGTTTTGCTCACCGGGTCGACTTCCCAGATTGCCGCCCGACCTTCTTCGGCTTTCATGCCGTTTTCCGCCACGTTACTGTTCGAGCCAACGGTGACGTACAGCTTGCTGCCGTCTTTGCTGGCGATGACGTTTTTGGTCCAGTGGTGATTCAGCGTACCGCCTGGCAAATCGACAACCTTGGTCGGCTGCGCGCTGATCGAGGTTTCTCCATCCTTATAAGGAAAGCTGATCAGGCGGTCGGTGTCGGCGACATAGAGCGTATTGCCGACCAATGTCATGCCGAACGGTGAGTTGAGGTTTTCCAGAAATGCCGTGCGGGTTTCTGCGACGCCGTCGTGATCCTTGTCTCGCAGGAGGGTAATACGGTTGGGGCTGGGTACACCGGCCCCGGCGCGGCCCATGACTTTTTTCATGACCCAGCCACGAACGCCTTGATCGTCATCGGGCTTGGGCGGCGAATTGGTTTCGGCGACCAATACATCGCCGTTGGGAAGCACGTACAGCCAGCGCGGGTGATCAAGGTTTTCAGCGAAGGCGGCGACTTGGGTGCCCGGTGCCGCGACAGGCTTGCCACCCTGCGGCCAACCGACGGCCGGTGCGATGTTGACGGTCGGGATCAGGGTCTTGTTGGGCTCTGGTAGCTTCGGAGCCGGCCCTGTGCCGTCGGTGACTTGCAAGGTCGAGGACTCGCCACAGCCCGCGAGGCCAGCGGCAAGCACGAGCAAGACGGCGTAGTGCGGTTTGAGCGTGAACATGGTGGATCTCCGTTACGGGCAGTGGTGCATTAAGGGGTAGAGGGCCTCACTCTGTTGAGGTTCAACCCCTGTGTTGATTGACGCTCCCGGGTCAACGCTCTAACCTGCGCGCTTGTTTCAGGTGCTCAACGTCTGCGGACTGATTGAGTGAAACAGGGAAGCCGGTGCGTTTGCTTTTTTTCGAGCTATTCCGGCGCTGCCCCCGCAACGGTAAATGAGTGAAAACTGCGCAATCTGCCACTGTGCTCAAGCATGGGAAGGCGCGCAGCCGGGTTCGCCCGCTCATGAGCCCGGAGACCGGCCTGATCCATTCAACAGCATCACGGCGGGCGATGCTCTGCGCATGACCTGTGGTCGTGCTGTCAGTCTTTGCTTTGCCTTCCGTCTGCTTTCGCGTGCCCTCAAGCGGAGAGCTGAGATGAACGAATCCCCTGAACGTGACGAACGCCATCTGGCGCGCATGCTGCGCAAGAAAGCCGTCATGGATGAGCGTATTGCCAGCGCCCCTAACGAATGCGGTTTGCTGCTGGTGTTGACCGGCAACGGCAAAGGCAAAAGCAGCTCCGCCTTCGGCATGCTCGCTCGTGCGATGGGTCACGGTATGCAATGTGGCGTCGTGCAATTCATCAAGGGCAGTAACAGCACCGGCGAAGAATTCTTCTTTCGGCGTTTCCCCGAGCAGGTTCGTTACCACGTGATGGGCGAGGGCTACACCTGGGAAACCCAGGACCGCCAGCGCGATATCGCCGCAGCCGAAGCCGCCTGGGAAGTGTCTCTGGAAATGCTCCGTGATCCGGCCATTGGTCTGGTGGTGCTGGATGAGCTGAATATTGCTCTCAAGCACGGCTACCTGGACATCGAGCGAGTGCTCAGTGACTTGCAGGCGCGTCCGCCGATGCAGCACGTGATCGTCACTGGTCGCGGCGCCAAGCCGGAAATGATCGACATGGCTGACACGGTTTCCGAAATTACTGTGGTCAAGCACGCCTTCCAGGCAGGCATTCGCGCCCAGAAAGGCATAGAGCTGTGAGCATACTTTCATGAGCGAGCCGCGCCACTGTCCGGCAGTTCTAATCGCCGCGCCCGCTTCGGGCCAAGGCAAAACCACCGTCACCGCTGCACTGGCTCGCCTGCATCGCAATCAGGGCCGCAAGGTTCGGGTGTTCAAGTGCGGGCCGGACTTTCTCGACCCCATGATTCTTGAGCGGGCCAGCGGTGCGCCGGTCTATCAGCTCGACCTTTGGATGGTGGGCGCTGATGAAAGCCGTCGCCTGTTGTGGCAGGCTGCGGGCGAGGCTGATCTGATTCTGATTGAAGGCGTGATGGGCCTGTTTGACGGTACGCCGTCCAGTGCTGATCTGGCTCGTCATTTTGGTGTTCCCGTATTGGGCGTGATCGACGGTACGGCCATGGCTCAGACCTTTGGCGCATTGGCCCTGGGGCTGGCGCGCTATCAGCCAGACCTGCCGTTCGCGGGTGTGTTGGCCAACCGCGTCGGTACCGTGCGTCATGCGCAATTGCTTGAAGGCAGCCTGACCGAAGGTCTGCGCTGGTATGGCGCGCTGTCTCGTGAAACCGGAATCGAACTGCCGAGCCGTCATCTCGGATTGGTACAGGCCAGCGAACTGAATGATCTGGACCTGCGCCTCGACGCAGCCGCAGATGCCTTGGCCAGCACCTGCGAAGTGGCCTTGCCGCCCGCCGTGACCTTCGCCGCCCCGGATATTATTCCGGCCGAGCCACTGCTTGAAGGTGTACGCATCGCCATCGCCCATGACGAAGCCTTCGCCTTCACCTATGGCGCGAGTCTGGATTTGCTGCGGGCGATGGGCGCAGAACTGGTGTTCTTCTCGCCGATCCGCGACAGCGTTTTACCTGAAGCGGACAGTCTCTATTTGCCGGGTGGTTACCCAGAGTTGCATCACGTCGCGTTGAGCCAGAACACGTCAATGCTGACCGCGATCCGCGAACACCATCAGGCTGGCAAACCGTTGCTGGCCGAATGCGGCGGCATGTTGTATCTGCTTGATGCCTTGACCGATGTCGACGGGCTGCGGGTTGAGCTGGTTGGCTTGCTGAAGGGCGAGGCCGTGATGCAGAAACGTCTGGCAGCCCTGGCGCTACAAAACGTCGCATTGCCCGAAGGCGAGCTACGCGGCCACACTTATCACCATTCGCTGACCAGCACCGAGTTGCAGCCCATCGCCCGTGGTTTAAGCCCCAATGGTGGGCGCGGCGCGGAGGCGGTCTATCGCGACGGGCGCATGACGGCGTCCTATGTGCATTTCTATTTCCCTTCCAATCCCCAGGCGGTTGCGGCGCTTTTCAAACCATGAGTGATCACGCGTACAGCGCCGAAGAACGTGCTGCGGTCTATCGCGCCATTGCCGAGCGACGGGACATGCGGCATTTCAGCGGTGGCAGCGTCGCGCCCGAGTTGCTGACACGTCTGCTCGAAGCGGCGCATCAGGCACCCAGCGTGGGCTTGATGCAGCCCTGGCGGTTTATTCGCATCACCGACCGGGCGTTGCGTACGAACATTCAGGCGCAGGTTGAGGCGGAGCGGATTCGTACCGCCGAGGCCTTGGGCGAACGCGCCGATGACTTCATGAAGCTTAAAGTCGAAGGCATCAGCGATTGCGCAGAAGTCCTCGTTGCCGCGCTGATGGATGATCGCGAAAAATACATTTTCGGCCGTCGCACATTGCCGGAGATGGACCTGGCGTCGTTGTCCTGCGCCATACAGAACATGTGGCTGGCAGCGCGTGCCGAAGGGCTGGGCATGGGCTGGGTTTCTCTGTTTGAACCACAAGCTTTGGCTGACTTGCTGGGCATGCCCGAGGGTGCGAAACCTTTGGCGATTCTGTGTCTGGGGCCGGTGACCGAGTTTTATCCGGTGCCGATGCTGGTCATGGAAGGCTGGGGCAAAGAGCGCCCGCTGAACGAAATGCTGTTTGAAAACCAATGGGGAGCGGATCAATGAGTGTGGCGCTGTTGAGTGTTGCCGGGGTGGCGCTGGATGCGTTGCTGGGCGAGCCGAAGCGTGCTCATCCATTGGTCGCCTTTGGTCGTTACGCTGACCGGATAGAGAAGCGTTTCAATTCGGGCGGTCGCGGCTGGCGTAGCCATGGCGTCACGGCGTGGTTTATCGCGGTCATCCCGTTGACCCTGTTGGCGACTGCGTTGAGTTGGCTGCCTTACATCGGTTGGCTAGTGGAAATTATCGCGCTGTATTGCGCACTGGGTTTACGCAGTCTGGGCGAGCACGTTGAGCCGGTGGCTCAGGCGCTACGCTCGGACGACCTTGAAGAGGCGCGCCGTCGGGTCGGCTATCTGGTCAGTCGCCAGACCTCGGAGCTGGACGCCACCGAAGTCGCCCGCGCCGCCACTGAGTCGGTACTGGAGAACGGCAGTGATGCGGTGTTTGCTGCGTTGTTCTGGTTTGCGGTTGCCGGGGCGCCGGGCGTGGTCTTGTACCGATTGAGCAATACGCTGGACGCCATGTGGGGTTATCGCAATGAGCGTTTCGAGCGTTTTGGCTGGGCGGCGGCAAAGATTGACGACGTGCTCAACTACATTCCTGCAAGGCTGGTGGCGCTGACCTACGCGTTGCTAGGCAAAACGCGTCTGGCCCTGCGCTGCTGGCGCACTCAAGGCCCGACCTGGGACAGCCCAAATGCCGGCCCGGTGATGGCCGCTGGCGCGGGTGCGCTGGGCGTCGAACTGGGCGGTGCCGCGATTTATCACGGCGAACTGCATCAGCGTCCGCAGTTGGGTGAAGGTGTGCCCGCTGACGCTAATTCCATTGATCGCGGCTGGCAGTTGGTGCAGCGCGGTGTGTGGTTATGGTTGTTGGTGTTGTGCATTGGAGCCGAATTTTATGCTTGAACATGGCGGTCGCCTACGCAGGGCAGCCCGGCAATACGGCATCGATGAAGCTGACTGGCTGGACCTGTCCACGGGCATTGCACCCTGGGCGTTTCCGATTCCGGCGATCCCGGCAGCCGCCTGGCATCGTTTGCCTGAAGCCGATGACGGTCTGGAGCAAGCCGCCTGTGTTTATTACGGCGCAGCGCGAGCGTTACCGGTCGCCGGTTCCCAGGCAGCGATTCAGGCCCTGCCGCGTTTGCGCAGTGCCGGTAAGGTCGGCGTGTTGTCGCCTTGCTATGCCGAGCACGCTCATGCCTGGCGCAGCGCGGGCTTTTTAGTGCGCGAAGTGCTTGAGCATGAAGTGGATTACTTCCTCGACAGCCTCGACGTACTGGTAGTGGTTAACCCGAACAATCCAACCGGCTTGATGCTCACCCCGGAACGCTTGTTGAAGTGGCAAGCACGGCTGGCGGAGCGGGGTGGCTGGCTGGTGGTCGATGAAGCCTTTATGGACAACACGCCGGACTTGAGCCTTGCGGCCCACACCGGCCTGGCGGGTCTGATCGTACTGCGCTCGTTTGGCAAGTTCTTCGGGCTTGCTGGTGTGAGGTTGGGATTTGTACTGGCTGAGCCGGGTTTGCTCAAGTCACTGGCTCAGGAAATCGGTCCTTGGAGCGTCAGCGGTCCCACGCGAATTATCGGCGAAGCGTGCCTGAAGGATGTTCAGGGGCACCTCGCGCAACGTAGCCGCACTGATCAGGCCAGTCAGCGGCTTGTACAGGTCCTTACGCGCCACGGGCTTCAGCCAAGCGGTGGCAGCGCGCTGTTTCAACGGGTCATCACCCCGTATGCGGAGGTGCTGCATGAGTTCTGCGCCCGGCGCGGCATTCTGTTGCGCTTGTTCGTCAGCGATAACCCGCTCGATGGCAGTCTGCGCTTCGGTCTGCCGGACACTGAAGCCCACTGGCAGCGTCTGGAAGAGGCGCTGCTCGCATTCAACCAAAGCCTGCCCAGCCAGGAGCAGCCATGACTACGTTGATGGTGCAGGGCACCACGTCCGACGCGGGCAAAAGTACGCTGGTAACGGCGCTGTGTCGCTGGCTGACGCGTCAGGGCGTTGCCGTGGTGCCGTTCAAACCGCAGAACATGGCGCTCAACAGCGCGGTGACGGCGGACGGTGGCGAAATCGGCCGTGCCCAGGCGGTGCAGGCCCAGGCTTGCGGACTGCAGCCGCATACCGACATGAATCCGGTCTTGCTCAAGCCCAACAGCGATACCGGCGCGCAGGTGATTATTCATGGCCATGCGGTGACCACCATGAATGCGGTGGCTTATCACGGCTACAAAGAGATCGCCATGAAGGCGGTTTTGGAATCCCACGAGCGGCTGGGGCAGACCTATCCGGTGATCATGGTTGAAGGGGCTGGCTCGCCTGCCGAGATCAATCTGCGCGCCAACGACATCGCCAACATGGGCTTCGCCGAAGCGGTGGATTGCCCGGTGCTGCTGATCGCCGATATCAACCGCGGCGGCGTGTTTGCTCACTTGGTCGGCACGCTGGAATTGCTTTCTCCCAGCGAGCAGGCGCGGGTCAAAGGCTTCGTCATCAACCGTTTTCGTGGCGATATCGCCTTGCTGCAACCGGGCCTGGACTGGCTTGAAGCGCGGACCGGCAAACCGGTGGTCGGCGTGCTCCCGTACGTGATGGACCTGCATCTGGAGGCCGAAGACGGTCTCGATCAGCGCCAGACCGACAAGGTCGAGCAAGTGCTCAACGTGGTAGTGCCGATTCTGCCGCGGATCAGCAACCACACCGATTTCGATCCGCTGCGCCTGCATCCGCAGGTCAATCTGCAATTTATCGGGCCGGGACAGGCTATTCCTTCGGCGGATCTGATCATCCTGCCCGGCTCGAAAAGCGTGCGCAGCGACATGGCCTATTTGCGCGCCAATGGCTGGGATAGCGCCATCGCCCGGCACCTGCGTTATGGCGGCAAGCTACTGGGGATCTGCGGCGGTTTACAGATGCTCGGTGAGCAGTTGCATGACCCGCTGGGCCTGGAGGGCGCGCCCGGTTCCAGCGCTGGTCTTGGTTTATTGGCGATGAGCACGGTGCTCGAAGAAGAGAAGCAGTTGCGCAACGTGAAAGGGCGTCTGCTTCTGGAAGGCGTGCAGGTCAGCGGCTATGAAATCCATGCTGGCGTGACCACGGGCGCAGCGCTGGAAAACCCGGCCGTGCTATTGGACGACGACCGCTGCGATGGAGCGCAAAGCGCCGACGGGCAGATCTTTGGCACCTACCTGCACGGCCTGTTCGAAACCCCGGAGGCCTGCAGTGCCTTACTGCGCTGGGCCGGTTTGCAGGACGTGCAGCAAGTGGATTACCACGCATTGCGCGAGCGGGACATCGAGCGGCTGGCGGATCTGGTGGAGAACCATCTGGATGGCAAGTTGCTGCGTGAGTTGTGTGGGTTAAATGCCAAAGCACTTGATCTGTAGGAGCGCACGAGCAGCGCGAGGCCGCGATAGCAGGGCATCAGACAAACTGCCATCGCTGCCTCGCGCTGCTCGTGAGCGCCTACAGGGGAACGTATTTCAATTTGATGGAAAGGCGCTCACATGCAGCAACTAATCCTCGGTGGCGCACGCTCCGGCAAGAGCAAGCTGGCTGAAAGCCTTGCCGCTGGCTCAGGGCTGGAAGTGATTTACATCGCCACCAGCCAGCCAGTAGATGGCGAACTGAATCAACGTGTCGCCCTGCACCGCGAGCGTCGGCCTGACACCTGGGGACTGATCGAAGAACCTATCGAGCTGGCGCGGATTCTGCGGGACAACGCCAGCGTCGAACGCTGCTTGCTGGTGGACTGCCTGACCCTGTGGCTGACCAATTTGCTGATGCTTGAAAACACTGAGCGTCTGGTGCAAGAGCGCCAGGCGCTGCTCGACTGCGTGGCGCAACTGCCGGGCGAAATCATTTTTGTCAGCAACGAAACCGGGCTGGGCGTGGTGCCTCTCGGTGAGCTGACCCGTCGTTATGTCGATGAGGCGGGCCTGTTGCACCAGGCGCTGGCCGAGCGTTGCCAGCGTGTGGTGCTGACCGTCGCCGGTTTGCCTCTGACATTGAAAGGATCTGCATTATGAGTAACTCGTGGTGGCTTGAACCCGCGCAGGCGATCAACGTTCCGGTCAGGGAAGAAGCCCTGGCGCGGCAGCAACAATTGACCAAACCCACCGGTTCCCTTGGGCAACTGGAGCGCGTTGCGGTGCAATTGGCCGGTCTGCAAGGTCGAGTGAAACCCAAAGTCGACGCGGTGTGGATCGCCATTTTTGCGGGCGACCACGGTGTCGTAGCGGAAGGCGTTTCAGCTTACCCGCAGGAAGTGACCGGGCAGATGTTGCACAACTTCGTGACCGGCGGGGCGGCTATCAGCGTTTTGGCTCAGCAGCTGTCGGCGCAACTGGACGTGGTGGACCTGGGCACTGTCAGCCCATTGGATTTGCCGGGAGTACGCCATCTGCGCATCGGTGCCGGTACCGCGAACTTCGCCAAAGCCCCGGCCATGACTCAAGAGCAAGGCCTGCTGGCATTGCAGGCCGGGCGCGACAGCGTACTGCGGGCCAAAGCGGTTGGCACTGAACTGTTTATCGGTGGCGAGATGGGCATCGGCAACACCGCTGCCGCCAGTGCCGTGGCCTGTTCGCTGCTTGAGTGCGCGGCGCAGTTGCTGGTTGGGCCGGGTACCGGTTTGAATGCGGCGGGCATCAGCCACAAGACAGACGTTATCGAGCGCGCGTTGAAGCTGCACGCCGAGCAGGCTGGCGATCCCCTGCAAAGTCTGTTCTGCCTGGGCGGCTTTGAAATTGCGGCGCTGGTCGGTGCGTATCTGGCCTGCGCTCAAGAAGGTATTGCAGTCTTGGTCGACGGTTTCATTTGCAGCGTCGCGGCACTGGTCGCCGTGCGCCTCAACCCTTCGTGCCGTGACTGGCTATTGTTCGGTCATCGCGGCGCTGAGCCGGGCCATCGTCATCTGCTGGAGACCTTGCAGGCCGAGCCTCTGCTGGATCTGGGCTTGCGTCTCGGTGAGGGCAGCGGCGCAGCATTGGCGGTGCCGCTGGTGCGTCTGGCCTGCCAACTGCACAACGGTATGGCGACTTTCGCTGAAGCCGCGGTGGCAGACCGTCCCGCATGATCCTGCATCTTGAAATGTTGCGTCACGGTGAGACCGAACTGGGCGGCGGCATGCGTGGCAGCCTGGACGACGCCTTGACCGAAAACGGCTGGGCGCAGATGCGTACAGCGGTAGCGCAAGCCGGCCCATGGGACCGGATCGTCAGTTCGCCGCTACAACGTTGCGCCCGGTTTGCTGAAGAACTGGCCGAGCGCCTGGCATTGCCGTTGAGCCTGGAGCCGGGCTTGCAGGAATTGCATTTCGGCGATTGGGAAGGGCGCAGCGCCGCGCAGTTGATGGAAACCGATGCTGAAGGTCTGGGCCTGTTCTGGAATGACCCTTACGGCTTCACGCCTCCCAATGGAGAGCCTGTCATTGAGTTTTCGGCGCGGGTGTTGGCTGCTGTCGAACAATTGCATCAAGCCTATGCGGGCGAACGTGTTTTGTTGATCAGCCATGGCGGCGTCATGCGCCTGCTGCTGGCAAAGGCCCGTGGCTTGCCTCGTGAGCAATTGCTGCAAGTCACGGTTGGGCATGGCGCGCTGTTGGCGATAAATGTGGCTGATGGCGGGCTACTGACGGAGCCCCGACCAGACCTGTAGGTGCTCGTGAGCTCCTACAAAAAATCATTTCAATTCAGCGTTTTAGGAGCAAGGCCTGACATGTTGCCGTTCTGGATTGCCCTGCAATTTCTCAGCAGTTTCCCCATCAGCCTGCCCGGCATGCCCAAGCCGCAGGAGCTAGGAAGGTCATTGCTGTTTTATCCGCTGGTGGGCGTTCTGTTTGGTGTTGTGTTGTTGGGCTTGAATGCGCTGTTCAGCGGCGCGCCCGTCATGCTTCATGCTGCATTGCTCCTCACCGCTTGGGTGTTGCTCAGCGGCGGACTTCACCTGGACGGCCTTGCCGACAGCGCCGACGCCTGGCTCGGCGGTTTTGGCGACCGCGAACGCACCTTGACCATCATGAAAGATCCCCGCAGCGGACCGATTGCGGTGGTCACACTGATTCTGGTGCTTTTGCTTAAATTCACTGCGTTGCTGGCGCTGATTGAAAGTCAGAACTCCATCGCGTTGCTGTTGGCGCCAGTGCTGGGTCGTAGCGCCATGCTTGGTCTGTTCCTGTACACGCCATACGTCCGCGCTGGCGGGTTGGGGCAGGCGCTGGCTGACCACTTGCCGCGCTCGGCGGGCAAGCAAGTGTTGATCGTTTGTGCGGTGGCTTGCGTAGTGATTGCCGGTGTGTCCGGTTTGTACGCTCTCGCTGCTGCGGTTGCCTGTTTCTTGTGGCTGCGCCATTTGATGCTCAAGCGCCTGGGCGGCACCACTGGTGATACGGCGGGTGCATTGCTGGAGTTGCTGGAAGTCGCGGTGCTATTGGCGATGGTATTGGCCTGATTTACCAAGGTCATTGTAGGCGCTGCCGAAGGCTGCCAAACATCTTCCTTGACACACCGCTATCGCAGCCTTCGTCAGCTCCTACAAGTACCGTATTGCCAATCCGATCAGATTGACACTCCCATCCCCCACCGCGTAGCTTCTACACATTCTGTTACGGGTATATCCACGTAATTTTTCTTGAGCGCGTGAGCGGGAGAATAACAATGACATCCGTCTGGCGTACCAGTGGCTGGATCCTGCTAGGCAGTGCGTTGATTCTGGCGCTGTCGCTGGGTATTCGGCATGGCTTCGGGTTGTTTCTCGCACCGATGAGTGCCGATTTTGGCTGGGGGCGCGAGGTCTTTGCGTTTGCTATCGCCTTCCAGAACCTGATGTGGGGCCTGGCTCAGCCATTTGCCGGAGCCTTGGCCGACCGCTTTGGTGCTGCGAAGGTGGTGTTCATCGGCGGCATCCTTTATGCCTTGGGCCTGATGCTGATGAGCATGGCCGATACGCCGCTGAGTCTGTCATTAAGCGCTGGCCTGTTAATCGGCATTGGTCTGTCCGGCACGTCGTTCTCGGTGATCCTCGGTGTCGTCGGCCGTGCACTGCCCGCTGAAAAGCGCAGCATGGGCATGGGGATAGCCAGTGCGGCCGGTTCATTTGGTCAATTCGCCATGCTGCCCGGTACGCTGGGGTTGATTGGTTGGCTGGGTTGGTCCAGTGCTTTGCTGGTACTGGGTGTGCTGGTCGCGTTGATTCTGCCGTTGGTGATGATGCTCCGGGACAGTCCGGCACCATTGGTTGGCGGCGAGCAAACCCTGAGTGAAGCCTTGAAGGAAGCCTGTTCGCATTCCGGTTTCTGGCTGCTGGCCCTGGGTTTTTTCGTCTGCGGCTTTCAGGTGGTGTTCATTGGTGTGCATTTGCCTGCGTATCTGGTGGACCAGCATTTACCGGCCAGGATCGGCACCACCGTGCTGGCGCTGATCGGCCTGTTCAATATCTTCGGGACGTACACCGCAGGCTGGCTGGGCGGGCGTATGTCGAAGCCGCGTCTATTGACGGCTCTCTATCTGCTGCGCGCTGTTGTGATCGTGTTGTTCATCTCGCTCCCGCTCACTGAAACCTCTGCCTATCTGTTCGGCGTGGCCATGGGCTTGCTGTGGCTGTCTACTGTTCCACTGACCAACGGCACCGTCGCCACCCTGTTTGGCGTGCGTAACCTGTCGATGCTCGGTGGTATCGTGTTCCTGTTCCATCAATTGGGCGCCTTCCTCGGCGGATGGCTGGGAGGCGTGGTGTATGACCGGACCGGAAATTACGATTTGATCTGGCAAGTGTCGATACTGCTGAGTCTGTTGGCGGCTGCGCTGAACTGGCCCGTGCGTGAACGCCCGGTTGCCCGATTGCAGGCGCACGCGGCATGAGCAGGTTATGGCTCTGGGGCGCAGGCCTGACTGGGGCACTGACGCTGGCACTGATCTGGTGGGCCTGGCAAAACGTCGGGCTGGCCGCCTTGCAGTTGGGCATGGGCGCTTGCCTCTAGGCATTTGGCCGGGCGCGGGTTAGTTTGTCCCATAGACAACAATGACTGCGCCGCACAGGCGCTCGGGATGCCTTATGCACATTCGCTGGATAGCTCTGCCGGTTCTCATGTTCGTTTTAGGTGGCACTGCCATGGCTGCTGATTGCCCGGCCCTGTTGCAAGGTGAGTTGCCCAAGCTGCGCGCCAAGGAAAACATCAACCTGTGCGAGCGCTTCGCCGGCAAGCCAATGCTGGTGGTCAACACCGCCAGCTTTTGTGGTTTCGCCCCCCAGTTCAAAAGCCTCGAAGCATTGAATCAGCGCTTCAAAGGGCAGGGCCTTGAAGTGCTCGGTGTGCCGTCCAATGACTTCAAGCAAGAGTCCAAGGATGGCGAAGAAACCGCCAAGGTCTGCTACGTCAATTATGGCGTGACCTTCACCATGACTGAGCCACAACCCGTCAGAGGCGACGACGCTACCCACTTGTTCAAAGTGCTGGCCGAGCAGAGCAACGCGCCGCGCTGGAATTTCTACAAGTACGTGGTGGATCGCAAAGGCAATGTAGTCGCCAGCTTCTCCAGCATGACCACACCGGATGATCCGGAGCTGATTGCTGCCGTTGAGAAGGCTATCGCTTCCAGGCCTTGAATCAGTAATAACGAAAAAGCCCCGCAACCATTGCTGATTGCGGGGCTTTTTGTTGACTCGCAAACGGCTGGGTCAGCCCGTTGCGATCGATGCATCAGAAGCGGTAGGTGATCGAGCTGCCCAGACCGTGAGCGGTGTTGCGGAAGTCCGCGTTGTAAGTGCCTTTCGTAGCGCTGGAATCACGGATCTTCGCTTCATCTTCGCGCAGATACGAGTACGCAACATCGATGGTCAAGTTGTCGTTCGGGCTCCAGCCAGCGCCGAAGCTGATCGCTTTGCGGTCACCGGTAGGAATGCGCGGCGAGCGGTTTTCATTGTTGGTTGGCGATTGATCCACCGAGAAACCGGTGCGCAAGGTCCATTCCTTGTTGACCTTGTAGGAGGCACCAATGGCGTGAGCCCAGGTGTCATGCCAGTTCTGAGGCTCGGAGATGGTGCCGATGGTTGGGGTCAGCGGGCCAGGTACGCCGCTGTTTTTGACGTCGATGCTTTCCAGACGACTCCAGCGTGTCCAGGTACTGCCCGCATAAAGTGTCCAGTTGGCGTCCAGCTCATGGGTAACCGAGAAGTCGACGGATTCAGGCGTGGTCAGATCCAGCGACGCGTCGTACTTCTGGCCGTTGAACGGACCGAAGTTGGGGCCAGAGATTTTGGTATCGCCGTCGAGCTTGTATTTAACCTTGGAGTGGTAGGTTGCGCCCACGCGTGTGCTGTCGGTGGCCTGAACCAGAATGCCCACGTTGAAACCCAGCGCGGTGTCATCACCCTTGACCTTGACCTTGCCGTCGTTGATCGGCCCGGTTACCGGGTTAAGAGCTGAGGAGGTCAGCTCGCCATCAATACGGTTGATGGTCGGGCCAAAACCAATGGACACCTTGTCGTTGAATGCGTAGCTGATGGTGGGCTGGAAGGTGACAACCTGAACGTGGCTCTTGTCTGCAAAATAGCGCCCGGCGAAACCACTTTCGTAATCAGTGACCAAGCCAAACGGAACGTAAACCCCCACACCGAATGCCCAGTGATCATCAATCGGCTTGACGTAATACCCCATCGGAACTCCGACGACCGGTACCATATCGCCATCATTGCTGCCGCCGAATGTGCTGCTGGCGTCATCAATATCGGTCTTGGCGATGATTGCTGCTGCGCCAACGCTGACTTGTTCGCGCTTGAGACGGGACATACCGGCAGGGTTGCCGAATACGGTACTTGCATCGTCGGCAGATGAGGAGCGGCCCGCGAAACCGGTACCCATCCCACTGATGCTTTGTTCATTGATGGCAAAGCCGGCGGCGAACAGTTGGGAGGCAGCGAGACTGACGGTGAGGCCAATTGTGGTCTTGAGCATTACTTTTTTCATTATTAGAACTCCATGTTGATCACCGCGCGGAAATTACCAACATTTTTCAGAATGCGCCATAGTCCTAATGGCCTGATCTAGAGCTGTTTTTGTAGGACAATCCGATAAAAATGCAGGCATTTGTTTTTATCTTGATTTGGGCAAAGGCCATTCATGCCGGGTGCGAAAGTGGCGTGACGCAGGTCTGCCAGGCGCTTAAAAAATCGCGTAACCGGCCTTGTGGCTGAAATATTTCGCGCCATATTTTGGCCATTACACGGGGATCTTCGTCGTCGGGCAGGCCCAAACCGCCAGCTTCGACCATCAACCAGGCAATAGCAGTCGAGTAGCGCAGATTGACGGTTAACTCCAGATGCGGTCCGGTCAGAAACGCATGTTGGCTGGCCAGGCCTCGAACCAGACTGGCCAGTTCGGGATCCAAGGCGAGATAGTTGTCCCATAAATGTCGGTGGCGGCATTCGGAAATGCTGTAAAGACCATGTCCGCGGCGGCTGTCCAGCGCGGCACCCAAGTCGGATTGGCTGGCAGCAACGGCGAGCAGGAACGACTCTGCGCGAGGGCTATGCCGGTCCAGATAAAGCAAAGTGGGCCGGATTACGTGGCGGGATAAGTCTCTGGCATCGATTCCCATAACATCCTCGGGAAGAAGTGACCGGCGGGTCCGTACGTATGGCAGCGACTGATCAGGATCGGACCCGGCGGAAGCGACCTGGGCCGCTCAAGTTGAAGTGTAGTGTCATATTTCGCCTGTAACGGACTGTTTTTAAGTTAATTCCTGCCAGTCGTCGCTTTCCATATAGCCCTTGGCAATAGAAGAGACGTTGTAAAATCGAGGCAAAAAAAAGCCCCGACTTATCCAGTCGGGGCCATTTATTCCTGCGAAAACGAGCGGCGTATCAGGCAATCAGGGCCTGACGGGTACGCTCGATCACTGCCTGCAGCGGTTCTGCGCTGGAGTACTGATCGGGGTACAGGCGCTCGGTGTGGCGAGCAATGCCGTGTTCGTTGACGAGGGTGAAGCTGAAGCAGCCTTTACGAGCGGCCATGATCAGGCAGTTCATTGGTGCAAAAGCGTTGGTCAGTGTATGGATAGCGTGTTGGGTCTGATTATGAGTAGTCATGATTAAGGTGTTTCCTAAAACGACACGGAACATTGCCGTGCAAAAATAAAACGTTCCAGTAAACGCGGGCGATCCTGATCTGAGGATGCGGCTGGGCGAAGAACCTGTCTGGAACAAAAGCAGCCAGTTGAAACGCACTTTATCGTATGGCGTTCGGGCTGACCGGTAGGTACTTAGGAGGGCAGGCAACACAACAAGAGCAAAGGTTCGACGCTCTGGGTGCAGATCCTGATCAATTGCAGGCTGGTTCGGTCAGGCCATGGATGATTGCATTGCCACTCCCGTCTGCGGGTAGTCGGCATGCAGGCCATGTCTGGAAACCATCGAGGTGGTCGATCCCTTGTTGTCAGCAACGTTCTCACGTCATGAGAACCGTTTGCCGGGGGACTTTTTCGACCAAAAATTGACTTTCAGCTTGGTACTAACGGCGACGATGGTAACGGAGTTGCCTGGGCATTAAAAGGGGGATGGTGAAAAAATGTGCAGAAGGGAGCCTCCGTTCGTCGCCATATGTCCTCAAAAGCCGGTTTCAATTGAGATCAGCTAGCACTTGCAAGCGGCTTGTAGCGATATTTTTGTGAGCCAATCGCGGTTTGGAACCGACTTGTGCACATTGGCGCAACTTGCTGCCACATCACTGTCATATGCGCGCCTAAGGGCTTGATTTACAGTGGTGAATTATTAAGTCAATGAAAAACATCAATTTTTTTTGCTGGTGAAAAAATCGTCAGTTTAAGCGCAGGCCCCATTCTGCCTACGTTTGCGGGGTGTGAAGGCGGGTTGTCCACTGAGTTATCCACAGCTTCTGTGGATTGTCCCTAGCGCTTGCTCTACTAAGCGCCTTTCACGACTTGGCCCTTTACCTGAGCCAGAAAAAGTGTAGAGTTGCGCGCCTCCTGATTTGCCCCCGTTGTGTGTATGAAGTCTCGCCCTGATCTGTCACCCGAACCATCTGTTGCTTCCCGTGAACCTGCACGTTTTTCTTTGCGTGTTGCCTTGTGGTTGCTGGATAACCCGCGCCTGAATCAAAAGCCCAGCGTCAAACATTTTGCCGGCCGGTTGCTCAAGCAACCTGCACGCAGTGGTGTGGTGGTTGCGCAAAGCCGACTCGGGCAAATGCTTTGCCGGGACTGCGGCAATACCCGTGATCGCCGTATCGGCCACGAGTTGCTGCGGCAGGCTGCTCGGGCAGGGGATTGTAATGCTCAATTCGAGTACGGTCGGCTGTGTGCTCAGGCTCCCATCAATGAACCGCAACAGGCGCGTCATTGGCTGGAGCTGGCTTCGGCAAAAGGCTCGCAGGATGCCAGGCATTTACTCCGGCAACTTGACCGTCGCTAAGCGCACCGCTAATCCAGTGCCGACGCCTGCCTCGCATCGCGCATAATGCCGCAAGCACGAATTCGGTATCGGGAGTCTCTATGGCATTGGATTTGAACAGCCTGCTCTTCGGGCTTGGCGCAGCAGCATTGCCGCTCTTGGCGTTGGCCTGGCAACTGCAGCGCAAACTCAGCCTGCAGCAAGCTGAGACCGCACTGCTTGACGAACGACTGAGCACTGCCCAGATGGCCCAGGACGGGTTGAATGCTCAACTGGACGCCAGCCGCGATGAAATCAGCGACTTAAGCCAGGCAAACTCGATCAAGCAAGCCGATCTGGCCGCGACCCGGCGTGAAGTCGAACTGCTGCGTCATGAGCGTGACAACGCCCAGGCTGCCGCTCAGGACTGGAATCACGAGCGCGCTAATAAAGAAGCCGAGCTGCGTCGTCTTGATGTGCAATGCGCCGCCCTCAGTGCCGAGTTGCGTGAGCAGCAAGAAAACCATCAGCAACGCCTGAACGATCTGCAAAGCTCTCGAGACGAGCTGCGGGCTCAGTTTGCGGAAATGGCCAGCAAGATTTTCGACGAGCGCGAGCAGCGTTTTGCCGAGACGAGTCAGCAGCAACTCGGCCAGTTACTCGACCCGCTTAAAGAGCGCATTCAGTCGTTCGAAAAGCGTGTGGAGGAAAGCTATCAGGCTGAGGCCCGGGAGCGTTTTTCCCTGGGCAAGGAGCTGGAGCGTCTACAGCAGCTCAACCTGCGCCTTAGCGATGAAGCGACCAACCTGACGCGTGCCCTCAAAGGGCAGAAAACCCAGGGTAACTGGGGCGAACTGATTCTTGAGCGTGTGCTGGAGCATGCCGGGCTGGAAAAAGGCCGCGAATACCAGACTCAAGTCAGTTTGAAAGGCCCGGACGGTGAGCGTTTTCAACCTGATGTCCTGATCATGCTGCCCGGTGACAAGCAAGTGGTGGTGGATGCCAAGGTCAGTCTCACGGCCTATCAGCAGTACATCAGTGCTGACGACGATGTGATCGGTCAGACCGCACTGAAGCAGCATGTGCTCTCGCTACGCAATCACGTCAAAGGCTTGTCCGGCAAAGACTATAAACGTCTGGAGGGGCTGCACAGTCTCGATTTCGTCTTATTGTTTGTACCGATAGAAGCAGCATTTTCTGCTGCCCTGCAGGCTGAACCGAACCTGTTTCAGGAAGCATTCGATCGCAACATCGTGATCGTCAGTCCGACGACCTTGCTCGCTACCTTGCGGGTCATCGACAGCCTGTGGAAGCAAGAGCGCCAGAGTCAGAACGCCCGGGAAATTGCCGAGCGTGCGGGTTGGCTGTACGACAAGTTCGTGTTGTTCATTCAGGACCTGGATGAAGTCGGCAGTCGTTTGCAGCAACTGGACAAGGCCTACAGCGCGGCCCGTAACAAGCTGACGGATGGGCGAGGCAATCTGGTCAGCCGTAGTGAACAGCTCAAGCTGCTTGGCGCCCGGGCTAGCAAGAATCTGCCCGCCGATTTGCTGGAAAAAGCCATGACCGATGATGAAGGGCTGGTGCAGTTACCGGAGTGACGTGCGGGGTTTTGCGCGGCTCCTGGTCAGAAAATACGCTTCTGTGAATCCAAATGCGTATCTGTAGGGGCTGCCGGGGGCTGCGGAGCGTTACTTCTGACATACCGCCATTGCAGCCTTCGGCAGTTCCTGCAGGGTAAGCGTTTGTTTTTGGCAGCGGGGTGGTCGGCAATGCGGTCAAAGCCGATCCGAATCCTCGAGCTGGGCATGATCCAGACTCTTGTCTCACCGTCTGTCGCATAAACACGCGAGACCTACGCAAGAAATGTCACATTGAACACATCGTGAAAGATGTTTTTCCGCAAGACTGCGTGAGCAGGCGTAAAGTGTCAGTTGGCACTACTATCTGTAACAAGCGGCTTGAAAATCAGTCGTCGAGTATTTCCCTGAAGGGGGGCTTTATGAACACTAAATTGCAAGATTGGCTTCATGATCTCGGGGTCGCTTTAGGTCTGATCGAACGCCCTAAATTGCAACCCGTACCTGTTCGCACTGACGACAAGCGGCGCCGCCAGCCCCAGCGTCGGTAATTAACGCTGCATCTCCCTCCCGGGACGCGTCCGCGTCCCGTTGCAATGCTTAGGTCTGAGCGCCTGCGAACCTGTTTTTTACATCAATAACGCTGCCGGGTACTGGCGTGGGTTATTAGTGTTGGCTAAGGAAAATGTGATCAATCAACGCCATTAGGGTCGTACTCTCCGAGTGCTTCAGCGCCTCTTCTCTCGCGCGTTTCTTGAAGTTGATTCCAGACTTCTGGAGCATTTTGGAAAGCTCGTCTATATCGTCCTCATCAAGAACCAGGCTATCAATGGTCTGATTGTCCTCGATGACTGTTTTGTCCACAAGAATGACCCCGAGCGCATCCACAACGTGTTGCCGTATTTCTTCACGATCCATGAAAACCTCCTGTTTTTTGTCGTTGGAGGATCAGCCCTAACTTCCATAAAACAGAGGGTGTTTCCGTGTGGTTATGCACTGGCATCATTAAGCGCTACGAGGTTTACACTCTGTTGGCCCAAGTGCTTCCATGCTCCTGCAATGCTTAAGGCTAGCTCATAACTTTCAACATCTCGGTCATCTGTCGTGTCAGCAGGCAAATAAAAAAGGATGCCTGAAGGCATCCTTTTCGGTACAGCAGGTGTCGCTTAGCGATGAGCCACGCCAGGCAATACGCAGAGCATTTCGTAGAGCAGATTGGCACCTAATAGAGAAGTGTTACCTGTGGTGTCATACGGGGGCGAAACTTCGACCAGATCGCAGCCGATCAGATCCAGCCCCTGACAACCACGAATGATCTCGATGGCTTGAATAGTGGTCAGCCCGCCGATTTCCGGCGTGCCGGTACCAGGAGCCCAAGCGGGGTCGATGCCATCAATGTCGAAACTCAGGTAAACAGGACCGTCGCCGACTTTCTCCCGGACTTCAGCCATCAAAGGCGCGAGCGACTTGTGCCAGCATTCTTCGGCCTGAACCACGCGGAAGCCCTGCTTGCGGCTCCAGTTGAAGTCTTCGGCAGTGTAACCCTGAGCGCGCAGGCCAATCTGCACCACGCGATCGCAGTCCAGCAGGCCTTCTTCTACAGCGCGGCGGAACGTGGTGCCGTGAGCAATTTTTTCGCCAAACATATGGTCATTGACGTCGGCATGGGCGTCGATATGCACGAGTCCAACCTTGCCGTGCTTTTTATGGATGGCACGCAGGATCGGCAGGGTGATGGTGTGGTCGCCGCCCAGCGTCAGAGGGATCACGTCATGGCTGAGAATCTCGTCGTAGGCTTCTTCGATGATCCGTACGGCGTCCAGCAGGTTAAAGGTGTTGATGGCAACGTCGCCAATGTCCGCGACTGACAGCGAATCAAACGGCGCAGCACCAGTGGCCATGTTGTAGGGACGAATCATCACCGATTCGGCGCGAATCTCGCGAGGACCGAAACGAGTGCCAGCGCGCAATGAGGTGCCGATATCCAGAGGAACCCCGACAAAGGCGGCGTCCAGACCTGCGGCGGTTTGCAAATGCGGCAAGCGCATCATGGTAGCGATACCGGCGAAGCGCGGCATTTCGTTGCCGCCCAGTGGCTGGTGAAAAATCTTGTCCACGAGTGTGCCTCAGCGTTGGTTTCAATGAGGTCGATTTTGCGAAGCGTGAACGCGGGGAACAATCGCTGAGGCGAAATACTTAGTTCAGGAATTTCAGAACTAAAGGGGTTTTGGGCTAAGCTTGCGCATCTTTCGGTGTATGTGGGAGCTGGGCTTGCCCGCGATAAGGCTGGCGCAGTTCACTTGAAAACGCAGCGCCTGAATCGCGGGCAAGCCCAGCTCCCACCGGTCCGGTGTTATTCCAAATCATCGCATTGCGGACCTATTCCATGCTCAGCGCTTTACCCGACCTTAAACTCCTGCGGATTTTCGCCAGCGTGGTGCGCCATCAAGGCTTTGCGAGCGCGCAGCAGGAGTTGAACCTGTCGACCTCGGCGATCAGCACTTACATGAGCCAACTCGAAGCGGCGCTGGGCATCGTCCTGTGTCATCGAGGCCGGGGTGGCTTCAGCCTGACCAGCAAAGGCGAGCTGTTCCATCAAGAAACCCTACGCTTGCTCGGAGAGCTGGAGGGGTTCGAACTCTATGCAGCAGCGCTCAAGGGCGAGCTGCGCGGCACGCTTAACCTCGGGGTGCTGGACTCCACCGTCAGTGACAGGGCCTTGCCGTTTGCCGAAGTGATTGGTGCTTACAGCGCAGAGCATCCGGCAGTGCATTTACACCTGTCGGTGATGAGCCCTTACGAGTTGCAATTGGGTGTGTTGGATAACCGTCTGGATCTGGCCATTGGCTCGTTCTCCACGCGCATGAACGGTCTGCTTTATCAGCCGTTGTATCGCGAGCAGCACTGGCTGTATTGCAGTAATCGTCATCCTCTGTTTACCGAACGGCGGATTCCCGAGCCAGTCATCGCTCAGCAACGCATGGTCGGGCGCGGCTACTGGAGCCAGGCAGAGCTGGCCCGGCATGGCTTCAAGCACAGTGCAGCAACCGTGGAAAGTATGGAGGCGCAACTGATTCTGGTGCTCTCGGGCGCCTACATCGGTTATTTGCCGGAGCACTACGCGCAATCCTGGGTGGATTCAGGTCATCTGCGAGTGCTGCTGCCTGCGACGTTCGGCTATCAGGCACCTTTTTCGATGATTTTGCGCCGCGGGCGTAGTCGTGAGCCATTGATTCAGACTTTCCGTGACCTGCTCAAAGCGCAACTGAACCCCATCTGAGGAACGCTGATGTCTCGCCTTCGCTGTGAACGCTGCCTGCGTCCCGAAAGCCATTGCCTGTGTTCATTGATCCCGCACCTGGACAGCCGCACGCGGGTGTTGATTCTGCAGCATCCCAGTGAGGTGAACCATGCGCTAAATACCGCGAAACTGGCTGCGCTGGGCTTGAACAATTCGCAGCTGGTAGTGGGTGAGGTTTTCGAGGATTTGCACACGTTGCTCAATCCGCCGGGTTATCGACCGTGCCTTTTGTTTCCGGGGGAGGGGGCGCAGAGTCTGGTGGCGGAACCGGTGGACAGCTTGCCGAGACTATTGGTGGTGCCAGACGGCACCTGGCGCAAGGCGCGCAAGCTGTTACATGTGAATCCTGAGCTGGCGGCATTGCCTCGAGTGACGCTAGGCACGGCTCCTGAATCGCGCTACCGCTTGCGCAAGGCGCCGGGGCCTGACGCCTTATCCACTCTGGAAGCGATTACCCACGCTTTGCAGCTTATTGAAGCCCCGCGTTCATTCGCCTCATTGCTCGCGCCGTTCGAAGCGCTGATCGATAAGCAGATTGCAGCCATGGGTGACGACACCTACCAGCGCAATCACGTTGAACCGCGCGCAGGTACGGCGGACTAAAACACTTGTGGGCACTCTAACAGCCTAACTGTAACTGTGTGGCCAGGCTGATAAGGCCTAGACTGTCTTCCTGCTTTATAGGTCAGGGACTTCTTTTCATGCATATTTCTTCTGGCCGCTGGGTGTATGGCCTTTGTCTGGCGCTGCTCACGGCGTTCTTGTGGGGCATTTTGCCGGTCAAGCTCAAGCAAGTCTTGCAGGTGATGGACCCGGTTACAGTGACCTGGTTTCGGCTGTTGGTATCGGGGATGTTGTTGTTCATCTGGCTTGCGGCCAAACGCCAACTGCCCAGCTTCAAGGTGCTGGGTGTGCGCGGCAAGATACTGGTGGCGCTGGCAGTCTTTGGCCTGGTTGGTAATTACATTCTGTACTTGCTCGGGTTGCAGATTCTCAGCCCCGGTACCGCGCAACTGATTATTCAAGTCGGTCCTATTCTGCTACTGATTGGCAGTGTGTTCCTGTTCAAAGAGCGTTTCACCTTCGCTCAAGGACTGGGCCTGGCGGTTCTGATCGTCGGTTTCACACTGTTCTTCAATCAGCGGCTCGAAGAACTGCTGACGTCCATGAGCGAGTACACGACAGGTGTGCTGATTGCTTTTCTGGCTGCGACGGTATGGACCTTCTACGGCCTGAGTCAGAAGCAACTGCTGACCGTGTGGAACTCGTTCCAGGTAATGATGGTGATCTACCTGTTTTGTGCTTTGGTGATCACACCTTGGGCGCACCCGATGGAAGCATTGCAACTGAGCCCCGTGCAGGGCTGGCTGTTGCTGGCGTGTTGCCTGAATACGCTGGTTGCCTATGGCGCGTTTGCTGAGGCGCTGGCGCATTGGGAAGCTTCTAGAGTAAGCGCGACACTGGCGCTGACGCCGCTGGTGACCTTTGCGTCAGTGGCCATTGCAGCCTGGCTATGGCCTGACTACGTCAAGACTGAAGAGATCAACGCGCTGGGCTATGGAGGGGCGGTGTTGGTGGTGATGGGGTCGGCAGTGGTTGCCTTGGGGCCTTCGGTGTTGGCTGGCCTGCGGGCACGCAAAGCCAGGCTGGCGAGTCAGGCTTAACGTTTGCCGAGTTGTTCTGCCTGTTTAAGCCATTGCTGGCGTTGTTCCTCACCTGACGTCTGTACGGGAGCAAACTCGCTCAGACGTTTGGTCTTGATGCCACAAAAAGCCAGCACGGTGCGGACCATCTGCCTATGTGCCGGTGCGCCGTACACCCAGCGGAAGTAGCGCGGCGGGGTGTCCATTGTCACTAACAACTCCGCCGTGCGGCCTTTGAGTAATTCATTGGCCGCGCTCCTGCGACCGTGGTTCTTGAAGGCAAAGCCAGGCATTAGCACCCGGTCCAGAAAGCCGGTGAGCAAGCTCGGTAAGCCTCCCCACCAGACCGGATAAACAAACACCAGATGCTCGGCCCAGTGGATTTCCCGCTGCGCCTCCAGCAAGTCGTGTTCCAGCACCTGGCTTTGTTGATAGCCGTTATGCAGCACCGGATCGAAATCCAGTTCGCTGAGTTTCAGCATGCGCACCACATGGCCGCCGCTTCGCGCGCCCTGAGCATACGCCTCGCCCAGAGCATGCCCGAAGCTGGCAGTTTTCGGCGTACCGAAAATCATCAGGATGCGTTTCCCGTCCCCCTCCAGCCGGGTCGCCCCATGTCTGCCCTCAACCATTGCTGCCTGCCTCAAGCATTTTTTCCGGTCGCACCCATGCGTCGAACTCCTCGTCGGTGAGGTAGCCCAGCGCCAGGGCCGCTTCACGCAGGGTAAGGCCTTCGCTGTAGGCTTTTTTGGCGATTTGTGCGGATTTGTCGTAACCGATATGCGGGTTAAGCGCCGTTACCAGCATCAGGCCACGTTCCAGATGCTCGGCCATTTTCTCGGCATCGGGTTCCATGCCTGCCACGCAATGCTCATTGAAGTTACTGCAGCCATCACCCAGCAAGCGGATCGATTGCAGCAGGTTGTGGATGAGCACCGGTTTGAACACGTTTAGTTGCAGGTGGCCCTGGCTGGCGGCAAAACCAATAGTGACGTCGTTACCCATCACCTGACAGGCCAGCATCGATAGCGCTTCGCACTGCGTCGGGTTGACCTTGCCGGGCATGATCGAGCTGCCGGGTTCATTGGCCGGCAGCTTCACTTCGGCAAACCCGGCTCGTGGGCCAGAGCCCAGCAGGCGCAGGTCATTGGCTATTTTCATCAGGGTCCCGGCCAGGGTTTTCAGCGCGCCTGACAGAGCCATCAACGGTTCATGCCCCGCCAGAGCGGCAAACTTGTTGGGGGCCGTCACAAACGGCAGACCGGACAACGCCGCCAACTCCGCAGCTACTGCTTCAGCAAAGCCATGGGGCGAATTCAACCCGGTGCCGACTGCGGTACCGCCTTGAGCCAGTTCGTAAACCGCCGGGAGGGTGGCGCGAATCGCTTTCTCGGCGTAATCCAGCTGCGCAACATAGGCAGACAGCTCCTGACCGAAGGTGATCGGTGTCGCGTCCATCATGTGCGTGCGCCCGGTTTTCACCAGCTTCATGTGGCGCGCCGACTGCTCGGCCAGACCCGTGGACAACTCGGCAATTGCGGGCAAAAGCTGCTCTTTGACGGCTTGCGCAGCAGCAATGTGCATGGCGGTCGGGAAGCAATCGTTGGAGCTTTGTGAGCGATTGACGTGATCATTAGGGTGGACCGGCGTCTTGCCGCCACGGCCCTGACCCGCCAGTTCATTGGCACGCCCGGCAATCACTTCGTTAACGTTCATGTTGCTTTGGGTACCGCTGCCGGTTTGCCAGACCACCAACGGGAATTGCGAATCCAGATCGCCAGCCAGCACTTCGTTGGCCGCCTGTTCGATCAGGCGGGCGATGTCTGCGGGCAGGTCGCCATTGCGGTCGTTGACCCGGGCGGCGGCCTTCTTGATCAGGGCCAAGGCATGCAGCACCGGCAATGGCATGTGCTCGTCGCCGATGGCGAAATTGATCAGTGAGCGTTGAGTCTGAGCTCCCCAGTAAGCGTCATCGGGAACGTCGATCGGGCCAATGCTATCGGTTTCTGTGCGGCTCACTGGACTCACTCCTTAAGTTTGAATGAGCAGTTTAGGCCCTGTGATCTCATCTGGGTTCCCCCAATCGCGTTTTTAACCGCTGGGGCAGTCAGGGGTTGAGCCATAAGCAAACATGGGCGCAGAATGGTCGGCCTTGGGGTTCTGCCTCGCCTGCTAGAAAGGAAACTCGATGACCCGTCTTCGCGCCATCTGTACTGCGGCTGTTCTGGTATGTGCCAGCGGCCAGGTTCTTGCCGATACCGCCAGCCACAACGCCAGCGCTGAAACCTTCTTGAAACTGGCTAATGCCGACAAGCTGGGCACCCCGGTGTACATGCAAGTACAACAGATGTTTGCTCAGCGTTTCGCCGAAACCAAAGCGCCAGAAGCGAAAAAAGCCGTTCTTGAAACTTACCAGGCCAAAGCCAACGCTGCACTGGATCAGGCCATTGGCTGGAATAAGCTGAAGCCTGACATGGTCAAGCTTTACACTGCTAACTTCACTGAAAGTGAGCTCAAGGATCTGGTTGCGTTCTACCAGTCGCCGTTGGGTAAAAAGGTTCTGACCAAGATGCCTGAGCTGACTCAGCAGTCCGCTCAGTTGACGCAGGGCAAGCTGGAAAGCGCTGTCCCGGTGGTCAACAAGTTGCTGGCTGACATGACCACTGAACTGGAACCGGCCAAGAAAGCCGCTCCTGCTCCTGCCAAAAAGCCCTGATAAGCGAAGCCCGTCATGACTATGCAAACGCGAATCGAGTCAGCGCTGGCTGTGTTTCAACCATTGCATTTGCAAGTACTCGATGAGAGCCACATGCATAGCCGTGGCGAGCAGACTCACTACAAGGCTGTCATTGTCAGTGAGCAATTCGAAGGGCTTAACGCCGTCAAGCGGCACCAGAAGGTCTACGGCATTCTGGGCGGCTTGATGGGCGAGTTTCATGCCTTGGCGTTGCACACCTATACGCCGGTCGAGTGGGCGAAAACCGGCGCTGCGCCGGTTTCGCCTGTTTGTGCGGGTGGTGACTGACAGCGGTTTTGTGTACATATCCGATATTGGGGTAACGGCTAATATTGGTTGCGCCCTTACGGCGCCTCACTTTTGATAGAGCGCAAAAGTAAGCAAAACGCTCTTGCCCCATCACTTGGCAGC
>NZ_LOHF01000021.1 GCF_002158995.1 Pseudomonas caspiana | reverse complement strand
GCGATAGCGTTCTGCCTGCCACACCGCTATCGCGGCCTCGCGGTGCTCGTGCGCTCCTACAGATCACTTGTGTGATTACCTGGGTCTACACCAGCTTGAAATGGCTGTGCAACGCCGCGATGTGCTCCGGCCCGATGCCACAGCAGCCTCCGATTACCGAAGCGCCCTGCTCTACCCAGGTATTTGCCCACTTTGCATAAGCGTCTGGCCCAAGGTCTGCGCGGATTTCGTGCAGGGTGTCGTTGGCGCCTTCCTCTTCCACTTCCATCACCGGGAATGCGTTGGCGTACACGCCCAACTCGATCTGCGCCGATGCCGCCTCAATCACTTCACGCGCCGCCACCAGTGCGGCAGCCATGACTTCCGGCTGGCTGCAGTTGAACAGCACGGCACGCGCACCGAGTTCAATGGCAACGGCTGTCGCTTCGGCGACCGTTTCACCGGAGCGCAAACGAGGACCGTGGTCTTCACCGTCTTCGAGGGTAAATGATAGCCACAATGGCTTCTCATCCTCACCCAACGCTTCACGTACGGCGCGCACTTCGGCGATCGAGCTTTGAGTTTCAGCCAGCCACACATCGACGCTGGCCTTCAGCCCTTGAATCAAGATGCGATGAATAGCGACAGACTGATCGTGATCGAACAGATCCGGACGATAGGAGCCCAACGCAGGCGGCAACGAACCGGCCACCAGAACTGGCTGAGAAGCCTCTGCTGCGGCCTGCCGTGCAAGCTGACCTGCCAGTTCGGATAACGCCGCAGCGGACGCAGCGAAACGCTCTTCACCCAGGTGAAACGGCACCAGCGCATAACTGTTGGTGGTGATGATCCGCGCTCCGGCGTTGATAAAGGCCTGGTGCGCTTTGAGGACAAATTCCGGGGCTTCGATCAGCGCCAGAGCCGACCATTCAGGCTGACGAAACGGAGCACCAATACGCATGAGTTCCCGGCCCATTCCACCGTCCAGCAGGCGTAGAGGAACAGACTTTTCGATTGTGGATTCGGTTGCGGACATGGGGAACTCCTGAAAACTGGACGCCCGCTGCGGGAAGCAGCGACTAGATGAATTGATGAACAGCTGCGATTGATAAAACCCAAAAACTTCGACTTATAACCAAAGCGCAGGAACATAGATCAATTAATAATTAAGGACATTTTTAATATCGCGTTTAAATATATACCAATTATTTGTGTTCGATCTATTCGGTGATGTGATGAATCTACGTGCTGTTTTGCCTTTGAGCCTTGCCCTGCTGTCCGTCTGCTCTACCGCCATGGCCGGTGCGACGCTGGATAAAATCAACAAAAAAGGCGAAATGGTCGGCGTAATGATGGAGAACTATCCACCGTTCTCGTTCCTCAATGAGCAAAATCAGCTAGATGGCTTTGATGTCGACGTAGCAAAAGCAGTCGCCGACAAGCTGGGCGTGAAACTGCAACTGGCCACTCCGTCCTGGGACGTCATTGCCGCGGGCCACTGGGGCAACCGCTACGATGTGTGCATCTGTTCCATGACCCCGAGTCAGGCCCGCGCTCAGGTATTCAACTTCCCGGTTGAGTACTATCAGTCGCCAGCGGTCATCGTGGTCAACGCCAAGAATGATGCGATCAAGTCAGCCAAAGACCTTTCGGGCAAGAAAGTTGGCGTCATCAGCGCTTCGACCTACGAGGCTTACCTGAACAAGGACCTGGTGATTGAGGGCGCGGAAGACAAGCCGATCAGCTATCCATTCGACGCCGTTCAGGCTGCACCGTACGACAACGAAACCGTGGCCTTCCAGGACCTGGCACTGGGCGCAGGTGTTCGTCTCGACGCCATGATCACTAACCTGATCACTGCGCGCGAGCGAATCAATCAGGACCCGCGCTTCAAGATCGCTGGCGAGACGCTCTACGCGGAACCCAATGTGGTCGCAACCGAAAAAGGCGATGCGGAATGGGATGCCAAGCTGGTCAAAGTCATCGGCGAGCTCAAGGCCGACGGCACGCTGGGCAAGATCTCCCAGAAATGGATCGGCTCTGATATCACCCAATGAGCCAGCATCAACCTGCCCCGCCTGACCTGAACGCCGGATCGTCGCGCCTGCTGCGAGTTTTCGGCTTTAAAACGCGCCTGTACCTGACCTGGATGGTGATGCTCGGTCTGTGCATCGCGTTTTTCATGAGCTTCGACCTGAAGTTCTCGATTATCGCGGCGAAATGGGAATATCTGGTCGGGCTGCATCTGGCGCCCAACGGCTTTCTGCAAGGCGCTGCACTGACGCTTTTCCTGTGCTTCTGCTCGATATGGCTGTCGTTGATTCTGGGCTTTGCGACGGCGCTGGCGCGCTTGTCCAACAGTGCGGTCGCGTTTGGCATCGCCAGTTTCTATGCATCGTTCTTCCGTGGCACGCCCCTGCTGATTCAGATTCTGTTGATCTACCTCGGCCTGCCGCAACTGGGCGTGGTGCCGGGCGCGATCAGCGCAGGCATCATCGCCCTGTCTTTGAACTACGGCGCTTACCTGAGCGAGATCTTTCGGGCGGGTATCATCGGTGTTTCGCCCGGGCAACGCGAAGCCGCTGCTGCGCTGGGCATGCGTCCTACCGTGGTGTTCTGGCAGATCACTTTGCCGCAAGCGATGCGCACGATCATTCCGCCGACCACCAGCCAATTCATTTCCATGCTCAAGGATTCGTCCCTGATCTCGGTGATGGGTGTCTGGGAGGTCATGTTCCTCGCGCAGTCTTACGGCCGGTCGTCCTACCGCTATATCGAAATGCTGACCACTGCGGCGCTGATCTATTGGCTGCTGTCCATTGGGCTGGAGTTGATTCAGGCCCGTCTGGAGCGGCATTACGGCAAGGCTTATAAAAACCGGCGCTGACCTGATCACGGTCCCGTTCAGTCAGCTCAGGTGCGGGTGGACCGATGCGATGGGCGCAGCTAACCTGTCGCCCTTGCTCCCCCGCCAGTAGAGACTGAAATGACGATCAACCTGGACACCGTATTCGAACGCCACGGCACCGACAGCAAAAAGTGGAGCCTGTATCCCGCCGACGTGCTGCCAATGTGGGTAGCGGACATGGATTTCCCGGTGGCCGAACCGATTATTCAGGCGTTGCAGAAACGACTGGAACATCCGCTGCTCGGTTACGGCGTTGCGCAGGACAACCTGCGCCAGGCAGTGGTCGAGTATCTCTGGCAGCGTTATGCCTGGCGTGTTCAACCTGAAGAACTGGTATTCCTGCCCGGCGTCGAGCCGGGCTTTAACATGGCGCTCAACGCACTGGTTCCGGCCGACTCCGGCGTCGTCTTGCAAACGCCGAATTACTCGCCACTGTCTCAAGCGCCGAATCACTGGCAGCAGCCGCGTATCGAATTGCCATTCAAGGCCGACGCCAATGGCGAGTACCACACAGACATTGCTGCGCTAAACAGCAAACTGGCCAGCGCCGGCGCCCTGTTGCTGAGTAACCCGCATAACCCGCTGGGCAAAGTATTCAGTGGCGAAGAGCTGCATCTGATTGGCGAAGCCTGCGTGCAGCATGACGTGCTGATCATTTCTGATGATATTCACGCCGATATCCTCTTCGACGGCCGTCGGCATGTGCCCATCGCCTCTCTCAGCCCGCAGATTGCACAGCGCACTGTCACCCTGATGTCGGCGAGCAAGGCCTATAACATCGCCGGACTGAAAACCGCTTTCGCAGTGATTCAGGACCCATCTCTGCGCAAGCGCTTCAATGCCGGTCGGTTGGGTCTGGTCGACAGCGTCAATGTGCTCGGTCTTGAGGCCACGCGCGCGGCTTACAGCGAATGCGGAGAATGGCTGAAAAACGTCAATGCGTATCTGCAGGCCAACCGTGATTATCTGGCCCAGGCCGTGAAAACCCGCCTGCCGGGAGTCATCATGCACCTGCCGCAAAGCACCTATCTCGCGTGGCTTGATTGCTCCGCCCTGGGCCTGGACGATCCACAGAAATTTTTCCTCGAACACGCCAAAGTCGGCCTCAGCGCCGGAGCGGAGTTTGGTGATGATTGCCAACAGTTCGTACGGCTGAACTTCGGTTGCCCAAGGGTACTTCTGGAGGAAGGGTTGGCGCGAATGGAGCGCAGTCTGCGGGATCGCTGAATAAGCACATTACCCTGTAGGAGCTCACGAGCAGTGCGAGGCAGCGATCGCGTCTTTCCTGACACACCGCTATCGCTGCCTCGCACTGCTCGTGAGCGCCTACAGGTTTGTGTTTTCGATGAACACAAAAAAGCCCGGCTAGCCGGGCTGTTCCTGTTCAGACTTCGCAATCAATAGCGCTGATACTGCGAGCCGAATTCTTTGCGGTTTTCTGCAACCACTACTTTCTTGTCCAGATTCACTTCAGCGCGGTCGAAGGTTTTGTTACCGGCACCGGCAACACGAACTTCCGGGGTAGCGACGCTGGAGCGATCTGCAACCTGAGTGGACGCAGCGACGGTCTGGATGGGCGAAGTACTGGCGAAAGCGCCGGTAGCAGTCAGGACCGAAAGGGCAAAGCTCAAAGCGATAGTGCGTTTCATGATGTGGCTCCAATAGTTGTTTCGAAGTGATGGGGCCAATCTAAATTCACCAGCGCCTTATGAAAAACCACCCTTACAGATACTGATTATCAGCCCCGATGATGCTGGAGCGCGAGGTGTCTGGCTCGCGCTTGCCCAGCAACAGCAGGGCTTTCATCACGTGATGGTCACTGCGGCTTGCGCAACAGAACACGGGTGACACGTCGCTCTTCGACGCCCACAACGGTCATATCCCAACCTTCCCAGTCCAGCTTGTCGCCAATCCTCGGCAAGCGATCCAGCAGGCTCATCACCAGGCCGGCAAGTGTCTGGTAGTCCTCGGTCGCATGGGCCTGAAAACCGACCCGTTCACGTACCTGGCTCAGGTTGAGGCCACCAGAGACGATAAAACCGTCCTCCTCAGCCACGACGTCCGGACCTTCAACTTCACTGGCATCGGGTAATTCACCCGCAATGGATTCCAGGATATCGGTCATGGTCAACAGACCGATGAAGTCGCCGAATTCGTTGATCACGAACGCGATGTGTGTCGACTCTTTGCGCATCTGCTCCAGAGCATTAAGGATCGTGAAGCTTTCCAGCAAATTGATCGCTTTACGGGCCATGAACTCCAGGTTCGGCTCATTGCCAGCCAGCAGATCCTTGAGCAACTCCTTCTTGTGCACGAAACCTAATGGCTCATCCACACGACCTTCACGAATCAACGGCAAACGTGAATAGGAAGAATGCATCAGCTTGGTTCGCACCGTTTCCGGGTCATCCGCCAGGTCAATCAGGTCCACCTCGGCCCGCGGTGTCATGGCCGAACGAATCGGACGCTCAGCCAGTTGCAGCACACCGCTGATCATCACTCGCTCACGACGGTGGAACACCGCCTCGGTCTGCTCACCCTCGAGTAAATCGGCAATTTCTTCGCCTACTTCATCGGCATCCAGCTTGCGCCCACCCAACAGGCGCAGCACGGCGTGTGCTGTGCGCTCACGCATAGGCCGCGCACCATGCAACGATTTCTTGCGACGCTTGCGGGCGATCTGGTTGAACAGCTCAATCAGGATCGAGAAGCCAATCGCCGCATACAGATAGCCTTTAGGGATATGGAAGCCCAGGCCTTCGGCAGTCAGGCTGAAACCGATCATCATCAGGAAGCCCAGACACAGCATGATCACAGTCGGGTGTGAATTGACGAACTTTGTCAGCGGTTTGCTGGCGATGATCATCAGACCGATGGAGAAAATCACGGCAATCATCATCACAGACAAGTGCTCAACCATGCCCACGGCTGTAATCACCGCGTCCAGGGAGAATACGGCGTCCAGCACCACGATCTGCGCAACGATGGGCCAGAATCGGGCGTACGTGCTGTTGCTGGTGCGTTCGGCAACGTGACCTTCGAGTCGCTCATGCAATTCCATGGTTGCCTTGAACAACAGGAACACACCACCGAACAGCATGATCAAGTCGCGTCCCGAGAAGCTGTGATCGAACAGCTCGAACAGCGGCGCGGTCAGGGTCACCATCCAGGAAATACTGGCCAGCAGACCCAGGCGCATGATCAACGCCAGCGACAGACCAATGACCCGCGCCTTGTCACGCTGCTCAGGGGGCAGTTTGTCGGCGAGGATCGCGATGAACACCAGGTTATCGATGCCCAGCACCAGTTCCAGAACGATCAGAGTGAGCAGGCCAAGCCAGGCCGTGGGATCAGCTATCCATTCCATAGAACTATTGAATCTCTCGCAGACGGGATTTGACGGACGTTAGTGAGCCTGCCGGACGTAAATATACGTCGGCCGCAAAGGACACACGAGACGGATTATCGAAGGGGGTATTCAGACGAGCAGATCCGCGAGGGGGAGCGGGATCGGCACTGAAGTTGAAAGCGAAGCAGTTATAAGCAAAGCAACCGGGAGGTTCCTGAACGGTGTTCATACAATCCTGAGATTTATTACGGGCTGTGATCCTACAACGAGAAAGTCACTTTCCCACTCACGAAAAGTATTACAAAGATTGACATCGTTCTGCCCTCGCCCGTCTTCACATCTGAAATTGCTTTGAACTTCCAGAGCCACCGCGTGCCCCTTCTATAGGTGCCGGGCATACCGCCGGGCGATTCTGGAGGCTTATCTCATGCCAGATGCACAGGGCAAAATCCGTTACGCAGTGGTTGCCGGAGGCTGGATTTCTCAAGGGGCGTTCATGCCGGGCGTCGATCAGACTGATAATTCGGTGATGACTGCACTGGTGACTGGCGACCCGATCAAAGCTGACAAGCTGGCCGAGTTGTACGACCTGAAAAGTTATCACTACGACGAATTCGACACGCTGCTGAAGTCAGGCGAAATCGACGCTATCTATCTGGCGACCCCTAATTTCCGCCATCGGGAGTTTGCCGTACCTGCACTGGAAGCTGGCATTCATGTGTTGCTGGAAAAACCCATGGCAACCAGCGAAGAAGATTGCATTGCAATCACCGAGGCCGCCAAACGCTCGGGCGCCAAACTGATGATTGCGTACCGGCTGCATTTCGAGCCGGGCACTGTGGAGATGATCGGCCGCGTCCGCGCAGGCGAAATCGGCGATCCACGGTTGTTTACAGCGACCTTTGCGCAAACTACAGATCCGAAAAATCACCGCATGCAAAACGGCTATTGGGCAGGACCTGCGGCGGACATGGGGCCGTATCCAATCAATGCGGTCCGCAACCTGTTCGATGCCGAGCCGCTGGAAGTTCATGCGGTGGCTATTCATACGCCGGGGCGCGAAATCAATACGCCGGATACCGTCAGCGTGACCCTGCGCTTTCCGGAAGAACGACTGGCGCAGTTCACCGTCAGCTACAGCCTGCCGGGCACCCAGCGCTATCAATTGATAGGCACCAAGGGCGAGTTTGAAGCATCGCCATGCTTCGGTTTTGGTGAAGGCGTCGCGATCAGTTACCGGGCAATCATCGGTGACGAAACCACAGAACATGAACATCCTGTGGTGGACCAGTTCGGCGGCCAGACCCAGTACTTCTCAGACTGCATCCTGCAAGACCGTGAGCCAGAACCCGATGGCGACGAAGGCTGGCGCGATGTTCGGGTACTGGCGGCGATCGAACGCAGCCTGGAAACCGGCCAAGTGCAAAAACTTGAGCCACTGCCAGATCGGCCAGGAATCAGCATTGAACAGGCCCGTCGGTTACCGCTGGCCAAAGTGCCGGAATACATCAATACCGATGAGCCTAATGAGTAAGAGTACTTGGAGTCCCTTCGGAACAGGATTTGATTTCGGCAACTGATGTGGGACCGGCTTCAGCCGGGAAGAGGCCAGTACGTTCAGCACATCTACATTGTCTGAACGGCAGCCTTCCCGGCTAAAGCCGGTCCCACGTCGGCAACCATGGCGCATTCCTCATCCGGGTCCGGCTCTAAAGTTTCCCTGCAATTGGCCGCTACAAAGTAGATACAAATCCAATCAAGCCAGCATGGAAGCGCTATGACCTCTGTCTCGTTAGTCACTGCCAGCACGCCGCTCATCACTACTCCAGCCACGACCACCGTACCGGTGGGCGCCAACAGTGCGCCTCTGACACTCGCCAGTTCACCCGCCTCCGTGGTTATGCTTGGCCAGGATGTAAAAATCACCGATGCGACCACGTACTCCAATCGGGGTGGTCTGTACAACGCAGAACCGGTGCTGACTCTGGAGCAAAATGTTAGCGACCCGCTGACCGTTGCGATGACACACAACCTGTCGACGAGATCCAATGCGGCACGCTTTCAGGGCTTGGGCGCGGCGCTGCTGGAGCAACTTGCAAAAGGCGACTCCACTACTTTTTCCCAGTCCATCATCAGGTCAGCCGCTGGCGACGTGAAAGATGCTTCGGCGCTGAAGTCAGCTCAGACGCAACTGCACGGTAATGCGCAGAACACCATTACCCTGACCCTGAAAACCACCAGTGGCGCAACTATCACCCTGAACTTGAGCAGCGACGATGATGGTCTGGCGGTCAAAGCCGACGTCACAGGCGGCAAGCTCACCGACGGTGAGCGCGAGGCCCTCGCCTCGTTGGCCGATTCGTTTCAGGGCGCGATTGATGGACTTACCGCCAAAACGCCGCGCCTGAACCTCGGCAGCCTCGCCGAACTTGACCCTGGTCTGTTCTCATCGATTGACCTCAGTGCAAGCCTGAAAGTTGGCCAGGATCAAGTTCAGACCCTGAGCTTCAAAGCTGATGAGAAGACCAAGTCAGTAGACATGAGCGGCCCAGCGGGTAACGTTCAACTGAGCGTCAATAACAACGCGGCGATACTGGGTAATGCACAACAGCAAGCCAAGGCCGTCCAAAGCTACCTTGAGCAATTTGACGCGGCGCAAAGCCGGGGCGAAGGCGATAAAGATCTGATGGCGTTGTTCAAGGATGCGTTTTCATCGCTGCAGAGCGGTACCAAGAGCCTGAGCGGCACCGCCAGTTCCAGCCTGAATAATGTTGATCGCTCAATGTTGACCGGTCTTGCAGACTTCAACGCATCGCTGACGCAAACCGCCCAGTACATCAACCCGATGCGGCCCGCCGAAGCCGACAAGTTCTCTTATAACGCGTCGCAAACTACCGAAATCAAAGGTGCAAGCAACGATAAGCGATCAATCGAGCAGAAACAGACATCCAGCCTCGACGCGTCGTATCACAAAAGCATTTATCCAGGCACGGCATTGGCCCTGGATTCGAACGCCGAGTCGCAAAACTACAGCTTCTATCAGATCAAGGACCAGGCCGACAGCACAACGCGCATTAGCTATGACAAAGGTGTACTGGTAGAGGCCCGTTCAACTCAGAACGTCAAACAGTCTACAAATGTGCTCAGGTACGAGATGGGTAAACTGGTCGATACCATTAACACCCCGAAAGAGATCTCCACGTCTCGCAACTTGCTGGGTATTATTGACGATGCCCTGCGCAACGACCGAAGCTCGCGGGCTATGACAGGCAAGTCGACGCTTGAAGAAGATCTGCTGGCCATTCACTCCAAGGTACTGCTGCAATCCGATACGTCTTCGGTTAGCCGCTGACGCAGGGCTGATTCAGCGGAAAAGCCGCCTGGCAGCCGACACAAGCGTGGCGGCTGTAAGGCGCTCTACCGCCTGACGCCAGTTCCACAAGAGATTTGCAGCATCAACTTTTAGCAGACCATTCAAGCGTCGCGAAACAGATCGTGGGCGTCCAGCAACCGGTAGGCGATTTCCGGGTTCTTTTCCAGGCCCCGCCTTATCGCCGCCGGGATCGATTGCCGGGTTTTGCGGCACAGCCCCGGCAACTCGTCGATGTTGATCGCGATACCACGCATGCTGCGTACCTCATTAAAACCCGGCATGACCTCTAGCCGAATCCCCAACTGCTCGTACAACTTGCGCTGCATATGCTCGAGGTCGGCCAGACTCTGCAAATTCTCCAGACGCTCCAGCAAGCGTTTCTCTTCCTGACGGGTCAACGCCAGAATCCGCTGCTCATGCGCCTGCAACAGTTCACGCCCGCAGTTGCAGGCGCCGGGTGGACACGGCTGACGGATAGGGAATGAGGCAGTCATGGGCGCAGCATACCGAGGCTTGTCCTGAATTTGCCATCACGTCTGGACCAATCGACGAGTTTTTCAGGATCGACTATTTTCAAACTCCTTGCTGAGCAAGGCTCGGAACGCGGGGAGCACCGGATTTTCGTTATCGCTGCGGGAAATCATGTGCAGATCAGCATTCAGACTTGCATCACGCAAAGGACGAAATGCCACCGCACCGCTGTGCAGTTGCTGAGCCGAGGCCGGAACAATCGACAACCCCAACCCCGCCTGAACCATGCTGACAATGGTATGGGTCTGGCCAAGATGATAGGTGTAGTGCGGCGTGACACCGCTCATGGCGAACAGGCCGACAATGCAGTCGTAGAAGTAACGGCCTTCATCCGGCGCATACATCACAAAAGGCTGATGATGCAGATCAGCCAGGGCAATCGACGGCTGCGCGGTCAGCGGATGTCCCGAGGGCAACACCACTAACAGCGGCTCGCGGTAAACCAGCTGCGCATCGAACACTTCTCGATCCCTGACCTGACGCACCAGGCCGATATCGATCAGGTTTGCCGACAACGCATCCAGTTGCGCATCGGAGACCATCTCCTTGAGCACAAACTCCACCTCAGGCATTTCAATCGCCGCTTTGGCCAGTAACTGTGGCACCAGGCTGTAGGCACTCACTCCGGTAAATCCAAGCGTCAGCCTGCCCACTTCCCCCGAAGCCAGACGCCGCGCCGAATTACCGGCCTGCTCGGAGAACGAAAGAATGTGCCGCGCATCCCGCAGGAAGCCGCGACCCGCTGCCGTGAGTCGTACGCCGCGGTTGTTGCGTTCAAGCAGCACGATGCCCAATGAGCGTTCCAGCAACTGGATCTGGCGGCTCAACGGCGGCTGTGTCATATGCAGCCGCGTTGCAGCTCTGCCGAAGTGAAGTTCTTCGGCGGCGGCGACAAAACATCGCAACTGATGTAGTTCCACGATTCAAAATCCGCATCAACCTATCCAGCATCTATGTTAGACGTATATCCACCAACGCTCCTACTATCGGGGAAAGATTTCGTCATATCTTCTAACAAAAATAAAACGTCCCTACAGGAGACGCCCCATGCTTTCAAAATCCATTCCACTGGACCAGGTCGAGGCGCAAGCCCGGGTTGGCCGTCATCGCTTCCTGATTCTTGCCCTGATCTTCATCGTTACCGTGATCAACTACGCCGACCGCGCCACCATGTCGATCGCGGGCACCGGGGTGGTCAAGGACCTTGGCCTGGATCCAATGATGCTCGGCGTGATCTTCTCCGCGTTTGCCTGGGCTTACGCGCTGGGTCAGGTACCGGGTGGCTGGTTGCTGGACCGCTTCGGTGCGCGACGAGTCTATGGTTGCAGCCTGGTGCTGTGGTCGATCTTCACCATGTTGCAAGGTACCGTCGGCTGGTTCGGTCTGATGGGCGCTTCGGCAGCCATCAGTCTGTTTGCCATGCGGTTCATGCTCGGGCTTGTTGAATCACCTGCGTTCCCGGCCAACAACCGCATCGTTTCCTGCTGGTTTCCCACCAGCGAGCGCGGCACGGCCTCGGCGTTGTTCAACTCCGCGCAGTACATGGCGGTGGTGCTGTTCACTCCGCTAATGGCCTGGCTGACCCATGCCTGGGGCTGGGAACATGTATTCCTGTGGATGGGTGGCCTGGGTCTTGCGCTCAGCGTGATCTGGTTTGCTTTCTACCGCGAACCCCACAGTGATAAGAACCTCAGTCCTCGTGAGCTGGAATATATGCGCGAAGGCGGCGCACTGGTGGACCTGGAGCTGACCCGCACGACGAAAAAACCCAAGGCCAGGCTCAGCGAAATCAAGCAGCTGTTCACCAGCCGTACCTTGTGGTCGATCTACCTGGGTCAGTATTGCATCACCGCCCTCACCTACTTCTTCATTACCTGGTTCCCGATCTACCTGATCAAGGGACGCGGCATGACCATCATGGAAGCCGGCTGGGTTGCGGCGCTGCCTGCCATCTGCGGTTTCTCCGGCGGTGTATTGGGCGGCATGCTCTCAGACCTGCTGATTCGCCGTGGAGTGCACCCCTCCATTGCCCGCAAAACCCCTTTCATCATCGGCATGGCAATGTCGACGATATTGGTCTCGGCCAACTTTCTGGACGCCAACTGGATGGTGATCACGGTCATGGCCATCGCCTTCTTCGGTAAAGGTCTGGCGGCGGTCGGCTGGGCAGTGCTGTCTGACACCGCACCGAAGAACATGGTTGGCCTCAGCGGCGGCGTATTCAACGGCATCGGCAATATTGCCGGGATCATCACCCCGCTGGTGATTGGCTACATCGTCGCAGTGACCGGCTCGTTCAACATCGCCCTGTGGTTCGTCGCGGCCCATGGCGTGCTGGGCATTCTGTCCTATGGCTTGCTGGCCGGACGATTTGAGCGGGTGGTGATTGAGGAAGATGGACACGCTCCAAAGTGAGCGCTGGACCTTGTGGGAGACTCTATGTTCGCCTGCAAGCGGATTGACGACGTGGGACCGGCTTTAGTCGGGAAGGCGGTATTTCGGCAGATAGAGATTCGGCGTCTGTACCGGCCTCTTCCCGGCTGAAGCCGGTCCCACGTCCATCAGTGATTCCTGTGCGGTGCCTTATCGTCGAAATGCCGCGCAGACCGAGCTCTGCTCCCATAAGGATCACATTCCAGATTAATCTCCCAGCGCCTCTTCAAGAAACGCCACCAACGCCTGCAAACGCGCTGTACGGTTTTTCCGAGCGCACCAGCAGGCTGATGGGCGCGCTGTCGAATTCCCAATCAGGCAAAACTCTGATCAACGCCCCGCTCGCCAATGCATCCTTGATGTCCCATTGGGAACGCAACACCAGCCCCAGGTCCTGCTCCGCCCAACGCCGTGCGACGCTGCCGTCATTGCTGAGCATTGCCGGTTCGATGCGCAGAGTACGCCGTACCGAATGCATGCGTAGCTGCCAGAGGGTCACGTCCTCTTCGTTTTCGCGAATGCAAATACACCGGTGATGCAACAGATCCTCGGGCGATTCAGGCATTCCGTGTTGCTCAAGATACGCCGGGCTGGCACACAGCCAACGCTCGTTGTGGGCCAACGTGCGCGCCACCCACGAGCTGTCACTGACGCTACCGATATGGATCACCGCGTCGCAGTCGTGACGGTCAGGCCAAGGCGTTTCACGCAAATCCAGATGCACCCGCACCTGTGGATGCATCCTGGCAAAGCGGGCCAGTAACGGCGCGATGCGCAACCGGCCATAACCGAACGGCGCTGCCAGTCTCAGCGTGCCATTCAATCGATCATCGGACTGTTTGAAGTCCTCCGGCAGTGCTTCCAGTTGCTCCAGCAACAACGCGCTTTGCCGGGCGAAGCGCTCACCCTCGGCGGTCAGGCTCAACCGTCGGGCAGTCCGGTTTGCGAGGCTGATACCCAGCAACCCTTCCAGCTTGCGCAGACGCATGGAGAGCGCCGGGGGCGAGACATTCAGGCTTCTGGCCGCGGCACTGAGGGATTCAGAACGAGCCAGTGTCACGGCCAGACGCAGATCTTCGATGGCGATCATTCAATTTCACTTAATGATAAATGCCGCTGCATTGAAGCACAGACTTACGTTAACGACGTAGATTGGCGGCACGCACCGCCAACAAGAGTCACGATCATGCAGACATTTCAGACCCTCGATACGCCCGCCGCGATCATCGACATCCCCCGTATGCACCGCAACATCCAGCGTATGCAACAACGGATGGACACGCTGGGCGTTCGCTTGCGCCCCCATGTGAAAACCAGCAAATGCCTCGCTGTCATCGACGCTCAACGTGCAGCTGGTGCACAAGGCATTACGGTTTCTACGTTGAAAGAAGCCGGTCATTGTTTCGCCCACGGCATCAACGACATTCTTTACGGCGTGGCCATGGCACCGGGCAAACTGCAGCAGGCATTTGAGCTGCGAGTGAAAGGCTGTCGTTTGAGCATCGTGACTGACAGTCTGGTCGGCGCCGAGGCCATCGTCAGCTTTGGCAGAGAACATGGACATCGCTTCGAGGTCTGGATCGAAATCGACAGCGATGGCCATCGCTCCGGGTTGAAAGTCGACGACCCGACGTTGCTGCACGTTGCACGAACACTTCATGAGGGCGGCATGCAACTGCTCGGCGTCATGACCCACGCCGGTTCAAGTTACGAGCTGGACAATCCCGAGGCGTTGCAGGCAATGGCTGAACAGGAACGTCGGGCCTGCGTAGTGGCTGCCGAGACGATCCGCGCCCAAGGGCTGCCCTGCCCTGAAGTCAGCATCGGTTCGACGCCCACGGCACTGTCGGCCACAGACCTTGAAGGCGTGACGGAAGTGCGTGCAGGGGTTTACGTATTTTTTGATCTGGTGATGCTCAACGTCGGCATCTGCGAGCCAGACGAACTGGCCCTTAGCGTGCTGACTACGGTCATTGGTCATCAGGAAGAAAAAGGCTGGATCATTACCGATGCGGGCTGGATGGCGATGAGTCGGGATCGGGGTACCCAGAAACAGAAACGCGACTTCGGTTATGGACAGGTCTGCACCGAAAGCGGCGAATGGGTGGAAGGCGCAGTGTTTGAAGGGGCCAATCAGGAGCACGGAATTGTCAGTACTAGCGAAGCTGACATCACCCGGCGCTACCCCATCGGCAGCCGCCTGCGCATCCTGCCCAACCATGCCTGTGCGACAGGCGCGCAGTTTCCGGAATATCAGGCGGTTGATGCCGAAGGTCGAGTGCAGGTTTGGGGGCGGTTGCATGGGTGGTAATGCCCAGCGCCCACAGAACTCTGCGCAAGCTGATTGACGACGTGGGACCGGCTTTAGCCGGGAAGGCGGTATTTCTGCGGATAAAGATTCAACGCCTGTCCCGGCGTATTCCCGGCTGAAGCCGGTCCCACGTCATCAGTGATTCCTGTGGGAGCCGGGCTTGGGCGGGATTCCGATGAAGCAGGCGCCAAGGCCTCAATTGGGATTACATTTCAAGCGAGCCCTACCCCACCCTCCGCCCCTGCACCGGATAACCCGGATCGGTATAACCATGGGTCGACGTATGCCCCGGCACCACAAGGCTGTCCACCAGTTTCTCATCGTCCGGACCCAGCTTCAGACTCAGCGCCTCGAGATACGTGTCCCAATGCGCCTCGGTTCGGGGACCGGCAATCGCGGCGCTGATCAGCTTGTTCTTCAAGACCCAGGCCAAAGCGAAAGCAATCGAAGTCGTACCACGCTCAGCCGCATGTCTGGCAATCGTCTGGGCAATTTTCAGCGACTCGGGACGCCATTCGGTCTGCTGCAAACGCTTGTCACCACGCCCGGCGCGGGAATCTGCCGGAACCTGTGCATCAACCCCGTACTTGCCGCTCAATACACCTCGTGCCAACGGGCTGTACGACACAACACCCAGGCCGTATTGCTCGGCAGCAGGTAATTGCTCAACCTCCGCACTACGGTCGACGATGTTGTACAGCGGCTCACTCGCCACCGGCCGTTCGATGCCCAGTTGATCAGCGATACGGACCATCTCCGCAATGCGCCAGCCGTGAAAATTGGAAACGCCGTAGTAGCGGATCTTGCCCTGACGAATCAGGTCACCGATTGCCCGAACGCCCTCTTCCATCGGTGCATCGGTCAGCGCGCGGTGGAAATACAGCACATCGATGTAATCGGTACCCAACCGCTTCAGGCAGGCTTCAACCGACTGCATGATCCATTTGCGCGACTGGCCCTGCTCGTTGGGCCCTTGAGTTCTGGGCGTCGGGTAACCGAACTTGGTCGCTAAGACCCAGCTGTCACGCTGCTGAGCAATAGCGCGACCGACCACTTCTTCGGATCGCCCGGCGTGATAGGCATCGGCCGTATCCAGGAAGTTGATGCCTTGCTCGAATGCCTTGTCGATGATGCGTCTGGACGTCGGCTCATCTGTTTCACCGCCAAACATCATTGCGCCCAGACACAGGGGCGACACTTTCAGAGCGCTGCGGCCAAGATATCGGTAGTCCATAAAGTCCTCTGGAGAGTGGCTGAAATACGAATTCAGCCCATCGTAGAGAACCGGGGATTATTGAGTAAGGCCGTAAAGCGAGATGCAGTTATGAAACAGATTCATTTGTTCAATCGCAAGGCGTCCACCACGATCGCCAACGCCCGGGAAGATTGACGACGACTGGCGTAATACAGATGCAGGCCCGGAAAAGTCGGAAACCATTCCTCCAGCACCCAGTTCAAACGGCCCGCATCGACGTGCGGTTGCGCCAGGTCTTCCGGGATATACGCCAGACCACCGCCATCCAGAGCGGCCTGAAGCATCTGATACACCCCGTTGAACGTCAGTTGCCCGTCCACTCGAATCTGCAGCTCGGTGTTGCCGTTCGCCAGTTCCCAGGCATAACACCCTCCATGAGTCGGCAAACGCAGATTGATGCAGTTGTGCTGATGCAGGTCATCGGGCTTGAGCGGCATGCCGCGGGTTCCCAGATAGGACGGCGCGCCGACGATGCACATCCGCATGTCCGGCGCGATGCGTACCGCGATCATGTCCTTGGCAACCTGATCACCAAGCCTCACGCCGATGTCATAACGCTGAGCGACGATGTCCGTCAGGCCGTAATCCGTAACGATCTCGACTTTGAGTTCGGGATATTCCGGCAAAACCTTAGCCAGCCTCGGCCACAGAACGGTATTGGCACTGTGATCGGTGGCAGTGATACGGATGGTGCCCCGCGGCTTGTCTCGCATACCGACCACTTCGGCCAGATCAGCATCGATCTCTTCAAAGCGCGGCGCCAGGCTCTCGAACAAACGCTCGCCAGCTTCGGTAGGTGCCACGCTACGAGTCGTACGGGTCAGCAACCGTACTCCGAGACGGTTTTCCAGCGAGCGGATGGTATGACTCAAAGCGGATTGGGAAACCCCGAGCTGGGCGGCCGCACGGGTGAAACTTCGTTCCCGGGCCACGGCGATGAATGCCAGCAAATCGTTGTAGCTGTCCCGCGCCATTCATGAGCCCTCGTCATTCAAAGGCTGGATTAAACCAGCTAGCGCTTAATTCTCTATCCTTTTTGTTTGCAAGATGTATCGAAGCAACCAGGGTCCAAAGCCCATTAACACACCGGATATAAAGGATTGAAGGGTATTGATGAGCTCAGCTCAGGTCTGTATTGCGATCTGTGCGCATAGTCCTGTGAAGCCTGGCCCACTACCTTCACAACTCTCGCAAACCCTTCGCACATTAGCGCATTAATTCATGAGCAGAGCGCATAACTGTTAGCGGTCAGAAACCGCAAACTTTCCTAGAAGGTGGAGAGTCGTAACCTTGACCTGTACGAAACATGACCTGCCTGAAACACGACCGACCTGAAACCGGCCAGCCGTACCAGGCCCAAAGGCGCAAAGACGCCCGGAGCAAGCGAACTTACTGACAAGGCATCGATACAGATGCCGCTGCCCAGCACCGCTGAATTCGCAGCCACCCCATAAGAGTGGGAACAAGACAATGGACGACCGTGACCTGATGAAAATAACCAGACGCAAATTCCTGATCGTGGGCGCAGTAACAGCCACTACGGCCGTGCTCCCTCCATTCATTTCCGCCCTGGCATCGGCGGCCAACCAGATGGCTCGCCCGGTACGCGCACCGGTCTCACTTGAAGTAAATGGTGTGGCTCGGCAGCTGGACCTGGACACCCGCACCACGTTGCTCGACGCCCTGCGCGAACACTTGCAACTGACGGGCACCAAAAAAGGCTGCGACCACGGCCAATGCGGTGCGTGCACCGTGATCGTCAACGGGAAACGCGTCAACTCATGCCTGACCCTCGCGGTCATGCAGCAAGGCTCCAAGGTCACCACCGTCGAAGGTTTGGGCACACCGGACAAGCTGCACGCGATGCAGGCCGCGTTCATCAAGCACGATGGCTTCCAGTGCGGCTACTGCACACCGGGTCAAATCTGCTCCGCTGTCGCCGTGCTCGATGAAATTCGCCAGGGCATCCCCAGCCACGTCAGCCAGAGCCTGACTGACCGTCCACAACTGATAGCCAGTGAATTCCAGGAACGCATGAGCGGCAATATCTGTCGCTGCGGTGCGTACTCCAACATCATTGCCGCCATCAGCGAAGTCGCGGAGGTAAGCGCATGAGACCTTTCACTTATGTACGGGCGCAGTCGCCCGCCGAAGCAGCGGCACAGGCTGCCCAGACCGAAGGTGCCAAGTTCATCGCAGGCGGCACCAATCTGCTGGACTTGATGAAGCTGGAGATTGAAACGCCGCTGCACCTGATCGACGTCAATGACCTCGCGCTGGATCGTATCGAAGCCACCCCCGACGGCGGCCTGCGAATTGGCGCACTGGTGCGCAACACTGACCTCGCCGCCGACGACCGTGTGCGCAAGGATTACGGCCTATTGTCCAGAGCATTGCTGGCGGGGGCTTCCGGCCAACTGCGCAACGCCGCGACCACCGCTGGCAATTTGCTGCAGCGCACACGCTGCCCGTACTTCTACGACACCAATCAGGCTTGCAATAAACGCCATCCGGGCAGTGGTTGTGCAGCGATTGGCGGCGTCACGCGGCAACTGGGAATTATCGGTGTAAGCAGCGCCTGCATTGCCACCCATCCAAGTGATATGGCCATCGCCATGCGGGTTCTGGATGCACAGGTGGAAACTGTTCGCCCGGACGGTACAACCCGGGTCATTCCCATTGCTGACTTTCACCGCTTGCCCGGCAATACGCCCAACATCGAAACATCGTTGGCAGCCAACGAGTTGATCACCGCCGTTACCCTCCCAGCGCCCATAGGCGGCACGCACATCTACCAGAAAGTTCGTGACCGGGCGTCCTACGCATTTGCGCTGATATCAGTTGCCGCAGTGATTCAAAGCAACGGCAGAGGTCGTGTAGCGCTGGGCGGTGTTGCGCATAAGCCATGGCGCGTTGAGGACGCTGAATCGCTGATGCCCGACGGTGCCAAGGCGGTCATGAGCAAGCTACTGGCCGGTGCCACGCCGACCCACGAGAATGAATTCAAAGTCACCCTCGCCGAGCGCACGCTGGCTTCGGTCATGGCGCACGCGAGGGCTACCTCATGAAATTTGATACTCCGGCCAGCACCAACCCCATCGACCAGCTCAAAGTTGTCGGCAAAGCCACACCGCGCATCGACGGCAAACTGAAAACCACCGGCCAGGCGCATTACGCCTACGAGCATCACGACGCCGTGCCGAATCAGGCTTATGGCTATGTGGTCACCTCCGCCATTGCAAAAGGCCGTATTAGCTCGATGAATCTGGAGGCCGCCAACGCCGCGCCTGGGGTTATCGGGATCGTCACCGCGGTGAGCGCGGGCAAGCTTGGCAAAGGTAAATACAACACCGCCACGCTGCTCGGCGGCCCGGAGATCCAGCACTACCATCAAGCGATTGCGCTGGTGGTGGCTGAATCCTTCGAGCAGGCACGCACTGCCGCGCAACTGGTGCAGGTGGAGTACCTGCGCAGCAACGGCGAATACGATCTGGGCCGCGATCTGAATGCAGCGGTAAAGCCCGATGGTGAAGCGCCCGATACTGCGCGCGGCGACTTTGCGGGTGCGTTCAGTTCGGCTGCGGTGCAATTCGATGCGACCTACACCACTCCGGATCAGTCCCATGCAGCCATGGAACCGCATACCTCCATGGCGACCTGGGAAGGCGAAAAACTGATCCTCTGGACGTCCAACCAGATGATTGCCTGGAGCGTCGGTGACATCGCGACCACGCTAGGCATGGCCAAGGAAAATGTGCGGCTGGTCTCGCCCTACATAGGGGGTGGTTTTGGCGGCAAACTGTTCATTCGCTCAGACGCCATTCTCGCGGCATTGGGCTCTCGACAGTGCGGCCGGCCGGTGAAAGTTGCGCTGGCGCGCCCGCAGATCATCAATAACACCACGCACCGCCCGGCAACCATTCAGCGCATCCGTATCGGCGCGGGTCAGGACGGCAAGATCACCGCGATTGCCCACGAAGGCTGGTCCGGTGATCTCGCGGGCGGCGGTGTGGAAAACGCCGTGCAGCCCACCCAGTTTCTGTATGCCGGTGAAAACCGCATGACCGCCATGCGCCTTGCCACGCTGGACCTGCCGGAAGGTAACGCCATGCGCGCGCCGGGTGAAACACCGGGGTTAATGGCCCTGGAAATTGCCATGGACGAGATGGCGGAGAAGCTCAACCTGGACCCGATTGAGTTCAGGGTCCTGAACGATACTCAGGTCGACCCTAACAACCCGCAGCGACCCTTCTCACAACGCAACCTGATCCAGTGCCTGCAAACCGGTGCCGAGCGTTTTGGCTGGAGCAAGCGCAACCCGCGTCCCGGCATGCAGCGCGAAGGCAACTGGCTGATCGGTATGGGCGTTGGCTGCGCCTACCGCAATAACATTCTGCTCAAGTCCGGCGCTCGGGTGCGTCTGGGCAGCAACGGTAAGGTCACGGTGGAAACCGATATGACCGATATCGGCACCGGCAGCTACACGATCATTGCCCAGACAGCGGCAGAAATGATGGGCGTCACGCTGGATGATGTGGTGGTCCGCTTGGGCGACTCAGACTTCCCGGTGTCGGCGGGCTCCGGCGGCCAGTTCGGTGCCAACTGCTCGACTGCCGGTGTCTATGCGGCTTGCGTGAAGTTACGTGAGGCCGTCACCAAACGCCTGGGTTACACCGCCGACGATGCCGTGTTCGCGGACGGTCAGGTGCAGTTTGCAGGACGCAGCGTTCCGCTGGGCCAGGCTGCTCGTAACGGAGAGCTGGTGGCCGAGGACTCCATCGAGTTTGCAGAGTTGGCGAAGAAGTACCAGCAATCAACTTTCGGCGCGCATTTTGTGGAAGTCGCCGTCAACATGGCAACAGGCGAAACCCGCGTACGACGCATGCTGGCCGTTTGCGCAGCAGGCCGAATCCTCAACCCGACGTCGGCCCGCAGCCAAGTGATCGGCGCGATGACCATGGGTGTCGGTGCAGCGCTAATGGAAGAGCTTGCAGTGGACAAACGACTGGGCTTTTTCGTCAATCACGACCTGGCGGGTTACGAAGTCCCGGTACACGCCGACATTCCCGAGCAGGAAGTGATTTTCCTCGACGAAACTGACCCGACGTCATCGCCCATGAAAGCCAAGGGCGTCGGCGAACTGGGCCTGTGCGGCGTGAGCGCGGCGATTGCCAATGCGATCTACAACGCCACAGGCGCACGGGTTCGGGAATATCCGATTACCCTGGACAAAGTCCTGAAATCGTTGCCTGAAATGATTTAAACGAACGGATGCACATTTCTCTGTAGGAGTGAGCTTGCTCGCGATAGCGTCAGGCCAGACGATAACTTCTCAACAGGTCTACCGTTATCGCGAGCAAGCTCACTCCTACAGGGTTCGTGTTTGCTGCACGACAACGCTGCGTCTGGACAACAGGGGCAGCTCCTATAGGAGATCGCGTTTCAAATCAGACCATCGTGCTCGTTTGATAACAACCTCACTGCGCCACGCTGACTTATCGGCAACATACTTCCCCTGCAACGCTGCAAATAAAAAAGGCCACCCCTCAACTGAGTAGAACCGAGGTGGCCTTGATAACCGTGGTGATCTGCCGGTCGACCTTAAGGTCAACGAGTATTGCGGTAATCTTGCTCGCTCACCTGCTCCATCCAGTTCACGACCTTGCCATCCTGGGCTTCAGCGATGGCGATGTGGGTCATCCCGGTTGTTGGTGTCGCGCCATGCCAGTGTTTGACGCCGGGTGGTATCCACACCGTGTCACCGGCCTTGATGATCTGTATCGCTTTGCCCGATTCTTGCACCCATCCGGTTCCCGCGGTGACGATCAAGGTCTGCCCCAAAGGGTGGGTATGCCAGGCTGAGCGAGCACCGGGCTCAAACGTCACAGTGGCGCCGCTGACCCTGGCAGGTTCAGTCCCCTTGAACGGCGCATCAACACGCACCGTGCCGGTGAAAAAGTCCGCCGGGCCCTGCACCGAAGGCTGTGATCCGTTAGGCGTGACGGTCACCGGCATCGTCTCCGCGTGGGACTCGAACGCTACTAGCGTGAACGATAAAGCAGCGGTGGCAAGTGTTCTCATGATGGACCTCACTGGAATTTATTCAGCTCTGAACCGTGGCTGCGAGATGCTGCAACCTCAGCCTTGAGTGCCACGACCTGCAAAAACCTCTTTCAGTACCGGCACCGCCGACATTGCTTTTGGCCAACCGGTGTAGAACGCCAGATGTGTCACCACTTCAGCCGCTTGCTCACGGGTCAGACCGTTGTCCATGGCGCGATTCAGGTGGAACGGCAGTTGTGCTGCCTGGCCTTGAGTAATCAATGCAGCGACGGTCACCAGACTGCGATCCCGTGCCGTCAGGCTGGTTTGTCGCCACACATCTGCAAACAGCACGTCATCGGTGAAACGTCCCAGTTCCGGGGCAACATCCCCGGTTGCAGCAGCAACAGCTGCCTTGCGTCGGGCTTCGGCGGCCGGTTCCAGCGTCAGCGGCGCAGTGGCCGGTGGCACGATCTGCTCAGCGGGAATACCGCGCTCGTCAAAAACCTTTTTCGCCACGCCCACTGCCGACATCGCGTTCGGCCAGCCGGAATAGAACGCAAGATGGGTAATCAATGCGCTGATCTCGCTGGCCTTGAGGCCATTGTCGAGACCGAGTTTCACGTGGCTGGTCATCTGAGCGGTCTGACCAGCAGCCACCAGCGCAGACAGGGTGATCAAGCTGCGATCACGAGGCGACAGCTCCTTGCGTTTCCAGACTTCGCCGAAGAGTAATTCAGTGGTGTATTGATAAAGCTGAGGCGTCACTTCCAGCACATCAGGTGATGGCTTCGGATCTGGCTTGGCTTTGGACTCGCTGCCATCGGACGCAGCGGCAAAAAAGAGTGTGGCGAACGCGGTTGCTATCAGCTTCATGCATGGGCCTTTCAGATAGGTAAATGTGCCCGGGTTCAGGCTCCGGCGGGCAAACGACCCTTGGACGTTAAAGCACCGAAAGGATCAGGACTATGGGCTATACCCGCATGCAACCATGAGGAGAATTCACCAATACTCTTCAGGCCTGGTACCGCAATGCATCAACCACCAGAGAAAACGCCAGCGAGGCATGCCGACGGTTCGGGTAATAAAGGTGATAACCCGCACACGGCTGACACCAATCGTCGAGCACAGCAATCAATCGACCGTCTTCAATGAATGGTAATGCCCGGTCTTCAGGCACATAAGCCAGCCCCAGACCCGCCACTGCCGCATCCAGACGCATGACGATACTGTTGAACGTCAGTTGCCCTTCTACCCTCACCTTGACTTCGCGGCCATCCTTTTCGAAATCCCAGACAAACAGTTCGCCATGGGTCGGAAAGCGAATATTGATGCAGTTGTGCCCGGTCAGGTCCTGCGGGACTACGGGTGTCGGATGTCTGCTGAAATAGTCTGGTGAACCGACGATTACCCAGCGCAGATCAGGGCTGATCCGCACGGCAATCATGTCTTTGGCAACCCGTTCGCCTAGCCTCACGCCAATGTCGAAACGCTCGGCAACGATGTTGGTCAGGCCGGAATCGACACTCACCTCGACATTGATATCCGGGTACCGCGGCAACAGCTTTTGCAACGCTGGAGCAATGATGGAAATGGCCGCGTGCTCACTGGCGGTAATACGGATAGTCCCAGCTGGCGTTTCACGCTGATCGCTCAACACCGCCAACTCCGAAGTGATCTCGTCGAAACGCGGCTTCACCGTGCGCAATAAACGCTCACCGGCCTCGGTCGGCGAAACACTGCGGGTGGTACGCGTCAACAAACGCAACCCCAGCCGGGCTTCGAGATTGCGGATGGTATGGCTCAAGGCCGACGGGCTGACACCCAGTTTGGCGGCAGCCTTGGTAAAACTGCGATCGGTCGCAACGGCGGCAAAGGCGAAAAGATCGTTGAAGTTTTCCTGCTGCATGCTGGTTTCCGTTTTCTGGGGCAACTGAGTGCCGGAGCTGGCAAGTCCGTCCAATTAAAGCATCTGGAATTGTCACGCCTTACTTTTCCACCATCGGGATAAAGCTGGCGAATGTCAGGCCCCCGCAGGAATCGATCAGCGAGCTGACAATCTCGGTCATCGGCGCGCTGGAGAAATGTGCAGTCATCTGCTCAGCACTGGACCAGTAGCCACTCATGATCCACACATCGTCCCGACTGGCGCTACGAATCAGTGAATAGCCCAGACAGCCCTGCATGGGTTCAATGCGTGCCACGCAGGCCTGCAGATGCTGCTCAAGCTGTGAGTCAGCCTCGGGGTTGATGCGGATTTCCAGGGTGTTGACGGCTTTGATGCTCATGGCTTTCGTACCTGCGCCCGCTTAAGACGGGGTGGAACTTAACCAGCATGCGAGACCATGACTATATGGCTGGATGTAATAAGACTCCTGAACCAGATTCATTAATCAGCAGGGAGCGCTGTGTTCGAGAAGACTTCGTCCATGGGCTTTGAGCTGTCAGAAAGGGATGCTGCACGGGAAAGAACAATGTCATTTTGCGCGACAAAAAAAGCTACAGCCCTCGTGGGAGAAGAGCTGTAGCAAAGCCCGCGTAAAAAACGGATGAGGCCTGTTCAAGACAACCGACAGCCTTGGGTGGGCTGTGTCGGGTTGCCCGCAGCAGTGGATCTCAAGCCTCTGCACAGGTTTGGTTAACGGCGATTTGTAGTGAGTGAGATACATCCTGCAATGAAATGCATCTTCTGAGCGCGCTTGCCAGCGATGACGTCAGCGCAAGCCAGATATTCATCGACTGACAAACCGAATCGCGGGCAAGCGCGCTCCTACATCCCATGTTGGCTGCGCGACAGCATGGTGTCAGCAACTCCCGGGCGACTTATGCAGGGCTGCACAGAGGCTAGCCCGTCACACACCGCTCGGGCTTTTTCCCGGCGAAGGTGTCGACCAGACTGGACACGACCATCAGCGCCATACGCGTACGGGTCTGCACGGTGGCGCTGGCCCGGTGCGGTTGCAGCACCACTTGCTCAGTGGCGAAAAAGACTTCGGGCACATTCGGCTCATCGACAAACACATCAAGCCCGGCACCGGCGATCTGCCCTGCGTTCAGCGCAGCGACCAGGTCCGGCTCATTGACCAGCTTGCCCCGTGCCACGTTGATCAGATATCCCTCGCTGCCCAGTGCCTGCAAGACCTGAGCATTGATGATGCCTTCGGCCTTGTCAGCCGCTGCCGCGAGAATCAGTGCATCGCTGTCGCGGGCCAGTTCGGTAAGGTCGGCGACGAAGGTATGGGGAACATCATTCATGGGTTGCAGGTCGGTGTAGCTGATCGGGCACCCAAACGCTGCGGCCCGAACAGCAACGGCGCGCCCTACCCGGCCCATACCGACAATACCGATTCGCATCCCGCTGAATTGACGAGCCAGTGGCAAGGGCACCAGTGGCGTTGCACTTTTTGCCCATTCACCGGCGCGCACATAGCGGTCGCCGGTACACAAACCGCGACACGCCGAAATCAACAGCCCGATGGCCAGGTCGGCTACATCTTCAGTCAGCGCACCAATCGTGGCAGTCACATGAATGCCACGGTCCTGGGCATACGCGAGGTCCACCGCGTCAGTGCCGACACCATTGACCGCGATCACTTCCAGCTTGGGCAACTGCTCCATTACCGCATGAGTAATACCGGTGTGGCCGCCAGTAATCACGCCACGAATATTAGCGCCGTGTTCCTTCAGGTAAGCCGCTTTATCGGTTTGCAGATGATAAGGCCGTAAGGTGAACAGCTCATCGAGCTGGGCACGAATGTGTGGAATCAGGATAGGGCTGAGCAACAGGACTTCTGGCTTCATGAGAACCTCTGAAAAGATGACAAGACGGGTTTCAGCCGCGACCGACAAAGGGCATGTTGGTGGCCATGACGGTCATGTTCAGAACGTTGGCGGACAGCGGCAGGCTGGCCATATACGCAACGGCGTCGGCGATATGCTTGACGTCGATCATGGGCTCGACGGCGATCTCGCCGTTGGCCTGGCGCACGCCTTTGGTCATGCGGACCGACAGCTCGGTCAACGCATTGCCGATATCAATCTGGCTGCACGCAATATTGAACTCGCGGCCGTCCAGCGCGAGGGATTTAGTCAGGCCCAGCACCGCATGCTTACTGGCGGTATAGGGCGCAGTGAACGGTCGTGGTGTGTGCGCTGAAATCGACCCGTTATTGATGATCCGTCCACCTTGCGGCTGCTGCCGACGCATCAGCGCAAAGGCGCCCCGCGAACACAGGAACACCCCCGTCAGGTTGGTATTGATCACGTCCAGCCACTTTTCTACCGGCAACTCGTCCATTGGCACCGCAGGCGCATTGATCCCCGCATTGTTGAAGATCACGTCCAGACGACCATAGACCTCTTCGACGGTGGCAAACATTGCATCGACGCTGGCCGGGTCACGCACATCAACCGACACCGCCAGGGCTTCACGCCCTTGGCCATGGGCCTCATCGACCAGAGCCTGCAACGGTTCCAGACGACGGCCGACCACCACGACCTTGTAACCCTCAGCCAACAGAACACGAGCGACGGCCTGACCGACACCACTACCGGCACCGGTCACCAAGGCTATTTTGGAGGAAGTGTTATTGGACATTGTTGTTCTCCTTGTTTCGAATGGGGTGTTGGGCAAACAAACATGCTTCTGGATGCATCCGACCTGTAGGAGCTCGCGAGCACCGCGAGGCAGCGATGGCGCCCTGTCTGGTACACCGCTATCGCGGCCTCGCGGTGCTCGTGCCCTCCTACAGGTTCATGTTGGCTGTGCGACAGCGGCATCAGCGACACTTGGCCGGCTCTAGAGGGTCTTGCGTTGGTTTTTCTAGATCGCGGTCGGCCGCGGACCGACGCGCACTTCAAGCTGACCGACGCCGTCAATTCCTGCGCTGATCACATCGCCCGGCTGGAGTGCATCTACGCCTGGCGGCGTGCCGGTCATGATCAAATCACCCGGCCTGAGCGTGATGGATTGAGACAAGCGGCTGATCACTTCACGCACCGACCAGATCTGATTTTCCAGCGTCGAACGCTGCCGCTCCTCGCCATTCACCGCGAGCCATACGGCACCCTCGCTGGGGTGGCCAATCTGGCTCACCGGCATGATCGTCGTGACAGGCGCCGAACCATCAAACGCCTTGGCGCCGTCCCAGGGCATGCCAGCGACCTTGGCAACTTTCTGCAAGTCGCGACGGGTCAGGTCCAGCCCGGCGGCATAACCCCAGACGTGCTCCAGAGCGTTGTCCTCGGAAATGTTCGAACCGCCCTCGCCGATCGCCACCACCAGTTCGATTTCATGGCAGAACTCTTCCGTCAGCGGCGGGAAAGCGATTTCACCGAGCGCGTCAATCACCGAGCTGGCAGGCTTCATGAAGAACACCGGAGCCTCACGCGGCTGCCCGGTTGAATCTCCCCACGGGTAATTGCGCCCCAGACAAAACACGCGGCCGACCGGGAATCGGGCGTTGCTGCCCTCGACGGGCAACGTTGCAACGGTGGCGGGCGTAAATACGTAATTATTCATTGTTGTCCTCGTGCAACGTCCTGACCAGAGCGTTCAGCCTACGACGCTGAGCGTGCGCAAAGTTGGACGAAAGCGGCTTCGTCCTGGATTAAAAAGGGGTATTTGCCTTAACGGGTCTGCAACTCGATGCGATACAGACGGCCCAACAGCAGCGAGTAAGACAAGGTGCCAATCAGTGCCACACCGCCGATAAACCAGAACGCCATGGCGAACGAGCCGGTGGCATGGACGATGCCGCCAATGACAATCGGCGTGACAATCCCGCCTATGTTTGCTGCCAGGCTGGTCACCCCACCGGTGAGACCGATCAGCTCTTTAGGGGCGACTTCCGAGACTGCCGCCCAGGACGCAGATGCAATCCCCTGCGCGAAAAACGCAGTGGTCAGCACCGCAATGCACAGCGCGTTGGAGTCGGTGAAATTGACCAGCACAATCGACATACCCAGCATCGAGCCCACCACCAGCGGCAACTTGCGTGCGAAGGACATCGAGTAGCCACGACGGATCAACAGATCGGAAACGATGCCCGCCAGCAGAATGCCTACTGTGGCCCCAATGAACGGCAACACGGCGAAGATACCCACCTTGATCATGGTCAGGTGGCGCTCTTCGATCAGGTACGTCGGGAACCAGGTCAGGAAGAAATACAATGCCGAGGTGCTGGCGAACTTACCGATGCAGATTGCCCAGATTTGCCGATAGCGAAACAGCTCGGCAATCTGCCGCCAGTTGAATTTGGTGCGTTCCTGACTGCTTTTGACCAGGCCACCGCCGTCTTCGATGTACTTCAGTTCTTCCTTGCTGACCTTTTTGCAATTCAGCGGATCGCGATAGACAAACAGCCAGATGATGCCGAACACAATCCCGACCAGGCCGGTGCTGTAGAACACATGGCGCCAGTCATAAGTGGTCGCCAGCCACAACAAAACGCCGGTGAACAACGCAGTGCCCAGATACTGCCCGCACACATAAATGCTGCTGGCCATGCCCCGCTCGCGGGCCGGAAACCAGACCGTCACGGCACGGCTGTTAGCGGGGAATGCCGGGGCTTCCATGGCCCCGACAGCCAGACGCAAGCCGAATAGGGAAGCAAAGCCGCCTGCCAGGCCCTGGCATACGGTAACCGCCGACCAACTGATCAGCGAAACCCCGTAGGTGATCCGCGAACCGAAGCGGTCAGCGACAAAACCCGCTGGCACCAGCGCCAACGCATATGTCCAGGCGAAGGCGGAAAAGATCAGGCCCATCTCAACCTTGTCCAGGCCCAGGTCCTTGGCCATGAACGGTGCCGCGATAGAGATATTCACCCGGTCGACGTAGTTGATGATCGTTGCAATCAGCAACAGCGAAAGCATGAACCAGCGTCGGCGGGTCGGCAGTCGCTGGGAAGTAACGGTGTCTTTGGGGGCGGTGGCAGCGCTTGCCACTGCGGCTTGGGAGGTTTGGGTACTTGACATGAAGTAGCCTCATTATTGTTGGGAGTTGCCGGTTTTCGGACAAAGCAAGCCATCACCCTTGAACCAAGAGCGAAAAGAACTGCCGGGGGATTGAGGCGCCGTTGATCAGCAGATCAGGCGCGCAGCGGTATCAACAGGGGGGACTGAATGTGCATGAGGTGACGCGAGAAGACGCGTAAAACGGAGAGGCAAAGCGGCGAAAATCGGAAGTCATGATACGAGCACCTTTTAATTATTGTTGATAGATGTCGGTCTGCAACGGCCTTCAAGTTATCGTACAACCATGGAAAATCAATGATCCGGTTAGACCGTTTTTTCAGTTAAAGGCGGCGTACATCAAAGAAGTCCAAAAAAATTCGCCATGGGGCAACACCTGCAAATTGCCCGTACACACCCCTGAAAATACTTATTTAGAGCCTTTTAAACTTTTGTGCCATCACGCCAATGTTTTGGACATCGACGCAAACCAGTTGCTTGCATTACGGCTAACCGCGCATGCTTGGTCATCATATGAACACCAACAAATAGAGGATTGCGCCATAAAATCCCTAGCGCTCTGGAAAGACCAGCAGGAGTTGTCGTCCATGCACCTGACCCAACATGTGCCCACCTACGGCATGCAGCAACGCAGCGAGCGGGCTGATTTTTATATCCGCGACAAGACCGCCCGAAGCGCAGAAACCAGTCCCCACCGCCATGAGTATTTTCAGATCCAGATCAATCTGGGTGGCGATACCGTCCAGCACATCGGCAACGTCGAACGGCCCTTCCCGCGCAACGCTCTGGCGTTCATCCTGCCGCATCGCATGCACATGATCCCGCACCCTGCGGACAGCAACTTCATGGTCATCAACTTTTCCCAGACCTTCCTGCTCCCGCACCTGGAGTGCGACCCGCTGGATCTGGAGGACGTATCAATCCTGCTTGCGCCGGAGCTGTCACCATTCAGGTTTCAGGAACATCTGGACTTCATTCTTGAACAGAATGAGTTCGACAAAATCTGTGCGTTGCTTGAGCAGATGCGCGCGCTGGACCAGAACCGCCAGTTTGGCACCCGGGAAATGCTCAAGGGCCTGTTGCTGCAACTGATCAGCACGGTTTGCACGTTATATGGCGAGCCACTGGTGAGCCTTGCCGATGGCAATGCCGCACAACTGAGCCGTCGCGATGCATTGACACGAATGTCCGAGTACGTGCGCAAACACCTTGCCGACCCGGACCTGAGCCTGAAAAAAGTCGCCGCGGCTACCTACCTGTCGCCCACGTACCTGACCCACTGGCTGCGTAAGGAAATAGGTAAAACCTTCAGCGAACTGGTTCTGGAACGGCGTATGCACGCCGCGCGCAATTACCTGCTTAACGGCTCAAAACCCGTAGGCGAAGTCGCACGCCTGTGCGGTTTTGCAGATGAAGCGTATTTTTCGAGACGTTTTCGGCAGATACACGGGCTGCCGCCCGGGCAATTCAGACGACAGCAGCTTGAACCGGGTTTACAGAGAGTCGAGTGACGATAGCGTAGGCAAGCTCGCTCCCGGGGCTGGATCGCAGCGCTTATCAAACGAACTACAACGGTCTGGTTGGAATACCTTTTTGTAGGAGCGCATGAGCATCGCGAGGCCGCGATGGCGTTTTGTCTGATACACCGTTATCGCGGCCTCGCGGTGCTCGTGCGCTCCTACAGGTCTGTGTTTGTTGCGCGACAGCGCTGTGTCTGGAAAAAGCGCTGCGTCATCTCAAAAAACATAACTCCTGATTCGGAGTGCTTTTTTGTAGGTGCTCGTGCGCTCACAGGTCCTTGTTTACTGCGCCACAGCGCTGTGTCTGGAAAAAGCGCTGCGTCATTTCAAAAAACATAATCACCTGATTCGGAGTGCTTTTTTGTAGGAGCGCACGAGCATCGCGAGGCCGCGATGGCGTTTCGTCTGATACACCGCTATCGCGGCCTTGCGGTGCTCGTGCGCTCCTACAGGTCTGTGTTTGTTGCGCGACAGCGCCAGGCTAAAACCCCGCCGCATGCCCATCTCGGCGGCTGTCACTGGCCGCCACATAACCATGGTCCGCATCCTCTGACAGCCGCCAGATAAACTGCCCCGAACCGAAGTCCATGTACGGATCCTCCACCGACTTCAAGCGATGCCCCAAATCCCGCAAACCACCCACCGTCGCTGCGGCCAGGGTGTCCTCCAGGTCCACTGAAAAATCCCGATTGACCTTCCAGCGCGGTGCATCGCAGGCCGCCTGAGGCTGCTGGTTGTAATCCAGCATCCGCACCAGCGTCTGCAAATGACCCTGCGGCTGCATGTCCCCGCCCATTACCCCGAAACTCATCTGCGGCTTGCCGTCCTTGGTCAGGAAGGCCGGAATGATCGTATGGAACGGCCGCTTGCCCGGCGCGACCACATTGGCCGATTTCGGATCACTGGAAAAACCAGCACCACGATTCTGCAAGCTGATCCCGTACTCAGGCACCACAATCCCTGATCCAAAGCCCATGTAATTGGACTGGATGAATGAAATCATCATGCCGTTTTCATCCGCCGCACTCAGGTACACGGTGCCGCCGCTACGCGGCATGCCAAAGCCCGGATCACTGGCTTTGGCCGGATTGATGAGCCTGGCGCGGCGGTCCAGGTACGCATCGTCCAGCATCTGCTCCGGCGTCACCTCCATGCTAGAAGGATCAGCCACGTACTGATAAATATCGGCAAACGCCAGCTTCATGGCTTCGATCTGCAAGTGCTGGGATTGCGCCGAATCCAGCGGCAGTGAACCCACGTCAAAGCGCTCCAGTATTCCCAGCGCAATCAGCGCCGCAATGCCCTGCCCGTTCGGCGGGATCTCGTGTACGTCATAACCGCGATAGGATTTGGAGATCGGCTTGACCCACTCCGGCTGATAGTTGCGCAGGTCGTCAAGAGTCAGTGCCCCGCCAGTCTGCCGGGCGAAACCGACAATGGCCTCAGCGATCTCGCCTTCATAAAACGCCCGGCCACCTTGTTGGCCAAGCAGGCGCAAGGTCCGTGCGGCGTCCTTGAAGACGAACTTCTCGCCGATACGCGGCGCACGTCCGCCGGGCATGAAAGTTTCGGCAAAACCGGGCTGGGTATTGAGCAATGGCACAGCACCCGACCACTTATGCGCCACGGTGGGTGCCAGAGTCACACCGCGCTCGGCCACTTGGGCGGCCGGTTCCAGAATGTCAGCGAACGGCAGCTTGCCGAAACGCTCATGCAGCGCAGCCCAACCGGCCACTGCGCCAGGCACGGTCACTGAATCCCAACCACGTACCGGACGCTTGACGCGCCCTGCGCCATCCTCGCCGTAGCGACTGCGAAAATGCTCCAGATCCCAGGCCTGCGGCGCCGGGCCGGATGCGTTCAGGCCATGCAGTTGCTTTCCGTCCCAAAGAATCGCGAATGCGTCGCTGCCCAGTCCATTGGACACGGGCTCGACAACGGTCAACATCGCCGCAGCCGCAATCGCCGCGTCCACAGCGTTACCACCGGCCAGCAGAATATTCAGTCCGGCCTGGGCCGCGAGCGGATGCGACGTCGACACCACATTACGGGCGAACAACGGAATACGGGTGGTGGGATAAGGGTTTTGCCAATCGAAAGCCATGAGCACTCCTTGATTCAGTCTTTACGTTGTCGCCGAGCGGCACCCGGCTCCCAGAAAATCACGCGATGCTGGATCGCCCGTACGCTTTGCGCGCCGCACAGGCCGATCAGTGCCAGCAGAATCAGGCCGCTGAACATCGTCGCCATGTTCATGCTCACCGAGCTTGAAGCGATCAGATAACCCAGCCCGCTTTGCGACGAGAGAAACTCGGCCACCACCGCGCCGATCAGCGCCAGGGAAATACCGATCTGCAGCCCGGCAAAGACTTCCCCTGCCGCAGCCGGAAACTTCACATGCAGCAGCAAGTACAGGCGCGACGCAGAAAATGCCCGACAGGCGTCCAGCAGTTCCGGATCCGTGCGACGAATGCCATTGACCGTGTTGACGAACAACGGGAAGAAACACACCAGCGTCACCAGGACGATCTTCGACGTCATGCCGAAGCCGAACCAGACCAGAATGATCGGTCCCAGCGCGACCTTTGGCGTGGCCTGTAGGCCGATCAGCAGCGGGTAGACAAAGCGTTCGAAAGTCCGTGATTCAGCCAGCACCGCGCCAAGCACCACAGCCAGTACCGAACCGATCACATAGCCACTCAACGTCTCGATTACCGTTGTCGCGATGTGCGGCCACAGGGTGCCATCGGCAAAACCATTGGCCAGCGCGTGGTACACCGCCAAAGGAGGTGGCAGCAGGTAATCGGAAATACCCAGCCCGCGCACGGCCAGGTCCCAAACCAGAATCAGCACCGCCAGGCTGGTCAGTGGGTACAACAAGGGCAGAAATCTACGCATGGCTGAAATGCCTCCGCAGGTGATGACACAGCGCGGTGAACTGCGGGTCGTTGAGGGTATCGAGAGTGCGTGGGCGCGGCAGCGGGATGGGCAATTCATCAATGATGGTGCCCGGCGACGGCGACATCACCAGCACCCGGTCAGCGAGAAACACGGCTTCCTGAATGCTGTGAGTAATGAACAGCACCGACTTGCGATGCACGCTCCAGATACGCTGCAACTCAAGGGTCAATGCCTCCCGGGACATGGCATCCAGCGCAGCGAACGGCTCATCCATCAGCAGCATGCGCGGGTCATGCAGTAACATTCGGGCAATACCGACTCGCTGCTGCATGCCACCTGACAGTTCGAAAGGATAGTCATTGGCAAATGCCTGCAGGCCCACCAGCTCCAGTAACTGCAGCGCCCTCTGCCGCGCTTCGACCATGGGCAGCCCCAGGGTTTTCGCGGGCAGCAGGACGTTATCCAGCACTGACTTCCAGGGCAGCATATTGGGTTTCTGAAACACCACGCCGCTTTGCCGACTGGGCCCCTGCACCTCATTGCCCGCCAGCTCGATGCGACCACTGGAGACCGGCAACAAACCTGCCGCGAGTTTCAGCAACGTGGACTTGCCACAGCCGGACGGCCCCAACAATGCAACGAACTCACCCTCGGCAACCTTCAGGTCGATATTGCTCAACGCCTGAATATGGCCACGACGGGTTTCGTAGGTAAGCCCTACCGTTTGCAAACTCAGCGCGGCTCTCATCGTGGCACTCATCGCGAAAGGCCTTTCGCTGCAACAGCCTGCTCAAGAAAGCTCAACACCCTGCTCCAGCTGTGCTGGTTGGCCAGCGCGTTGGCCGCAGGCGTACCGCCGCCGCTGATCAACACCTTGGCCACCGGATGCAGACGCGCAATGACCGTGGTGGGCACATACGGAAAACCGATGGCATGTCCGGCGCCCTGATTCAGCACGTGCTCCACCGGCCAGGCATGACCACGCGCCTTCAGGTCCGATTCGATTTCTGCGCAATAGGCCGTCGAAGGCCAGAAACCGTCATCGTCACCCGAGATCAGCAACAGCGGACCGTTGATGTTTTCCACCGGGATACGCGCCCGCGCCACCGACGGCGCATCCTGTTGCACCGCCACAAAGGCAGGTGCCTGACGAATCGGCGCGCCCGCAGGCTCAGCCACATCGAACGGACGCCAGTCCACCAGCGGGTTGCCCTGCCAGACATTGACCAGCGGCTGCCCTTGCCAGGTCCAGGCATCGGCGTCCCGGGGTTGATCCGGTCGACCGGCGCGCAAGGTGCCGTGTACCACCGAACTGGGTACGTAACCAATGACAGCGCTGACCAATGCCGGAAAGCGCGCCCCCAACAGCAGCGCCAGTTCGCCGCCACGGGACAAACCTGCGACAGCGATAAAGCCGTTCTTGGGCTTGAGCGTGGCAACCACCCACTCCAGCGTCTGCTGAAAATATTCCAGCGGCGTATCGCTGATGTGTTCGGGGCGATTTCGCGCCTTGAAATAGCCCAGCGCCAACGCGGTATAGCCGTGAGCGGCATAGAGCGCAGCACGCTGCTCCGGTGTGCCGCCGCCAGAACCATTGAGCACCACCACGGCTGCACGGGGCTGATCACCGGCGGGTTGAAACAGCGTGGCGCTGATTCCGCCCTCCCTGATCTCGCTGCGTTGCACGCCAGGTGCCAGATAGTGCTGTGTAAACCCCGCGTTAACTTGCTGGCCCTGAGCGTCGGTCAATTGCAATTCAACACGCTGCGCCGCGAGACTTTCCTGAAGAGGTACGGAGACTGGCGGCGCAACCTGTCGCATCGACCACACCAATCCCATGGCATCGGCGCTTGACCAGTCGCCGGCGAACGGTGCGTCTCTGGTCAGATCAAGCTCACCCTGTGCGCCGATCAGAAATTGCGCCTGACTCTCCCAGCGGCTGCCGTCAGCACCGTCCATCCATGCGCGCAACTTCGCTTCGCCCGCTGCCAGCCCGGTGAAACGGATGTGCCGGGGCTGGTCGATCAGCCCTTCATCAGCGTCAATCCAGTACTGCACACTCATTGCGCCTCCTCAGCACGCTTGAGCAACGCGGCGCGGTCGAACTCACTAAAGGCGGGAACAAATTCGTTGGAGAAAATCGTGTCTACCGGCACATCGGCGGTCGGGAACTCCCCGGTTTTCGCCATGGCTGCAATCGCATCCTTGATGATCTGCAGGTTGTATTCACCCGGCACGCGGGCGCTGCCATCCGGGTGATGCAAGGTGTTGCGCAAACGGCGAACCAGCAGCTCGCGGGCATCGGCCAAACCTTTGCCGTCGGCGTCAGCCGGTTTGCTTTCCGGATGTTGGCGCCAGAACGCCTGCACGCAATACGTCGGGTTAGCCTCACAGACCAGTTGCCCCTGGGTGTAAGCACGGCCAAAACGACGGATCAGGTCCGGATTTTCCTTGAACGTGTCCACATGGGCGACGAAGCCATTGCCGGGGTTTTCCTGAAAAACCGGTGGGTAGGCAATCCGGCGAATCGGCGTACCGGACAGCTCCAGCATGTCATCCCAACTGCTGTTGAAATTGAGCGCATCGACACGTCCGGTTTTCAGCGCCTGAAAGCCCGCACCCAATGCGCCAACCGCAACAAACTCGACGTTCTTACCCGGCTCCAGCCCAGCAATTCGCAACGCGGCGCGGCTGTTGGGCAAGGTGCCCCAAGTCAAAGCTCCCACGCCGATCTGCTTACCTTTCAGATCGGCCAGGGACTTGATCGGCGAGTCCGCCAGCACCGCGTACTCCATGGTCTGACTCGGCACGCCGTTATAGAAGTAGCGCACCGGCAACGGATCCTTGCCGTTGAAGTAACTGGAAATGATCGGCTCGGCCACCGGAAAACCAAAGGTCACACGCTTGCTTGCCAGTTGAGGCAACAGCGCCCCCGCGCCTTGAAACACCACTACGTTGACCTTCAGGCCCTGCTCCTTGAACAGGCCCAGTTCTTCAGCGGCGGCGTAAGCTGCGCCGTCATGCACGGCAGGCGGGATCGCCAGCGCCACGGTTACATCATCCAGTGCCCAAACGTGGGTGGCGGCGAACATCAGGGGCACAGACAGCGGCAGCAATAACTTTGCAAGGGTCATGAGCAGTCCTTATTGAGTCAATCCAGAGAGCGCCTGATCGATCAGGGCGCGGCGGTCGATCTTGTTAGTGGTGGCGAGGGGTAATGCGTCGAGGAACCAGACCCGGCGCGGATGCTGATAAGCCGCAGCGTGCTCCAGCACGAAGCTTTTCAACTGTTGTTCGGTAGCGGCAAACCCTTCCCTCAGGACCACGAATGCGACCGGTTTATGACCTTTGATGGCGTCTTCCACGGGTACAACGCAGGCCTGCTGGACGGCGGGATGACGCTCCAGAAGCTTTTCTATTTCGCCGGGATAGATGTTCTCGCCGCCGCTGACGAACATGTCGTCGCGTCGGCCGACAAAGGTGTAGAACCCTTGCGCATCGCGGGTAAATACGTCGCCGGTGATGTAGTAACCATCCGCAGTAAACGGCAAAGGCAGGTCCGGACGATGGTGGTAACCGCTCATCAAACCGGGGCTGCGCAGCTCCAGCACACCCTGATTACTCAGCGCGCCCGCTTCGTCACGCAAGCGCACCTGAACCTTGGGGTGGGCACGACCCAGCGACATCGGTGGGCTGGGCAACCCGTCAGGATGGGGCGCAAAGACCACCGGCCCGCCTTCGGTCGTGCCATAGGCGTTGATGACTTTTGCTTCAGGCAGCAGACGATGGATTTGCTCCAGCAGGCTGGCGCTCACCGGTGCAGAGCCCATTCGCACGACGCGCACCGAGGAAAAATCGGCTTCGGCCAACAAGGCTTTTTCACTGAGCATCATGGCGATCATCGGCGGTACGGCGGTCAACCAGGTGCAGCGGTGGCGCTGAATCGCAGCGATATAACTGGCGGCAGTAAACTGCGGTAGCAGAACCGTTGTCGCATGGGAAGCAAGGCTGAGGAAGGCCAGCGCCAACGCATTCATGTGATAGAACGGCGCAGCAATCAGCGGTTTTTCATCAGCCAGACGGGTTGCCTGCAACCGGGTTTGCACCACCCATAAATGCGCAGCATGGCTGAGGATGACGCCTTTGGGTTTGCCGGTGGAGCCTGAGGTGTAGAGGATCAGCGCGGGTTCGTCTGCCAGCGGTTCGAAAGCATCAAACGGGCCGGGGTCGGCGAAAGCGGTAAGCCCCTCGGCACTTAACTCTATCGTCTCCAGCCCGGCGGGCGCTGACGGCAAACGACGCGGATCACAGAACAACAACCGCGCCCCACTGTCGGCAATCACGTAATGGATCGTGGCATTGGGAAACTTGTAATTGACCGGCACAGCCACCAGCCCCGCACGCATGATGCCCAGCACCACTGCCAGGTATTCCACGGAATTGGCGGCCAGCAGCGCAACCCGATCACCCTGAACATAACCGCGCAAGGCAAGCGCCCGGGCGATGCCGTCGGCGAGGGCGTCAAGTTCGCCGTAGGTGATGATTCTTTCTGCAGCGTCATCCCCGGCAGGAGCGAAATTGCTCGCGAGGCGGTGTGTCAGATTCGCTGCCTTGCGAACACGTTCGCTCCCACCGGTCGAGGCCGTATCGCAGACGCCAACAAACGCGATCCGGTCCCGATCAGCTTGCCGGTCAATCACGCGACCAAGGTTTTTTATGCCGTTGATCACGAGACAAACTCCAGCACGGTTTCAAATTCGGCAATCTCGACCAGCACCCGGTCCGCTTCGACCCGATGACTCAAGCCCGCCTGTTCAGCCAGCCGCGCCAGTTCAACCGGATCGACGCAACGCAAGGTGATCGCCGCAAAGCGCTCGTCTCGTTGGCTTAACCGACTGGCGGACGCACCGAAGCGCTGCTCAAGAGTGGCCTGATCGACAATGTCCAGTGCAAAGCCATCGCCCAGTTGACCGAGGGCAGCGTAGCGTGCAGCTTCCGCTTCGGGCTCTGCGCTGAGCACCGTCAGTTTGATAATCGCACTGACACCATTGGCATGCGTCAGCCACTGCCGCTGCCAGACCAGCTCCGGGGTTTCGTGGTGGCAGTAGTAAACGCGACCGGCTGCGAACTCGTTGGCCTGCAAGCGCACCGTGGTAAAACGTGCGGTCAGATCGCGCCCCTGATGCTCCACCGCACGGGAGAAGCGTTGTACCGGTTGCACCAGAAAACCGGCGCTGACCAGTTCGCTGTGAGTGGCGTGAGCATTCCTGGTATTCAGCACCAGACCGTCGATGCCCAGTGGGCTGTCCAGCACCTCCTGGCGTAATTTGCGCGTGCCCAGCGGCAGGCCGATGAGTTCGAGGTAGCCGCCCGGGAACATCATCAAATGGTTGAGTGAACCCAGCGAGTGATAGCCACGCGGCGTGAGGGTGAAACCCAGCGCAGCGAACACTTGAGCTGCGGTGTCAGTCTCAAAACGAGTGTTGATGACCAGATGATCCAGAGCGGTTTGCATGATCAGGCCTTGGGTGCAGGAGTCGAATACAGGCCACGCCCACTGGCGACCAGATGTCCCTCGCCATCGAATACCTGCGCTTCGGCCACCGAGAACTGCTTGCCGAACTTGATCACCCGGCCAGTGGCGCGCAAATCACCTTTCGCCGCACGGTGGTAGTCAACGCGCAAGTCAACGGTAGGCACGCCCTTGCCGGTTTTGGAGACCAGCGCCCAGTCGGCAGTCAGGTCAACCAGTGCCGCGAGAATGCCGCCGTGGGTATAGCCACCTTCGACGTTAACCACCCACTCTTCGCGCCATTTGGCGGTGAGCTCGATGCTGCCCTCACCCACCTCAATGACTTCAAGGCCCAGCCATTGGTGGTAAGGCCCTTTGAGCAAGCGGGCCTGAATGTCAGCTGCAGTTGGCAATGTATCGGTCATGTTTAATTTCCTGGTTGTTGAGTTTGGTAGGAGCTCACGAGCACCGAGGCAGCGATAGCGTTCTGCCTGAGCCACCGCCATCGCGGTGCTCGTGCGCGCCTACAGAAACATGCATTTCAATTCGGTTAGGCGGCTGAATTGAACGTGCAGAGCCCCATGCCGCCGAATCAAAAACTCCGGCAGCGGTACAGCGTTAAACGGTTAAAAAGGGCTCAGGGCTTGACGACAACCTTGCCCAGCACTTCGCGGTCGCGGATCAGGGCCAGGCCTTCGGCGGCCTGTTCCAGCGGCAGAACACGGTCGATCAGCGGGTCGATCTTGCCTTCAGCGATCAAGTCCAGCAGGCCCACCAGGTTTTCCTCGTAGAAGCTGTTGGAGCCCTTGATGTTCAGCTCGAAGCTCCACACGTAGCGCAAATCCTCGGCAGGATCGTGGCCTGCAGTTGCGCCGCACACCAGCAAAGTGCCGCCACGCTTCAGGCATTTGAGCGATGGCACCCAGGTGTCGCCACCGGTGAAGTTGATCACCACATCCACACCGCCTTCGTGAGTGCGGCGTTGTGGCTTGCCGTACTTGGCAATGGCCCACTTGGAGAAGTCAGTCTCGCGATAATTGAGCACGTGATCGGCACCGATTTCCTTGAGGCGCTCGCCCTTCGCATCACTCCCCGCACAGGCAATGACTTCGGCGCCAAGCAGTTTGGCGAGAATCACACTGGCCGTGCCAACGCCGCCGCTGGCACCGAGAATCAGCACCCGGTCACCCGGCTTGACGGTGTTATGGGTGATCAACATTCGGTGCGCGGTGCCGTAAGCCACCGGCAATGCCGCCGCTTGCTCGAAGCTCACCGCCGACGGCAGGCTGATCAACTGACGGGCATCCACCAGAGCGTATTCAGCCATGCCGCCGTCAACCATTTCGCCCATCAGCCCGATGTCGGGCTTCAACGGATTCACCAGAACGCGGTCGCCGACGTTCCAGCCACTGACGCCCTCGCCCAGTTCAGTAATGGTGCCCGCCAGATCGAGGCCGATCACCACCGGCAGCGGCACCTTGATGCCCGGCATGCCTTTGACGGTAAACACATCGTGGTAGTTGAAAGAAGACGCGCCAACACGGATCACGACGTGACCCTGGGTGACTGCCGGTAGCGGCTTGTCGCTTACCACACGCAGACGGTCAAGGTCGCCGTGTGCATCGAGTACCAAGGCTTTCATGGTTTTGCTCACTGGGGATTTCTCCTGAGTTGGTGATCAATCGGGGATGGATTACTTGAGGTTTTTTGATTCGGCGTAAGGCTTGGTAGCGAACAGGTCATCCTTGAGCGCGCCCTTGACCAGACCGCCCTCAATAAAGACTTTGTGCTGCAACTTCAGGGTCTCGATGTCGGCAGGCTCGAAGGACACGCGGTTCATGGCATTCCACAGGCCGACGTAAACCCTGGCGTCCTTGGTGGGCAGGTTGGCGCTCTTTTCCAGAATGCCGACTACTTCGTCGTGGTGGCTCGCGCCCCAGGCCAGGGTGTCGCGCAATGCAGCAATGACTTTGGCCACTGTCTCCGGGTGCTCATCCACCAGTTTGGCGTTCACTGCGCCAACCCCGATGTACGGCACAGCATCGGTTTTGGTCAGTTTCTTCCACTCATCCGCGAAGCTGCCCAGACGTTTAACCTTCAGTTCGTCGTCCAGTTGGTCGATGGTCAACGAACGCAAGGCCGCACCATCCACCTGCTTTTGTGAAAGGAACTGCGCCAGTCGCGATTCGTTGCCACCAATCAGCGAGAAGTCCGTGGGCTGAATGCCGTAGTTACCCGCCAATACCGTGCCAGCGATCACCGCCACCGAAGAGCCAGTGGGCGACATGCCGATCTTCTTGCCTTTGAACTCAGCCACCGACTTGATTGGTGAATCCGCAGGCACCACGAACTGCACATCTGCAGGCTGGGTCGCGGCAAAGATTTTGATCGGCACACCTTCTGCGGCGGCGCTGAAAACGCCCGCTACCGGCGCGCCGAAAGCCAGATCAATCGAGCCTGCTGCCAGTGCGCGAATCGGCGCGTTTACATCCGGAAAATGCACGAAGGTCGCGTCGATGCCGCGCTTGGCCAGAAAGTCTTTGGCTTCAAGCACCGAGCCATAGCCCAGACTGACTCCGCTGGTCCAGTAACCAATGCGGACGGCTTCGGCCGCCTGGCTGGAGAAAGAAACAAAAACAGTCATCGCCAACGCTGCGGCGGCAAAAAGCTTGCGCATGGGTGCAGTTCCTAGAGGGTTCATTGATTGGAGGTTTTCCAGCGAAACAAACGCCGTTCGAGGGGTTTGAGCACACCCGCCTCAAGCAGCAACATCAAAGTGACCAGCAAGATCGTCCAGGCGAACACCTGATCGCTCTGCACCAGATCGGCCGCCTGCCGCAGGCGGTAGCCGATACCGTCCGACGCGCCAAGGGTTTCCGCCACCAGCGACACGCGCCAGCCGAAACCGAAGGCCAGCCGCGCACCGGAAAAGAAATACGGGAGGATGGTCGGCAGATAAATCTTGACCAGGATCTGGCTGCGCGACATGCGAAACGAGCGCGCCAGATCGATGTACTGGCGTTCCACGGTCTGGGCGCCCTGCCAGACGTTGGTCAGGATCAGCGGCATCGACGTCATGAACACCACAAACACGGTGGTCGCATCGGAAATGCCGAACCAGATGATCGCGAAGATCGCCCAGATCGCAGAAGAGACCGTGTTGAACACTGCCAGGATCGGCTCAAAGAATTGCGCCAGGGTTCGGCTTGACCCCAAGGCCAGACCGAGCGGCGTACCGATCAGCGCTGCGAGGGCAAAACCGCTGAACACCCGGCCCATGGTCGCGCTCAGGTCATGCACAAAAGTCGCGCTGTGCCACAGGGTATTCAGAGCAGCGAAGACCTTCTCCGGCCCTGGCAACACGAACGACGGCAAGCGTCCAGCGGCGTACCACCAGGCAATGGCGAACACCGCCACCAGCAGCAGGCGCTGGGCCAATAGAATTACGAAACGGTTGGAAAGCATGCTGTTCATACCTTCAACCGCAATTGGCGAACCTGCTCGCTGACATCAGCGGCAGTCGGAGCGCGGGGACGCTGCAAGTCGATCCCGACAATGTCCCGAATCCGCCCCGGACGTGGCTCCAGTACGACTACGCGGTCGGCCAGCACCACGGCTTCTTCCACATCATGGGTGACGAAGACGATGGTCATGCCTTTCAACGCTTGCAGGCGCAGCAACTCATGGTGCATCTGGCTGCGGGTTTGCGGATCGAGCTTGGAGAACGGTTCATCCATCAACAGCACGCTGGGCTCCACCACCAGACTGCGCGCCAGGGCCACGCGACTGCGCATCCCCCCAGACAGCTGATGTGGCCAGGCTTTGGCGAATGCTTCCAGTTCCACCAGCCTCAGCGCCGCGTCGGCACGGGCGAGGCGCTCGGCCCTGTTCAGACCCGCCCCTTCCAGGCCAAATGCGACGTTGCTGCGCACTGTGCGCCACGGCAACAGGCGATCTTCCTGGAACATGTAGGCGACGCGACGCCAGCCGTCAAAATGTTCGGCGGCCTGGCCTTCCAGTTGCAAACTGCCCTGATCAGCTTTGAGCAGTCCGGACAGAATATTCAGCAGAGTGCTTTTGCCGCAGCCTGAAGTGCCCAGCAAGGCAAGAATTTCGCCCTGGGCGACCTGCACCGAGATATCACGCAGGACTTCCAGTTCACCAAAATTCTTGGAGATACCGTCCAGGCTTAGCGCGGGAGCTGTGATCGAGAAGAAGGCCTGCGCAGTCATCGGGCAAACCTCGCGGCGAGCATGGGCAGTGACGCACCCGATTCGCTGAGGCTGTCGTAAACCTTCTCGAGCGTCATTGCCTGAAAGGTTTCGATATGGCGGCGAGCAATCAGCTCGGCACGCTTGCCATCGCCCTCTTCAAAGGCGCTGATCATGGCGTTGTGATCGTGCTTGATCTCGGGTTTGGTGCCTTGCACATTGAAACCCAGTGCCACCAGACGGGTCATTTCATCCATGAGACCGGACAAGGTGCGCACCAGTCGTTCATTGCCCGAGGCCTCGATGATCGCCATGTGGAATGCCTTGTTGGCGTCCATGAACACATCGATCTGCTCCGACAACGGCGCCAGATGGCGAACCCGGCAGGCGGCTTCCAGCGCACGCAATTGCTCAAGATCAACCCGCCCGACAGCGAGCCGCGCCGCCATGGGTTCGAGTTGCACCCGCAGGGCAAAGATTTCTTCCACGTCTTTCAAGGTGATTGGCGCGACCTGATAGCCCTTGCGGGGGATAGAACGCAGCAGGTTTTCGTGGCACAGCCGTGTCAGCGCGATGCGGCAACTGCTTTTGCCGATGCCGTACTCGGTCATCAGGTCAGGCTCGGTAATTTTTGTGCCAGGCATCAAGCGGCAGGAAAGAATGTCGCGACGAATACGGCTGTAGGCGTCATCGCCAAAACTGGCGACTTCGGGTCTGGCGAAGGGCGTGGCGGGAGAAGTCATCTAGCGGCTCAATCCAGTCTGTGAGCAGCTCACAGAATGATTCTGTGAGGCTTACCAATGGCCACTACGCTAATCTAAAACTTCATAAATCCGAACGAACCCTTTCGGCTAAGAATATGCACCACGAGCATAACGTGGGCAGCTCACAGAGTTGAAAGGCATAAGCAAAGGCGGCGTGCTGCATCTGTAGGAAAGGCTTTAGCCGGGTGAGCAGTATTTCTCCCGAAGAATATTTGGTGAATGTCCCGGCTAACGCCGGTCTTGCGGACAACCGTGGGCTCCGTGGGAGCAGAGCTTGCTCGCGATGCATGAGACTTAGTCAGAAGACACACCGCGTTATCGTTTATCGTCGGAATGCCGCCCATACCAAGCCCTGCTCCCACAGAGGATCATCACAGCCATCACTGGCGTCACTCAAATTGCTATCCGGCGCAGCACCAGTGCTCGGGAAAATTCGTCGAGCAGGTCCAGGTAACGCCTGCCCGGCACGTCGGCGAGCAAACCTCGGGTATAGGGATGGGCCGGAGTCTGGAATATCTGTTCGGTATCGCCCTTCTCCACCACCTTCCCCGCCTGCATCACCACTACCTGATCGGAGATCTGCCGGACCACCGTCAGATCATGAGAGATGAACAGGTAACTCAAGCCCAACCTCTGTTGCAGATCGGCCAGCAGCGCCAGGATTTGGGTCTGCACCGAAGCATCCAGTGCCGAAAGGGGTTCGTCCAGCACCACCAGCTCCGGCTCTAGCGCCAAGGCTCGCGCGATGGCGACACGCTGACGTTGCCCCCCGGAAAGCTGCGCCGGTCGGCAATGCAGCAAACGTGACGGCAGCTCTACCTGCTCCAGCAGTTGAGCGGCGCGGGCCGAGCGCCAGTTTTTGTCGCCGATGGCATAAGCCTGCAACGGTTCGGTGATGATCTGCTCCAGCGTGAAGCCAGGGTCCAGCGACGCATACGGATTCTGATAAACCACCTGAATCCTGCGGCGCAGCGCTTGCCAGTCACGGCGGGTGTATTGGCTGATTTCAGTACCGTCAAACAGCACCCGCCCGCTATCAAGCTTTTCCAGGCCGAGGATCAGTCGCGCCGTGGTGGATTTACCCGAGCCCGACTCTCCCACCAGACTGGTGGTGCCTCGGCGCAGCAGCGTGAAAGACACATCGTCCACGGCAGGCAAACCCGGATTGCGCCAACTGGAAAAGTCCTTGCCCAGTCGTTCGACCACCAACAATGGCCGCTCGTTTTCGAAGGCCGGACTACGGCGTTCGGGCACCACTGGATGAGCCGCCGCCGACAGCGCCGGCACGGTTTTCAACAGTTCGCGGGTATAAGCATGCTGCGGTCGCTGGAACATCTGCCGGGTATCACCGCTTTCAACAACACGTCCACGGTACATGACCAGAACACGATCAGCCCGATCCAGCGCGACGCCCAGATCATGGGTAATCAACAGCACCGCGGTGCCGCGCTCCCGGGCCAGAGCCTGCAAACGATCAAGAATCTGCCGCTGCACGCCGACGTCCAGCGCGCTTGTAGGTTCGTCGGCAATGATCAGCGCCGGATTATTCGCCAAGGCCATCGCGATCAACACCCGCTGGCGCATGCCACCGGACAATTGATGCGGGAAGCTGCGCTGTACCCGCTCGACGTTTTTCAGGCCGACTTCATCCAGCAAGCGTACGGTGCGTAATCTGGCGGCGGCCTTGGGCACACCGTGAATGGTCATGGCTTCCTGCAACTGGGCGCCGATGCGTTTGACCGGGTCCAGAGACAGGCCGGGGTCCTGCGGAACAAAGCCCAATACATTGCCGCGCACATTGCGCCATTGCCGTTCGCTGGCGGCGACTTGTTCTGTACCGTTAAACAAAATACTCCCGGACTCAATCCGGGCATTGCCCGCCAGCAGACCGACCAGTGCCGATGCAGTGGTGGACTTGCCAGAGCCGGACTCACCCACCACGGCCAGAATCTCGCCAGGGTACAGGGCGAAGTTGATTTGGCTGACGCCATCCACCCGGCCCTCTCGGGTCTGATAGCCGATACTCAGGTCGCTGACCTGTAAAACTGCAGTCGCGGTGCTCATGATTTGTTTCCCTGTAAATCCTGCACTGCGCGGGCGAGTTGATTGGCAGCCAGTACCACCGACGCAACCACCAGCCCCGGCAAAGTCGTGTACCACCACGCGGCGACCATGTAGTTGCGCCCCTCGGAAATCAACAGCCCCCATTCCGGTTGCGGTGGCGGCGCGCCAAAACCCAGAAAGCTCAAGGCCGAAACAGCCAGTACCGCGCTGCCGAACTCCAGTGCCGCGAGGGCCAGCACCGGCCCGGCAGCATGCACCAGGATATGCCGACGAATGATCGTCCATGGCCCCACCCCACAGGAAACTGCCGCTTCAACGAACACTGAGGTGCGCCAACGCAAGACTTCGCCACGCACCAGTCGGGCGAAGGTTGCCACTGACGACAATCCCACCGCCAAGGCGATATTCAGAGTGCCAAAGCCCAATACGGTAATGATCGCCATGGCCAGCAGCAGAGAAGGAATTGCCATCAGCACTTCCACCACGCGCATCAGAAACGCATCCACCAGACCACCGAAGTAGCCGGCGATGACCCCGAGGAGAATGCCTGCCAGCAAGGCGATCGCCACCGCCAGCGCGGTAGCCTGCAACGAAATCGCAGAGCCATGCACCGCTCGGCTGTACAGGTCGCGGCCCAATTGATCAGTGCCAAACCAGTGTCGGGGACCAGGGCTTTGCAGCGCTTCAGTGGGCACACCCAGCAACGGGTCATAGTGGCTGAACGCACTCGGCCACAATGACCACGCCAGCACTGTCAGCAGCACGGCAACCCCCAATGGCAGCAACGGTCTGCTGCGTAGCAAGGCAGTGAGTGCGCGGCTCCAGTGCGGCTTGCTGAGCGGTGCACTGGCGAGGCTATCCAGCGCCAGGTCGTTATTCAGTACGCGGGTCATTTGCCGGTCCCTCCATGGATACGGGGATCAAGCAGCGGGTACAGCAAATCCACCAACAGGTTGACGCTGATGAAGATCAACGCCGCCAGCACCACCACACCCTGCACCAGCGGAATGTCTTGACCGCTGACGGCGCCCTGGGCCAGTCGGCCGACGCCTTCGCGGGAGAATACGGTTTCGGTGACCACTGAACCGGCCAGCAGATTGCCAACGATGACCCCGGACAGACTCAGCAACGGAATGGCCGCGTTATGCAGCAAATGCACGAACAACAACCGGCGTGGGCTGAGACCCTTGGCGATCAACACTTCGACAAAAGGCTGCGCACGCACCGCCTGTAACGAGCGAGTCAGCACCTGGGCAATGACTGCGGCAGTCGGAATTGCCAGGGTCAGCGCAGGCAACACCAAGGCGCTGAAGCCCTGATTGCCCATGGCCGGGAACCAGTGCCACGAAAATGAAAAGCCCTGCAGCAGGAGCAATCCGATCCAGAAAGTCGGCAACGACACTGCCACCGACGGGATGCCCAGCAGTGCATTACGCAACCCGTCACGCTTGACCAGATTGGCGGTCAGCGCCAGCGCAATACCCGCCAGCAAAGCAATCCCCAGCGCCAGAAATGTCAATGCTGCAGTGGCAGGCAGTGCCTGGGCCAACGACTGAACCACCGGCTCACCGCTCTGTATCGAACTGCCGAAATCCAGATGCACTGCCTTCCACAAGGCAATGCCGTATTGAACGGGTAACGGTTGATCCAGATGGTATTCGGCGCGCAATTCGTCGATTTGCACCTGGTCCACCGCCGTAGGTTCACCCTGCTGGTTGAGCATGATGCTCACCGGGTCGCTGGGTAACGCGTACAGAATCACAAATGACACGCTGAACGCCGCCCACAGCACCAGCAGCGCCTGGCCGATACGGCTGAGCAGATAAATCGATGCCTGCCTGAGCGGAAAGTGGGTCGCGACTTCATTGCCGGGGGTGGTCAGTAAACTGTTGCTCATGGTTGTTCCCATTGAGGTTGAGCGGGTCCATCTGTAGGAGCTGCCGAAGGCTGCGAAAGCATTCGTTCTGACGCTGCGCGAATCGCAGCCTTCGGCAGTTCCTACAGGTCCGTGGCTACTGTTTCTCTACCGCTGCAACCACGTATCAAAAAACTGCAGTCGCGATGACGCTTCGTAGTGCAGCCCTTTCACTTGTTTGCCATGGGCCAGTACCGAGGACAATTCGATCAGGGGAATCGCGTGGCCTTCACGCAAGAGGATCTCGCTGGCCTGATCAGTCAGTTTCTGGCGTTGGGCGTTGTCCAGCGTGGCTGCGGCCTGCTGCAGAATCTGATCCACCTGTGCTGGCTGACGACGGTTGTAGTTACGGCCGTTGACCTCGTAAACGGTACGCACCACGTCCGGATCGGAGCGGGTCAGGTTGAAGAACGTCAGGTGCATGTCGCCGCTGGCCTGCAATGCGGCAATTTGACTGATGGTGGATTTGTTCAGACGCAACTCCACGCCTACCTGACGCAATTGCTGCTGCACCAACTCCAGAATCGGCGCGTTCTGCCAGTAACTGAGTTGCAGCGCCAGACGCTTGCCTTCTCGAACGCGGATATCGTCAGCGCCCACCTTCCAGCCCGCCTCATCCAGCAGCTGTTTCGCGCCATTCGGGTCGTAAGTCAGCAACGAGGAAAAATCGCGGTAGAACGGCGTGCTGCTGGCGAGCAAAGCCGTAGCCGGTTTTTGATAGCGGGAAATGATGCTGCGCAATTGCTCGCGATCAATGGCTTTGATCAATGCCTGACGGACCTTGACGTCGCTGTACAAGGGGTCGGTTTCGTCAGGTGTCAGGTTGTAAACCACGCCAGGATTGGCCCGGGTCAGTAAGGGCACGCCTTGAGCTTCCAGCACGGCTTCGTTCTGTGGCACCACTGCGGTATCAACGTCGATCTGCCCCGAGAGCAGGCTGCCCAGACGTACGCCGGACTCCGGCACGATGACGAACTCGATGCCGTCCAGCCAGGCTTTGCCTTTGTGCGTCGCCAATGACGATTCCCCGGAATACGCCTCGTGACGCGTCAGCACTACCTTCTGGTTATGCACGAAAGATTTGATCACAAATGGTCCACTGCCGATCAGATTGCCCTGGCAACGATCAGCCGTTGGTAGCGCCAGTGTCGACGCCGCCAGCAGACCAAGGCTCATGGTAGAGGTGGCTTGAAGGAACTGCGCATTGGACTGGCCGAACTCGATAACCACCGTATTCTGGTCCGGCGTCTCGATGCTTTTCAGGCCTGTCAGATAGGTCGAACCCAGTACCGAGCGCGCTCCCAGCGCCACAATATTTTCGAAGTTGGCCTTCACCGACGCGGCGTTCAGCGCGCTGCCGTCACTGAACTTGATGCCTTCGCGCAGGTGAAAGGTGAAACGTCGTGATTGGGCATCGACTTCCCAGCGACTCGCCAGCCAGGGCACGATCTCGCCGGTTTTCGGGTCCTGATCGGTCAGTGAATCGACCACCTGCCGGCCCACGTTCAATGCGGTGTTGTTACCTGCCTGCTGCGGATCAATGCAATTGGGGTCGCCGTCCAGCGCGACTTTGAGAATGCCGCCCGCCACCGGGCTGGCGTTGGTTTTAGCGCTCGGCGCGTTGGCCTGATCGCCGCATCCAGCGAGGGTTACGGCGACGAAGAGCAAAGCCAGTCGAACGCCGGTGACAAGGTTTAACGAAGTGCTCAAGGTCATAAGGAACAACTTTCTCTGAAGTCTGGCTTGGACCCTGTGGGAGCCGGGCTTGCCCGCGATAAGCCTGGACGCGGTTCACTTTGGATCGCCTCCAGCCTTATCGCGGGCAAGCCCGGCTCCCACAGGGATTTACTGTGCTGCTGAGTAGCGATTCGCGATATACGGCAACCCGAGGTTTTCCCGCAGACTCTTGCCCTGGTATTCACGCTGGAACAGCCCGCGACGCTGCAGCTCGGGCACGACGCCTTCGGCGAAGTCGCTGATGCTTTCGTGCAGGCCGCTGAACATCACGTTGAAACCGTCTGCTGCTCCCGCTTCAAACCATTGCTGGAAGTCATCGGCGATGCTTTCAGGGGTGCCGATCAGAATCCGGTGCCCGCCCGACGTCAGCTTGTTGAACAGTTGGCGCACCGTTGGCCGCTCGCGGCGAATCAGGTCGAAGACCAGCTTCTGGCGACTCTTGTGAGTGTTGGTGTCGAACTGTTCCGGCGGTAACGGCACCACTTCGTCGAACGGCAGCTCGGAAAGGTCGAAGCCCAGGCTGGTAAAGCGGGAGATGGTGCGCAGGAAGGTTTTGGCGTCGAGCAGCTCCTGCAAACGGTCGTACTTGGCCTGAGCCTCGGCTTGAGTTCGCCCCACCACCGGCGAGACGCCCGGCAGTACCTTCAGGTGTTCCGGGTTACGACCCAGCGCCGCCGCGCGCTGCTTGATTTCGGCGTAAAACGCCTGGCCTTGCTCCACCGTGTGTTGCGCCGTGAACACCAGCTCCCCCGCTCTGGACGCCAAAGCACGCCCGGCATCGGAGGACCCGGCCTGAGCAATCACCGGAAAGCCTTGAAGCGGTCGCGCAGCGTTCAGGGGGCCTTTGACCTGGAACGATTTGCCGTGGTGATCCAGCACGTGCATTTTCTCGACGTCGAGCCACGTACCGCTGGCCTTGTTCTGAACAAAAGCGTCGTCTTCCCAACTGTCCCAGAGGCCAGTGACCACGTCATAAAACTCTTCCGCGCGTTCATAACGGTCCGCATGCTGAACATGGGCATCTAGGTTGAAGTTCTCGCCACCGCCCAGTGACGTGACCAGATTCCAGCCTGCCCGGCCGCCACTCAGATGGTCGATATTGGCTAGCTTGCGGGCAATATTGTAAGGCTCGTTGTAGGTGGTGCTCGCGGTGCCGATCAGGCCGATATTGCGGGTAACCAGCGCCAGCGCTGGCATCAGCACCAATGGGTCCCAGCGCACGCTGTTCGGACCGCGCGCCAGGGCTTCCAGGTCCAGATCAACGTTCAGGCTGTCGTTGAAGAACAGCGTATGAAAACGGGCTTTTTCCAGAGTCTCGGCGATCCAGCGAAAGTGACTGAAGTCCTTGAACGAATCGGCAGCCGCCTGCGGATGACGCCAGCTGGAGCCCAAAATCCCGGCGCTGGGAATGAACGCGCCAAGGATGATCTGTGGTTTTGCGTTGCTCATGCTTGATGCCCCTGTCAGAAGTTGTAACTCAAGCGGGTGTACCAGAGGCCACCGTAGGGATCGAACGGCGAGATGCTGCCGAATTTCGGGAAGCCGTTGACGTCGCCAGCGGGGTAAGCGTTGTTATCGGCCCGCACATCGAACAGGTTGTTGGCGCCGACTGCCACACCGAGGCTGTCGGTCACCGCATAGGCGACTTCCAGATCAGTGATCCACTTGGCGCCGAAGGTCACGTCGTAGTCAGGATTGACGTCACGGGAGATGACTTTGTCGTAGCGATTGACTGCCAGGTTTATGTCGAACCTGTCGATCTTCCAGTTACCGCTGAGGATCAGCTTGGTTTTGGGATTGGCCACAGTCAGATAGCCTTGGGCAACCCGGTCGAACAGTTCGAGCCCGGTGGACGCCAATGCGGAAGGTGTGGATTTGATGCTGTCGATTTCAGTCTTGTTGTAGTTGAAGGCAAGACCGTATTTGACGCTGCCATAGCGGCCGTAATCGACTTTGTAATCAGTGACCAGATCAATACCGCGGGTGGTGGTGTCGGCCGCGTTGGTGAAGTATTTCACCCGGTAACCGGGCCGGTAGCCCTGCTGCTGAAGTATCTGGTCAACACTGTTGCCGAACAGAAAACCGGTCAGGCCAATGCGGTCCTTGATTTCGATCTGGTAAGCATCAAGCGTCAGGTTTGCCGCAGGCACCGGTTTGTAGGTGAAGCCCACGCTGATGTTGCGCGACTTTTCCGGGTCCAGGTCGCTGGCGCCCAAGGCCTTGGCCAGTGCCGAATCAACTCTGGCAGTCTTGGCCTCAACGAACTGCAGCACACCGTTGACCGAGGTGTACTGGTTGGAGGTCTGCGCATAGGTGGACTGCGACAACGACGGCGCCCGGAAGCCGTTGCTCAGGGTGCCGCGAATAGCAAATTCGGGGGTGAAATCGTAGCGCAGCGCGAGCTTGCCGCTGGCGGTATTGCCGGAACTGTCGTCATATTTCTCAAAACGCCCGGCGACGCCGACGTAAAGCTTTTCCGTCGGGTTGATGCCCATATCCAGATAGGTCGCATAGCTGTTACGGCTGTTCTGCCCTTCGTCTTCGGGCGTGAGCGTAATCGCGCCTTGCGCACCGATGGCTGCCGGTCGCCCGGCCAACGGGCCGCTCGGGTAAACATAACCGCCATTGATATACGAAAGCGGGTCATCGGACTCTGTCTTGTAACGCTCATGACGGTGCTCGGCGCCCCAGGAAACCTGCAAGGGTTTGGCCAGGCCGACTTCGAAGGCACGGGTCAGGTCGAGGTTATTGGTCCATTGATCGAAGGTATTGGAGTAGGTATCGAAATGGGTCGGGCTGGAAGGTCCCAGCGATGCATTGAGTGTTTCATCGGTACCGGCCTGCCCCTTGTCCCGGCCGAAGGTGGAGCTCAGGTCCCAGTTCCATTCCTTGACCAGACCCTTGGCCCCGGCCGCGACCTGATAGTCGATCTCTTCAAGGGTGTAGAACGGTGCCGTGCCGTTGGGATAGATCTCGGGAATGATGTTGGTTGAATTCGGCCGTCGGTAGTTCTGCCCGCCCCGTGCGTCGCGTTTGCTCAGCGTGGAGAAGGAATACAGGCCCAGGTCGTCATTGAGTGGCAGCTCGGCGTTGTAACCGACGTTGATTGCCTTGATCTTTGGCAGCCCGTTTTTTTGCAGTTCGCGATTCGTCGTCGCTTCTCGCGGATCGGCCGAGCCATCGGGTTGGGTGTAGTACAACGCCCCCGTCGCATCACGGGAACGGACGGCAGTCTGCTGCGACTTGGCGTCCAGAGCAAAATTGAAGAAACCATCGTTGGGCAGCGCAAAACCGGCGTTGAGCGCCTGCTTGATAATCTCGCCATCACCTTTGTAATACTCGCCAAACTGGGTGCTGGCCGAGCCGCCGTTGTCGTTTTGCTTGAGGATGATATTGATCACCCCGGCGATGGCGTCCGAGCCGTATTGAGCCGAAGCCCCGTCGCGCAGTACTTCGATATGGTCGATGGCACTGATCGGGATCATGTCCAGATCCACCGGATTGGTGCCGTAGGCCGCCGTCGAATCGAGGTTGATCACGGCGCTGTTATGGCGACGCTTGCCGTTGACCAGTACCAGCACGTTGGAGCCGTTGAGGCCGCGCAAACTGTAAGGCCGGGCGATGCTGTCATTGGAGCTGCCCGACGGTCGCTGGCTGAAGGAAGGCAGCGACTTTTCCAGCGCACCACGCAGGCTGCCAGAACCGGTTTTCTCCAGTTGCTGGGCGCTGATCACATCGATCGGTGCCGGGCTGCTGGTGACGGTCCGAGCTTCACTGCCCCGAGAGCCGGTGACAATCACTGTGTCCAACGTATCCGTGCTGCTGTCAGCGGCCAGCGCCACGCCCGGCAGCAGGCTGAAACCGGCGAGGAACAACGGTGCCAGCGAAGGTGCCACCGCGTAGGAGTTCATTTTCATAAGAATCAACTTTCCAGAATTTGCTTGAAATCGTTACGCCACAGCGGTCGCACATCGACCTGCTGGCGAATCAATTGATGTTCAAAAAAGGCGTCAGCGACTTGCTGCTGGGAGGCGATGGACTGCTCTGAAACCGGCACCATGCGCTGCGCTTCGCCACGCAGACGGAACTGATCCAGATACAGCGCAGCGTCTATGCCGGTGATGTCCTGATTACGCTGTGCCCAGGCTTGCGGGTTGTTCTGCACCCAGGCCCAGGTGGCGCGCTCACGCTGGAGAAAGTCAGCGACCTGCGCCCTGCGTTGCGGGTCCTGCAAGACCCGCTGCGTGGTGGCAATCAGCGTGTTGCCCCGGTAGTCGCTGACGTTTGGCAAGCGGGTGCCGCCGGACTGCACGGCCTGAAGCACGGAAATCCCACCGCCGATTACCGCATCCAGGTGCCCACTGCGGAACGCGATCAGTGCCTCCTGGATCGGCATCGGAATAGGCTGAACGTCCTTGAGAGACAGACCGTGCTGACTGAGCAGACGCAGCAGGAAGTAATGGGTATTGGTGGCTCGCACATAACTGATCTTCTTGCCCTTGAGGTCGGCAACCTGCTGGATGCCGGCCTTATCGCGCACCACGATGCCGATGTCGCTGACATCACCGGGAATGGTTGCTACCAGCGCTATCGGTACCTTGGCAATTGAGGCGAAAATCGGCGGAATCTCGCTCATATACACGTAGTCGAGGCTGTCGCTGTTCAGCGCTTCCAGGACCAGATTGCCGCCGCCGATGTCGACCCACTCGACCGGATAAGGCGTATCGAGCTGCCCGGCCAGGCCCATGAACGAAGCTGCCGAGCCCTTGTATCGCCAGACGCGCAGCGGCGCCTGCTGGGCGCCGAACACTGGCGGAGTAATGGAAGCCAGCAAGCCACCGGCTGCGGCAATCGCACTGCGGGCTAACAGTTTGCGTCGGGTAATAGCAACCATGACTCAGGACATCAGATCAGGTTGCTGGGCGATGATCTCGTCCCACAGCGGCTGGAAGTTGAGCCAGGCAAACAGCTCGTTGCGCGCCCTGCTCTGAGCACTTGGCGGTTCAACCTGCGGAGTCACCGGCACCCCGGCGGCACGCGCCAGCAAGTGCGAACGCGCTACGTCTTCGGCGAGGATGAAACGCCAGGCCGCGCTTTCGACCGTTTCCCCGACGGTCCAGACGCCGTGGTTTTGCCAGAACAACAAGTTATTGCCCGCAAAGCTGTCGACGAACGCGCCGGTCACGATGTCGCGGTCCTGCTCCAGGGTGCCGTCGGCTCTACGCAAATCGTGACGCGGGAAAATCGCCTGATCGCCGACGAAGGCTCCCGCTTCAGCCGTGATCGGATCGAACAGTTGGGCAAGCGATGACCATGTGCGGCCGTAGAAGCCGTGCAAATGGGCAATGCCTACCACTTCCGGGCGGGCTTGCTGTAAGCCGTAGTGCAAGTCCAGCGCGCTGGTATTGAGCAGTCCGTCGCCTTCGACGACCTGGCCTTGAGCGTCAACGCGAAGCAATTGCGAAACGCTGATCCGGGAAAAAGGCACGCCCAACGGGTTGATCCAGTAGTGGTCGGTTTCGATGGGGTCGCGCGCCGTGAAGTGCCCGGCAAGGCCGACTTCGAATCCATAACGGGAAAACAGACGATAAGCGGCCGCCAGACGTTGCTTGCGATGCAACCGCTCTTGCAGCAAATCGGCATGGCGCGGAACGGTGTCGAGTGTCAGACGGTTATTGCTGTGAGGCAGGCTGTAGATGCTTTTAGTGACGGTGGGTGCATGGCTCATTCGGTTCTACTCAACCAGTGCTCGTGTTGCCGAGCTTTTTTCTTCAGGCGAACGCCGTCACTGCGCGGATATCAATGGCGCGACGACAGGTTGGCAATTCAAGGAGGTCGGAGCACGCAGCGCTGATAGCCGGTGGGTCCGAAACGGGCAGGAAAACTAGCTGGTCATGGTCGAGATCCCTCGCATAGTGGCGGGTTGTTGCTCTCCTCCACCGTGCGAGGGGTCGGGTCGAGTCGTCGTGCTGTTGCCGCTTGTGCGGCTGACGCTTAAGAACCTAAAGCATGGAAATGAGCTTGTGAAATTCCTTATCGATCTAACCTAATATTTAATCAGGTTATTTTTTATCGTTCAGATCATTCCCTAAAGGCATATCCAGGTGATAGAGCCCTTATAGGCGAGTGGCGCAGTTGCCACCGCTGGAGGCGCATGAACCATGGCTCATCAGGCGCGAGCCACTAAATAAATATCAGGCATAATAAAAATCAAAACCGATCAATAAAATACATATTAGCTTAGAACCAAAAAGCCTTTTACAGCGGCTAATCATAAGAATACGGTCTTAGAAAATCAGCCTGATTGTGTGATCAGTCAGCCTCCCGTGCACCCACTTCCCGCTGTGTAAAGGATTCATCCATGCCCCTGAGACATTCCTCGGCAACACCCAATCACGCCACAGGCGTAGCGATACACAGCCTCATGGGTCACGGGTCGAGGATTGCGCGATGAGTAAACGCTTCCACTTGCTTCGCCTGCTGGCCGCCTGTGCAACGGCCGCTACCCTGCTGGGCTGCTCACCGTCCGCTCAGGACCTGGAAGCCAACAAGACCTTGAAGATCGCTTTTTTCCGCGATAACACCACGTTGGTCAGCCTCGACCCCTTTCAGGTTTACTGGCTGGAGCACCGAGTGGTACTGCGCAACGTCGCCGAGTCGCTGACCGATCAGGACCCGCAGAACGGCAAGATCATTCCCTGGCTGGCCGAAAGCTGGGAAGTCAGCGACAACGCGCTGGAATACACCTTTCATCTGCGCAAAGACGTGACCTTCAGCAACGGCACGCGCTTCGATGCCCAGGCAGTAAAAGCCGCCTATGACTCCAACAAGGCCTTCGCCGCTCAACTGCCCGCCACATTCGGCGCAACCTACCTGAAGGGCTACGATCACGCCGAAGTCGTCGATGACTTCACCGTGAAGCTGGTGCTGTCCACACCCAATGCAGGCTTCCTGCAGGCCACCTCTACCACCAACCTTTCGATTCTCGCCCCGGAATCCTACAAGCTCAGCGTGAAGGAGCGTTCATTGGGCGCGATTATTGGCACCGGGCCGTTCGTGCTGGAGCGCTATACCCCGGAAAGCGGCTTGAAGCTGGTCAAGCGCAAAGGCTATGCATGGCCGTCCGCCAACGCGAAGAACAAAGGCGAAGCGCACCTCAATACCGTTGAGGTCAGCTACGTACCCGAAGAGAGTGTGCGCAACGGCCAGTTCGTACAGGGCCAAGTGGACATTCTCTGGCCCCGCGCGCCTTTTTCCGAAGTCGACTTGAACCTGTTCAAATCCAAGGGCGCAACCATCCAGAGTCGTTCGCTGCCAGGCCCGGCGCTGAACTTCTACCCCAACACCCGTGGTACACGCATCCTCGCGGATCGCAATGTGCGCCTTGCGCTGCAAAAAGGCATCGACCGCAAGACCTACGCGGCCACTGTGTACAACCCACAGTTTCCGGTGGTGACCAGCATCTACGACGTCACCACGCCGTATTACAAGAACAAGTCCGATCAACTGGCCTACGACCCGCAAGGCGCGGAAAAGCTGCTGGATGATGCAGGCTGGCAAAAAGGTCCGGATGGCTATCGCAGCAAGGACGGCAAACGCCTCAAGCTGGTCTACAACCTGTCCCCGGCAGAAGGTGCGGGGGATGTGCTGATCCAGGACCAACTGCGCAAAATCGGCATCGAGCTCAAGCTCAATGTGCTGACCACCGCTGAATGGGCCGCCGCCAACGCCTCGGGCAACTATGACCTGACCTCCACCTACATGACCCGCGCCGATCCGATCATTCTGCAAACCATCATTGATCCGCGGAGCGCCAACAGCTCGACCCTGGCCACCAACCTTTACGCACCGGAAACCCTGCCCAAGGCACTGGAACTATTCGACGCGGGCCTGACGGCAACCAAAGCCGAACAACGCGCCAAGGCCTACGGCGATTTGCAGGATCTGCTGATCGAAGAAGGCTCGGCGTTCCCGATCTACGAGCGCGTCTGGCAGGCCGCGACCGCCAAGAAGGTCCATAACTTTTACTGGACTGCCGAAGGCTTCGCGCTGCTCAACGACATCGAGATCGCAGCGCCATGAGCCGCTACGTGATCGGCCGGATTGCCCAGGCGCTGCTGGTGTTATGGGGCGCGTATAGCGTGACGTATTTCATCCTGTATTTACTGCCGGGTGACACGCTGTCGATCATGCTCAGTGCGTCAGGCGTCGAAATCGACGCTCTGTCGCCCGAGGAGATCGCGAAGGCTCAGGCCTACTACGGTCTGGATGGCGGGATTTTCCAGCAGTACTTCCACCTGTTGTGGGGGGCTGTGCAGGGTGATTTCGGCAGCTCGCTGACCCTCAATCGGCCGGTGTCAGAATTGCTCGTCGAGCGTCTGCCGCAAACATTGGCGCTGGCCGGCCTGGCCATCGTGTTTTCGCTGATTGGCGGCATCGGTCTGGCGTATCTCGCCGCCTATGTGCGCTGGCAACCGCTGAAGGTCGCCCTGGCGCGACTGCCGTCACTGGGCTTTTCAGTGCCGGTGTTCTGGATGGGCCTGCTGCTGATTCAGTTGTTCGCCTTCACCCTGGGCTGGTTCCCGGCCACGGGCAATCAGGGCTTTTCCAGCCTGATCCTGCCCGCCGTCACTCTGGCGATTCCCAGTGCTGCGGTCTACGCCCAAGTGCTGCAGCGCGGTTTTCAGGGTGTCTGGAAAGAACCCTACATCATTACCGCTTACGCCAAAGGTCTGAGCCGCGCTCAGGTTCAGGCCCGACACGCATTCAAGAACGCCGCTCTACCGTTGCTGACCCTGATCGGGCTGCAAGTGGGTAACACGGTGTCCGGGGCCGTGCTGGTGGAAACCATTTTCGCCCGCTCCGGCGTCGGTCGACTGGCGCAAGAAGCCGTGCTGCGCCAGGACATCCCCGTGGTACTGGCAATCGTCGCGGTGTCCGCAGCAGCCTTTGTGCTGATCAACCTGATCGTCGATCTGCTCTACCCCGCGCTCGACCCGCGTATCGCCCACACACCAAAGGTCTCCTGACGCCATGACTATTTTCGATAATCGCCTTGAACGTCTGGCCCGCAGCTTCACCAAGACGGATGCTGCACCGCCTGCCCTGTGGCGCCGCCGCAGTCGTTTCAGCCGGGCACTGGAGGCCACTCAACCGCTGTTGCGCCGACCGGGTTTCGTGCTGGCGGTGGCGATCATCGCCTTTGCATTGTTGTCCGCCGTGGCGCCCAGCCTGCTCACCCACTTTGCGCCTTACGCCACCTCCCCCATCGACAAACTCACACCGCCCAATGGCGTGCACTGGTTCGGCACCGACGAACTTGGCCGAGACCTCTATACCCGCGTGGTCTACGGTTCCAGACTCTCGGTACAGGCAGCATTGCTCGCGGTCGGTATCGCGCTGGCAGGCGGCTTGAGCCTGGGCATCGTCTCCGGTTTCGCTGGCGGACGTATCGACGCCGTAATCATGCGTTTCATCGATGTACTGTTGGCCCTGCCCGGTCTGCTGCTCGCACTGGCTATCGTTACCGCGATCGGCTTCGGCACCATTCCGGTAGCCATCGCGGTAGGCGTCGGGATCATTCCCGGCTTTGCCCGAACCACCCGCGCCGAAGTGCTGCGGATCAAGACCCTGCCCTATGTCGAGGCCGCACGCCTGGGCGGTGCCAGCTGGACCCGGACCCTGTTGCGACACATCCTACCCAATGCCTGGGGCCCGGTCGCCGTGCTGGCCACGCTGGATTTCGGCGCGGCGATTCTCGCCACAGCGGGCCTGAGCTTTCTCGGTTTCGGCGCCGAGCCTCCGGCTGCCGAATGGGGCACGCTGATCGCCAACGGTCGTCACTTCCTGATGACCGCGCCGTGGGTGTCGTTGTTGCCAGGTCTGTTCGTGGTCGCCGTGGTGTTCAGCTTCAACCACATCGCCCGCACCCTTGAGGAGACGCAACGATGAGCATCACCGATGCATTGATCGACGTGCGCCAACTGGCTGTTGCTTACCGTTTTGGCGGGCAGGTCAATCAGGCTGTGCGCGGCGTTTCCTTTCAGGTCGCCAAGGGCGAAACCCTGGCCATTGTCGGGGAGTCCGGCTCCGGTAAATCGACCATGGCCAATGCCATTCTTGGTCTGCTGCCAGACAATGCAGTGGTGACTGGCGGCGAACTGTGGGTCGACGGAACGGACCTGACCCACGCCTCTGAACGACAGAAACGCCAGCTTCGCGGCAGCACCATTGGCCTGGTGCCTCAGGACCCCATGGTCGGTTTGAATCCGACCCTGCGCATTGGCAAGCAAATCGGCGAGGCGTTGATTCAGGCTCATGGCCGTCGTTATCCCGCGGTGGACGCCGATGTGCTGGAGTTGCTGCAACAGGTCGGTCTGGACAATCCACTGCTGCGCGCCCGGCAGTACCCTCACGAACTGTCTGGCGGCATGCGTCAACGGGTGCTGATTGCCATTGCCCTTGCGGGCAACCCGCGGCTGATCATCGCCGACGAACCCACCAGCGCGCTGGACGTGACCGTACAACGCAAGATTCTTGACCACCTGCAACGGCTGGTGGCCGAGCGAGGCATTTCGCTGCTGATCATCACTCACGATCTGGGCGTGGCCGCAGATCGCGCGGACCGGGTGCTGGTGATGAAAAGCGGTGAGCTGGTCGAGCAAGGTCCGCCGCAACAGATCCTCATCAACCCCAGCCATTCCTACACCCAGGCATTGATCGCCGCAGCGCCCGCCTTCGGCCAGCGCAAGACGCCCGCCGCGCCGCGCACGTTGGTGAATAGTACAGCGCCGATTCTCACGCTGGAGAATGTCGGGAAGTCGTTCCGGCTGCCTTATGTGAAAGGCGAAAGCGCGGAGTTTCAGGCCCTTGAAGACGTCAACTTCAAGGTTTATCCGGGGCAGACGCTGGCCATTGTCGGCGAGTCCGGCTCGGGCAAAAGTACTGCGTTGCGCATTGCCTTGGGCCTGGAAAAACCGACTCAGGGCCGCGTATTGTTCGAAGATCAGGACATTACCCACCTTGGCTGGGGTGAGTTCCGCCCGCTGCGCCGACGCATGCAACTGGTTCAGCAAAACCCCTTCGCTGCACTCGATCCGCGTTTCACCTTGTTCGAAAGCATCATCGAACCGTTGGTGTCGTTCGGGCTGCTCAAAGGCCGGGATCTGGAACAGGCGGCGCGCAAGCTGATCGAGCGGGTGCATTTGCCGGTGGCTTATCTTGATCGTTTGCCACGAGAGCTTTCCGGGGGCCAGCGCCAACGTGTCGCTATCGCACGGGCACTGGCGTTGCAACCGGACTTGCTGCTGCTCGATGAGCCGGTCTCCGCCCTCGACGTCTCGGTACAGGCGCAGATCCTTGACCTGTTGGTGGAGCTGCAAAGCGAACTGGGCATTGCCTACGTGCTGGTTTCCCATGATCTGGCCGTGGTTGCCAGCGTGGCTCATCAGGTGTTGGTGCTGCGCCAGGGCAAGACCGTCGAACAAGGCGCTGCCAGCGACATCTTCGATCAGCCGGAGGCGGCGTATACCCGTGAGCTGATTGATGCGATACCGGGGCGCAGGCTGGAAGTAGCAGCGCAATACTGACTTGAAAACCCATTCCTCGTAGGAGCTGCCGCAGGCTGCGAAAGCATGCATCCTGACACACCGCCATCGCAGCCTTCGGCAGCTCCTACAGGTCTTCTGTTTGCTGCACCTACCCGACAAGGACAATCATGACCCGCACCCTTCTGGCGTTGACCCTCGCCTCGCTTCTTGCACCGGCACTCAGCCAGGCTGCGACGACGGATATCACTGACGCGCAATACGCAAAGGTGCTCGAAGGCTCATGGCGAGCCAAAGAAAACAGCGCTCGCGACAGCTATCGTCATCCACAAGAGACGTTGAAGCTCTTCGGTCTGCAGGCTCAGCAGACGGTAATCGAAATCACGCCTGGGGGTGGCTGGTACAGCGAGATTCTTGCTCCGTTGCTCAAGGAGCATGGGCATTACATCGCCGCCCTTCAGGCACCTTCCTCCGGCGACTATTACAAGAAAGCCGCTGATGGCTTGAAGCAAAAGTTCAAGGCGGACCCTGCGCGCTATGGCAAAGCCGAAACCATCGAGTTCGATTCCCAGGCACCGGCATTTGGTAAACCCGGCACAGCCGACCGGGTACTGACCTTTCGCAACGTACACAACTGGGTCCTGGCTGATGACGCGCCACAGATGTTCGCGGCTTTCTTCAAGGTGCTCAAACCCGGCGGCGTGCTGGGCGTAGTGGATCACCGCGCCAAAGACGGCGCTGATGTCAGCAGCATCAAGGACAGCGGCTACCTGCCCACCGATTACGTAGTGAAACTGGCCACGGATGCGGGTTTCAAGCTGGACGCGCAAAGCGAAGTCAACGCCAATCCGAAGGACACCAAGGACTATTCAGCAGGCGTCTGGACCCTGCCGCCGTCTTACAAACTGGGGGAACAAGACCGGGCGAAATATGCGGAGATTGGCGAGTCGGACCGGTTTACGTTGCGGTTTGTGAAGCCAGTGGGTAAGTAGCGTTTTGGGGGTGTGCAAGCACCGCTCCCACATGAAACAGCATTCCACACCAAGGCCTATACAGGCTGGCTAATGTGCTGCTGATACAGCGCATTCAGCCGCTCGCTGACCCGAGCGAATCGGTCGGCCATCAGCCACGTTGACCGGGGTGGGACGAACACCTCACTGGCGCTGTAAACCTCGCTGCCTGTCAGCAACCCCCATCAAGTCAGAGTAACGATTTGTAAAACATCCCCGCCCCTCTCACCGACAGGCGCCCGCCTTACCGGGTCTGGATGTGTTTCTATCCATGACACCTCTGTTACACCTTCAAGAATGAAAGGAGTCTTCGTATGCCCGCCCACTCGCTCAGTCGTCGCTACTTCATTCAGGCAAGCTCAGCGCTGGCCGCCATGGCAGCCCTGTCTCCCCTGCTCCCGGCGTTTGCCGCAACATCGCTGCTGACCCGCAAGATTCCCGCATCAGGCGAGGACTTGCCGGTGATTGGCCTGGGCACTGCCCGAACCTTCAATTTTGCGGTGACTTCAGAGGAGATGACTCCGGCGCTGGAAGTACTCAAGACGCTACTGAGTGGCGGCGCCAAGTTGATCGACACCGCGCCTAGCTACGGCGATTCTCAAGCCGTAACCGGTGAATTGCTGACCCGCGCCAACGCCCACCGTCAGGCCTTTATCGCCACCAAGGTTTCATCAACCGGACGTGAGGCGGGTCTTCGCCAAATAGAACAAGCGTTCAAGCAACTGCAAACCGAGCGCATCGACCTGATTCAGGTGCACAACCTGCAGGACACCGCCACGCAATTGCAGACGTTGCGCGAGCTTAAGCAACAGGGCCGGATTCGCTACATCGGCGTGACGCATTACGTCGAGTCCGCCCACGACGAACTGCTGGCCGTACTGCAAAAAGAGAAAGTCGACTTCGTACAGGTCAACTATTCCATCGGCGCCCGCAACGCTGAAAAGCGTCTGCTGCCCTGGTGCGCAGATAATGGTGTGGCAGTGTTGGCCAACCGCACGTTCGAAGCCGGACGACTATTTACCAAGGTCAAAGGTAAACCAGTGCCGGATTGGGCGTCCGCTGAACTGGATGCCAGTTCATGGGCACAACTGATGCTCAAGTTCGTGCTCGCCAACCCCGCCATCACCGCAGTGATTCCGGCGACCAACAACCCGCGTTATGCTGCCCACAACCTGCTGGCGGGCCAAGGTCGGTTGCCCGACGCCAGCTTGCGTGAGCGGATCGCCGAACTGTTCGCCTGATCATTCACAGCCGGGAGCGTATCCGTGTCCTTTGTTGACCACCCACTGAGCCAACGCGCTGCCCGCACCATCAATGCCGAACCGGACGAACTGCGTCCGGCATTGGCAGGCTTCGCCCTGTTCTTCTGCTTGTTTTGCGGCTATTTCATGCTGCGGCCCATTCGTGAAGCCATGGGTATTCAGGCCGGGGTCGAAAATCTTCAGTGGCTATTCACCGCGACATTCGTGGTCATGCTGATCGCGGTTCCGTTCTTTGGCTGGCTTAATTCTGCGGTGCCACGTGTCCAGTTCATCGACTGGGTTTATGGGTTCTTTGCCGTCAACCTGCTGTTTTTCGCCGCGACCTTTGCCCTGCATGACGACAGTGTCTGGCTGGCGCGAGTGTTCTATGTGTGGATTTCGGTCTACAACCTGTACGTGGTTTCAGTCGCCTGGAGCCTGATGGCCGATGCGTTCGACGGCGCTCAGGCACGGCGGTTGTTTGCCTTTATCGCAGCGGGTGCCAGCGTGGGTGGTTTGTTGGGACCGTTGATCAGCGCCTTCTCGATTGAAGTGCTCGGTCAGGGCGGGCTGGCGCTGTTCAGTGCCCTGCTGTTGCTGCTGGCATTGGCGCTCAAGCGTTACCTCATGGCCTGGCGCGAATCTGGCGGCGCGGGTCGGCCCGGTGCGCCGCCTGCTGAAAACCCGCGACGGCCGGTGGCAGGCAATCCGTTCAGCGGCATGCTGCGGGTACTGCGCTCGCGGTATCTGCTGGGCGTGTGTCTGTTCGTGGTGCTGCTCGCCACTGCCAGCACCTTTTTGTATTTCGAACAGGCACGACTGGTGTCCGAGTTGTTCGCGACTCGTGAAGAACAGATCCGCGTGTTTGGCCTGATCGATTTCGCGGTGCAGGCTGGCGCGCTGGTTTCGCAGTTGTTCATCACCGGGCGTATCGCCCAGCGCTTTGGAGTTAGCGTACTGCTGGCGGGCGTGCCAGTGCTGGTGTGTATCGGCTTTATCGGCCTGGCACTGGCGCCAACATTCGCCATGTTGGCCGGGTTGATGATCGTGCGACGTATCGGCGAGTACGCGTTTATCCGACCCGGCCGGGAAATGCTCTTTGCGCCGCTGGACGCCGAGACCAAGTACAAGGCCAAGAACTTCATTGACACCGTGGTTTATCGCGGCGGCGACGCCATCAGCGGCTGGGCCAAAAGCCTGCTGGACATGCTCGGTCAAGGTACTGCGCTGGTGGCCTTGGTAGGCGCTGCGTGTGCGGCGCTCTGGGCGGTTACCGGGTGGTATCTGGGGCGGCGTACGGATCGGGAAGTGATCGAAGAGCGCGTGAAACACACTGATCATCCGGATTGAAATGTAGTTCCCGTAGGAGCTGCCGAAAGCTGCGAAGCATTTCCTGACACATCGCGATCGCAGCCTTCGGCAGCTCCTACAGGATCCGGTTCAGCTCAGAACAATAAAGTTCAAATAACGCCCTCTAGCGGCTCGATAATTCGCAATTATTACCAATCCCGCAACAGTGTTTTCCCTAAATGCGGAATGACAATTTGTCGCAGGCGGGGCTTTTTTTGATATCTTTGCAAAAGTAACCAGTTAGTTAATTGTTTGCGGAGTTCAATAGAACTGAGCCGTGTCGTCAGCATGGACCCTGAAAAGTCCCCTCGCGACCGCTGTTCGGGAACAGCTCTTCAAGCCGTTTCCTCCACTACGCTTAACCTTTCATACAAACGCTCATGCGTCACCAGGATCATGCACCATGACTAAGTCTCAACCTACGGCATCCGTCAGCCGCTGGCCCATCTGGGTCGCGGCGCTCGGCGTGCTGGTATTTGGATTACTGTTCACAGGACTGGGCGGTTACCTCGCCACACTTGGCGGCAGTTGGTACTTCCTGCTCGCCGGTCTCGGCATGCTCGTCTCTGCGGTACTGCTATTTAAACAGCGCCTCACAGGTGCCTGGCTGTTCGCGGTCGTCATGGTGCTGTCCATCATCTGGGCGCTGGTAGATGCCGGGCTGAACTTCTGGCCACAAATCTCCCGCCTGTTCGCACTGGGCGTGTTGAGCCTGGTGGTGGCACTGGTCTACCCGACAATGCGCAAGGCGAATGGCCTGGTCGGAGGTCGTGGTGGCTATGCACTCAGCGGCCTTCTGGCACTGGCCATCGTCGGCGGCGCATGGGGCATGTTTATTCCTCACGCCTCGGTTTCCCCAACCGGCGACGGCCCGGGCCTGACCAAAGTCGACCCTGCCAAGGCGCAGAAAGACTGGGCTCACTACGGCAATGACGAAGGCGGCAGCCGCTTCGCTGCCCTGGACCAGATCAACCGCAGCAACGTCGGCAGCCTTGTGCCCGCCTGGACTTACCAGACCGGCGACGTTGCGATCAGCGACGGCAACGGCGCTGAAGACCAGATGACCCCGCTGCAAGTCGGCGACAAAGTGTTCATCTGCACCCCACACAACAACGTCATCGCACTGGATGCCGACACCGGCAAACAGCTGTGGAAAAACGAAATCAACGCGCAGAGCAAAGTCTGGCAGCGTTGCCGTGGCCTGGCGTACTTCGACTCGACAGCCGCATTGGTGCAGCCAGTTGACGGCAGCACGCCCGCCACTGCTGTATCGGTACCCGCCGGTGCCAACTGCCAGCGTCGTCTGCTGACCAATACCATCGATGCACGCCTGATTGCTGTAGACGCCGACACTGGCGAGTTCTGCCAAGGCTTCGGCACCAACGGCCAGGTTGATCTCAAAGCAGGCCTGGGTAATGTTCCGGATTCCTACTATCAGCTGTCGTCCGCGCCGTTGATGGCCGGTTCTACTGTGGTCGTGGGCGGTCGCGTTGCCGACAACGTTCAGGCTGACATGCCTGGCGGCGTGATCCGAGGTTTTGACGTGATCACCGGCACCATGCGCTGGGCGTTCGACCCGGGTAATCCAGAAGACAAGAAAGCTCCAGCGGCCGACGCCACTTATGTGCGCAGTACGCCAAACAGCTGGGCACCAATGTCCTACGACCCGGCGATGAACACCATCTTCCTGCCAATGGGCAGCTCGTCGACCGACATCTACGGCGTTGAGCGTACCGCGCTGGATCACAAATACGGCGCTTCGATTCTGGCGCTGAATGCAACAACCGGTGAAGAAAAGTGGGTCTACCAGACCGTCCACAATGACCTGTGGGACTTCGACCTGCCGATGCAGCCAAGCCTGATCGATTTCACCAAGGCCGACGGCAGCAAGGTGCCTGCCGTGGTGATCGGTACCAAGGCCGGTCAGATCTTCGTGCTCGACCGTGCCACTGGCAAGCCGCTGACCAAAGTTGAAGACGTCGCGGTCAAGGCCGCCAACATCCCCAACGAGCCTTACTCGCCGACACAACCGCTGTCGACCGGCATGCCGCAGATTGGCACCAAGCACATGACCGAATCGGACATGTGGGGCGCCACGCCGTTTGATCAGATGCTGTGCCGTATCTCGTTCAAGCAAATGCGTTACGAAGGCCTGTACACCGCGCCGGGCACTGACAAGTCGCTGAGCTTCCCCGGTTCGCTGGGCGGCATGAACTGGGGCAGCCTCTCGACGGATCCGGTACACGGTTTCATCTTCGTCAACGACATGCGTCTGGGCCTGTGGATTCAGATGGTGCCGCAACAGAAAGACGCCAAAGCCTCTTCCGGTGGCGAAGCGTTGAACACCGGCATGGGTGCAGTACCGCTCAAAGGCACGCCGTATGCTGTGAACAAAAACCGCTTCCTGTCGATTGCCGGTATTCCGTGCCAAGCACCGCCGTTCGGTACGCTGACAGCGATTGACATGAAGACCCAGAAAGTCGCGTGGCAAGTGCCGGTCGGCACCGTTGAAGACACCGGCCCGCTAGGGATCAAGATGCACCTGCCGCTGCCGATCGGCATGCCAACACTGGGCGGCACGCTGTCTACCCAGGGTGGCCTGATCTTCATCGCTGGTACTCAGGATTACTACCTGCGCGCCTTCAACTCGGCCAACGGTGAAGAAGCCTGGAAAGCCCGTCTGCCCGTCGGCAGCCAGGGCGGCCCAATGACCTTTGTTTCGCCGAAAACCGGCAAGCAATACGTGGTCATCACCGCCGGTGGTGGCCGTCAGTCGCCGGATCGCGGTGACTACGTGATCGCTTACGCGCTGCCTGATAGCAAGTAATCAGTAAAAGCAAAAACCCGCTGCCACCTCAACGGTGACAGCGGGTTTTTTATTGTCGTGGTTAAAGCCTGTACCACGAACTCTCCCCAATATTGAGATATACCTCTGGAATGTCTCTGCAAACTTAAACTCCCTGTGGGAGCGAGGCTTGCCCGCGATATGAGCGCGATGATGCATCAGATGAATTAACGACTTACATCCACCGCCATTGAAAAACGCCCCTACCAAAACACACTAAATCGCTTTGTGCTGACATCTGGTTTTACTGTGAGGGGGCTGAAGCTTGGAGACTGAAGCGAAGGTATAGGGGTAGCTGAATGTGGTGCGGATTTGATCATGTGGGATCTCACCAACAGATTGAGACACCATGGAGCAGCCTGCTGACTTTAATGTCAGCGCACTGGGTGGCGATTGGTAATCCTCGATTGGGGCGGCCTGTCAGATGTAGGTCGCTGGGCGATGAGGATTATCTATATCCAAAAAGAATTAAAGAAATGTTATTCCTACAGAAATTCCTGCAACCGCCCTGCACAGAAAATAAAATCAAAATATCAAATAACGGATAAAACAATAGTCATCTGCCCCCATTATCCTGAAGACTTAAACGACTTAGAAAAGAGCAAATACGAGAAAATGTACAAACAAGGCAAAAGCTGCAAGAGCTCCTCTCATCACTGGATCAGCGTCCGCCCCCAAACTTCCAGGCCCGATACCTACACGTCCTCCGCGCAGATAGTTATATACAGCTTGACCAAACCACAGCTGGACTAGCAGCATAGAAAAAAATCGGTGCCAACTCCCATCAAACCTAATAAAACTCGCTAACAGTGAGACAACCAGTAAGGCGAAACCGATAAAATGGCAATATTCCTTTAGTACTCTCAACACTCAATCGCCCTTAAATATTTCAGTAGATTTCTGAGCAATTGTATCCCATACCCCTGCTGCACCCAAACCATTCGAGATCTGACTGGCCGTTTTTTTTCTGGAACCCCACGCGCAACAGCAAATTCCTCAAAAGAATAACCCAGCGCAGCACTCGCAACTGCAGTTGCGAGATCATCCTTTAAATAGGATGACAGCAAAGATGCAGCGGTAGACCCGTTGGATGAAAGTCGCTGCGGCCCCATTTGTCGGCACCGCAGCCACACCCATCATCCAGCCAATATCACTTATAGCTTTGGCATCTACTGCCTTTAGCCACGACAACTTTTTTACATCAGAAAAATCAATATTAGCGCCACTCGCTATACACTCAGCACTCCCACAAGAAAAGTACCGAGGAGTGTAAACAACCCCATCCATCGCGACCGGCACTCTGTAACCTCCATTTTCGTCTAGCGAATAACCGATCAGTCGATCAGTCGATCCCTTGCACCATTACTGCTACCAGAAGCGACTGGCATGCGCGGATAATTGCTCGAGTCATATACGGCCCATGAATATATCAATATGTTGCTTGATGAAAGCGATGACGTCTTTATCGGCGTGTGCGAAATTCTGAACATATAGACCACTATTTCCAAGTTCAATCCAATCCCCCGCCGGTGTCATAGATACCAGCGTTATTAGCCACCATGTACTTAGTGGGATAAATCTCGGTACCAGTGATGTAGGAGATTCTCAGTTGATCCTCAATCTGCTGCGCAGTGAATTTACCGCCACTCTTTTCCGCAAGGGCTCTGGCCATTTCTCGCTCAGTTGAACGTAGCTGTCGGTTGTACTGATCAGCAACGAGAGCAATCCAAGACGCTTTTTCAACGTCTTTATCGGCGAGAACAGCCACAGTCAATCCGACAATTCGTGAAGCTGCCTCGCGAAATTCTGGATGAGTAGGGAATACATCATCTAGCACTCCAGCCATCGCTTGGCTTGCCCTTGCGGCAATCGCACCGGATGCAAAATCACTACCCGTAGCCGTTGAAATGGCTCCGCCCATAAGTGCATGCAAAGCAACTCTTCCTAGACCACCTTCCATCCAAAGCAATTGACCCGCAAAATCTTTGTTAAGCAAGGCTGTTACATTCTGCTGCTGAACATCGTTGTCGATGTAATTGAAGCCAATAGCGGCAGCGACGTTACCTGCTTGAGACACCAGACTTCCAACGATGTTATCGCTTAGACCGCCACCTTTGATTGCGGTTTTGATAGAACCAGACGCGACACCCTCCGCACCTGCATGTAAGGCGAAGCCGCCAATATCACTCAAATCTGATAAATCGAAACCTTTAGTCAGGCCGTTGTAAGGCTCGGTTGTTCCGCCAACTGAGGTTTTATCACCCCAGCCGTAAACCCAGCAGCAAGTCCAGTGATGGCCAGATTTTTTTAAACTATCGCCGCTTGTTACATCCTTGAAAACGGCGCCTAAATCGCCTCGATTGTTGATCGTGCTTACTAAGGCCTGAGAAGTAAAGATTTCAAACCTGCAACGACTGCTGCATTTTTATTCTGAATCTCTGGAAAGTTGGAATTTGGCTAGCGGAAAATTTTATTACCGCGACGCAAACGTATCGAACTCGATATGTTCAAGAGAAACTGGGGGCAGACCACAATCAAGAACAACCTAATCATTTTGAAAAATAAAGTATAAAAAATGAACAAGCAAATCGTTTTCTGATCCCGCGTTACTTAGCTCCGACCTACTCATCCGGAAACTCAACATAGGCAGTCACCACTCCAAACGGCGCGCTTCTCATCGCGTCAGAGACAATCATCCCAGGGGAAATTGACTTGTAGGCGTAGTAGAAAAACTCTCTAGGTGCTTGGTTATCTGCGGCCACAATCAAAAAGTACTTTTCATCGGAGGGTGCAACACCTGACCACTACATAGCGTGAATCCTCTCTCATGATTCGGAGCATTTCAGACCAATTCCAAAGAATACCTTCAACATGCCTTTCAGAAACATACCTTCCTCGGTCAGAGTCTGCAAACTCATTCATAGCCTCTTCACAATGCTAGTAAAATAAATTAAAGCAATTTGAGTCGAACCTTATCGAGAGTCACAAAACTCTGCCCCTGTGCATATAGCGCATCATATATTCTGTACACACACTCGGCCTGCTCGGTGGAAAATTTATCTCTCGCAGCCTAAAAAATACAATCAAAAATGCCAAAATGTGTACCCCAACCAGCTGTATCGTCAATAGAAATATACATACCCATCTTAATCACCTAAGAAGCAATATCTTATCCTGTTGAGCCGCAGGTACATCCTTGACCCACTCATTAACTAGATTTTGATTCTCCAAAATGGGAAAGAATCGGGGTCTGACAATATAACAATCGGGGTCTGAACCTAGACCTTTTGGACCATCAGACTATTTTTTACAAAGTTCATAAAGATGCGATCTTAAGCCATCTAATTCATTATTTTCTAAAATTAGTGGCTGACCATCTTTATAGAGGACAACATCGTTCAGAGACCCCATCCCCCCGTACATTGACAACAGTTTTGATGGTGAAGATTTTGGGTCAAATTCAAAACCCGTCTTTACTTTTTCAAGAGCTATCGCCCAATCATTAAAGGCCCCAATACGTAGCAGCTCAATCATTCTCGTCAGGATTACTTCAATGTCGTTAAGATTTTTCATTTCAATGGTCTCGAATTAGTCACCTGAACTCCGTCAACCAGCCAAGGCTTCTGGACAACAATTTGCTGCGATCCACCAACATAGAACCCGCCTTGAGATCCAACTTCACCAATGTATACCTTCGTACCTGCCGGTATTTTTATCTCAAAAACTGTATCTATGGGTGATTTTGCGCCCCCTGGCCACTCAGGTAGAACAGCCTTGTCAATCCTCGTATGTATTACTCCAAGAGTGTTATCCATGCTAGCAAGTTTGCCATCAGGCATTTTAACGACGTCAGCTGGATCACCTTTCCAACCATTAGTCCGCATGCTTTTTAACCAAATCTTCGTATGTGCAATTCGTACCCGTTACTCGGTCAGTTTTATTGAAAGAAACGCTATTTTGCGAGAACCGAATATTGTCAGCCGCATGAAGTGTGGCACTGCCTGCGTCTTTTGCACCGACGGCAAAATAAAAGCCATGTTAATTAACTTACTAAACTATCCACTTCACCTCAAAATCAACTAGCTGAGCCTGAAGCCCTGCCTCATGCTCGAACCAGTAGTCAAACCCTTCAACATTACTTTTCTTCAAGTAAAGATAGTACCCGCCAGTGTCGCCATCACGGTCGCCCGCAACAAAAATTTCCCAACCAGAATATTCGCCAGTGACAACAATACCCTTCCGAATGATAGACATATCCATATCCTAGTCCGCATAGGGAACATAATTGTTAGAAATATATTTTCCAGTCACAGGGTCTTTAACTCCGAAATGTACATGCGGAACTCCCGGAGCGTGTGCTCCTGATATAGATCCTGAGTCGATACGGAACTCCTTGGTGCCATCAGCACTGTGAAACACCCCAGAGCCGGGCTTACCGATTTCCCTGTACTCGGGACCGAGATATTTTTGCCCTGCCGATAGAGCCTCATCGGTTGTGAGCGTCATAGAGCTCGTGAAATTTTTCTTACCAGATAGAGTTTCATTGATAACTTGATCTACACGCTGCCCAGCACCTGCTTCCAGTTGAATCTGTTTTTCAGCATTAACAAAGGTTTTCCAGTTTTCAGTAGGACCAGCTAGTGGAGTGCGTGGAGTAGCTGTTGCTTTTGCACCAGCACCGCTCCCGCCTTGAACAGTTCCATTTCCAGAGGCGCTATTCCCACTTGACGCTTTCCCCCAACCCTCGGTCAGCATCGCGTTGCCAAGCGCCACAATCTTTTCTGCTTTTTCGGCCACTGTCAACACGCGCCCTGCAGCCAGGTCCATCCAGTCTGTTTCTTTATTCCATGTTTCTAAATATGCCTGCTGAGCGGGTGTCAGCGCATTCTGCTGAATATTTAGTGCCAGTATTATTTGATCATCTGTTACATATGTTGCCCCCCAAGGATCATACCCTTGCGCTGGCATTGCGATCTGGCTCGGGTCCCCCGTCAGCAGACCGACCATGTCGTACGAAACACGCTGCCGATACCAAGCCACCAGCTCTTGGGCGACGGGATCATCCAACGCTATCGTATTGGCTCGAATAGCCTCCCTACATTCAGCAGTAGGACAAGCCGCTAGCAGAGCTGAACGGTCGGCCGAGATTTTCTCGTACCTCGCAATCAGGCTGCGCTGCTGATCTTCGCTACAGCGATTGGCCCTGCACGCTTTCAATTCATCCAGCAGTCTCTCGGCCGTCGGGTGATCAAGACTGTTGTATTTAGTCGCCTGCATGGCAACCCACGACGCAACCGCCTGATCCTTGTCAGATCCTCCCGCTGCCGCAGCGACCGTTAAACCAATCAGTTGAGAGGTCATCGCCAGCAACTGATCGCGAGAGTTTTCTGCAAATATCTTGTCGCCTACCGAGGCGACAAACGCTTCATTGGCACCTGCCGCCAAGGCGCCGACCCGGAAGTCCCCACCCGCCAACTCTGCAATCAACCCGCCAACCAGGGCGTGTGCACCTACTTTCGCCGGAAGTCCGGAGAACTCCAACTGGGATCCCAGTTTGTTGTAAATACCAGCCGTCAACACATCGGCTGCAGAGCTGATTGCGACTTGAGCCAGGTTATCCTTGAGACTCCCGCCATTGATTGCGGTATTTGCAACCGCGCTAAAGCCTTCTTGAGCAACGGTATAGCCTGCAAATTTGGTAAAGTCATCCACGGTTCCAAGTTCGAAACCGTGAGTAGCTTTGGATATATCCGCAGTTTTAACGCCAAAGGACTTGTCGAGCACCCCGGAATCTTGCGATCAACTAAGACTTCACCATCCACACCATCAAATTTAACCAACCTTATTGATCCATCCGCATTGTTCTTTCTAGCGCAGGAGCTTGGCCAGATTGGGTTGCAGGATTGGAGCGAGCACCGGTTGCTGAGTCATTGTAATCAAGGGTACGCGAACTCATACCTGCATTCTCATCAACCCACTTGACCTTAGTTGACGCAAGATCATTTACCTTTCCAGCAGCGCCACCAGTAGCTTTTGGACCTACTCAGAAATAATTTTCAACTCACTCCATAGTGGTTTCAGCCCTAGACTTTCCATATAAGTCCCATAGTCGAAAAAGTCCCTAATCCCAATGTCTTCGTATAAAAACCATGAGGCCTCGCACTCTTGACATACGAACAAACAAGTGTTGTCAGCTATAATTTCAGCGTTGACAATATCTCCCTGCTCACACCTTGGACACAACATATAAAACTTCTCTATTTAACAGGATAGGCTGTAATGAGCTGACTGGTCCCAGGCCGAACAATAATTTTAATACTCGTTTCTCCCGAAGTACCAATCGCTCGGCCCATCGGGACAAAATATGCACCCGGATAACCTACTACAGGACTACCTTTCTTGAGCCATGCTTCATCGACAGCGCCTAAAATCTCTTTTCTACCCGTACTAAAGACGCTATGTGTTGTCTTGGCGGGATTCGGCTCCGCATCCTCTAAAACATGCAAAACTCTGTTTCCTTGAACCGATCCTTGTCCATAGTCTAGACCAGCTGGAGTTGTCCAAGTCCGGGTAGCCTTGTCAAACGTTAGCTCTACTGCACCACCTGTTACTTTTGGATCAACTAATCAACCATATTTCTCAGAAAACCAATACCAAACTCATCACGAATCACATACAAGCTTTCGTACTGAAAAGAAAGAACAAATTTAAAATCCGTCTCTATCGACAGCTTCGTAAGGAAAGACTTAATATCCTCAGAACTCTCCAGCAAATATTTTATAGGACAATGAAACGCTCCACTCATACCTGCTTTCCAATCAACATCAACCCCTTCAGCAGCAACGTCCTCAGGAGTACTAAAGCAACGAAATACAAAATAAACACCTGAATATTTAAAGTTACCTGTTAGATAACCACTTTCAATTGCGTGCTCAGCCCCCATCACTGAGAGCACTGAAGCAATTTCTTCAAAGGAAATTCCAACTTCAACCTCAAGATTCATTGTAATTGTCACTTCGCAGCCCCTATCACCCTAAATTCCCCGCCCTTCATCAAATAAAGCTTTTTCAAACCTTCGACAGGATTCGAGCGCAGTGCACTTTCTACTGATCAAAGGTCAATGGAGAGTCAGCCAAATTCACAACAATATTGCTAGCCTGAGTCTCAACTTTACCGGTTATTGTTTTCAGCACTGAGATTGGGCTATTGGTGATTGGCGAAAAAACATCAGCTAGTTCACCATTAATCCGCAAATCAGGGTTGGCCCCTTTTTTCCCAGAATTTGCCAACTGCTCAACATCATATCCAGCTTGAGCAAGCCCCTTCGAAGCTTCATTTTGACGCTCAGTTGATCGAATCATGTCCGGACTTGCATTTTTTGGTGGCAGCTCAGGCTCTCCCTTCAAAGAACCTATCTTTGCCAATCCACTGGTTCCAGCCTCAGCGTCTGTTATAGCACTCGTCGCATTCAGATTACTCTCTGGCCCTCCTTTTGCACCACCTTCGCCCCCAATCTCCGGAGCTTTCCCCATCGATCGTATCAATGGCAACTCAGCCAAAGCCCCAACCAAGTTTTTTGCAGCAGTGGGAAGCTTAGCAACAAATGATTGGATTCAAAATTCGACTCGGAGAGTCCGTTCATGCAATTGAATCCCCAGCCCAGGATACATCAGAAAGCTTTTACTCTTCATCCCAAAAATTTCCGGGAGGCGCATACTCCCCACCCCGTAAGACAGCGCACCAGCCATAACTTCTATAAAACATCTCAAGATCAAGGATCTTGTAAACGCCTTTATTAATTTTCTGCAATGTAATCAAACCATTAGCAAAATGCGTGTATCGACCACCCGCCCCTGCAACGGCTCTTAACTCCAACTCTCTACGATCCCATTCCGATACCACCCCCGATGACTCAGGAACAGTATCCGAAAACGAGATCTCAAATTCTTTTGAAACCTTACAAAAGCAGGGTATTCGTTCCTGCCTGAGTAATTCATCCGTGATCATATTTTCAGGGAAGTCGATATTTAATTTCATTTTAGTGCACTCCGAGGAACAACAACCTCACCTGAAAAATTTCTTTGAAAGGTACTGACGGGACTAAAGTATTGGGTCCCATGCGGATCGCGAATAGCTTCAACGGAGATTCCATTTCTAGTTGTAACCCCATCCACCACAACAAAATGGGAAAAGTCAGTACCTTTCGTGTTATCAACAATGCGGACAACCACCGGAGTTCCATCACCGGTATACCTAGCCAAATCTAGATCAGGCTCCGACTCATACATACCAGGCAAGATACGGATAAGATACCCTAAAGAAGGCACCTTCCTCACATACTGAAAATATGCATTTCCATTCTTCGTTGCGATAGCATAGACATCCCCGGCTTTACTCATAGTTAAAATCCTGGATAACCGGCTGTTTTCAATAGAGCCGCGCCTCTAGTAAGCGATTCCGCATAGATCGGATTAGTTTTGGCTATGCTATTTATCCTATTCATCAATGCCCCTCCCTCCCCCTTACCGTGCCACTCAATCAATACCTGCTCAACCGCTCCCGCATCGCTTCGAGAAATATATCTAAGCCCTGCTATGGAAAATTGAGATCAGACCACGATTAAGAACAACCTAATCACTTCAAAAGATCAACAATTAAAGAGCCAATAAAACAATGGTAATCTGACCCCGCTTCTCTCCTAGATGCTCACTTTAAATACCGACTAGCTCTTCAGACCACGCTTCAAACTCAAATAGTTAGACCCACTTAAAATCAAGAACATCGAATCGCTGCGGCCACTCGCCATTATAAGAAACAGCCTCCAGCTCTAGAACACTAGCATTCTCAAACCAACACATAAACGATCCACCATGACTTAAATCACGATGTTCAAAGCTCAAGTCCCGCTGATGCGGAAAATTTACATCCAGCGGCACTTCCAAAGCAATGCTAGTAAAAAAACCAACGCCTGTATTTTTACGCGTTAGCACTTCACAATTATCTAACTGTAGTCTAACCATAACACTTACTTCATCAGATCCAGCGAAGAGCATCTGCAGCGCAAATTTTTCTTCAGTTGTCAGCAGCATCAGAACGACCTCATTGTAGCGGTAGCAATTCTAAAAACACCGTTTACGAAAGCCCCTTTAACAGCAACAGGAACGCCACCTACCTGGATACTAACCCAAGACCCAGTTTGGTATTCTACCGGCGTCACTACACTAGTCACTTCCTTTTGCATGGCGAGCAATGCCTCATTTCGCGAACCAAAGTTTTTTACAAGCGAATCGAGCAAGTGTTTATCTTGAAAAATATGTGAAATATTATTCTCACTATATCCAAGATCTGCCAGCACTTCACTTGGAAGGCTCCCGGAAGTTTCTCCCGCTCCGCCCCCTACGTCAACCAACCCCCCACTCGAACCGACCTCGGTCCCGCCACCAGCTGTCTCAAGACCTTCAGTTGACTCACTGAAAATCGACCCGATATCGGAGAAGATCCCACCAAATCCCTCTTCCCAGATTGTCATCGACTGAGATAAACCCGGTACAAACCCAAAAAGAATAGCTAGCGATATCTGAACCTTGAGTTTGTCTATGGGGGTCAAATCATTTGGTTGTGCGATGGACATTCCATTCCCATCCAACATGTCCGTCGGGTCACTAAACCCCGGATCACCGCTTCCACCTTGATGGAGCCAATCGTTATACCGCTGGACATTCCCCGCGATCCAACTCGCTGTTGCGGGGTCGCCTCCAGACAACGCGCCAGCCAGCACACCAATAATCTGTGAGGTCCCCACCTTGAACTGATCGTCCGTTGAGAACCGAGAATCCAGATACTCTCCCAGCGCCTCGGTAACGGGTCCACTTAAGCCTTCAGCAGCAGCTCCCGCCAAAGCTCCCGTCTTGAAGTCCCCACCGCTGACCACCGATAACGAGCCACCTAAAACCGCATGCATCAGTATCTTTTGTGCTGACCCCGGATCAGCGTTCAAATATTCGGCGAGATCTCCTACTTGCTTGTTGCCGAACGCAGCAGCCAGGTCCAAACCTTCTGAGACAAAAGCTAAACCCAGGTTGCTCCCAAAACTGCCGCCATTGATAGCTGTATTAATAGACCCGGCAATAAGTGCATGCGATGTGCTACGCAGAACATTCTGACTAATGGTATTCCAGTCAAGCATATTGGCCGAGTAGCCAGGATTCATGATTCCGTCTGGCTTAATGATGAGTGCTCCGTCAGTACTCCAACCGCTCACCATCCCGTCAAGTCCGCCCATCACATAACCAGTAACGTACTGTGTGGCGTAGCCCTTGATTGCATCTGCGCTGAAGGCAGTTTTTAAACCGGCACCTAAATCACCACCGCCGTTGATCGTACCAACGGCAAAATTGCTGAGCATCGCCCCCAAAAGCGGACCTAGATAAAAGCTGGCCACGATGGAGATAATCATCGCCGGAGCAGCGCCTAGTCCGGATTGCTCGTAATCCCAGCTCTCGTGAATTTCCTTGACGACTCGCCAATCGACCTTGCCTTCGGCCTCTGCCTGTTTAAGCCATGCCAGACCTGGCTCAGCCTTGACCATCGCATCAATGGTCTGGCTGACGCTCTTCTGATCAATTTGCTTGATATCAATGTTGATCTTGCCTGCTGCACGAATTGCCAGCTGCCCCTGAGCGATTAGCTCACTCTGGCGCAGCGTCTCATCCGTACTGCCTTCGCCCGACATGGACATCCATGCCATGCTGTTTTTGCTTTTCTCGTGGCTTTCTTGATGCAGATCCTTCACACCCTCAAACGTAATCGACCCACCACTATCAATCGTCAGGTCTTTACCACTCTCGAGCCTGGCCGCCTGATACAGCTGGTCCCCAGTACTCTTTAGGGTCAGGTTGCCGCCTGTGGTGATCTCGCTGCCGACATGGGTGATTTGCGTAACTTCATCGCGCTGGGTTTCCTTGTTGCCGAAACCGCCCTCTTTTTTCATGTCGAACAGCGTGTAGTCGCTGTTTTGCGCGGCGAGGATGTTGAGGTCTTTACCTGCGATCAGACTGGCTTCGTCACCCGCCGTAATCCGGCTGGCAATCATGGTCAAGTCTTCAGTCGCACTCAGCTTCACATCCCCGCCCGCCTTCACGGTGGCGGCAACCTGGCGAACATGATCTTCCTGCCGGGTGATGCTTGAGCCTTTGGTGTACGAGTGGTCTTCGTCAGCGGCTGAGGCCAGGGTCAGGTTCTTGCCTGCGGTCAGGGTAACGTCGGTTTTGGCTTCGATCTGGCTGGCGACGGCCGTGATGTCGTTGTCGGCATTTACGGTCAGAGACCCGCCTGCAATGACTTGCGAGGCGTGTTGACGGATCGTGGAGTCGTCGTGGGACTCGCCGTCGGCAATGCGGTTGTTTTGCTGGGTGGAGAGGATGTTGACGCTGCCGCCTGCGTCGATCTTCATGTCTGCGCCGCTGCTGAGCACGCTGCCGACGCTGGTGAAATCACCTGCGGCATTGATGCCCAGCGTGTTGCCTGCTTCGATGCGGGCGGCGTTATCGACGAAGTCCTGGGACCAGTTCCAGTTGCCTTTGCCGCTGGTGTTGCTGCCCGCATAGGTGGTGACGGTGCGTTCGTTGAGCACGCTGCCGAAAAGCGAGGTGATCGATACGTCGTTGCCCTTGACGATGCCGCCCGCCTGGTTGGCGATGTTGTTTGTCGCCAAGGCGTCCAGGCGGGCATTGGCTTGCATCAGGCCGCTGTTGATCAGGTCTTCGCCCGACAGGACGGACAGGTTGTTACTGGCACGCAGCGTTCCGGCGTTGTCCAGGTTGGCACCGGAAGTCACCGAGACATTGTTACCCGCAATCAGCGCGCCGGTCGGGGCCAGACGGTTGTCGGCCTGAGCCAGATACAGCACAGGCACCAGCACTTTTTCGCCGTTTACTTCACGCTCTTCCATCCAGACGATATCGTCGGTCAGGGCCGCGACTTGCGCTGCGGTGAGGGTCACGCCCACGGACAGATTCAGCGCTTCCTTACTGGCAGCAGCGTTGTTCATCAGGTATTTGAACTGCGCCTCGTCCGAGGTCTGGCCGTCGATGAAACGCTGACCGGTGCGGGCGACGATGGCTTGCTGGATCAGACGCTGTTCATAGAGGCCGTCACCCAGGCGTTTGGCGCTGAGTGCGGGGTCATAACCCAGCTTTTCCAGCAGATAATCCGAGCTCATGAACTGCTTGAGGTCGGTCAGCGCGGAATTGGTTTCGATCAGGTATTTGTGCGGGGTGACCTGACCGTTGGCATCGGGGATGTTCTGGCTGGCAGGTCCACTGCTGAGCCGAAACAGACCATTTTCGCTGTCGGGGATAACAAAGCCCGGCAACGTCAGCGGGTCGACCTGCTGTTGAGCCAGGTCTGCCGGAAGCTGGGTGTTGAGCTGGGCAATAAAAGGCGTGGTGGCCTGCAGCGTGCCGGAGGCATCGACCTGGCTGTCGCTGGTGACGATGGGCGCGCTGACTTTCTGGATGCTGTTGTTGAACTCGTCGTTCGCGACAATGGTGGTGTTGCCACCGGACTGAATCACGGCATCGATGCTTCTGCCCGGTGTGGTGACCTGGGTTGCGGAAAACACGCCATACCGGGTGACGGCGGTGGGCACCGGCATGTTTTTGGTGGGGTCGTAATCAGGGTTGAGCGTGGTACTTAAACCGCTCTCCTGCTGATAGAAATAACTGCCATCTGCTCGCCGGTATAACGGCACGTATTTGGCGCTGTACTTGTTGAACTCGTTTACCGCTCCACCCGGATCGATCAGGCCCAGATAGATGCTGCCCGGCTCCTGGTCAGCGGGGTTTCGGTAGTTCGCTCGGTAAGTGATGGTCGCTAACGTGGTGCCTTCATTTTTGAAGTCATTGACGGTGATGTCGATGTCCTTGACCGCCGATACCGAGCTGTACTGGTTGAGGAAGCTTGCGCCGGTGACGGTAAGGTTGCCGCCAATGGTCATGAACGCGGACGCTGAATCCTCAGTGACGGTGCGCTCGTAGATTTCGTTGACGTAGTACCAGACGTTCCACTCGTCCGAGCAGTGCGCACAGCTATGGGTGATGTAGGCATTGACTCGTTGATTGGCGAGGGTCAGGACATCCTTGCGGTTAGTGACGGCGTCAGCGGACAGGCTCATATCACCGGCGCTTTCGAGCGTGCCGGAAATGTTTTCGATGACCTGCGCACGGTCGCCTGCGGCGTTTTTGGCGATGGTCAGATCACCCATGCTGTAGATATCACCAAAACGGTTGGTGACCTTGGTGCCGCGCAGTTCCATGTCCGCGCCGCTGAAGATCAAACCGCCTTCGTTCAGCAGTTCTCCGGTGTTGATCGTGACGTATTCAGCGGCGCTTAGCGTACCCCGGTTCTCGAGTGATCCCGCATTGATCAGCAGGTCCTGACTGGCGCTGATGCGCCCGGCGTTATTGAGCGCGCCACTGACGTAGACGTCCGTTGTACCACCGCCGGTGATCCGGCCGGCCTCGGCCAGCTTCAGGCTGCCCGCATCGAGCCACAGATCACCCTGGCTAGTGGTTCGCCCGGCTCCGGCGTATTCACCGCTGAGGTCAATCACGAGATCGCCGTCACTGGCAATCAAACCGTTGTTGGTCCAGTCAACCCCGCTGCCTTCAAACGCAGTGGAAGCCAGCAACTGGCCGTCGACGGTCTGGGTGAAGTGGTCGACATTGACGACCAGCCGAGCGGCCTGGATCACGCTGCTGTTGATCCAACTGTCGGCGTCAAGGGTCAGGCCGCCGTGGGTGACAAGGCTGCCGCCTGCGCGCATGACGGTGCGGGTTGAAAGGCCGAAATCGCCACGGCCGATGTGCAACACGCTGCCACCGGTGTTGATCAGGCTGCCAACGGACAATTCGAGGGCGTTGTTGGCAGTCTCTAAGGTACCGTCGCTGTTATCGAACGCGCCGCCGATACTAAACCGCGTCAGGCCACTGGTGCCCACCGCGCGCAGGGCGCCGTTCTGGTTATCGACGCTGGCAGCGCTGACAGTCAGCGTGTTGTCGCTTTCAATGGAGCCACCGCGATTGTTCAGCGCTTTGCTCACAACCAGATCGACGGACTTGCCTGCCAGCTGACCGGCGTTACTCAGGTTGGCGGCCTTGACGCTAAGTACATCGTCCCGGGCGATGACTCGCCCGTTGCGATTGACGATATCGCCAGTGACGTTGACATCCAGGCCTTGTGCGGCGAGCAGCGTGCCCTTGCTGTTGTCGAGTGAGCCTGCCTTGATCTTCGTGTTAGCGTTGCGGCTGTAGATCAGACCGTCGTTCTGATTGGAGAGCAGGCCGTCGACGTCCAGCTCCAGCGCATTGTTACTGGCCAATGTACCGGCGTCGTTATTGAGGACTTGGGTGGTTTTGACTTTCAAGTCCCGGCTGGCGACCACGCTGCCGACGTTGCGCAGGTCTTTTGCGGTCAGGCTGATATCGCCCGTGGCGTTGCGACTATTGTCAGCATTCACCCCGGATTCGATGACCGCGTTGTTGGTCAGTTGCCCACCACTGCTGAGGGTGACCTTATCCCGCGCCACGATACTCTGATGGACGTTGAGCGCCTGCCTGGTCTGCAGATCGACGCTACTTCCAGAAACTACACCCTGCACATCCAGGCTATCAGCCTTGACCTTGACGGCACCGTTGGCTGAGGTCTGGGCCATTCGCAGGTTGCCGTTGGCATCAAGCTGAATATCACCCGCGCTGGCTGCCAGTTCACCATTAAGCTTCACGCCTACGCCCTGCTCGGTGCCCACCAGTTTGATTGAGCCGGCATACATGCCGCCCAGTGCGCTGCTGTCGATGGCCAACGATGGCTTGACGCTGCCGTCGTCGGCCAGGGCCGTTGCGTCGAGGGTATTCGCGTCGACCTTGTTGCGGCCGGTCACGACGTTGAGTTTTTTCGCATAGAGCCTGGCGTTGAGTTTTGCCGAGCGGGTGATCAGGTCGAACTGTTCGATGTTGCTGGCGTTAAGGCCAGCGCCTTCGATGGAGATGTCGCCGCCATCCACCTGGAAGTGATCCAGACGGCCTTGATCCAGCACCGGTTTGCCGGTGGTCAGGGTGGCCTGCGGAGTGTTGATGAAGCCGCAACCGTTGCAGGTCACGCCATAGGGGTTGGCAACGATGACCCGCGCCGCTTGCCCGGCCACTTCCGTGTAGCCCTTGAGCTGAGTGCGATTGGTGCCGGTGACCTCGTTGAGAATGGTGGTCGCCGCAGTGCCCTGCAGGTTGCTGTTGCCTATGATAATCCCGCCCAGTTGGGTGCTCTGGGTCCGGGACGTGGCGTTGTTGAGGATGACGCCCTGGCTGCCGACGTTGTATTGGTCGAACGTGTTGTGGGACAGCCCCGTGCCATTGGGCTTGGCGATGTTGATGACCTGAACGCCGTTGCCCGCCGTGGTCAGGCTGGTCCCGCTGCCACTGACAGCGATGCCTTCGGCCTGGACCATGAGCGGCTGCCAGAACATCGCATTGGCCAGAATCAGCGCGATACCGCGTTTGGGCATGCCCCAAAAACGCTCACGCGAGTTCAGCGCAGCCGAGGGTTGACGCGCCAGGAAGGCCAGTTGTTTAACGTCCATGTAGAGGGTTCCTTGGCGCGGGAATCAGAGAAGAAGTTCGAGACGGAAATAGATCGGGGCTTCACGTTCACTCAGGGCGACAGGCCGCTCCAGTGAGTGAGCGAACGTCACGCTGGCGGAGACGTGTTTGCCACGGGCGGACAGTTCCAGGGAATTGCTGGACACCCGGCCGTTCTGGCCGCCGCTGTTGTCATCGCGGCGAATCACGCCCTGGTCGTAGCCGACACCCAGGCTGTATTGCTGGAAGACCGGCTGCAGCCAGTCGAGGGTGACGGGCCGTGTCCAGCGCAAATCGTTGCGCCAGTAGCCGCCGCTGTCGCCGGAGAGAAACTGCTCCTTGTAACCGCGCACGGCTGACTGGCCGCTGACGCTGAAACGCTGGCTGTTGTAGAGCATGTCTTCGCTGCGCTGACCAGTGGCCAGGCTGCTGAAACTGAAGCGCTCGTCACCGATCTGAAACGGCTGCAGATAACTGAGGGTGGCGGTGTATTTGCGATAGCGAGCGGTGGGTTCGTTGCTGGCGCGCTCGCCTTCGCCCATGGCGTCCAGTGCACCAACGCCCTGCTGCATGCCCAGTTCAAGGTTGGCAAATGCGCTGCCCACTACGCGGCCATGACTGAAGCCAAACTGGGCTTCGGTGATGCGCTGGCCGCCGTTGGCCAGTTCGCTGTCTTCGATGAAGTTGCGGGTGCGCAGGTGGCTCAGACCGGCGCTCAACGCGGTTTTACCCTTGGCGTCACGGTGGATGACGCGCTCGGCGCGAAACTGGTGGGTCTGGCTTTCGCCGGTATATTTGAAATCAAAGCCATCGCCCTGGCCGAGGGTGCGGTACTCGCTGTCGCTGTAGGAGTAACTGAAGTTCCACCAGCCCCACGGCAGGTTGTAATTGAGCATATTGCTCTCATACGTGCGCTGATGATCGCTGACCGCATCACGCCCGCCGCGCAGGTTTAACTGATCGGCAAGGCCCAACGGGCTGTCCCAATCCAGACCCACACCCCACTGCTGTTCGCCGGTGCTTTTCTGGCCGTCGTTATGGCGGGCCAGTGTGGCGCGCCAGGGTTTTTGCGGGGTGTTTTTCACCAACACATTGCTGCCACCGACCACATTGCCGGGGGTCAACTCCATCTGCGCCTGATTGGACGGCAAACGGTTGAGCTGATCGAGCAACTGCTCAATCTCGCGCAGGTTCAGCTCCTGCCCTTCGCGCCCTGGAAAAGCCATGGCCAGCTCGCGCTGAGTCAGGCCACTGGCAGTGTCACGCTTGAGGCTTTCCAGCTTGCCCTCGACGACCAATACCTGAAGCGTGCCTTGAGAAAGGTCTTGTTGCGGTAGATAGGCACGGGTGGTGACCAGGCCCTTGTCGATGTAGTGATCGGTAATGGCCTTGAGCACGCCATTGAGCTGAGCCACACCCAGGCATTGGCCGATAAAAGGCTCTAGCAGCGCATTACGCTCGCGAGTGGACAGCGAGGCCGCGCCTTTGAGCTCGATGTTTTTGATCGGGAAGCAGCGCGCATCCGGAGGGGTCGTCGGAGCGGCAAGTGCCTGCTGGCGACCGGGCAGGTCTTTGAGTTCTTCAAGGCGGCGACGCTGCTCTTCGAGCAGGCGATCCTGACGGTCGCGAATAAGGTCTTGTTCACCCGGCGTGGGTGCGCCGTATGCCATGAAAGGCATAAGGACGAGCGCAAGTAGCGCTGCAATTCGGTGAACAGAAAAATACACGGCACGTCCTTGTGATGGCTCTACGATATCGCAAAAAGGCGGCGATATTAGATAGCCATCATCTTGACGTCAATATTCAGATACCTCCGTACGTCGGGTTTGCTTCAACAGCGAAAGGCTCTATCTCAAGGGTCGCAGCGTGAAAGGAGTCAAAAACAGAGAGATCAGTGCAATGCCCATCACGCGGTGATGGGTCTTACGCTCAATGTAAAAACCATGGACAGCAACTGGCGGTGATGTGACTTGAACGACATTCCCAAAGAAAAGCCTCACCACTCGGAAAACATTCGTTTGCTAATAACGCCGCCGTGTCATTACCCTCATATGAATGAACTCTTCATTATGAGGACGGGCTGACCAGCAATTGGTCGGCCCGTTCAAACCACTATTAAACTTTACTTGTGGTTCTCTCGATATTGTCGGACACTTCGAATCGATGACAATATACAGGCGTCAGCCAACCGACATGCTTTTCTCCAAAAAAAATTGGCCGACATCACCCTAAACAAAAGATTCAACATTGATTGACGAATGGTTTATTAAATTAACAATAGTCAATTAAAACAAACAGTTAACAACAGTAAGACGCTCTTCTCAATCCCGCGCCAAACCCCCGCAAAACCTGTTAAAGACTCGTTACAAATGTAAAAGTTTCGAACTCTGAAATTAATGTCAAAAACACTATTTAAATCTTTGCGCTCGCCGCGAATGCTGCTAATAATCGGCCCAGTTCCGGGTTGCAAGGCAATGCGCCATCTCACACGAAGTGAATAATCAGCTTCATTCCGATTCAACCCCGGCCTAAAAACTATTCAGTAGTTTGCTCAACATGCCATCAGGCTTTGAGCTGACTGCTCGTGCGGCGCAAGAAACTTGCGCGAGGAGGGCATCATCGCTCGCAGTGAATCCAGGATTAAGGTCCTATCGATCTTCGGCACGCGTCCCGAAGCCATAAAAATGGCTCCGCTGGTTAAAGCACTGGCGGCGGAATCTGGCGTCCATTCGCAGATCTGCGTCACAGGCCAGCATCAAAGCATGCTGAAGCAGGTGATGGATCTGTTCGACCTCACGCCTGATTTCAGTCTCGACGTGATGAGGCCCAATCAGACCCTCAATACACTGACGTCTGCTCTTTATGGCGCAATTGATCCGATACTGGAAATGATCCAGCCGGACCGCGTTCTAGTGCATGGCGACACCACCTCAGCCATGGTTGCTGCAATGGCGGCGTTCCATCGCCGTATCCCGGTCGGCCATGTTGAGGCAGGGCTGCGTACGGGTGATATTCGCTCGCCGTGGCCGGAAGAGATGAACCGCCGCTGCATCGACCTGGGAGCCGACCTGCTGTTTGCGCCGACTTTCGAGTCCCGTACCAACTTGCTCAGTGAGCGCCTGCAAGGTCGCTCTTTCGTCACTGGCAACACGGTCATTGACGCCCTGCAATTGACCGCTAGCCGGATCGATCAAGACCATGCATTGCGTGACAGTCTTGATAGCCAGTTTGCGTTCATCAAGCCAGGCCGCAAGGTATTGCTGGTCACCGGTCACCGTCGGGAAAATTTCGGCGACGGCTTCCTTGATATCTGCAAGGCGCTGCGCCAGTTGGCTAGTCGTAAGGACATCCAGATCGTTTACCCCGTGCATTTGAACCCTAACGTTCAAGGCCCGGTCAACGAGCATCTGGGCGGTCTGGATAACGTACATTTGATCGAGCCACTGGACTATCTGGCCTTTGTTCGCTTGATGCAGCGTGCTCACGTGATTCTCACCGACTCGGGCGGCGTGCAGGAAGAAGCCCCTTCCCTCGGCAAGCCAGTGCTGGTGATGCGTGACGTCACCGAGCGCCCTGAAGCTGTCGCGGCGGGCACCGTTCGACTGGTCGGTACTGCGCCGGAATCCATCATCAGCGGCGTCGCGGCCCTGTACGACGATGACCTGCTGTGGCGTCGCGCCTCCCAGGCGGCCAACCCTTATGGCGATGGCAAAGCCAGCTCCCGCATTGTCGATGTCCTGCTGGGCAGACCCATGCATGAATTCGTGGTAGGCAAATCACCGCGAAACATTGAACACCCCCTGATGATTCCGAACCCGGAATTCACCCGGCCAGTTTCCACATTCCAATAAACATTCGCCCCTTAACAGCCCGAGATCTGCCTGAATGAAGTTTTCCGTTGCCACTCAACCGGGCGCGCTGAGCGCCTTTGCCTGTGGCGTGAGCCTGCTCGCGCTCATGCCCAACTTTGCCCTGGCCGCGGAGAGCCCGCTCACTCAGGCAATCAACCGGCTGAACACTGATACCCAACAACAGCGCGAGATTCGTCTCAGCGATTTGGGTATCGATGCGCCGATCATCCTCGGCTCCACCGACTCGCGCCGCGAGCTGTATCTGCCGGTCCCGGCTGGTGTGCCGCTGACTGACGCCACCTTGCAGTTCGACGCCAGCTACCTGAACGGCGAAGGCGGACGCAACACTATGTTGCTGTCGCTGGACGGTTTCCCGGTACGCGCCGAAGGCCTGACCGAGCCGCAAGGCAACGCCAGCGCTACGTTGGGCGTTGACAAGGCAGCCCGCGATAGCGGTTCGGTGCGATTGGGCGTCGCCTGGTCGTCGATCGTTTCCCGCGTACTGTGCGAAGACGAACGCGTGATCGGCAATGTGTTGCGTATCGACCCGGCGACCCGCTTGACCTACAGCTACGACGCCAATGATCTGCAGGACATCGGCGCGGCGTGGAATGCCCTCCCCGGCAAGCCAGGCATCATGGTTGCTCCGGGCAGCCTGTCTGCCGAAAGTTACGACGCTGCATGGCGTATCGGTGTCGCTCTTGAGCGCATCGGCAAGCACGCACGCATCCTGCCATTCCCTGCTTTGCAGGACAGCGTCGACCTGAGCGCTCTGCGCATCCCGGCCGAACTGCTGAACATTCCGGCCTTCGCCAGCCTGAATGGCAAAGGCACACAGACTCTGAGCGACCCGGCACAGGTCGGCGCCTTGTTGGTGCTCGGTCAGACGCCAAACGTTCAGGCTGACCTGGCGATCAATGATCCGCAGTTGCTTAAAGCAATCAACGATTCGCTGGATGCCTTGCAGGCCCAGATTCAAAGCCGCGACGCGACTGCAGTCGATGCGTTTAACCAATGGCGTGAGCGTCATATCAACGCAGGTCAGAAAACCGGAAAAGAAAACGTACGTCTGGCATTGCTGGGCAGCCGCCCGATGCTGATGATTGCACCGGACGCCACCACCAAAGCGCTGACGATGTTCAGCTCGGCGTGGAACAAACTGGCCCGCACCCGTCAGTTGTCCATCAGCGAAGCACAGGCGCCGCTGGATACCGATGGCCGTGTAGCGCTGTCGCGACTGGGCGGCCAGCCGGGCACCATCGACGTATTGGCCAAAGCCGACTGGAGCGCCTCGTTCCCGCTGGGTGCCGTAGCTTACGACGGACGTCTGCCGGTCAAAGCAGTGATTGATATTGCTGCCGCACCAGGCGCATCGGACACTGCCCCGGTCGCCTCGCTGTTCCTCAATGATTACCTGATCGGCGCGCAGCAGCTGGAAACTACCGGCGAGAAGCAGCGCATTGAAGCACGCATCCCGCGTTACGCATTGGGCTCGACCAACGTCCTGCGCGTCTCTTTCCAGCGCCAGCCGGTCAGTGATCGCTGCCTGGAAACGCCACAGGCGTTCCCGGTTTCGGTACGCCCGACCAGCCACATCGTCCTCGAAAAAACCACGCCAAGTGATGACTTCGCAGGCATGGCAGCACGCTTCGCGGTTGATACCCAGGTGTTGGTTCCGCAGACCTGGCTCGATCACCCGGCCAGCAGCTTGCCGCAGGTGATTTCAGTAGCCAGCGCCACCGGTGTTTCACCACTGCGTGCGCAGTTGAATGTCAGTGCTGACCCGAAAACCGCAGTCAAGCCGGAGAAATCCTTCCTGGCGTTCGCACTGCCAGTCGCCGACAGCAAGCAGGCGCTGCAAGTCGATGATCAAGGCCGACTGCGCATCAACGACAAGGATAAAGTCCTGCTGGATGTTACCCAGTTGAACAACCTCGCCTCGTTGCAAGTGGTCGAGTCCGGCAGCCAGCGTGGTCTGGTTTATCAGGCTCTGGGCAGCGACGCTCCGCAGTTCGCCAAGCCAATCCTGTTGACCCGCGGCGATACCAGCGTGCTGGGCAACAACGGTGTGTTGACCACCCTGGACAGCAAAGACCCTAACGGCAGCCGGATGATTGATGACGACGAGCCAAAAGGTCTGGATGCATGGCGCACGCCTTCGCTGTTGTGGCTGATTCCGGGCGGCATTCTGTTGTTCCTCGTGCTGTTGCTGGCTGGCCGTAGCGCCCGTCGCAATCGCCAGTGACGGGAACCTGAGATGACGTCGCTTTATTGGCCTTATTGGCTGGCCCATTACTACAGCGTCCTGGAAGTCGCGACCATCGTGATCGCGGTGCTGATCCTGATTTCCAGCCTGGACGACTTGTTCATCGACCTGTGGTACTGGTCGCGCCGGATATTCCGCAGTTTCACCGCCGGACGCAAATACCGGCCGCTGACCGCAGAGCAATTGGTCGCCAGGGACGAGCAGCCCTTGGCGATCATGGTCCCGGCGTGGCTGGAATACGACGTCATCGCACCGATGATCGAGAACATGGTGTCGACGCTGGACTACCAGAACTATGTGGTTTTCGTCGGCACCTACATCAACGATCAGCGCACCATCGACGAAGTCGAACGCATGCGTCGCCGCTACAAGCAGTTGCACCGTGTAGAAGTCCCGCATGACGGGCCGACCTGCAAGGCTGACTGCTTGAACTGGGTGATTCAGGCGATCTTCCTTCATGAGAAAACCCACGGTATGACGTTCGCCGGTGTGGTCCTGCATGACAGTGAAGACGTGCTGCACCCGCTGGAATTGCGTCTGTTCAACTACCTGTTGCCGCGCAAGGACATGATCCAGTTGCCGGTGGTTTCGCTGGAGCGCAACTGGTACGAGTGGGTTGCGGGCACTTACATGGACGAGTTCGCCGAATGGCACGGCAAGGACCTGGTGGTGCGCGAAAGCATGAGCGACACCGTGCCTTCAGCCGGTGTCGGTACCTGCTTCTCGCACCGTGCGTTGCAGGTGTTGGCCGGGGAAACCCAGAACATGCCGTTCAACACCGACAGCCTGACCGAGGACTACGATGTTGGTGCTCGTCTGTCGAAAGTCGGCATGAACGCGATCTTCGTGCGTTTCCCGGTGGAATACCGGGTGCTGCGTAAGTCCTGGTTCAGGAAGCCTTACGAATCGACACTTAAGATGCCGTTGTGTGTGCGTGAGTTTTTCCCTGACACGTTCCGCACTGCATTTCGCCAGAAGGCGCGCTGGACACTGGGTATCGGCCTGCAAGGCTGGGAGCAGATGGGCTGGACCGGTTCGCTGGCCAACCGTTATTTGCTGTTCCGTGACCGCAAAGGTGTGGTCACGGCGTTTGTCAGCATCATTGCCTACCTGATCCTGGTGCAACTGCTGGTGTTGATCATCCTGCGCCAAAGCGGCCTGTGGGATGTGAGCTTCCCTACCCCGTTCGAAGCCAACGGCTGGATCAAATACCTGTTGGTGGCCAACGGTATCGCATTGGCCTGGCGCGTTGTTCATCGCTGCTACTTCACCGGCGTGCTGTATGGCTGGCAGCATGCATTGCTGGCTATTCCACGGATGGTCGTCGGTAACTTCGTCAATTTCATGGCCGCTTCCCGGGCCTGGAAGATGTTCATTGTCGGTAAGGTGCTCAACCGCAAGCTGGTCTGGGACAAGACCATGCATGACTTCCCGTCCACTGACCTTGTAGCGGTTGCCCCGCGCAAGCTGGGCAGCGTGCTGTTGTCGTGGCAAGCAATCAACGACAGCAATCTGCAAAGCGCACTGGCCGAACAACAGACTCGCCAACTGCCATTGGGGCGCATTCTGCTCAATAACGGCTGGCTGGACGATGAAACCCTCGCCGAAGCCATTGCCTTTCAGAATGATATGCCGCGTGTTTTCGATGTGGCCGCCAAGGCTGAGCGTGCAGAACCTGCGCTGGCCGACGAGTTTGCCCTGCGCTGGCGCGCCGTGCCGGTCGGCCTGAGTCCTGAGGGCCGTCAGCAGATTGCGGTGGCCAGCCCACTGTCAGCCGAAGGGCTTGAGCAAGTCAGCGCTGAACTGGGCAGCGAGCCTGTGCAGTTGATCGCTCGAGAAAGCGAAATCATCAACCAGTTGCGTCAGCTTGATGCACCGGATGATCGCGCCTTGCCGCATGCCAGCGCACCGCTGCTGGGCGATCTGCTGATCGAAATGGGCTTGCTGGATCGCGACGTGTTCAACAAAGCGATGCTGCATTACAAACCACAGCAACATGGTCGTATCGGTGACTACCTGGTGGATACCGGTGTACTGCCTCGCGCAACCATTGAGCAGGCGGTCGCCCGTCAGCACAGCCATTATCAGCCGGAGCCCGCATTATGAACCGCTCTCTGCTGAGCCTTGTGGTCGCCAGTGCAACCCTGCTGCCGACCTTGAGTCAGGCCGAAACGCTGCCGCTGCCGTTAACCGGCCCGGCCTATCAAACGGCTAACGAAGCCTACAGCGCTTACGATCGCAAGGACTACGACCTGGCGATTGCCAAAGCTCGTGAGGCCTTGCGGCAGCGTGCCGACGTGACCCGTTTGAACCGGCTGATCGAACTGGCGGAACGCGACAAGGACATGCGCGACAACCCTCGGCGTTATCCGCAAGCGAAGCCCGCTCCTGGCTTCAGCGTCGCGGCTCAGGCGTTCAAAGCCTACGACCGCGACGATTTCGGTCTTGCTGCCCAGTCCGCCCGCAAAGCCATCGCCCTGGCGCCAAAGCGCATGGACTATCGACTGCTGCTGATCGAGTCTCTGCAACGCCAACAGCAATTGGTCGAGGCCGATCAGGCAACCACTGAGGCGCTGCGGGTATTCCCGGATGACGATGCGCTGTTGATGCGCCGCGAAGCGATTCGCCGCCAGATTGCAGCACCGCTGGCCATCGCCGGTTATCGTGCGCTGGAACAGGACAACCTGCCGCTGGCAGTGGATCAGGCTCGCAGGGCCGTGGGCTGGGCGCCAGAAATCGGCGCGAACCAGCAACTGCTGATCAGCGCCCTGCTCGCCTCAAAGGATTATTCTGCCGCCGAGCAAGCCGCTACCGGCGCGCTGGCGCAAGACGACGGTGAAATTGCGCCGTGGGTGCTGCGCGCCTATGCACTGGATCGTCAGGGCAAAACCCAGGCGGCACAGGCTGATCTGAATAAGGCACTGGCCATTGACGGCTTGCTGGATTCCGAAGAGCGTGAGATTCGCTTCTTTGCGGCCGATCTGGCGTTGGCCAACGGCAACCCGCAACAAGCGCTCGACCAGTTGCAGCAACTCAAGCCTGACGAAGGTGGTGAAGTCGCCCGTCGACGTGCCGCTGCGCAGGTGGTTGCGCGACAAAAAAGCAACGGTCTGAAAACGGCGGTGCGCTTCCCTGCCCCGGCCTTGAACTGCCAGGAAAGCGCCTTCGGCCTGATCTGCGATATCTGGCCAGGCAACCAACGAGATGCCGGCACCGACACTGCGGTGCAGGCGTATGCCGCACTGGCTCGCAAAGACGCCGCCTCAGCGGCTGCACTGGCCAACGAAGCCATTCGTCGTGCGCCGCAAAATCCGGCGTACCGCGGTTTGCTGGTGAGTGCGCTGACTGAACAAAAGCGCCTGCCAGAGGCGATCGACGCAGCGAGCCAAGGTATTGCCGCCAATGGCGACGATGCGCGTTTGCTGGCTCAACGCGGTCGTCTGCGCCAACAAACCGGAGATGATTCCGGGGCGCGCAAAGACTTCACTCAAGCGCTGGCACTGGGCAGCTTGCCCACCTATGAAGAAGCCAGTCTTTACGCTGCGCTCGGGCAACGCCGTACCGCACGTGAGCGCTTGCAACAGGCGCGTGATGCCGGTGAGCTGGAAGGCATGAGCAATCTGCAAGTCGCCTACCTGTCGGTTCAGGCCGGTGACGACGACGCAGCGCATGACTCGTTTCGCAAGGCTGACGCCGAAGCGCCATTGCCACCGACAGCGACTCAGGACGCGGCGTACAACGCCATGCGCGTCAACGACGATGAGCAGGCGGTGGGCTACTTCAAGCGCGTGATCGATGCACAGAATGCCGGTGAACTGGACATGCCTGCGCAACAGCTGTTCGATACCCGACGTGCAGTCGCCGACGTCTCGCGCACCTGGGGCCTGATCAGCACCACCAGTTATCGCGGCAACAGTTCCAGCAGCGGCTTGAGCTCAGCGCCGAGCACTGGCAGCAATGGCAACGGTGGAAGTGGCGGCAGCAGCAACGACAGCCTGCAAAACAGCACCGAACTGTCGTGGCGTCCGCTGGGTTATCGCAATGCGCGCTTTGTCGAGCTTTACGGGCGGATCACCGACACCTTGTGGGCCAAGAACAACGATTCGGACACCGGCCTTGACGCTCTGCAAGGCGCACTGGGCGTGCGGGTCAAACCGTTCTCGTCGCTGAACGTGATGGCGGCTGCGGAACGCACCTTTCCAATCGGTTCGTCCAACGTCGACGGCGACTGGCTGCTTCGCCTGGGTTATGGCTCCAGCATCGGTACCGATCTGCGGGTCGACACACCAAGCTGGTGGACCTCACAGCTGTTCGCCGAAGCCGGGCATTACGTCAACGATTCGCGCAACTACTTCAACAGCGAATGGCAAGGCGGCCGCAGCTACGCCATCGGTGGTACTGGCTCGCGCTGGGTGACCTTCCCGCATGTTGTGGCGGCTTACGATTACGACTCGAAAATGAACAGCAAAACCGGATCCGATGGCCGCGATGATTATTCGTCGGGGCACGCTGCTGGCGTTGGCGTGGGTAATAACGTGCGCTACTGGTTCCGTGAAGACGCGTACAACGCGCCACGCTCTTACGTGGATTTTTCTCTGCAATACCGGGTGAAAGTGTCTGGCGATGACCGTGCCAAAGGCGTGTTTGCCCGACTGACTTACTCTTACTGAGGACTGATATGTACCCTCGAATCTGTTTGTGGCTGGGCTTGAGCCTGGCTGCCACGACGGCCCACGCCGCGTCCGAAATTGCTCAACTGTATGAATCCAAATTGCCGGAAGGCTCGGCCTGGGTGCGGGTGGTCAACCCAACCGACACCACAATGCAGGTTCGCATTGATCAGGGCACCAGCTTCAATCTTTCTGCCCAGTCAGCACTGGCCAGCCCGTTTCAGGTTGTCGACGGGCGTCAACCGTTGCGTCTGACGGTGAATGGCCGCGAGATCAAAGACCTCAAGGCTCAGGCGAACGCTTTTGTCACCCTGATCCTCGACAGCAACCCCGCCGCTGCACCGCGCGTGGTGATTGATCCGCCGGCACGCGGCAAGGATTTGCGCGCTGAACTCAACGTCTACAACCTGAACAACGCGTGTGACAAGGCCGACATCAAACTGGCCAATGGCTCGACCGTGTTCAGCCAACTGCCGCTCAAGGGTCAGGCGCAGCGCACTATCAATCCAGTGCAAGCGACCCTGATCGCCAGCTGCGGCCAGAGCGTCAGCCTGCCGTTCAAACTCGAACCGTTCAAGGCCGGTGATCGCTACAGCCTGTTCCTGATCGGCTCGGGCCAGACTCCGCGTCTGGTGGGCCTTGTTGATCAGACTGCGCCATGATGGCCCGACTGAACGTGCCCCTCTTCCGACGCCGCCTGCTTATGCCCGCGATGATCACGGCCGTATTGCTGGGGCTCTCCAGCACCACGGTGCAAGCTGCTTCAGCCGTGATCACCGGCAAAGACGGCTGGCTATTCCCTGCGTGGGAAAGCCTCAGCAAAGTCGACAATGCCGGTACCACTCGCAGCATCGCTCTGATCAAGGATGTGCAGCAGCAACTTGAGCGCAACAAGATTGCACTGGTTGTGCTGGTCGTGCCCATGAAAGCGCCGTTTTATGCTCAGCGCTTGCCCGCTGATCAGCCTCTGAAACCAGCCGTTGCGCAGCGCTACGATCAATTGCAGGGTGCGATGAATAAAGCGGGCCTTACCACGCTGGATATCAAACCTATCCTGCAACAAACCGAACACGGTGATCAGACTGCGTTCTACCGGGCCGATTATCACTGGACTGCCTGGAGTGCCGAAAACACTGCTGATGCGACTGCCCGGCTGATCAACCAGCGCTACAAGCTGCAAGGCGAGCCAGGTGGCGGCGCAGTGCTGGGTGAATGGTTCGACAAACGCGCCTTTGGCGACCTGGCGAGCAACTTCCTGCCTGCGGTCAAACGCAAAGCTATCGGCCGCGACATCTATACAGTGCGTCATCAGGTGGAAAAAGACCTGCTGATCGACGATGCTCCGGCGCCGGTACACGTGATCGGCAACAGCTTTGTGCAGCCTTATCTGGGTTTCACTCAAAAGCTGTCCAACGCGCTGGATCGTCCCGTTACGCTGACCTGGAACCCCGGTGATATCGGTCCATGGGCCACCCTGCTGCAATACCTGCAATCACCGGATTTTGCTCAGCAAAAACCTCAAGTCATCGTCTGGCAGTTCAATGAAGGGCAGTTCCATCAAGGTCCTGATGCTTCGGCGAACTGGAACGCCAAAGGCGTGGTGTCGTTGAGCCAGTGGCATCAGCGCATCAAGCAGGCGCTTCCGTGAGGATTATGGGTAGACGTTTAAACCGTGCGACTCTGACCGCTCTGCTGCTTGCAGCCATGATTGGGACAGGGATCGCCATGTTGAGCACGAACGCAGTTAAAGCATTGAAACCCGGAGTCGTCGGGATGGTCTGGCAACCGGACAACGCCACGGTAGGCATCAAGGGCGACTGGCACAAACTGGGTGCTCGCGAATTGTTGGTGCAGTGGACGGTGGTCGACGATCAGGCGTTCATTCCGGGTACGGGCCTGCCTAGCGTACCAGTAATGCCGGACTGGACGCGCATCGGTAAAGAGCCTTGGGCCAAAGACGTCATCGTCGGTCTGGCCGGGTATTTCAGCGAGAATCGCTCACGAGACAATGTCGAGCAATTGGCCAGACTCTCGGAGAAAATTGCCACGCTGTCCTTGCCGTTGAACGTTACGGGGTATTACTTCCCGGCTGAAGTCGATCCAAGCTGGACCAAGGCCAAGGATTTGCCTGCACTACTCGCCAAGCTGCCAAGACCCCTGTGGATCAGCGTTTACGACGGCGCCAACATCGGCCCCGCTGCCACGGCTGACTGGCTCAAGCAGTGGCTGCCGGATGACATCGGTGTGTTCTTTCAGGACGGCGTCGGGGTCTATGCCCGCACCGCTCCGGTGGCCCGTACTTATGCCGATGCCATGCGCGACCGACTGGGCAAGGATCGCGTTCGAATCATCGCCGAAGCCTTCAGGCCGCAATACGGCGGCGGTTTCCGCTCAGCCACCGCAGAAGAACTCAAACCGCAGCTGGCAGCGTATGACGGTTACCCGCTGTACCTGTTTGATGGTCCACATTACGTGACGCCGGAGTTGGTAAAACAGCTGTTGAAGTGAGGCTGGCACGTTTCGGGTAATAAACCCCGAACCTGTAGGAGCGCACGAGCAACGCGAGGCCGCGATGGCATGTTGTCTGACACCCCGCCATCGCGACCTCGCATTGCTCGTATACGCCTACAGCAAGCGTTTCAACCCAATTACAAAATCGACAACGGGTAGTTGATGATCAACCGGTTTTCATCGAACTCGTTGTTGCTGAAGTCCCGCCGCATGGTGGAGTTGCGCCACTTCACGTTGAGTTTTTTCAGGACGCCACTCTGAATGGTGTAGGCCAGCTCAGTTTCGCGTGCCCACTCCTTGCCGTCGTTGGTGGCTGAGGTTCTGACATTGTCGCCACTGATGTAGCGGTTCATCAGGGTCAGGCCGGGTATGCCCAGTGCGGCGAAGTCATAATCGTGGCGTACCTGCCATGAGCGTTCCTCGGCATTGTCAAAGCTAGCGTTGTAGCTGTCGTTAGCCAGGGTGCCGCCACTGGTGCCGTTGACCCGCATCCAGGTGTCGCCACTGACTTTCTGCAAACCGACGTAAAACACATGCGCGCCATACTTGGCAGAGAACAAGCCGGAGTACGTCTTGTTGTCCAGATTACCCGCCAGCTCCCGACCGTCCTCCCCGCCTTTGAAGAAGCCCAGATTCGCACCCAGCGTCCAGTCGCCCAGCGGCTGGCTGTGTAACAACTGCAGGTATTGCTGGTTATAAACGTCTTTCAGTTCCGCGCCCCACAACCCCACCATCGTGCGGTTCTGGTTGAACTTGTACTCGCCGCCGACGAAGTTGAATCGGTCAGAGACACCGCCAGCGAAGTTCATGTCTTCCATGCTGGCGTCGTTACGCGGGCTGTTGCCCTGAAACTGGCCGCCGTAGAGGGTCAGCCCATCGATCTCATTGGAGGTCACTTGCGCGCCTTGGAAGGTCTGCGGCAACGAGCGTCCGTCATCCGAGCGCAAGATCGGCAATACTGGCATCCATTCGCCGACTTTCAACTCGGTCCTGGAGACTCGCACTTTACCCGCCACCGCCAGGCGTCCGAAGTCATCTGCCGGACGGCCGTCGCTGTGACGAGGCAACAGCGCAGTGCCGTAAGTACCGCCACCGCCGTCGAGCTTGACCGACCACATGCCCAGCACATCAACGCCAAAACCCACCACCCCCTGAGTAAAGCCGGACTTGGCATCGAGAATGAAGCTCTGGGTCCACTCCTCCGCCTTGCTCTGCGGGTTGCTGGGGTCAACAAAGTTGCGATTGATGTAGAAGTTGCGCAGCCCAAGGTTGACCTTGGCATCCTCGACAAAACCGGCGGCCAAGGCAGCCCCCGGCGCAATAAGTGACAGGCCCAGCGCCGTCGTGGTGAAGCCAAGAACATTCGCTGCAAGGGTATTTAATTTAGCCATTTTTGTTATCCCCACTTTCAGTTGGACGAACAGCTCCATGCGCGGCCGTAAAGGCCCGCATCAGCAATGGAAAGCGATTAATAGCCGTCACGGGAATCTCGTGACGGAGTTGTTGATAGCGCTAGCCGTGGGTCATGAGTAGCACGGCGAACTTATGACCCATCGGAACAAGACTTACTGCTTGGCACGCACCTTGGCGATTTCGTCGTACATCAATTTCACCAGACTGCCATCGAGTTTTTCCGAGTACTTTTTGATGACCGGCTGAACGCGCTCGCGGAAACGGTCTTTCTCTTCGGCAGAGATATCGTTCACAGCAACGTTTTTCTGCTGTTCCAGATAGCCACGCGCCTTGTCCATGCTGCTCGCGGTCACTTCACGCTGGTACTGCTGGGCCTTAACCGCGGCGTCTTTAACCAGTTTTTTCTCATCATCATTGAGCTTGTTCCAGGTTTTCTGGCCAATGATGAAAGATTGCGGATTGAAGATGTGGCCGGTGGTTGAGATGTACTTTTGCACCTCATAAAACTTGCTGCCCTGGATTACCGTCAGCGGGTTTTCCTGACCGTCGATAACGCCCTGCTCCAGGCCGGTGTAGACCTCCGGAAACGCCATGGCCACCGGGTTGGCGCCCAGCGCATTGAAGGTGTCCAGATAGATCGGCGACTGAATCACGCGGATCTTGAGGCCCTGCATGTCTTCCAGCTTGTTGATCGGATGCTTGCTGTTGGTCACGTTACGGAACCCCAGGTCCCAGTAACCGAGACTGACCAGCCCTTTGCTGTCCAGTTGTGCAGCAAGCTTTTGCCCGACGGGACCATCGATAACGGCGTGTGCCTCTTCGACATTATTGAAGAGGAACGGGAAGTCCAGCATGGCGAAGTCAGGCGCTTGAGCCGCGAGGATGCCGGAGTTGAGCACGGTCAGATCCAGCGTCCCGCCTTGCAACGCCGAGACTGTCACGACGTCACCGCCCAACGTGCCGCCCGGAAACAATTTGACCTTGATCTTGCCGCCGCTGCTCTCGGCCAGCAGGTCGGCGAACTTCTGAGCCCCCTGCCCCTGAGGATGTTCCTGCACGTTCTGGAACGCGAAACGCAGGGTCCGTTCACGAATCTCGGCCGCGTGGCTGGCCATGCTGCCCAGTAAAAGGCCCGTGGCGCAGGCGCCTGCCAGCAGGGTTTTCATCAGTTTTTGCATGTCACTCTCCATATTGTTTTTAGAAGTCGAGTTACGTAAATGCCCACCGACGTCAGCCGGTGAAAAACTTCAGCGGTACAAGCACCAGCGAAGGGAACAACACCAGCAGAAACAGCACAACAAACTGGGCCAGCATGAACGGCCAGACGCCGCGGATGATTTCATCCATGCTGATTTTGGAAACGCCGCACACCACATTCAGCACCGTGCCTACGGGCGGGGTAATCAGGCCGATGGCGCAATTGATCATGAACAGCACGCCGAAATACACCGGATCGATACCGGCCATGACCACAGCGGGCATCAGCACTGGCGTCAGCAGCAAAATAGTCGGGGTCATGTCCATGGCCGTACCGACCAGAATCACCAGCAGCATGATGACCACCAGCAGTATCGTCTGGTTGTCCATGAATGGCTCAAGCACGCCAGCCAGTTGTTCGGGCAGCTCAGCAATGGTTACCAGCCACCCCGAGACCATAGCCGCAGCGACGAGCAGCATGACCACTGACGTGGTTTTCGCCGATGAAAGAATCAGGTCGTACAGCTGGTTGATCTTCAGTTCCTTGTAGATGAACAACGCGACAAAAAGCGAGTACACCGCAGCAACCACCGCCGCCTCGGTCGGCGTAAAAATGCCGAACTTCAGGCCGAAGACAATGATCAGCGGCAAGCCGAGCGCCCATAGGCCTTCGATCAACGCGCGCATGATTTGCCTGGCGCTCTGCTTGGGCGGCGGCTCGATATTTTCCTTGCGGGAAACGAACCACCAGGCCACTGCCAGCGATGCACCGAGCATCAGACCGGGCACGATGCCGGCCAGGAACAGTTTGGAGATCGACACACCCGACGCCACACCAAAGACGATAAAGCCGATGCTCGGCGGAATCACCGGCGCGATAATCCCGCCCGCCGCAATCAGGCCCGCCGAGTGAGCCCGGTTATGCCCGGCGCGAACCATCATCGGCACCAGTAACGCCGCAAGCGCGGCGGCATCGGCCACCGCAGAACCCGACAGCGACGCCAGCAGGCAAGACGCCAGAATGGCCACATACCCCAGACCACCGCGCTTGTGCCCCACCAACGCCATGGCGATGTTGACGATGCGTTTGGACAGACCGCCAGCGTTCATGATTTCGCCGGCCAGCATAAAGAACGGCACCGCCATCAACGGAAAGCTGTCAGCGCCGTTGAGCAGGTTCTGCGCGATGATCTGCGCGTCAAACAGATCGAGTTGCACCATCAATGCAACGCTGACCAGCAGCAAGGCGAACGCGATTGGAATGCCCAGCGCCATGGTGCCAATCAACGAACCGAGAAAGATAACCAGCGTCATGGATGAGTTCTCCCGGTGGTCGATTGCTGATTCTGGATATGTTTGATTTCTTCCGCGGCGTCGCTATCGGTGACCATGACCAACTCGTCATCCGCCAGTTTGCCGGTCAGCACCAGATACAGCTCATAAAGAAGAATCGCCGCAGCACTGGCACCAAACACCAGCCCCGCAGCGTAGAACAGCGCCATGGACAGACCCGATGCAGGCGCGACCACGTCCAGGTTGATGACCGCTTGTTGCCAGCTGCCACTGAATACCAACCAGCAGATGTAGAGCATCAGCACATGGCCGACCACCAGACAGAACCGTTTGCCGCCCGCCGGCAAGCGCCGCACAAGGCTGTCGAAACCCATGTGCGCGCGCTCTTTGAGCGCCACCAATGAACCGAGGAAGATCATCCAGACAAACAGCCAGCGCGACAGCTCTTCCGACACGCTGATACCCGAGTTGAAGGCGTAGCGCAGCACCACATTGCCGAACACCAGGACGAGCATGGCAATCATGCACAGCACGATCAGTAACTTCAGCAGCTTGAAATACAGGCCGACTATTCTTTTCATTATTGTTGCCTCGCAGAGACCCAAAATCCGGCTCGACTAATCTGACTTGGCCCTTACTGGTCCGAATCGTGGTGACGCGCGCGCATGCAAATGCCGCTGGGCATAGCCTGCCGGGTCATTGGTCGGGCACAGGGGAAGGAATCGAGAACGTGCAATTGCGGCCGCATGGGGGTGTCTCCATTGTTTTTATTGTTCCGAGGCACTGCTGGCCAAGGTTTATGACATGGAAAATATACTAACTGGTTAATTCGGTCAATATCCAATAGCACCGATTATTTGCCGCCAAGCCTGAGCCTCTGGCATCTAAAGTCGTTTATATCCTTCGAAACTAGCCCTAATGAAATATAAATTCGCCGAAAACCATCAATAAATCTTTATTGGCAGAGCCATTCCGGGAATTCAAAAGCGTGCGATTATCGATTATTTTTTCAACTCGACCCGAGCAATACGGTCCTATTCCCTCTTCTGCGACAGGTGACACACATGCCCAGCGTTGCTCCGTTTTCAGGCGCCAAGATCGCGCTTCTTTGCGAAGGCATGCTGCTGAGCTATCTGCGCGATGACAAACCTTCTATTCCATGGCCCGGTTTATGGGACCTTCCTGGCGGAGGCCGCGAGGGAAAAGAGACGCCGCTGGAGTGCGCTTTACGCGAGACCTGGGAAGAGTTTGGGTTGACCATCAGCCCCGACACTGTTGTCTGGACCCAAGTGTATCCGGGCCAGGGGATGGGCGGCCTCGATACCTGGTTCTTCGTGGCACAGGTTCCGCCCGCAACCTTCGCCAACATCAGCTTCGGCAATGAAGGCCAGCGCTGGGCGGTTACCACGATAGAGGCTTTTCTGGCGAATACGTCAGCTATTAAGCATTTCCAGCATCGGTTACAGGAATACCTGGAGAGCAACACTCTCTAGTGTTGCCATAAATGACTGGCACGTTGTTCACGCGCTACTAGCGGCTGATCCGACTTGGGAATAACATGCCGTGATTCCATATAGCCAGATATCACCCATGATTATAGCCAGCCTGCGCAGCCACCTGACACTCTGGTTCGCCGGACTGTCGCTGCTCGCCCTGCTGAGCGTGGGTTTCTATGTCGGGCATATCGCTACCGAACAAATCAAACAGGCCAGTGGCAACGCGCTGCTGAGCACCGCCAAGTCAGCCTCTACAATGCTGGGAACCCAGTTGCGTGAGCGTCAACTGGAGATCTTCCTGCTCAGCCGTGAGCCACATCTGGTGCGCGGCAACCTGGATGACCCGGATATCTTGCCCTCGATGGAACTGCGCACCCAGTCCCACTCCGAGTACGCCTGGATGGGGGTTGCTGACACCCAAGGCAAAGTTCGCCAAGCGGTGCAAGGCCTGCTGGTCAATCAATCCGTGCTGGAGCGTCCCTGGTTCAAAGCCGGACTACAGGGACCGTACACCGGCGACCCGCACGAAGCGGTGTTGCTGGCCAAACTCCTGCCTGCCAATGCCAGTGGTGAACTGCTGCGCTTCATCGACTTCGCTGCACCGATACGCACTACCGACGGAACGGTGGTCGGGGTGTTGAGCGCCCATGTGCACTGGAACTGGATGACCCGGATTGTCGAGTCGGCCATTCTGCGTGAAGGCGTGACTGCTGACCTTGAGGTCATGATCATCAATGGCGATGGTGCGGTGCTGTATCCACAACAGATGGTCGGGCAAATGCGCCCCGAACTGCTCGCCGCACAGCAACCCTCCCCTAATCAGAAAGCCGCTGACGCACCAGAATGGTCAGAAGACGCTGACTACCTGTCCAGCATATTGAAGGTGCCGACGCCTCAGTCAGCCAAACTGTCCTGGTACATCGTGGTTCGCCAGCCTCTTGAGACGGCGCTACAGCCTGCGCGGATTCTGCTTTATAAGCTGTTGATACTGGGGGTCGCCGCAGCGCTGGCATTTGGTCTGGTGGCTTATTACCTGGCGCAGTACATGAGCCGCCCCATTGAGCAACTGGCCAAGGCCGCTAAACAGGTTCAAGCAAAACAGCCCGGCGCCGACTTTCCACAGGTGCATTCGGTACGGGAGATCGCCCAGCTAGGCCAGTCCATCCAGAGCATGACCGAGTCGTTGCTGGACAAGGAACGCGAACTGCAGGACACCAATGCGTCCCTTGAAGCGACTGTCGAGCAGCGGACCGCCGCCCTCACCCAAGCCAATGCCGACCTGTTGAAAATGGCGACCCATGACGCTTTGACCGGGGTCTACAACCGCCGCCGTTTCGATGAAAAGCTCGCCGAATGCAATCAACTGTTTGAGCGTTCCGGTCGACCCTTCGCCCTGTTGTTCATTGATGCTGACCACTTCAAACACGTCAACGACACCTACGGCCATGCCACCGGCGACGACGTGCTGCACCAACTGGCTCAGTTGATTCAGGAAAACGTCCGCTCCACTGACTTTGTGGCTCGCTATGGCGGTGAAGAGTTCGCCGTTCTGTTGCTGGAGCCAGAAGGCGCGGAAAGCCCGGAAGTTGTTGCCGAGCGGATTCGCAAAGCCGTTGCCGATGCGACCTTTGATCTGGTTGGGCAAGTGACCGTGAGCATCGGTATTGGCCTGGCCGACTCCGCAGATGCCAATACAACTGCACTGATAAAACGCGCTGATCAACAGCTGTACTACGCAAAGGCATCAGGCCGTAACCGTGTAGCAAGCAAGATTACCGTGCAGATATAAGAACATCGATCAGACCGATGAATGTGCGTGATCGGGCCTCTTTGCAGTATGGGGCGACAGGTCAGGTTAAAGCTTTGCCGTCTGCGGTCGACGATTACCTATCAAAGAATAAATAAATACCTCTAGGAGCAGCGGCATGCGGATGTTCAAGGCATTGTATGAATCCATCGAAATGCAGTTTTTCGATTCGCTGACTAAAAAGCTCTCAAGCCTTTTTCTGCTGGTTGCCGTCAGTGCGTTGCTGTACTGGATCGCCTTGAGCATTCGTGCCGACATCGTTCAGCAATTGCGTGGCGCACAACTGGATACTGCCCTGCTCGGCCAGATTGAAGGCAGCCTGAACGGGCTTAGCAACGCCATTTTGTTCAGCACGCTGTTTACGCTGTTCATGGTCAGCTTTCTGGTCTGGTATTTTCGCCATCTGATCGTTCGCCCGGTTACGCACATGACCAACGCCCTGGCGGAGATTGCCAATGGTGAAGGCGACCTGTCCAAAGACTTGCCGTTACTGACCCACGACGAGATCCGCGTACTGGCCAGCACCTGCAACCGGTTTCTGGGTAAACAACGGGAAATCATCAGCAACGTACAAGCCCTGACCGTGCACATCGCTGTTGAATCGGCACGCTCCCTGAAGAACATCAGCGACTCCAGCGACAGCGCCACCCATCAGGCACGCTTCGCCAAGGAAGTGATGGACCAGAGCAATATGGCCGTGGGTAACATTCAAGAGGTTTCCCAGCAAACCCAAGGCATTTCCAGCACCACCGCGCAAAACCTGAGCATGGCACGCGACTCCTATGCCGAGCTTCTGGAAGTGACCGGCAACATCAGCGAAATCTCCTCCAGCCTCAACGAATTCGGCACGCTGGTCTCGGCGCTCAATCAGCGCTCGTCGAGCATCAAATCCATCGTGGGTCTGATCCAGCAGATTTCCTCGCAAACCAACCTGCTGGCGCTCAATGCTGCCATCGAAGCGGCGCGCGCCGGGGAAAGCGGCCGAGGCTTCGCGGTGGTGGCTGACGAAGTCCGCACGCTGGCGCAGAACGTCAGCAAGGCCACCGACGACATTTCACAAAACATCGATGCGATGCTCAGGGAAGTCAGCTCTACTCACGAGCAGACCACGCAAATCAGCCACAGCGCACGTGAAACGCAAAAAGTCGTCGAGCGCGCTTCCGGCCACTTCGAAAGCATGATCGGCGACTTTGAGTCCACCAATGGCAAGCTCGCCGACATTGCCGAACACATCCTGCAGTTCGCTGAAAGCAACAACGGCATCAACGATCGGGTCACCCAGATTTATGCCGACAGCCAGTCCATTGATCAGCGCATGCAGCACTCGGCAACTGCGACCCGCGACCTCTCAGGAGTCGCCGAGCGCGTGCAAACCATGCTTGGCAAGTTTGTCCTGGGGCATGGCGCGCTGGACGCAGCCATTACCCGCGCCAGCCACTGCCGCGACATTCTGCAGGAGCGCCTCGCCGAACTGCACCGCAGCGGACTGAATCTGTTCGATCAAAATTACAAACTGATCCCCGGTACCGACCCCAAACAGTACCTGACCAGCTACACCGAACGCTTCGCCCAGGTCTGCCAGGAAGAATGCGACAAGCTGACCAAGGGTACAAAAGGCGGCAAGGTATCGTTTATCGTCGACAGCAAAGGCTATTGCCCGGTGAACAACAGCTGGGTATCGAAACAACCGACCGGCGATCGCGCGATCGACCTGCCGGTGTGCCGCAACAAACGCATGTTCTCCGACCCGATCGGCCTGCGCGCGGCGGGCAACACGCAGCGTTTCCTGCTCCAGACTTACCTGCGCGACACCGGTGAAATCATGACCGAGATCGATGTGCCGTTCTTCTTCGACGGTCGCCATTGGGGCAACCTGCGGATGGGCTTTGATGCGGCGGTGTTGTTGGCAGAGTGATTGAAGGGCTGCAGGCTAACCAAATTGCCTGAAACCCAGATATTGATGTTGTAGGAGCTGCCGAAGGCTGCGATCGCGGCGTAATCAGGAGAAATGCTTCGCAGCCTTCGGCAGCTCCTACAGAAAATGCAATTCAATCCCCAGGCCAATCTCGGCTCTCACAATGACATTTCAAATTGTCAGAGGCACCTTGCCCGGTGTGAATGCTAAAACCTGACGAATGAGAACAATTCCGTTACCCTGTGCGCACTTTTTTACGGCGGATATGTCGTGCTGCCTGCGGCCGATTCGTCCTCACCTCTCGGTATGGGTAATTCAATGCGCCTGTTCAAACATCTCGCAGCCGGTGTCAGCCTGCTGCTAGCCGGTCAGACCCTGGCCTTCGCAACCACCTATCCAGTCACTGTCACCGACGTTGCCAACCGCCAGGTTGAAATCCCCGCCGAACCCAAACGCATCGTTCTGCAGGACGGCCGTGACCTGTTCACCCTCGCCCTGCTGGACCGCGCCGATCCGTTCCAGCGTATCGTTGCGTGGAACAACATCATCAAGCGCTCCGATCCCAACACCTGGAAAGTCTTCGAGAACCAGTGGCCGAAAACCGCCAATCAGGCCACCGACATGAAGTTCGGTGACGACGGTGATCTCAACCTTGAAGCAGTCGTCGCAGCCCGCCCGGACCTGTTGGTGTTCCAGACCCGCGCCCGTGCTTCGCTGGAAAACGCAGGCGTAGCGCAGAAGCTGGCCGCACTGAAGATTCCCGTCCTGTTCGTCGACAGCGACCTGGAGCCGGTGGTCAATAGCCAGAAGACTGTGACCTTGCTCGGTCAGGTACTGAACCGCGAAGAAGAAGCCAAAGCCTATATCGATTTCTACAAATCCCGACTGGCAAAAGTTGAAGCCATTACCAAAGAGCGCAACAAAAAGCCTTTGGTATTCGTTGAAGCCAAAGCGGGCCAGGGCGGCGCATCCGCCTGCTGCTTCACCCATGGCGATGTGTACTGGGGCAAGCTGGTACAGGCTGCCGGCGGGGTGAACCTGGGTTCGCAACTGCTGCCGGGCGCAACTGGCGATGTCACGCTGGAAACCGTACTGGGCAAGCAACCTGATGTGTATGTCATGACCGGCACCCAGTTCCCGGGCAACACATCGGTTTCGCCACCATTTGGCTTCGGTGAAAGTGTCAAGCTTGACGCCATCCAGCGCCAGTTGAAGCTGCTGGAACAACGCCCTGGTTTTGCTCAGCTCAGGGCCAGCCAGAACGGTCGCGTCTACGGCGTTTACCACCAGTTTTACGCCAGCAGCTGGAACATTCTGGCGGTAGAAAACCTGAGTCAGGCTTTCTACCCGGACAGCGCCAAACAGCTCGACGCCGATGCCAGCCTCAAGGCGCTGTTCGCCCTGACCGGCATCAAGGCAGTACCTGCAATTCTGTACGCGCCTGCACCAGCGACCGGTAAATGACCCGCAACCATGACGACCTCTATCGGTAACGCTTCATCTGACGCCAGCAGCTATCAGACTCGCTACACCCACACCGTGTGGAAACGCACGGTCTTGCTGATCAGCCTCCTGGTGATCGCGGTGGTGGCTTTCATTGCCGACCTGATCGTCGGCTCGGGGACACTAACGTTTGGCCAGGCCATGAGCGGGTTGTTGCAGCCCGACAGCGTCGACGCCAGCACGCGAGTCATCCTGTGGGAGCTGCGCATGCCCATGACGCTGATGGCGGTGCTCGCGGGCACCTGTCTGGCGCTGGCCGGGTTGATGATGCAGACGGTACTCGATAATCCGCTGGCCGAACCTTTCACGCTGGGGATCTCCTCGGCAGCAGGGTTTGGCGCGTCACTGGCGCTGGCATTCAACTTTTCCCTGGGCAATGCCTTGCCGGGGTTTGGTGCCGACCTGCTGGTGACGGGCAATGCCTTTCTGTTTTCTTTGCTGACGGTGGGCATCATCCTCCTGCTGACCCGCGGCCATGTCGGCTTGCAAGCGATCACCCTGCTGGGCATCGCCGTGCACTTCGTGTTTAGCTCGCTGCTGGGTCTGGTGCAATACGTGGCCAGTGTCGACCAGTTGCAAAGCATTGTGTTCTGGCTGATGGGTTCGCTGTTGCATGCGACCTGGAACAAGGTCACGCTGTGCGCGATCATCGCGGCGATTGCGATTCCCGTGGTGCTGGTTCAAGCCTGGGCACTGACGGCATTGCGCAGCTTCGGCGAACAGGCGGCGGTGTTAGGCATTCCGGTGCGCCGTATACGCACCGTGATGCTGATGCTGGCGGCCTTGCTCGCTGGTGCTGTGACGTCGGTGGTCGGCATCATCGGCTTTGTCGGTCTGGTAGCGCCTCATGTTGCTCGCCTGCTGGTGGGTGAAGATCAACGCTTCACCATCGGCGTGACGATTGCCTGCGGGATCATCTTCGTCACCCTCGCCTCGCTGGCCAGCAAGTTGATCGTGCCGGGCGCCGTGCTACCCATCGGCATGGTGACCTCGCTCATCGGTTTGCCGTTCTTCATCATTCTTATCCTGCGCGACCGGAGACTGACATCCCGATGAGCTTCGCTACTGCTGACTATCGCGTCACGATCCACGGCAGGACCATCCTCGACGGGCTCGCCGTAAAAGCCGAAGCAGGTCGTACGCTGGCACTGCTGGGTGCCAACGGCGCCGGCAAATCAACGTTCATGAAAGGCCTGTGCGGGCTGACCAAGGCTCACGGTTCAGCCACCATCGACGGTATCGACCTGCTGAGTTCATCTCCCGCGATCCGGGCTAAATTGATCGGCTATGTCGCTCAGGATCTGGCGCACCTGGACGTGAGACTGTCCACCTACGAACTGCTGTTGCTCGCTCAGCACGGCAGCGCACGCGGTTGGGCAACTGGCAAGGATGCCCAGCGCAAGGCCAGTGAAATGCTCGAACTGCTCGGTTTGCAGCGTTTTGCCGAATGTCAGCCGGGGCAGTTATCCGGTGGTGAGCGACAGATGATTTCCCTGGCACTGGCACTGGTGCGCAGCCCGCGCCTGTTGTTGCTCGACGAGCCGACTTCGGCACTGGATCTGGCCAATCAATTGCAGATTCTTGATGCGGTCAGCGCCTATACCCGCAAGGAAAACATCGTCACGCTGGCGATCTTCCACGACATGAATCTGGCCAGCCGTTATGCCGACGACACGCTGATGCTGCATCACGGCCACGTGCACTGCAGCGGCCCGACGCGCAACACATTGACTCCGGAAAACCTTGCCCACGTTTACGGCGTGGATTGCCGGGCGATCAGTGTCGACGACGGGGCGTTTACGGCGATTTATCCGGTGTCTGTGCTTAAAGCGGCGAGCTGACATACAACTCTGCATCTGTTGG
>NZ_LOHF01000020.1:54923-124360 GCF_002158995.1 Pseudomonas caspiana | reverse complement strand
GAAACCCCCGATCGCTAACGCGATCGGGGGTTTTGTCTTTATAGCCCTGCAGAAATCTTATTAGCGGTCACGGCGCTCAGCGCCCACACGGTTGCAACCCCGGCTATTTCACGGTGCTACTGAATCACCGTATTGTGTGATCTGCTTGATTGCCTTGGAGGAAGGGGACGAGGTATCGCTAGCTGACTTTGGTTTTTGCTTTGTGTGCGGGTAATGGTTGAGCGTTGGCCTGGCTGCGCAAATATTGCGTGACAGCCTTTACCCCTCTGTTCAAGTGAAGTTGCAGAGCTTGCACAGCCTCCTCGACCTTCCCGTCCCGTGCCAGCTTGAGTAACTCCCAATGGTCGTCCTGAGCAAGCTTCCCCAAACCCATGGCTGATAGGTTGAAGCGAAGGAAGCGCTCTTCCTCACTCAGCCCTTGCTCCACCGCCGCTGATAACCGTTTATTAGGGACCTTGGCATAAAGCGCCATGTGAAACATGCGGTTGAGTCTGCCCATTTCTGAATAGTCAGTTTCGACTTCCAGTCTTTCAATACATAACCGTGCTTCTGCCAGGTCCTCGGCATCAAGGAGCGGGACTGACAGGCGGAGTGCTTCTGACTCAAGAAGGATGCGTAGCCCATATGCATCAACCGCATCCTCGCCGATCAATGGGGCCACCACGGCGCCTTTGTGAAGTTCGACTCGTAGCAATGACTGAGCTTCAAGTTGGCGAAGTGCTTCGCGTACAGGCATACGGCTAACGCCAAACAGCGTGGCAAGCTCTTGCTGGCGGAGTGCGGTTCCGGCTGGTAATCGACCATCCAGGATCGCACTGCGTAGTTTCTCCTCGATCACTGTTCTGGCCAAATGCGCAGGCGGCTGTTCATCGCCTATGATTGCGCACAGGAGGCTTTCTCTAGCGGAGTTGGGCATCGCTACTTATCTTCATGGGTACTGTTATTGGATCCAATGGACACTAGGTCCTGCGCTAGGGGTTGTCAAATTGCCAGCACGTAAGTCAGCAATCCGCGGCTGGTTTTGCCGTTCTATTGCGCGCACTTATAAAGCATAGCGCGCCGCCAGCTGCGGCTAGCCCAGCCAGTACATAGAACATTGTGGTGGGTGGCGTATTGATCAGCAGATAGCCGCAAATTACCGGGCTCAGAGCACCACCAAAGGCGGCGAGGTTCTGCGCGCCATAGTAACTGCCGCGTAAGGCTTCGGGGGCTATCGTATCGACGAACAGATATTCGGCGGGATATATGATCATTTCACCGAGCGTGAAAATGAACATAGCGATACACCACGTCAGCATGCTGTACGAGAGACTGAAGCCGATCAGCCCCAGCACAAACAACCCGATCCCCACGCAAATCCACCCGGCCAGTTGTTCACGCTTTAGCCAGCGCCCAATCTGATATTGCATGACGATCACTGTCACCGCATTACAGGCCAGTACAGCAGACAGGATGTGCAACGCATCCTCCTGCGCATGAGTAACCAACAGAAATTGCGACAAGTAGAGCGTGAAGCGACCATGGACGATGGTACTGAGCAGGCTACCGGAGGTGAACAGGATTAACGTGCGGTCGTTTTTAAGGATTCGAAGCGTGTTGAGAAAGCTCTGCGTCTTTAACTCATCGACAGGTTTGACTGGCGCAATACCTACCATTAGAAACACGCTGCCCAAAGCAATTGCGCTTGCAATAAGGAACGGTGCGAGTGGAAGGAACCCTGCGATGAGCACCCCGAGCATGGGGCCTGTGGCGTAGCCGATGTTGGTCAGCGTGTAGCGCAGTGAAAACACTTTTGCACGCATACCGATGGGCAGGTTTTCGCTGATGATTGCTTTGGAGCCGATTAGAAACAACGCTGACGCCGCCTCAGTGATCACCAGCGTAAGAGTGGTCAGATACACGTTGTGGGCAAAGGTCAGCAAGGTGAAGCCTATAGCGCTTGAAAGCATCGCCATGATCAACAGCCTGCGCTTGTCCAGGCGATCAATGATATAGCCGCCGTACAGCCCAAGCAGTGTGGCGAGAAACACTGCGATGCCCATCAGCAAGCCGACATCTTGCTGGTCCAGCCCCAATCGATTGCTCAGGAATAGCGTCAGTAAAGGGCTGGTGATTGCGCGGCTGACAACAATAGTCAGCGAGCAGATCAGCAGGCGACGAATGACAAGGGAATACGTGGCCACGCGGAGTGTACGTCCTGAAGGGGTGAGGCATGGCGTACAGTGCCAGCCCGGACAACTGAGCAGGATGGCAGGCTCATCCTGCGCAACACTGTCAATCGGGTTGTTCGGCAAGCTTATATACAAAGTGAGCTGGCGTCAGCGACTGTGCCGGTCGCGATAGAGGCGTAGGGACGGGGTGATGACTTCGATGCAGCCGTGGGAGAGTCTGTAGGAGCTGCCGAAGGCTGCGAATGGCGGCGCGTTAGCGAAACTGCCTTCGTAGCTTTCGATAGCTCCTGCAGAGCATGCGTACAATCCAGAAAATTAAATGCGCTGGAATGAGCTTTGGCGCGAGAGGCAATAAAAAGCCCACTCTTGCCAGCGATCAGAAATCCACCGTAGCCGATACCTTGAGAGTTCTTGGCGTGCCTTGGGTCAGATAGTTATTGGCGGTAGACGCCGAAGCCCAATACGCTTTGTTTGCCACGTTCTCCACATTGGCGCGCAGGGTGATATCCCTTTTGTCCACGGTGAAGGTGTAACGGGCGCCCAGATCAACACGGGTCCACGCCGGGATGCTCAGCGTATTGGCGCTGTTTATGTACTGCCCGCCCGTGCGCAGCAGACGCGCGTTGAGCGCAGCCCCTCGAATGCCTGGCACATCCCAGTCGCCCCCAAGATTAAATTGGAAGCGAGGCACGCCCGCTGCACGGTTGCCATCAGTCGCGCCCCCTGCGGTTTTCGTCAATTCAGTCTTCATCCAGGTTGCACCGGCCAGCAGACGCAGGCCCTCTAGAGGCTCGCCGAACACGTTCAGCTCAACGCCTTTGTTGATTTGCTCACCATCAACGCTAAACGTTCCCAAGGTCGACCCGGGATTGGTGTAGGTGGCGCTGTTCGGCTGTTCAATCCGATAAACCCCCAGCGTCGCACCATATGTATCCCAGTCCAGCTTGACCCCGGCTTCTGTCTGTTTGCTTCGATTGGGCGGGAATACTTCCCCAGGATTGGTCAGGCCAGTGCCCGTGGGGGCAGTGGGTCCCTGCGCAAGCCCTTCGATACGGTTCGCATAAAGCGAGACGTGCTCCCACGGCTTGAGCACAAGGCCATAGACCGGGGTTGTGATGGACTCGCCGTAATTCGAGGTACGATTTCCAGTTGCAGTGTTCCAGGAATCGACTTCAATCGTTTGGCGGCGCAAGCCAAGCGTCAACAGAATGCGATCATCGATGAAGCCCAGCGTGTCCGAAAACGCGGCGCTTTTCATGCGGTTCTTGCCAACGATGCGCGGGTCGTGAAGGTCGCTGCCAAAGTACGTGGCCGGCGGCGTTGGACGGGGTGCTTGAACCGGGTCATAAAGGTTGCCGGGAAAACGGCTGGCTACATACAAAGCCTCGTAAGCCGAACGCTGTTCACCCCAGATACCGGACAAACCGAAGTTCATCTGATGCGTGACAGGGCCTGTATTGAAATGCCCGTTAAGGCCGGCCATGGCGCTCTTGTTGTCTTCATCATGGGGTGGGTAGAGGAAGCCGCCCCGCGCCGTGCCCGATTTGTCGCTGACATACAAAGACGAATAAACCCCGTTTTCGCGTGTGTGCTTGGCACCCACACCGGCATACGCCGTCCAGTTGTCATTCAGGTCATACTCGCCATTGAGCATGCCGTACGTATCTTCGAGCTGCGACCAGGTCCAGTCCTGCGAATAGTTATGACTGGCCGACGGCGCTTTGGGTACCGAGGTGCCAGTGGGATATACCACCGCGCGCCCTTGGTTGATACGCTCTTTCTGATAGCCAAGATCGGCCGACAGCCGCAACCGGTCGCCGCGGTAATCAAGCGCTACAGCGATCAGCGACGAACGCTGCGACTCATCGTCAATGGCAGTATCGCCTTCATGCTGGGCCAGATTGACTCTGACGCCCAACTGATTATCTTCACCAAACCGCTGCCCCAGATCGAGATGTCCGCCAACCTGGCTTTTGCCCGTGTAGTCCAGGGTGACACTGCGGGTTGGCGTATCCATAGCCCGCTTGGGCACCAGATTTACGCTGCCGCCGATGCCGCTGCCTGAAGGCGAAACACCGTTGATGAACGCGTTGGGACCCTTGAATAATTCGACGCGCTCCAACGCTTGGGTGGTGATGATTTGTCTAGGCAAAATGCCGTACATACCGTTGAACGAGATGTCGTCGGTCTGCAGCGGCAAGCCGCGAATAGTGAAAACCTGAGAGAAGTTACCGAAACCCGCCGATTGCCGGACCGATGCGTCATTGAGCAACACATCGCCTACCGTTTTAGCCTGTTGATCAGCGATGGTTTGTGCCGTGTAACTCACGACGCTGAACGGCACGTCCTTGATCTCGCGGTTGCCCAGCACACCTAGCCGAGCGCTACGTCCGACCTGGCCGCCGGCGTACACCTCGCTGTCACTGATTGACTGCCCGTCCACGTTGGTTGCGCCCAGCTCAACGGCATCGCTTGCATCGAGCTGCGGCGCCACGGTGTAGCCGTTGCTGCCGGTGTTCAACAAGGTGTAACCCGTTCCGGCCAGCAACTGCGCAAAGCCCGCCTGCACGGTGTAACTACCTTTCAGCCCGTTACTTTGGCGATTGTTGAGCAAGGAGGCATCAAACGACAGCGGCACACCGGCCAGCGCCGCGAATTGTGCCAGCACATGCCCAAGCGGGCCGGGGGCGATGGCGTAGTCCTGCGCTGCGGTGCTGGTGGTCGCGTCCGCCGCCAAGGTGCTTTGCAGCGGCAGGGCTGCCGTCAGTGCAATGGCAATGCTCAATGCCTTGAGGGGCAAGCGGGAAAGGCGATTGTGGTGCGAATGCTGGAGCAACCTGGATGTCATGCGGCATACCTGTCGGCGCAGAGAAAATGTGGGCGTTATCTGCACACCGCACGACACGAGAAAAGGTATCAGCGAAAGTGAAATTATTTTTTGCGTCTACGCGCGAGGCTCAACCGTGACCCAGTAACGGGTCATGTTGCTGACGGAGATCGGCAGCGTGTCGTTCAATAAACGCAGGCTTGCGTCGGTGTCGCGCAGAGAAAATGCGCCGGAGACCTTTAGCTCGGCAACTGCGGAGTGGCAGCGCAGCATGCCTGGTCGATAGCGCCCCAATTCAGCGAGCAAATCATCCAGCCGCATGTCCTTGGCCACCAGCATGCCGTTTTCCCAAGTCAATGCACTGGCATCCACGCTGTTCACCGGCATCAGTGAGTAGTCACTGAAAGCGCTTTGTTCGCCCGCCTGGAGCACGCGTTTGTTTACCGAGTGGATGGGCTGCATTTCGACTGCACCTTCCAGCACTGCAACGCGGCTAAATTGTTCATCCAGCCTTACGCTGAATTTCGTTCCAAGAGCTCGCGCGTTGCCGTGCGGTGTCCTGACGATAAATGGCCGATAACGGGCAGATGGGTCCTTTGCTGTGGTGATCAGCACCTCACCCTTGATCAGCTCAATGCGGCGCTCGCCCTCACCGAAGGCAATGTTTACCGAACTGGCAGTGTTGATGACCACGTGAGTCCCATCAGGCAATGTCAGCTTGCGCTGCTCGCCGATAGCGGTGTGTTGATCGGCTGTCCATTGCTGCCATGGCAAGCGCTGATAGGCCAGCCACGCAGTGGGCCCGGCGAGCAGCAACAAGCCCAGACGGGTCAATGCCTGACGGCGACCGATACCTTTGTTGCGGCCGATCTGCTGCAGCGTCTGCGTAGCAATCGAACCTGGCACTGAACGAAAATCGCCAAGTATGGATTCAGCTCGCTGCCATGCCTGAGCATGCTGGATACTGCGGCTGCGCCAGCTCTGTATGGCTCGATGGTCCTCATCGGTCGCCGCTCCTGAGTGCAGCTGTACCAGCCAGTCCGCGGCCTCGCCAAGAATCTGCGGATCAATGGGCTGGTTCATCAGGCCACACTCAGGCAGGCGAGAAATGCTTCACGCATGTAGCGTTTGACGCTGATCAGCGACACGCCCAGCTCTTGGGCAATTTGCGCGTAGGTGAGCCCGTCCAGCTGGGACATGAGAAATGCCTGGCGGGGTTTTTCCGGCAGCTCTCTGAGCATGGCCTCGATTCGGTACAACGCCTCGAGAATCAGCAGTCGGGTTTCAGGCGAGGGCACTTCCGGCTCGGGCAAGTGAGCGATCGTTTCGAGATAGGCACGCTCGACGTCCTGACGCCGCCAGCGATCAATCACCAGACCCTTGGCTATATGTGTCAGCAGGGCCCGTGGTTCACTGCCGATACAACGAGCCTGCCGTGTGAGCAGACGTAAAAAAGTATCGTGTGCCAGATCGGCCGCGTCGCTGGCGTTGCCCAGCTTGCGGACGAGCCAACCCTGCAACCAGCCGTGATGGTCACAGTAAAGGTTGTGGATTTCCAGATTGAGTGATTGATCAGCGGACGACATAGATAACCACTGGAGCGCGTCCGGCATCCATGCCAGATGTAATTAAGAATTGATCGCAATTCTATCCGCGTTCAGTCAGAGGTGGCAATTTTTGAAAGCGTGGGCGCGCAGGTACTGATCAACCCACTCGCCACTTTGTCAGTCGGAATGCTGTTTTTGTCTGCCGAGCGTGAGTTCTGCGTGCCGTGCTTGCTGCGAATCAGGTGCCCCGATTCAACCGATCACTAACACCGCGTAATCGTTCTGCGTGAGCAAGCCCGGCGCCTACAGATTGACGTGAGCGCTAGCCTTTCATTCCCGGCAAGCCCCAGTTTTGCAGCGGGAAGTCAGCCAGCGATTTCAGAATCAGATCCGCGTGCTCGTACTGCTCCAGCGGCATGTGTGAGTCGGGCACGGCCACGGCGTACATGCCAGCAGCCTTGGCAGCCGTAACGCCGAAGGGCGAGTCTTCGAACACCAGGCAGTCGGCCGGCGCAACACCCAGACGGCTAGCGGCGACCAGGAAAATATCCGGCGCAGGTTTGGCTGCACCGACTTCCGGATCATCTGCAGTCACCACGGTTTCGAACAGTTCGAACCAGCTGCGGTGCATCTCGGTCTTGGCGTGGAAATAATGAATCGAGGAACTGGTGCCGACCGCGATGGGAATATTGTTTTCCGCCAGATGCCGCACCAAGGCTTCAGCGCCATGCATTGCGGGTGCTTTAGGGAAACGCTCGTCCAGCATCGGGGCGCGGATTTCGAGGAACTCGTCCACTGAGAGCGGCAGCTCCAGCGCCTGGATCACGTAACTGGCGAAGTCCTGCGCGCCGCGGCCGATGGTGTGCTGTTTGACGGCCCAGTCAAATGTGCGGCCGTACCGGCTGGCAATCAAATGGGTGACTTCGGTGTAGACCCCCTCGGTGTCCAGCAACAAGCCGTCCATGTCGAAAATCACGGCCTTGATTGGGCCTCGCTCACTTTGCTGCTCAGTCATCGTCTCGGATCCTGTTATTTCAAACCGGGTCCCAGCCTAACGTCTTGAGCAAGACTATTGCTACCCCGCACCTGAATGCAGGCAGTTTGCAACCAAACAGCGAGAACGCTGCCCAACAGCGGTAGAAAAGGAGCATTCGTACACGCAAAACAGCAACAGCGCTGGGTCATGAGGAGATGGCGGTGATAACCTCTCGCAACTTTTCGCCCTTGCATTGTGCTGCTTTGGTCGGCCTGTAACCAGGTTGCCGAAAACCCGCAGAGGGTTCAGGGAAGATTTTTTCCAATTACCAGAAACGGATCTCTTCGAGTCAAAAACATGAATAAATCAGTAGGCATCGTAGCTGGCGTCATCGTTGTTGTGGGAGCGCTGGCCACCGCCGGTGCGTGGTACACGGGCACCCGAATCGAAGGCGTACTGCGTGATTCGATCGAACAGGGTAACCAGGAACTGGCCAAATCCCTCAAAGGCTCCGGTAGCAGTATCACGCTGGAAATGCTGTCAATTGATCGGCACCTGTTCAGCAGCACGGCTCACTACCGTGTACTCGTTCACGACGAGAACCTCACTACTGAAGGGAAAAATGCCGAGTTCCTGTTTGTCGACAATATCGAACATGGTCCGCTGCCGTTCTCTCGTCTGAAGAGCTTCAAGCTGCTGCCGGTCATGGCGCAGAGCAACTTCCAAATGGAGCAAAGCCCGAGCGCGACGAAATGGTTCGCCATGAGCAATGGCGCCAGTCCGGTCACCGGCCACGCCAGCGTCGGTTATGACCGCGCTGCTACTGGCGCGCTGTTGTTGGCCCCGCTGGAGTTGAAGGACACCGACGGTACGTTCACCTTTTCAGGCCTGCGCCTGGATACCGAAGCCAGCGCTGATGCCGAGAAGATCAAAGTGCTTGGCAAGATGGACAATTTCCAGCTGAACGTCACCTCCGAAGAAGGTGAGGTCGCGCTGGGTGCTAAAGGGGTGACCCTGGACATGGGCGGCACCAAAGGCAAATCCGGGTTCTATCTGGGCCACAACAACTTGAGAGCCGATAGCTTCGTGGCACAGGTTGCAGGGCAGGCTCCCATCGCGCTCAAAGACGTAACCGGCACCAGTCTGACTCAGGAAGAGGGCGGCAATCTTGCTGCGCAGATGAGCTACAACGTCGGCATGATCAGTTACAACGGCAAGGACGTAGGCGCGTTGCAGTCCGCGTTCAAGATCAGCAACTTCGATGTCGCGGCTTCACAGGCGCTATACGACCTGTATCAGACAAAAATTCTGCCGCAACAACAGGCCGCCAATGCTGCCGGTGAGAAGCTGGTGCTGCAACTCAGCCCGGCAGACCAACAATTGATCGATACGCAAATCATCAAATTGCTGGCCGCCAAACCGCACGTCGAGCTTGAAAGGCTCGCGCTCAAGACGGCCAACGGTGAAAGCCATTTGCGCGTTGCTGTGGATTTGACCGACACCGGCTCAACCGAACAGCCATCGCCAGATCGTTTCCGCAACGCCATCGCTCAACTGGAAGCGCGACTGGTGCTGTCCAAGCCGATGATCAGTGACCTGGCAACGCTGCAAGCCAACCTCGCTGGGCAGACCGACCCAGCTGCGATCGCCGAGCAAGCCAAAGCAGCTGGCGATATGGCGGGTGCGATGGCGGTGATGATGCAAGTGGCCAAGGTTGATGGCGACAACATCGTCTCCAACCTGCAATACGCCAACAACATCGTCGATTTCAACGGCCAGAAAATGACCCCGGAGCAATTTATTGCCCTGATCATGAGCAAAGTCATTGGGATGCGGATGAAGTAAGAGGGCGCTGGGTGGTTCGGCAATGAGGTGATTACCGGTCACACAGCGCCTGGCTGGCTGAATGCAATTCTTGTGGGAGCTGGGCTTGCCCGCGATAAGTCTGGACACGGTTCACTTTGGATCGCGTTCAGCCTTATCGCGGGCAAGCCCAGCTCCCACAGAGACCACACTTTTTCTCTAGGACTGATGGAGACGCAAGCTTTTAGGCCAACATGCATTCACCTGAGAAATGCATGACCTCAAACCGGCGGCTGACGCGGGATGTCGACCGGCGTCTCGTGGACGTCGATCTCCGGTCGCACATTGCGCGACGAGATTTCCGTGCGCAGTTGCGGCAGACTTTGCGGATATTGCTTGGCGATGAACGCAATCAAGCGTTCGCGCATGTGGCAACGGGCGTCCCAGCTGCGTGAAGAATCCGCCGAACTCAACAGCACCCGCAATTGCATGGCTTTGGCATTGGTGTCGGCGACTTGCAGCACGCAAACGCGGCCGTCCCACAAGTGCGGGATGTCTTCACAAATGCGCTGCACTTCTGCACGCAACTCTTCTACCGGCAGTGAATAGTCCACCCAGACAAACACCGAGCCGATCAGGCTTGAGGTCGCGCGGGTCCAGTTCTGGAACGGCTTCTCGATGAAGTACTGCAGCGGCACCACCATGCGCCGCTCATCCCAGATTTTGATGACCACGTAAGTGCCACTGATTTCCTCCACGCGACCCCACTCACCTTCGACAATCACCACGTCGTCGAGGCGGATCGGTTGGGAGATGGCGATTTGCAGACCTGCGATCAAATTACCCAGCACCGGCTTGGCTGCAAAACCTGCGGCCAGACCTGCCAGGCCCGCCGATGCCAGCAGGCTGGTGCCGATCTTGGCCACGGGTGGGAAACTCATGAGAATCAGCCCGGTACCGAACAGCAACACCAGCGCATTCAGGCAGCGCACCAACACCCGAACCTGAGTCTGTATACGGCGGGCATGAAGGTTATCTTCGATATCCAGCGGGTTGCGGATCGCCACTGCTTCGCCCACGGCTTTGACGCAACTGAGCACCAGCCAGGTAAAACCTGCAGTGACTAACAGCCCGTTGATATGGCGCACGGTGCCAATCAGCACCAGATCATCAGGCGCCGAGGTCCAGACCGTTTGCAAAGCCAATAACGGCAGCAACCATAAGGTCGGGCTGGCGGCGCGATAGACCAGTTGCTGTGGCAACACAAATGAATTGGCGACACGACGCAGCACACTCAGTGCCAGCCAGCGAATCAGCAAAGCCAGCAATACCGCAACGCAGGCGGCGATCAGGGTCTTGAGCCACGGCAGAGGCACTGCCTCCAGCCAGCTCTGAGGCAATAGATATTCCATCGACGGTATCCATAGCAGAAATGACTTTAAGCCGAGCGGACCCTCTCGGATTCAGCCCGTCGGCCTCGATGGCGATAGCTGCCTGAAAAGTGTGAACCCCGCAAAGGCGTAAATGTTCCCCTGCCGTAGGAGGGTTGTGGTCTGATCTCCACGGTCTAGCCCTTGAAATAGAGCTGTCGCAGCGTGACAGGCTACTTTTTGACCGGCAACAAAAAACCCGCCGAAGCGGGTTTTCTTCAAGACCATTCCAACATCCTGTCGGTAAGCCCTCCGGGCCATGGTCGATCATCCTTGATCCTGTGCGCGTCCTGCGCATCAGTTGTTGGATCCAATCTTACTCAGGAACCCGCAGGTGCAATAGGGCGAATTGCCTCCTCTTGGTGTAAGCCTTTCGCTATATATGCTAGTTATTCTCATTAAGGTCGGGCTGAGTCGCGTCTCTGAAAGGCTATGCAGGGTGTTGCGTAATATTTAGCAACAAACATCTCCCGGAACCTTGAGTCGGGACGTAGCGAGGTTGACAATGCGATACCTAATCATTCCGCTGAGATTCACCGATGTCGATGCGTTCCCGTTTTCTGGCCTGGCTGATGTTGCCGTTGTTGGCGTTGTGCAGCTTCGGCCTATTGGCCGACCCCACTGATGGTGCGGCGCAAGTGCTGCATTTGCTTGATTACATGGGTGCCGACTACCCGTCGACCGTAGCCGACGGCAAGGTGGTGGAAGAGGATGAATACCGGCAGCAAGTAGAGGCTCTGGGCATTTTACGGGGCTTGGTGGCTGCACTGCCTGCGCGAGCAGAGCGCGATGAACTTGAAAAAGGCGTGTCCAGCCTCGCTGATGCAGTGGCCAAGAAGCAGGACGGCGCTCTGGTCACCCGTCAGGCCCGCCAGTTGGGTGCCCGGTTGGCAGTCGCTTACGAAGTGAGTCAGGCTCCGGTGATTACTCCGGACCCTGCGCGGGGTGCGCCGCTTTACGCACAGCATTGTTCGGTCTGCCATGGCGACGCTGGCGCGGGTGATGGACCTGCGGGTATTGGCCTGGAGCCGCCGCCGTCTAATCTGCGCGACGCGGCCCGTCTGGATCGACTAAGCCTTTACGACCTCTACAACGCTGTAGGTCTGGGAATTGCCGGGACTGATATGCCGGCGTTTGCCGATCAGCTGGATGACCGCCAGCGTTGGGACATCGCGACCTATATCGCGAGCTTCAGTGCGCAGCCGGTGACAGCGCCATTCAAGACCTACAACCTCGCCGATCTGGCGCGGCAAACACCTATCGAAATCAGCGCCGCCGAGGGCGAGCCGGCCGTTGCCACGTTCCGCGCTCAACGTGCCCAGCCACCTCAGGTCCAGCGTGGCCCCGCGCAGTTGCTTGATTACACCAGCCAGACGCTGGACAAAAGCCTGGCGGCGTATCGTGCGGGCGATCACGAACAGGCTTACGACTTGTCTGTCGCTGCCTACCTGGAAGGCTTCGAGCTGGTTGAAAGTTCGCTGGACAACGTAGACGCCAATGTTCGCAAAGACACCGAGAAAGCTTTGATGGCTTATCGTCAGTCCTTGCAGGACGGGCTGCCGCTGGAGCAAGCCGTACAAAAACTGGACTTCGCCAAAGCCAAACTTAAAGAGTCGGCGGGCCTGCTGGGCAGTGATGGATTAAGCACCTCGCTGAGCTACATTTCCGGCCTGCTGATTCTTCTGCGTGAAGGCCTTGAGGCCATTCTGGTACTGGCGGCGATCCTTGCGTTTCTGCGTAACACTGGCCAGGAGTCAGCGGTACGCAGTGTCAATATCGGGTGGGGGCTGGCACTGTTGGCGGGGCTGGGAACCTGGGCGCTGGCGGCTTACGTGATCGATGTCAGCGGCGCGCAACGGGAATTGCTTGAGGGCGCGACGGCGTTGTTCGCGAGCGTGATGGTCTTGTGGCTGGGTGTCTGGATGCACGACCGTCGCCATGCAGCAGCCTGGCAGGATTACATCAAAAGCAGCCTGGTGGGCGGCGGTGGTCGTTTCGGGTTTGCGATTCTGGCGTTTTTCTCGGTGTATCGCGAGCTGTTCGAAGTCATCCTGTTTTACGAAACCCTCTGGCTGCAAGCTGGCCCGGCTGGGCACAATGCAGTGCTGGCGGGCGGTGCCACGGCATTGGTGTTGCTGATCGGGCTGGCGTGGATCATCCTGCGTGGCTCGGCAAAACTGCCGCTTACGCTATTCTTCGGCATCAACGCAGCACTGTTGTGTGCGTTGTCGGTGGTGTTCGCCGGGCATGGCGTAAAAGCCCTTCAGGAAGCCGGTATTTTCGGTACCCGTCCTGTGCCGTTCTTCGAGTTCGACTGGCTGGGCATTCATGCCGATGCGTATTCCCTGTGCGCCCAACTGATAGCCTTGCTGGCGATTGCAGTGCTGTATGGTCGCAGCTGGTTGGCGGAGAAGCGCAGGGCGCAGACCGTGTAAGTTGCGAAATCCCCGGTAGGAGCGAACTTGTTCGCGAGTCGTTGGCACAGACGATAGATAGCGTCTACCAGCCGAGGCGCTTCGCGAACAAGTTCGCTCCTACCCAGACTGTGAGTCATTAGAAAGGACACCTCCCCATGCGCGTCTGGATCGATGCCGACGCTTGCCCCAAGGCAGCAAAAGAGCAGGTCATCAAGTTCGCGCTCAAGCGTCAATTCGAGGTGGTGCTGGTGGCCGGGCAGAGTCAGATCAAGCCCACGTACACCCTGGTCAAACTGATCGTGGTGCCCAGCGGCCCTGATGCTGCGGACGATTATCTGGTTGAGCACGCCGTACCCGGCGAGTTGGTGATTTGCAGCGATGTGCCGCTCGCCGATCGTCTGGTCAAGAAGGGCGTCGCTGCGCTGGACCCCCGTGGCAAAGAGTTCGACACACAAAACATGGGCGACCGGCTCGCCGTGCGCAACCTGTTCACCGACCTGCGCGACCAAGGGCAAATGGGCGGTGGTCAGCCGCCTTACGGCGACCGTGAAAAACAGGCGTTCGCCAACTCCCTGGACCGGATTCTCACGCGGCTTACTCGCTAGGCATCGCAGCCTAAAACGGTGCGTTCGCGCCTCAGAATGAATCACTCTGCACAGTCTGATCCTGAATCGTCAGCTTAAAGTGTGCAGAGTGAACAGCGCGCGATATCGCCTCTGCCTACTTTTTTCCACTTCGCAATGTTGTTCGGAAACGGCCTGGTTATTGCTCTTGCACCAGCCTGCCGTTGAGTCCGATCCCCAACCTTGTCGATGTGGAGAAAAACGATATGAGTTCACCCAGCGAATTTCCCTTGAGCGAAGCCCCGCGTGAAGGACGCAAGGGGCTGCTGTCGATTTCCATGGTGCTGTTCAGTTTCACCTTCTTCACCGGCACCATGTTTGCGGGTGGCAAGTTGGGCATGGCGTTCAACTTTGTCGACATGCTGTGGATCGCCGCCATCGGTAACAGCCTGTTGGCAATCTATGCCGCGGCGCTGGCCTTCATCGCCTCGCGCAGTGGTTTGAACACGGTACTGATGGGGCGCTTCTGTTTCGGCGAAGCGGGCAGTCGGCTGTCCGATGTGCTGCTTGGTTTCGCCGAGCTGGGCTGGTACGCGTGGGGCACCGCGACGGTGGCCATTGTGCTGGTGAAGATGCTCGGCTTGGCTGAAGGCTTCACTACGCCATTGATGATCTTGTTCGGTCTGGGCTTCAGTATCACGGCGATCATCGGCTACAAAGGGCTGGACGTACTGTCGCGTGTGTCGGTGCCGCTCATGTTCGTGCTGCTGGTCATCTCCATGTACATCGCCACCCGCGATGTCGGCGGTTTTCAGGGGCTTGCGGCGGTTATTCCCAACGAAACCATGACGCTTTCAGCGGCCATCACCATGGTCTTCGGGACGTTCGCCAGTGGCGCAACTCAGGCCACTAACTGGACACGTCTGTCACGCAGCGGACGCGTGGCCGTGACTGCCAGCGTTGTTGCGTTTCTGTTGGGCAACGGCTTGATGGTTGTCGCTGGCGCGTGGTGTGCGATGGTTTATCAGCAGGCCGACATCGTAGAAGTGATGATGCTTCAAGGCCTGTCCTTCGCCGCAGTGATCATGCTTTGCCTGAACCTGTGGACCATTCAGGGGCCGACCATCTACAACGTTTCGGCGGCGGCCTGCCACCTGTTGCGTAGCGAGCGGCGTCGCACCATGACATTGATCGCGGCGGCGGTCGGTATCGTCCTGGCCATCGGCGGTATGTACGAGATGCTGATTCCCTTTCTGGTGCTGCTGGGTTCGATCATCCCGCCCATTGGCGGCGTGATCATGGCGGATTTCTGGTACCGCCATCACGGCAAATACCCTGCGTTGGCCAGCGTTACCTTGCCACGCTACAACCTGCTGGGGCTGTCGTCTTATGCCATTGGCGCGGCGCTGGCGTACTTCTCGCCCTGGATTGCGCCGTTGGTGGGGATCGCCGCATCGGCCATCTGCTACATCGTGCTGCTTGAAGTGACAGGCAAGCGCAGCAGGGTCGCTGGCGTGCAGGAGGAGCTTTGAGCCTGACCGTTGAAGAAATTCTCCAGCTCCCCGGGCTGGAGGAAATGGCCGTGCGTGCAGGTTCAGCCAACCTGCATCGCAGCGTGCGCTGGTCGTATGTTGCCGAGAACGAAGGTATTGCCGACTGGATCATGGGCGGTGAGCTGGTTTTCATCACCGGCATCAATTGCCAGCGCGATGAAGCCAATCTCCTGCGCATGGTGCAGGAGGGCGATGCCAGTGGCATCGCCGGGCTGGTGATTCTGACCGGGGATGCCTATATCCAGCAGATCCCTCAGTCCGTGATCGCGCTGGCAGAGCGATGCGGTTTGCCGCTGATCGAGCAACCGTATCTGTTGAAGATGGTCATCGTTACCCACCTGATCGGCACAGCGCTGGTGCAGATGGCGCAGACCAAGCGCTCGCGCCACGACATCCTCGGCCAGTTGCTCAGCGGTGATTACCCAAGCCTGAGTATCGCCAGGCAAAGGGCTGCACATTTACGCCTGCCACTGGAGGTGCCTCGACGTCTGGTCGCGTTGCGCCTGTCGGCGGTGAGCGTGCTGTTCGACAGCCACGCGCCGGAGGCTGCGGAACGGTTGCTGCAGCAAACCCGGCAGGCAGTACTCGACCATCTCGACGCCTGGAATCGCACCTTACCGGACGCCTTGCCGGTCATCGTCCAGGGCGACTTGTTCATTCTGTTGTTGCCCAGGCTTGAAGCGATTCGCAGTGAGCTGGCGCGGCTGTATCGCGAGCTCGCCTCGGTGCTGGGCGACATGGCGTTGTTCATGGGGCTGGCCAATCCAGTCGAAGACTGCGGGCAGTACCGTCAGGCGCTGAATGAGGCTCGCCAGGCGCTGGACGTCGCCGAACACTTGCGACCCGCCAGCGGCCTTTGCGATTTCAGCGAGCTGGGCGTGTTGCGCCTGCTCCAGGCGGTTACTGACCGCTCGATTATCGACAGCTTCGTCAGACAGATCCTCGGGCCGCTGATCGAGACCAACCGCAAGCAACCCCACAGCCTGATTGAAACACTGGACGCCTTGCTCCAGGAAAACAGCAACGGACTCAAGGCCGCTCAGCGTCTTGGCATCCATCGAAATACCATCAATCAACGTATTCAGCGTATCGAGCAGCTCAGCGGACAAGCCCTCGACGACGCTAATTTTCGAATGAACGCTTCGGTTGCGCTGCTGGTATGGCGCATGTCCGAGGCTCAGCGACAGGAATAGTCATGAACATCATCAATGCCACATTGCGTAAAACCCAAGGGCTGCACACCGTCACCTGGGAAAACGGCTGCATCACAGCCATCACCGCTCAGGCCGAAAACGTGCAGCCTGCTTCAGATGATATCGATGCTCGCGGCCAATTGGTCATTGCGCCACTGGTGGAGCCGCACATCCACCTGGACGCAACGCTGACCGCCGGTGAGCCTGAGTGGAACATGAGCGGGACCCTGTTCGAAGGTATCGAGCGCTGGGCTCAACGCAAGGAAACCATTACTCACGAAGACACCAAGCAACGCGCCCATACCACCATCCGCATGTTGGCCGAGCATGGCATCCAGCATGTTCGAACCCATATCGATGTCACCGACCCGACGTTGGGCGCGCTCAAGGCAATGCTTGAAGTGCGTGAAGAAGCCCGCCATCTGATAGATCTGCAGATCGTTGCCTTTCCTCAGGAGGGCATCGAATCCTACGAAAGCGGGCGTGAATTGATGACCCGTGCCGTGGAAATGGGCGCGGACGTGGTCGGCGGTATCCCGCACTTTGAAAACACCCGCGAGCAGGGCGTCAGCTCAATCAAGTTCCTCATGGACTTGGCCGAGCGAACCGGTTGTCTGGTGGACGTGCATTGCGACGAGACCGACGACCCTAATTCGCGCTTTCTCGAAGTGCTGGCTGAAGAAGCGCGGGTGCGTGGCATGGGCAGCCGGGTAACGGCCAGCCACACCACGGCCATGGGCTCTTATGACAATGCGTACTGCTCAAAGCTGTTCCGGCTGCTGAAAAGGTCGGGCATCAACTTCGTTTCCTGCCCGACCGAGAGTATTCACCTGCAAGGCCGCTTCGACACTTACCCCAAGCGCCGCGGCCTGACGCGCGTCGCTGAGCTGGACCGTGCCGGGATGAACGTGTGCTTTGGTCAGGATTCGATCAAGGATCCGTGGTATCCGCTGGGCAACGGCAACATCCTGCGCATACTGGATGCCGGTTTGCACATCTGCCACATGATGGGCTTCGAGGATCTGGCTCGCAGTCTGGATCTGGTCACCGACAACAGCGCCAGAACCCTTAACCTGGGCGAGCGCTACGGCATCGCAGTAGGCCGTCCGGCGAATCTGGTCATCCTTGATGCCGAGAGCGATTACGAAGCAGTGCGCCGTCAGGCCAAGGCGCGAGTGTCAGTCAGAGGCGGAAAGGTGTTGATGACACGAGTGCCGGAGCGGGTGGAGTTCAGTTAAGGGGCACGTAAATCGTCCTGCCGGAGCGCGAACGCTGAATGAACTGATGACGTGGGACCGGCTTTAGCCGGGAAGAGGCCGGGACAGACGCTGAATCTTTCTCAGCAGAAATACCGCTTTCCCGGCTAAAGCCGGTCCCACGTCATCTTGCGCCTAAACACAGAGTCTCCTACAGGATCGTGTCCCGAAATGGGTCCTTGAGCGGTCGGGTTTTTACTCACTTCTCGTGCGTCAACTCCAGCACCCGGTCCACCAGCTTGTTGATCCCGGCGGCCGCCTCGCCGATGGTTTTAGCAACCATATAGGCAGGCGTACTGACCAGTTTGCGGGCTTTATCTTCTACGATATCGGTCACTTCGCACTCTTGGTGTTCACCCTTCATCAGCGTGATGGCCTGTGCGGTTTCAGCATCGTTGCCGATGGTGCAGGTCACGCCCGGTCCGTAGATTTTGGCCGCCAGCGCAGGACTGATGCAGATCAGCCCGACCGGCTTGCCCGCTTCAGCGAATGCTTCGGCCAATGCCAGGACCTCAGCCTGTACCTTGCAGTCAGCGCCGGCGGTGGCAAAGTCAGAAAGGTTCTTGGCAGCGCCGAACCCGCCAGGGATGATCAGTGCATCAAACTCTGTAACGTCAGCCTCACGAATATCCTCAATGGCGCCGCGGGCGATGCGCGCCGACTCCACCAGCACATTGCGAGTCTCCGGCATTTCTTCGCCGGTCAGGTGGTTAACCACATGGTGCTGTGTGATGTTTGGCGCAAAGCACTGCACCGCCGCGCCACGTTGATCAAGGCGCAGCAGGGTGAGCACGCTCTCATGAATTTCCGCGCCGTCATAGACGCCACAGCCGGACAAAATCACGGCGACTTTCTTTTGCATGATCATTCTCCCTATTGAGCGCAGCGGTCTGCTCAAGACTTTTACCTAGTCTTGGGACAAGCGTCTGCGATGGGGATTCAATCGGATGTACTGCGTCCTGAAACTGCGCTGTCTCGCGGCAAACGATTGTCTGGTATCAACAAAATGCAATCGTTCGAATTGGAATGTATTCCTGTAGGAGCGCACGAGCACCGCGAGGCCGCGATAGCGGTATATCAGACAGGACGCCATCGCTGTCTCGCGGTGCTCGTGAGCTACAGAAAAGCATTCCAATGGGACGTGGGGAGGGCGTTACAGACGAGCGCAATACCGGGGCATTGCGCTCGTGTTGGACCTATTGGTCGGCGTGTTTCTTGTTGTCGGCAGGCACATCAACGGTGACTTCAGCCGGAACGTGGTTGACGACACTGGCATCAGCCTCGGCTGCCGCTGCTGCAGCCGTTGAGGCTGCGGCTGCTTCCTCTCTGGCAATACGCGCGTTCTTGAAACGACGACGCAACCAGAGGGCGAACCCGAGCACCAGCAGTGCGCCGAGTACCCACAACTCATACTTCTTGATGTTGCCCAGCATGCCTTCAAGCACTGCGCCGAAGTGATAAGCCGCATAACCCAGCGCAGCGGCCCAGACAGCCGCACCGATACCGTTGAGGACCAGATAGCGCAGTGGCGGGTAGCCCGACAGGCCAATCGCCACAGGCATGACCGTTCGCAAGCCGTAGACAAAGCGAAAGCTCAACACCCAGAGATCCGGGTGCTTGCGCACATGCGCCAGCGCTTTATCGCCCATGAGCTGCCAGCGCGGCTTGCGCGCCAGGATTTTGCGGCCGTGCTTGCGCCCCATGTAGTACCAGAGCTGGTCCCCGGCATAGCTTCCGAAGAACGCTACGACCACAACCAGTTTGATGTCCATGTATTCACGGAACGCCAGAAATCCAGCGAGAACCAGAATGGTCTCGCCTTCAAAGAAGGTGCCGATGAAGAGGGCGAAGTAGCCAAATTCGTGCAAGAAATTCTGGAGCATTGTCTGGATGCTGGCGAAATGAACGCGCAGCCTAACTCGGCCAAGCCATTCAGGAAAGTGTGCAAATGTGTCTCGACGTTAATCTTTCCTACAAGGACAATGGCAAATGCCTCTACTGCGGCCCCGAGTCGCACGTGGCCCATGACTGTCACACATTAGTCATAATGGCCGCTTATAACTGTCACGCTTGCCCGTGTACGCGGGCTCAGGAGTCTCGCCGTGAGCTTTACCCCCGCCAACCGCCTTTTTCCTCTCACCCGCCTGCGTCGCAACCGCCGCGACGATTTCTCTCGTCGTCTGGTGCGTGAAAACGTCGTAACTGTCGATGATCTGATTCTCCCCGTATTTGTACTTGATGGTGAAAACCGTCGTGAAGAAGTGGCTTCGATGCCTGGCGTAGAGCGCTTGAGTATCGATCTGCTGCTGGAAGAGGCGCAAAAGTGGGTCGCGCTGGGCATCCCGGCCCTGGCGTTGTTCCCTGTGACCCCGGTCGAGAAGAAAACCCTGGATGGCGCTGAAGCCTGGAATCCCGACGGTATTGCTCAGCGCGCTACCCGCGCGTTGCGTGACCGCTTCCCGGAGTTGGGCGTCATCACTGACGTGGCACTTGATCCGTTCACGACCCATGGTCAGGACGGGATTCTCGACGAAGAAGGCTATGTGCAGAACGACATCACCGTCGATGCGCTGGTCAAGCAAGCGTTGTCCCATGCCGATGCGGGTGCGCAGGTTGTAGCACCTTCCGACATGATGGACGGTCGAATTCAGGCCATTCGCGAAGCACTGGAGCTGGCTGGACACGTCAACGTGCGGATCATGGCTTACTCTGCCAAGTACGCCAGCGCCTACTACGGGCCATTCCGCGATGCGGTAGGTTCGGCGTTGAACCTGGGCAAGGCGAACAAGGCGTCCTACCAGATGGACCCGGCCAACAGCAATGAAGCGTTGCATGAAGTGGCCGCCGACCTGGCTGAAGGTGCGGACATGGTCATGGTCAAACCGGGCATGCCTTATCTGGACATCCTTCACCGGGTCAAGGATGAGTTCAAAGTGCCGACATTTGTTTATCAGGTCAGCGGCGAGTACGCGATGCACATGGCGGCCATACAGAATGGCTGGCTCAGCGAAGGCGTCATTCTTGAATCGCTCACCGCTTTCAAACGCGCAGGAGCTGACGGCATCCTCACTTATTTCGCCGTCCGCGCTGCAGAACTGTTAAAAGGGCAATAGCCGTACAGGAACATTCATGAATACCGAAGGACTTACCGAAGCTGCTGTTGAAGTCAACGATCAGGAAGTTCTGACTGTGGTCGAGCCAAGCGTCGAGGTCATACCCGCAATTGTCGAGACGCCTCCGGTGCCAGCGATTGTCGTGCCAAACCTGGACGACAGCAGTCTGTACATCCACCGGGAGCTGTCGCAGCTCAAGTTCAACATTCGCGTGTTGGAACAGGCACTGGATGAGTCCTATCCGTTGTTGGAGCGGCTCAAGTTCCTGCTGATCTTTTCCAGCAACCTCGATGAGTTCTTCGAAATTCGTGTCGCCGGTCTGAAAAAGCAGATCACCTTCGCCCGCGAACAAGCCGGTGCCGATGGTCTGCAGCCGCATCAGGCCCTGGCCCGCATCAGTGAGCTGGTGCATGGCCACGTTGATCGCCAATACGCGATCCTCAATGACATTCTGCTGCCTGAGCTTGAAAAGCATCAGGTGCGCTTCATCCGTCGTCGGCACTGGACGGCCAAGCTCAAAGCCTGGGTTCGTCGTTATTTCCGTGACGAAATTGCGCCGATCATCACCCCGATCGGCCTTGACCCGACTCACCCGTTCCCGCTGCTGGTCAACAAGAGCCTGAACTTCATCGTCGAACTTGAAGGCATCGATGCCTTTGGTCGTGACTCCGGTCTGGCGATTATTCCAGCTCCGCGTCTGTTGCCACGTGTGATCAAGGTGCCGGAAGAGATCAGTGGTCCTGGGGATAACTTCGTCTTCCTGTCATCAATGATCCACGCCCACGCGGACGATTTGTTCCAGGGCATGAAGGTTAAAGGCTGCTATCAGTTCCGCCTGACCCGTAACGCCGACCTGGCGCTTGACTCCGAAGACGTGGAAGACCTTGCCCGTGCGCTGCGTGGTGAATTGTTCTCCCGTCGCTATGGCGATGCGGTCCGTCTGGAAGTGGCCGACACTTGTCCAAAGCATCTGTCGGACTATCTGCTCAAGCAGTTCAACCTGTCCGAGTCCGAGTTGTATCAGGTCAATGGCCCGGTCAACCTGACGCGTCTGTTCAGCATCACCGGTCTGGACAGCCATCCGGAACTGCAATACCAGCCGTTCACCCCGGCCATTCCGAAGTTGCTGCAAAACAGCGAGAACATCTTCAACGTGATCAGCAAGCAGGACATTCTGCTGCTGCACCCGTTCGAGTCGTTCACTCCGGTGGTCGATCTACTGCGTCAGGCTGCCAAGGACCCTCACGTTCTGGCCGTACGTCAAACGCTGTATCGCAGCGGTGCCAACTCGGAAATCGTCGATGCGTTGGTCGACGCGGCCCGTAACGGCAAAGAAGTCACTGCGGTGATCGAGTTGCGTGCGCGCTTTGACGAAGAGTCCAACCTGCAACTGGCCAGCCGCCTGCAGGCTGCGGGTGCAGTTGTGATCTACGGCGTGGTTGGCTTCAAGACCCACGCCAAGATGATGCTGATCCTGCGTCGCGAGGCGGGCGAGATTGTCCGTTACGCGCATTTGGGTACCGGTAACTACCACGCCGGCAACGCTCGCCTGTACACCGACTACAGCTTGCTGACCTCCGACGACGCCTTGTGCGAAGACGTTGGCAAACTGTTCAGTCAGTTGATTGGTATGGGTAAAACCCTGCGCATGAAGAAGCTGCTGCACGCGCCGTTTACGCTGAAGAAGGGCATGCTCGACATGATTGCCCGGGAAACGCAGTTTGCGGTGGACGGTAAACCGGCGCACATCATTGCCAAGTTCAACTCGCTGACTGATCCAAAAATCATTCGGGCGTTATACAAGGCCAGTCAGTCTGGCGTGCGCATTGATCTGGTCGTGCGTGGCATGTGCTGCCTGCGGCCAGGCATTCCGGGCGTGTCTCACAATATTCATGTGCGCTCGATCATCGGCCGCTTCCTGGAGCACACGCGGGTGTTCTACTTCCTCAATGGCGGCGACGAGCAGATGTATCTGTCGAGCGCCGACTGGATGGAGCGAAACCTCGACAAGCGCGTCGAGACTTGCTTCCCGGTAGAGGGTAAAAAGTTAATCCTGCGAGTGAAGAAAGAGCTCGAGCTTTATCTGACCGACAACACTCACAGCTGGCTCTTGCAGCCAGATGGCACCTACGTGCGAAGCACTCCGACCGGAAACCAGAATGCTCGCAATGTTCAGGCGGCCCTGCTGGAGCGCCTGAGCAATCCAGTCCTCAGCGTACGCTGAGGACGATACCGACCCGGGTCAGCCACTCCGCTTCCAAGGCGAAGTCGGCCTGGGTCAGTTGGTTGTTTTCCAGCCAGCCCTTCGGGAATACCACATCAAGATTGTTGCCGTTGGCGGTGAGAACCGGCTGCGGCATTTCCTGCGTGCCACGAATGTGGTGGAACAGGATCGCGAAGCGCAACAGCACGCACAGACGAATCAGCTTATCGCCCTCTGCGCCGAACTCGGCGAACTTGTCCTTGGGAATGTTACGGCGGTGGCCACGCACCAGCAGCGCGAGCATTTGCTGATCTTCGCGTGAGAACCCGGAAAGATCGGAGTGCTCGATCAGGTAGGCGCCGTGCTTGTGGTAGTGATAGTGAGCGATATCCAGGCCGACTTCATGAACCTTGGCTGCCCAACTGAGCAGTTCCCGGTAACTGTCATCCTCCAGGTCCCAGGCGTGAGCGACCTGCTCAAGCGCATGCAGAGCCTTTCGCTCGACACGGGCGGCTTGTTCCAGGTCAACGTGATAACGCTCCATCAGCGAGCTTAGCGTGCGCTCACGGACGTCTTCATGATGATGACGGCCCATCAGGTCGTACAGCACACCTTCACGCAGCGCACCTTCGCAGTGATCCATGCGTTGCAGTTCCAGAGCGTCGAAAATCGCTTCGAGAATGGCCAGGCCTGCCGGGAAGATAGAGCGGCGATCCGGCTTGATGCCGTCGAAGTCGATCTTGTCTACGTCGCCCAGCTTGAACAGCTTGCGCTTGAGCCATGCCAGGCCGTCAGCATTCACTTCACCCGAGCCCTGGCCGTTGGCCTTGAGGGCCAGACCGATGGCGCGAATAGTGCCCGACGAGCCGATGGCCTCATCCCACTTAAGGCGATGCAGAGCATGCTCGATGCTCATGATTTCCAGGCGCGCAGCGGTATAAGCCTGTGCATAACGTGCCGGGGTGATCTTGCCATCCTTGAAGTAGCGCTGGGTAAAGCTTACGCAGCCCATTTGCAGGCTTTCGCGCAGCAGCGGTTCAAAACGCTGGCCAATGATGAACTCGGTACTGCCACCGCCGATGTCTGCCACCAGACGTTTGCCGGGGGTATCAGCCAGAGTGTGTGATACCCCGAGATAAATCAGGCGGGCTTCTTCACGGCCTGAAATCACTTCCACCGGGTGGCCGAGAATTTCTTCGGCGCGGATGATGAATTCATTACGGTTGCGCGCTTCACGCAGGGCGTTGGTACCCACGATACGCACCGCACCCAGCGGCAGACCGTTGATCAACTGCGCAAAACGCTTGAGGCAGTCGAGGCCGCGCTGCATGGACTCTTCGTTGAGTTTGCGCTCTTCGTTGATGCCAGCCGCCAGTTGAACCTTCTCTCCAAGGCGCTCCAGGATGCGGATATCACCCGAGTTGGCTTGGGCTACCACCATGTGGAAGCTGTTCGAGCCCAGGTCAATGGCAGCGATCAGGGAAAGATTCTTGGCTTTGGATTGCGGCATGATCAGAAAATCTCGGTCGATAACCGCGCCATCGTGCCACGATCCATGGCTGCCGCCAACGCGAAGCTTTGAAGCTGGCGCTTGGCCTTCAATGTCGATGGTCTGGATCAGTTAGTTGGTGGATATGTTGGAGCTGGGCTTGCCCGCGATAAGAGCACCATCATATTCGGACATTGTGGTGTTCTTATCGCGAGCAAGCTCGGCTCCCACAAACGGTCAAACCGGCAAGCTGGTCGTGGATTTAATCTCCGACAGAGCCACCGTCGAATTCACTTCCTGAATCCCCGGCACCAGCGAGAGCTTTTCAAAGAAGAACCGCTCATACGCTTCAATGTCCGGCGTCACGATGCGCAGCAGGAAGTCCACCGAGCCCATCAGCACGTAGCATTCCAGTACTTCCGGGAAGCCGCGAATGGCCTCGGTGAATTCAGTGAAGTTCGAGCGGCCGTGAGCATTGAGCTTTATCTCGGCGAAGATCTGCGTGTTGAGGCCGATTTTCTTGCGATCCAGCAGCGAAACCTGACGACGGATGACGCCTTCATCCTTGAGCCGCTGAATCCTGCGCCAGCAAGGCGATTGGGACAATCCCACCTGTTCAGCGATTTGCGCGCTGGACAGCGACGCGTCCTCCTGAAGCAGTGCAAGAATCTTGCGATCGTAGGTGTCCAACTCGGTTTGCATAATTATTTCCCGCTGTGGAGATATGGCGCATTAACAAGTCTTATCAAGACTAAATCAACCAATGATGGATCAGACATTTCTTTTCGAGCATGCAAGAATTTCTTCCAGTCATTTAAACCCTCTAAGTCGCTGAGGCTCACATGCCCAACCTCGAAGCCGTTACCTCCCAGCCACAACGTCCGGATACCTGGTCCGCTGACAATGCCCACTGCTGCGCGCGCTATCAGATTCTGGTCGAGGCTGAGGCCGATTCACTGTGCCGAGTGCTGAACCTGTTTGCGATGCAGTACCTGATCCCTCATCAGGTCAACGTTCTGCAGCAGGACGACGTATTGGGTATCGACGTTGAGATCGCTAATCTGACGTGGCACCGGGCGCAGGTCATTGCGCAAAAAATGCGCAGCCTGATCAATGTCTGCTCAGTGGAATTGGAACAATTGGCTCAGCCGCACGTCTCAAACTCAACGGTTTCCCTCGCCGTCGGTTGAGCCCAGCAGAAAAAAGACGTAACTCATGTGTACGCATATGCCGAAATAACTGACACGCTGGGGACTACGCTTGGTTCGTTTGAGCCCAACTGTCCAAAGGAATCCGCATGTCAGTTCACGCCTCATCATCACAGGACCGTTGGCTGGATCTGAATGATCTGCTGCGCGATCTGGTCGCCCAAGGGTTTATTGATCAGAGCAGTGCTGAGGATGCACTGACCCAGCGCCGCGGTGCCGCGAACCTGCAACTGCACCCTCTCGAATTTATCGCCGTGCAACAACTCGACGACCTTAAGCGGCCCGGGCGCAAGCTGGATCTGGAGACGCTTACCGCGTGGCTCGCTGCGCAAAGCGGGCAGCCTTATCTGCGCATCGACCCGCTGAAGATCAAGGTCGCTTCGGTCACGCCATTGATGTCTTACGCCTTTGCTCAACGCCACAAGATTCTGGCGGTGGAGGTAGATCGCGACTCCGTGACCATCGCCAGCGCGCAGCCCTATGTGCGCGGTTGGGAGGCTGACCTGGCCCATGTGCTGAAACTGCCAATCCGGCGTGTAGTGGCCAATCCGGTTGATATTCAGCGGTTGGCGGTGGAGTTCTATCGACTGGCCAAATCGGTCAGTGGTGCTGCCGCGACGGATCAGAAAATCAGCGGCATGGGCAACTTTGAACAATTGCTCAAGCTTGGGGCCAGTGATCAGGAGCCCGACGCCAACGATGCTCACATCGTCAATATCGTTGATTGGTTGTTCCAGTACGCGTTTCAGCAGCGAGCCAGTGATATTCATATTGAACCGCGACGAGAGCAGGGCACGGTGCGCTTTCGTATTGATGGCGTGCTGCACAACGTCTACCAATTTCCTGCGCAAGTGACCATGGCCATCGTCAGTCGCCTGAAAAGCCTGGGCCGCATGAACGTCGCCGAAAAGCGCAAGCCGCAGGACGGCCGCGTTAAAACCAGTACCCCTGACGGCGGGGAGGTTGAGCTGCGGCTTTCAACACTGCCAACGGCTTTCGGGGAAAAAATGGTCATGCGGATCTTCGATCCGGATGTACTGCTGAAAAACTTCGACCAGCTCGGGTTTTCCAGCGATGACCTGCGTCGCTGGGAAGGCATGACCCGTCAACCCAACGGCATCATCCTGGTCACCGGGCCCACCGGCTCCGGCAAGACCACCACGCTTTACACCACGCTCAAGATGCTCGCGACCCCTGAGGTCAACCTGTGCACCATCGAAGATCCTATCGAGATGGTTGAGCCTGCATTCAACCAGATGCAGGTTCAGCACAATATCGACCTGACGTTTGCCAGCGGGATACGCGCGCTGATGCGGCAGGACCCGGACATCATCATGATCGGCGAGATTCGCGATCTGGAAACTGCCGAAATGGCGATCCAGGCTGCGCTCACGGGCCACTTGGTACTTTCCACGCTGCACACCAACGATGCACCGAGTGCGATCAGCCGGATGCTGGAACTCGGCGTACCGCATTATTTGCTCAAGGCAACGATTCTCGGGGTCATGGCGCAGCGGCTGGTGCGAACTTTGTGTCCGCACTGCAAGGCACCGGTGCAACTGGATGAGAGCGACTGGCAGAGTTTGACTCGCCCGTGGCAAGCGCCAGTGCCCGCCGGAGCGCACCGAGCAGTAGGTTGCGTGGAGTGCCGCGATACCGGTTACCGCGGCCGCGCAGGCGTTTACGAGATCATGCTGATGTCCGATGGCGTTCAGGGTTTGATCAGTGCTGACCTGGACCTTACGGCGATGCGCCGCCAGGCGTTCAAGGAAGGGATGCGCAGCTTGCGTTTGTCCGGCGCCCAGAAAGTCTCGGCAGGGCTGACTACGCTTGAAGAAGTACTGCGCGTGACGCCGCAGAGCGAGCAGCGCTGAGGTTGGCTGGAATGCGCTTCCATTGGGCGGATCTCCGACGTGGGACCGGCTTTAGCCGGGAATAGGCCGATACTGCCGCTGCATCTATGTCGCCTGGCAGATAGCTTTCCCGGCTAAAGCCGGTCCCACGTCAGCGATTCGCATGCAGGCAAACATAAATCCCGCTCAGAAAATCACTCACATCCTGAACCAATATTCCTTTGAATCATTGGCTTTATGTGGCCGAAGTCTGACTAAATAGCGCCCTGGTAGACGTTCGTAACCAACAGGGAAATGTTATGCAACTGGGCAGTGTGGTTTTACTCTTCGTTGCGCTGGCGATCGCCATCGTATTCATGGGCTTCAAGGTTGTGCCGCAGGGCTATCAGTGGACGGTCGAGCGCTTTGGCCGCTACACCACCACCCTCAAGCCGGGCCTGAATATCATTGTGCCGGTGATGGACCGCATCGGGCGCAAGATCAATGTCATGGAAAGCGTGCTCGACATTCCGCCTCAGGAAGTCATCACGGCTGACAACGCGACAGTGCAAATCGACGCTGTGTGTTTCTTCCAGGTCGTGAACACCGCACAGGCGGCTTACGAGGTGAACAACCTCGAACACGCCATTCGCAATCTGCTGCAAACCAACATTCGTACCGTACTCGGCTCCATGGAGCTGGATGCGATGCTCAGTCAGCGGGACAACATCAACGAACGGCTACTGCGCACCGTGGATGAAGCGACTGCCCCTTGGGGCATCAAGATCACCCGTATCGAAATCAAGGACATCAGCCCGCCAGCTGACCTGATGGCCGCCATGTCCGGGCAGATGAAAGCCGAGCGGATCAAGCGTGCGCAAATCCTTGAAGCTGAAGGCCTGCGGGCAGCGGCGATCCTGACCGCTGAAGGCAAGAAGCAGGCGCAGATTCTGGAAGCTGAAGGTGGCCGTCAGGCGGCGTTCCTGGAGTCTGAAGCGCGTGAACGTCAGGCCGAAGCTGAAGCGCGGGCCACTCAGGTGGTGTCCGAGGCCATTGCCAGCGGCAACGTTCAAGCGGTCAATTACTTCGTCGCACAAAAATATATTGATGCATTGGGCAAGCTGGCTTCAGCCAACAACAGCAAAGTCATCCTGATGCCTCTGGAGGCCAGTCAGGTAATCGGCGCGGTTGGCGGCATTGGCGAGATCGTTAAAGCCACTTTCGACAGCAAGAAGGTCTGAGGCGGGTTCTATGGAATACCTGCAAAATCTGTCGTTCTGGGACTGGCTGGGGCTGGGCACCGTGCTGTTGATCCTCGAGGTGTTCGGCGCAGGTGGCTATCTGTTGTGGATGGGAGTCGCAGCCGCAGCGGTCGGCGTGCTGACGTTTATCATTCCTGATATGCACTGGACGCTGCAGTTCCTGCTGTTTGCGGTGATCTCGGTACTGACGGCAGTGTATTGGTGGCGCCGCCAGCGTACGGTTAACCGGCCTTCGGATCAGCCCGGTTTGAACATGCGCGGTCAGGAGCTGATCGGTCGCGTGTTTATCGTCCAGAACGCGATTGTCGACGGTCGCGGCAAGATCAAGGTCGGTGACAGCGTCTGGCTGGTGAATGGTCCGGATGTGGCGGTCGGCAGTCAGGTGCGGGTTATCGGGCAGGATGGGGCGATATTGCGCGTTGAGGCGCTGGGCGATCAGGCCTAAGCCTTGCCATTCCTTGTGGGAGCTGAGCTTGCTCGCGATAAGGCTGGACGCAATGTCCCTGAGATATGCGTCTTCCCTATCGCGAGCAAGCTCGGCTCCCACATGGAACTACCGCATCCCTCCAGACATCCAACTGTTTCAGAACAATCACTGTTGGAGTACCTCATCATGCGTCTCAAGCTCGCTGTCGCCACGTTTGCTCTGCTCTCTCTCCCGGTTGGTTCAGCAATGGCTGACGCTGGGTTCTGGCGTGATGTTATTTCCTCTGGCGCCACTACCGGCTCCACTTACCTGACTTTCAAGGATCACAAACTGATCGTTGCCGCTCAAGACGACGCCGGCAGTTTCGTTGCCAGCGACGGTGGCATCCGTGGTCCTTTCCTGGAAGCTGCTATCCAGCAGGTTCGCAGCGAAAACCCAGGCCTGAATGCTTCGGACATGGACTTGGCTAACGCCATCCTGGCCAAGAATCTGGTTGCTGAAAACCAGTAATTCCGGAATAAAAAAATGCCGCTCAATGAGCGGCATTTTTTATGGCTGGCTGTTTGGCTTATTCGCCGATAGCGGCCTTGTAGCCTGCAGCGTCCAGCAGTTTTGCCAGATCAGCATCGGCGGCACTTGGCTTGATCTTGAAGATCCACGCGCCGTAAGGGTCATTGTTCAATGATTCCGGAGCGTCGCCCAGCGATTCATTGACTGCAACCACTTCGCCGGCAATCGGCGAGTAGATGTCGGAAGCGGCCTTCACCGATTCAACAACACCTGCAGTATCGGCCGCAGCGAAGACTTTGCCAATTTCCGGCAGCTCGACGAACACAACGTCACCCAGCGCTTCCTGAGCGTGGTCAGAAATACCCACGACAATTAGATCACCTTCTTTCTTTGCCCATTCGTGGCTTTCAGCAAAACGCAGTTCGGCGGGGATATTGCTCATTTAGTCATCCTCAACATCGGGTCAGCGGTAAACCCGCCAGGAAAATTCAGATCAGGGCTTTGCCATGACGTACAAACGCAGGCTTGACCACGCGAACCGGGTACCATTTGCCGCGAATTTCGACTTCGGCACGGTCAGCAGTGGCCATAGGCACACGTGCCAAGGCAATCGACTTGCTTAGCGTAGGAGAGAAACTACCACTGGTGATCTCTCCTTCGCCAATTTCTGCGATGCGAACCACTTGATGGGCCCGCAAAACGCCGCGCTCTTCCAGTACCAGCCCCACCAGTTTCGAGCCAATACCCCGAGCGCGCTCGGCCTCCAGAGCCGCTCTGCCAATGAACTTGCGGGAGGCAGGCTCCCAGGCGATGGTCCAGGCCATATTGGCTACCAGCGGCGTGACTTGCTCGTCGATGTCCTGGCCGTAGAGGTTCATCCCGGCCTCAAGTCGCAAGGTATCCCGTGCGCCAAGACCAATCGGGGAAATGCCAGCGCCCACCAGATCGTTGAAGAAGCCAGGCGCTTGTTCAGACGGCAGAATGATTTCCAGGCCATCTTCGCCGGTATAGCCGGTACGTGCGATAAACCAGCGGTCGTCTTCGCGTCCCTCAAATGGCTTGAGCTGACGAATAAGTTCGGCGCGGGATGCAGTGACCAGCTCGGCAATTCTGGCTCGGGCGTGGGGCCCCTGGATAGCCAGCATCGACAGGTCATTACGCTTGTTCAGTTGCACATCGAAGTCGTTCAGATGCACGAACATCCAGGCGAGATCTTTGTCGCCAGTGGCCGCGTTGACCACCAGCCGGTAACCGCTGTCAGTGAGGTAGACGATCATGTCGTCGATGACCCCGCCGTCGTTGTCGAGCATCGCACTGTATAACGCTTGCCCCACATCTTTCAGGCGCTCGACATCATTGGCGAGTAAATACTGCAGCCAGGTTTTTGCCTGACTACCGGTCACATCAATCACATGCATGTGCGAGACGTCGAACACACCGCAATCGCGGCGCACCTGATGGTGCTCCTCGACCTGCGATCCATAATGCAACGGCATGTCCCAACCACCAAAATCGACCATCTTCGCGCCCAGGGCGAGATGCAGGTCAAAAAGCGGCGTGCGCTGTCCCATGGGTTTCTCCTTCCGGGCGTGGCGAAGGTGTGGACAGGCAAAACGCTGACATGCCCCCTTGAATTGGGGTTTGGAGCAGATAGCAACATGTCGAACAGTCTGACAGACCACACCGATTGCGGCGCATTGTAGCCGCAAGCCTCTAGACCCGCACCTAACGAAATTGGCGCGCGGAGCGTCGGATTAAACCGATAACCGGCAACAAGCCGACAAGGACAAGGGTCAGGGCGGGAAGAGCGGCGCGGGCCCACTCGCCTTCGCTGGTCATCTCGAAGATGCGCACCGCCAGCGTTTCCCAGCCGAACGGGCGCATCAGCAGGGTGGCGGGCATTTCCTTGAGCACATCGACGAAGACCAGCAACGCTGCGCTCAGAGCGCCAGGCACCAGCAGCGGGAGATACACCTTGAAAAACAATCGTGGCCCACTGACACCCAAACTGCGTGCTGCTTCCGGAAGCGAAGGGCGGATGCGCGACAGGCTGTTTTCCAATGGTCCGTAGGCCACGGCAATGAAGCGCACCAGATAAGCCAACAGCAGCGCTGCCAGGCTGCCCAGCAGCAAAGGCTTGCCTGCGCCACCCAGCCAGCTGGAAACCGGAATCACCAGCACACGATCCAGATAACTGAACGCCAGCATGATTGACACAGCCAGCACCGAACCTGGCAGTGCATAGCCCAGATTAGCCAGGCCAACCCCGGAGTTGATCGCCGGAGTCGGGGCCAGACGTCGGGCGAACGCCAACACCAGTGCCACGCTCACGGTAATCAGCGCGGCGATGCTGCCCAGATACAAGGTGTGCAGGATCAGCCCGGTATAACGTTCATCCAGATCGAAGCGCCCGCGTTGCCAGACCCAGACGATGAGTTGCAGCAGCGGGACCGCAAAGGCGCAGAGGAACACCAGTCCACACCAGAAGCTGGCGGCGGCGGCCTTGAGTCCGCGCAAGTGGTAAAGCGCCTTGACCCGAGGTCGCTCATTGGTCGCCCGACTGGCACCTCTGGCTCGGCGCTCGCCGTAGAGCACGATCATCACCGCCAGCAGCAACAGGCTGGCCAGTTGCGCAGCGCTGGAGAGGCTGAAAAAGCCGTACCAGGTTTTATAAATGGCAGTGGTGAAGGTATCGAAGTTGAACACCGAAACCGCGCCGAAATCGGCAAGGGTTTCCATCAGTGCCAACGCCACACCTGCACCAATGGCTGGACGTGCCATGGGCAATGCAACGCGCCAGAACGCTTGCCACGGCGTTTGGCCGAGCACTCTCGCAGCCTCCATCAAACCTTTGCCCTGGGCAAGAAAAGCGGTACGTGCGAGCAGATACACGTAGGGGTAAAACACCAGCACCAGTACGATGATCACGCCGCCGGTGGAGCGGACCCTTGGCAGTCGCAACCCGGTGCCGAACCAATCGCGCAGCAGTGTCTGTACGGGACCTGCAAAATCCAGCAGGCCGACAAATACAAACGCCAGCACATAAGCGGGAATCGCAAACGGCAGCATCAACGCCCAATCCAGCCAGCGTCGACCGGGGAATTCACACAGGCTGGTGAGCCACGCCAGGCTGACGCCCAGCAGTGTGACGCCAACGCCCACACCCAGAATCAGGGTCAGGGTGTTGCCCAGCAGGCGGGGCATCTGGGTTTCCCACAAGTGTGACCAGATCTGCATGTCGATGGTTTGCCAGGACAGCAGCAGAACGCTGAGCGGCAGCAGCACCAATGCAGCGATGGCGAAGACCAGCGGGTACCAGCGGCGTTGAGCGGGATGGGCCAAGAGGGCTCTCTATGGAGAAATCAGGCTTTCAGAGACTCATGTGGGAGCAGAGCTTGCTCGCGATATCAGCGACGCTGTCTATCTGATACCGCAGTGCCCTTATCGCGAGCAAGCTCTGCTCCCACAGGAGAAATATGCTTTCAGGAGGTAATCAGTTCCAACCCACCCGATCCATCATGCGGATCGCTTCGGCCTGGCGCTTGCCTGCAATTTCGACCGGGATGGTATCAGCCTTGAACTGACCCCAGCTCGCGACTTCTTCGGAGGGGGCGACTTTCGGGTTGGCCGGGAACTCTTGATTGGTGCCCGCGAAGATCGCTTGCGCCTCGGGACCGGTCATCCACTCGACCATCGCCTTGGCAGCTTCCGGATGGGGAGCGTATTTGGTGAGGCCAATACCGGACAGGTTGACGTGTACGCCGCGGTCTGACTGATTCGGCCAGAACAACTTCACCGCCAGATCAGGATTATCCTTGTGCAGACGCCCGTAGTAGTAAGTGTTGACGATGCCGACGTCGCACTGCCCGGCGTTGATCGCTTCCAGCACAGCGATGTCGTCCGAGAACACGTCGGTGGACAGGTTGTTTACCCAGCCCTTGAGGATCTTCTCGGACGCTTCTGCACCATGGGTTTCAATCAAAGTAGCGGTCAGCGATTGGTTGTAAACTTTTTTCGCTGTACGCAGGCACAAGCGACCTTCCCAGTCTTTGCCGGCCAAAGCTTCGTAAGTGGTCAGCTCTTCTGGCTTAACGCGATCAGTCGAATAGGCGATGGTCCGGGCCCGCAGGCTCAGGCCGGTCCAGCTGTGAGTCGACGAGCGATACTGCGCAGGAATATTGGCGTCGATCACCGGCGAAGTGAACGGCTGCAGAATACCCATCTGCTCGGCCTGCCAAAGGTTGCCCGCATCGACGGTGAGCAGCAGATCGGCCGTGGCGTTCTCGCCTTCGGCCTTGATGCGCTGCATCAGTGGCGCTTCCTTGTCGGTGATGAACTTGACCTTCACGCCGGTCTTGGCGGTATACGCGTCAAACACCGGCTTGATCAGTTCATCAATCCGGGAGGAGTAAACCACTACCTCTTCGGCAGCCTGGGCGGTGCTGCCAAGCACTGTCAGTGTCAAAGCAGCCAGAAGACGCTTGCTTGCCTGCATGGGGAGGGTCTCGCGTTCGCAAAATGAGGCGAAATGGTAGTGAATCCCATTTGCCAAGTCTGGATAGACGCGTAACAGAATGTTGCAGCTGGCGAGCATCGGACACTATCTGTGGGAGCCGGGCTTGCCCGCGATAAGGGCGATGCGATCCAGAGTGAACCGCATCCAGCTTTTATCGCGAGTAAGCTCGGCCCCCACAGATGCATTGCGGCCTACAGACGCGCCAACTCCGGCAAATCCCCGCTCAAGCCCAGTGCCTGGCGCACGAATGTTGCCTTGGCTTCCGGAACCTGATTAACCATTTTCAGCCCGGTATTGCGTAGCCAGCGCAATGGCAGTTGGTCAGCCTGAAACAACCGCTCAAAACCTTCCATCGCCGCCATCAGCGCCAGATTGTGAGGCATGCGGCGGCGCTCGAAGCGGCTTAGTACTCGCACGTCGGCCAGTCGCTCTCCACGTTCATGGGCATGCAGCAGCACTTCGGCCAGCACTGCCGCGTCGAGAAAGCCGAGATTCACCCCTTGCCCGGCCAGCGGGTGGATGGTGTGTGCGGCATCCCCAATCAACGCCAGGCCTTCGGCGACATAACGCTTGGCGTGGCGCTGGCGCAACGGCACACACACGCGAGGGTCGGCGGCACGCACTGGGCCCAAACGGCCCTCGAAGGCCCGTTCAAGCTCGCGACAAAACGCATCATCGTCCAGCGCCGTCAGCCGCTCGGCTTCCTTTGGGGTGACCGACCAGACGATGGAGCACCAATGTTCACCCTCTCGCTGCAACGGCAAGAAAGCCAGCGGGCCATTGTCGGTAAAGCGCTGCCAGGCAGTTTTACGGTGCGAATTGCTGGTACGCACGCTGGTCACGATGGCGTGATGCTGGTAATCCCACTCACGGGTTTGAGTGCCGGTCAGGCGACGGACTGCCGAGTTGGCGCCGTCAGCAGCAATCACTAGAGGCGCGCGCAATAGACGACCATCAGCCAGCGTCAGCAGCCACTCATCACCGGAGCGCCGCATCTGTTCCAGCCGCGCGTTGGCCAACAGGCCGATATCGCAGTCATGCAGACGGTCCAGCAGGGCGTCCTGCACGACACGGTTTTCCACGATGTGCCCGAGCACGTCGGCATGTACGCTGGCTGCCGAGAAGTGAATCTGGCCGGTGCCGCTGCCATCCCAGACCTGCATTTCACCGTAAGGACTGGTGCGCCGAGCGGCAATGCCTTCCCAGGCACCCAGACGTTGCAGAATCCGCTGGCTGGCGGCGGATAATGCGCTGACCCGGGGTTCGAACATCGCCTGAGCGTCGAAGGGTTTGACGCTCAGCGGGCTGCCATCAACCACGACAACGTTCAAGCCGCTGCCCTGTAGCGCCAGCGCCAAAGCGCTGCCAACCATTCCGGCCCCGACAATCAGCAGATCTGCGCGGATTTCCATGCTTTAAATCGTTCCCGCTGAAGGCGTGAGCCGGTGAGTAATAAGGCGTAAATCAAACATTGGGCCGAGTCCCCAGGCCCATCGCCTGACGCGCAAACCAGCGCTTGGCCGGAGGCAGTAGATCAAGCCCTAGCAGACCGATGTTACGACCGGCAGCCACCAGAGGCTCATTACTGCCAAACAGGCGCGTGACTTGATCAGAAAAGCCGACCGTAAGCTGTTGATCCACTCGCTGTTGCTCGCGATACAACTGCAATGTTGGCAGATCGCCCGGCAGCGTATCGCTGGCCAGTAACGTCTGCGCCAAGGCGTTTGCATCCCGTAGCGACAGGTTAAAACCCTGCCCCGCAATCGGGTGCAGGCTGTGCGCCGCGTTACCGAGTACGACCAGATGTGAGCGGACTTGTTCTTCCGCTTCGATGAGGTTCAGCGGATACACATGCCGCACTCCAACCTGCTGCAGCGTGCCGAGGCGATAACCGAACACGTTCTGCAGTTCGCTGAGGAAGCTGCGGTCGTCCAGTTCCAGCAAGCGCTGAGTGTCCGACCCCGTACGCGTCCAGACCAGCGCACAACGATTTTCCGGCAGCGGCAATAAAGCCATTGGTCCTTCATCGGTGAAACGTTCGAACGCCTGACCGCAGTGGGCTTCGCTCGGGGTGATATTGGCGATCAGCGCGCTCTGATTGTAAGGACGCTGGCGAACACCGATGCCCAATTGTTCACGCAGGCTTGAACGGCCACCGTCGGCCAATACCGCCAGATCGCATTCCAGCTCGGTTTCATCGTCAAGCAACAGGCGATAACCATCCGGCAGCGCTTGCATGCGTTTGACTTCAGCCGGGACGCGCCAACTGACTACATCTTTGTCCAGGCCCTGCCAAAGGCATTGGCCCAGCCAGGCGTTCTCCACCACATAGCCCAGCGCGGGCACACCTTCTTCCATAGCAGACAAGCGTGCAGACCCGAACCGACCACGATCCGACACCTGAATCTGCAGGATAGGCTCGGCGCGGCGGGCGATGGCTTGCCACAGACCAAGGCGCTCATAGATTTGTCGAGCACCGAATGACAGCGCCGAAGAGCGAGCGTCGTAGCTCGGCTGATAAGTATCGCCGGGGGCGAACTGCTCGATCAGCACGATCTTCCAGCCGCGTTCCTTGGCGCCGGCCTGTAAGGCCATGGCGAGGCTGGCGCCGACCAGGCCACCACCGACGATTGCCAGATTGAAACGGCTCATGCAGCAAATTCCGGTTGATTGCGGGCTGCGGCCATCAGTGCCTCGATTTCCGCGACGGTTTTAGGTACGTCACCGGTAAGAATTTCACAGCCTTTTTTGGTCACCACGACGTCATCCTCGATTCGTATACCGATACCGCGCCATTTCTTCGCGACCTGCTGATTGTCCGACGCGACATAGATGCCTGGCTCGACCGTCAGTGTCATGCCGACTTCCAGCACCCGCCATTCGCCGCCGACCTTGTAGTCGCCCACGTCATGCACATCCATCCCCAGCCAATGTCCGGCTCGATGCATGTAAAAAGCCTTGTAGGCTTCGTTGGCGATCAGCTCATCCACATCGCCCTGGAGCAAACCCAGCTCCACGAGGCCTGCGGTAATGACCTGAACAGTCGCTTCGTGGGCCTGATTCCAGTGTTTGTCCGGGCCGATGGCCGCAAACGCAGCTTCCTGAGCGTTGAGCACCAGCTCATAAATCGCTTTCTGCTCAGGGGAAAACTTGCCGCTGACTGGAAAGGTGCGCGAGATATCGCTGGCGTAACAATCAATCTCGCAACCCGCGTCGATCATCACCAGATCGCCATCTTTGAGCAGCGCATCGTTTTCCTGATAGTGCAGGATGCAGGCGTTGCGGCCTGAGGCGACGATGGAGCCGTACGCGGGCATCTTCGCGCCGCCTCTGCGGAATTCGTAATCCAGCTCGGCTTCGAGACTGAACTCATGCAGCCCAGGGCGACAGGCTTGCATCGCCCGGACATGGGCGCGGGCGGAAATTCTTGCCGCTTCGCGCATTACCTTGATTTCCGCCGCCGATTTATACAGACGCATGTCATGCAGCAGATGATCCAGCGCAACGAATTCATTCGGCGGCTGCGCGCCCAGGTGGGCTTTGGAGCGAATCACATTGATCCACTCCATCAGGTGCCGATCAAACTCTGCATTGCTACCCATGGCCGAGTAAACGCGGTCACGGCCTTCAATAAGGCCGGGCAGGATTTCATCGATATCGTTGATCGGGAATGCGTCGTCAGCACCGAAATAGCGGATTGCGCCTTCCTGTCCTGCGCGCAGCCCGTCCCACAGTTCCCGCTGGGGGTTGCGCTCACGACAGAACAGCACGTATTCGCCATATTCCCGGCCGGGGATCAGCACCACCACCGCTTCCGGCTCCGGGAAGCCGCTCAGGTACTGGAAGTCGCTGTCCTGGCGATACACATGCTCGACGTCGCGATTACGTATCGCCACGGCGGCTGCGGGCAGAATGGCGATGCTGTTGGGTTCCATCTGCGCCATCAAGGCCTTGCGTCGACGAGCGTATTCCGACTTCGGGATATGGATCATAGGCAGGCGGGTTCCCTTTTTAAGCGCCGCGACCATCGTCTGAGTGGACGATGATCGCGAAAGCGGCGATGAAGGATCAATGCAAAGACGGTTTTGGCTCGGCAGCAGCAGCTTTGTTGAATTCGGTAAACAACAGCAGCGGGGCGACGCGCAGGTACTCCATGACTTCCATGTAATCGCTTTCGCCGTCGTCGGACTCTTCCAGCGCGTCCTGCACCTGGGCGATAGCTGCCAGATCCTGCAACACTTCCATGGCTTCAGCGCTCAACGCCGTGTCACCTGCCGTCAGACCAAAACCGGTGAGGAAGCCCTGACACCACTGGCCCAGCGCAATGGCGCGTTCGGCAAGCGGTTCGTCGTCACTCGGGAGCAGCAAAACAACGGTCATGTCGTCGCTGGTGAGCTCGCCTTTGACCATCTCCTGTAAGCCGATCAGGGCCTGGCGGACATTGTCTTCAGGCACGGACTCAAGCAACTCGGCCGCGTCGTTCAACCAGTCACCGGAATCGAATCCGGAACCGGCGCAACTGCGGCCCAGCAGCAGGCCGTGCAGCTCAGCGGGAGAGACAGGATGACCGCTGCTGTTGAGCAGGGTGGCGAATGCTTTGTACGGGGAATTCTGAATGGGCATGGGTAGCTAGTCGCCAATCGGCTCAGTGTCTAGAATGAAGCCTTGTATCCTAGACTATCCGGATCACAAGATCATCTACACGGCCGTAGGCGGCGCTTCAGAGGCCGTGGCGTAAAGCCAGCTCCTGTGCCACTCATCAGAAAGTATTCAGTGGGAACCAATGGAAGACACCGACCTGCAAGCGCTGATGGCCCGACTGGAATTACTGATCACTCGTGTCGAGCAACTAAAACGCCAAAACGGACTCCTATTAGCTCAGGAAAAGTCGTGGCGCGAAGAACGCGCTCATTTGATTGAAAAAAACGAAATCGCCCGGCAGAAGGTCGAGACAATGATTTCGCGCCTCAAGGCCCTGGAGCAAGACTCATGAGCAATGGCAACAGCGTCACCGTACAGATCCTCGACAAAGAATATTCGATCATCTGCCCTCAGGAAGAGCGCACCAACCTGGTCAGCGCCGCGCGCTATCTGGATGGCAAGATGCGTGAAATCCGTAGCAGCGGCAAAGTAATCGGCGCCGACCGGATCGCTGTAATGGCGGCGTTGAACATTACTCACGATTTGCTGCATAAGCAGGATCTGCCAGACCTGCAGGCCAGTGGTTCAACGCGTGAACAGGTCCGCGACCTGCTGGATCGCGTTGATCTGGTGCTGGCCACAGACTCCGATCTGCCTCCGGATGCGCCTCGGGGCTGAATTTTCCGACAAGTTTCGGTATACTCGCGCCGCTCCCTGGAGTGCTTGCCAGTCGGTCATGTCCCTGAGCCGATACGCACAACCACGGGGGTTGCACGTTGGGGTTGGTGTGCATGTCCGCTCGACGGAAAGCCTTAAAACCTCCTGCAATCTCCACCTTGAACTTTCGGGTTCAAGGGCTACACCGACAGCGGTTCGTCGGGGAGTCTCAATTCTTATTGCCGCCGGGTTCACCGACGACAATGTCCACGAGGTCGTCGCTCTGGCGTCCTCGGTTCTGGTTCAACCGTGATGGATCAGTCTGCATGTCCCGCTCTCATGACCAGTGAAGCACCGCCCACGCGCCAGCAATTGCGCCGAAAGCTACGTCAGGCTCGTCGCGCCTTGAGCGCTAGCGAACAGCGCGCAGCTGCACGCGGCATCTATCGCCAACTTGCTCAACACCCTTTGTTTCGTCGCGCCCGGCACGTCTCGTTTTATCTACCCATGGACGGCGAGATAGATCCGCGCCTGTTGTTGCGTGCGGCGCAGAAGCGCGGCAAGGCGACTTACCTTCCTGTACTCAGCGCCTGGCCACGAACCAAGATGGTGTTTCAGCGGGTAAAGCCCGGGGAGAAATTCAAACCCAACCGCTTCCGCATTCCCGAGCCGCGCATCAGCCTGGCCAAGCAACGCAAAATCTGGGCGCTGGATTTGATTCTGATGCCATTGGTTGGCTTTGACGATGAAGGCGGGCGCTTGGGTATGGGCGGCGGCTTCTACGATCGCAGCCTGGCATACCGCTCACGCAGAACAGTCTGGCAAAAGCCTGTATTGCTTGGGCTAGCTCATGAATGTCAGAAGGTCGAGCGTCTGGCGCAAGCCAGTTGGGACGTGCCTTTGGATGGCTCAGTGTCGGATCGCCGGTGGTATCTGGCGTAAAACGTCTTATCTTTACGATGCAAACTCTTTAGAAGCTCACGAGCAACGCGAGGCAGCGATGGCGGAGCGTCAGGCATACCGCAATCGCTGGCCTCGTAATCTCGGTGAGCTCCTAAAGGTAATCTGCAGCCCGAGAATCAATGCCGCGAAGGATACTTCTGCTGCTGTTGAGTGATTTCAACCGGCGCATCGGTCTTGCTGGACCACAAGCTTTGCGCATAACCCGTCGTGACGACACCCAAGCCGAACAAAATAACCAAAATCCAAAGTAAATCCGGCTTGCGTTTCATTGACTGCCCTCCTTAGGCAAATCAATACGATGTCAGCATCGGTTTTTAAATAGGCCGTGCAGCAGCGTGGAGCTTAAAATCCCGGCATTCTGCGACAACATGTGCGTACACGCAAACGTTGACGTCAGCCGACTGTCGGTTTGTCATAAAACTGTCTGACAACTTGCCCGCAGCCCCTATCAGGAGCAAAAAACATGGCCTATTGGCTAATGAAATCCGAGCCCGACGAACTCTCCATCAGTGCCCTGCAAAGCCTCGGCAACGCGCGTTGGGACGGTGTCCGCAACTATCAGGCGCGCAATTTTCTACGCGCCATGGCGGTTGGCGATGAATTCTTCTTTTATCACTCAAGCTGCCCTGAGCCAGGTATTGCGGGTATTGCACGTATCACACAGGCGGCCTATCCAGACCCGACCGCGCTGGATCCGCAGAGTCACTATTTCGATGCCAAAGCCACGGCTGAAAAAAATCAGTGGAGCGCCGTCGATGTGGCTTTCGTCGAAGCCTTTCCGAAAGTGCTCAGCCTGAGTTATTTGAAGCAGCAAAGCGCGCTGGAACAATTACCACTGGTGCAGAAGGGCACTCGCCTGTCCGTCATGCCAGTGACCGCCGAACAGTGGGCGGCGATCCTGGCATTGCGTTAACCGTTACTGAACGATGAAGTTGTTGAACAGCAGGTCTTCTACGATCGGCTTGCCTTCTTCGTCATTCATGACTTGCTGAACTTGTTTGAGCGCTTCCTGACGCAGCTTCTCTTTGGCTTCGGCACTGCTCATGGTGTCGACGGTTTGCTGAGTAAACAGCGCCACCAACTGGTTACGAATCAGCGGATCGTTACGCTTTACCGCAGCCTGTGCTTCCGGGCCGGTCACACGCAAGGCGACATCTGCCTTGAAGACGCGCAGCTTCGGGCCGCCATCCAGTGCGTAATTGCCCACGAACGGTGGCGTCAGGGATACATAGGCAACCTTGGGCGCCTCACCTTCTTTGGCCGCTTCTTCAGCCAGCGCCATGGTTGGCAGTGACAGGGCCAACAACATCAAGATCCACGCTTTCACAGTCCACTCCTTATCCGGTTTGCCGCCTAGCTTACTTGAGCTTATGCATGAGTATCAGGGCGGATCATGCTCATTGACCCGAAAATCTACATACCTGAACGTATCGGCCACAAATCCAAAAGGAATAGCCCGATGAAAGCCTTGCTGTGCAAAGCGTTCGGCCCCGCCGAAACCCTCGTCCTCGAAGACATCGCCAGCCCGCAAATCAAGAAGAATGAAATCCTTCTGGAGGTGCATGCCGCCGGGGTCAACTTTCCCGACACATTGATCATCGAAGGCAAGTACCAATTCAAACCGCCATTTCCCTTTTCCCCTGGTGGAGAAGCAGCAGGCGTTGTGGCTGCTGCTGGCGAAAAAGTGACCCATTTGAACGTCGGCGACCGAGTGATGGCCCTCACCGGTTGGGGCAGTTTTGCCGAACAAGTCGCCGTACCCGCATACAACGTTTTGCCCATGCCGCCCTCCATGGACTTCAACACCGCTGCTGCTTTCAGCATGACCTACGGCACCTCCATGCACGCGCTTAAACAACGCGCCAATCTCCAACCCGGCGAAACCTTGCTGGTGCTCGGTGCATCGGGTGGCGTCGGCCTCGCCGCTGTGGAAATCGGTAAAGCCATGGGCGCCCGTGTCATCGCCGCAGCCAGCTCTGCCGAGAAGTTGGCCGTCGCCAAAAACGCAGGTGCCGACGAACTCATCAACTACAGCGAAGCCAACCTCAAAGAAGAAATCAAACGCCTCACCAACGGTAATGGCGTCGACGTCATCTACGACCCCGTGGGTGGCGACCTTTTCGATCAGGCCATTCGCTCCATCGCCTGGAACGGTCGCGTGTTGGTCGTTGGTTTCGCCAGCGGCCGCATTCCCGAACTGCCGGTCAACATCGCGCTATTGAAAGGCGCCTCCGTTATCGGTGTGTTCTGGGGATCATTCGCGCAACGTCAGCCGGAAGATAACGTCGCGAACTTTCAGCAGTTGTTTGGCTGGTATGCGCAGGGCAAGTTGAAGCCGTTGGTGTCGAAAGTTTATCCGCTGGAAGAGGCGGGGCTGGCGATTGATTCGTTGGGGGAGAGGCGGGCGGTTGGGAAAGTAGTTGTTGGGATCAGGTGAAACGATTCCGCTAGATAATTTGGCGACATGTTCGTAAAACAACACGCGACGCTCCCTGTTTACAGCAAATTCTTGCGTAATAAGCAGTGCTTTTTTCTGTAATGAAAATGTAATATTCACTTTCGCGCAGAAAAACAAAAATGGAGTGTCTCGATGTTTGCCTTCTTCCGTCCCGCCGCACATCAGGCACCCCTGCCTGAAGAAAAAGTCGACAGTACGTATCGACGACTACGCTGGCAGATCTTCGCGGGTATTTTTATCGGCTATGCCGGTTACTACCTGCTTCGTAAAAACTTTTCGCTGGCGATGCCTTACCTGATCGACGAGGGTTATACCCGTGGACAGCTGGGTGTGGCGATGTCGGCAATTGCGATTGCCTACGGTTTGTCCAAGTTCCTGATGGGTATTGTTTCCGACCGTTCCAACCCACGCTACTTCCTGCCATTCGGTCTGCTGGTTTCAGCGGGCGTGATGTTCATATTTGGTTTCGCGCCTTGGGCAACGTCCAGCGTGACGATCATGTTCATTCTGTTGTTTATCAACGGTTGGGCGCAGGGCATGGGCTGGCCGCCAAGCGGACGGACCATGGTGCACTGGTGGTCGCAGAAAGAGCGCGGCGGCGTGGTGTCGGTGTGGAACGTGGCGCATAACGTAGGTGGCGGTCTGATTGGCCCGCTGTTCCTGCTAGGCATGGGCTGGACCAATGACTGGCACGCTGCGTTTTATGTGCCTGCCGCTGTGGCATTGCTGGTGGCGGTGTTTGCTTTCGCGACCATGCGTGATACTCCGCAATCGGTCGGCCTGCCGCCCATCGAGCACTACAAGAACGACTATCCGGAAGGCTACGACGCCAGCCATGAAGAGGAATTTTCCGCTAAGGAAATCTTCGTCAAATACGTTCTGCGCAACAAAATGCTGTGGTACATCGCGCTGGCAAACGTGTTCGTTTACTTGCTGCGCTATGGCGTTCTGGACTGGGCACCAACTTACCTGAAGGAAGCCAAGCACTTCACCGTCGACAAGACTTCGTGGGCTTACTTCCTCTATGAGTGGGCCGGTATTCCGGGCACGCTGCTGTGCGGCTGGATGTCGGACAAGATCTTCAAAGGCAACCGTGGTTTGACTGGCGTGGTGTTCATGGTCCTGGTGACCATCGCGACACTGGTTTACTGGCTGAACCCGCCGGGCAATCCGACCGTTGATATGATCGCCCTGGTGTCCATCGGCTTCCTGATCTACGGCCCGGTCATGTTGATCGGCTTGCAGGCGCTGGAGTTGGTACCGAAAAAGGCCGCGGGTACGGCGGCAGGTTTCACTGGCCTGTTCGGCTACCTGGGTGGTTCGGTCGCCGCCAGCGCAGCGATGGGCTACACCGTTGACCACTTCGGTTGGGATGGCGGTTTCGTTCTGCTGATCGGTGCTTGCGTGCTGTCTATCGTCTTCCTCCTGCCGACGTTGTGGCACAAGCAGGTTGAGAGCGCGTCGCGTTAAGTTGTCCCATCCGGTAGGAGCCAACTTGTTGGCGAGGCGTCGGTTCGGCGTAATCAGGAATATCGCCTCGCGAACAAGTTCGCTCCTACCGGTTTACACCACCTGGCAATCTGCCCCGCAGCGCTTCAACCGCGCCTCTAGATTCAAATCCGGCATGGCGTGGCTGCGCAGTGCGTTGGCGGTTTGCTCGACGTAGTCGCGGGTGGTGCCGTAACGGCCGCTGGCGCTGGCCAGTACCTGACTGAGTACGCTGTCCGGCAGGTTGCCCGCGTAGCTAGGCAAGTGTCGCTCGAGCACAAATCCAAGCGCTTGAACCCGTCGGCCGTCTGCCAAGCGGCAGTTGAGCCAATGTGGGCGGTAGGAAGGGAAGGGCATTTCTCGCTGCCACAGGGCGAGCAGCGATTCTTCAAGATTTTCCTCCGGCAAGCGGTAGGCAAAGCCGCTGCAGGAGCCGCCGCGATCCAGGCCGAATACCAGGCCCGGCATTTCCGGCGTGCCCCGGTGCTCGTGCGACCACAGGTACAGACCGCGATGGTAGCCATGAATACGGCCGCGTTGGCGCTCGACTGCGGTGCACTCGGGGCGCCAGATTAATGACCCATAAGCAAACAGCCAGACGGGCCCACCTTCGTGAAGTTGCATGGTTTTTTTCATCGAGAGCATCAATTGCTCGCGGGTCAGTTGTGGACCCAGATCGATAACGGGCGGGTACGTCAGCCCCAGACCGTCGTGGACGGCCGCTGACAAGCTATTGATTTGATTCTCCATTCGGGCTCCCCTGGCCTGTGAGTGGCCAGTTGTAGCGGATCTTGTGTGAGTGACGCGTTCAATGCGACGCAGGCTAAAACAGTGTGCGCCGTGCTGATGATTCGGCGATCACGTTTCACGAGTGAAACACTTGAATCTATTTAATAAAAAAAACAATGCAATTAGCAATCCACGCAAGTTGTGTACAGGCGAATGCAGAACATTTCCCGATAAACGACGCGCGGCCGTCGTGTTTAATTCAAGGACGAATCCTACGTAACATTGGGAGACTTCCGCTTACCGAGTCAACCGCGCGAGTCGTATAACGCCCAGCCTTAAAGTCATAAGCGAAAAGGTCTGGGCATGAAAGCGGGTGTAGCTATCAACGGAATATTGCTCGTAGCGCTGGGCGCCGGGGCAATACAGGCGAAGGCCGACTTACAGGCAGAAGAGAGCGGGTCCGGTTTTTGGGTCGTGCAAACCAGCGTGTATACCCGGCATTTTTCGCCCTCGCCGGAGCATAACAATCGCCAGAACTTGATCGGTCTTGAGCGCAATGAAGCATCAGGACTGGTCTATGGTGGCGCGACTTTCCGCAATTCGTTCGCGCAACGTTCCGTGTACGGCTATGTTGGCAAGCGCTTCAACAGCAGCCGCTATCCGGCCGTGTATCTAAAGGTCACCGGTGGGCTGCTGCATGGCTACCGCGGGCAGTACCGCGACAAGATTCCGTTGAATCGCTACGGCGTGGCTCCTGTGATCATCCCTGGGGTGGGAATCAACCTCGGGCCGGTCGTCGCGGAAGCTGTCCTGCTGGGAGCCTCCGCTGCGATATTTAACGTAGGGTTTCGCTTTTAACGGCGTCCTGATCAGGGGCGCGGTGCGTAGGCAAATACGTCGGCACGCATCTGGTGTGCATCCATCCCGGCGCTGACCAGTGCGTCGAGGGTACCGTAGATCATGGCTGGTGAGCCGCTGGCATAGACATGGACTGCCGACAGGTCGTCGATGTCTTCGCAAACGGCTTCATGCAGCATGCCGCAACGTCCTTCCCAGCCACACAGGTCACTGACCACTTTGTGCAGAAACAGATTGGGCAGTTTTTTCCATTCTTCCCAATGCTTGATTTCGTAGAAGTCGTCCGGGCGACGCGCACCCCAGTACAAGTGCACCGGATGGGTGAAGCCTTTGGCGCGGCAGTGTTCGATCAGGCTGTGCATCTGCGCCATACCGGTACCGGCGGCGATCAGCACCAGCGGGCCATCGGGCAGATCGGCCAGGTGCGTGTCACCGAATGGCAGCTCGATGCGGGCCATTTGATCGCGTTGCAGTTGCTCGATCAGGCTTTGCGCGCTGGCTTCGCGGACCAGTACGTGCATTTCCAGATCACGACCGCTGTGGGGCGCGGAAGCCAGGGAGAACGCCGACTTTTCGCCGCTGTCCTTATGGATCATCAAGTACTGGCCGGCGTGATAACGCGGCGGCTTGCCTGCCGGAGCGCGCAAGCCGACCCGCCAGACATCACCACCAACTTCCACGCATTCGCTCAACTGGCAGGCGAGGCTGCGAACGGGTAACTCACCCAGAGCGAGCACACCGTCCCATAGCACTTCGCAGTCTTCCAGTGGCTCTGCAAGGCAGGTATAGATCTCGCCGTGGCTCAGCTCATCATCGGCCTGTTTCACGCGACCTTGCACCAGCAGTGCCGAGCACACGTGGCAGTTGCCGTTGCGACAGCTTTGCGGGCATTCATAGCCCAGGCGTTGAGCGGCATCGAGAATCCGCTCGCCGGGCAACGTTTCCAGCACCGCACCCGAAGGCTGCAAAGTTACGCGCATCAATCTATTCCCAACTGATTCCAGATTTCGTCGACCCGGCGTGTAACGGCTTCGTCCTTGACGATCACCCGACCCCACTCACGCGTGGTCTCACCCGGCCATTTATGCGTTGCATCCAGCCCCATTTTTGAACCCAGTCCGGAAACCGGCGAGGCGAAATCCAGATAATCGATCGGCGTGTTTTCGATCATTACCGTGTCACGCTTGGGGTCCATGCGCGTGGTAATGGCCCAGATCACGTCGTTCCAGTCCCGGGCATTGATATCGTCGTCGGTGACGATAACGAATTTGGTGTACATGAACTGTCGCAAAAACGACCACACACCGAGCATCACGCGTTTCGCGTGGCCGGGGTACTGCTTCTTCATGGTCACCACCGCCATCCGGTACGAGCAACCTTCGGGTGGCAGGTAGAAGTCGGTGATTTCCGGGAACTGCTTTTGGAGGATCGGCACGAACACTTCGTTCAATGCGACGCCGAGAATCGCGGGCTCATCAGGTGGACGGCCGGTGTAAGTGCTGTGGTAGATCGGCTTGATGCGGTGGGTGATTCGCTCGACGGTAAATACCGGGAAGCTGTCGACTTCGTTGTAATAGCCCGTGTGGTCGCCGTACGGGCCTTCATCGGCCATCTCGCCCGGATGGATGACGCCTTCCAGAACGATTTCCGCGCTGGCGGGGACTTGCAGGTTATTGCCCCGGCACTTGATCAGCTCGGTACGGTTACCGCGCAGCAAACCTGCGAAAGCATATTCGGAGAGGCTGTCCGGTACCGGCGTTACGGCGCCAAGAATGGTTGCCGGGTCCGCGCCCAAGGCAACGGACACCGGGAACGGTTCACCGGGATGCTTGATGCACCATTCCTTGAAGTCCAGCGCGCCGCCACGATGGCTCAACCAGCGCATGATGACTTTATTGCGGCCGATGACCTGCTGGCGGTAGATGCCCAGGTTCTGGCGTTCTTTATTCGGACCGCGAGTGACGGTCAGGCCCCAGGTGATCAGTGGCCCAACGTCGCCAGGCCAACAGGTCTGGACCGGCAGCATGCCCAGATCTACATCATCGCCTTCGATGACGATTTCCTGGCAAGGCGCGTCGTTGACGACCTTGGGCGCCATGGAGATGACTTTCTTGAAGATTGGCAGCTTGGACCAGGCGTCTTTCAAGCCCTTGGGTGGTTCAGGCTCCTTCAGGAATGCCAGCAGCTTGCCGATTTCTCGAAGCTCGCTGACTTCTTCAGCGCCCATGCCCATGGCAACGCGTTCTGGTGTGCCGAACAGATTACCCAATACCGGAATATCAAAGCCGACTGGCTTTTCGAACAGCAGAGCCGGGCCCTTGGCGCGCAAGGTCCGATCGCAGATTTCGGTCATTTCCAATACTGGGGAAATGGGCATTTGAATGCGTTTCAACTCTCCGCGCTGCTCAAGCTGCTGCACGAAATCCCGTAGATCCTTGAATTTCATTAACCCGGCCACCGATAAAATAGGTTCGTATCGTACCTGCTCTTAGAGTTCGTGGCAGCTTTGAAGTATCGGGATTGGGTCGCTAATACCAATTGTTGAAATACATTCCTGTGGGAGCGAGGCTTGCCCGCGATAAGACCTCCGCGGTTTTTATCTGGAATCGAGTCCAGCCTCATCGCGGGCAAGCCTCGCTCCCACAGGAATCAATGATGACGTGGGACCGGCTTCAGCCGGGAAGAGGTCGGGACAGACGCTTAATATTCATCTGCAGAAATACCGCCTTCCCGGCTAAAGCCGGTCCCACGTCGGCATATCAGCTTGCGGGCACACATAAAGCTTCCCGCCGGGATTTAGCGCTATTTCAGAATAAAAAAATGGCGCCGGTGAGGGCGCCATTTTTTGTGCTGCGGTTCTGCCTGTTACTTGCGTTTCATCGACAGGAAGAACTCGTCGTTGGTCTTGGTCTGCTTCAGCTTGTCGATCAAGAACTCGATAGCAGCGACTTCGTCCATCGGGTGCAACAGTTTGCGCAGGATCCACATACGTTGCAGCTCGTCATCGGCGGTCAACAACTCTTCGCGGCGGGTACCGGAACGGTTGATGTTGATTGCCGGGAACACGCGCTTCTCAGCGATCTTGCGATCCAGAGGCAGCTCCATGTTGCCGGTGCCTTTGAATTCTTCGTAGATCACTTCGTCCATCTTCGAGCCGGTTTCAACCAGAGCGGTGGCGATGATGGTCAGCGAGCCGCCTTCTTCGATGTTCCGTGCTGCGCCGAAGAAACGTTTCGGTTTCTCCAGGGCGTGAGCATCGACACCACCTGTCAGTACCTTGCCGGAGCTTGGAATGACGGTGTTGTAGGCGCGAGCCAGACGAGTGATGGAGTCGAGCAGGATCACCACGTCTTTTTTGTGTTCAACCAGGCGCTTGGCCTTCTCGATCACCATTTCAGCAACCTGCACGTGGCGGGTTGGCGGCTCATCGAACGTCGAGGCAACCACTTCGCCGCGCACGGTGCGCTGCATTTCGGTTACTTCTTCAGGACGCTCATCGATCAGCAGAACGATCAGGTGCACTTCCGGGTTGTTACGCGTGATGTTCGACGCGATGTTCTGCAGCATGATGGTCTTGCCCGCTTTTGGCGGAGCAACGATCAGGCCGCGCTGACCTTTACCGATCGGGGCGCACAAGTCGATTACGCGGCCGGTCAGGTCTTCAGTGGAACCGTTACCGGCTTCCATCTTCATGCGCACGTTCGGGAACAACGGCGTCAGGTTTTCGAAGAGGATCTTGTTCTTCGCGTTTTCCGGACGGTCGTAGTTGATCGTGTCGACCTTGAGCAGTGCGAAGTAACGTTCGCCTTCTTTCGGTGGACGGATCTTGCCGACGATGGTGTCGCCAGTGCGCAGGTTAAAGCGGCGGATCTGGCTCGGCGAGACGTAGATATCGTCTGGGCCGGCGAGATAGGAAGCGTCTGCAGAGCGCAGGAAACCGAAGCCGTCCTGGAGGATCTCCAGCACGCCATCACCGGAAATTTCCTCGCCGCTTTTGGCGTGCTTTTTCAGCAGGGAGAAAATCACATCCTGCTTGCGCGAACGGGCCATATTTTCTATGCCCATCTGTTCGGCCATTTCGAGCAGATCGGTAATCGGCTTTTGCTTGAGTTCAGTCAGATTCATATGGGAATGACGTAATCATGTAGGAGGGGAAAAATTAAGCTTGTGGGCTTAATGAGGCCGCGCCGCAGAGAAGGCGACAGGATCGCGTACTAAATCGAAAGGAGAGCGTCGGCGACGGCTAGCAGGGGGCAACGGAGAAGCCGTTGCGGGGCCGAATGTACCACTTGATTTTCGAGGCGTCTAGTATCGAGGCCGAAAAAAAGCCCCGCAATTTGCAGGGCTTTGATGCATCAGATGTTGGCGTCCAGGAACGCTGCCAACTGAGACTTCGACAGCGCACCGACTTTGGTGGCTTCAACGTTGCCGTTCTTGAACAGCATCAGAGTCGGGATACCACGCACGCCATGCTTGGCCGGGGTTTCCTGATTTTCGTCAATGTTCAGCTTGGCGATAGTCAGTTTGCCTTTGTAGGTTTCGGCGATTTCGTCCAGAACCGGGGCAATCATTTTGCACGGGCCACACCACTCAGCCCAGTAATCAACTAGTACAGCACCGTCAGCCTTGAGGACGTCGGCTTCAAAGCTGGCGTCGCTGACATGCTTGATAAGGTCGCTACTCATGGAGTTCTCCGAGTTAGTAGGCTAAAAAACGTGGCCCATCATAGCGGGCCTTGCCCCGTTCAGGAAGTCGGCTTTGATTGAGTCTGGCTATAGAGGTCCATGAGTCTGGTTATAGGGGGAGGGTTTTAGCAAGGCCGATCTTCAACCAGCGCGAAACTTCACCCGGAATGAATCCCTGTAGGAGCTGCCGAAGGCTGCGATGGAGGCGTATCAGAATGAATGCTTCGCAGCCTTCGGCAGCTACTACAGGTATGTGTGCTTCCTGCAGATCGTCAGATGCTCTAGCTCGCTGGCGAAACGAAAACAATCCCGGTCCGCAGGGCTGCATTACGAATGTGCTCGTGCATTGCCTTTTGCGCGGGGCCCGATGCGTGGCGGGCCAGGGCGCGGAGGATCTTGCGGTGTTCCTGCCAGGTTTCCATTGCTCGCGAGGGGCGGATAAAAGGCATTTTCTGGCTTTCGAGGAAGATATCGGCACCGGCAGTGATGATGCCGAGCATGGCTTGATTGCCGCTGGCGATCAGAATGTGCCGATGGAATTCGAAATCCAGCCGTGACGCCGACTCGAAATCCCCGGCGCGCAGCTCCAGGCGCATGGCTTCGACGTTGTCTTCCAGTACGTCGCGCTCGTCGGCGGTCAAGGTCACGGCCGCCAGCCCTGAAGCAAAGCCTTCCAGTGCATAACGCAGTTGAAACGTATCAGCTGGTGAAACCTGTGCGTCGAAAGGCCAGGAAAAACCGCCTGTGCGCTTTTCTGGTTCAGAAATCGCCTGGACGAACACGCCTTTGCCGGGCTGTACGCTGACCACGCCAAGTGCGCTCAGCGACGACAACGCTTCGCGCAACGACGCACGGCTGACGCCAAGCAGGGCCGCCAGATCACGCTGCGACGGCAGGCTATCGCCGGGCTGATAGCCTTGTTCGGCAATCAATTTACGGATTGCCCTCAAGGCTGACTCGGGTACGGCAAGTGGGCTATAGGGCATCACTGTTCAGGCCAGTCAGTCCGCGAAAAGTCCCTTTTATAACCATCTTCACAATTCGGCAAGCGACGCCCAAGCCTAGGGCGGCCGGGCTCTCTGGCGCGCCAAAGCAGGGCGTAGAATGGTTTGACTGGTCAGACCAGTAAGACCGAAATTCAGCGCAAAGCCTTGGTTTATGGCTGCGTATGAACGGATGGCATGGGCTGTGCACTGAGGTTGCGGACAAACATCTGTCGTCCTTCACGGAGTCTTCCTATGACCAAGCGTTACAGCGCTCTGCTTACTGCCCTGTTTGCCAGCCTCATGCTCAGCCAGGCACCTGCCCACGCCGATGGTCTGGACGACGTCGTGAAACGCGGCACGTTGAAAGTTGCCGTGCCACAGGACTTCCCGCCGTTTGGCTCGGTAGGTCCGGATATGAAGCCCCGTGGCCTGGACATCGACACCGCGAAGCTGATCGCTGACCAGCTCAAGGTCAAACTGGAGCTGACGCCGGTCAACAGCACCAACCGCATTCCGTACCTGACCACTGGCAAGGTGGATCTGGTGATCTCCAGCCTCGGCAAGAACCCTGATCGTGAGAAAGTCATCGACTTCTCCAAGGCCTACGCGCCTTTCTACCTGGCGGTGTTCGGTCCACCTGAGGCGTCGATCAAAGGTCTGGACGATCTCAAAGGCAAGACCATCAGCGTCACCCGCGGCGCTATCGAAGATATCGAGCTGACCGCTGTTGCGCCGAAAGAAGCGACCATCAAGCGCTTTGAAGACAACAACTCCACTATTGCGGCTTATCTGGCTGGCCAGACTGACCTGATCGCCAGCGGCAACGTGGTAATGGTCGCGATCAGTGAGAAGAACCCGAAGCGCATCCCTGAGCTGAAAGTGAAACTCAAGGATTCCCCGGTGTATGTGGGTGTCAACAAGGATCAGGGCGCGCTGCTGGCCAAGGTCAATGAAATCATTGATGCCGCCAAGAAAGATGGCGCACTGGAGAAGAACTCCCAGACCTGGCTCAAGCAGCCTCTGCCCGCTGACCTCTGATAACTGTTTACTGATTTCGGAGGCTGCCAATGGCTTACAACTTTGACTTTGCACCGGTCATGCAGAATGCCGATCTGCTTCTGCGCGGGGCTTTGTTTACCCTGGAGTTGACCGCCATTGGCACGTTGCTCGGGGTCGGCCTGGGCATCATCGGCGCCATCGTGCGGGCCTGGAAGATTCAGCCGTTCTCGGCGATTTTTGGGGTCTATGTCGAGCTGATACGCAACACGCCGTTCCTGGTGCAGTTGTTCTTCATCTTCTTCGGGCTGCCGTCTCTGGGCCTGCAGATTTCCGAATGGCAGGCGGCGATTCTGGCCATGGTGATCAACCTGGGCGCTTACTCGACGGAAATTATCCGTGCAGGCATCCAGGCGATTCCCAAAGGCCAGCTGGAAGCCGCTGCCGCATTGGCGATGACGCGCTTCGAGGCGTTCCGCTACGTCGTGCTGATTCCCGCATTGGGTAAAGTCTGGCCGGCATTGAGCAGCCAGATCATTATCGTGATGCTCGGTTCGGCGGTCTGTTCACAGATCGCTACCGAGGAGTTGAGCTTCTTCGCCAACTTCATTCAGTCGCGTAATTTTCGGGCTTTCGAGACGTACATCGTCACGACGCTGATCTACCTCTTTATGGCACTGATGGTTCGCCAGCTTCTGGCCTGGATTGGTCGTCGCTACATTTCGAGGAAAAGCTGATGGATTTCACCCTCTGGGATGTTGTGCGTAACTTGCTCACCGGCCTGCAGTGGACCCTGGCCCTGTCGTTGGTGGCGTTCATCGGCGGCGGCGTGATCGGTTTGCTGGTCATGTGTATGCGCATCGCCAAGCTCAATGCGCCACGCGTTATCGCCAAGGTTTACATCGAACTGTTTCAGGGTACGCCGCTGCTGATGCAGCTGTTCCTGGTGTTCTTCGGTGTGGCTTTGCTGGGCGTTGATATTTCTCCATGGGCCGCTGCAGCGTTGGCCCTCACGCTGTTTACCAGTGCTTACCTGGCTGAGATCTGGCGCGGTTGCGTCGAGTCGATCGCCAATGGCCAGTGGGAAGCGTCTGCCAGTCTGGCAATGACGCCACTGGAGCAACTGCGTTATGTAATTCTGCCCCAGGCGCTGCGCATTGCCGTTGCGCCTACAGTCGGGTTCTCGGTGCAAGTCGTCAAAGGCACCGCAGTGACCTCGATTATTGGTTTTACCGAATTGACCAAAACCGGCGGCATGCTCGCCAACGCTACGTTCCAGCCCTTCATGGTGTATGGCTTCGTCGCTCTGGGCTACTTCATGCTCTGCTATCCCCTGTCCCTCAGTGCCCGTTACCTGGAAAGGAGACTGCATGCCTCTGCTTAGAATTTCCGCGCTGCATAAATATTACGGCGACCATCACGTCCTCAAAGGCATCGACCTGACCGTTGAAGAGGGTCAGGTTGTTGCGATCATCGGCCGTAGCGGTTCGGGCAAAAGTACGCTGCTGCGTACGTTGAACGGGTTGGAGTCGATCAACGACGGCGTTATCGAAGTCGATGGCGAGTACCTGGATGCCGCCCGCGCAGACCTGCGCTCGTTGCGGCAGAAAGTCGGCATGGTCTTCCAGCAGTTCAACCTGTTCCCGCACCTGAGTGTTGGCGAGAACGTAATGCTGGCACCACAGGTGGTGAAGAAGGTTTCGAAAGCTGAAGCCAGGAAGATTGCCAAAGAGATGCTTGAACGTGTCGGGCTGGGTGAGAAGTTCGATGCCTTCCCTGATCGGCTTTCAGGTGGTCAGCAGCAGCGCGTGGCGATTGCTCGTGCGCTGGCGATGTCGCCGAAGGTATTGCTCTGCGATGAAATCACCTCGGCGTTGGACCCGGAGTTGGTCAACGAAGTGCTCAGCGTGGTGCGCCAACTGGCAAAAGACGGCATGACGCTGATCATGGTGACCCACGAAATGCGCTTCGCCCGTGAAGTGGGCGACAAACTGGTGTTCATGCACCAAGGCAAGGTGCATGAAGTGGGCGATCCGAAGATCCTGTTCGCCAACCCGAGAACGCCAGAGCTGGCGAATTTTATCGGGTCGGTGGAGCAGGGGGCTTAAGAGGCCCATACAACTAAATTTGAAAAGTAATCTCTTGTAGGAGCCGGGCTTGCCCGCGATAAGGCCAGGCGCGATCTAGAGTGAATCGCGTCCAGTCTTATCGCGAGCAAGCCTGGCTCCCACAGTAATCAGCGTTGCTTAAAACCGCAGCAACGTCTTCCACGCACGGCTCTGGAACACGACGATGGTCTGTTGCACGCGAGCATCCAGCACTTCATCGCTTATCGGCTGCTCAGCCAGATGCACCAGCTTGTTCAGCTCCCCGTATAGACGATCCAGCTCCGGCAGATCCAGCGCACCACGGGCGTGGTGCAGCCAGGCCTGAATGCGCTCGATACGCGGCAGTTGCTCGGCCAGATCTTCCGGCTGCTGCTGATAACGACCCAGTTGCAAAGCCGTGGCTTCATCGGCCAGAAAACGCGGCAGCCAGCTATCCAGTTGCGCGGCGCCTTGGCGATTGCCGCGGTTATTACGTTCCACTGTCCAGCTGCGTGCGAGCAACCAGCGCGAAGTGCTCAGCGAGAACAGGCCCCAGCGCGGGTCCTGAAGCTCTTCAAGAAACTGCTCGTGAGCTGCGCCACGCACATCCTCATCTTCCTGGCCTGCTTGAACCAGCGGACGCCAGTCTTCCAGCAAGGCATCTAGCGACAAACGCAGTTCGCTGCTGGTGCTGCGTGGTGCGGCCTGGCCGAGGCTGCCGGTCAGTGCGCGCAATTCCGCCAGCAACGCAACCCAGTCCTGAAGCAAGCGCCAGTGGCCGTTGAAACGGTATTGCTCGGCCAGACGCTGGCTGCTGCCCAACAAATGCAAGGCCAGAGCAGCGTAAGCATCATCCAGTGGCATTTCGGCCTGGAACTGCGGAGCAGGCAGCGTCAGCGAATAGCTGTTGGCGTCCAGCAGGCGATAGCCGCGCTCGGCTTTGCTGATATCGCACGGCATCAGCGGCAGGGTCACCGCCAGTTCAGCGGCCAACTCCAGCAGTGCGGACGGGTCGCCTTCGCGTAATTCCAGCTCCAGCTCGCAGATTTCTTCCTTCTGCTTGCCCGCCACTACATGACCGAGATCCAGTGCTGCTTCGATCACAACCTTGGTTTTACCGCGGCCCCAGGCGATTTCTGCACGCTCACGGACGAAATCGGTGGTGAATAGCGGCTTGATGGTTTTCTTGTCCAGATCGGCCAATTGCTCAGGCCAGCATTCGCCGTCGAGCTTCTTCAGGTCCAGCTTGGCCTTGGGCAGGTCCCAGTTGAACTCGTTGCGCTCGGAGAATCCGGCCACGCTTTGGCCGCGAGTCTTCATGGTCTGGATGATCTGGTCGCCATCACGGCGCACGCGCAGGGCAACCTTGGCGTTGGCCAGGTCGCGCTCTGGCGTATCGAAATACTGATTGGACAGCTCCACGCTCTCCCAGCCGCTCTTGTTACGCTTTTTCAGCAACGGGTGATCGCGCAGTGCAGCGAGGGTTTCGCGGCTGACGCGGAGTTTGATTTCTGTTTCTTTCTGCATGGCCGGGAATCCAGACGCTTTTACTGATAAACGGGGTGCAGCCGGTTGTTGCGTGGCTACTTAGGGTGGGCAGTGTACAGGACATGGGTCTTAAACAGGCTGGATCAAATCCCGTTGGCTGGAATGCCATCCCTGTGGGAGCGGTGCTTGCCCGCGATCATAGCGGCGCGGTATGTCAGATAATCCGCGTCGTCCTTATCGCGGGCAAGCACCGCTCCAACAGGTTCTGCGTTTCTCCGCCGCTGTGAGATGTCTGGCAAACCGCCCTTAACGGTTTATTCCCACCGCCCGATACCCCTATGATGGTCGGCAAGCTCTCCCGTTAAAGGAAACGCACATGCCCTTGCCGTCCATGAAAGACCAATTCGCCGCGTTGATTGCCGCCCCTTCGGTGAGCTGCACCCAGCCTTCACTGGATCAGTCCAACCGTGCGGTGATTGATTTGCTGGCCGGTTGGCTGGGCGATCTGGGTTTTGCGTGTGATATCCAGCAGGTTTCGCCGGGCAAGTTCAACTTGCTGGCCAGTTTCGGCAGTGGTCCTGGCGGGCTGGTATTGGCCGGGCACAGCGACACGGTGCCGTTCGATGAGGCCCTGTGGAAAACTGATCCGCTGAAGCTGACCGAAGTCGACAACCGCTGGGTCGGGCTGGGCAGTTGTGACATGAAAGGCTTCTTCGCGTTGATTATCGAAGCCGTGCAGCCGTTGCTGGATAAGCCGTTCAAGCAGCCGCTGTTGATCCTGGCGACCTGTGACGAGGAAAGCTCCATGGCAGGCGCTCGTGCGTTGGCCGAGGCGGGGCGGCCTTTAGGTCGTGCGGCCGTTATCGGTGAGCCCACGGGCCTCAAGCCGATTCGTTTGCATAAAGGCGTGATGATGGAGCGCATCGATATTCTCGGACGCAGCGGTCACTCCTCAGATCCAAGCCTGGGACACAGCGCTCTGGAAGCCATGCACGATGCAATCAGCGAGCTCAAGGGCTTGCGCAAGCAGTGGCAGCTTGAGTACCGCAATCCGCAGTTCAGCGTGCCGACGCCAACCCTGAATTTCGGATGCATCCACGGCGGGGATAACCCGAACCGGATTTGCGGTCAGTGTTCATTGGAATTCGACCTGCGCCCGCTGCCAGGCATGGATCCGACTGTACTGCGCGCCGCGATCCGTCAGAAGCTGGAGCCGCTGGCCGAACTGCATCAGGTAAAAATTGATTACGCGCCGTTGTTTCCTGAGGCTCCGCCGTTCGAGCAGGCGGCCGATGCGGAACTGGTGCGTGTTGCCGAACGTCTTACAGGGCATCGCGCCGAAGCGGTAGCATTTGGTACCGAAGCCGCTTATTTTCAGCGTCTGGGGTGCGAAACGCTGGTATTGGGCCCCGGTGATATTGCCTGCGCGCATCAGCCGGGTGAGTATCTTGAAATGTCACGTTTGCAGCCTACAGTGCGTCTGTTAAGCCAACTGATTGAACATTATTGCCTGAGCCCGAAATGAATCGGCTCATGCCTGAATTAAAAATAAGGAGAGTGCGCGTGCAGCCATGCTTGTTCCGACGATAACCACCACACGGTTGTGAGTGTTTCTGTCTTTCGTCCTTTTATCAGCAGGCTCTTCAGGTTATGCACGAATACGTCAATTGGCTTCGCCACGCTTCGCCTTATATCAACGCTCACCGGGAACGTACCTTTGTCGTCATGCTGCCCGGCGATGGCGTTGAACACCCGAACTTCGGCAATATCGTCCACGACCTGGTGCTGCTTCACAGCCTCGGCGTGCGTCTGGTGCTGGTTCATGGCTCGCGTCCGCAGATCGAAAGCCGCCTGGCTGCTCGCGGTCTGACGCCGCAATATCACCGCAACCTGCGCGTGACTGATGCTGCAACGCTGGACTGCGTCATCGACGCGGTCGGTCATTTGCGTCTCGACATCGAGGCGCGTCTGTCCATGGACATGGCCGCCTCGCCGATGCAGGGCTCGCGCCTGCGGGTCACCAGCGGCAACCTCGTCACCGCACGGCCCATCGGCGTGCTTGAAGGCGTGGACTACCAGCACACCGGTGAAGTGCGCCGGATCGACCGCAAGGGGATCAATCGCCTGCTGGACGAGCGCCACATCGTGCTGTTGTCGCCAATCGGTTACTCGCCAACTGGTGAAATTTTCAACATTGCCTGCGAAGACGTCGCTACCCGAACCGCTATCGATCTGGGTGCCGACAAGTTGCTGCTGTTCGGCGAGGAGCGCGGCTTGATGGACGAGCAGGGCCGGCTGGTGCGTGAGCTGCGTCCGCAGCAAGTGCCTGCGCATATCTTGCGTCTGGGCAGCAACTACAACTATCAGGCCGAGTTGCTGGATGCTGCCGCTGAAGCATGCCGAGGCGGTGTGGGCCGTAGCCATATCGTCAGCTACGCGGAAGACGGCGCGCTGCTCACCGAGCTGTTTACCCGTGACGGTGGCGGTACGCTGGTGGCGCAGGAGCAATTCGAGCTGGTGCGCGAAGCCGCCATTGAAGACGTCGGCGGCTTGATGGATCTGATTACGCCGCTGGAAGAGCAGGGCATTCTGGTGCGTCGTTCACGTGAAGTGCTGGAACGTGAGATCGAGCAGTTCAGCGTGGTCGAGCGCGAAGGTTTGATCATCGCCTGTGCGGCGTTGTATCCGATTGTGGATTCGCAAGCCGGAGAATTGGCCTGCCTGGCGGTCAACCCTGAATACCGCCATGGCGGCCGCGGTGACGAGTTGCTTGAGCGCATCGAAACCCGTGCTCGCGAACAAGGTTTGAAAACCCTGTTTGTGCTTACCACGCGCACGGCGCACTGGTTCCGCGAGCGTGGCTTCGAGCCAAGCAGCGTTGATCGCCTGCCTGCTGCCCGTGCATCGCTGTATAACTTCCAGCGTAATTCGAAGATTTTCGAGAAGGCGTTGTAAAAGCCGGATCGTTGCGGCAAACACCGATTCTGTAGGAGCTCACGAGCAACGCGAGGTAGCATAGGGGTGTTTCAGGTAAACCGCTATCGCTGCCTCGCGTTGCTCGTGAGCTCCTACAGATAATCGTGCTTCCGGCTCAGTTACTAATCCGCAAAATACTCGCCTGATACGCACCGACGAAGGTATCGAAATCCACCGGTTCTTCGGTTTGCTCCAGCTCTGCCTGTTCGGCAATCGAGGTGGTGGCCAGCTCTTCGAAGTGCGCCTGCTCTTCGGCGCTCAACGGGTTGCTGCGGAAGTATTCACCGTGCGCACGGCTTTGACGCAGCGAGAATGCGGTAAACCCCTCGTTGTGCTGCTTCATGCTCGCCAGCACTTTCGCCGATGGGGTCAGGGATGCGTCATCGACCTTGGCTTGCTGCGCCGCGATGGATTTGACGTGCTCGTCAGTGCCTTGCGCCTGATCCAGCAATTGCGCGATAGGCTTGATCTTTTCCAACAGCTCGGTGGCCCATGCCTTCAGGTCGATGGTGCCGTCGTTGCGGTTGAGCTCCAGGCCTGGGCGACGTCCTTCCTTGACCACCGTCAGGAAGTTCGACGCAGCGTTACGGCATTCGTTATTGGTCAGTTGCGGGCTTTCCTGCAGGGCGCAGTACAGCACGAAGGCGTCGACGAAACGGGCTTGCTGCAAGTCGATGCCGGTTGGCAGGAACGGGTTGATGTCCAGGCAGCGAACTTCAACGTACTGCACGCCTCGTGCCATCAGGGCCTGGATCGGACGCTCGCCCGAGTAGGTCACTCGCTTGGGGCGAATGTTGGAGTAGTACTCGTTCTCGATCTGCAAGACATTGGTGTTGAGCTGAACCCACTCACCTTCGGCATTATGTGTGCCCACTTCGACATACGGAGCGTACGGCGTGGCCACCGCTTTGCGCAGGCTGTCGGTGTAGCTGATCAGATCGTTGTAGCAAGGCGTCAGGTCCGCTTGGGCGTTGCTCTGATAGCCAAGGTCGCTCATGCGCAGGCTGGTCGCATAAGGCAGATACAGCGTGTCAGCGTCGAACTGTTCAAGCTTATGGGCACGGCCGCGCAAGAAGCCTGCATCCAGCGCTGGTGAAGCGCCGAACAGGTACATCAGCAGCCAGCTGTAGCGACGGAAGTTTCGGATCAGGCCGATGTAAGCATGCGATTGGTAGTCGCGAGCATCGCCTTCGAAACTTTCGGTTTGCTTGAGCAGCGGCCAGACGCTTTCCGGCAGCGAGAAGTTGTAATGGATACCCGCAATGCATTGCATGGTTTTGCCATAACGCAGGGCCAGGCCTTTGCGGTAGACGTACTTGAGCTTGCCGATATTCGACGTGCCGTAATAGGCAATCGGAATATCTTTTTCATCCGGCAGCGGACACGGCATCGACGGGCTCCAGAGGAGCTCGTTACCCAACTTGGTGTAAGCAAAACGGTGGATTTTATCCAGGCTGTCCAGTGTTTCGACCGGGTTGGCCAGCGCCGGAGTGATGAACTCCAGTAATGATTCTGAATAGTCTGTGGTGATCTGGCCATGGGTCAAAGCCGCGCCCAAGGCTTGCGGATGCGGCGTCTGCGCCAGTTGGGCATCGCCGGTTACACGCAGGCATTCGCGCTCAATACCGTGCAGGCACTGCTCCAGCAGGGAGAGGTTAGTGCGCTCGCTAAGCAAAGCCAGGCGGCGGTTGAGAAGTTCGCTCAAGTTGGATTCCTTCACGCGTCAGTCGCCCCAATATGGGGGTGGATGTGACGGTGTACAAGGGTGAGGATTAACTGGCGATGTCGCCTGGTTTGGTTCTGCGACGCCATTATCGATAGCTCTTTCTGGCCACAGCGCGCATGGAAAATTCCGACGCTTATTCAATAGCGCCGAAATTACCTCAATTTGGCCTGTCTGTACTAGACGACAGCGAACGTGCCTTGTGCTTTGGCGACAAGTTTCTCGCCCTGAAGCACTTCAGCTTCAACCACCAGCGTGCGACGGCCCGCGTGCAGCACTTTGGCGATACACAGCACTTCGCCTTCAGAAACTCCACGCATGTAATTGATTTTGCATTCGATGGTCACGCTGCGCTGATCGAAACCGTGGGAGCTGGAACAAGCCAGCCCCATGGCGATGTCGACGAGGCTGAAAATCGCCCCGCCGTGCATCATATTTCCGCGATTGCGCAGGTGGTCTTCCAGCGGCAAGGCCACTTCGGCAACGCCCACGTCCAAACGGCGTAACTGGCAGCCTATGGCCCGGAAGTACGGGCTTTCCGTAAAGCCTGCCGGAACGTCCATCAGCGCTTCTTCAACTGTTTGGCGTTGGCGAACAGCGAAGCCATCGCGTTGTTGGCCGGGGCTGCTGCTGTTGCGGTTTCCTTGCGTGGGACGCTGCTCTGCTGCTGGCGCGGGGCAGAGCCTGGGCGTGAACCACGAGCACCGTCGATTTTCTCGCCCGGTGTGTCGCTCATGCGCATCGACAAGCCAACGCGCTTGCGAGGGATGTCGACTTCCATGACTTTGACCTTGACCACGTCACCGGCTTTGACCGCTTCACGCGGGTCCTTGATGAACTTCTCGGACAGCGCCGAGATATGCACCAGACCGTCCTGATGCACGCCGATATCAACGAAAGCGCCGAAGTTGGTGACGTTGGTCACAACACCTTCAAGCATCATGCCTGGTACCAGGTCCTTGAGGTCTTCGACGCCTTCCTGGAACTCGGCAGTCTTGAACTCTGGACGCGGGTCGCGGCCCGGCTTCTCAAGCTCTTGCAGAATGTCAGTGACGGTTGGCAGACCGAAGGTCTCGTCAGTGTATTTTTTCGGGTCCAGGCGCTTGAGGAAGCTGGCGTCGCCGATCAGCGAACGGATATCCCGGTCTGTTTCGGACGCGATACGCTTCACCAGCGGATAGGCTTCCGGGTGAACAGCCGACGAGTCCAGCGGGTTATCGCCGTTCATGACGCGCAGGAAGCCTGCAGCCTGTTCGAAGGTTTTTTCGCCCAAGCGCGGGACTTTTTTCAGCGCTGCACGAGATTTGAATGCGCCGTTTTCATCGCGGTGCGCCACGATATTCTGCGCCAGTGTGGTATTGAGGCCGGAAATCCGTGCCAGCAGGGCCACCGATGCAGTGTTCACGTCCACGCCCACGGCGTTTACGCAGTCTTCCACCACAGCGTCCAGACCTCGCGCCAATTTGAGCTGCGACACGTCGTGCTGGTACTGACCGACACCAATGGATTTCGGGTCAATCTTCACCAGCTCAGCCAGCGGGTCTTGCAGGCGACGGGCGATAGAAACCGCGCCACGGATCGACACGTCCAGATCCGGGAATTCCTTGGCGGCCAGTTCCGAGGCGGAATAAACCGAGGCGCCCGCTTCGGAGACCATGACCTTGGTCATTTTCAGACCTGGGTATTTTTTGATCAGTTCGGCGGCCAGCTTGTCGGTTTCGCGGCTGGCGGTGCCGTTGCCGATGGCGATCAGATCAACAGCGTGCTTGGCGCAGAGCGCAGCCAGCACAGCGATGGTTTGATCCCACTGGTTTTTCGGAACGTGCGGGTAAACCGTGGCGTAATCCAGCAGCTTGCCGGTGGAATCGACCACGGCGACCTTGCAACCGGTGCGCAGGCCCGGGTCCAGGCCCAGCGTGGCGCGCGGGCCAGCCGGTGCGGCCAGCAGCAGGTCATGCAGGTTATGGGCGAACACGTTGATCGCTTCGGTTTCCGCGCCATCGCGCAATTCGCCTAGCAAGTCGGTTTCCAGGTGGCTGTAAAGCTTGACCTTCCAGGTCCAGCGCACGACTTCGGCCAGCCACTTGTCAGCCGGACGGTTCTGGTTTTGCAGACCAAAACGCTCGCCGATCATCAGCTCGCATGGATGCAGGGTGCCGGGCAGTTCTTCACCGACTTTCAGCGCCGAGCTGAGGAAGCCTTCGTTGCGACCACGGAAAATAGCCAGGGCGCGGTGCGACGGCATGCTTTTCAGTGGCTCGTCGTGTTCGAAGTAATCGCGGAACTTGGCACCTTCTTCTTCTTTGCCGGGCACTACGCGAGCACTGATCACGGCTTCCTGTTTGAGGAAGCTGCGCAGCTTGTCCAGCAGGGTGGCGTCTTCGGCGAAGCGCTCCATGAGGATGTATTTGGCACCTTCCAGCGCAGCCTTCACGTCGGCAACGCCTTTTTCGGCATCTACAAAACGTGCGGCTTCGGCTTCCGGACTCAAAGCAGGGTCGTTGAACAGACCGTCTGCCAATTCGCCAAGGCCTGCTTCCAGCGCGATCTGGCCTTTGGTGCGGCGTTTTTGCTTATAAGGCAGGTACAAATCTTCGAGGCGGGTCTTGGTGTCGGCCAGCTTGATATCACGGGCCAGCTCCGGAGTCAGCTTGCCTTGCTCTTCGATGCTGGCAAGGATGCTGATGCGGCGCTCGTCGAGTTCGCGCAGGTAGCGCAGGCGCTCTTCAAGATGACGCAGTTGCGTGTCATCGAGGCTGCCGGTCACTTCTTTGCGGTAACGGGAAATGAAAGGCACGGTAGAGCCTTCATCCAGTAGGGCGACGGCCGCTGCGACCTGTTGTGGGCGTACGCCGAGTTCTTCGGCGATGCGGCTGTTGATGCTGTCCATGAGACCACCTGGAGTTGTGAGCAAAATACCTGATTACAAAGTGGTCGCGAGCTGCGCAGACCTACTTTCGCAAGAATACTGTCGAACGGCCATGTTCAGGCGTTGCCTGACTTTGAGGGCGGCGCATTATACCCAGCACAGCCCGATTAGGGGATGAGCCGACAAAAGCGCTGTTTTTGCTCAGGAGAAGCAAGGCTTGAGTGGCAGCCCCGGTAAAATCTGCTAACAATGCACACGGTGCGTATCACAGCAGCTACGCCATAATGCGCCCCGAGATCAAAGGAGCATCTGAATGAGCAGCACTGCACAAACTGCCGAAGGCGAAAAAATCCTTATTGTTGATGACGATCCGGGTTTGAGCAGCCTGTTAGAACGTTTTTTCACCAGCAAGGGTTATCGTGCCCGTGCTGTGGCCAACGTTGAGCAAATGGATCGCTTGCTGGCCCGCGAAGTTTTCAATCTTGTCGTGCTTGACCTGATGCTGCCGGGCGAAGACGGGCTGTCAGCCTGCCGTCGTCTGCGGGCCGCTAATAATCAAGTGCCGATCATCATGCTGACCGCCAAGGGCGATGAGCTGAGCCGCATCAAAGGCCTCGAACTGGGCGCTGACGATTACCTGGCCAAGCCATTCAACCCTGATGAGCTGATGGCGCGAGTCAAAGCTGTATTGCGCCGTCAGGCCGCTCCGGTACCGGGCGCACCAGGCAGTGAAGACGAGTCAGTCACCTTTGGTGATTACGAGTTGTCCCTGGCCACTCGCGAACTCAAGCGTGGCGATGAAGTACACATGCTCACCACAGGCGAGTTTGCGGTACTCAAGGCGCTGGTGATGCATGCGCGCGAGCCGCTGACCCGCGACAAGCTGATGAACCTGGCTCGTGGCCGTGAATGGGATGCGCTGGAGCGCTCTATCGACGTACAGATTTCCCGTCTGCGTCGCCTGATCGAGCCGGATCCTTCCAAGCCGCGCTACATTCAAACGGTCTGGGGTGTTGGTTATGTATTCGTTCCGGACGGTGCGGGTACACGATAATCGAGCGCTTTTAGGAGCACAGCCCGCTGTGGTGATTGCCAGTCACGTCGATAGCCCCGAACAGGGCTATCGACGTTTTGGTTTTCGCTGATCTGGCGTCGGGTTGTCGTTCGCGTTTAGCAAACCTGCGAGCCTGGCTCGCTCCTGCAAAGTGTATAGCTGCAACTATGAAAACCCCGCTCTGGTTCCCGCAAAGCTTCTTCTCCCGCACCCTGTGGCTGGTGCTCATCGTCGTGCTGTTCTCCAAGGCGCTGACCCTGGTTTATCTGCTGATGAACGAGGACGTGCTCGTCGACAGGCAATACAGCCACGGTGTCGCGCTAACCCTGCGCGCCTATTGGGCGGCCAACGAGAATGACCGGGAGGCGATTGCCGATGCGGCAGGCCTGATCCGTGTGGTGGGCGGCGGCGTTCCGGAAGGTGAGCAGCATTGGCCCTACAGCGAAATCTATCAGCGCCAGATGCAGGCCGAACTGGGTGCGGACACTGAAGTGCGCTTGCGCGTGCATGCGCCACCTGCGTTGTGGGTTCGGGCTCCGAGTCTGGGCGATGGCTGGTTGAAAGTGCCGTTGTATCCGCACCCGCTTCGCGGCCAGAAAATCTGGAGCGTGCTGGGCTGGTTCCTTGCAATCGGTTTGTTATCCACCGCCTCGGCGTGGATCTTCGTCCGGCAACTCAATCAGCCTCTCAAGCGTTTGGTGTTCGCCGCCAGGCAATTAGGGCAGGGGCGCAGCGTGCGTCTGCCGGTCAGCGATACGCCCAGTGAAATGACTGAGGTATATCGCGCGTTCAACCAGATGGCCGAGGACGTCGAGCAGGCAGGGCAAGAACGAGAGTTGATGCTCGCGGGTGTTTCCCATGACCTGCGAACACCATTGACCCGCTTGCGTTTGTCACTGGAGTTGATGAAGGGCGAAAACGAGCTCACTGAAGGCATGGTCCGCGACATTGAAGACATGGATGCCATTCTCGATCAGTTTCTGGCGTTCATTCGTGACGGCCGTGACGAAGAAATCGAAGAGGTAGACCTCAGTGAGCTGGTGCGTGATGTGGTTGCCCCATTCAACAATCCGGAGAATCCTGAAGAGCAGATACGTCTGTGTCTTGAGCCGATTCCGCCATTCCCGTTGCGACGGGTTTCAATGAAGCGATTGCTCACCAACCTGATTGGCAATGCCATGCACCACGCAGGCAATGGGATTGAGGTTGCGGCTTATGTGTCCGGCGACACCAGTGCGCCTTACGTGGTCCTGAGCGTTCTGGACCGTGGAATCGGGATTGACCCGTCGGAGCTTGAAGTGATCTTCAATCCGTTCATCCGTGGTGATCGTGCCAGAAGTGGCAAGGGCACGGGGCTGGGGTTGGCGATCGTCAAGCGGATTGCAGCGATGCACGGTGGCAATGTTGAATTGCGCAATCGCTCGGGCGGTGGGCTGGAAGCGCGTGTGCGCTTGCCGTTGGGGCTGATGCTGCCGAGAGGGGCGGTTTAAAAACGGCCAACTCAACCTGTCTCCTGTTGGAGATTCCATATTTGTCCGCAAGCTGATTGACGACGTGGGACCGGCTTTAGCCGGGAAGGCGGTATTTCGGCAGATGAAGATTCAGTGTCTGCACCGGCCTCTTCCCGGCTGAAGCCGGTCCCACGTCATCAGTGATTCCAGCTCCCACTGGGCAGCAAAAGACCTGCGTTAACCCTTCCCTTTGGTCCGCGTCATATGCGGTCCGCTGTTCTTCTCCAGATACTCAATGATCATCCCGGCCACGTCTTTGCTGGTAGTTACTTCGATGCCTTCCAGCCCCGGTGAAGAATTGACCTCCATCACGAGCGGGCCGTGATTGGAACGCAGGATGTCGACACCGGCGACGCTCAGGCCCATGACCTTGGCGGCGCGGATAGCGGTCATGCGCTCTTCGGGGGTGATCTTGATCAGGCTGGCGCTGCCGCCACGGTGCAGGTTGGAGCGGAATTCGCCGGGTTTGGCCTGGCGCTTCATCGACGCAATAACCTTGTCACCGACCACGAAGCAGCGGATATCCGCACCACCCGCTTCCTTGATGTACTCCTGAACCATGATGTCCTGCTTGAGGCCCATGAAGGCCTCGATCACCGACTCAGCCGCTGTGGCCGTTTCGCACAGCACCACGCCAATACCCTGTGTGCCTTCAAGTACCTTGATCACCAGCGGTGCGCCGTTGACCATCTGGATCAGGTCAGGGATATCGTCCGGTGAGTGAGCAAAGCCTGTCACCGGCAACCCGATCCCGCGCCGCGAGAGCAATTGCAGCGAGCGCAGTTTGTCCCGCGAACGAGCGATGGCGACTGATTCGTTGAGCGGGAAAACGCCCATCATTTCAAACTGACGCAATACCGCGCAGCCGTAAAAAGTCACTGAAGCGCCGATGCGCGGGATCACTGCATCGAAGCCTTCCAACGGTTTGCCGCGATAGTGGATCTGCGGCTTGTGGCTGGCGATATTCATGTAGGCACGCAGGGTGTCGATCACCACCATCTCATGGCCACGTTCAATACCAGCTTCGACCAGACGACGGGTTGAATACAAACGCGGGTTACGCGAAAGCACAGCGATCTTCATGCAGCACCTGTGGCAGAGGTAGTCGAGACCGGAAAGACCGGTTTGTCCTGAACATAAGTAATGCCTGGATTGACGACCAGTTGGCCATCGATCAAAGCGTTGGAGCCGAGCAGCAAGCGATAGCGCATTGCTTTGCGGCAGGCCAGCGTGAATTCCACAGGCCAGACGCGATCACCCAAAGCCAGGGTGGTGCGAATGACGTAGCGGACCTGCGCGTGACCGTTGGAGCTCTTAATGGTTTTCATGGCGACCAGCAGCGCTTCGCAACGGCGATGGCGCAACTGGACCACTGTGCCCAGATGGGCGTTGAAACGGACCCACTTTTGGCCATCGCGTTCGAAAGGTTCGATCTCGGTAGCGTGCAGGCTTGAGGTGCTCGCGCCGGTATCGATTTTCGCCCGCAGGCCCGCGACCCCAAGGTCGGGCAGCGCCACCCACTCACGCAGGCCGATGACTGTCAGATGATCAAATGTTTTCAATGAATTTCCGTACTTCTTATGCTTTCTGCCAGACCCCTGAATCGATCTGGGCCAATGCTTTGAATGCAGGTCTGGCGAACCAGTAACCTTGCATCAGGTAAATCCCGCAGTCCGCGAGAAAGTCACGCTCCTCGGCACATTCGATGCCTTCGGCAATGACTGTAACCCCCAACTCCGCACACATTGTGACAACCCCACGAACGATAGCCTGACGCGGCCGGTCGCGGTGAATATCTCTGATTAATTGCATGTCGAGTTTTATCAGGTCCGGCTGAAAGTCAGCGAGTAAGGTCAGGCCCGAGTATCCAGCGCCGAAATCATCGATGGCCGTCATGAAACCGAATTGGCGGTATTCACGCAGAATATTGGTGAGGTGGCGATTGTTATCGACGTGCTCACTTTCGATCGTCTCAAAGATCAGCCGGTCCAGCGGAAAGTCATGCCGGCGCGCAGCCTCAAGCGTGCTGCGGATGCACAACTCAGGTCGATAAACCGCATTGGGCAGGAAGTTGATCGAAAGCCGCTCTTGCATCTGCAACGTAGCAGCCCCTGCAATGGCGTGGGTCCGGCACAATTGATCGAAGCGATAGCGGTTCTTGTCAGTTACCTGATTCAAGACCGAAAACGCACCTTCGCCATTGATGCCACGCACCAGTGCTTCGTGCGCAAAAACCGACTGGTCGCGCAGGTCAACGATAGGCTGATAGGCAAAGGCGAAAGAGAAGTCCAGATCGGGGCTGTTTCTGCAACCGTCGCAGCCGCTGGCGGGTGAGGTCAATGACGGGGGAAACTCAGTCATATCACGTTCCATGAATAGGGTTTTGGAAAGAGCCAGGGTTGCAGATCGTCGCAAACGCTTGCAGCACGCGGTGCGTGCCGTAGTACAGTCTGACTACGACCTGATTGAGGAATTCATATGGCTCAAAAGTCAGAGGAAGACGATAAAGTCCGCCTGGATAAATGGCTATGGGCGGCCCGCTTCTACAAGACTCGCGCCTTGGCAAAAACGGCTATTGAAAGCGGTAAGGTGCACTGCCGTGGCGAGCGTTGCAAGCCGGGCAAAGAACCGCGCATCGGTGATCAGTTTCAGATTCGTACAGGCTTCGATGAGCGTACGGTCGTTGTTGAGGCCCTGTCGATTGTCCGCCGCGGCGCGCCGGAGGCCCAAGCGCTTTACAGCGAGACGCCCGAGAGTATTACCAAACGTGAAAACGAAGCCGCACAACGCAAGGCCGGGAATCTGGGGGTGACTACCGACGGCAAGCCGACCAAGAAGCAGCGTCGGCAACTGTTCGATTTTCGTGGAGCGGTGCGCGAATAAGTGAACCTCGCGAATCCGTAGGACCAGCTTTAGCCAGAAGAGCGGTATTTCTAGTGACGAGACGCCGGTGCTGCGAATGGCGTAGATCC
>NZ_LOHF01000020.1:34313-54590 GCF_002158995.1 Pseudomonas caspiana | reverse complement strand
GGGGTTGAGTGATCAGTTCAAACCCCGCGCACCACGCTCATTCTGCTCACCACCGGCAACTTCTGAAGCAGCGTGAAGATCGGCGCTGTAACCTTCAGCCATAAATTACTCATCACTGCTGCAAACGGGGTGTAATAACCCCAGCCCAGAGCGAGTAAAGCGATCAGCACGCCGCCGATATAGTCGTCTTGCCCCCAGTGAGCGCCCGCAACCAGGCGCGGCATCATGAAAAGGAGCGCCAGTCCCCAGATCACAACGCGCTGAACGAAGGAACGGCTGAACACCGTCATGAACATCGCCCAGATCAACAGCACCGAAGCATGATCACCAGGGAAGCTTTGGCTGGAGCGGTCTTTGAGTTCCCAGGCCTTTTCCAGGTGAGGGTACATTTCGCTCAGGCGAATGGCGCCTTCAAGCACCATGGATGGGCTGTCGTGTTGCAGGCTCGAATGATCCAGCCATTTGGAAAACAACGTGCGGATGATCAGCAGCAAAAGCAGGATCGAAACGAACCCGAACAGCGCTGCGCGCACTTGAGTGGCTTTGAATACCCACTCACCTTTGATCAGCAGGCACAGCAGGATCAGACCCACCACTGCATCGAAAGGCCGCATACTTCCAACCGTCCAGATGGACCGCCACACTGCGTTCTGTTCAAGAGGCTGATTGAGTGCATGAAACAGCCACTCATCAAACTGGGTAAACAGGGCATGGCCGGCTGGCCACATCCAGGCGCCCAGCAGCCCAAGGGCGATCAAATTGCACAGCACGAGTCGGCTGATGTTCCACTTCGCTTGGAAGAGTGTGGGATAGCCCATAAAATGGCCCTTATCTACATGGCAAGACGCGCTTGGAGCGCTTTAAACGGCGCTTTATAGACGCTTGTCATCAATTTGTCATCAATTCAGATACCTTCCCCATGACTGATATCGAGTACTCCCAGCGCTTCATTTTTGACGAAAGCGATGTTCGCGGTGAGCTGGTCGCGCTTGAGCGAAGCTACGCCGAAGTCTTGGCCAAACATCCCTACCCGGAGCCGGTCGCGCAACTGCTTGGCGAGCTTTTGGCCGCAGCAGCCTTGCTCGTCGGCACGCTTAAATTCGATGGTTTGCTGATTCTTCAGGCGCGGTCCAGCGGTGCTGTGCCATTGCTGATGGTCGAATGCTCAAGCGAGCGTGAGCTGCGCGGGATCGCCCGTTACGATGAATCGCTGATTACGCCGGGTGCCGGCTTGCAGGAGCTGATGCCTGACGGCTCGCTGGCCATGACCATTGATCCGCGCCAGGGCAAACGCTATCAGGGGATTGTGGCTCTGGACGGTGTTGACCTTTCTGACAGCCTTTCGAGCTACTTCGTGATGTCTGAACAGCTCGGCACGCGCTTCTGGCTCAAGGCTGATGGGCACCGTGCGCGAGGCTTGCTGCTGCAGCAATTGCCAGTGGCGCATCAGACTGATCCTGAGGAACGTGACGCTACCTGGGAGCATGTCACGACACTGGCCAGTACCCTGACAGCAGAAGAATTGCTGAGCCTGGACAACGAGACCGTACTGCATCGGCTGTTCCACCAAGACCCCGTAAGAATGTTTGAAATTCAGCCGCTATGCTTCCGCTGCAGCTGCTCGCGGGAACGTTCGGCCAATGCGCTGGTCAGTCTTGGACTGGAAGATGCGCAGCAACTGGTTATTGAGCATGGTGGCAGCGTCGAAATCGACTGCCAGTTTTGCAATCAGCGCTATCTTTTCGATGCCACTGATATCGCTCAGCTCTTCGCTGGGGGTGGAGTCGACTCGCCATCTGATACGCGCCACTAATCGAGCACGGATTTCGCCTCACTACAGGCTGTGGGCAGCGGTGGGGCGGTTCTGACGGGAGGCCTACCATTCTTGGGCGTTTCTGGCATAATCCGGCCCACTTTTCCGCTGTAGTAGTGGTTGTTTTTTTACTACAAAACCGTTTGGAGCACTCGGCCACTGGCCGACGGGGACCCTCATGACTCAAACCAATAACGCTGTGTACACCGATCTGAGCATCGACGACCTGGTCAAGCAAGCGCTTGCCCGCGGCGAAGGCGAACTTTCCGACACTGGCGCTCTGGTTGTGAGAACAGGCCATCGTACTGGCCGTTCGCCGGTCGATCGTTTCATCGTTGAAGAGCCAAGCACTCAGGACGCAATTGCCTGGGGCCCGATCAACCGCAAGTTCCCGGCTGACAAATTCGACGCATTGTGGGATCGCGTTGAAGCGTTCAACAATGCACAAGAGCATTTTGTTTCTCACGTACATGTAGGTGCTGCTGAAGACCACTACCTGGCTGTGAAGATGACCACCCAGACTGCCTGGCAGAACATGTTTGGTCGTTGCCTGTTCATCAACCCTGCTCAGTACAACCCTGCAGGTCGTCAAGAGTGGCAAGTGCTGAACGTTGCCAACTTTGAATGCGTTCCTGAGCGTGACGGCACCAACTCCGATGGTTGCGTGATCCTCAACTTCGCACAGAAGAAAGTACTGATCGCTGGTATGCGTTACGCCGGTGAAATGAAGAAAGCCATGTTCTCGGTGCAGAACTTCCTGCTGCCGGCGGCTGACGTGCTGCCAATGCACTGCGCTGCCAACATTGGCGAAGAGGGTGACGTCACCCTTTTCTTCGGTCTGTCCGGTACCGGCAAAACCACCCTGTCCGCCGATGAAAGCCGTTACCTGATCGGTGACGACGAGCACGGCTGGGGCGAAGGCGTGGTGTTCAACATCGAAGGCGGTTGCTATGCCAAGTGCATCGACCTCTCCGAGAAGAACGAGCCGGTCATCTGGAAAGCCATCAAGCACGGCGCCGTGCTGGAAAACGTCGTGATCGACGAGGCCAAGCACGCTGACTATTCCGACGTCAGCCTGACTCAGAACAGCCGCGCCGCTTACCCGTTGGAACACGTTGCCAAACGTTCCGAGAAGAATCTGGGTGGCGAGCCAAACGCAGTGATCTTCCTGACCTGCGACCTGACCGGCGTACTGCCGCCAGTGTCAATCCTGAGCGAAGAGCAAGCGGCTTACCACTTCCTGTCGGGTTACACCGCACTGGTTGGTTCTACTGAAATGGGTTCGGGTAGCGGCATCAAGTCGACCTTCTCCACCTGCTTCGGCGCACCGTTCTTCCCGCGTCCGGCTGGCGAATACGCCGAGCTGCTGATCAAGCGCATCCGTGGCTTCGGCTCCAAGGTTTATCTGGTTAACACCGGCTGGACTGGCGGCGGCTACGGCGTCGGTAAGCGCTTCAACATCCCTACCACTCGTGGCGTGATTTCAGCGATCCAGAGCGGCGCGTTGATCGGCGCAGAAACCGAGCACCTCGACACCATCAACCTCGACGTGCCATTGGCCGTACCGGGCGTTGAAACCGGCCTGCTCAACCCACGTAACACCTGGGCTGACAAAGCTGCCTACGATGAGGCTGCCAAAGCACTGGCTGGCCTGTTCATCGAGAACTTCAAGAAATTCGAAGTGAGCGACGCAATCAAGGCTGCGGGTCCACAGCTGTAATACGGACTGGCAGAACAAAAAACCGCCCTTAGGGGCGGTTTTTTTTGTGGGTTTGAAAGCGGGCGACGGCTGCTCTCAGGTCAGGGCAGTGCACTGTCTGACGGCGAACAATGAATCTGTAGAAGTGACCTTGTTCGCGAGACGCCAGGCCTGCATACGCAGATATGAAACCAGCCGCTTAAATGCATCACTGAATATCCTTATACGCTTCATTACCTTTAGCCAGCGATGCTGCCAAACCGGGTTGTGGCGTGAACGCCTTGCCCATCACTGACGAAAAGTGGGTGCCCTTATCGCCGAGGCTCACATTTCGTTCGTCTTTGTTTTGTTCTGTCAGGCCGGTATAGCTGAACTTGCGCATCGCGATGAAGGTAGCTTCGTGCATGACAATACTTTGATGCAGAGCACTGACCTTTGCAGGTGCCAGGCCCAGTTTCTTGTTCAGCGGAGCACCCCAACGGGTCAGGCATACTTCTGCGAAATGTCTGACCAACTGGCCTGCTTCCGTCAAAGAGCCGGGGCCGTCGGCGCCTTTGAGCGAGGCATTACCGACTAAAGTGGCGTGACGGCCAGCCATTGGAAAAATGCTGACCCGAGTCGCGGGATGGGTCTGGGGAATAACACACGAAAAGCCTTTGGAGCGTTCGTCCCGAGCGAAAAAACCTACATACTCTTTAACGTTTTTGCCGAGAGCAACTTTCTCAAGCTGGAAGTTCAAAGGGCCCGGAACCGGGTCAACCGCAAAAATATTGACTGGGATATTACGTAGATCGGGGTCTCCCGCCATGGCGTTCGCCACCATATGGCAACTGACACCACCGCGGCTCCAACCTACCAGGTTGACCTGCGTCGGGATGATCCCGGCCTTGCGAAAGGTTTTGATGATTTGTTCTTGCAGGTCTTGCTGCGTAATTTTACGGTCACCGTAGTCGTAGTGGCGCCACAACCAGGAACCTGATGTTTCCACGTCGTGAATGGGCAGTCCTGCGGCTTTCAACCGCTTGTACTCGACTTCGGAAAGTTTAGTGCGTTTCCAGTCGGCCTTACCCTTGATCAGGTTTATTGAATGTTGCACATTTTCGTACCAGCCTTTACCAAACGCTGTGCCGGTCCAGCCGTAACCTTTGGGTTCGGTGAATAATTCATCTGCTTGTAAATTGCCACTGCCAGGGCCATCAATAGCGACCCAGTCAACGAACTCTCGATTGGCCATATTGTTGGCCAGTGTCGAAACCAGTTCCCCATTCCAGTAGTTTTTGTTCAACGTGTCATATTTGGTAGAGCCTGTACCGCAAAAGAAAATCGTAAATACACTCATGAGAAACCTCCGTGTTTTATGAGTACGGAGCAGACTAGTGAAGTATTTTTGCTTTCGCCTGGGTATGTTGTTACTTGCTGTTGTAAGCCACAGCAGGGCTGTTGGAGGCTGCAAATGGTTTTGTATCAGGATTAATCCGTCTGCAGCCTTCGGCAGCGCATAGTTGAATACACGTCATATTAAATACCTTATCCCGCCTCAAACGTCCTGTTCGCCTCGCAATAGCGCTCCTGGGTTTGTTTGCTTTGCTCGTCCCTGTCTTTGGCGGCGCGTTTGGTCCACTCCTGACAGGACTCCTTGAAGAATACGACGGCGGCGCGGCGGCACTCGCGGTTTTCGACGCTGCCTTTACTGAAGTTCATGCATACGCTGCTGTTGTCGATGTGGTTGTTGAAGACTCGAAAGTCCGCGTGGTAGCGGCTGCGACTGTCCACAGCGCGGAAACTGACGCTGGCAACGCTGAAGGCTCTCGTTGCCCGTTCGGAGTTGGTACGAGCGAGGTCTGATTTGAAGTTTGCCATGTAGCTGGAGGAGACCATGCCTTTGGCCGGTTCGCGTTCGGTAGCTTTTGGCACTTGGCCAAAACGGCAATTGAGCACATTTTCGTCGATCACGTTGCCATTTTTCATGCATTCGTCCAGCGGCTGGGCACTTGGGGGTGGCACTTCACGCCGGACCACATTGGGGCCAAGGTAAGGCTCGGCTGCCAAGGGTGGGGCAGGCTGGGGCGGGGTTTCGATCAGGGCCGGCGGTGGTTCCGTCGCTACTGCTACGGGCTGCTCGATGGTTGGCCTGGATGCTTGCGGTAATGGCTTTGCTCGAGGGAAAAGCAGGTACGCAGCAAATCCTGCTATAGCCAGCAGGATCAACAGCGACGAATAGCCTCGGCGTTTGCTGCGGTGTGCAGGTCTGCGTTTGCCAGGATGAGCCCCTAACACGATATCGACCTTGCCTGGGGTCAAGCGTTGGATGTGGGTAAATCCATCTTCACTGGGTTGTTTACCGGCATCCATTCCTGTTCCTTTAGCCTGATCGAGGCAATGCTTGATGGCGCAAAGGTTAAACCGGGTAAATAGCCTTTTGCTAGTAGCCCTTGCCTGTATCCTTACTCATTTTTGTAATGCTTTGGTTGTTTTCTGACCAGGCTGGCCGCGTTAAGGTCCTGCACCTGATTGCGGTCAATGGAGTGGCAGCTTATGCACAAGCGTCTTGAACAGGTTTTCGGCTATTCAGAGTTTCGTCCGGGACAGGAGGCGGCCATTAGTGCGGTGTTGGCGGGCCGCTCTGCAGCGGCGATTTTTCCCACGGGCTCAGGCAAGTCGCTTTGCTATCAACTGCCTGCGTTGATGCTTCCGCACCTGACACTGGTGGTTTCGCCACTGCTGGCGTTGATTCAGGATCAGTTGGCGTTTTTACAGCGCCACGGCATTTCGGCAGCCAGTATCGATTCGGCGCAAAGCCGCGATGACGTTGCGCAGGTCATGGCCCAGGCACGCTCGGGTGAGTTGAAAATCCTGATGATTTCCGTAGAGCGTTTGAAGAACGAGCGTTTTCGAAACTTCATTTCGCAGGTGCCGATTTCCTTGTTGGTGGTGGACGAGGCCCACTGTATTTCTGAATGGGGCCACAACTTTCGGCCCGATTATCTGAAGCTGCCGGACTACCAGCGCGAATTTCGTATTCCCCAGGCGCTGCTGCTCACCGCCACGGCCACGCCGCAGGTCATTGATGACATGCAGGCGAAGTTTGCCATTGAGCCGCAGGACGTAGTGACTACGGGGTTCTATCGTGAAAACCTCAATCTGTGGGTCGAACCCGTGACCGGGTGGGATAAGCGACGGCGGTTGGTGGAATGGCTGGGTGCCAAGCTCGATCAACCGACTATCGTTTATGTCACGTTGCAGAAAACCGCTGAATACACCGCCGAGCACTTGACGCAGAACGGTATTGCAGCCAGCGCTTATCACGCCGGGTTGCCCCACGATCAGCGCGAGTCTATCCAGAGACAGTTCATGGACGGGCAGCTCAACTGCATTGTGGCGACCATTGCGTTTGGCATGGGCATCGACAAGAGCGACATCCGCAATGTGGTGCATTTTGATCTGCCCAAATCCATCGAGAACTACAGCCAGGAAATCGGCCGTGCCGGGCGTGATGGCGCGCCGTCTGATTGCCTGGTGTTGGCCAATCGCGACAGCCTCAACGTCCTGGAAAATTTCGTCTATGGCGACACGCCGGAACTGTCTGGCATTCGTTATGTGCTGGAGGATTTACTCGATGCCGGGCCGCAGGGGCAGTGGGAGTTTCTACTCGGGCCGCTGGCGGACCAGAGTAACGTTCGCCAATTGCCGCTGAAAACCTTGTTGGTGCAGTTGGAGCTGCGCGGGATCATCGCGCCACGCTATGCGTATTTTGCGGAGTACCGTTTCAAGTTCCTGATTGAGCCGGATGCGCTGGTGCAGCGTTTCGAAGGTGAGCGCCGACAGTTCGTAGAAGCTTTGGTGGCAACTTCTGCACGGGCAAGAACCTGGGCGACCGTGGATTTCGATGCGATGTATCAGCAGTACCAGGCTGAGCGCGCAAGGGTCGTCACAGCGCTGGATTACTTTCAGGAAAAAGGCTGGATAGAGCTGGAAAGCAAGCAGATGACCGAGGTCTACAGCTTGTTGGTCACTGATTTTGATGCCGAAGCGCTTAGCATTGAGCTGCATGAATACTTTAGCGAGCATGAAACTTCAGAGGTGGAGCGTATTCACGCGATGCTTGAGTTGTTTGCCAGCGAACAATGTTTAAGCAGTCGGCTGGCGGATTATTTCGGTGATCAAAAGGCACCACGCCGCTGCGGGCATTGTTCGGTATGTGCCGGGCAGGTCGCGCGTTTACCGGAGCCTCCGGCCTTGGCACCGCTGGAGGCACAGAGCTTCGAGCAACTGTGCGGTGAGTTCATCCGTAAACATCAGGATTACCGTGACCATGCCCCAAGTGCAGATTGCCTGACGCGCTTCTTGTGCGGCATTAGTGTGCCGTTGTTCACCAAGCTCAAGGCCCGCGGGATACCTGGTTTTGCGCAGTTGGAGGATTACCCCTATGCGGCGGTGCGGGATTGGGTGCGGGTTAATATCCACTCTGAATAGTTGTAGGAGTTGCCGAAGGCTGCGAGCGCGGTGTGTCAGACAAATAGTATTCGCCGCCTTCGGCAGCGCCTACAGATGCCAACTTACGACAAGAGAACTTCATGACCAACATAACCCCGCAAAGGTCCGACTACCGACACTTCCAGCCCATCACCACACGTTGGCACGACAACGATATCTACGGCCATGTGAACAACGTGACTTACTACAGCTTTTTCGACAGCACAGTGAATACCTACCTGATCGAGCGCGGTGGGCTGGATATTCATGACGGTTCGGTAGTGGGCTTTGTGGTGAGTTCTTCATGCGATTACTTCGCGTCGATTGCCTACCCTGACTTGATCGAAGTCGGTTTGCGGGTCGCGAAGCTGGGCAATAGCTCTGTGCAATACGAGCTGGCGGTGTTCAAGGTTGGCGAGGACGAGGCTTGTGCGGCGGGACGCTTCGTTCATGTGTTTGTGGATCGGGCGTCGAATCTGCCGGTATCCATACCCGACATCCTGCGCGAGGCGTTGCAGGTTTTAGTCGTCTGAAACAACACTGGCCGCTTCATGGGCGGCCAGTGTGCTTTTCAGGTCAAACACGTCAATTAACGATGGCGGTAATGGTGTTTGTTTTTGCGGTGGCCATGAGCGTGTCCGCGCGGACCACGGTCACCGCGATAGCGACGGTTATCACGATCGTCGGCGCGGCTTTCGTTGCCCATGTAGTTACCCAGCGCACCGCCAGCACCGCCACCTGCGGCTGCGCCGACGAGGCTGCCAGTGTTGCCGCCAACGCTGCGACCGATCACGTTACCGCCCGCAGCGCCCAGACCGCCGCCAATGGCTGCTTCTGTACGATTGCGACGGTCCGCACCGACAGCAGCGCCGCCCGCGCCACCCAGGCCTGCGCCAATCGCTGCACCTGTGCTGCCGCCCAGTTGTTGGCCGACAACGGAACCAAGTACCCCACCCAATGCACCGCCCACGCCCGACTCAACCGTACCGCCTGCTGAGGCGAGACCACTGGTCAGAGTGAGTGACAACAACAGAATCGAGGAATACTTCATGCAATGAACCTCAAAGGGATGACGGCGCCGATCCTGAGGTTCTGCAAAGATTGTGGCAACGCAAATCCGACGAGTAACACGACTGGTACACAAATAGCTAAGTTACTGTTTTTGCTAAGGAACTTAAGTCTTAATTGGCAGTCTTAGCTTACTTGATCAAGGCCCGTTTCTCGCGAAACGGGCCTTTTTTCTTCATGGGTTTGGGCTCTGTAGGAGCTCACGAGCAACGCGAGGCAGCGATAGCGATTTGTCTGATACTCCGCCATCGCGGCCTCGCTGTGCTCGTGCGCTCCTACAGGGATTCTGATTTTCTAATCAAACAATCCGTGCCGACTCAGCCGAGCGCTCCAGCTTGATCGCCACGAACTTCGAGGTTGGCGTGCTGCTGCCATCCCCAACGCTTTCCAGCGGCACCAGTGGGTTGACCTCTGGGTAGTAAGCGGCAGCCTGGCCAGCCGGGATGTCGAAAGCGAGCAAGGTGAAGTTTTTCACACGGCGCTCGCGACCATCGCCCCAGATCGAAATCAGGTCAACTTTCTGCCCTGGCTGGTAGCCCAGGCGGATGATGTCGGCTTCGTTGACGAACACCACGTCACGCTGACCCTTAACGCCGCGATAACGGTCGTCCAGGCCATAAATAGTGGTGTTGTACTGATCGTGGGAGCGCATGGACTGCATGATCAGATCAGGCTCCTGACCGGTGGAGCGCACGCTGGCGTGTACCAGATCAAGCGGCAACATGTTGGGCTTGAAGTTGGCGCGTTCGGTTGCGGTGTTCCAGCGACGAGCACCGGCCGCGTTGCCCAGGTAGAAGCCGCCCGGGTGTTCCAGACGCTGGTTGAAATCTTTGAAGCCCGGAACGGTGTCGGCGATCAGCTCACGGATGCGGTTGTAATCTTCCACCAGCCATAGCCAGTCCACAGGTTGCTTACCCAATGTCGCGTTGGCGATGCCCGCGAGAATTGCAGGCTCGGAACGCATATGGCGCGATGACGGCTGCAACTGGCCATTGGAAGCGTGAACCATGCTGAACGAGTCTTCCACCGTCACTGCTTGTGGACCGTTGGCCTGCATGTCGATGTCGGTACGACCGAAGCACGGCAGGATCAGTGCTTCTTTACCGTGGCTCAAGTGGCTGCGGTTGAGTTTGGTGCTGATCTGCACGGTCAGGTCGCAGTTGCTGAGGGCTGCAACGGTACGAGCGCTGTCGGGCGTAGCCTGGGCGAAGTTACCGCCCAGTGCGATGAAGACTTTGGCGCGACCTTCGGCCATGGCGTGGATGGCTTCAACCACGTTGTGACCATTTTCACGCGGGACTTTGAACTGGAAGCGACGCTCCAGTGCATCAAGGAAAAACGCCGGTGGACGCTCGTTGATGCCCATGGTGCGGTCGCCCTGCACGTTACTGTGGCCGCGCACCGGGCACAGACCAGCGCCTGGGCGGCCAATGTTGCCGCGCAGCAGCATCAGGTTGGCGATTTCCTGAATGGTCGCCACCGAGTGGCGGTGTTGGGTAATACCCATCGCCCAGCACATGATGACGTTCTTGCCCTTGAGGTACATGCGCGCGGATTTTTCGATATCCACCAGCGTCAGGCCAGACTGCTCGACGATCTTGTCCCATGGGGTGTCGTCGATAGTCGCCAGATAGTCGAGCACGCCATGGGTGTGTTCGTTCAGGAACGCGTGGTCGAACACCGACGGCTCGTTGGCTGCTTGCGCATCGCGCTCCCATTGCAGCAGGAACTTGGCCATACCGCGCAACAACGCCATGTCGCCACCCAGTGCCGGGCGGAAATAGGCGGTGTTGGTTGGACGGTCACCGTTGGTGAGCATCTCGATCGGGTGTTGCGGATGCTGGAAGCGCTCCAGACCACGCTCTTTAAGCGGGTTGACGCACACTACCTGAGCGCCGCGTTGAACCGCTTCACGCAAAGGCTCAAGCATGCGCGGGTGGTTGGTGCCGGGGTTCTGGCCCCAAACGAAAATCGCATCAGCGTGTTCAAAGTCGTCGAAGGTCACGGTGCCTTTACCGACGCCAACGCTTTGCGACAATGCAACGCCGCTGGCTTCATGGCACATGTTCGAGCAGTCAGGGAAGTTGTTGGTGCCATAGGCGCGCACGAACAGCTGGTACAAATAAGCGGCTTCGTTGCTGGCCCGGCCCGAGGTGTAGAACTCGGCCATGTTCGGGTTCGGCAACGCTTTGAGGTGCTTGGCGATCAGGGCAAAAGAGTCGTCCCAACTGATCGGCTTGTAGCGATCAGTTTCGGCGTCATAGACCATTGGCTCGGTCAGACGGCCTTGGTATTCCAGCCAGTAATCGCTTTGCTCGCGCAGTGCGCTGACGCTGTAGCGGGCAAAGAAGGACGGGTCGACACGACGCTTGGTCGCTTCCCAGTTCACCGCCTTGGCGCCGTTTTCACAGAACTTGACCATGCCGCTTTCCGGCGAATCACCCCACGCGCAACCAGGGCAGTCAAAGCCGCCGTTCTGGTTGGTCTTGAGCATCATGCGCAGGTTTTTCAGCGCGTTGTCGCTGGATAGCCAGTGATGAGTCACGCTGATCAATGCACCCCAACCACCGGCGGCACCTTTGTAGGGCTTGTAACGCGGGACTGGTTTCTGGTCGGCTTCTTTATGCAGGCTCATGCTTGACTCTCCATCACGGGACTAAAAACCCGCGGCGCACTGTGTTGCGGCAGGTGAATTAGGTTCAGGTTATGACGACGTGCCCATTGCAAGGCCAGGCCGGTAGGCGAGGACAAGCTGACCAGCGTCTGGATACCGGCGCGCAGGACTTTCTGGATCAACTCCAGGCTGCAACGACTGGTGACGATGGCAAGGCCGCCGATTATTGGAATTTCCTGGCGCACCAGGGCGCCGATCAACTTATCGAGGGCGTTGTGTCGACCGATATCTTCCCGGCCCAGCAGCAATTGCCCTTGGTTATTCATGAAAACTGCGGCATGTACCGCGCCACAATGGCGACCCAGCGGCTGGAATTCACCGATCCGCTGACGCAAACCTTCAAGCCACTCGATAGGCGGCAAAGGCGCGCCAGGCAAGACGTTCAGTTCAGGCAGCGCCTGTTCAACAGCTTCCACTCCGCACAAACCGCAGCCGCTGGTGCCGGCCATTTGCCGACGCTGCTGCTTGAGGTCCCAAAAGGCGCGGCTGGCGATTTCGACCTCGGCCTGCTGTGCAGACCCGCAGCCGCTGAGTTTGATGTCGTAGATTTCATCGGGTGAGGCAATGATGCCGCTGCCCAGACTGAAGCCCACAACAAAGTCTTCAAGATCGGTCGGAGTGACCAGCATGACCGCCTGGCTGATGCCGTTAAAGGCGATGGCCAGCGCTACTTCTTCAGCGAGATCGGCAGGCGCCGACACATCGCGGTCGAGGTTCGAGTAGCTGTAGGACTTGCTTGCAGCGGGCGCTGGCGATTGGTCTGCGGGCGCCGTACTGACCGTTCGCTTGGCGTGCATGGGAACGTACCGGCAGAGTGATATCGCACAAGACTAGGCCTCTTGTCGAAAATCGTCTAATCGCTAGTTCCAATGCGCTGATAGATGACGTCGATCAATGTTTTTCGGTGAGTTTCTGATAGAGCGCAAAACACGCTTCTGCCAGTACCGACCTCGGGGCACCACGACGCATGATCATGCCCAGCCGCGCCATTGTGCGGGCGTCGTCGATGGGTTGCAGGCGCAAATCTTCGGTCAGGTTTTCCAGCTCGCCCTCAAGCGGCATGATCGCGCAGCAGAAGCCACCATGGACCGACTGTAATAACTGATGAACGGCATCGGTTTGCAGCAACGGATTGAACTGCAAACCGCGGCTATGGAAGTTGTTATCGATGGATTGGCGGAAATGCATACCGCTGGTCAGCAAGCCCAAAGGCAGCTCAATCAGGTCTGCCCAGGTCAACGGCCGTTCGCCAAAGTCAAAGTGGCGATGATCGTACAGCAGACCCATGCGGGTTTCGGCCAAGGTCAGGGAGTCGAAGCGTTCGCTGTCCAGATGCTCCATGTAGGAAACGCCCAGATCAATGCGATTGCTCGCCAATTGTTCCAGGATCTGCTCGGAGCTGAGTGCCGACAGCTCGAAGCGCAGGTTGGGGTGGCTTTCGTGCAGCAACCGCAATAACGGCAGTGGGTCGAAGCTCGACAACGGCACTACGCCCATACGTAGGGTGCCGACCAAGTGCCCGCGACAAGCAGCGGCTTCGGCCTGCAAGCCGTCATAAGCGGCTAAGACCGTGCGTGCCCAAGCCAGCACTCGCTCGCCCGGGGCGGTAAAACCCTCGAAGCGCTGCCCGCGAACGACCAGTGGCAGCTCAAGCTCTTCTTCCAGATTGCGCAAGCGCATCGACAGGGTCGGCTGAGTGATGTTGCAACGTGCGGCAGCCTGGCCGAAATGCCTCGTTTCATCGAGGGCGATCAGGAATTTGAGTTGTTTGATGTCCATATTCGCTCCGTTAGGCACTGCAAGCGCACGATTCTAGCCTGTAGACGTATCGGATGGGCGGTCGGCTGCCGGTCGGACGGCCGTTTCCCATGATCTGTTACGACTAACCTTGAATGTTGGGCACAACAATAACAATCAAGGAGAGCCGCAAAATGATCAGTTTCAGTTTCTTGAAGGAAGCCGGGGAGAAGATCCTCGATGCAATTACCCCCGGTGATGCCGACGCCTCGAATGACGCGCTCAAAAAGCACATATCAGAAGTAGGGCTCGGCAATCCCGACATTCAGACCGTCGTGGAAGGCAGTACGGTGACGGTCACTGGCGAAGTCGCCAGCCAGGAAGAGAAGGAAAAAATCCTGCTGACACTGGGCAATATCAAGGGTGTGGAAACGGTCGATGATCAGATGACCATCGCTGGTGGTAGCGCGACGGCTACCCCGGCTAAATTCGTTACCGTCGAAAAGGGCGACACCCTCAGCGCCATATCCAAACGGGTCTACGGTGACCCGAATAAATATCAAAAAATCTTTGAGGCCAACAAACCGATGCTCAAGGATGTGGACAAGATTTATCCGGGGCAGGTGTTACGTATTCCGGATTAGCGAAGATCCCTGTAGGAGCTGCCGAAGGCTGCGAATGGATTCCCTGACACGCCCGGATCTCAGTCTTCGGCAGTTCCTACATATTTTTAGAGCCCTTCAATCAACTCCCGATAGTCCTTAACCGCTGCAAACTCCTCAGTGTCTTTCGGCCCTTTCTGGCTGTTCGGTTCACTGACCGCCAGAAGATGGCCGATGCCGAAAGTGCGGGCGCTGCGCAGGATCGGCAGGGTGTCGTCGATAAACAGGCTACGGGCCGGGTCGAAGGCGATATCGGCCTGCAGCGCATCCCAGAAGTGCGGACTTTCCTTGGGGAAGCCGTAGTCATGGGAACTGATCAAACGTTCGAAATACGGCGCCAGCTCGATGCGCTCCATCTTCAGTGACAACGAGTCGCGATGGGCGTTGGTGATCATGATCACCCGCTTGCCTGCCTGCTTGATCGCCGCAAGGAAAGTTTCAGCGTCGGGCCGCAGGGCAATCAGGTCAGCTGTTTCCAGCTTGAGGTCTCGCACTGAAAGCTTTAACTCGGCGCTCCAGTAGTCCAGGCAATACCAGTTGAGCGTGCCCGCATTCTTCTCAAACAGCGGCTTCATCTCCAGCAGCGCCATGGCCAGGCTCACGCCATGCAGCTCGGCATAGCGCTGCGGCAAATGTTGCAGCCAGAAGTGCTCATCGTAATAAAGATCGAGCAGGGTGCCGTCCATGTCGAGCAGAACGGTATCGATGTCGCGCCAAGGCATTAAAGGCATTCAGGTCTCGCAAAGTATCGATGGGTGAAGTCAGCATATCCGAGACAGACAATCGGAAAAGCCACGGTATAGTAACCCGTCCACGCAAAGGAGCCCGACATGCGCCAGAAACCCACCGTACTTGCCCGCGAAATCGTCGCCAGCAGCCGTTTGTTCCGTGTTGAGGAGCTGCAATTGCGCTTCGCCAACGGTGTCGAGCGCACTTATGAGCGGTTGGTCGGGCGCGGTAATGGTTATGGCGCGGTCATGATCGTTGCAATGCTGGATGCCGATCATGCGGTCTTGATCGAAGAATATTGCGGCGGCACAGACGAATACGAGCTGTCTTTGCCCAAGGGGCTTATCGAGCCGGGCGAAGACGTTCTGGCCGCTGCCAACCGCGAACTCAAGGAAGAAGCGGGCTATGGCGCCCACCAACTGGAACATCTGACCGAGCTTTCCCTGTCACCGGGTTACATGAGCCAGAAAATTCAGGTGGTGCTGGCTTCCGATCTCTACGAAGAGCGTCTGGAGGGCGACGAGCCTGAGCCCATGCGCGTGGACAAAGTGAATTTGCGCGAGCTATCAAGTTTGATTGAACATCCCCAGTTCAGTGAGGGCCGAGCCTTGGCCGCACTGTATCTGGCGCGTGATTTACTGACCCAGCGTGGATTGTTTTTGCCATGACCGATGTTTTCAGCAATCTGCCACACCCGCTGTTGGAACCCGTGATCAAGCTTGCTCGCCTCGCAGGGGAAGTCATCCTGCCGCACTGGCGCGCCAATGTGACGGTGACGTCCAAGGCTGATGATTCGCCCGTCACTGCGGCGGACATCGCTGCCCATCAGCTGCTTGCTGAAGGCCTGCTGGCGTTGGCACCGGATATTCATGTGTTGTCCGAAGAAGATGCCGATATCCCGCTGAGTGAGCGCGCCAAGTGGGAGCGTTGGTGGCTGGTCGATCCGCTGGACGGCACCAAGGAGTTTATTTCCGGCAGTGAAGAGTTCACCGTAAATGTCGCACTGATCGAACATGGTCGTGTGGTGTTCGGCGTTGTTTCGATGCCGACCAATAACCGCTGCTACTTTGGGGGCGCCGGATTGGGCGCGTGGCGCAGCGATGACGATGATCACCTGACGCCAATCAGCGTGCGTCAGGAGCCGGGCACGGGACATGATTTTACGGTTGTCGCCAGCCGACGGCACACCAGCCCCGAGCAGGAGCGTCTACTCGCCGGCTTGTCTGCTGCGGTTGGGCATCTGCATTTGACCAACATCGGCAGTTCGCTGAAGTTCTGCCTGTTGGCCGAAGGTGCTGCCGATTGCTATCCCCGCCTGGCACCGACCTCTCAGTGGGACACCGCCGCTGCGCAAGGTGTGCTGGAGGGCGCTGGCGGTGAAGTACTCGAACTGTCCGGTGAGCCATTCAGCTATCCGCCACGGGAATCCCTGTTGAACCCGTTCTTTCTGGCGCTGCCAGCGGGGGCCGCCTGGCGTTCCGACTTGCTGGAGTTAGCGCGCTCCTGATTGCACATGTCATTTCTGTAGGGGATTGCTGTGAGTGCTATCTCGCGGCAAACATGGATCTGTAGGGGCGCACGAGCACCGCGAGGCCGCGAAGGCGGTGTATCAGACAGGACGCCATCGCTGCCTCGCGGTGCTCGTGAACTCCGACAGAAAAGCATTCCCAAATCAGGTAATTGCATTGTGTTGATAAGAGCTTCGCTACCGATGCAACACAAACTGCCCGATAAAATGCACTGCTTCCTGATCACTTCCTTGAGCGCAAATTCGTGTCGGTAACGTCAATCGTGCCCGGCCACGGCGCTGGTAGGTAGTGACAAATCTTTCCCAGACGGCTTCCTCCGGCGCATCGCAAATCGCCACAGCATCTTCGCGCACTGGCAGCGGGTAGCTAATCTGCCCGTCCTGAATCACGATGTGCCCGCCTTCGATACCGGCCTCTTGCAGGCGCAAGTGCAGCCAGCCCCAACCCGCCAGCACTGCGCCGCAGTACAAGCTGCCGCCAAACACCGTGCTTTTGTGATTGATGTTGGGCGCGAGTGGCAAATGCAGGCGCAACTGGTGATCCTGCCAGCTCAAGACTTTCATGCCCATCGCCTGAGTGAGCGGGATGTCGTGATGCAGCACTTGCTGGAGTGCGGCAGCCTCTTTTGACAGCAGATTGTCCTCAGGCTTCATTCTTGCTCATCCGCGCCGCCGCCGAAGCTCAGACCATGTTTGCGCAGTTTGTCATGCAGGGTTTTTCGCGGTAGACCCAGCGCCTCCGCGAGGCTGCGCACGGAGCTGTGTGGCCGGGTCAGCTCGGCAGCGATTAACGCGCGTTCAAAACTTTCAACCTGCTCGCTCAATCCGCCCGTAATCGTCGGCACCACCGGTACTTCATTACCCTCCAGTGCAAGCTCCAGGCCCAGCGCGAAACGCTCGGCGGCGTTTTGCAGTTCGCGCACGTTGCCTGGCCAGGTATGGCGCAGCAATAGGGCGCGTTGCGCAGGCTGTAATTCATGTTTAGGCAAACCATGGCGCATGCTTGCCGCGTCCGCATAGTGCTGGAACAGCATCAGCGCATCCTCACCACGCTCGCGTAACGGTGGAATTCGTAACGGCGCGACGTTGAGCCGGTAATACAAGTCGGCGCGGAAGCGGCCTTGGTCGGCTGCCTGACGCAAGTCTTCCTTGGTGGCCGCAATCACCCGAATATCCAGTGGGATTTGCTGGTTGCCGCCCAGTCGCTCGACCATTCGCTCTTGCAGCAGGCGCAGCAGTTTGACCTGCACGTCCATGCTCATACTTTCGATTTCATCGAGGAACAGCGTGCCGCCATTAGCGAATTCGAATTTGCCTATGCGGCGTTTCTGCGCCCCGGTAAAAGCCCCCGGCTCATGCCCGAACAATTCACTTTCGACCACGGATTCGGCCAGCGCCCCCGCATTGATCGCGACAAATGGTCCGGTGCGGCGGTTCGACAAATCATGCAGCGCTCGCGCTACGACTTCTTTGCCTGCACCGGTTTCGCCGAGGATCAGCACATCAGCCTTGGTGGCGGCCAACGCCCCGATTTGTTGGCGCAAACGCAGCATGGGAGCCGACTGCCCGACCAGGCGAGCGCTCAGTTGTTGGCGGTCACTCAAGGCCAGTCGCAGGCTGCGGTTATCCAGCACCAGACGTCGCAGGGCCAAGGCGCGGCGTACGCTATCGAGCAATGCGTCGCTGGCGAAAGGTTTCTCCAGGAAGTCGTACGCACCGGCACGCATCGCTTGCACCGCCAACGGCACATCGCCATGGCCGGTAATCAACAGGACCGGCAGTTCCGGGTCTCTGCCGTGCAAGTCACTCAATAGCTCAAGACCGTCCATGCCCGGCATACGAATGTCGCTGACTACAACGCCAGGCCAATCGCGCTCTATTCGTGCTGCCAGACCGTTGGCTTCAGGCAGGGTCAGGACTTTCAGGCCGGCCAGATCCAGCGTTTGGCTAAGGGCCTGTCGCAAGTGCGGGTCGTCGTCGATCAGCACTACCTGGATCCGGCTGTCGATGGCGGTCATGCAGATAAATCCTCTGGCGGTTGAAGGTTGACTCCGGAAGCGCCGTCACGCAGACGCAAAGTCAGCAGCGCGCCTCCGGTCGGGTGGTTGTCGAACAGCAGTTCGCCGCCCAAAGCACGCATCAGGGTATCGCAGATCGCCAATCCGAGCCCCAGCCCTTGAGTACGGGTTTTGGTGGTGAAGAAGGGTTCGCGTGCCCGCGCCAGCGCATCCTGAGTAAAACCGGGGCCATTGTCCCGAATAAACAGGTTGACGCCTTCTGACGTCTGTTCGGCACTGATCCAGATTCTGCGCGGTGGACCTTTTTCGGTCAGGGCGTCCAAGGCATTGGCCAACAGGTTGCCGAGCACCTGGCGCAGCCGGGTTTCACCGGCCTGTACCCATAGCGTGGCATCGGGCAGGTCGCGAATCAGTTCGACCTCCATGGCCCGCCGCCGCTTGGCCAGCAGCGCCAAGGCATCGTCCAGCGCAGGTTGCAGCGCGACGCTCTCCGGCGCATGCCGGTCGCGACGGGCGAAAGCGCGTAAATGGGCAATGATTGACGCCATGCGGCCGGTCAATTCGCCGATCTGCTTGAGATTGCCTCGGGCGTCATCAGTGCGTGAGTGATCCAGCAGGATTTCTGCGTTCTCCGCATAACTGCGGATCGCTGCCAAAGGCTGGTTAAGCTCATGGCTGATGCTGGCAGACATGGTGCCCAGCGCGGACAACTTGCCAGCTTGCACCAATTCATCTTGAGCGCGGACCAGTTCCTGTTGCGCCTGTTCGCGCTCAAGGACTTCCTGCCTCAGACGGCTGTTCAGGCCCTCCAGATCACTGGTGCGCTCCACCACGCGTACTTCCAGCTCGCGACGAGCCTTGGCTTCGAATGCAATACGATCCAGATAGTGCCGACGCCGCTGGATCATGATGCCTAACAACAACATCACTACTAATAACGCCGCGCCCCCAATGGCAACAACGGTGCGAACCGGACGATCAATCAACGCTCGCGGCGCCAGAATATTCACACTCCAGCCGGTTTCGTCGATTTGCTGGCTTTGGGTCAGCCATGCTTTCTCGTCGAGCAGCAACGGGCGTGGATCGCGGGTCGGGTAGGGCTGGATCGCTACGATGGATTGTTTTTCTTCATCGCTCAGTGCGCGCGTCGAGCGGAAGCGCCATTCCGGCCGAGAGGTTAGGATGACGACGCCATTGTGGTCAGTGAGCAGCAGTTGCTCAGGGGTTTTGCCCCATAGGTTTTCGGTGTGGTCCAGATCAATTTTGACCACCAGCACACCAATTACCTTGTTTGCGTCACGTACCGCCGAGGCAAAGAAGTAACCACGTTTGGCAGACGTCGTGCCCAAGCCAAAAAAACGTCCAAGGTTGCCAGCCATGGCATCGCTGAAATAAGGGCGAAAGGAAAAGTTGCGGCCTACAAAACTGTCGCGCTTGTCCCAGTTCGACGCGGCAATAGTCGTACCTTCGGCGTTCATCAAGTACATGACTTCCGCGCCGGTCTGGCGAACGATGGTTTGCAGCAGATGATTAGCGGCTTCCTGTGGAGCGCTGCCCTGCGGGGCTTTTAATGCGGCGGGCAGGTCCGGCAACTGGCTGAGAATCTGCGGCAGGGTTTCATAGCGATGCAGCGTGCCCAACAGGTTGGCAACGTAAAGGTCCAGAGTTTGCCGATTCTGGCTCACCAGTTCGTTACGGTAATAACGCTCGGCCAGATGTTCCAGCGGCCATAGTAGCGGCGCCAGGCACAGAGCGAGCAGCGCGAGGCTGCGCCAGCGCGGGCGGGGTGGGAGGGTGGCGTTCATGGTCATTGTTGAACTGCGCTAAGGGTCGACTTTTCTGTAGAAGATATCGCAGTATCACGGACGCCGTGCGG
>NZ_LOHF01000020.1:0-33542 GCF_002158995.1 Pseudomonas caspiana | reverse complement strand
CTCCTACAGTTTCGGTAAGGTCCCGAATAGTGCAGAACTACTGCTCAGCCAGGCACTCCAGTAATGCGCTGTGCCAGTCAGGCTGTTGCACGCCCCATTCGCGCTGGAGGAGGCTACAGTCGAGTCGCGAGTTGAGCGGGCGAGCGGCGGGTGTCGGGTAGGCACTGGACGGAATCGCTTCCAGTGCTGCGCACTTCTTACCTTGTACGCTTAACTGCTCGGCAATGGCCTGAGTGAAGCCAAACCATGAAGTTTCACCGCTGGCAGTCAGGTGATAGGTGCCCCAAGCGCCGGGTTTCCCGTCACGCCAGTGTTCGATCAACTGGCGCGTGCTCTGCGCAATGGTCCCGGCCCAAGTGGGCGCACCCACCTGATCGGACACAACATTAAGCGAGTCGCGCTCTTGCAACAGCCGTTGCATGGTCAGCAGAAAGTTACGACCCGTGTTCGAGTAAACCCAACTGGTGCGCAATATCAAATACTGCCCGCCAACGTACTCGATAGCCTGTTCACCGGCCCACTTACTGGCGCCATAAACGCCCAAAGGTGCGGGCTTGTCCTGCTCGGTCCAAGGCGTGGCTTTGCTGCCGTCGAACACGTAGTCCGTTGAGTAATGAATCAGCGGGATACCCAGCTCTTTCGCCTGATCGGCAATCATTCCGACGGCAATCGCGTTAACGGCGAGCGCTGTTTTCTGGTCAGCCTCCGCCTGATCTACTGCGGTATAGGCAGCGGCGTTGATGAGCAGGTCTGGCTTTAAATCCTGGATCTGATCGAAATCGGCCATCTGGTCGCTGAGGTCCAGTTTGTCGCGGCCCAGGACAATCACTTCACCAAGATCCGCCAGGGTTTTCTGCAAGGCTTGGGACACCTGGCCGGTCTGGCCGATGACGACGATTTTCAGTGGCTTGCTCATGGAAACAGGTCAGCCTCTTTTAACACTCTGCCGTTTTGATCTTTGGCCGACAGTTGCGGCGTGCCGTCCAACTGCCAGTCGATAGCCAGATCCGGGTCGTCCCAGCGGATGCAGCGCTCGGCTGAGGGAGTGTAGTAATCGGTGGTTTTGTAAAGAAATTCGGCGTAATCGCTGAGCACTACAAAACCATGGGCAAAACCCGCCGGGATCCATAATTGCCGGGCGTTTTCCGCAGATAGCCTGACACTGACCCAGCGGCCGAACGTAGGCGAGCTTTTGCGAATGTCCACTGCAATGTCCAGAACCTCTCCGGCCGTCACGCGTACCAGTTTGCCCTGGGCATTTTCGATTTGGTAATGCAGGCCGCGCAGTACGCCTTTGGCTGAGCGGGAGTGATTGTCCTGCACGAAACTCAGCTCACGCAGCCCTGTAGCGTCAGCAAAGGCCTTGGCATTGAAGCTTTCGTAGAAAAATCCTCGTTCGTCACCAAATACGCGTGGCTCAAGAATGAGAACTTCGGGGATCTCACTGGTAATTACATTCAACGGTTTTCCCCCGCAAGTTTGAACAGATACTGACCGTAGCCGGTTTTACCAAAATACTGAGCGCGTTCCAGCAGGTGTTCACGATCGATCCATTCGTTCTGATAGGCGATCTCTTCAAGACAGGCGACTTTCAGGCCTTGGCGGTGTTCGATCGTCTGCACGTACTGGGAGGCTTCCAGCAGGCTGTCATGCGTACCGGTATCCAGCCAGGCGAAACCGCGACCGAAACGTTCAACGTGCAAGTCGCCGCGCTGCAAGTAGGCGTTGTTGATATCGGTGATTTCCAGCTCTCCACGGGGCGAAGGCTTCACGTCCTTGGCAATGCGGATAACTTCGTTGTCGTAAAAATACAACCCTGTCACTGCATAGCTGGACTTGGGTGCCTTGGGCTTTTCTTCGATGGACAGCGCCTTGCCGTTCTCATCGAAATCAATAACACCGAAACGCTCTGGATCCTTGACCCAGTAGCCGAAGACGGTGGCACCGTTTTTCTGATCCCTGGCGGTTTTAAGCTGTTCGCCGAAGTGCTGCCCGTGGAAGATGTTATCTCCCAGAATCAGGCATACCGAATCATCGCCAATGAACTCCTCGCCAATCAGGAACGCCTGCGCAAGGCCATCCGGGCTGGGTTGTTCGGCGTACTGGATGCGTACTCCAAACTGGCTGCCGTCACCGAGCAGACTGCGGTACTGAGGCAAGTCCAGAGGTGTCGAGATGATCAGGATGTCCTGAATGCCAGCCAGCATTAGCACCGAGACCGGGTAGTAGATCATCGGTTTGTCGTAAATGGGCAGCAGTTGCTTGGAGACACCGAGTGTAATCGGATGCAGGCGCGTGCCTGAGCCTCCCGCCAAGACGATACCTTTGGTCATGCGATCAGATCCTTTGAATCGGTAAAGCCCAGTCGTTGGCCTTGATAGCTGCCGTCTTGTACGCGGCGGCACCATTCCAGGTTGTTCAGGTACCACTGCACGGTTTTGCGTAAACCTGATTCGAACGTTTCTTCAGGAACCCAGCCCAGCTCGCGCTCGATCTTGCTGGCATCAATGGCATAGCGTTGATCATGGCCCGGTCGATCCACGACATAAGTGATCAGGTCAGCGTAGTTGGCAACACCGTCAGGACGTTGAGGTGCCAGCTCTTCCAGCAGCGCACAGATGCCGCGCACCACATCAATATTCTTCTGCTCGTTATGACCGCCAATATTGTAGGTTTCACCTACCGCACCTTGGGTGACCACCTTGTACAACGCACGGGCGTGGTCTTCGACGAATAGCCAGTCGCGCACTTGCAGACCGTTGCCATACACCGGCAGCGGTTTGCCTGCCAGAGCATTGAGAATGACCAGCGGGATCAGCTTCTCCGGGAAGTGGAACGGCCCGTAGTTATTTGAGCAGTTGGTTACGACCACCGGCAGTCCGTAAGTCCGCTGCCAGGCCCGGACCAGGTGATCGGATGCGGCCTTGCTGGCCGAGTAGGGCGAGCTTGGCGCATACGGTGTGGTTTCGGTAAACAGGTCATCGACACCATGCAGGTCGCCATACACTTCATCGGTCGAAATGTGATGGAAGCGGAACGCCTCGCGCTCGGCTTCAGGCAGCTTCAGCCAGTAGCCGCGCACGGCTTCCAGCAGGCTGTAAGTGCCGACGATGTTGGTTTGAATAAACTCGGACGGACCGTCAATGGAGCGGTCAACGTGGGACTCGGCAGCCAGGTGCATGACGGCGTGCGGTTCGAAACGGGCCAGCACTTCACTGACTTTGGCCTGATCGCAAATGTCGGCCTGCACAAATTCATAGCGGGTATCAGTCGCAATGCCAGTTAGCGACTCGAGATTGCCTGCGTAGGTCAGTTTGTCGAAATTGAGTACTTCGTGATCGGTATTCTTTATCAGATGACGGATCAGCGCCGAGCCAATAAAGCCCGCGCCGCCGGTAACAAGTATTCGCATGAGTTTGCCTTGTGTCTTTCAGGTCTTAAGACTGATGAAGCATAGCTTGTTGTTTTAAGGCTAGACGTGCAAGCAGGATTAACCAAGAACATGCATATAGTTAATGAAAAGAATTGATCATCCAGGTGTGGTGCGCCATTAAACCGACACTCGCTCTCTTACTGCGCATGACTTGGTGATCAGAGCCCGGCACACCTATAGTTGTAGCCTTGTTAAATTCCCTCGCTGCTCATTCCAGGATTGAGGTTGTTGCATGCCGCTCGCCACGTTGATTCGTCGTTCCAGCCTGCCTTGTCCAGAGGTCAGTACCGAGCACGCGCTGCAGCTGCTTGAGCAACACTACGGGTTAAGCGGCACGCTGAAAGACTTGGGCAGTCAGCAGGATCGTAATTTTCTGCTTGATACTGGCGAGCGGCGTTTCGTCCTGAAAGTCTGCCATGGAGATTATTCAACTCTGGAGCTGGAAGCGCAGCATGCTGCGCTACGGCATCTTGCAGCAGAGTCTCAAGCCAGAGTCCCCGGCGTGATGCTTACTGTTACGGGCGAGCAACTGTTGTCGCTAGAGATCGGTGGTTATGCAATACACGCCAGGCTACTGGAATTTATCGATGGTCAGGCTTTAAGTGATTCAAATCATCTGCCGCTGGACGTCGTGGTTGAGCTGGGCGAGTTATGCGCACACGTGGATCTTTCCCTCGCCAGCTTTGAGCATCCCGGGCTTGAGCGTGTTTTGCAGTGGGATCCGCGCAATGCACAGGCCTTGATCAAGCATCTGTTGCCAGTCATTGGTAACGATGAGGAGCGTGCGTGTCTCGCGCAGGCGGCCGAACTGGCGCAGCGACGTTTAGGTCCGCTGATTGCTAAGCTGCCAGTGCAGACTGTGCATCTGGATATCACCGAATATAACGTCGTCTGGACGCGCAGTAATCACCAGCGATGGCAGTTGCAAGGTTTGATCGACTTCGGCGATCTGGTCAGTACCTGGCGGGTAGCTGATCTGTCGGTCACCTGCGCAGCGCTGCTGCACCATGCCGATGGCGACCCGTTGTACATCCTGCCGGCCATTCGCGCTTACCACGCGATCAACCCATTGCAACTTGAAGAACTGCAGGCGCTATGGCCTTTGATCGTGGCCCGTGCTGCGGTGTTGGTGCTGAGCAGCGCACAGCAAGCCAGTGTTGAACCTGATAATGCTTACATTCAGGCTAATATCGACAGTGAATGGGGCATCTTCGATGTGGCGACGTCGGTGCCGCTGCCCTTGATGGAGGCAGCGATCCTTGCGGCGGTTAACGTCAGTGCCCCGCCAGCCTCCGTCATCGACTATCAGCCACTGCTGCCCGGCCTGAGCGGGGGAGCATTCCGATTGGTGGACTTGGGAGTGCTCAGCGAGCACTTTGTCGCAGGCAACTGGACGCAGAGCGGTATCGATGAGCAGTTGCTCAAACAGGCTGCACAAGCTACCGGACAGTCAGCCAGTCGGTTCGGGGAGTACCGGCTGTCGCGCACCGTGATCGACAGCGCCAAAGAGCCCGAAACTTTCGCCCTGCATGTCGAGCTGTACCTGGCTACAGCCGCTGCGTTGCACGCACCTTTCAGCGGTACGTTGAGGCTGACCGCTGATGCTGCGTTGTTATTGGTGGGGGCGCAGATTAGCCTGAAGATATGGGGCGCAGGACTTGAGTTGACTCCGGGTGCCAGCGTCGCTGCCGGGGCCATTATCGGCAAGGGTGGCGGTCCATTGCTGGTGCAATTGTGTGGTGTAGAGAACCTGAGCCCGCCGCTCTTTACCACCCCTTCCTGGGCAGATGCATGGCGGGCGTTATGTCCGTCGCCTGCGGCGCTGCTGGGATTTGATTGCGATGCGCCCTCGTTGCCCGACTCCGCTGAACTGCTGGCGCGTCGTGACGCAAGCTTCGCCCGCTCGCAAAAACACTATTATCAGGCCCCGCCGCAGATCGAGCGTGGCTGGCGCAATCATCTGATCGACATGCAGGGCCGCTCCTATCTGGACATGCTCAACAACGTCGCGGTGCTGGGCCACGGTCATCCGCGCATGGCCACTGAGGCGGCGCGGCAATGGTCGCTGCTGAACACTAATTCGCGCTTTCATTACGCGGCGATTGCCGAGTTTTCCGAACGCTTACTCAAGCTGGCGCCAGAAGGCATGGACCGTGTATTTCTGGTTAACAGCGGCACTGAGGCCAATGATCTGGCGATTCGTCTGGCTTGGGCTTACAGCGGCGGGCGCGACATGCTCAGCGTGCTGGAGGCTTACCACGGTTGGTCGGTGGCGACCGATGCGATTTCTACGTCGATTGCCGACAACCCTCAGGCGTTGAGTACACGTCCGGATTGGGTGCATCCAGTGACGGCGCCAAACACCTATCGCGGCGAGTTTCGAGGTACGGACAGCGCTGCGCAGTATGTACGAAGTGTCGAGCATGTCCTGCAGCAACTGGCGGCACAACAGCGCCAGGTTGCGGGCTTTATCTGTGAGCCGGTATACGGCAATGCCGGCGGGGTTTCGCTGCCTGCGGGTTATCTGCAACAGGTCTATCAAATGATCAGAGAGCAGGGTGGCGTGTGCATCGCCGACGAAGTGCAGGTCGGTTATGGCCGCTTGGGTCATTACTTCTGGGGCTTCGAAGAGCAGGGCGTGGTGCCCGACATCATCACGATGGCCAAAGGGATGGGCAACGGCCATCCACTGGGCGCTGTGATCACCCGTCGTGAGATTGCCGAAGCATTAGAGGCCGAGGGGTATTTCTTCTCATCCGCGGGCGGCAGTCCGGTCAGTTGCCGGATTGGTATGGCGGTGCTGGATGTCATGGAAGAGGAAAAGCTCTGGGAAAATGCCGAAATCGTCGGCGAGCATTTCAAGTCCCGGCTGCAGGCCCTGATCGATATCCATCCGCTGGTCGGCGCGGTTCACGGCATGGGCTTTTATCTGGGCGTCGAGTTAGTGCGCAACCGCCAGAGCCTGGAACCCGCCACAGAAGAAACCGCCTACCTGTGCGATCGCCTGCGCGATCTTGGCATCTTTATGCAGCCCACCGGCGACTACCTGAACATCCTGAAAATCAAGCCACCGATGTGCACCACCCGCCAAAGCGTGGACTTTTTTGTGGATAGCGTGTCGAAGGTGTTGGCTGAGTTGGAGTGACTGCTGATGCTCTCGCGGCTAAAGCCGCTATCTTGAAAGCATGCAAACTATTGGGATTGAAATGCATTTTCTGTAGGAGCTGCCGAAGGCTGCGAAGCATTTCTCCTGATACACCGCGATCGCAGCCTCCGGCAGCTCCTACAGGCCCTGTGTTTGCTGCGCGACCGGGCTTGTACAGATTAAATTGCAGACTTATGTCGGCCTTAAAGCCTGAAATATGTATTTAATTCTGCTTTTTTAGCTTTTAAACCCGATTTTTATCGTCTATAAAGTCGCCAACTATCGATTGTTCGATTCGACGCCCCACTGGAGACCTGATCACCCATGACCACTCTCAATAGCACGCCACGCGCCGACGGCTTTTATATGCCTGCCGAGTGGGCTCCTCAGACCCAGACCTGGATGGTCTGGCCTGAGCGTCCGGACAACTGGCGTCTGGGTGGCAAGCCGGTGCAGACGGCCCATGTTGCAGTCGCTAAAGCCATCGCCCGTTTCGAGCCCGTGACTGTCGCGGTCTCGGCAGCCCAATACGACAATGCGCGCGCGCGCCTGAACGTACCGAATATCCGCGTAGTGGAGATCAGTAACGACGACGCCTGGGTGCGCGACACCGGCCCGACCTTTGTGATCAACAATCAAGGCGAAGTGCGTGGTGTGGACTGGGATTTCAATGCCTGGGGTGGATTCGATGGCGGCCTGTACGCGCCCTGGAATCTGGATTCGCAACTGGCCAGCAAGGTGATGGAAATCGAAAGGTGCCCGCGCTACGCGACGCCTGGCTTTGTACTGGAGGGCGGTTCGATCCATGTTGACGGCGAAGGTACGCTGATCACCACCGAGGAATGTCTGCTTAATCGCAACCGTAATCCGCACCTTTCTCGTGAAGAGATTGAAGCAGTGCTTAGCGCCAACTTGGCTGTGGATAAAGTTGTCTGGTTACCGGACGGGCTGTTTAACGACGAAACCGACGGACATGTCGATAACTTCTGCTGCTATGTGCGTCCTGGCGAAGTGTTGCTGGCCTGGACAGATGATCCCAAAGACCCCAACTACCCAAGATGTCACGCGGCATTGAGTATTTTGGAAAACACCCGGGATGCAAAGGGCAGGGCATTTGTCGTCCATAAGATGCCAATCCCGGGTCCTTTGTTCGCCACTGAAGAAGAATGTGCGGGCGTCGATCAAGTGCACGGCAGTCAGGAACGCAACCCTTCGGTGCGTCTGGCGGGTTCTTACGTGAACTTTCTGATCGTTAATGGCGGGATCATTGCCCCCAGCTTTGACGATCCGATGGACGAAAAAGCCTTGGAAATCCTCCAGCAACTGTTCCCGGAGCATGAAGTGGTCATGGTCCCGGGTCGCGAGTTACTGCTGGGTGGCGGCAATATCCACTGCCTCACCCAGCAACAGCCAGCGCCTCATCGGGCCTGACTAAAGAGGGGCGGTTACAATCGCGTTACATAGTTGGCGTCGTTCTTGCTGTGATCAAGCCTATCCAAGTGATGGGCTTTTTTGTGGGTTTCGCTTCTGGCGTCTTAACCTGGTGGATGGGTCGACGGCCGGTATTGAAACGTCCCCGCTTAGCCTTTCTGTCACAAAGGGCCAGTACATTTAGCCCCTCACGACTTAAGAGGTTGTCCTATGAACGCAGGTCTAGAGCATCGCGCTCGTGGTTTGTCTGCTAGTAGCGAAGCGCGCCAGATGATGGCTGACTGGTTGAGAGCGACCAGTATGCGTAAACCTCAACGCCCGGACGTGAGGCAAATGTTGCTTCAGCGTTATCCGGCGGGCCTTTTCAACGAGGCTGAGCTTGAAGCGCTTTTGAGCGTACTCAAGGATTGAAGCTCTTCTAAAAGCTGTCGATGCGGACAGTTATAAGCATAGAAAGTTTCGTAAATTGACACTTTTATGACCGGCGGCTAGGATTCGCTTCCTCCGCCTGTGGCCTCGCGCCATGTACGTGCATCAGTAGTCCACTGCGATGATTTCGTTCGGGCTCGTCGAATTTGACGTTTGACAGCCGCAGATAGCCTCCGGGTTGTTGCCACAGCGCGTGATCAAATCAGCAGAAAAAAGGACAACTAGAAATGCTCAACAAACGCATCAGTTTGCTTGCACTGGGTTTGATCAGTGCTGGGCAGGTCATGGCAGACAGCCAGGCAGATTCCAAGGGTTTCGTCGAAGACAGCCACCTGAATCTCGCGCTGCGCAACGCTTATATCAATCGCGATTACAAAAACGTCGCACCAAACTCTGACCGTGCTGAGTGGGGTCAGGCTTTCACCGCCAACTTCGCATCCGGTTTCACCCAAGGCACCATCGGTGTGGGTGTCGATGCTTTTGGTCTATACGGCGTTCGTCTGGACGGCGGTAAAGGTCGCAGCGGCGGCGCTGGTATCGACTTCTTCAAGCAGGGCGACAGCGGTGAAGCTGCTGATGATCTCGCGCGTGCCGGCGCTGCCGTCAAAGCACGTATTTCCAACACCGTCATCAAGTACGGCGACCAAATGCCTGCGCTGCCTGTGCTGAGCTATGACAACGGTCGTCTGTTGCCAGAAAGCTTCACCGGTACTCTGATCACTTCCAAAGAAATCGATGGCCTGGAAGTCAACGTCGGTCGCTTCACTCAGGAAGCCCGCAAGTCTGCCGAAGGGCGTGACAGTGGTGGCCTGAAAAGCATCAACGTTTACGGCGCCAGCTACAAGTTCACCGATGAGTTCACCGCAGCGTTCTACGCATCGGACAACGAAGACGTGTTCAAGAAGCAGTACGTAAACCTGAACTACGTGTTTGCCTTGGCTCCTGACCAGTCGTTGACGTTCGACTTCAACGGCTACAAGACCAAGATGGACAGAAACTTCTCGACAGCCACTGAAGCTGGCGCCCGTGACAACAAGATCTGGAGCCTGGCGGCTACCTGGGCTGTGGGTATCCACTCCTTCACCCTGGCGCACCAGCGCAGCACTGGCGAAACCGGCTACAACTACAGCGGCTACCAAAGTGCAGGCGGCTTCGGTGACGGTGGTAACACTATCTACCTGGCGAACTCCTACTGGTCCGATTTCAACGGCAAAGACGAGCGTTCGTGGCAAGCAGCCTACGGCGTTGACCTGTCCGGTCTGGTCACGCCTGGCCTGAGCTACAAAGCGGCCTACGTGCGCGGTAGCAACATTGATGACGGCACCGCTCGTGGCAATGGCACAGAGCGTGAAATCTTCAGCCAGCTGACTTACGTCGTGCAGAGCGGCCCGGCCAAGGACTTGTCCCTGCGTCTGCGCAACTCGTTCCTGCGTGTTTCCAACAACGCCAGCGAATACAACGTCAGCGGCAACGAAACCCGTATCTTCGTTGACTACCCGATCAACGTTTTCTGATGATCGTGTAAAGGGGCGCGCGTAGCGTTCCCCGTGGGACCGGTTAAAGCCGGTCCCACAACGCGTAGATACAATCTTCCTGCCCCATGTCCGGCTACTATATGCTCCAACTTAGCCTGACTCGGTCACTCCCCATGGCCCTCGCTGCACCTCCTGACCTTTCTGATACCGCCGTGCCTGTGCAACCTCTGGCGCGCACCTATCCGCGTGGGCGTTACATCGAGCCGCATGAACATATGTGGGGTCAGGTGCTGTACGCCACCTCGGGTGTAATGTGGGTTGAAACGCCGCTCGAAGCTTTGGTTGTGCCGCCGCAGCGTGCCGTGTGGCTGCCGCCTGGCGTGATACATGGCATTCGCGTGGTCACTGATCTGGAGATGCGCAACATCTACCTGCGTCCAGCCATTGCCGACACGCTGGAAAAAACCGTACAGGTCTTCGAGGTTGGCCGCCTGCTGCGCGAATTGATTCTGGGTTTGGTCGAGCAGGCTGATAATCAAGAGTCGCAGTATTACGATGCACTCGTCGGGCTGGCGCTCCTGGAGCTGCAACGCGCCAGACGCTCCATTCTGAAAATCCCCATGCCGGATAACTCTGACCGGCGTTTGCTGAGTCTTTGTCAGGCGGTCATGAGCGAGCCGTCGCTGGATATCCCGTTTGAGCAGCATGCCGAAAACGCCGGCGCGAGCGTTCGAACCCTCGCGCGCCTGTTCCAAAGTGCATTAGGCATGGGCTTCGCTGAGTGGCGCAGACAAGTACAGTTGGCGACAGCGGTGGCTGAAATCATCCAGGGCGTACCGATCAGCATGATCGCGCGCTCATTGGGCTATTCGCCCAGCAGCTTCAGCGACATGTTTCGACGTGAGTTGGGCGTGGCGCCTTCGCAGTATTCAGTGGGGGATCGGTAGCGACGCAGCTCCAGTCAAACAAAACATACGCTAATGAATTGAAATGCATCCCTGTAGGAGTGAGCTTGCTCGCGATAGCGTCAGGCCAAAAGATAATTCTCAACAGGTCTACCGTTATCGCGAGCAAGCTCACTCCTACAGGTCCCCGTGTGTTCCTATAGATACGTGTGCATTCACCCTGACCGATATTCAGAAGCCCTTGGCCGATAGCTTTTTCCACCCGCCTCTAAACTGCGTGCATTAGCAAATTGTGCACGGGGTTCATCATGAGTTACCTCATCTCCATCGTTATCGGCATCGGCGTAGGCCTGCTCTACGGCGCTCTTGATTTCCGCTCGCCAGCACCGCCCGCCGTGGCACTGGTTGGCCTGACCGGCATGTTGCTGGGTGAAAAACTATGGCCAATGGGCAAGCAACTGGTTGCGACCTGGCTGTCCTGATCGATTATTCCTACTTAAAGGAGGCTCCCATGAAAGCCCTGCAATTCTCAAAAACCGGCGATCTTGCAGCCCTGCAATACGTCGAGCTGCCAACGCCCGTACCTGCCCAGAACGAAGTCCTGATCGAGGTCAAAGCCGCTGGCCTGAACCCCAGTGACGTGAAAAATGTTCTCGGGCGTTTTCCCTACACCACATTGCCGAGAGTGCCGGGTCGGGATTTCGCTGGCGTGGTCGTCCAGGGCCCCAAGGATCTGTTGGGTCAGGAAGTCTGGGGTACGGGTAAAGAGCCGGGTTTCTTTCGCGACGGCTCTCACGCGCAGTTTCTGACATTGCCTGCTCAAGGGGTGGCGCTCAAACCAAAGAGTTTGAATTTCAGTCAGGCTGCCAGCCTCGGTGTGCCTTACACCACCGCGTGGGATGCGTTGCAACGCAGCCTGGTTGGCGCCGAAACGCGCTTGCTGGTCATCGGGGCCAATGGCGCAGTGGGTAGCGCGGCACTGGCGCTGGGCAGAATTCTCGGCGCTCGGGTACTGGGCGCAGTGCGTCGCCCCGAGCACATCGTCGCGCTGCAAGAACAGGGTTTCGAAAGCATTCTGCTGGACAAGCCAGAAGAACTTGCGGCGCAGGTTAATGGCGTTTTCCAGAGCGGTGCCGATGTGATTTTCGACACCACTGGCTTCTGGCTTGCGGCTTCAGTGCCTGCGCTGGCCACGTTCGGTCGTATCGCGATCATCGCGGCTCCGGTGGACGGCCACGTAAAGCTGCCGTCGCTGGCGCTGTACCGTAAAGGCGGATCAGTGGTGGGGATCAATTCGCTGCTTTATGACTGCAACGCTTGCGCGAAGATGCTCGACCAGTTTGGCCGGTTCTTCGACGAAGGCAGCTTGCCGCTGCCGACAGGTCTGGTCGAGTCACCGCTGAGCGAAGGTTTGGCGCGGTACGAAGAGGTCAATCAGGGCGCAGGGGAAAAGGTGATTTTGTTGCCCTGAGGATATTGCGGGTTGATGCATTCTTAGCAACACCCCTGCCTCGTTGTCCCTGGCAACGCGCTGTCGCGAAGCAAGCATAGGACCTGTAGGAGCTGCCGAAGGCTGCGAAAGCGGTGTGTCAGGATGAATGCTTCGCAGCCTGCGGCAGCTCCTGCAGAAATGCCATTCCCGTTCAATGGTTGGCATTTTGTTTGATGGGGGCGATGCTGCTAGCGGTTAAACCGCTCAACCAATGCGCGCAGTCCGCGGGAGGTGTTTTCCAGTTCGGTGCCCCGTGCTACCGCCGCGTTGGCATTGCTTGCGGAGGTTTCGAAGGTCGCCGCGACGTTATTGATCTGCCGGGAAATGTCCTCCGCCACATGGGCCTGCTCTTCGGAGGCGGTCGCCATTTGATGGCCCATATTACTGATACGTGCGATGACCTCGCGAATACCCTGCAAGGCATTTTGCGCTTCGATCACCTGCGCAACACCATTGTCGGCTTCGCTGATGCCTAGCTGAGCGATGCTCACTGCTTCGTCTGCCCCTTTTTTAAGCGACTCGATCACCGCCTGAATCTGTTGGGTCGACTCCCGCGTTTTGCCTGCCAGCGCGCGAACCTCGTCAGCCACCACGGCAAAACCGCGACCTTGTTCTCCGGCTCTGGCTGCTTCGATCGCTGCGTTGAGTGCAAGGAGGTTGGTCTGATCGGCGATCGCCTGAATGACGCTGGCTGCCGACATGATCTGCTGGGTTTCGTTGGCCAGATTATCTACGGCATTGCTGATGCTGGTTACCGTCCCGGCCAGACGCTGGATGGCTTCGCGGGAGGTGCCTGCAACCTTGCTGCCCTGTTCGGCCAGCTCGTTCGCAGTCGTGGCTTCTGCCGCCGTGTGCTGCACGTGTTTGGATACTTCGTTGATGGATGCTGCCATCTCGGTCATGGCCGCAGCCGTCAGGTCGGTTTCCGCACGTTGCTCCAGCAAGGCGTGCTCGCTTTGCGTGGACAGATGCGAAGAGTGCCCGGCCGCTTCCGAGACTTGTGCCGCCAGGTCGCTCAGACGGGTCAGCGCGGTGCGCAAACGAGCATCTTCGCTGACCAACACCATCTCCAGACGAGCGCTGGTCCCGTAGGCGTCGCTGTAGGTCAGGGCGCTCACCGGGTCGGTAAAGGCGCCGGGTGCACTGCGAATGATGCCTGACAGTTGCTGCTCAAAGCGCATGTGCGCCCACCCACCCAAGGCCAGAAACAGCACGGCGGTCGCCACATGAGCAATGGTGCCGGGGAAGAGCACGTTGACACCGACCCCCAGGACGGCAGCAATTGCCGGTACAGCCATTACGCTGAGAAACGCAGTGAGATGACGCGAGCTGGCGACCGCTTTTTTACCGCTGCGCAATCTGGCGTAAAGGGCTTCTGCGCGGCTGACTTGCTCCCTTGTTGGCTTGACCCGTACGGACTCGTAGCCGATCAGTCGGCCGTCTTCGAGGATCGGCGTGACGTACGCGCTGACCCAGTAATAGTCGCCGTTCTTGCAGCGGTTCTTAACGATGCCCATCCAGCTTTTACCGGCCTTCAGGTAACTCCACATTAATCCGAAGACTGCTGCGGGCATATCAGGATGGCGCACCAGATTGTGCGGGCTACCAATAAGTTCGGCTTGCGAGTAACCCGCGATTTTCGCGAATTCATCGTTGCAGTAGGTGATTTTGCCTTTCGTATCAGTCGCTGAAATCAAGCGTTGTTCGGCAGGGAAAGTTTGTTCAGTTTGAGTGATATGTTTGGCCATCTTCAGCATCCGTATGAAGTTACTTCAGGCACCGGTGAAATCCATTTGCGAGGAATGGGTTCGACCTGTCGGGTGGTCTGTATTCGAGGTTAAAGCTATCTAAAACAGCAGGTTATAGATTATCGCTCGGCCAGCGTCTCTGTCTGGCTTCGAATCGCCGCTTGATTGAGGTCTTCCGTGATGGCTGTGCATACACTCAAATGATGGAGGGAGTATAGATAGCGTCACGCGCTTATCAAATGTCCTGCCGATGACGTTGAAACCTGCTGTCTGGTGGCCTGCTATCGGCCTGCTTCGGGCGTTCTAAAGTCGCAGATGATCATTGGTTGAAACGATTCTTCAGTGTGCGGATGAATCAGCTGTTCGGCCTGGCAACATTGACAAGCGTGGTGTGAAAGTTTTAAAAACATCGCATTGTTTAATGGCGTGCATGTTTATGCTTCCTACCACCGGTTACGAACTTTCCGCTTTTGGCTTTAATGCTAAGGCGCAGACTCGTGCCTGTGTCGCCAATAAATCGAAGAAACAGTCGCTCATGTGACCGGGGCGCGCTGTCCCGTCAGATGAGCTGACAGGACAATGAGCGCCACGCAGACACTGCCCGCCGCACACCTCCTTTCTCTCGCTTCTGACGGTGACTTTTCGGTCAATCATCAGGAGAACACGCATGTCATCGTTTCAAGGAATCTGGGTTGCTGTCGTCACCCCTTTTCAGAATGACGCCATCGACTTCGGCGCGTTGCGTCGTCTGGTTGCTCATTTGCTGGAGGGTGGCGTTGCAGGGTTAGTAGTCTGCGGCACGACTGGCGAAGCGGCGGCGTTGAGTAAGGCTGAGCAATTGGCAGTGCTTGATGCGGTGCTGGAAATGACCTCGCCAGACAGAGTCGTAATGGGCCTTGCCGGTAATAATCAGGCCGAGCTGTTGCGCTTTCAACAGGACATTCTGCAGCGTCGCATCGCTGGCTTGCTGGTGCCCGCGCCGTATTACATTCGCCCGTCCCAGCCAGCGCTCGAAGTGTTCTTCAATACCGTCGCCGATGCCTCAAGCGTGCCTGTCATTCTCTACGACATTCCTTATCGCACCGGCGCGACCCTGCACAAAGACACCTTGCTGCGCATCGTGCAGCATCCTCGGATAGCTGCGATCAAAGACTGTGGCGGCAATCAGGATACGACCCTTGCGCTGCTGGCGAGCGGCAACGTTGATGTACTCGCCGGTGAAGATGCCCAAATGTTCAGCGCCATGTGCCTGGGTGCGACCGGCGCGATCGCTGCCTCAGCGCACATCCATCCACAGCAGTTCGTGCGCCTGCATCGTGAAATTCAAGACGGCCAACTGCAGGCTGCGCGCGACACTTTCTTCCAATTATTGACGCTGATTCAGACTCTGTTTATCGAACCCAATCCCGCCCCGGTAAAAACCGCATTGGCACTGCAAGGCTGGATCAAGGACGAGGTGCGTGCGCCGATGCTGGCGAGCTCAGAAGCGATGGTTGAGCGATTGCGCGGGATGATCTGAGCGCTAGGGGAGCTTGAGGGCGGCGGCGGGCGTCAGTTTCAGAAAAAACTGACCTGAGAAAACGATGCGTCCAACAGACAGAATAAGGTCACTGGAATACTTTCTTCTGACCCAACATTGCTCGCTCATTCACGTAACCATTCAAAGTGGCAAATGAACGCTGATAGAAGAAAAGATATATGGCCATTGCAAGGTGTGATGTGTCACATCACAATGCGTCGATGATTCTTGGGTGGAAACACAAAGGGTTGAGGCTGTTTTTCGAAACGGGTTCAACCAGTGGGATCAGGCCCGATCACTCAAGGAGGTTAGCTCACATACTCACAGTCTTGAATCGCGCGGAATATCCAGAGGACCTGAATCTCCCTGGCTGGCGGTTGCATCAGCTTAAAGGCAATCTTTCAGGTTTCTGGTCTATCACAGTTACTGCCAATTGGCGGGTGATTTTCAGATTCGTCGAGACGGATGTCGAGTTGGTCAGCTATCTGGACTATCACTGAAGGAGATTGTAATGGGAATGTTCAACCCGCCTCACCCCGGAGCGATCCTGCGCGAGGATGTCATTCCTGGCTTGGACACGACGATAACCGAGTTTGCTAGACACTTAGGCTTTGCCCGAGAAACACTTTCCAGAATTTTGCATGGTCATGCACCGATCAGCCCTGATCTGGCAGTCAGGCTTGAACGGGCAGGGATCAGCACTGCTCGCCTTTGGTTAGGTATCCAGGCTGACTATGATCTGTGGCAGGCGGAGCATCGTGAGCAGCCACCCATTGAGCGCTATGCTCGGGCTAATAATTAAAGCTCCTCCTGAGCGTCGATAGCATTCTGTCGGGTGTCAACTCGCTGATCTGATACGGGAGCTGTGGATGCAATGTTCACAGCTTTTTTCGTGCTGGGACTCTCGTTGCGCAGCGTGCCCCCATTGTCTCGCTTGTAAATTCTGATTCGCACTCTTCTCCATTTTTAGTGACATCCATCACAAAATTTCCCCCGCCCCGGAACTTTCCTCAGATCGGCTGTCTGTTTCAGCGTTGATACACTTTGTTTAAATTTTCCGATGTTTGATGGCACTTTGCTGCTATTTGCCGGCATCTAGCCGGTATTCAGGCTTGCACCTCGCGGTTGCTTTTTCCTCTTGCTGGCGCATTTCAAACGAAACGCCTGCGACATATCGATGGAATGTTTATGTTTGCCTCCCCACGGACGTGGCTGCATTCGTGCGCCCTTTTGTTTGCTATCGGTTCGTCTGCGTTCGGCGCAACAGTGCCAACCCCAGGTGATCAGGACCTGATTCGTGATCGACAGAATCGCCTGATTGAAGAACAGCAACGCCGACTCCAGGAACTCAAGGAGCTGCCAGGCTCCAACACTGAGCCTGCTAAACCGGCTTCGCCCGAAGATGCCCGCTGCTTTCCCATCAAGACGATAGAACTCCAAGGTGCTGAGCGCCTTGGCGGCGTTGATCGTGACCGGCTGCTTAAACCTTATGTTGATCGCTGCCTGGCCGTGGCTGATTTGAATGATCTGCTCAAGGCCGTTACCAACTACTACCTCGATCAAGGACTGGTCACCAGCCGTGCATATTTGCCGCAACAGGACCTGTCCAAAGGGCACCTGATTGTGTTGGTGGTGGAAGGCAAGCTTGAAAGCCTGAAAAGTGCGCCAGGCAGCAATGTCTCCGACCGTGAGCTGGCGATGGCCTTTCCGGGGAAAAGTGGCGAGGTTCTGAATCTGCGCGAAATCGAGCAACTGGTGGACCAACTCAATAGGTTGCCGTCCAGACAGGCGCAGATGGAGTTGGCGCCAGGCAACGAGGTCGGTGGCAGTGACGTGCTGGTGCGCAACGAGCCTCAGAAGCCTTGGCGTGCAAGCCTGTCGCGCAATAACGATGGGCAGAAGAGTACCGGCGAGCAGCAGGTAGATGCCGGTCTTGAGTGGGACAGCCCGTTGGGTATTGCCGACCAACTGATCGTGCGTGGTGGGCATGATGTGGTCAGTGATCACAAGTCCACCTCCAAAAACGCCATGCTCTATTACAACGTTCCGTATGGCTGGTGGAACTTCAGTTACACCTACAGCCAGAGCGAGTATCGCTCGCAGGCGCAAGGTGATGGTTTCAGCTTCAAACAGAATGGTGACAGCCAGAATCACCAGTTTCTCGCCGAGCGCCTGATCCATCGCGATGCCGTCAGCAAAACTTCGGTCAGTGCCGGGCTGGCTCATGTGCGCACCAACAACTACATCGACGACGCCCGACTAGAGGGCAGCAGCAACCGTATTACAGAAGCGCAATTCGGTATCAACCACGGTCGGCGGATCGGCAACTCCTTCGTCAACCTTGATCTGGGCATGCAGCAGGGCATCGGCGCACTGGATGCGCAACAGGATGCTCAGCAACGGGACGAATTGGGCAACCTTACTCCGACGCCGCGCTATCGCAAATACACCGCTACCGCGAGTTATCTGTTGCCATTCAATTGGTTGGGCGAATCATTCAGCTTCAGCAGCCTCGCCACCGGGCAGCGCAGCGAGGATGTGTTGTTCAGCTCGCAACGTATCAGCGTAGGCGGCAGCTCTTCCGTGCGCGGCTACAAGGATCAATTCCTGTCCGGCTCCAGTGGCGGCTACTGGCGTAATGAGCTGCGCTGGACGCGGCCGGTGACGCTGGACTGGCTGCGTCCCGCTTTTAGTCAGTACGGCACCAGCGTCGGTTACGACCAGGGTGTGGTCAGTAATGATCGGTACAGCGGTGGCTTCAACGGCCGCGTATCGAGTAACTCCCTGCAGCTGTTCGCCAGAGGCGAGCACGTCAGCGCCAGCGTGACATTCGCCCATTCGCTGGAGCGCCCAAGCGTGCTCACCGAGCGCGAAGCGCCGATCTACTTCCAGGTCGACCTGTTTCTCTAATTAATCAAATTTGTTGCCGCGAGACTTCGAAAATGGACGTTCATCAATTTGCACTTCTGGCCCGCCAACCTTCTGCTGAGTTGAAGCCACGCAAGCGCTTTTTAGGCGTGTCCAAACGTGCGTTGGCGTTGCTGATGGTCAACGTCATGTTCTGGCAGCCGATCTGGGCGCAGGCGGGCGGAGTTGCAGTCAGCGGCGGCACCAACACCAGCGTGGGGCAGGCCGCGAATGGCGTCCCGGTGATCAATATTGCGGCCCCCAATGCGGCGGGGCTGTCTCATAACCAGTTCAAGGATTACAACGTCGGCAAGGAAGGTGTGATCCTCAACAACTCCACCAGTGCCGCGCAGAACACTCAGTTGGCTGGCTATATCAACGGCAACAGCCAGTTGGGCGGCAAAGCAGCAGGTGTCATTCTTAACGAAGTCAACGGCGGCAGCGCCAGCCAGCTCAATGGCTACACCGAAGTAGCAGGCAAGTCGGCGCGGGTCATTATTGCCAACCCTTACGGCGTGACCTGTAACGGTTGCGGATTTATCAATACGCCTCGTGTCACCCTCAGCACCGGTAAGCCTGTGCTGGATGGTAATGGCAAGCTTGATCGTTTCGAAGTTGATGGCGGCAGTATCAACATCGAAGGCGATGGCCTTAACGCCGACAATGTCGATCAGTTCGATATCATCACCCGTTCGGCAAAAATCAACGCCAATATTTACGCGAAACAGCTGAACGTTGTCGCAGGTGCCAACGACGTTAATGCTGACACGCTGGCCACCACGGCACGCGCGGGCAACGATGCTGAGAAGCCGGCGTTGGCGATTGACTCGTCGGCACTGGGCGGCATGTACGCCAACACCATCAAACTGGTCGGCACAGAGAAAGGTGTCGGGGTAAAACTGGCTGGCGATATGGCTGCCAGCGGCGGCGACATGCAAATCGACGCCAACGGCCATTTGACCATGGCCAAGGCGGCCGCCAGCGGCGCAGTCAACGTCAATGCTGCCAGCCTTGATGCCCAGGACTCGATCTACGCCGGTACTTCGGCAAACGTGCAAACCCGTGGCAGCCTCAAGAACCAGAAGGTCCTGGCCGCCCGTGACAGCATCAAACTGAGCAGCGGCGGTCAGTTGACCAACAGCGGCACTGTTCAGGCGGGCATCAACCCTGACAATACCCGCAACGCCACCGGCGACGTCAGCCTGAATGGCAAAAACATCAATAACACCGGCAACGTTGTCGCCACCCGCAACCTCAGCGCCACCGCGGAACAATCGCTGACAAACAGTGGCGCGATCCAGGCCACCACCGCTGCCAACAGCGCCGTCGATGCGGGCAATGTAGGCCTCGCCGGTACGTCCATCACCAATACGGGCACTGTGGTTGCCAGCCGCAACCTCACGACCACCGCATCGCAGGTCGTGGACAACAGCGGCACCTTACAGGCGGGCGTCAACGCGGATAACTCCCGTAACGCCAACGGCGACATCAGCCTCAATGGCCAAACCGTCACCAACACCGGCAACGTGATCGCCAGCCGTAATCTGTCGGCAACGGCCGGTCAAGCGCTGGTCAACAATGGCGGCATCTTCGCTGCCGGTCAGACATTGATCGCCAGCACCTCGATACTGGATAACCAGAACAAAGGCCAATTGCTCAGCGACGGGGGCATGACGCTGACGGCCGATAATCTGCTCAATGGTTCAGACGGTTATATCAGCAGTGGCGGTGGGATGACCGTCCGTGCAGGTGCAATCAACAACCGTGCAGGTGTCATCGAAAGTGGCTCAAACCTGGATCTCAGCGCGTCCACCCTGGACAACAGCAACGGGCAGATTCGCTCCTTGGGGCTTACAGGTAACAGTCGCTTCGCCATTGGTGGCCTGCTGGACAACAGCGGCGGCGCACTTGAGTCCGCCAACACTGACCTGAGCCTGGCCGCGGGCAGTTTTCAGAACATCAACGGCAGCGTTCTGCATGTCGGTACCGGTGCACTGGATGTCTCCGGACTGGCCCTCGACAACGTGGGTGGCAGCCTGGTCACTCGGGGTGGCTTGACGTTCAACAAAGCCGCCTGGACCAACAGCAGCGTGATTCAGGCTGCCAACCTGACGCTTGATGTCGGCAATTTCCAGCAAACCGCAACGGGTCAACTTCTGGGGACCAACAGCTTCGTCGGCAGAGGCGCTAACTGGTCAACCAATGGCGTCATTGCCAGTGATGGCCGCGTCGATCTGACCCTCACCGATCAGTTGACCAACAGCGGTCGCATCACCTCCGCGACAGCCCTTGGCATCAACGCCCCACGGGTTAGCAACCTCGGCACCCTGGCTGCAGGCCAGGTGCTGACGGTCAGCACTGGCAGCCTGCTCAACGACCATGCACTGATTTTCAGCGGCGGCAATATCAGCCTGCAGGTTGATGAACTGAATAACGTTGCATCCGACATCTACGCGATGGGCAACTTGCTTGTCGATCGTGACGGTCTGGGCGGGTTGGCCACCAGCATCACCAATAGCTCCTCGAATATTCAGGCCGACGGCACGCTCAGTCTGGCAGCCAGCACCATCGAAAATATCCGGACCATTCTGACTGTAGAGTCCGGGATATACAGCGCTTCCATCACGCCAACGGCATGCATCGAAGGTGTGAACGCGGGTGACTGTGACGGTGGCAAGCAGCATCGCCCCTTTCTGATCAGCCAGCGTGATCATCTGGCCGTTACCGAAGCCAGCGCCGCGTCAAGCATCACCTCCGGTGGCAGCATGCTGTTGACCGGCGGGAGTCTGCTCAACAGCAGCAGTAGCATCGCTGCCGGCGGCGACCTCACGGCCATCTTTGATGATGTAACCAACACCGCCATTGAAACCCACGACACTCAGACCGACCGTATTTTTGTAGAAGAGCGAACCCGTAGCCCTGGTTTCATGCAGCAACTGGCCAGCGCTTTTACTCAGCAATACTCAATCGACAGCCCCGGCTACAACAAAAATGCTCTGGGTGGTCTTGAAGGTGCACTGGCGACCTTCATTGGTCGCACCGAAGGCGAAAAAGCCGAGTTGGCGAAGACTACCCAACTGGCAGCACCTGACCAAAGCTACTCGGCCATCATTCAGGCAGGCGGAGCAGTCAACGTTCAGGCCAAAAACGGCATCGACAACTCCGTCGTGCGCGGTGGCTACACCTACGTGGGCAGCGGTGCAAAAACCGACACCAGCGAGCCGGGTTACTCCACTGTCGTGGCGCTCAATCCACAACTCGCCCCGGACCTGGGACAGCAAGCGGTCAACCCGATAAACCTGCCCGGCTTCCAGCTGCCCACCAGCCAGTTCGCCGCCAATCCGCAAAAGTACCTGATCGAAAGCGATCCCGCGTTCACCAATCTGGGCCGCTTCCTGAGCTCGGATTACATGCTCGACAAGCTCGGCTACAACCCGGACGAGGCCCAGAAACGTCTGGGTGATGGTTACTACGAGCAGAAACTTATCCAGCAAGCCGTCATTGCCCGCACCGGCCAGCGTTTCATTGACGGCCAGACCAGCGATGCAGGTCTGTTCAAGTACCTGATGGACAACGCCATCGCCAGTAAGGACGCCCTTAATCTTTCCGTGGGCGTGAGCCTGACAGGCGAGCAAGTCGCGGCGCTGACCCACGACATCGTATGGATGGAACAGCACGAAGTCGCGGGTCAAAAAGTGCTCGTGCCCGTCCTGTATATGGCCCAGGCCAACAACCGGCTCGCTCCTAACGGCGCATTGATCACCGGCAACGATGTTTCCCTGATCAGCGGCCAGAACCTCAACAACAGCGGCACCTTGCGCGCCACCAACAATCTCGGCGTCAGCGCTGGCGGCAACCTGACCAACTCAGGTCTGGTCGAGGCGGGCAACCTGCTGCAAATGCGCGCCAACAACAACCTGACCAACACCGCAGGCGGCGTGATCGCCGGACGCAACGTCGAACTCGTCGCCGTCAATGGCGACCTGCTCAACGAGCGCAGCGTCACGACGCATCAAAGCGACAGCGGCTACCGCTCCGAGCGCACCCAGTTCGTCAATAACGCCGCGCGCATCGAAGCCGCCGACACCCTCACGATGCAGGCCAAACGCGACGTCAACAGCATCGGCAGCGTGATCAAGAGTGGCGGTGACACCACCATTCAGGCCGGACGCGACGTCAACATCGTCTCCGCCCAGCAAGAAAACAGCGGCGCCGTCGGCACGCGTTCCACCCGCCAGAACATCACCCAATACGGCTCCGTTGTAGAAGCCGGTCGCGACTTCCAGGTCGTCGCCGCCCGCAACATCAGCGCCGTCGCCAGCCAGATCAGCGCCCAGCGCAACCTGACCCTGGACGCTGCCGAAAACCTCAACATCGCCTCCGCGGCGGATGAGCAGCATTCGTACAGCAAGAGCAAAAAGGTTAAGGCTCAGGAAGATCATGTGAGCCAGGTGTCGAGTGTGCTTAAGGCGGGTCAGAACGTCGCTCTTGGCGCAGGCACTGACCTCGGCATCATTGGCAGTCGTGTCAACGGTGGCGGTAACGTAAGTCTTGATGCCGGGCAGGACGTCGTAATTGCATCGGCTCAAGACGAAGCCTATTCGTACTTCAAGAAAAAGAAGACCGGCTCATTTGGCCGCAGCAGCACTCGTGAAACCGAGAGCTATAACTCGACGAATGTCGGCTCCGTCATTGAGGCTGGTAACGACCTGACGGTCAACGCCAGCCAGGACGCCAAAGGTGCAGTGAGCATCAATGGTGGTCGCGATGTAGCTATCGTGGGCAGTCAGCTCAAAGCGGGTAACGATCTGCTGCTCGGCGCCACTAACGACGTATCGATTACATCGGGTGTCGAGGAGTCTGGCTCTTACAGCAAGAAAACCAAGTCTGGTTTCCTGGGGCTTTCCAAGAGCGGCAAAACCCAGCTGCAAACCACTGCGACTCAAGCAGGTAGTGAGCTTGAGGCTGGCAACGATTTGATCATCGCGACAGGTAATGACCTGAGTCTGCGCGCCAGTAGCGCCACGGCAGGTAACGATGCCGAGTTGCGAGCCGGGTTAGTGAAAGATACGGGTGATGTCCGCTTGGATTCTGCCCAGAACACTGCTTACAGCATGACCGAGCAGTACAAGAAAAAGTTCGGTTTGTCGGGGGGCGATGCGTTTGGGCTGATGGTCGGCACCCCTTCGTGGGGCGGCGATATCACCCTCAGCTCTTCTAAAAAGGCAGGTCGCGAAGTCACCAGTTCCACCAGTGCAGGTAGTTATGTTGGCGCTCAACGGGACGTCAACATTGATGCGGCTCGCGACATCAATGTAGTGGGTAGCGATGTCGGGGCTGGCCGTACGGTCAACCTGAACGCTGGCCGTGACACGAATGTGCTGGCCAGCAGCAGTCAGCAGCAGACCTCAAGCTGGGAAACCAAGAAAAGCTTCGGCCTCAAGCAAGATGCTGACCGAAACGGCTATACCACGTTCGTGGGCCAGGAAACGCTCAAGAACAAAAACCGGGAATCGCAGCAAACCGCAGCGGCCAGCCACATTGATGCGGGTCAGGATATCGTCGTCAATTCCGGGCGCGATATCACTCAGCGAGGATCAGACCTCTACGCTGAAAATGACATCGCTCTGCAGGCCGGTCGCGACATAACGATCGATGCAGCTGGTGAGCGCAGCGAAAGTGCCAGCAGCCAAAGTGCCAAGCGCAGCGGTACGACCACGACTGTCAGCTACAACTACGGCAACATGGTTGACGCCGTTAACGGCGCAGGTAAAGGCGAGGACAACACCAGCAAAGCCTCTAGCACCCTGAAAGCCGTAGACGGTGTGAACCAGTTCTTCTCCGGTCCAACCGCTGACGGCAGCATTGGCAACTCCAGTCAGAGTCAGTCTGTAAGCCAGGTCATCAACAGTAACCGTGGCTCAACGATGGTCGCGGGCAACGACATCAGCGTGCTTGCTGGCAATGACGTCACGGTCCGTGGCAGTAATTTCCAGGCAGGGCGTGACATCAACGTCCAGGGTCGGGACGTCACCTTCGACGTCGCCAAAGGTAGCCAGGACAGCGAGGGCGAACAGACCCAAAGCAAAGGTGGGCTCAAAGGCGGCACCACTGGTGGCTTCAAGATCGGCATCGGCGGCAGCACCGGTATTGCTACGCAGGAAGGCATGCAGGGCACGTCCCAGGCTTCGCAACTCAACGCTGGCCGTGACATCAATCTTGAAGCCCGTCGCGACCTCGCACTGATCGGAACTCAGGCCGCAGCAGTCAGAAACTTTTACCTCAAGGCCGCCAACGACCTTACGATTCGTGCCGCCCAGAATGAGTCCTCCAGCCAGGATGACCGCCACAGCGGCGGCGCTGAGGGCGGTATCGCCGTTGGCCCGAGCGGGATTGGCTTCTATGCCAGCGTAAACATCGGTCGCGGCGAACTGGATCGTGAGGGCAAGCAGCAACAGGGTGCCTATCTTCTCGCGGGTAATCAGCTCGGATTTGAAAGTGGCCGAGATACGACAATTGCTGGCGCCCAGCTAAGCGGTAAAGACGTGACCGGCAATGTGGGCCGCAACCTCAGCGTCTCGTCAGTACCTGACACCGGCAAGGCCAGCGGCAAGCAGTTTGACGTCAGCGCCACTGTCGTTGTCGGCTACGGCGCGTCTGTCAGCGGCTCTGTCGGCTACGGCAAAACCGACGGCAAAACCAACTGGGTTGGTAATCAAACCTCGATCATTGCGCAAGACAAACTCGACATCAAAACAGGTGAGCATACCCAGCTCGACGGCGCACTCATCGCGTCCAACACCGGCAACCTGAAACTGGACACCGGCACATTGGGCTTCAGTGACATCGCCGGTCAGGACAAAGAGCGTTCCTACTACCTCAACATGGGCGGCAGCTATGGCCTTGAAGGAGGTCAGGCACAACAAGACTCCAGCCAGGTGGGCAAAGGTAATTCAGGCGCGAATGGCTGGAGCGTAGAGGGCTACAACTACGAAAAAGACCGTCAGCAAATGGTCCGGGGCACGATTGGCGCGGGTGACATCGTCGTCCGTCAGGACGCCGCCACTGGCGAGAATTCGACTGCTGGCCTGAATCGGGATGTGAGCAAGGCGTCCGAGATTACGCGGGACGAAGAGCATCGGACTGATTTGTACGTGACCAAGTCTTCCACCGACGCAGTGCTGAGTCCGGTGGTGACGGTCAAGGAGTGGACGAACCAGCTTCGGAACTATGACGAAACGGCTCAACAGAATTTTAAGGAAGCGGCGCGAGGTCTCACTCGAGTAGTCAATAAAGCTGAAAGCACCTTCGGCAGAAAAATGGACGCCGGTGCTGCCAATCTGATGGGCGAAAAGTTCGCAGAAAACACCATGGACTTGTTGCTTCAGGGTGGAATGAGCCGCAGTCAGGCCATGAAAACTTTGGCTGACCCTGCGTTTCAAGAATCTGTCGTGGCTGAAGTCGCAAGTATGGCCGAGATCGACTTGAAACCAGTCGAGGACCTCGACACCACGCTGCAAGCTATAAACCAGACCAAAAACCCAAACCTCGTAGTCTTAAAATCCACGCATATTACCGAAGAAGATGAAGAGACACTAAACCTCGCGCAGAACACCTTGCGCTCAATGTCATCGATAAAACAGTACATCAAGGATCATCCCGAGCAGCAAGAAGCGGTGACAGTGATGGTGGCGCTCACGCAAGGCCCCAAAGGGTTGCTGCAACTGGCTATTTCCAAAGCTGTCGGTGAAACCCCGCAGGGCAAAAAGCTCGAAGAAACGATTGCAGCGTATACCGACGCGGTCGGCAAGCGTGTTGCAGACGCCATGGAGGGCAAGGAACTTTCCGATACTGATGACTTTGAACAGTACCTGATTGGGGGCGGTCAGTTCACCGCTTCAATCTTGACAGGGGGGATTCAAAAACGTAAATCTGCAGGTGAGCGTACGGTTGTTTCGGTTAATGCTCCAAAAAAAGGGACCGAGGTTGTTGGGGGTTCAAAAACGACAGGCGAAGCTGCGATTCATGTCCCTGGCCGAGTGCAGTCACGGATTAACCTTCAAACTGGTACAAACAAATTCGGCATGAATCATATCCTCAAGGAGCACTTGAGCGGAAAAGCCAATAAGAGTCAGTTTAATATGCCTGAAGGGGAATTGCGGCAACTGTTGCAGAGTAATCAGGTGGTTAGCTCACCTGTTGTCAAAACACTTGAAAGCAAGACTCATGGAGTTTTGTATGTTAGACAGGTAGATGTTGGCAGGACTATAGGGACGGACTACCTAAAAAACAATAATGCAACCTCAATTATTACAACGCAAACTGACAGGTTTGGAAATATAGTTACGGCATTTCCGGGTATATAAATGAACAAGGTAGAGATTGAGAGTGAGTTGCTGGGGTCGCGTAAATGGTTCGACTCTAATGAGGCTATCGCGATTAAGGGTTTTCTTGCGAGAGAATTCGGGGGGCTTATGAGCCTGTTTGTTCTGCATCACCATTTCGGTCAATCTGAAGAGCATTATGTGGTAATGATAGATGGGAAGTATATTGCGGAGCTTGAGGTGAGTAACAGCGAAATTGTGGGTTTTGATAAACATGAGCTTGCCAATTATTTAAAAGATAATCCGAAAATGCCAAGGCTCTTTAGGTTTCGTATAGAGACCGCACAGGCCCTAAGCGGTAAATCGGGGTTAGACCACGATAAAGAGCATTGACGTCGCATTGCGCCGGGATCAGATTACGGTTGAATAACAAGCTCTTTAATAATTCGGCACTTATTTCTGTGATTATCCGATGTCCTCCCGCAGCGTCGAGTGCCATGTTCGTAACAGGTGTGGATACTAAGCAGGTGGCTTCAGCTTTTTTAATAGTTATTCAGAATCCGTCTGTACAGAGCGCATTGAAGGGAGGCGTCAGGTAATGAACTTTCCTGAACTTATGATTGCCTGGCTGTTAACAGTGCTCGGGAAGAAACTACTGACAGTAAATGCTCTATTTCATATTTTCTCTTCCGAGAGGGATTCTGCCCCCCAAGAGATTGGCCTTCTATTTGAAACTTCTGAAATTGGGAAGCTCTATGGCGGACCTGATGGTGCATCTCTCTGTTTTTCTTTGAGTCCGATTTCAAGCTGCGATCTAGGTGAATACGGTAGGCAAGATATTTTTTGTATCTCTGGTGAGCTTTATTTCTCCGATGTTGTAGGAAGGAGGTTAGTGTCAGCATCGCTTGTGCAGTCCTTGGCGGACGACGTAGTGATAGGCGTTGCTCTCTCGTTTGATAACGGGCTTTGCTTATCCATTTTAAACTTAGGTGATGAGCTTTTTGTCTATGATGAAATCCCAGAGGAAATAGTGATCAGTGAGGGGGTGAGCCTTACCCCTGTGAGTTAATGGTGCAAAAGGGGCAGGAGCTGTAGATGTTCCCGCCACTTCGTCTATTGCCCGAGATGGGCTGCGTAATGATTTTGCTGTGCAGGCAGGCATTCCAAGGAGCTTGGATAAGGTCTGGGGTTCATCAATAGATGATTTGGTTCAAGCGTATAAGATGGACGGCGCAAAGCTTGTGCCTAAACCTCCCAAGCCAGGCACTTCTGGCAATGCACAAGTATTTACAGTGGAAGGGCACCCAGCGGTTAAGGAAGTCCAATACCACTCTGGCGCAGGTCGGCATGACGCGGAGTACTATAAGTTTACGTACAAAGATGGAACTGAAGTCAGAGTGATTGACTCGAGTGCAGGCTTCAAGCCAGGAACAATTACTAAGTATCAGCAGTATTATGATAAGCAGGGTAACCGCTTGAAGTATGAAGCTGGCCAGTGGAAAGCTTGGAGGTAGTGGCGCATGGCGATGTTAATTCCTAATCTTAGTGCAGTGCTTATTCCGGGTATAAGCGCGGCGGGGTTTTCTCTGGGTGAGGATTTTTCCAGTATTAAAGAAAAAATTGGAACCGTAGACTGGTATGAGTCTAATGCGTGCATTGATAAGGTTTTGGTTAACAGTGCGGGATGGGTTGGAGTCAGGTCAAAAGTCGGTGCTGCCATCGGGCTTGACAAGACTGTTGAGTCATTCAGCTATCGCAATGATTTGGTTTCATTGGATTTTGGGGATGCCAAGAAACTCTATAGAATTGTGGTTGGGAAAGGCTACCAAGGGAAATTCAAGTCGGTTATGCCGGGTGATGACCTACTGCTGCTTAGTGATTCTCATGAACTTGATTTCAATGACATGGATGACGATTTTTTAATAATTGAAAATGGTAGGTATATAGAGGGCATTAGCTTTATAACCGACTATAGAGCTTCATTGGAGCATGCGCCGATTCAGGAAATTGAATATATTTCAATACATGATTGGTCTTTTCGATAACTGTCCAGCGCACTATCCGACCCAGCACTGCCCATCGCGCCAGTGTTGTTTTATCTGCGGTCAGCGCCAAGCAATAACTGTAGAGGATGTCTCTAATCTGTCTGCAAACAGTCTGCAGATTGTCTGCAGTGATAAAGCCCGCGCCTCAATGGGGCAAGCCGATTGTCGATAACCGACCCTCTGTCCGCTTTGGCCCTTAAATCTGTTGTGTATTCAGGGCTTTGGAGTAAATCGGGGTCAGACCTCGATAAAAAGCGTTGAAGTCGCATTGCGCCGGCATCAGATTATGGTTAGATAACAAGCTCTTTAATAACTCGGCGTTTGTTTCTGTGATTATCTTATGTCCTCCCGCAGCGTAGAGTGCATGTTCGTCACAGGTGCGGATACTAAACAGGTGGCTTCAGCTTTTTTAATAGCTATCGCTAGCTCTGAATACGCCTCTATGCCAACAAGCGCCTGCCCCCAGCAAGGGCCTGCAGAAAAATTATTTGGTGAATAGCTATGAAAAATTCAGTAGAAATACGAAAGCTTATAGACGAAATAACATCCGCTGAGCTTTTTGAGGGGGATTATGGTGACTGTATTTCTAATGTCGATGCCATACTGGGCGGTGTTGAAGAGTTGGACCGAAAAAGTGTGCCTGCTGATTATCTTGAATTTCTTGCGAGTTTCGGATTCGGTGAGCTAGACGCTGCTTTTTATGTTGATGATGGTCCGGAAAGTTATTCAGCTATATGTGGGCGGAAAGTCGAGAAATATGAAGGTATATACGTAATTGGTGGGGATTCGAGCGATTTGCTATACGCTTTTGACGCGAAAAATGATTGGCAAGTTGTAGGGGTTAGTTCCGAGTCAGATGAGGTTGATGTTTTGGCATCAAACTTTTTTGACTTTATCCTGGAACGGCTTAAGTGCATAAAATCTATGATTGAATGGCGCGCGGCGCGCTGATTGCTGAGAAAAGCCCGACTTCAAACGTATTAACCCTCGGGCAGTTGAGCACAAAGCATAATGCTAGGCTGACTACCGAGCTGGAAATGCAGCGCGGTATCTGGGACACAGGGCGGTCTCTCATAAAAAGAGGGTCAGGTTTTTAAGATGTCGGAAGGGAACAAAAATGAACATAATCTCAGATCCCGATTTCGGCGAGCTTTGTCTAAGCAGTGACGAAATCTGGAAAGGCCAGTGCGAGGTTTTATTCTTTGCCGAGGCGTTCAACGTAGAACTGGTTGTTCAGACGCTCGATGATGATCCGATCTCACCGGTCCAGAGAGCTGCCTTCAGAGAGTTTGAGTCGAATAAAGAACTCATCTGCCAGAGGGTGGAGCAGGCCCTTTTTGCGTTCTACACCGAAAATATCGAGCGCTATCGCGAGTGCTTCAGTCCTGAAGAGGTCAACGTCAAGGCTCCAAAAATTGAAACTATCAGTGGTTTGCAGAATTTGCTTGTGCTGAACTGCGTTAAGATGATGTTCAATTTTGACGGTGACGAGCGCGACATCGGTTTTGTGTTTGAGGCTTCGTTCGACCCCGAATTGGGTATTGGTGTTCTGGTGACTAATAGCTTTGTGAGCACGGTGGATGTCCAGGATTTTTTGCTCGGTTAAATAGCTCCCCTTATGAATATACTCAGCGCATTCAGAATACTGGCGGTGCCTGTTGGCGGAGCACTAAGTTTTGGGCTCTTCATGCCCTTTATCAGTGGGCTGCATCTTGTCATCGTTGGCATGGGGTTGGGGTTCGCCGGCTCAATGCTGGTGGGTATTCCGTTCCTGCTGATAGGTGATCGGTGTTTCCCCGGTTTCAAAGCTCGCCATGTGTTTAGCAGCGTGCTGCAGATCTTGTTCACCTACGTTCTTTACAGCGGATTCAAACCACAATTATGGATAGCTGCCATAGCGATTGGCGTGGTACTTGGTCTGCTCTATACCGCCTTTGATAGATATCTAGTGAGATACGCTGCGCGCAGCCCGGTGCCGCAAATGAGCAAGGTTTACGTGTTTGGCATTCCATTGTGTGGAGGTGCATCGTTGGCCGTCGCTGCCATGTGGGCGTTTGCCTCTCCCTCTGAACCAGTGCCTCTTTTCATCATCAGCTTTCTAGTGGGTGCCGGTATTGCCATGCTCGTCGGCTGGCCCGTTCTGTGGCTGACCGATCGCCTTCTCACTCATCGCTTGCGTTACATCGTGGGCGGGACAGTGAGTGGGTTTTTAATCTGGCTGTTCTTGGGGGCGCCCGGTTTGCTGCCTCTTCCGACCGGACAGTACATGAGTTACCTAGTGGATCAGATCGGTCCGAGAATGCTCGTTTTTGTTGGCTTTGGATGCACATCCGGTCTGTTATTCACCGGGTATCACGCGCTTTATATGTGGTTAGTTTCACGATACGGGACAGCAGCGGGTGAGCAGTCGTCTAAATAGAAAAGCGCGTTGAATCAGGGCTGTGCCGACAGTTGAACATTTACCGTTTTGCATCGTGCAACTAGTTCCCGATTCCCCAGTCAGATCAGCGCCCGATTTCGATCATCAGAGCAGCCCCGTCTCATGCGCCTGACTTCTTGCTTCACCTCGCTCTGCTTCATCGTCTTGCTCCCACTGTTCGCCAGCCAGGCTCATGCCAGCGAGGCGCAGCAATTGGTATCGGCCATCAATGACTATCGCGCTCAGCCCTCCCGCTGTGAGGGGCGTGCGGTGCGTGGGTTATCGCCGCTCGAGCTGAGGCAGGATCTCGCGCTGCCCATTGGTTTTGCCGGCGACATGCGCGACACCTTGAAAGCTTCCGGCTACCGGGCAGTGGCAGTGCGCAGCATTCGCCTGGTCGGTGCTCAGGACGCGAAAGGCGCCTTTGCCATGCTGCAAAGCCGCTACTGTGGCGCATTGCTGGATAACCAATACGCCGACATCGGCATCACTCAATCAGGCAGGGACTGGCGACTGGTATTGGCCAAGCCTCTGCTCGATGGTCACCTGGGCGATCAACAATCGGCGGGCAAAACCCTGTTGGCTCAGGTCAACGCCGCGCGCGCCAAACCACGCATGTGCGGCCGCCAGCCTTACGCGGCTGCACGACCGTTGAAGTGGAATGCATCGCTGGAAAACGCCGCTCGACGCCACAGCCAATCGATGGCGAGCGGCGGCTACTTCTCCCATCAAGACCCCAATGGCGACGTCGCCAGAGACCGCGCCCAAGCGGCGGGCTACAACGGGCGTCAGGTGGGTGAAAACATCGCCAGCGGCCAAGGCTCGGCCGAGAACGCCATGCAAGGCTGGCTCGCCAGCCCCGGCCATTGCGCCAACCTCATGAACCCGATGTTCACTGAGGTCGGCGCCGCGTACGGCACCAACCCGAACAGCCAGGCGGGGGTTTACTGGACCATGATGTTTGGTGCGCCTTGATAATCAGCCGGTTTTGACTGGGTGGCGATTTGATTACTGGATTGCAGGGCTCCTGTTGGAGCGAGGCTTGCCCGCGAACGAGCCAACTCGGTAGACCAGCGCCCGCCGCGCTATTGCCCTCTTCTGGCAAATCGGGTGGTTTTTATTCACATTGATGGCAACGCAATTACATTTTGAAGGCGTCTTTTCGACGCCTTCCTGGTGTCTGCCGCATTGATTCGAACAGTGCAGATCAACCCATCAAGCCAATTTATGGCGCTTTGTATTTCTCCTCCAGTTTTGCAACCGAAGCCTCAACCAGCGCTCTTGCGGCCTCGATCTGATGCACAACCGACCTCGCCAACGGACGAAATTCCAGTGTGCTGTTATCTGCCGTTTCATACGCCGTAGCGGCGGCGCAACTTAGGTATTCCGATGCGAGAACCAGCGCGTCTTCGATCTTGATATCGGGCTTTACGGTGAACAGGCTGAGGTTGCCCAGGTTGGTATTGCTGACGAGGTTTTGCTTGATGGGCGTAGCAGGGGGATGTGGCGTGGATCTGATCATGGTGACTCCTTGACGTAGGTTGACCACCACCATCCGCGACTAAACGAAGGGTGGTAGCTGTGCAGCGGGTTAGTCGACCGGGACGTCAAGCAACCGGCGCACCCGAAGGCGCCCCGTGCACAGCCACCATAAAACTCCAAGCCGTCGTCCAGGACTTCGGCAATGGATATGACAGATGTTTCGCTTGTTCATCGGGCGACTAAACCCAATCGTTGAAATCAACGACAGGCAGGAAGGTAGTCGCCACGTCAGGCATCTACAAGCGGACGCAGAGCATATCCTGAATTTTCAGAAAGGTCCTACAGAGCTCGGGTTTTGGGGCTGAAGGTTGTTTCCGATTGTTGGGTAGTTTTGGGGATTTTACGGGGAGTAGGCGACAGGGAGGAGTTAAAGCGGCCTCTTCAAAAGGAGGATTTTTACATAGCCTTCTTGATCACGGAAAACTCCAGCCGAAAAAACTCGCCTTTTGCACGCCTGCCTATAGGCAGGACCCTACCCGTTGAGTTGGACGTGTGGCGAGTGTATTGCGGGCAGGTTGTGTGCAATGAAAGATCTGGTCAATCACTGCAGGATTCTGGGCGCCACCTTGGGTTAGGGTGATTCCAATATTGCGATGCCTGCTACACCGCCTTCGAAGCCTTCGGTAGCTCCGAAATCAAGCGCCCACAAAATGCCCACCTTTCGTGCGGCTCTGTCGATGGCGAGTATGATGCGGCACCAGGAGTCGAATAAAAACAAAAGTAACTGT
>NZ_LOHF01000019.1:137363-139042 GCF_002158995.1 Pseudomonas caspiana | reverse complement strand
TATATCTCCGGTCCGCCAACCTTGTGCAATCCGTCACCCTTCTCTGCTTGGCGGCAGAGATGACGGCTCATCAAGATATAGGAACGCGAACCATGACTACCTCTGACGACTTACACCCAAACAAAACCCTCGGCACCACCACCTTCTCCACCTGCGGCCCATCCCGTCAGCCGCTGTTCCGCATCAATCCCGACATCCCCATCGAGTCCGCACTGGAGCATGCGTCCAGCTTATTGGCGTGTATCCATGAGTTGAGCCTCGACGCCGCGATGGGCGATGCAAGCAAGCAGAGTGTCTGGGCGGTTCATCATTTGAGTGATATGGCAAAGGCGATTCTGGAGGATGCGTTGTCTGGAAGTGCTGCACGACATCTGATGGATTGACGCTGGCTAATGGCAGATTTCTCGGTCTGGACAGGTTGACTCGGTAAGCGGCCCATCCTGCGTGCGAAGCTTGTTTCGAACCAGACGGCACGTTGAAGAAGGTGCACCGCGTTATCGTTCATCGCAAGCAAGCTCAGGTCCTACAGGTATTTGCGCAGGGTATCGCTGACACAGCGGCTGCTCCCTCAAGGATCAACGAGGCGAATCCTGCTGGAGGTGAAACCTCGGCGTTTTTTTGTTCTGATGGCGGGACTTCACGACTGTCCGGACTCCCCATGCGCATCGAACCCCTGCCGCCGCTGCAAACCCTGATCGCTTTCGAGGCGGCGGTGCGCCATGGCAGTTTTACCCGTGCTGCCACTGAGTTGCATCTGACCCAGAGCGCAATCAGCCGGCAGGTGCAGCAGCTTGAGGAGTTTCTGGGGCGGGCGTTGTTTCGGCGTGAGCACAAACGTATTCATTTAACGGTGGCCGGACAGGTTTATGCCGAGCAGGTGCATCGGGTGCTTGCCCAATGCGCTGAAGCGACAGCGCAGGTCATGACTCACAGCGGCGAGCAGGAGCTGACGCTGGCGTGTTCTAGTGGCGTCGCGGCGTTGTGGCTGGGGCCGTTGATGGGGCGTTATGCCGATGAGTTTCCCAATGTGGACGTGCGTCTGCGGGTGGTCGACGGGCTGGATTCGCTGGTGCGTGCGGAGTTTGATCTCGCGGTGTATTTCCTGCGTTCAGGGTCGCCGCCGGGACTGGACAGTCGGCTGTTGTTTGCTGAGTCGGTGGGGGCGTATTGCGCGCCGGGCTATCTGCAAGGGCAAGTGCTCAAGCCACAAGCGTTGTTCGAACATCGCTTGTTGATGCTTGAGGATGGTCAGCGTCAGTGGCTGTCCTGGACAGATTGGTTTGCGCGTCAGGGTATTGATGCCTCGGCGATTCGTAAACGCCTGACGGTCAATAACTACCCGGTGATGGTGGACCTGGCGATCGAAGGTCGCGGCATTGTGTTGGGATGGAAGCCGATGATTGACGGGCATCTGAAATCCGGTGCGTTGGTGCCTGCGTGTGACGTCCATGTGGGTGAGATCGGTGGTTATTATTTGCTCAATCCGTCGGGGCAGTTTCCGAGTCGCGCGGCGCGGTCGTTTGAGCAGTGGTTGACGGTTCAGAATTCAGAGGCTGAGTAGGACCTTTTGTCGGGGCGAGCGGGCGGCGTTCCAACAAAGAATCTTCTTCAATTAGATAGTTACGCGTTGTTTGATGAAGTCTATTGAACACCGCGAGGCCGCGATGGCGTCCTGTCTG
>NZ_LOHF01000019.1:105137-136892 GCF_002158995.1 Pseudomonas caspiana | reverse complement strand
AAATACCGCCATCGCGGCCTCGCGGTGCTCGTGCGCTCCTACAGGTTCTATGTTTGCTGCGCGACAGCGGGGTGTCAGGGGCGCCGAGCGATATCCTAAAGATCCACGCCCTCCTGCATGCGTTCAGCGCATGCATATCTTCCCAATGAGCGTTTTCCTGCATTCAATTTCGCGAGTTATTCTCGGGCCTACAAGGGCATAAGACCCTGACGATGTTTCACCCGATTGCTTCTCTGCCCCACTCGTGCGCGGGACCACTCCCTGCGTAATTTGCATGCAGGAGTTCAACGTGAACGCTATAAAAAACACGCCAACCCACAACCAGAAAGCACGCAAAGCCGTCATCGCGACCGTGATCGGCAACGGTCTTGAATGGTTCGACTTCACGGTCTACAGCTTCTTCTCGGTCATCATCGCCAAGGTGTTTTTCCCCACCGACAGCGAACTCACCTCTTATCTACTGGCATTGGCGACTTTCGGCGTAGGCTTTTTCATGCGTCCGGTCGGCGGCATTGTGCTGGGCGTTTACGGGGACAAGCACGGGCGTAAAGCCGCGCTGTCACTGACCATCCTGTTGATGGCGCTGGGTACGCTGATCATTGCGATCACCCCAAGCTACGCGCAAATCGGTTTGATCGCGCCGGTGCTGATCGTCCTCGCACGGCTGCTGCAAGGCTTCTCCGCGGGCGGTGAAATGGGCAGCGCGACGGCGTTTCTGACCGAGCACGCGCCAGACGGCAAGAAGGCGTTTTACTCCAGCTGGATTCAGGCCAGTATCGGCGTTGCCGTGCTGCTGGGTTCCACACTGGGCGCCATCCTCTCGAACTACCTGACTCAAGCGCAGCTGGAAAGCTGGGGCTGGCGGATCCCGTTCATCATCGGCACGCTGATCGGGCCGGTAGGCTTCTACATTCGTAGCCGCATCGACGAAACCCCGGTCTACAAAGAATCCAAAACTACTGAATCGCCACTGAGGGAAGTCTTCCGTACTTACCCACGGGAAACCCTGATCAGCTTCTCGCTGGTGGTGCTGTGGACGGTCTGCACCTACGCGATTCTGTTCTACATCCCGTCCTATTCGACCCGGGTTCTGGGCCTGCAGAGCGGCGTGGGTTTCAGCGCCGGGATGATGGGCGGCGCGGTGTTGATCGTGGCCACGCCAATCGTCGGCATGCTGGCTGACAAAACCGGTCGCAGGCCGTGGCTGCTGGGTTCGGCGGCAGCAATTTTCGTTGCGGCTTATCCGATGTTCCTGTTCATCAACCAGATGCCGGGGCTGGCCTCGCTGCTGATTTTTGAAGTGGTGATGGGCCTGCTGATCGCCGGTTATATCGGTTCGATTCTGGCCGCGTTCAGCGAACTGCTGCCGACTCACGTGCTGTCCACCGGCCTGTCCGTGGCCTACAACTTTGCGGTCACGATCTTCGGCGGTTTCGCCACGTTCACTATTACCTGGCTGATCGCCAACACCGGCAGCAATGTCGCGCCAGCCTTCTACATCATGTTCGCGGCAATGGTCAGCGGTTGCGGCGCGTTTCTGTACCGCGACCGCAAGACCACCGCCAATGCCACCTTCAAAGGAGCCGCTCTGCAATGAGTACTCAAAACACTGCACGCCTGATCCTGCGCAACGGCCAACTGCTCGACCTGAACAAAGGCGAATTGCTGGGCGGTCTGGAAGTTGTGATCGAGGGTGGGCGCATCAGCGCTGTTCGCCCACAAAATGATGCTGCCGAGGCCGATGCCCAGGTCATCGATCTGAATGGCCGCACGCTGATGCCCGGCCTGATCGACTGCCACGTTCACGTGCTGGCCTCCAACGCCAACCTGGGCATGAACGCTCTACAACCCAACGCGATCATCATGTACCGCGCCCTGCCGATTCTTGAAGCAATGCTCAATCGCGGCTTCACCACCGTGCGTGACGCTGGCGGTGCCGACTGGGCGCTGGCGCGCTCTATCGCGCTGGGTCTCGTGCCGGGGCCACGTATTTTTGCAGCGGGTAAAGCGCTGTCGCAAACCGGTGGTCACGGCGACATGCGGGCTCGTGGTGAGTTGCTGCTGAGCGAGCCGTGCTCGTGCTGCTTCCGTGCTGGCGCTATTGCACGTGTCGTGGACGGCGTCGATAACGTACGTTTGGCTGTGCGTGAAGAACTGCAACAAGGCGCCAACCAGATCAAGATCATGGCCTCGGGCGGTGTGTCGTCCCCAACAGACCCGATTGCCAACACGCAGTACAGCGAGGCGGAAATCCGCGCCATCGTTGATGAAGCCGAGGCCGCCAATACTTACGTGATGGCTCACGCTTACACCGCTCGGGCGATTCGTCGCGCTATCGAATGCGGCGTGCGCACCATCGAGCACGGCAACCTCGTTGACGCCGACACCGCAAAACTCATGGCCGAAAAAGGCGCGTTCGCGGTGCCGACTCAGGTCACCTACGAGATGCTTGCCAAGCACGGTGCCGAAGCCGGTCTGCCGCCTGATTCCGTGGCGAAGATTGAAGACGTGCGGCTGGCCGGTCGCAACGCGCTGAAGCTGTTCGCCGAAGCGGGCGTGGAAATGGGCTACGGCTCGGACCTGCTGGGCGACATGCACCAATACCAAAGCCACGAGCTGCAGATCCGCGCCGAAGTGCTGGGCAACCTCGCTGCCCTGCGCAGTGCGACCACCGTCGCGGCCAAAATCCTGCAGCGCGAAGGCCAACTGGGCTGCATCGCCGAAGGCGCCATCGCCGACCTGCTGGTGGTCAACGGTAACCCGCTGGAATCCATCGAGTGTCTGGTGGGCCAAGGGGAAAACCTGGCGATGATCATTCAGGAAGGCAGCATCAAGAAGAACACCTTGGTGTAAATGCTGAAGTGTTTCGAAGCCCGCCTTGCGCGGGCTTTGTTGTTTCTGGGAGTGGCGAAAACCATGTTCAACCGCAAGACTCTGCAGCTTGCTCCCGATGAGGTCGGCACATCCACCCTATGTGTTCCCTACAACACCGTCATCGCGAGCAAGCTCGGCTCATGCAAGGGAAAGCGCTAATCAAACCTGTAACTCCGAAGGAGTGTGTGTCTTGAGCCAGTCAGCAAGCGCTGCATTCATGCGTGTCTGCCAACCCGGACCTGACGCTCTGAATTGCTCAAGTACCTCAGGTGCAAGTCGGATCGTAATACGCTCACGCACCGCGTCAGACTTTGGCCTGCCACGTTTGATGACGCGACTACCCTGATATTCATCAGCTCGCTCGAAAAAAGCGTCTGTCAGCTCTGGCGCATCATCCGGGTCAACCCAATTGATACCGGTAGAAGTTTTTTTCTCGCTCATTGGCCTTCCTCATGGAAATGATACGGCGAGCCGCGCCGCGCGGTGTCCAGACCATGACGAGCATTTGCCCATGCAGCAAACCAACCGTAATAAAGCGCACTTCTCCATAATCCACCCGGTCATCCTCGGCAGTGAAGTAGTGCCCCGCAAATACATGCACCGCATCGGCAAAATCAACGCCACGCTCGGCCAATGTCTTGTCACGTTTGGCTGAATCGAAGGTAATTTGCATGTATTTATTGTATGCACAATAAATACATCCGCCGAGTCTGACAAGGCCTCCAGACAATGCAGGGAATTTCAGCAAATATCGAAGAATTGATCCTTATTCACGTAAGACTCCGACCGATCTCCGAAATAACAGCACAAACGTTCCAAAGCCCTTCCCTTCAAAGTCATACAGTCGTCGTACATCTAGCCCATGCGGGCCGGGGCCTGTAGCCGAGATGCCCGATTTAGAGCCTTCGACGATTCAAAATTAGCATGGCACTTTGCCTGCTTTGGATGTTGCAAGATGTTACAGATCGTGAAACATTCCCCCCGTTTTCGTGCGACAACTTGTCGCTAGCGCTGAATCGACGTCTTCCGTGAGCGTCGTTTCCGACCAGGCGCGCCACTAGCCTCCGAACCTGAAAAAGCCACGGCTGCAGTTGCCTAAGGTAGACAAATACATGTCTTGTTTTACTCGAGAAAGACAGCGGATCAGAGGTGCCTGTATGGGTCTGCTGACGCTGATGTTGTGCCTGGCGGGTTCCGCCAATGGCCAAGAGCTGGAGGCCAATGCGTCTGCCGGTAAACGTGTGGCGATCGCCTCTGACTGCGTCGCGTGTCACACCACGCCTGGCGGCAAGCCATTCGCTGGCGGTTACCCGCTCAATTCGCCGATGGGTGTGATTTATTCGACCAACATCACCCCATCGAAAACCAACGGTATCGGCAACTACAGCCAAGAGCAGTTCGCTCGTGCGGTGCGCGACGGTGTGACGCCGGATGGCACGCATCTGTACCCCGCGATGCCTTACACCTCGTATTCGAAGATCACCGACAGCGATATCGCCGCGCTTTACGACTACTTCATGCATGAAGTACCGGCTGTGGACACGCCATCGCCGAAAACTGAACTGGCGTTCCCGTTCAACATTCGTGCATCGATGATCGGTTGGAACCTGTTGTTCCACGACACCACACGCTTCACGCCGGACGCCAGCAAATCCGCCGAGGTCAATCGCGGCGATTATCTGGTCAACGCGCTGGCTCACTGCGACACGTGCCACACGCCACGTAACTTCCTGATGGCCGCTGACAATAGCAAGCCACTGGGCGGCGGTGCGTTGGGCGCCTGGTATGCGCCTAACATCAGCTCGGACAAAGTCAGCGGCATCGGCGCCTGGTCCAGCGATGAGATCGTCGCTTACCTGCGCACCGGGCATGTGGAAGGCAAGGCGCAGGCCGCAGGCCCGATGGCTGAAGCGGTCGAGCACAGCCTGCAGTACTTGCCGGATACCGACCTGAAGGCGATTGCGGCCTATCTGAAGCAGACCGCTCCGGTTAAGTCGGGTGAGAAGAAAGCCCGCCACGAATTTGGCCAAGCCTCCACCGACGAACTGACTCTGCGCGGTGGCAAACCGGAAGACAATCCGGGCTGGCACGTGTTCAGCGGGACCTGTGCCAACTGCCACCAACCTAATGGTCAGGGCAACAAAGAATATCCATCGCTGTTCAACAACACGGCCACCAGCCGTGCTGACAACCTGGTCGCGACCATCGTCTACGGCGTGCATCGCACCGTCGATGGCGTGGCAGTCGACATGCCTGGTTTTGGTCCCGATGGCTTCTTCACTGATCGTTTGACCGATCAGGAAATTGCCGACGTCAGTAACTATGTCCTGTCGCACTACGGCAACCCGGACCAGAAAGTGACCGCTGCCGATGTCGCCCAAACCCGTGCGGGCGGCCCAACGGCTCCGCTGGCGACCCTGGCCAGGTTCACGATCCCGGCAATTATCCTCGTGGTTCTGCTGATCGGCCTGGTGGTATGGCTGATCGCACGCCGCCGCAAGGAGGTCTGAGCAATGGATACTTCAATGACTGACAAGCAAGCATCGACTCAACCTGAATCGCCGGCTGGCGTCTCGCGCCGTAATTTGCTGCGCGGCTCTGTCGCACTGGGCCTGATGGGTCTGGTGGGCGGCATGCTGCCGTGGCAATCGGTACTGGCTGCAGAGCAGTCGAGCGCCGACTTTATTGCGCTGTCGCAGTTTCTGGTGAGCCGTCCGGTCAATCCGGTATTGGCTGCGCGCTACTACACGGCCCTGGCCAAACGCGCACCGAACTTCGCCGGTAATGCTGCCGCTCTGAAGCAGCTGATTGCCGACAACAACCTCAAGCATGTCGATGAATACCTGAAGCTGGCCAACCCTGACGCGTCCCTCAAGGCAACCGCGACCAGCATCATTGCCGCCTGGTATCTGGGGATCGTTGGCGAAGCCGCCGACGCGGAACTCGTCGCCTTCTCCGAAGCGATGATGTACCTCCCGACCCACGGCACCCTCATCGTCCCAACTTACGGCAGCGGCCCGGCAACCTGGGGTCCCAAGCCAGCAGATACCAAGGATTCCAGAATATGAGCAGCGGTGATTTCGACGCCGATGTGGTGATCATCGGCTCCGGCGTAATGGGCGGCCTGATCGCCAGCGAACTGGCCAAAGCCAAAAAATCAGTGATTGTGCTGGAAGCAGGTCCACGGGTTAACCGACGCGATATCGTCGAGACCTTCCGCAATGCGCCGATCAAACTGTCGCTGGCCAACGCCAAGCTGCAAGGGGCCGGCTCGCCGTACCCAAGCCTGCCGCACGCGCCGTCCACTTATGGCGACTACCTGCAGCAAGTCGGGCCGGTGAAGTACAACACGTCTTACCTGCGCGTTGTCGGCGGCACCACTTGGCACTTCGGTTCGTCGCTGTGGCGCATGCTGCCTAACGACTTCCGCCTCAAGTCCCTGTACGGACGCGGTCGCGACTGGCCTATCAGCTACGACGAATTGGAACCCTTCTACGCTCGCGCCGAAACCGAGCTAGGCGTGTCAGGCGTCGACGGTCAGGATGAAAGCGGTCAGGGTGGTGCTGCATTCCCGCCGCGCTCGATCCCTTACCCGATGGAAGGCCTCAAGCCGAGCTACATGTTCAAGCGTCTCTCTGAACTGCTCAGCAAAGGCGGCTACAACCCGATTCTGGAACCCAACGGTCGCGCCACTCGTCCGTACGGCAAGCGTCCGCCGTGTGCAGGCAACAACAACTGCAACCCGGTATGTCCGATTGCCGCCAAGTACGATGGCTCCATGCACATCGACGAGGCCGAGAAGCATGGCGCCAAGGTCATGGATAACTCGGTGGTTTACAAGATAGAGGCCGACGATAGCGGCAAGATCACGTCTATCTGGTACATGAAACCGGACAAATCCAAGCACCAGCTCAAGGCCCGTTACTTCGTGCTGGCGGCCTACGGCATCGAGTCGCCGAAGTTGTTGCTGATGTCCACCTCGGAGAAATATCCGAACGGCATCGCCAACTCCTCCGACCAGGTCGGTCGTAACCTGATGGACCACACCGGCATCAGCATGAACGTGATGACCAAGGAAGATATGTGGCCGGGCGAAGGGCCGACGCAACTGCTGGTTTATCTGAACAGCCGCGACGGTGCATTCCGCAAGGATTACCCGAGCTACAAGATCAAGGTACGTAACACCGTGCCGACCTCGCAGATCACTTCGAACCTGATCGCCAAAGGCGTGCTCGGCTCCAAACTGGATGAAGGCATTCGTCTGCAATCGGCGCGCTCGCTGAACTGGGCGGTGGACTTCGAAACCTTGCCGCTGCCGGAGAACCGCGTAACGCCGAGCAAGACCAAGTTCGACGCAATTGGCCTGCCAGTTCCGGAGATCTATTACAGCGTGCCGGACTACTGGCATGCCGGTAAGGAAAAGGCGCTGGAGGACTTCAAAAACTTCGCCAAGCTGCTCGACGCGGACATCCTCAGCACCGACGTTGGCTTCCAGAACCGCCAGCACATCATGGGCACGACCATCATGGGCGACGATCCGAAGGATTCGGTTGTCGACCGCGATTGCCGCACCCACGATCACCCGAACCTGTTCATCGCGGGTACCAGCGTCATGGCCTCCTCGTCCAGCGTTAACCCAACGCTGACCGGTGCGGCGCTGAGCCTGCGGATTGCGGATGAGTTGCTGAAAGAGGTTTAAGAACCCTGGCGATTCATCTCTGGATCGCCATACCGTGCAGGAGCTGCCGAAGGCTGCGAGCGCATTTGCTGACTCACCGCGAATCGCGGCCTTCGGCAGCTCCTACAGGTGTCAAACCCAAAATCCGTAACGCTGGCGAAACACTTTCAATCGGTTTAACCTCGCTACTCCCTGGCGCAATGGATGCGCAGCCACATCAAGGAAGAGTGCATGGATCCCAGCGAGAGCCAGTCTCGGGACAAACTCAATCCATTTGAGCGTCTGAGCGCTCCAACTCAGGACGTGCCTCGAGCGTATAGACGTTATCCCTCCAAGCCTTCGCGGCTTTACCGACGTATCTTTGTGCCGTTGTTGTTCATCGTTGCTGCGGGCTATCTGCTGATGCATTTCAGTGACCGTCTGCAAAGCGTTATTCAACAAGTCACTGCCCATCGAAATCCTACGCCCACCTTGCCTGCCAGTTCCAATCCGGTACCCCCGATGTATACGCGTGACGCCTTGGTTGCCCCCAAACCGCTGGCCGACTGCATCAAACCGGACAACATCATTGATGAAGCCGTCGCCACCTGCCGCTTTGGACAATTCCCCCGCACAGCCCGGAATCCAGACGCAAGCGGGATGGTGAGTGCGTCCTACCTGGCGAAGTACCAAAGCGAGCAGCAACAAACCGCACGCACCAAACGCGTCACGGCCTCTAACGTCGAGCGCGGCACTGTCTGGCAATGGGACGGCAAACGCACCTACGCAGCCGAATGGACCGTCAAGGACAACCGCATCGACGGCAGCAGCGTCTGCGCCAACTATCGGCGTGGCTCGATCGAGCACCGCGAATGCCGCAAAGGCGCCAAAGTTTACTTCCGGGAAAAATGCCGCGAATGGGGCAAGCGTCGGGACAAAGACGGCAGCGACGCCAGCCAGGCTATCGAAGAGCGATTTTGTTCTGCCGGTCACGGCTTCAATCCGCTGAGTTAGACGCGCGTTGCGATGGCGCATATGCCGTCATGAATTACACATATTGCTAGCAATCCATCCCGGCTGTATTTTTTTGACTATTTCTTTCGACATCTTTTGTAACGCTCTGCCCCCTATAAACTGGGGACGACGCGTAATCAGCTGCGTCATCCCGCCACAGGTGGCGCGGTCTAGAGCGGTTGCCATCATCGCCCTCAGATGGGATAAATAAAAAGCAAACGGGCTCGAAAATCTATAAAAAACATAGATTCATGGGTAATTGAAGTCGTATAGCGGCGATCCTGCATCAGATGAAAGTCCACACGTTATGTGTTCGCGCATTTGCCAACAGCGTGTCGGGCAACCCTGCCTTTCAACCTCATTGAGGCCATTCATACGGCGTCACCAAACGCCGTGCTGTACCTAAAAGAAGGACCGGAAAATTGAGCGATCAATCCACTCCGAACACTGCACTCGCCAGATTCTGCGAGAAAACCGGCATCCCCTATCCTATGTTCTGGGGCTTCGTCGGCCTGCTGATCTTCATGATCGGCGATGGCGTCGAGTTGGGTTATCTCTCCCCCTTTCTCAGCGAACGCGGCATGCCTGCCGATGAAATCGCCATGGTCTTCACCATCTACGGTGTCACTGTCGGTATCTCCTCCTGGCTGGCGGGCGCGCTCTCGAACATCTGGGGTCCCAAGCGCGTCATGATTCTTGGCTTGCTGATCTGGAGCGCCTTCGAGGTGCTGTTCCTGATCTACGGCCTGCAAAAACTCAGCTACCCCATGATCCTCCTGACCTACGGCCTGCGTGGCTTCGGCTACCCATTGTTCGCCTACGGTTTTCTGGTCTGGATCGCAGCCGCCACTCCGTCACGCAAAATGGGTATGGCTGTGGGCTGGTTCTGGGTTGCCTATGCAGCCGGGCTGCCGACCCTTGGCTCACTGGTCGCGAGCGTCAGCATCCCGCTCATTGGTGCCATGGCGACGTTCTGGCTGTCTTTCGCACTGGTAGTGGTCGGCGGCGTGATCGGACTGGTGGGCATGCGCGACGCTCATGGCATGAAGCGTCTGGCCCCCGAAGGCGAAAAACCTCTGGTCTCGATGGCCAAGAACATCACCATCATGTGGGAAATGCCCAAAGTGTCGCTTGCCGGCCTGGTGCGCGTGATCAACACCTCGTCGATGTTCGGCTTCCTGGTGATCATGCCTGGCTTCTTCATGCACACCGTAGGCTTCAGCCTCGAAGAATGGCTGCGACTGCTGACCATCGTGTTTGTGTTCAACATCATCGGCAACCTCGCTTCCAGCATCATCAGTACCCGGATCGGTTATCGCAATACGATCCTGTGGCTGGGCGCCGTCGGCAGCACGATCAGCACGCCGCTGTTCTTCTTCATGCCGCAGGCGTTCCCGAATGACTTCCTGATCGCATCCATTTTTGGTGCCCTCTACGGCTTGACGCTGGCCTGCTTCGTGCCGCTTTCGGCACTCGCGCCAGCCCTCGCGCCGCAGAACAAAGCTGCCGCATTGTCTGTCTTGAGCCTTGGCGCAGGTGCTTCGACCTGGGTCGGCCCAGCCGTCGTCGCGATCTTCCAGGACAGCTTCGGTCTGGCTGGCGTGGTCTGGGCATTCACTGGCCTGTACGCCCTGAGCGCAGTCATGACCGCCTTCCTGCGCGACCCGGAACCGGTGTTCGAACCGACGCTGACCAAGACCAAGCGCAAAGTTAAAGTCCGCGCGCCACGTCTTGATTATCGTTGGGCGCATGCGGAGCAGAATAGGTAAGAGTTTTCGCAAACCTTGTGGGAGCAGGGCTTGCCCGCGATACAGTTACCGCGGATTTCAAGCTCACCGCGTCAGCTTTATCGCAGGCGAGCCCTGCTCCCACAAAGGCGACTCAGGCTCTGCGCAGCACATAAAACTTGCTGTCCACCTTCATCACCGGAAAGCTCTCCGGCAACGCTTCTTTCGCCACGTCCACAAACCCGTGTTTTTCGTAAAACCGGTGTGCAGCGAGGAATTTGTCGGTAGTGCCCAGATAGATTTCCTGCACGCCTCGTTGCCACGCCTCTTCAAGCAATGTGCTGAGCAACTGCGCTGCCACCCCAAACTCACGGCCACGAAAGGGCGCTGCGACGAACATTTTGCGCAGGGCTGTTTGCTGTGCGCCGATGTCTTTGAGGCCGATGGTGCCGATCATCTGGCCTTCATGCTTGGCAACCCAGAAGTCGCCGTTACCGACCTGATAGAAGTCGGGGATGGCTTGTAGATCCGGTTGGTCTTCGGCGGTTATGGCGATGCCGAATTCTTCACGCTGAATGGGCAGGATGACGTCGATCACGCCTTGGCGGTCGGCGGGCTGGAAACGGCAAATCTGGATATCGCTGGCGATTGAGGCTGGCAAAACAGGGGTCTCCTTGATCTCAACACAACAACTGGAAATCAAGATACTTGCATAGCGGCGTCGTTCGCATAACCCCCTCTTGAATCAGCGTAAGACACACATTGATGACCTAAGTGTGTGAGGCAATTCTCTTCACCAGCGTAGGAATTGGCCTAAAAACCTGTGAGCCATCAAAAAGCCATTGTCAGCGCTTGAATGCCGCTTATAATCCCGCGCCCTTGGCTGCAAACGACATCCGCTCGCAACAAGGACCTCATGAGTAGCCAACAAACGGCTGCTTACTCAAACGGATTTGTATAGCGGCTGACTCAGTCCCTGCTATCGATTTCAGGGAATGAACACTCCATGTCTTCTCGTGCCTTGACTGCGCTTGCGCTCTTTGCCGCTGTGCAACTGGCGGGCTGCTCTGCCTTCCGTAGCTACGACACCGAACTCAAAGAAACCAACCTGCAGCTTGCCAGTGGCAACGTTGACGGCGCGTTGGGCGTGCTGGAGAAGAACAACACCAGCGCCGACAAGGATCTGCTTTATTACTTCGAGAAGGGCGAACTGCTACGCGCCAAAGGCGACCTGGCTGGCAGCCAGACCGCGTGGCGCAGCGCAGATCAGGTGGTGTATCAGTGGGAAGAGTCGGTCAAGCTCGATACCGACAAGTACCTGGCCCAGTTCGGTAGTTTTCTGGTCAACGACAAGGTCCGTCGTTACGAAGGTTACGACTACGAGAAAGTCATGCTGACCACGCAGATGGCTTTGAACCTGCTGGCGAAGAACGACTTCGAAGGCGCCCGCGTCGAGATCAAGAAGACTCACGAACGTGAAGCAGTGATCGCAGAGCTGCGTGACAAGGAATATCTCAAGAGCGAAGAGGAAGCCGAGAACAAAGGCGTAAAAACCCAGTTCAAGGACCTGCAGGGCTATCCTGTAGCTTCCCTTGACGCGCCAGAAGTCGTGGGCCTGAAAAATAGTTACCAGAGTGCGTTCAGCCATTACCTGTCCGGCTTCGTATACGAAGCCATGGGCGAAAAAGGCCTCGCTGCACCGGGCTATCGCAAAGCAGCCGAGCTGCGCCCGAACACCCCACTGCTGGATGAAGCGCTGCTCAAGCTTGACGACAAGGAAAGCAAAGACGGCTATAGCGAAGTGCTGATCGTGGTGCAGAGCGGCTTTGCTCCAGCCCGTGATTCGGTGCGTATTCCGCTGCCATTGCCAATCAGCGGCAATCTGGTGATTACTCCGCTGTCGTTCCCGGTGATCAAACCCGACACCACCACAGCAGCCTTCACCCAGATCGGCCTCGACGGCCAGCAGATCAACCTGACCAAGCTCAACAGCACCACTGACATGTCCCGCCGCGCCCTGCGTGATGACATGCCGGGGATCATTCTGCGTACCACGGTTCGCGCCATTACTCGCGGCGTCGCACAGAAGCAGATCAATGATGTGAATCCGCTGGCCGGTCTGGCCGTGGGCATCGCCTCAGCCATTACCGAGGGGGCAGACACTCGCACATGGCGCACGCTGCCAGATAACACGCAAGTTGCCCGCCTGCGTCTGCCACAAGGCATGCACACCGTAATCCTGCCTTCCACCACCGGCGGCACTCACGTGCAGGTCAAGGTTGATCAGCGCTATCAAGTCGTCGCCCTACGGGCAATTGGCAATCAGGTTTACACCGATGGCCTGATGGCTCAGGTAACGCCATCAACTGCGCCACAAGCCATCGCGACCACCAAACAACCCTGACGGAGACCTTCCATGCGTATCAAGATTCTTGGCGTGCTTGCCCTGGCCCTGCTCGCCGGATGCGCCACCTCACCGCCACCGGCGCCTGGCAGTGCCGCCAGCAAAGTGGTGTCGATGGGCAACATGAAAAACATCGAGGTGGGCGCCATGCGCGTCGCCCGTGAAAACGGTTTCCTGACCGTCAATGTGCAGCTCAATAACACCAGCAGCTACAACAAGCAGATGTACTACCGCTTCGCCTGGCTGGGGAATGATGGTTTCCCGGTGTCCGACGCCGAGAGCTGGAAGAGCACGACGCTGTACGGCAATCAGACCAGCTACCTGCCAGCGATTGCACCGACGCCGAAAGCCACTGACTTTCGCCTCGAAGTGAAGACGCCTTGATCCGCCTCCCATATTGCTCAGTTGAAGAGAACTACCGCATGTTTATCCGCTTTTGCTCCATCGCCGCTGTCGCCCTGCTGGCTACAGGTTGCGCCAACAACTCGCCATCGCTGGGCAGCAAGAACATCAGCTACGGCGACACCAAAGCTGTTGAAACCGTCACCAACGAATTCGGCTCCACCGACCTGCAAATGATCGCCGAGTCCATGACCCGCTCCCTGGCTCAATCCGGGATCCTGCAAGGTCGTCCGGTTGTTCAGGTCTACGACGTGAAGAACAAGACCAGCGAGTACATTGATACTCGCGAAATCACCACGTCGATCAAAACCCAGTTGATGAAGTCCGGCACTGCCCGCTTCGCCAGCGATAACACCGAAATGCAGAGCCAGGTCGACCAGCTCAAGTTGCAGAACCAGAGCGGCCTGTACAAGAAATCGACGGTCAGCAAGACGGGCAACATGATCGCTGCCAAATACCGTCTGGAAGGCTCAATCAGTTCCATCGTCAAGCGCAGTGCTGATTACAAAGACGTCTTCTACAAATTCAGCCTGCAACTGATCGATGTAGAAAGCGGTCTGGCCGAATGGATGGACGAGAAAGAAATCCGCAAAACCACGGAGCGTTAAACAATGCGTGCATGGATGGGTATCGTCGGCCTGATGTGCGCCTTTGGCGTTCAGGCTGCACCGAAAATCGCGGTGACGGATTTGGCTTTTCAGGAACGTGTGGAGGCTTACATCCACACCGTTTCGGCAAAGAGCAACATGCAAGCTAGCTACTACAATGCCAGCGGGTCATCCAGCTACGAAGAGTACGAGGCGCGCTACAGCTACATCGAGCAGAGCGAGCTGCGCAAATTCAGCGGTGACATCAAGGGCGAGATTATCAAGTCCGGCATGTTCCAGCTGGTGCAGGGAACGCCGTATACCGCCAAATCCAAAGAAGACGTTTATGACGTCATCAAGCGCATCAAGAACGGCAGCTTCAAGGGCGCGGATTACGTGTTGTTCGGCACCGTATCGGATATCGACTTCCAGCAGGACATCGGTGAGCTGGCGAACACCAACAGCTATTCGGCGATTCTTGGCCTGACGCTTGTGGCCGATTTCAGCTTGATCAACACCCGCACCTTTGAAATCACCTCGGCATTCACTGCGATGGGTGAAGGTCAGGACACCAAGCTGGTAAACAGCCGCGACATCAAGGTTTCACTGAATCGTCCCCGCGTGGTGCGCGATGTGTCGCAATCGATTGGTGTGGATGTCACCCGCCAACTGCGCGAGCAGCTGCGTGGCGAAGTGGAATACACCGGGCAGCAGCCACTGCCACAAAACAACCTGCCAAGGGATGAAGCGCCGAAGATTCTGCGCTAACACATCAAGCGGACACGCTCTATGCAGGCGCCACCGAAGGCGGCGAGTCAGGAAAATCCTTTCGCAGCCTTCGGCAGCACCTACAAAAGAGTAAGGCGACGTCGCAAGGGTTTGTTGTTTGCCCCCGCACCGCTATCATCGCGGCATCTTGCGGGGGACTTGTGAATGCTTAACGCTCTATGGCTCGGTTTTTTCCTGATTGCAGCAATCTCCGCATTCGGCCAGTGGCTGATTGGCGGTAACGCTGGAATTTTCGCGGCCATGGTTGAAAGTATCTTCGCCATGGCCAAGCTGTCGGTTGAAGTCATGGTGCTGCTGTTCGGCACACTGACGCTGTGGCTGGGTTTTCTGCGGATTGCGGAGAAAGCCGGGATCGTCGATTGGCTGGCAAAAGTCCTGGGGCCGTTGTTCCTGCGCTTGATGCCGGAAGTGCCTGCGGGTCACCCTGCCCTTGGCTTGATCACGCTGAACTTCGCCGCCAACGCGTTGGGCCTGGATAACGCAGCAACGCCTATCGGCCTCAAGGCCATGCGCTCCCTGCAGGAGCTCAATCCGAGCCAGACCGCCGCCAGTAACGCACAGATTCTGTTTCTGGTACTCAACGCCTCTTCGCTGACCCTGCTGCCTGTCTCGATTTTCATGTATCGCGCGCAGCAAGGCGCAGTCGACCCCACCCTGGTGTTCTTGCCGATCCTCCTGGCCACCAGTGCCTCAACGCTGGTGGGCTTGTTGTCCGTGGCGTTCATGCAGCGCCTGCGATTGTGGGACCCCGTCGTGCTGGCCTACTTGATTCCAGGGGCATTGATCCTCGGCGGCTTCATGGCATTGCTGGCAACGATGTCGGCGGCAGCTTTGGCGGGCCTCTCTTCCATCCTCGGCAATCTGACACTGTTCGGCCTGATCATCCTGTTTCTGGTGATCGGTGCGCTGCGTAAGGTGCAGGTCTATGAAGCGTTCGTTGAAGGCGCGAAGGAAGGTTTTGACGTCGCCAAAGGCTTGCTGCCGTATCTGGTGGCCATGCTCTGTGCCGTCGGTGTGCTGCGAGCCTCGGGCGCTTTGGACCTGGGCCTGGAAGGCATTCGGCATCTGGTTCAGTGGTTGGGGCTGGATACACGCTTTGTCGATGCGTTACCCACTGCGATGGTCAAGCCGTTCTCGGGCAGCGCCGCCCGGGCACTGCTTATCGAGACCATGCAAACACAAGGTGTGGACAGCTTTGCAGCACTGGCTGCCGCGACGATTCAGGGCAGTACCGAAACCACCTTCTATGTACTGGCGGTGTACTTCGGTGCCGTCGGCATTCAGCGCGCACGTCACGCTGTAGGCTGCGCGCTGCTGGCCGAACTTGCCGGTGTGATCGCTGCGATCATGGTCACTTACTGGTTCTTCGGCGCAACTGCGCAGTAAGCGTCAGGGTTACTGAGCGGCGGGCTCGGCATTTTCAGGTTTGGCATCAGGCTCGGCCGCCTCAGGCTGAGCCTTTTCAGGCTCTTTTGCCTCGGGCTCTGAACGCTGCGGCGCAGGCTCATCAGCCGCACTGTTGCGGTCATCGCCACCCGGTTTGAGACGGATTATCCGGCCAGAAGGTCGAGTGACAGGCGCCTGATCAGTCTCGGTCACTTCGAAACGCAGCACGCCGATCATCTGCCCGTCTTCGGTCAGCACCCTCACCTGCCACTTACCTACAGTGTCCTGTGGGAAATTGCGTTTGTGGGTCCACGCTCGGTAGCCTTCTTTGCGGCCACCATGAATATCCAGCGCAATCCGGTCGACTTCTTTGCCGTTGTGCCGCCACACGTGGTAAATCCGCTCATCCAGACCACGCGGCGCATTGATCGCGGTGTAGGCATACAGACCACTGGTGCGCACCTGTTTAGCGCTGACCTCAGTGACACTGTCGGTTGGGGTGCGGTTCTTGTTATCAAAATCAGTACTGACCGCCACTTCGGTGAGCCACAGCGTCGCGGGCGGTACCCAAGAGCGCAGCAACCAGCCAGCGCCACCAATCACCAGAATCGTGACCACCACGCCTACTCCGCGCCGCCAACTGGTGACCGGAAAACTCGATATCAGACTAGGGAATGACAGCAGCATCGCGATGCCCAGCGACAGCTTGTAACTCTCCGCGGTGGTCAGGTGCAGGATGATCGGCAGCGCAGTGAGCAATGCCGCAAACAGCGTCAGCGTGTGCAAGGCCATGAACAGCCAGCGCCGCGGAGCGAGCCATTTGTAGTACAACGGATCAATGATGGAAATCAGCCCCGCCGCACCCAGCATCCCGGTAAAAATCGCCTGGGCGCTGTTCCACGTGGTGGTGATGAAGAAGAACGGCAGAACGAAGAACAGACTTTCCTGGTGAATCATCTGCGTGCCGTAACGCAGTATTCCTTCAGGAATCTTGCGTTTGAACACTTTGGTGAACAGCACCATGGCGCTGCCTTCGACCATCAGCCACAGCCAGCTGAGCAGCATCACCACAGCAATCCAGGTAGCCAGACCTTCCTGACGGTCCACCAGAATGAAGCTGGCAATACCGGAAATGAAACCACCCGCCGCAATGAGCCCCGGATAACGCTTCATCAGTTCAACGATGCGGACGATCAGGGATTTCCATTGAGGCATTTCAGCGATTCACTTGGTGGTAGGGGAAAAGGGTCAGCAGGATAACAGCGCTGCCAGTGAATTCATTGTTCGGTGTTCGGTGTTCTGATACCGCGATCTCCGAAGCTGCGCTGGCGGCACGGCGAACACAAGCCCCTGTTGGAGATTCCATGTTTCCCTGCTAGCTCAATTCCCCGTGGGAGCAGAGCTTGCTCGCGATACATGAGACGCAACTAGACGACATACCACGTCATCGTTTTATCGCGAGCGAGCTCGGCTCCCACAGAAGCAGGATTCCAACTTGAATGCTCAGCGGTGCCGACGATAAGCACTTACTCGCCATCCCACCAGCAGCACCACAAAACCCAACACGGCCGTTGTCAGCCAGAACAAACCGTCATAACTCAGCAATGACTGCTCGGTCCGCCAGTAGCTTTTCTGTTTGAGCAATTCGCGCAGCGCACGGTTGGCGTTGTCGAGGCTGACGGCCTTGTAACGCTTACCCGGATCAGCGAAGCGGCCATTCTCGTAATCATTGAGCGCGCCCCAGTAATAATCCGCCAATGCACTGTTGCCCTGCACCGCCCAGGCCTGCTTGGCGATGGTGGCTTGTTTGACACGGGCAAAGGCTGCCGGGTCCAGGCCGTCAGTCTGCAACCGCTCAAGCATTGCGCGAACATATTCCTTCGCTTGATCGACGTCGTCGCGCTCAAGGTCAGCATTCAGGCTCATGAAGCCGCTGCCACCGAAAACCTCACGGTCGACCCATGGCCCGTATGACAAACCATGCTTGAGTCGCAAATCACTATAGAGCGCCCATTCCAGATAGTCGCTGACCAACTCCAGCGTTTCATCGTGCTGATCGTCGAGCAACGGCTCCTTGAAAATCAGGTGCAGCCGCGCCGCATCCCCCAACGCTCCCCGAATCAGCGTGCGGTCTTTTTCAGCTTTGTCATTGGCCTCCGCCAAAGGAGGATGCTCGATAGGATCAAGCGCATCCAGCTCACCAAAAGTACGTTCGAGATAGCCGGGTAGCAGCCGATCCAGATCGCCAACCATGACCAGTGTCATGTTGTTGGGCGCGTACCAGCTACTGAATACCTCTTGCACCTGTTCCAGGGTGATGTGATCGACCTGAGGGCGCTCGGCGCACTTGAGGCCCATCTCCACAGCCAACTGACTGCTGGCGCTGTGACCCAGGTCCTTACGGTCCAGCCAGCGTTGCAAATGAGAGTAGTGGCCACCGTCCTCGCGCTCGACGATACGTTTGACGGTGTCGAGGTCGGCCTGATCGAAGTGAGTTTTGGTCAGCACGTCCAGTAACAGGTCCAGCACCTTGCGCTGATTCTGGGCCGGGGCCTCGATCACAAATGTGGTGTCAGTGTTGCTGGTGAACGCGTTCCAGTCACCGCCCAGCACCTGCATGCGCTCTTCCAGGCCACCTTCACCCGCATCATCGATACCGCTGAACAGCAAATGCTCCAGCAAGTGCGGCAGCTCTTTGTCTTCACAGGGAAAATCATCGAAACCAATGCCGACCACCAAACGAATGGCCACATGACCTTTTTCATAGCCGGGCTTGAGCAGCAGTTGCAAACCGTTGGGCAGCAAATAGCCCTCGACCTGAAAACGGTCGAGAGCAGAGGAAGGCAGTGCGATCAAAAACAGACAAGCGAACAGCAGGCAACGCATAAAACATTGCTTCCTTGCGGGCCGGTATGTCTAACAGACTTCGGTGTGCCCGGTACGTTCACACCGTGTCTCTTATGCTGGCTGCTCGGGCTCGCTTTCGCTGGACAGTGCGCCGGTGTCGGCGGTTTCCAGCACAGCATAGGCGCTGCTGCAAAACAGTGAGTTGAGACGCTTCATATCCGCAATCAGCTCCAGGTGCAGCGAGCTGGTTTCAAGGCTCTGCACCACTTTGCGTTGCAGGCGACTGACGTGGGCGTGCGCCAGACGCCGCTCCTGAGCGCGGAAGCGACGCTTCTCACGCAACAACTGACGAGCGCTTTCCGGATCACTGCTGAGGAACACCGACAGGCCGAGACGCAAGTTGGACAGCAACTGCGACTGCAGGCCCGCCAGCTCTTCCAGCCCGACCTCGGAGAACGAGCGCCGCTGTGAGGTTTTCTGCTGCTGGATTTTGCGCAGCATGCGCTCGATCAATCCGGCAGCCAGTTCGAGGTTGATGGTCAGCTCGATGATTTCCGCCCAGCGTCGATTGTCCTGCTCGCCGAGATCCTCGCGGGGCATCTGCGCCAGATACAGCTTGATCGCGCTGTACAGCGCTTCGACGTCATCGTTGAGGCGACGCATTTCCTGAGTCATCGAAGTTTGCGTACCGCGCAATACTTCCAGCATCGAGCCGAGCATGCCCTCGATCAAGTCACCCATACGCAGGGTTTCGCGCACTGCATTGGCCAGCGCCAGACTCGGCGTAGACAGTGCTGTCAGGTCAAGATGGCGTGGCGTGGCCAGCCCGTTGACCTCGGGACGCTCCGGCAAAATAACTGAACACAGCCGAGCCATAGGACCGACGGTGGGGAGCATGATCAGGCAGCGGGCTGTGTTGTAGATCAGGTGGAAACCAATAACCATGTCTTGGGGGCTGAAGCCCAGGCTGTCGATCCAGTGCACCAGTGGATCAAGCACCGGAATCACCAATAACAGGCCAAACAGTTTGTAGAGCAAGCTGCCCAACGCTACTTGGCGACCGGCAACGTTCTGCATGCTGGTGCTCAGGAAAGCCAGCATGCCACTGCCGATGTTGGCCCCGATTACCAGGCCGATCGCGACCGGCAGACTGATGATTTCAGCGCCAGCCAGCGTCGCAGTCAGCAGCACGGCGGCGAGACTGGAGTAGGAAATCATCGCGAACAACGCGCCCACCAGCGCATCGAGCAACAGATCGCCAGTCAGCGACGCAAACAGTACTTTCACGCCCGCGTTTTGAGTGATCGGGGCGGCAGCGGCGACGATCAATTGCAGCGCCAGCACAATCAGCCCCAGGCCGATTGCAACGCGCCCCATCTGACCAAGACGTGTCTGCTTGCGTGACAGGAAGAACACCACGCCAAGGAAAATGAGCAGCGGCGACAGCCAGGACAAATCGAACGTCAGGATCCGCGACATCAGGGCCGTGCCGACGTCAGCGCCCAGCATGATTGCCAAGGCAGGTGTCAGTGCCATCAAGCCCTGACCGACAAATGAAGTCACCAACATAGCGGTGGCGTTGCTGCTCTGTACAACCGCGGTCACCAGAATGCCGGCAATGAACGCCAGCGGACGCTTGGACATGTTCTGGCTAATGACCTGACGCAACTGCGCGCCGTACACGCGCAAGATGCCGGTACGAACAATGTGAGTGCCCCAGATCAGCAAGGCCACGGCCGAAAGCAAATCGAGCAGGGTCAGCATACGGAAAGCCCCCTGTGGTGTGCCCATGCGGGCAAGAAATTGAAGGTGCAGCAAATGACGCGCTTTATGGACCTTACTAACCTTTAGTCGGCCTTTGGCTTAAATGCCAACAATGAATGGCATTCGCCCATTGAAACAAATATGTAATAAATCAGCCATATACATTTCCCTGACACAACACTGTCGCTCAGCAAATATTGGACCTGCAGGAGCTCACGAGCACCGCGAGGTAGCGATAGCGGTATATCCGACAGGCCGCCATCGCTGCCTCGCGTTGCTCGTGAGCTCCTACAAAAAAAGGGGCGCATCAGTGCGCCCCTTTTTTTAGCGACACACCGGCTTACTGGCCCGGAACGTCCTTACGCAGTTTTACTGGCTCGCTTTGGGCCTTCTTCTTCGCATGCGCGATGCGCATTTTGATGTTGATGGCTTCAACAGCAAGCGAGAACGCCATGGCGAAGTACACGTAGCCTTTAGGCACATGCACATCGAACGCTTCGGCGATCAAGACGGTACCGACGACGATCAGGAACGACAGCGCCAGCATCTTCAAGGATGGGTGCTTCTCGATGAAGTCGCTGATGGTGCCTGCACACAGCATCATCACCAGTACGGCAACCACGATGGCCGCAACCATGACCGGCACGTGGGAAACCATGCCGACAGCGGTAATGACCGAATCCAGCGAGAACACGATGTCGATGATCGCGATCTGAATGATGGTGTAGATGAACTTGCCACCCTTGCCACCCGGTTCTTCTGCCGATTCTTCTTCGCCTTCCAGACCGTGGTAGATCTCTTGCGAGCTTTTCCACAGCAGGAACAGACCGCCGAAGAACAGGATCAGGTCGCGACCCGAAATACCCTGGCCCATTACAACGAACAGGTCAGCAGTGAGGCGCATGACCCACGTGATCGACAGCAGCAACAGGATGCGCGTGACCATGGCCAGCGCCAGGCCGAAAATCCGGGTGCGCGCCTGCATGTGCTTAGGCATGCGGCTGACCAGGATCGAGATCATGATGATGTTGTCGATGCCAAGGACGATTTCCAGGGCAGTCAGGGTAAAGAAAGCAATCCATATTTCAGGACTGGTCAGCCATTCCATTTTGTAATCCTTTGAGCGTTTAAACTTTTGCGGCCCAGGCCCGACGGTGAAGACCGGGACATGGGCCGCAAAACAAGTGAGCCGACTTTATAGACTGCTGTAGAAAGGAAAGATCCCCATCAGCAAAGCGGCAACCATTATGCACAGGCAAACCAGAACTGCCCACTTCAAGGTGAAGCGCTGGTGATCGCCGAACTCGATACCGGCCAGAGCTACCAGCAAGTAGGTCGAAGGAACCAGCGGGCTGAGCAGGTGAACCGGCTGACCGACGATGGAGGCACGAGCCATTTCCACCGGCGAAATACCGTAGTGAGCAGCCGCTTCAGTCAGTACCGGCAACACGCCAAAGTAGAACGCGTCGTTGGACATGAAGAAGGTGAACGGCATGCTGACCAGTGCAGTAATGACCGCAAGGTACGGGCCCATTGCATCCGGAATCACTGCCAACAGGCTCTTGGACATGGCGTCAACCATGCCAGTGCCGGTCAGAATGCCGGTGAAGATACCCGCAGCGAAGATCAAACCAACCACTGACAGCACGCTACCGGCGTGAGCCGCGACACGGTCTTTCTGATCCTGCATGTTCGGGTAGTTGATGATCATCGCGATACTGAACGCGATCATGAACAGCACTGGCAGCGGCAACAGGCTCATGATCAACGAGATCATCAGCACCAGAGTCAGCGCACCGTTGAACCAGATCATCTTCGGACGGCGGGCATCCGGGAACTGCGAAACGCTGATTTCGCTGTGATCGGCTTCATCGCCCTGCAGATGCAATTCGCCCAAGCGAGCGCGCTCACGTTTACCGTAGAAGTAGGCGATCAGCAGCAGTGCAACCACACCGGCGAACATGGCCGGAATCATCGGTACGAAAATATCGGATGCCTCCACATGCAACGCACTGGCTGCGCGAGCGGTCGGCCCACCCCATGGGGTCATGTTCATGATGCCGCCCGCCAGAATGATCAGGCCGGCCATGATCCTTGGGCTCATACCGATGCGGCTGTACAGCGGCAGCATGGCCGCGACGCAGATCATGTAAGTCGTTGCGCCGTCACCATCCAGAGAAACCACCAGTGCCAGCACCGCAGTGCCCACCGAAACTTTCATCGGGTCGCCTTTGACCCACCTCAGAATCTGACGTACGGCCGGGTCGAACAGACCGGAGTCGATCATCAACGCGAAGTACAAAATGGCGAACATCAGCATGACGCCAGTTGGCGCAAGCTTGGTGATGCCGGCGAGCATCATCGGGCCGATTTCAGTCGCGAAACCGCCGAAGATAGCAAACAGGATCGGGACCAGAATCAGAGCAATCAGCGCGGAAAGACGCTTGCTCATGATCAGGTACATGAAAGCAATGACCATGGCAAAGCCAAGGAAGGTCAACATAGTAAATACTCCAGGCGGTACGCGATTGGCTAAGGCGAAAGGCTAATCAGCTCAAAAAGAGCGGCGCAGGGAGTGGGGGCGAAAGCGGGGAATGCAGCAGGGCACTAGAGCACATCAGGGTCACCATTTGTTGTTGTTAACTGGGCCTTTGTACGTCGTGAAACGCACATGTGGCTGACCGGTCTGTTGCCGGCGGTGGGTGGATGCTAATCGGCCAAGCTTTCATTCAGCTTTCGCCGCTGAAACCTTTGAGCGACCAAGACTAAAGACGAATGTGTAACGAAGAGGTCAGAAGCTTTACCAGCCATTGCACAACGAGGGGGACAGAAATGGGCCAGATCACTACCGGCGGCTGCCATTGCGGCAACCTGCGCTATCAGTTCGATGCGCCACTGCGGGACATCGCTCACTGCCATTGCTCAATCTGCCGACGCACGTCGGGCGGGATTGTCATGACCTGGATTTCGATACCGGTCACTTCATTCGAATGGACCGAAGGCAGCCCGACCACCTACGACTCCGGCCCGACCTGCGTCCGCTACTTCTGCAATAACTGCGGTGCCCAACTGGCGTTGCTCTCGCGCAACAGCCCACAAGACATCGACGTGACTGTCGCCACCTTCGACCACCCGGAGCTGGCACCCGCCGACCGGCATATCTGGACGGAAAACCGCCTGCCGTGGCTGCATCTGGACGAGCAGTTACCGGGGGAGACGGGGGAGACTGTTTAAAGCGAGCGGCTGTGGGAGCAGAGCTTGCTCGCGATGAGGACACCGCGATCTAAAATGAACCGCGTCCAGCCTTATCGCGGCCCCCCCACGGGGACACGCTGATATTGACGTGGGACCGGCTTTAGCCGGGAAAGGTGCCTGTCAGATGCCATATATTCAGCGGCTGTCCCGGCCTCTTCCCGGCTAAAGCCGGTCCCGCGTCGTCAATCAGCTTGCGGGCAGACATAGAATTCCCACAAGGGATCTGCGTTACGAAGAAAACTGCGAAGCCAGTTCCCGCAGCAGCACTTCAGCTTCGAGTACTTTGCGTACCGACTCTTCGGCCTTTTCGCGAGTAAGGCTCAGCCGAGCGAACAGTTCATCTGGAATCTCTTCCTTGGGGCCCGAACCGATGCCGTTCTGGCGCAACAGACGGACCGAGAGATAAACCAGGTTCGCGTAGGCGCTGTGTTCGCCGTCGTACGTAGGGTCGTGCTGGAAGCGCAGGGCTGTGCATAACTCATCCGGCATGTCCCAGTAACGCATCAACCAGGAACCCATCTGCTCACGGCTGATGCCCAGCAAATGTTGCTCCACATAGCTGTGGTGCAGGTGCGGGTTGACCTCCAGTTGACGGCAGATCAACGAGAAATGCGGCGGAAACACGTGGGCCAGCAGCAGATAACCAAAGTTGTGCAGCAACCCGGCCAGATAAGTCAGGCCCGCTTCAGGGCGCTGTGCACGAGGCATTGCACGGGTAAGACCTTCGATAACCGCAGCGGTGTAAATCGACTGCTGCCAATAAGGCGTGGTCTGCTGCGGGTGATCCTTGGGCAGGCTGAGTGTCTTGCCCAAGGCCAGACCCAAGGCCAGATTGATGACCAGATCAAAACCCAAAACGCGCACGATGGCGTCTTCAACGGAGCGAATCTTGCCGGTAGACGCGTAGTAAGGCGATGCCGCCCAGCTCACTACCTGTGCCGCTAGCGCCGGATCGGTCTCGACCACGCCAGTGATGTCATCAATGGTCGCATCGGGGTCGACACGCAGCTTGATGATCTTCTGCGCGGTTTCGGCCAGTGGCGGAATTTCCAGGGTCGCTTCCAGCCGCTGCTGGATGCGGCGCGCCGTAAAAGCTTGCATGGCCTGGGTGATTTCTTCGCGATCATCATCAGGACGATCAAGATTGGGATGAATCGTGCTCAGCAGCTCACCGAAATGGGCAGCGCTGGCCTTGCTCAACATGGTCTTGAAGTCTTCGCTGCTGATTTCCAGCAGGATGCCGGGCTCACCCGAGCCAATCAGCACTGACGGTTCTTGCAGCAAACGATCGTCATACAGGCACGGCGAGCTGGTCAGGGCAGGCAAGCCCGGCAGCACTTGCAGGCTGTGCTTGGCCAGCATCTTCAACATTCGCGAATGAGGAACGGCCACCAGTTTGCGACCGGTCAGCTCGGTGATGCGGCTGAGGTCCAGCAATTGGCTTTGCGGGAACAGGATCAGAAGTGCGCCAACGGCATCTTCGACCAGGACAGCCTGGACTCTTCGTGCTGCTGGCAGCTGCGGGGAGTCATCAACCTCGCGGTAGCTGATCGCTAGTTTGCCAAGCAACTGCCGAATGACGGACGGGGCGTGAGGCGCTTCATCGACGTGGGCAACTTCTGTCATGACGGGTATCCAATTTCCTACAGTCGCTGAAGTATAACCAGCTTGGGTGTTTCCGGTGTGATGCGATCATCAAAGCGACGATTTGCATCACACCTGACCGTATTGCTGGCCGTGACGTAACCAGCGTTCCAGCAGCGGGCTGACATGTTGCGGCCAGCGCTCAATCAGCGCCTGAGCCGCGTCGCGCACGGCGGGCAACAGGTCTGCGTCGCGCATCAGGTCGGCCACTTTGAATTGCAACAGGCCGGTTTGCCGAGTACCGAGCATCTCGCCAGGGCCGCGCAATTCCAGATCCTTCTCGGCAATCACAAAGCCATCGTTGGTTTCACGCATGATGCCCAAACGCTGACGGCCTATTTGCGAAAGCGGCGGATGATAAAGCAGCACGCAATGGCTGACAGCACTGCCTCGTCCGACCCGGCCGCGCAGCTGGTGCAGTTGAGCAAGGCCCAGTCGTTCGGGGTTCTCGATGATCATAAGACTGGCATTGGGCACGTCCACGCCCACCTCAATGACGGTGGTCGCCACCAGCAATTGCAGCGCACCCTGCTTGAACTCGGCCATGACGGCAGCTTTTTCAGCAGGCTTCATGCGACCGTGGATCAAGCCGACGCGGAACTCACCCAATGCACTGGTCAGCTCTTCGAAGGAGGTTTCCGCCGCCTGACACGTCAGTTCTTCGGACTCCTCGATCAACGTGCAGACCCAATACGTCTGCCGACCTTCGGCACAGGCAGCACGTACACGCTCGATCACTTCAATACGTCGGGTGTCGACCACCAGCACGGTATTGACCGGAGTACGTCCGGGCGGCAGCTCATCGAGGATCGAAGTGTCCAGATCCGCGTACGCACTCATCGCCAGCGTGCGTGGAATCGGTGTGGCGGTCATGATCAGCTGGTGCGGACACATCAGGCCGCCCACACCTTTTTTTCGCAGGGCCAGACGTTGCTGCACACCAAAACGGTGTTGCTCGTCGATGATTACCAGCGCGAGATTCTTGAATTGCACTTCGTCTTGAAACAACGCATGGGTGCCGACCACCATCGGCGTGCCGCCTGCGATCTGCTCCAGAGACGAGACTCGCGCCTTACCTTTGAGCTTGCCCGCCAGCCAGGCGGTTTCAATACCCAGCGGTTCCAGCCAGCGCTTGAAGTTGATGTAGTGCTGCTCGGCAAGAATCTCGGTCGGCGCCATCAATGCGACCTGATAACCGGCCTCCAGCGCCTGCAACGCGGCCAATGCAGCCACCACGGTTTTACCCGCACCGACATCCCCCTGAATCAAACGCAGCATTGGCTCCGGCTGACTCAAGTCGTAGGCCACTTCCTTACCCACACGCTGCTGAGCCCCCGTGGGTGCAAAGCCAAGATTAGCGAGAAACTGTTTCGGCAACTTTTTAGCCAACGGCAACGCCGGAGCACGTTGCGAACGCAGGCTTTCCCGCAACCGTTGCTGAGACAGTTGATGGGTGAGCAACTCCTCAAATGCCAGGCGGTGCTGGGCCCAGTGATGACCAAGGGCAAGTTCTTCAACATCGGCGTCTGCAGGCGGGTGATGCAGGTAACGGATCGCGTCATCCAGCGGCGCAAGCTGATAGTCCCGGGCGAGTTCTTCAGGCAGCCAGTCGGGCAGGCTTTTTGGCCCAAGCATGGTCAGCGTTTGCTGGCTTAACTGGCGCAAGCGTTGCTGGGTCAGGCCTTCAGTCGTGGGGTAGATCGGCGTGAGCGTTTGCTCGACAGGCGCAGGCTCGCTGCCGGTCAGCGCACGGTATTCCGGGTGATAGATCTCAAGACCTGAAGCACCGGGCCGCGCCTCTCCGAAACAACGGATGTGGGTGCCGCGCTTGAGCGCGTCTTTCTGCGCGTTACTGAAGTGATAAAACCTCAGGCTCAGGCTTCCAGTGCCGTCGTTCAGACGCACCAGCAGGCTGCGTCGTTTGCCCATCACCACATCAGCGCCGCTGACTGTCCCCTCAATCACCGCGTCCTGACCGGGACGCAACTGGCCGATAGGCACGACACGGGTCCGGTCCTGATAACGCAGCGGCAAGTGAAACAATACGTCCTGCAGATTTTCCAGGCCGACCTTGGCGAGCTTCTCGGCCATGGCCTCGCCGACACCCTTCAGCGCGGTGACCGAGACTTGAGACAACTCGCTCATCGGGCCACTCAGCTCGCTTGGGTTTTCGGACGTGCCACAGAGCACAGACGCACGGAATCCGCGAGGATCTCAATCGCCTTGGGCCGCGGGAAGCTGGCGCGCCAGGCGATCGCTACGGTACGGAACGGCACCGGCGGCGTCAGCGGACGCACTTCAATCACGCCAGGCGCGTAGTGATGGCTGTCTACTGCGGACATCGGCAGGATCGAAATACCAAGACCAGACGCAACCATATGGCGAATGGTTTCCAGCGAGCTGGATTCCACCGTGGTGTGTTTGGCACCTTCGCTACCCTTGGTCAGGGTCGGGCAAGCCTCAAGCACCTGATCACGGAAGCAATGACCTTCGCCCAGCAGCAACAGGCTCTTGTCGTTGAGCGCCGAGGCGTCGATGGTTTCTTTCTGGGTCCACGGGTGATCAGCAGGCATCAGGACGTAGAACGGCTCGTCATAAAGCTGCATGGTCAGCACGTCGGCTTCGTTGAACGGCAGCGCGATGATGATCGCGTCCAGCTCACCGTTACGCAGTTTGTCGCGCAGCACGTGAGTGAAATTCTCTTCGATGTACAACGGCATTTGCGGGGCGACCCGGTGCAGTTGCGGAATCAGATGCGGGAACAGGTAAGGGCCTACGGTATAGATTGCACCGACCTTGAGTGGCGCAGTCAGCTGGTTTTTACCAGCCTGGGCCAACTCACGGATACCTTGGGCTTGTTCCAGAACCTTTTGTGCTTGAGCGACGATGCCTTCACCGACTGGCGTCAGACGCACAGCACTCTTGCTGCGCTCGAAGATAAGCACACCAAGTTCATCTTCAAGCTTTTTGACGCCCACCGATAAAGTCGGCTGGCTGACGTGACAGCGTTCGGCAGCGTGGCCGAAATGCTGTTCCTGAGCGAGGGTAACGATGTAGCGCAATTCTGTGAGAGTCATAACGTGCGTCCATGAAGTTGCGGCCCCAGCATAGCGGCTGCAATCGATAGACGCACGTTATCAAGTGACTGCGTTGTATCAAAATTGCGACTTAACGCTTATCCAGGGAATAAACGAACGGAGCCAGAATCTCGATAGTGCCGTTGTTCAACGTTTCCGCAGGAGGTTTCGGCAATGGCTGGGCACGACGGATCATCTCCATGGTGGCCCGGTCAAGCGCCGGACTGCCTGAACTGCTGGCGATCGAGTACGAAAGAACGTTGCCATCCGCATCGACCACAAAGCGCATACGGGCGACCCCTTGCGTACCACTGCGACGAGCTTGCTCCGGATACTTTTTGTACTTCGCCAGATGCTTCAGCAAATCGCTCTGCCACGTAGGTAACGCATTGCTCGGCGGCGCAGGCTGACTGGGCGGAGTTGGCGCAGCCGATTTCTCGACCTTGGCTGTCGTCGGCGGTGTATCGACCTGCTTCTCGTCGGCGGGCAAATCCTTCGGCGGCTCAGGCTTTTTCACCGGCTTTGGCGGCTGCGGCTTGGGCTTTGGCTTGACCACAGGCTTGGGCACGGCGATTTCTGCTTTCTCAACTTCAGCCACCTTGGGAATGATTTCTTCCTCGGGTGCTGGAGGCTGAGGCGGCTGAACCACTTGCGGCGGTGGCGGCGGCGCCGGTTCTGGCTCGGGTGCCAGCTCAACCATCATGGCCGCCGGAGGCAGCTCGATAGCTTCGGATGCAGGCCAACGAAGCGCGACTACAATCGCGATGGCATGCACGGCCAGCACCAACAACAGACTACCGCTATAGCGCGTCAGTTTTTGGCGCGTACTGATCATTTCTTACCAACCGTCTCTAGACCGACCAGACCGACTTTGAGGTAGCCCGCAGAACGTAAGGCGTTCATGACTTCCATCAGGTCGCCGTAATCCACGCCTTTATCCGCCTGGAAGAAAATCGTGGTGTCCTTCTTGCCCTTGGTCCTGGCATCAAGAACCTGACCCAGTTGCTCACGAGCAACCTTGTCATCGCCCAGATACACGCTCTGGTCAGCCTTGACGCTAAGGAAGACCGGTTTCTCGGGCCTCGGCTGCGGTTTGGCGGTAGAAGCAGGCAGGTCGACTTTGATATCCACCGTCGCCAACGGCGCCGCCACCATGAAGATGATCAACAGTACCAACATGACGTCGATGAACGGCGTGACGTTGATTTCGTGGTTTTCGGCGAGATCGTCGTCGCCTTCTTTCAGATGCATGCCCAAGGTTTAGCCCACCTTGACCATGTGCGGCGATTGAGTACGGTCAGCGGTCGGCTGGTGATCAAGATCACGGCTGACCAACAACAGAACCTGTGCCGAGGCATCGGAAACCTGAGCTTTGTAACCGGCGATGGAGCGAGCGAAGACGTTGTAGATAACGACCGCTGGAATCGCAGCAACCAGACCCAATGCGGTAGCCAGCAGGGCTTCGGCGATACCCGGTGCAACAACAGCGAGGTTGGTGGTCTGGGTTTTGGCGATACCGATGAAGCTGTTCATGATGCCCCACACGGTACCGAACAGACCTACGAACGGCGCGGTCGAACCGATGGTCGCGAGAACACCGGTACCCATGCTCATGTTACGACCGCAGGCGGCAACCAGACGCTCAAGACGGAAGCTCACACGCTCTTTGATACCTTCACGTTCGCGGCTGTTCACCGACAAACGCATCTCTTCCATGGCGTCATGCACCAGAAGATTGGCTAGCGTGCCTTCTTTGGCTGCGCTCTCGCTGGCTTCGGACAGGGTACGAGCCTTTTTCAGATTGGCGATTTCGGTGCGCAGACGACGCTTGGCGCCCAGCAATTCGAAACCCTTGGCGATCCAGATAGTCCAGGTAATGATCGATGCGATCGCCAGACCGATCATTACGGCCTTAACGATGATGTCAGCATTCTGGTACATGCCCCAAGGCGACAGGTCGTGGGACATGCCGAGGCTGTTATCCTCTGGCTCGACAATCGCAGGGCCTTCGACGGGTGCTGCGCCGTCCTGAGCAACCGGTGCAGTGGTTTCCGCCGACGGCGCAGTGGTCGTGGCCGGAGCAGTCACTGGAGCAGGGGAAGCGGCTGGATTGGTTGGAGCAGCCTGACCAGCGAAAGCTGCAGGCGCAAGCATCAGGCTCAGCAGCAGCGCTGCAATACCACGCCATGCACGCGACAGGCTGGGTAGCTGGGTTGGCGAAGCGGGGGAGGTAGTACGTGTCATGCTGGCCGGACCTGAGTAAAGAAAATGTGGGTCGCTCTGCTACGTCGCGCTATGCGTTCGACGCCTGGAGGAGAACAAACGGGCCGGTATTATTGCAAGTAATTCTTGTTAACAAAAGTAATAGAGTATCTTTTTTTCCATCATAAGCATCTGACTGGTCAGCTTTGACCCATGTTTCAGGCCGTCTGGCCCGCATTGTTTGTAGGGAGTCCAACATGTCTACACCTTCTGTCCTGATCGCTGGCTGCGGCGATATCGGAAGCCGTCTGGCCACGCAGTTGCTGTCTCTGGGCTGGGTCGTGCATGGCTTGCGCCGCACCATTTCCTTGCTGCCCGAAGGCGTGAATGGCGTGGCTGGCGACTTGTTCAGCTCGACGATTCCCACCACCTGGCCCGCTACAGCCATCGATTATCTGGTGTATTGCGCCACGCCCACCGAGCGCGATGAGGCGGGCTATCGCGCCGCCTATGTTGAAGGCCCGCAACGGGTGCTTCGCTGGCTGAACGAGCGTGGTCAGCAACCGAAGCGGGTGATTTTTGTATCCAGCAGCGGTGTATATGGCCAGCAAAACGGAGAGTGGGTGGACGAAACATCGCCAACCGAAGCCGACACCTTCTCAGGCAAGATCATGCTTGAGGCCGAGCAGGTCGTGCTGAACAGCGGCTTCCCAGCCACCATCGTGCGCTTGACCGGCATTTACGGCCCCGGCCGCAATGATCTGTCGAACCGGGTGCGCCAGGGTTACAGCGTGACAATCGACCCGCCGTTATATGGCAACCGGATACACGCCGACGACGCCGCGGGATTGCTCGCTTTGCTACTGAAGTCAGACGCTCAGGGTGTCGCGCTTGAGGATTGCTACATCGGGGTGGACGACGCGCCCGCCCCCCTGGCCGAAGTTGTGCAATGGATACGCGAATATCTAGGCGTGACGCATTGGGCCGAAGGCGCCGCCGTGCGCCGGGCGGGCAGTAAACGATGCAGCAATGCGAGAGCCAAAGCATTGGGCTGGGTGCCGAGGTATCCGACTTACAAGGAAGGGTATGAGGCGTTGCTGGGGTCTGATTGAACGGCGATTCTTGT
>NZ_LOHF01000019.1:86143-104316 GCF_002158995.1 Pseudomonas caspiana | reverse complement strand
TCGCGGCCTCGCGGTGCTCGTGCGCTCCTACAGGTTCAATGTTTGCCTCATGACAGCGCATTGCCTGAGACAAAAAACCGTGTATCCGATCAATTCAACTCAAGCAACCAGCGGCGCGGGCCAGGGCGTAGCTCTGGCATCTGGTCTGCTTCTGCCGCATTGACGGCCTGGAAGATTTCCAGCTGTTTGCCTTTGCGAGAGAAAATCCACGGATTGCCCTGTTCGTTCTTCTCCAGCCACATGCTGTCGTACTCGCCGCTCATGGCTGCGCAATCGCCAGCCAGGCACAACGCGTAGCGGTCATTGTCCGGCAAGCCCTGAATGCTGCCATCTGGCTTGAACTGCACTGTATTGCCCTGGCCGTCGCCGCTGACGATGGTCCATTTGCCGCCCATGTAGGCGTTATACAGCGCAGCTTCGAAGCTGGCGCCGGTCGGCGCACCTTCGGCAGCAGGGGTTTTCGGCTGCTCGAATCGTTGCTCCGGGCCTGATTCACTGGCGGCCTGGATTAACTGATCACCCTTGACCTGCAAGTCTTCGACGAAGTTGTAGTAATCAATGCGCAGCTTGCCATTGGCAGCGCTGGTGATTTTACCTTCGCCCACTTCAAAGCCATTGGAGTACAGGGCCTGGCTGGTTTTGGTGTCGAGCTGCCATTCCAGATTTGGACCGTTGGCAAGCAAAGCCTGACGCAGGTTGTCGCCTTTCACGGCAGCTTCGATCGCCGCCTGATTGATCCACGTGCCATCTGGGTTGCGGTCAGCGTGGCTGGCACAGCCGCTCAAAAAAACGGCAGTCAGCGAGAGGGCAAGCGCAAAGCGCATAGCAGGTCCTTCCTTAATCAGCTGCGGCGGGGAGCCAAGGGCTTACCCCGCGAGAGTTTTATTCGATGACGAGAATCGCGTCCATCTCGACCTGCGAACCACGCGGCAATGCGGCAACACCAATAGCGGCGCGGGCCGGGTATGGCTGCTCGAAGTATTTGCCCATGATTTCGTTGACCGTGGCGAAGTTGCCCAGATCGGTGAGGAAGATGTTCAGCTTGACGATATCCTTGAACGAACCGCCCGCCGCTTCTGCAACCGACTTCAGATTTTCAAAGACCTGGACGACCTGGGCTTCGATGCCTTCAACCAGTTCCATGGTTTTAGGATCAAGTGGAATTTGCCCGGACATGTAGACGGTATTGCCAGCTTTGATCGCCTGAGAGTAAGGGCCGATGGCCGCAGGGGCCTTGTCGCTGGTGATTACGGTCTTGGTCATGAAGAACTCCTGTTGAGTGATTGGCTACGCACGCATGCGGGTAATTCGAATGACCCCGGCCAAGGCACGCAGTTTTCGGATAACGCGGGCCAGATGCACACGGTCGTGCACGCTAACCACCAGCTGGACGACGCTGATACGACCATCGCGCTCGTCCATGCTGATTTTCTCGATATTGCCGTCGGCCGCATTGACGCTGCTGGCCAACAAGGCGATCAAGCCGCGCTGATGCTCCAGCTCGACGCGCAACTCGACGTTGAATTCGCCCGTAACGTCCTTGGCCCAGGACAGCTGAATGCATTTTTCTGGGTTATGGCGGATTTCGCTGATATTGCGGCAGTTGTCCAGATGCACAACCATGCCTTTGCCCGCCGAAAGATGGCCCACGATCGGGTCGCCAGGGATCGGCGTGCAGCACTTGGCGTAACTGAGCACCAGACCTTCAGTGCCGCGAATTGCCAGCGGGCCCTCAGTGCTTGGCAGTTGCTCGCCTTCGCCCAGCAGTCGACGAGCGACCACATAAGCCATGCGATTGCCCAGACCGATATCTTCGAGGAGGTCTTCGATGACCTCGACCCGGTATTCGGCCAGCACCAGCTGTACGCGCTCGGCGGAGATTTTTTCCAGGCTGCTTTCGAAGCCGTTCAACACCTTGTTGAGCAGACGCTCGCCCAGGCTGATGGACTCGGAACGGCGCTGCAGCTTGAGCGCATGACGAATGTGTGTCCGTGCTTTGCCAGTGACCACGAAGTTCAGCCACGCCGGATTCGGACGTGCACCCGGTGCGCTGACAATCTCTACCGTCGAACCACTTTGCAGTGGCTCGGACAGCGGTGCCAGACGACGATTAATCCGACATGCGATGCAGCTATTGCCTACATCGGTGTGCACCGCATAAGCAAAGTCGACCGCCGTGGAGCCTTTTGGCAGCTCCATGATCCGGCCTTTAGGCGTGAAGACGTAAACCTCGTCCGGGAACAGGTCAATCTTGACGCTTTCAATGAATTCCAGGGAGTTGCCAGCACGTTGCTGCATTTCCAGCACGCCTTTGACCCACTGACGTGCGCGGGCGTGAGTGCCCTTGGGCACTTCGTCATCCGAAGATTTGTACAGCCAGTGCGCTGCGATCCCGTTGTTGGCCATCTCTTCCATCTCGCGGGTGCGGATCTGGATTTCAATGGGCACGCCATGCATGCCGAACAGCGTGGTGTGCAACGACTGGTAGCCGTTGGCCTTGGGGATCGCGATGTAATCCTTGAAGCGGCCGGGCAGGGGCTTGTACAAATTATGAACAGCACCCAGCACGCGGTAGCAGGTGTCGACCTTGTCGACGATGATGCGGAACGCGTAGACATCCATGATTTCATTGAAGGCACGACGCTTGCCGCGCATCTTCTTGTAGATGCCGTACAGGTGTTTCTGCCGTCCGCTGACTTCGCCTTCGATTTCATCAACCGCCAGGCAATGGCTCAGGGACTCTTCGATCTTGTTGACCAGCTCTTTGCGATTGCCCCGGGCGCGCTTGACCGCCTGGCCAATTCGCGAGGAACGCATCGGGTACATGGCCTTGAAGCCGAGGTCTTCGAATTCGATGCGAATGCTATGCATGCCCAGCCGATTGGCGATGGGTGCATAGATTTCCAGGGTTTCCTTGGCGATGCGCCGACGTTTTTCTCCGGACAGCACTTCAAGCGTACGCATGTTGTGCAGGCGGTCGGCGAGCTTGACCAGAATGACGCGGATGTCGCGCGCCATGGCCATGGCCATTTTCTGGAAGTTTTCAGCCTGGGCTTCGGCCTTGGTCTCGAAATTCATCTGGGTCAGTTTGCTGACCCCGTCGACCAATTCAGCCACGGTCTCGCCAAACTGGGCGCAAAGCGCTTCTTTGGCGATGCCAGTGTCTTCGATGACGTCGTGCAGCATGGCAGCCATCAGGCTCTGATGGTCCATGTGCATGTCTGCGAGGATGTTCGCCACCGCAAGAGGATGCGTGACGTAAGCTTCACCGCTACGACGGCGTTGGCCGTCGTGGGCTTGTTCGGCGTAGAAATACGCGCGGCGGACCAGGTTTACCTGTTCCTTGCCGAGATAGGTCGAAATGCGATCGGCGAGGGCGTCTATGCTCGGCAAGGCGCTACCCCCTGCCAATGACTTTTACCCTGCGCCGTACTACGTCGACACGGCATAGGCTTAGACGGCCTCGTTGGACTCGTCTTCGAACGCCGCGAACAATGGTTCATCTTCAACGATTTCAGCTTCTGCGATTACAGCGTAATCCATCAGGCCAGCGGCGATTTCACGCAGCGCCATAACGGTAGGCTTGTCATTTTCCCACGCCAGCTTTGGTTCTTTGCCGCCGGTTGCCAGTTGACGGGCACGCTTTGTAGAGAGCATGACCAGCTCAAAGCGGTTATCCACGTGTTCTAGGCAGTCTTCAACGGTTACGCGGGCCATGGGTATTCCTCGTAGCAAATGCGGATGCGCGATGCCCGGATGGGCGAGCGGACTCGGTAGTTTACAAGCTGCAAGCACAAAGCTTCAAGCGCCAAGCCACGAGCGGTCTTATTTAGCCCATGCTAAAGACGCTTGATGTCCTGTTTTCAGGCCAGCAACTGCTCAAGCAGACCACTGAAACGCTGCTGCTGATGGGTCTGAGTCAAGAGGTTGGCCCGGAAGATCGCTTTGAGATCTTCCAGCGCGGAGGCGAAATCATCGTTGATCACGAGGTAGTCGTATTCGGCGTAATGGCTCATTTCGCTGACCGCTTCACGCATCCGGCCCTCAATGATCTCGTCGCTGTCCGTACCACGATTGGTCAGGCGCTGACGCAATGCCTGCTGGGTCGGCGGCAAAATGAAGATCGAGCGCGCATCAGGCATGACCTTGCGCACCTGCTCGGCACCCTGCCAGTCGATTTCCAGAATCAGGTCATGACCGTCGTCCAGCGTCTGCTGCAAGTGGCTCTGGGAAGTGCCGTACATATTGCCGAAAACTTCCGCCTGCTCAAGGAAGTCACCGTGCTCGATCATGCGTACAAATTCAGCGCGATCAACAAAGTGATAGTTCACGCCGTCGACTTCCCCCGGACGCATGGCCCGGGTGGTGTGCGAAACGGAAACCCGAATCTGTGGCTGCGCGTTAACCAGGGCGTTGACCAGGCTGGTCTTGCCCGCGCCAGACGGAGCGGAAACGATGTACAGGGTGCCAGTGCTATGTGTCATGGGGGAATTAGCCTTACTCAATATTCTGTACTTGTTCGCGCATCTGCTCGATCAACACTTTGAGGTTGACCGCAGCCTGAGTGCTACGCGGGTCGAAAGCTTTGGAGCCCAAGGTATTGGCCTCGCGGTTGAGTTCCTGCATCAGGAAATCCAGACGGCGTCCGGCCTGACCGCCAGCCTTGAGCACGCGACGCACTTCAGTGACGTGAGTGCTGAGGCGATCCAGCTCTTCGGCGACGTCACTTTTTTGCGCCAGGAGCACCATTTCTTGCTCCAGACGCTGCGGATCAAGCTCGGCCTTCATGTCGGCAAAACGATCCAGCACTTTCTGGCGCTGGGTTGCCAGCATCTGCGGCACCAATGTTTTCAGCGTAGCGACTTCAGCGGTGATCGAATCCAGGCGCTCGTTAAGAAGCTTGGCCAGATCCGCGCCCTCACGACCACGACCGTTTTTTAGCTCAGCCAACGCTTCGTTGAACAGCGTCAGGGCTTCCTTGTTCAAGGCTTGCGGGTCGCTGGCATCACCTACCAGCACTCCCGGCCAGGCCAGAACCTCCAGCGGATTCAAGGCGGCGGGCTGCTTGATCAGACTCGCGACGATTTCAGCCGCGGCGACCAATTGCCCAGCGCGCTCACGATCGACCTGCAATGGCTTGCCGGCAGTCTCTTCGACAAAACGCAATGTGCATTCCACTTTGCCGCGTGACAACCCCTGACGCAGCGCTTCGCGGATCGCACTTTCCAGGTCACGAAAAGACTCCGGCAGACGCAGGTGCGGCTCCAGATAGCGATGATTGACCGAGCGTAGTTCCCAGCTCAGGGTGCCCTGAGTGCTGGCCCGTTCGACCCGGGCGAAAGCCGTCATGCTGTGGACCATGGGGAAATACCTCTGTAATCCGATGAACAGAATATGCCGCGGTCATCGATGACTGGATGTCACGAAAAAACGACAGTCTGTAAAGGCGCAGGATTGTAGCGCAGTGCGGCCGATGCTCCCAATCCACTAATGCGACAAGCGATGCATGGCATTTACTCACGCCCGCAAACACCCGAATCAGAGCCTTGGCGGGCAAATGGATTGACTCGCTCTGGTTTTAGATGTGCCCAGCGCCGACTTGCGCCTCTATAATGCTCGGCAGTTTTCCGTCTCAGTACAGGTATCCCAGATGAAACGTCCAAGTGGTCGCGCCGCCGATCAGCTCCGCTCGATCCGCATCACCCGCAACTACACCAAGCACGCCGAGGGTTCTGTGCTGGTCGAGTTTGGTGACACCAAAGTGATCTGCACGGTCAGCGTCGAGAATGGCGTACCTCGCTTCCTCAAAGGTCAGGGTCAAGGCTGGCTGACCGCTGAATACGGCATGCTGCCGCGCGCCACCGGCGAACGTAACCAACGTGAAGCCAGCCGTGGCAAACAAGGCGGCCGCACCCTGGAAATCCAGCGCCTGATCGGTCGTTCCCTGCGCGCCGCGCTGGACATGTCCAAGCTGGGCGACGTGACGCTGTATGTCGATTGCGATGTGATTCAGGCCGACGGCGGCACCCGCACAGCGTCCATCACGGGCGCCATGGTTGCCTTGGTTGATGCGCTGAAAGTGATCAAGAAACGCGGCGGTCTCAAAGGCGGCGACCCACTCAAGCAAATGATCGCAGCTGTTTCGGTTGGTATGTATCAGGGCGAGCCGGTTCTTGACCTGGACTACCTTGAAGACTCCGCTGCCGAGACTGACCTCAACGTGGTGATGACCAGCTCAGGCGGTTTCATTGAGGTTCAGGGCACTGCAGAAGGTGCTCCGTTCCAGCCTGAAGAGCTCAACGCCATGCTGGCTTTGGCTCAAAAAGGCATGACCGAACTGTTTGAACTGCAGACCGCCGCACTGGCCGACTGATAAAAGCAGCTAGCAGGAGACGCAAATGAGTGACAGCCAACCGCCTGTTCCGGTACCCAGTTCAGAAATACGCCAGTGGGCGATGTTCTGTCACTTTGCTGCGTTTCTCTGCATGATTTTCCCGTTTGGCAACTTGCTGGGCCCGCTGATTCTCTGGCAGCTCAAGAAGGATTCCGATCCATTCATTGATGCTCAGGGCAAGGAAGCGCTGAATTTTCAGATCACGGTTTCGTTAGCCATGGTCGCGTGCGTCTTTCTGATGCTGCTACTTATTGGCTTTGCGCTGATCGGCCTGGTTGCCGTAGGCGCTCTGGTGCTGACCATCATTGCTGGCATCAAGGCCAACGAAGGCGTTGCGTACCGGTATCCGTTTACGTGGCGGTTGATCAAGTAAGCAGATGACGCTCCTACAGGGGATCGCGCCTACTTCAAGAAAAACAAAAAAAGCCGACACGAAGTCGGCTTTTTTGTGGGCGATGGATACTAGATCGTTAACGTCCAGTCGTAATCCACCACCAGCGGCGCGTGTTGCGAGAAGCGTGGCTGACGCGGCAGGCGTGCACTACGCACGAAGCGACGCAGGCCCGGTGTCAGCAACTGATAGTCAAAGCGCCAGCCAAGATTGAGCATCTCTGCCTGCTCGCTATCGGGCCACCAGCTGTACTGATCACCTTCACGGCTGACTTCACGCAGGGCATCAACGTAGCCCATGGTGCCGACAATCTCGTCCATCCAGGCACGCTCAGGTGCGAGGAAGCCAGGAGATTGCTGGCTGTCACGCCAATTCTTGATGTCGAGCTTCTGTTGCGCCACGTACAACGAGCCGCAATAGATGTACTCACGACGCTTGCGTCGCTGCTTGTCCAGATATTTGCCGAAGTCATCCATGAGCTTGAATTTCTGATTCAAGTCTTCATCGCCGTTCATTCCCGAAGGAAGCAGCAAGGTGGCAATACTGAGTTTGTCGAAATCTGCTTGCAGGTAACGCCCGTAGCGGTCGGCTGTTTCAAAGCCAAGCCCACTGATTACCGCCTTCGGTTGCAACCGCGAGTAAAGCGCCACGCCACCTTGGGCCGGAACTTCAGCTTCGCACGCATAAAGGAAATAGCCATCCAGCTGATAGGCTGGGTCGTCCAGTTCGAAGGCGGATGCGCGGGTGTCCTGAAGGCAGATGACGTCGGCATTCTGAGCTTGCAGCCAACTGAGCAAACCGCGCTCGACTGCCGCCTGAATGCCATTTACGTTCACACTGATGATCCGCATAAATGGCCCCAAAAATCACGTGCGTGTATGATACCCGAGCTCTACCTAATTAGCTAAATCCGTGGTATTCGGGGCTTTTTTCATGCAGGCGTATCAGCGCGATTTCATTCGTTTTGCCATCGACCGTGGGGTTTTGCGGTTCGGTGAGTTCACTCTCAAGTCCGGTCGCACCAGCCCGTACTTCTTCAATGCCGGGTTGTTCAACAGCGGTTCGGCCCTTGCGCAACTAGGTCGTTTCTACGCCGCAGCCGTGGTTGAGAGCGGTATTTCCTTCGACGTACTGTTTGGCCCAGCCTATAAGGGGATTCCTCTGGCGGCCGCAACAGCCGTGGCTTTGGCTGAACACCACGGGCGCGATTTGCCTTGGTGTTTCAACCGCAAGGAAGCCAAGGCTCATGGCGAGGGCGGTAGCCTGGTCGGCGCACCATTGACCGGCAATGTGCTGATCATCGATGACGTAATCACCGCAGGCACCGCGATCCGCGAAGTCATGCAAATCATCAAAGGCCAGGAAGCGACCGCGGCGGGCGTGCTGATTGCACTTAACCGTCAGGAGCGTGGCAATGGTGAGCTTTCGGCGATTCAGGAAGTCGAGCGCGACTTCGGGATCCCGGTGGTCAGCATCGTATCGCTGAATCAGGTGCTGGAATTCCTCGCTGATGACCCGCAACTCAAGCAGCATTTGCCTGCCGTTGAGGCTTATCGGGCGCAGTTCGGCATCTAAGGAGATTCATGCTCGCCGATATTCGGATTGAGACATCAAGGAGATGTGAATGACCAGGCCAGGCCTCATTTGCTTGCTGCTGTCCTTTGCCATCAGTCCGTTTGCAGCGACGCATGCCGCCGACGCCCCGCAGCCGCTTTATCGCTATGTCGATAGCAGGGGCGTAACCGTCCTCGATCGCCAAGGCGTGCCACCTGAATACGTTGCCAAGGGCTATGAAGTACTCAATGCCCAAGGCCGCGTAGTACAGGTGGTGCCGCCAGCACCCACTGCCGATGAAATCCACCAGGCTCAGGCGAAGAAAGCCCAGGCCAGCGCCGACGCGCAGTTGCTCAACCTTTACAGCAATGTCGAGGATGTCGATCGCGCCAAGGCACGTAAGCTTTCCGAGCTGGACGCCTTGATTGCCTTGGCGCAAGGCAACCTCAAGGGCCTGGACACTCAGCAGGCATCTTTGCAAGGGCAGGCGGCGGACCTGGAGCGGGCGGGCAAACCGGTGCCTCAATCACTGATCGACCAGATGAGTGATCTTCGCGACCAGCAAAACAACCTCAACCTGAACATCCAGCGCTATCAACAGGCTCGCGCTCAGGCTGACGCAGCGTTTACTCAGGATCGCGTTCGCATCGAGCGGCTAACCGCGCCTTAAGCTGACGGGGGCTAAAGCTCTCTATGCGAGTCCCGCTGCAGCCTCCTCAAGCGCCGGGCCGTATGGATGTCCCGACGCCGTATTAATGAGGTAGGTCCTGACCGAACCATCGGCCGCAGGGAAGTCCCGTACGGGCACGTCTGATACGCCCAGAATCAACGCCGCCAATCGGTCACCAACAGCGACAGGCCGCCATGTATCCGGGTTCGCGGCAGACTCCAGCCCGTTGATATAGGCGAACTCCCCTGGCCTGCCCAATGTTTGCCCGACCGCCTCGTGAAGCTTGTAAGCCGCTCTGACCAACAAGGCAGACACTCCGACGCCATGCCCCCATCTGAACAAGAATCCGCCGAACGGATTCAAGCCTTTCAAATAAGCAGCGCCCGAGCCGGAAACAAAGGTGCGGGTCATCGCACTCAATGCGGGGAGCGTCGAACCGACGACAGGTCCTCCTGCTTTCATCACCAACACCACAAACCCCTTGGCAAATTTGAAAGCAGGCGCCAACAGGATCAGGCCGACATCAATCACGCAGGTCAGGGTTGGCGACTCATCGTTGGCTACGGCATTAAGGCAACTGAGGCCCGGAATAAATGTGCCGAGAATGCGCAGCACCGGCGGATAGTTAGCACTCACAAACTCGGAGCCCGTCTGGTGCCTGCGCGCTTCACGTTCCGACTCTTTATCAAAAAACAGATGCTTGAGAGCAATGCCCTCAGCAAGACTTCTCAACCGAGGAGAGGAAAGAGGGCACGCCGCAGGCTCAGAATCAGGCTTGCTCGGCAGGGCATGGCCGATATAGTGGGGCACGACGCGGCTTAGCTGACTGGATCGCGGGTATTGCGGCTGATCGTATGCCGCCCAGTCCAGCGGTAGCTCGACCGCCGTTCGCTGGACTTGATGGCCAACCCTTCCAACCAGCCCACCATCGGGCAGAAGAGGCAGATCAGTGCGCCGCTGCAACAGGCCCAGCAGCGGAAAAACTTCATACGTGAACGTGCTGTTCTCGCCGGTGCAGACAAGGATGAAACCCGCTCGACCTCGCTTCAGCTCGCGATCCCGCGAACTCTCTTTATTGAGGGCAACGCCCGTTTCCCGCTCAAGCACATAAACATCCACCCTGCCATTCTCGATAGCTTGGCGGTCTGAGAAAGGCAGCTCCGCGAGCAGAAATTCGATCAGGCACGCGTAAGCATTTTGCGCATCGCGACTGTAGGTATCGAAGGCGTCCTTATAGATGGCCTCAACATCAATGCCCTTGAGCCGTTCGATCTGCGGGGCGAGCACCTGCGCCCACTCTTTCTGACTCGTTTGCAAATGGGGTTCAAATTTGTCGACCCCGTCCTTCATGAACCCTGCGAGAAAAAGATCGAAGAGGTAAAACCGGCCGGGACGAACAGCCGGTGAGGGGTTTCTCAAGGCGTATTCAAACCGTTTTCCCAGTGTCGTTGGCCGCATCACGAGTTGAGCGAGTGCGTCCGCGTCACTTCCGAGCAGCTCATTAAACTTGCTTAAACCGACCTCCAGCCTGTCCGGTACCTTGCGCAACAGCGTGCCGATCGCAGTCTCGACCTTGTGCTGAGCCGCGTCGAGAGCCGTCATTGCTGTGTGCAAGTCCGCCACGGAGTAATCCGCCCCGGCTTTTAGGGGCAAAACGTTATTGGCGGCACTCCACTGAAGCGCTGGAGCAATACGCGTCTGAACAAGAAGGCGCTTTTCACCGTCGGCCGCCGAACCACTCAGCTTGATCGGTATATTCAGCAATTGCTCGTAGCTCAGCGCCTGTGACGAACCAGGATAAAGCGCCTCAGCCAAGGCAACACCGTGGGCAAAGTTGACCCAGACGCCGGAACAGTAACGCAACGTTCGGGGCGTGCCCTTGACCGCCAGTTCGGGCACAACGGGCGCAAGAATACACGCTGCCAGACGGGCTGACGGCCTGCAGCGTTCCCCCTGGATGTTACAGATGTTCCAAGTCAGGAAAGTTTCGAATTCCTCCTGAATCTCGGTCAGCGGTCGCCCCCAGTTTGCTGGCTTGCCATATTCATAGCCCGCGATGAAACCGGGCTTGCGTGATTGCTCAGGCTCGCGCTCAAGCATCAATGCCTTCCACACCAGCTGCCTGATGATCAAGGGGTCAGCGGTTTGGCCGTCAGCCGCACCGTACCAGCCCAATGCCGTGTTTATCCGAAGGCCCACGGCCTGCCCTTGCTCTGATTCCAGCATTTCAGGCAGCATTTGCTTGAGTTGCTGATCAGAAGGCGTCGAGCCTGCGCTGTCCGCCAGAAGTCGCCAGGACAACAGCTGCAGCAAGCTGGTCAGCTCGAACGATACTGCGGCCACGCCACTGCTTTGAGCCTCAAGCACCGGCAGCGCCTCCAGCCGGGTGGCCGCACGTTGCTCCTGCACGAAGGCATCAACGGTTGTCTGTATCAGCCCAAGCTGGACCGGATTGAGGAGCGGCAACAAGGCATTCACCCCGCACCTCAGATGGGGCTGGCCCTTTGGTACCGGGTTTGTCGATGACGAAGCTAAGTTAACGGAGGTATTCATTGAGAGATTGTTCTCGATATGAGGAAAGTCTCCCGACGTTCTCCAATCGCGAACAAAGGTTATGCAGGGCTTTTCAACGGCTGCGTAGCGGTATTTCGTAATGTTGGGTCAGGGGTTTCTTTGACAGGCTTTCATCTTCCCTGCTGACCTTGTAAATACCGGCCGGACTTTCTGCGCGGCTGCGGGGCTGACCCGATCTGTAGGAGCCATCGGAGTTTACGACGGTCGCGATTGCGGTGTATCAGATAGACCGCAATCGGCGCCGTCGTAAACTCCGACAACTCCTACGGCTCTGGGTAATGTCAGCGATGTTTTTATAACGACGCCCATAAAAAAGCCCCACCGGAGACCGGCAGGGCTTTCATGAAACGTTGTGCTTGATCAGTGACGCTTGCGATTGCTGATCAGAGTACCCACACCCGTGTCGGTGAAGATTTCCAGCAGCACGGCATTCGGTACACGACCGTCAATGATGTGCGAGGTGGTCACGCCGCCTTGCACAGCTTCCAGCGCGCATTTGATCTTGGGCAGCATGCCGCCGTAGATCGTGCCATCGGCGATCAGGCCGCTGACTTGCTCGGTGGTCAAGCCGGTCAGTACCTGGCCTTGTTTGTCCATCAGGCCGGCGATGTTGGTCAGCAGCATCAGCTTTTCAGCCTTGAGGGCTTCAGCGACTTTGCCTGCCACCAGGTCGGCGTTGATGTTGTAGGACTCGCCGTCTGCGCCCACGCCAATAGGCGCGATGACCGGGATGAAATCACCTTTTACCAGCATGTTCAGCAGGTCGGTGTTGATCCCGACCACTTCGCCGACATGCCCGATGTCGATGATTTCAGGCTTGGTCATTTCCGGCGTCTGACGGGTAACGGTCAGGCGCTTGGCGCGGATCAGCTCGGCGTCTTTACCGGTCAGGCCGATGGCGCTGCCGCCATGACGGTTGATCAGATTGACGATGTCCTTGTTGACCTGGCCGCCCAGAACCATTTCCACCACATCCATGGTCTGCGCGTCAGTGACCCGCATACCATCGATGAAGTGGCTCTCGATCGACAACCGCTTGAGCAGATCACCGATCTGAGGTCCCCCGCCGTGAACCACCACCGGGTTGATGCCAACAGCCTTCATCAACACGATGTCGCGCGCAAAGCCGGTTTTCAGCTCGTCGCTCTCCATGGCGTTACCGCCGTACTTGATCACCAGCGTCTTGCCAACAAAGCGGCGAATGTATGGCAGCGCTTCGGACAATACTTTGGCGACGTTGGCGGCGGAATCACGTTCGAGGGTCATTCAAGGCTCCAGTCAAAGGAAAAAACAATCAGAACGGAAGTTGAAGGTCCGGCGCAACCTTTTTCAGTTCGGCGTGGAACACATCCTTGATGCGTTGCAGCTCAGCATCGGTTTCGGCTTCGAAACGCAGCACCAGTACCGGTGTTGTGTTGGAAGCGCGAACCAGACCCCAGCCCTTCGGATAGTCCACTCGCACGCCGTCAATGGTGGTCAGCTTGGCATCGCCCCACTGAGCATCTTTCTCCAGAGCTTCTATGATGCTGAACTTGGTGGTATCGGTCACTTTGATGTTGATTTCAGGCGTCGAAATGTCGTTCGGGAAGGTCTCGAACAGGTCTTCAGCCGATTGCGACTCCTGACTGAGAATTTCCAGCAGACGCGCAGCACTGTAGATGCCGTCGTCAAAACCGAACCAGCGCTCTTTGAAGAAGATGTGGCCGCTCATTTCGCCCGCGAGCAGCGCGCCGCTTTTCTTCATTTCTTTCTTGATCAACGAATGACCGGTCTTCCACATTACCGGGCGACCGCCATGTTCCTGAATCAAAGGCGTCAGGCGACGGGTGCATTTGACGTCGAAAATGATGTCGGCACCCGGGTTACGCTTGAGCACGTCCAGCGCGAACAGCATCAACAGGCGGTCTGGGTAGACCACATTGCCTTTGTTGGTGACAACGCCAACACGGTCGCCATCGCCATCGAACGCCAGGCCAAGATCAGCGCCGGTTTCTTTAACCTTGGCGATCAGGTCCTGAAGGTTTTCCAGCTTGCCCGGGTCCGGGTGATGGTTAGGGAAGTTGCCGTCGACTTCAGCGAACAGCGAAATCACTTCACAACCCAACGCTTCGATGAGTTGTGGGGCGATGACACCGGCGGCGCCGTTGCCACAGTCCACAACCACTTTCAGCTTGCGGGCCATGACGATGTCTTCTTTGATCTGCTTGAAGTAGCGATCAAGAATGTCGACCTTGGTGATGCTGCCTTTGGCAGAAGTCAGATTGCCCGTCTTGATACGCTCGTGCAGCGCCTGGATCTGTTCGTTGGCAAGAGTGTCGCCAGCGATAACGATCTTGAAACCGTTGTAATCCTTGGGGTTGTGGCTGCCGGTCAGCATCACACCGGTCTTGCCCGCCAACACGTTGGCGGCGTAATACAAGGCGGGCGTTGGCACCAGGCCAACATCACTGACGTGACAGCCACTGTCGTGCAGGCCTTGAATCAGCTGCTGTACCAACTCCGGGCCGGAGAGGCGTCCATCGCGGCCAACACTGACGTTGGGCTCGTTCTGCGCCAGGCTCTCGGAGCCAATGGCGCGACCGATCCAATACGCCGTTTCAGCGCTGAGGGTGTCACCCACGATGCCGCGGATGTCATAGGCGCGGAAAATATCGTCAGGGAATTTCGGTGCCACGGATGCTGGACTGCTCATAACTGGGGGGTGCTCCGATCTCAGGAAGTCCTGGTTTTCGTCGAGGATGTCGATATCGAGAATGTCGGTATCTTGAAACAGCGGATCGGTCCAGCCGTCACCATTGGCAACGCGTGAAGCCGATGCTGAAGCACTACGTGTCTTTAAGTCGGTCATCTTGAAGCCAGCAATCGAACCTGACTCATCCTTCTTATCAACGATTTCCGTTACCGGTTCTTGAAGGGAAGGTGAAAAACAGGCAAGACGTCTAGCCAGCCCGTTGAGGACCGGCAGGCTCAAACCGAAGGGTTTGACGGCTTTTCCGCTGGAGAGTTCTTGAAGCAGCTGATCCAGTTGTCGGACATCAGCGCAAATGAGCCGTTGTAGAGCCCTCTCGTTGAGGTAAAGCCCCAGAAAAATACCGCCTAGAGCGATTAATACGGCAAGCGTCAGCAATAACCACGGAGGGGAAGAATCCAGCGCAGGACCAGGTGTGAACTCAAGCTTCCAGTTCGCATAACCCGTACCGAGCCGCTGTGGCCTGGCGCCATCGGCTTCGCCGCGTTGCAGCAAAACCTGCTCGGGACCATTGCCAAACTGCTGAATCAAACGTATCCGGCCGGTCGACTCGGGCATGGCAGGGAGCGCGTTGAGCAAGCGCTGGGGATCGAAAGCGAGTAACAGCGTGCCGCTGGCAGGCGCGGTCGGGGCCGAGCGCAACGGCGCGGCGCTGTAGATCATCCAGCGCTCGCCGACGGCACGGGCCTCAGGCACAGGGTCCTCGCCGCGGGTGGCTTTGTTGAGCATGTCCAGCGTGGAGAAACTCACAGGCAACGCACCCCGGTTGCCGATATCCGACATACCCAAGGGGTTGAGGCGAGCGCCCAGAACGCCGTCGCGGAACCGCAAACGGTTTTGTGCTTCGTCGATGAGAGAAGGGTCACCGCTTTGCAATGCCTGGAGCAGTGCGGGGTCCCGGGCGGCGGCCTGAGTCTCGACGCCGATTTGCTTGAGCGCCTGCCCCACGGCCGAGGCCTGACTGCCACCCCAGGCCTGCTCAAGGTGCTCGCGCCCTTGCGGATTGCTGGTCAGAGCGAGATAGACCAGAGCACCGGCAATGATCAGGCCGATCAGCGCAGGGAAAACACCAGGAAACAGCGCGGACAGACTCGGCGCCGGAGGCTGGGTATCGGATGTTGCATGCTGTTGGCTGCCTTGCACCTGAACGCTCCCCGGTCATTCATCCTGAAGCTGGGACAGTCACTCACTCAATGCCGCAACAGCCTCAGGCTGTCGGGCATCGAGCTATCGGCTCAAAGGTCAGTGGCTACCTGAGTGACCGAAACCGCCAGCACCGCGTTGGCTTTCGTCGAACTCTTCAACCAGTTCGAAATGCGCCTGCACCACCGGTACCAGCACCAGTTGGGCAATGCGTTCGCCAATGGAAATATTGAAAGCAGTCTGCCCGCGATTCCAGCAGGAGACCATCAGTTCGCCCTGGTAATCGGAGTCGATCAGACCCACGAGATTGCCCAGTACGATGCCATGTTTGTGACCAAGACCGGAGCGCGGCAAGATCAACGCCGCCAAGCCCGGATCGCCGATGTAGATCGACAGACCGGTCGGGATCAACAGCGTCTGGCCTGGCTCGAGAACAGTGTCCTCCTTGAGCATGGCGCGCAGGTCGAGCCCGGCGGAACCGATGGTGGCGTAAGCCGGCAAAGGAAATTCGCTGCCAATGCGAGGGTCGAGGATCTTGGCTTGTAGAGCGTGCATTCGTAATTAAACCTGGTTCATTCGTTCGGCGATAAAAGTGATCAGCTGGCGGGCGATCTTGCCCTTGCTGGTCTGGGCGAAGAGCGTTGCGTGCAGTGCGCGGTCGATCACGCTGCAGGCGTTTTCTTCGCTATTGAAGCCGATGCTGGGGTTGGCAACATCGTTGGCGACAATCAGATCAAGGTTTTTGTCCTTGAGCTTGCGTGCAGCATAGTCGAGCAAGTGTTCAGTTTCAGCGGCAAAGCCAACACTGAACGGACGATCCGGACGGGTAGCGATGGTCGCCAGAATGTCCGGGTTACGCACCATCTGCAGCAACAGGCCGTCGCCCGTGGACGGGTCTTTCTTGAGTTTATGCGGGGCAACCACTTCTGGGCGGTAGTCCGCGACCGCTGCGGAAGCGATGAAAAGGTCGCACGGGATGGCGGCCTCGCAGGCAGCCAGCATGTCCCGGGCGCTGACAACGTCGATGCGCGATACGCGATCCGGCGTCGGCAGGTTGACCGGGCCGGTGATCAGCGTGACGCGAGCACCGGCCTCAATCGCGGCCTCGGCCAGGGCAAAGCCCATTTTGCCGGAGCTGTGATTGGTGATGTAACGCACCGGGTCGATGTTTTCCTGCGTCGGACCCGCCGTGATCAATACATGCTTGCCGGTCAGGGACAGACGCTGGAAGCAATCGGCCGCAGACTGCGCCAGATCATCAGGTTCAAGCATGCGCCCGAAACCGACATCGCCGCAGGCCTGACTGCCAGAAGCAGGGCCGAAAATGCGAAAGTCGCGCTCTTCCAGCAAACGAACGTTAGCCTGCACGGAAGCATCGCGCCACATCGCCTGATTCATCGCCGGAGCCACCGCCACAATGGCGTCAGTGGCCAGAACGATCGTGGTCAACAGATCGTTGGCAATGCCTTGTGCCAAGCGCGCAATAAGGTCTGCGGTGCCGGGCGCAACAAGAATCAGGTCGGCCCACTTGGCCAGTTCGATATGCCCCATCGCGGCTTCTGCGGCCGGATCGAGCAAATCCAGATGAACCGGGTGCCCGGAAAGGGCCTGCATGGTCAGTGGAGTGATGAACTCAGCGCCACCTCGGGTCATGACGACACGCACTTCAGCACCCTGGTCACGCAAGCGTCTAACCAGTTCTGCGCTCTTGTAGGCCGCGATACCGCCGCCAACGCCAAGAACGATGCGTTTCCGATACAGCCGCTGCATAGGCCTGCCTTTTAGTCGAGAGATACGCGGCGGCGATGGACGTTTCCCCAGGCCGATCGCCGCGCAAAAAAGATGGGCTAAGATAGCACAGCGACCGTGCTGGAACAGCGGCGCCAACACACATGGAGGTGGTATGAGTATTCGCAACTGGCCTGTGGCCGAACGCCCGCGTGAGCGGCTGCTGGAGCTGGGTTCGGCAAGTCTGTCCGACGCCGAGCTGCTGGCTATTTTCCTGCGCACCGGTGTGGCCGGAAAAAGCGCTGTAGACCTGGCCCGTCACCTGTTGAATCAATTTGGCGGGCTGCGACCGTTACTGGATGCTGACCTGACCGAATTCAGCTCACACCTGGGCCTGGGTCCCGCCAAATTCGCGCAGTTGCAGGCGGTCATGGAAATGGCTCGTCGGCATATGGCGGAGAGTCTGAAACGCGATTCAGCAATGGAAAGCCCGGAGCAGGTACGCAATTACCTCAAAGCGCTGTTACGTCATGAACCCCATGAAGTATTTGGCTGCCTGTTTCTGGACAACAAGCACCGCGTGCAGGCTTTCGAAATACTGTTCCACGGCTCGATAAACAGCGCTCACGTGCATCCCCGGCAAGTGGTCAAGCGTGCCATGGCCCACAACTCGGCCAGCCTGATCCTCTGCCACAACCATCCTTCAGGCGTGACCGACGCCAGCCAGGCCGACATCGACCTGACCAAACGTCTGCGCGACGCCTTGTGGCTGATCGACGTGAAGGTGCTGGATCACTTGATTATTGGTGACGGTGATCCGCTGTCGATGGCGGAGTGCGGGTTGATGTAGACGATATATCTCGCAGAAACGAAGGACCTGTAGGAACTCACGAGCACCGCGAGGCAGCGATAGCGTTCTGCCTGACACACCGCCATCGCGGCCTCGCGGTGCTCGTGCGCTCCTACAGGG
>NZ_LOHF01000019.1:29545-86070 GCF_002158995.1 Pseudomonas caspiana | reverse complement strand
ATGCATTTCAATTCATTGAATCAGATGGTCGACCCGATCACTCAACAAACGTCACAACCCCATCCGCCAGGGATTTGACCCGCGCCAGGGACTCAACGCGATAGCCCTGCGCGTCCAGTTCAGCACGACCGCCCTGGAAGGACTTCTCGATCACGATGCCCAGCCCGGCAACGGTGGCGCCTGCTTGCTTGATGATCGAAATCAGCGCTTGGGACGCCTTTCCGTTGGCCAAGAAGTCATCAATGATCAGTACCTTGTCGCTGCTGTTCAGGTGACGGGGCGAGATGGCAACGGTGCTCTCCGTCTGCTTGGTGAACGAATACACCGTGGCCAGCAGCAGGTTTTCGGTCAGGGTCAGCGACTGATGCTTACGGGCGAAAATCACCGGCACGCCCAGCTTCAAACCGGTCATCACCGCAGGCGCAATACCCGAAGCTTCGATAGTAACAATCTTGGTGACGCCGGAATCCGCGAACAGCGCCGCGAATTCGTCGCCAATCTGCTGCATCAGCACGGGGTCGATCTGGTGATTGAGAAACGCATCGACCTTCAATACCTGATCGGAAAGTACGATGCCTTCTGCGCGAATCTTCTGATGCAATGCTTCCACGTCGCTTCCTCGGGTGCGCGAATCTGCGCAATCAATAGTCGGAATTATTTTTTCAACATCGCGCGGATGTCCGCCAATGCGGTATTGCCGCGCACCGCCTTCACTTCGGTCGGAGTGTCGTCGTTGCCTTCCCAGGCCAGATCGTCGGGCGGCAGTTCATCAAGGAAACGGCTTGGCGAGCAGTCGATGATTTCACCGTACTGCTTACGCTTGGCAGCAAAGGTGAATGCCAGGGTCTGGCGCGCACGGGTGATGCCCACGTAAGCCAGACGACGCTCTTCCTCGATGGTATCGGCTTCGATACTGGAGCGGTGAGGGAGAATTTCTTCTTCCATGCCCATGATGAACACGTAGGGAAATTCCAGGCCTTTGGAGGCGTGGAGCGTCATCATCTGCACGCCTTCCGCGCCATCCTCTTCTTCCTGCTGACGCTCGAGCATGTCGCGCAGGACCAGCTTGCCGATGGCTTCCTCAATGGTCATTTCACCTTCTTCGTCTTTTTCGAGGGTGTTTTTCAACGCCTCGATCAAGAACCAGACGTTGCCCATGCGGTAATCGGCGGCCTTGTCACTGGAGCTGTTCTGACGCAGCCAGTTCTCGTAATCGATGTCCATGACCATGCTGCGCAACGCAGCAATGGGATCGTTCTGCGCGCACTGCTGACGCACGCCGTCCATCCAGCGCTTGAAGCGCTGCAAGCGGTCGGTGTAACGGCTGTCCAGATGCTCGCCCAAGCCGATTTCATCGGTGGCGGCGTACATCGAAATTTTCCGCTCGGTGGCGTAGTTACCGAGTTTTTCCAGCGTCGTGGAGCCGATTTCCCGGCGCGGCACGTTGATCACCCGCAGGAAAGCGTTGTCGTCATCCGGGTTAACCAGCAAGCGGAAATAGGCCATCAGGTCTTTCACTTCCTGACGGCCAAAGAAGCTATTACCGCCGGACAGGCGATACGGCACCTGGTGATGCTGCAACTTCAGCTCAATCAACTTGGCCTGATAGTTACCGCGATAGAGGATCGCAAAATCGCTGTAAGGCCGATCAGTACGCAAATGCAGGCTGAGAATCTCCACAGCGACGCGCTCGGCCTCGGCATCTTCATTGCGGCAACGAATCACGCGAATTTCATCGCCGTGCCCCATCTCACTCCACAGCTGCTTTTCGAACTCATGGGGGTTGTTGGAGATGAGTACGTTGGCGCAGCGCAAAATCCGGCTGGTCGAGCGGTAGTTCTGCTCGAGCATGACCACCTTCAGCGACGGGTAGTCTTCCTTGAGCAGCATCAGGTTTTCCGGACGCGCGCCACGCCAGGCGTAGATCGACTGGTCGTCGTCACCCACTACGGTGAACTGGTTACGCATGCCGATCAGCAGCTTTACCAGCAGGTATTGGCTGGCGTTGGTGTCCTGATATTCGTCCACCAACAGATAGCGGACTTTGTTCTGCCATTTTTCCAGAATGTCAGCGTGTTCCTGGAACAGCTTTACCGGGAGCAGAATCAGATCGTCGAAGTCCACCGCGTTGTACGCCTTGAGCGTGCGCTGATAGTGGGTGTAAACGATGGCCGCGGTCTGTTCCTTGGGGTTGCGGGCGTTTTCCAATGCTTCAGCGGGCAGGATCAGGTCGTTTTTCCAGGAGCCGATCATGTTTTTGATCTCGTCGACGCCGTCGTCGCCCGAGTATTCCTTCTGCATGATGTCGGTCATCAGGGCTTTGACGTCGGTCTCGTCGAAGATCGAGAAGCCCGGCTTGTAGCCCAGTCGCACATGCTCCTTGCGGATCACGTTCAGCCCCAGGTTGTGGAAGGTCGACACGGTCAGGCCGCGACCTTCACCCGCGCGCAGCAACGTACCGACCCGCTCTTTCATCTCGCGGGCGGCCTTGTTGGTAAAGGTCATGGCGACGATGTATTGAGCACGGATGCCGCAATTCTGGATCAGGTGGGCGATCTTGCGGGTGATCACGCTGGTCTTGCCGGAGCCTGCACCGGCGAGCACCAAAAGAGGGCCGCCGACGTAGTTCACGGCTTCTTGTTGCCGAGGATTGAGTCGGGACATATCAGGAAGAGGATCACTAACGAAATGGGCGGGCATTTTAGCAGGCTATGGCGATTGTGCAGCGACCGTCCGCCAATGAGTGACGTCTTATGTCGCCCGCAGCTATCTAATTTTTTTGGTTTTGTTACATTTGCGCATCCGAATGCTGAATGATCGCTCTGTTTGGCCCTTGTCCCGGCCTTCTGTTTGTCTCTTTTCGAGTCTAGGGAGCTAGCTTGCCTACGCCTGTCCAACCCTTGCGGTTGTTAGTGCTGGCCCACGAGCCGGAATGGCTGGTATTGCTGCGCAGTTGCCTGACGCCTGAGCAGAATCAGGCAAATCCGTTGTCCTTCTCGCACTGGAACGACATCAGTGCCTCTCTAGTCGACGACAACCACACCGTACTGCTCACCACGCCAGAACTGCAGCCTCCACCCGGCCGCTGCAACCTGCCAGTGATCATGCTGCTTGAAGAGGAGCCGTTGATTGCGCCACTGGGCGCCAGTGACTGGCTGATCCGCAGCGAATTAACCCCGGTGAGCCTGCGCAGCTGCTTGCGCCATGTACGCGAACGCGCCTTGCTGGAAAGCACGCTGCAACGTCTGGCCGAGCAAGACACGCTGACCGGTATCGCCAACCGCCAGGGTTTCCAGACCTTACTGGCGGCACGCTTGCTGGAAAATGACGGCCGTGGCCTGGCGCTGGGCCATCTCGATCTGGACAACTTCCGCCGCGCCAACGACGCACTGGGTCATCAAGCTGGCGACCGGCTGATTTTACAGGTGGTGGCGCGACTCAAAGGGCAGCTGGAACCCTGCGATCAGATCGCCCGCTTGGGCAGCGACGAATTCGCGCTATTGATCGACACCCGACGAGCCCCGGACCGGGCTGACTGGATGGCAGAGCGCATCACCGAAGCCCTGTCCGAGCCCTACTGGGTCGACGGCGAAAGCCTGCTGATCGGTTGCAGCCTGGGGATCGCTCATGCCCGTGCCGAGGCAGGCGCCGATCCGCTGATGTGGCATGCACATATCGCCATGCAGCAGGCCAAAGGCATTCAGGGCTGTACCTTTCATGTCTTCAACGACAGACTCAACCGCAATGCTCGCAGCCTTGCAGACCTTGAAAGCGAGCTGCGCCGGGCACTGCGTCGTGACGAGCTGGAACTGCATTACCAGCCGAGGCTTTGCCTGACCAGCGGACGTATTGTCGGTCTGGAGGCACTGGTGCGCTGGCGTCACGAGGAACGAGGCTTGTTGCCACCCAGCGAATTCGTGCCGCTGGCAGAACAAAGTGGCCTGATCGTGCCATTGGGCTACTGGGTGATATCCCGGGCACTGCGTGACATGCAGACCTTGATCGAAAGCGGTCTGCCGCAGCTGCATATGGCTATCAACTTGTCATTTCGCCAGTTTCAGGACAACCAGTTGCTGGCAACGTTGGGCCGACTGATTGCCGAGCGCGGGATTGACGCGCAATGGCTGGAGTTCGAACTGACCGAAACGGCTGTCATGCGCCGTAGCGATCTGGTCAAACAAACCATGGATGCGCTCGGACGGCTTGGGGTTCGGTTCTCACTGGACGATTTCGGCACGGGCTTTTCATCATTTGTGCACCTCAACAACCTGCCCATCACCCTGTTGAAGATCGACAAGAGCTTCGTAGGTGAAATGGAGCAGCGCGATGAGAACTGCAAGCTGGTTCACGCCATGATTAACCTGGCCCACAACCTGAGCCTTGAAGTGGTGGCTGAAGGTGTCGAAACGCCTGCCCAACTGGCGTTATTACGCAGTTTTGGCTGCGACCAGGTTCAAGGCTATCTGATCAGTAAGCCACTACCATTATCGCAGTTGATCAAATACCTGACCTTCGATCAGCAAGCGCCGGAGGCGTTGAGCGGGGTTTGAAACGCGCTGTCTTGCGTCAAACGACAGACCTGTAGGAGCGCACGAGCAGCGCGAGGCCGCGATAGCGGTTTATCAGGCAGACCGCTATCGCGGCTTCGCGCTGCTCGTGCGTTCCTGCAGGTTCGTGTTTGGCAGGAGACAACATCAAACATTCCTCACCCCATCACCGGCACTGCTGCCGCTTCCCGGCGCAACAACCGCGAGGTCTTTCTTTCGAAGGCCCAGGTCAGGGCAATCGCTGCACACAGCAATCCCAACGCCAGCCCCCACCAGACGCCCTCGGCGCCGTGGTTGGTGTAAAAACCAAATATCCACGCCGCAGGGGCAGCCACCAGCCAGTAACTGGCCAGCCCGATGAGGAAGGTTGTCCGCGCATCCTTGAAGCCGCGGATCGCGCCCATGGCAATGGTTTGCGCGCCATCAAGAATTTCAAACCAGGCTGCAATCGCCAGCAGCTTGACCGTCAACTCGACGATCTCGGCGAATTTGGGGTCATTGATATCCAGGAACAGACCGATAACCAAATGCGGTGCCAGCCAGAACAGCATGCCGAACATCAGCATCACCAATGAGCCAAAAACAATGCCCGCACGCCCGGCGGTGCGCGCCAGCAGAAGATTACCCGCGCCATAGTGCAGACCAATACGCATGGTCACTGCGTAAGAAATCCCCACGGGAATCATGAACGCCATCGACACCGATTGCAGGGCGATCTGGTGCGCGGCCATCTGCACGCTGCCCATCGCCCCCATACAAAACGCAGCAAAGGTGAACAGGCCAACCTCGACGGCGTACGTCCCGCCAATCGGCAAGCCCAGCTTCCATAGCTCTTTGAGGTGGCTGCTCGACAGCTGCCAAAAGCCTTCACGGATCGGGTAGGCCGCGTAGGCCGGATGACGACGGATATGCAGGGCGAGAATCAACGCCATACCGTTGGTGACTACCGCTGTGACCAGGCCAATCCCCATCAAGCCAAGATTCGGCAGCCCGAATACTTCGTGGATAAAGGCGTAGTTGAGGACGAAGTTGGCAATCGCGCCGCCCACGCTGATTGCCATGACTGGCCCTGCACGCCCCAGTGCGCTGGTGAAACCGCGCAGGGCCATGAACGTCAACAAGCCGGGCAACGCCAGTGGCAAGGTGATCAAAAATTGACCTGCCATGTGCACGTTGGATTCGGTTTGGCCAAAATGCAGCAGGACCGGCTCAAGGTTCCACAGGATCAACATGGCAATCAATGCCATGCCCCACGCCAGCCAGACACCGGCCTGGACCAGTTGCGCAGCGCCTTTACTGTCCCCCGCACCATGCCGGATCGCCACAAGCGTACCGACTGCCGCCATGACCCCGACGCAGAAGAACGAAATGAAGTTGTAGGTCGCCGCGCCCAGACCGCCGCCCGCCAAAGCTTCAGGGCCAATGTGCCCCATCATTACCGTGTCAGTGAAGACCATCAGCATATGTGCCATCTGTGAAGCGATCAGCGGCCCGGCGAGGCGCAGGATGATCCAGAGTTCTTTGATGGCAGGTTGTTGCATGGCGCGACGCTCGATTTCAGGGGCAGTTATGAGCCGCTCATTCTCTGCACTTAAGTGCGCGAGCACAAAGGGATAAATAAGATCGTTATCATGAGTAAAACTCATCTGTTAGCTTTTTAGCCAAAATCGGCGTCAACCGCAGCAGGAGCGTCCTCAATGCCCCGTAGTCTTCCACCTCTTTATGCACTGCGCGCATTTGAAGCGGCTGCGCGGCATAGCTCGTTTACGCGAGCAGCGGAAGAGTTGTCGATCACCCAAAGTGCGGTCAGTCGGCACATTCGAACCCTTGAAGAGCATTTTGCCTGCCGACTGTTTCAGCGCATCGGGCGCAATATCCAGCTGACCGAAGCCGCGCGGACCCTGCTGCCGGGCGTGCGCGACGGCTTCTCTTCCCTGGAGCGCGCCTGCAACACGCTGTCTGTCGACGAAGGGATTTTGCGCATGAAAGCGCCGCCGACCTTGACCATGCGTTGGCTGTTGGCGCGGCTCAGTCGCTTTCGTCACCTGCAGGCGGGCAATGAAGTGCAGTTGACCAGCGCGTGGATGGAAATCGACGTAGTGGATTTCAGTCATGAGCCGTTCGACTGCGCCGTGCTGCTCAGTCGCGGCCATCTCCCGGCCGATTGGGAGGCGATACATCTGTTCCCGGAGCTGCTGATTCCGGTGGGTGCGCCAAACCTGATGGACGATCAGCCCTGGAACATTGAGCGCCTGGCCAGCGCAGAATTACTGCACCCCACGCCAGACCGCAGAGACTGGCGAAGCTGGCTTGAGCGCACGGGCTTATCGGAGCACGTTTCACTCAAGGGCGGACAGGTGTTCGACACGCTGGAATTAGGTATGATCGCCGCCGCTCGCGGGTACGGGGTTTCCATGGGGGATCTACTCATGGTCGCCGAAGATGTCGCCCAGAAGCGTTTAAGTCTGCCTTGGCGCACCGCCGTCTACAGCGGCGAAGACTATTACCTTGTCTGGCCTAGAACCCGACCCGGCAGCGAACGGCTGCGTCGGCTGGGAGATTTTTTGCAGAGCGAAGTCAGCGCCATGGAGCTGCCTGAGGTGCAAATCCTCAGGGAATAGTGGCAATGCGACATATTTTGTAACCGAATCCTACAAATCCGGGAACCTTACTCAAGTATTACGCCGCAAGGCCGATGTGTAAAATTGACGCCCCCTTGTACAAATTCTGTACAACCAAGGCTACCTAACTTAATCAAATTCAGCTGAACGGCTAATAGAGGTCATTAAAGACCCGGCGTTCGGCCAGGAGCCGTCATGTCCAAGCCCCGTGCCCGAATTGCTTCGCAACTCGGTATTGCTTTGGCCGTTATTCTGGCAGTTGTCATCTCCGGCAGTACTGTCTTCGCGTTGCGTTCACTGGACTCAGCCAACCTCGTCATTCGTGAAGAGCACATGGCGAGCGAGGCACGCTTGCTGGCCGACCAGCTCAACACTTTTCACAGCACACTGCGGGTTAGCACCCAACGTTTGAGCGGGCTGTTTGAGAAGCGTTTTGCCAGCGGCCTTACTGTTCAGGCGGACCAGCCAGTTACAGTCGCCGGGGTGCAAACTCCAAGCCTGGTTCTGGCGGACCATGTGCTGAACAACAACTTCAGAGAAGTTGACGAGTTCCGCCAACTGACTGAAGGCGTGGCTACGGTATTTGTGCGCAGCGGCGACGAGTTCATCCGCATCAGCACCTCGCTGACCAAACAGGATGGCAGCCGCGCCATCGGCACGATGCTCGACCGCAAGAACCCGGCGTACGACCGTTTGATGTCGGGCCAGAGCTACGTCGGTAAGGCAGTGCTGTTCGAGCGCTACTACATGACGCAATACACCCCCGTGAAAGACAGCTCCGGCAAAGTCATCGCGGTGTTGTTCGTCGGCTTCGATTACACCGACGCGCAAAACGTCCAGTTTGAAAACCTGAAGAACTTCCGCATCGGCAAGACCGGCTCGCTGGCCCTGCTCGATGATCAGAACCGCTGGCTGGTGCCGCCGGCAGGCGTGCAGGCACTTGATCAGGCTGGCAAAGCTGTTGCTGATTTCGCCAAACAGCCAGGTAAAGGACAGTACTGGAGCGATACCAGCGAAGACTTCTACAGCGTTGCCCAACCGTTTAGCGGCGGGCCTTGGACCGTTCTGGCGAACATGCCCAAGGATGAAATCAGCGCCGTGACCTGGAACGTCGGTACGCAACTGGCCATCGGCAGCCTGCTGGCGATGTTGATTGCAGTGAGTTCGGCGATCTGGTTGCTGCGCAGTAAACTTCGTCCGCTGTCTGAGCTGGTGCGTCAGGCCGAAGCACTGGGTGCAGGTGATTTGAGCGTGCGCTTGAACATCACCAGCCATGACGAAATCGGCCAACTGGCAACCAGCTTCAACAAGATGGGTGAAGCGCTGTCGACCATGGTTTCGCACATCCGCACGGCAGCTCAACAGGTCAGCAGCCGCGCGAATGAACTGTCCGGTTTGTCGGGCGGCGCTTATCGCGGCATGGAGCAGCAATCGGGTGAAATCGTCAGCATGGCGGGGGCGGTTGAAGAGTTCAGCGCCACGTCGTTGAACATCGCCGATAACATGGGTAATACCGAACGCCTGGCTCAGGAAAACGCGCAGCAGACTCGTATCGGCCGCGCGTCGATGCAAGAAGCGTCGTCGTCCCTTGAGCAGATCGCTGCGTCTATCAACAGCACCGCTGCTGTGATCAATACCTTGGGGCAACGCTCTCAGGAAATCGGCAGCATCGTGGGCGTGATTACGTCGATTGCCGACCAGACCAACCTGCTGGCGCTCAACGCAGCCATCGAAGCAGCACGGGCGGGCGAACAAGGCCGTGGCTTCGCAGTGGTTGCTGACGAAGTTCGTAGCCTGGCGACCCGTACACGCGATGCCACCAATGAAATCTCCGGGATGATCACCAGCATCCAGCAAGAGACCGGCAACGCCATCTCCACCATGCAACAGGGCAATGCCCAGATGCAGGAAGGCCTGGCACGTAACGCCAAAGTGGCCGCAGCGCTGGCGCAGATCGACGAGCAAAGCCGCTCGGCCGGTCAGCAATTCGCCGCGATCACCACCGCCACCCAAGAGCAAAGCAGCACCGCCACCTTGTTGAGCAGCAACCTGCAAAGCATCGCCATGGCCAACAGCGAGCAACGTGAGGTTGTCTCGCACCTGGCCATTACCGCAGAAGAACTGAACACCCTGGCTGCAGATTTGCGCACCGAGGTTGACCGGTTTCGTTGATGGTTAAGTGATAAAGAAAAACGCCCTTCGGGGCGTTTTTTTTGGCAGAAATATGTACTCACTCTGGCAGCTTCGCTGCCCAACGCAGCGCGCTGTCCCACGCATAAAAATAAACCTGTAGGAGCGCACGAGCACCGCGAGGCCGCGATGGCGGTTTATCAGGCAGACCGCCATCGCGGCCTCGCGGTACTCGTGAGCTACAGGATGCCTTCCAATTCAGCGACCTGGATGTAATGGGTCCCTACAGACCAACCGGAGCCCCGACAAACTCCGCATACCCACTCACCACCACATACACCGCGAAGTAGGCAAAGATCAGCGCCGACGCGATGTACGTGTATTTCATCAGCTTCTCACCGATGAGCCGGCCGCCCTGGTAGGCCACCGCGCACAGTGAAATCGACCACAGCAAACCCGCAGCAAAAAAGCCTGACAGGAACAGACCTGCGCTCGCCACGTCATGGCCTTGGCGCGCAATGATCGCCCCGCCCACAGCAGCAAACCACAGGATCGCGCTGGGCGAAGACATCGCCAGCATGATGCCCTTGGAGAACAGCGCCAGATTGGTCTTGCCCCATTGTTCGCCGCTCTGCTGCATCGTCCCGTCAGTCTTGAAAGCACTGAGCAGCATTTTCACACTCAAGAAGCAGAGCACCAGCGAGCCGCCGATCCACAGCACCCAACGCACCGCCTCGAACTGCAAAAGCACCGCCATGCCCATCATCGCCAGCACTGCATAAATCAAATCGCCGACGCAGGTCCCCAACCCCAGCCAGACGCCCTGCGCAAAGCCGCGCTGCATGGCAATATTGATCATCGCCATATTGGCGAGGCCAATTTCCAGGCACAGCGACAGGCTGAGCAGGAAGCCGTTGTTGAATTCCATTTGATGTTTCCTCGCTTAAGTGCGCGCCACTTTAAGCAGGAGGCAGGCGGGTCGCAAGATACAGTCCGCGACGCCAACTGTATGGCTTACGCCAGCAATCGCCGCCACCACGAAGCGGTCTTCCCGGCACTCTGCCGCGAACGCTCCAGCAAAATCTCTGGCATATCCCGCACGCGAATCCACGATTCGTTCTGCCAGTTCAGCAGGCTCAGGGTCATGTTGGGCCAATGCATCAAACCCAGCACCGGGCGTTGTGATGTTGGCACTTGATCACGGTCGCGCACGGCTTGCACAACATGATGCTCAAGCCATTCGCGCAGCGGCCCGTTGTGAGCGCCGTGCTGATAGAGCAATAGCGCATAAACCCCGGACTCGCTGATCATCAGCGTTTCCTGCACTGCGCCATAGCGTTCCAGCAAAATGGTTTTGCGCTGATCGGGTGCCAGTTTGCGAGCGCGATGCTCATCCAGAAATATCCCCATCAGATAACCCAGATCACGCGCGCAGAACCAGACCTGGCCTTCGAGGCAAATGGCGTGCATGTGTTTTTTCTGGCGGATGAAGAGCATGGGGATGTGGTGCGGGTTATTGCATGTATTCAAAAGTGCATCTCCTTGGTGGGAGCCACCGCTTCTCGTCGCCAAACGATAGGGTGGCAACTGCATGCGGGTTGGCGAACCGGTAAGGAGCGACCGGCAGACCCGAAGATCTCCCGCATACAGCAGCCATAACAAGGCGCAGGCAAATGTGCCCGCTTCGTATGAACAGCAGTATCACTCCCTTTTCCAGATCGCCAAATCCAGTAGCTGAATATTCAGCCGGGAGAGAGGTTAATTCCTTGAGGCGCACACGACTGTCAGCGCAGGACACTGGCGACCTGTGGATAACTCCGTTCCTGCTGTAGGACCGATCCTGTGGAAAACTCAAGGCTTACCCACACCTTGAAGAGCATTGCAAATCGCCTGTGGGAGCTGGGCTTGCCCGCGATAAGGCCGCCTAGGTATCTCAGACAAACCGTGATGCCCTTATCGCGGGCAAGCCCGGCCCCCACAGGATCTTCACAATTCAGTGGGACCATCAAACTCATGGCGCCAACCTGCTGATCATCCACTCGCCGGCCGATACTGCAACGCCTCGGCCACATGACTGCGGTTAATCGCATCCACCTGCTCCAGATCAGCCAACGTCCTTGCCACCTTGAGCAGCCGATGTGCCGAACGCAGCGACAAGGTCAGTCGCTCACACGCCGTTTCCAGCCAAGCCTCGTCCTCTCTGGATAATCCACAATGCTTGCGCAGCCCCGGCATATCCAGAAAGGCATTGGCGCAACCCTGACGTCGGTTCTGGCGATCCCGTGCTTTGGCAACCACAGCCGCAGCGCTGGCCGTGGTTTCACCGTTTTGTACGCTGGGATTGAGGGCAGTGGTTTCTCGGGCGACGGTCAGGTGCAGGTCAATACGATCCAGCAACGGCCCGGACAGTTTGTTGCGGTAGCGCTGAATCTGCTCCGTGGAACAACGGCACCTCCCGGTCGGTTCGCCAAGGTATCCACAGGGGCAGGGGTTCATGGCGGCGACCAGTTGAAAGCGGGCCGGAAACCGCACCCGATCCCGCGCTCTAGAGATCACGATATGGCCTGACTCCAGAGGCTCGCGAAGCACCTCCAATACGCGCCGATCAAACTCCGGCAGCTCATCAAGAAACAGCACGCCGTGATGGGCGAGGGTGATTTCACCGGGCTGCGGTCGACTGCCACCGCCGACCAATGCCGGGCCGGACGCCGAGTGATGAGGCTGACGAAACGGACGTTGCGGCCAACTGGTCAGCGGGATCTGGCTGGCCACCGACTGAATCGCCGCCACTTCCAGCGCTTCGTACTCATCCAGCGGTGGCAGCAAACCCGGCAAGCGGCTGGCGAGCAGGGTTTTACCGGTGCCGGGTGGGCCGCTAAAAAGTAGATTGTGCGCGCCAGCAGCGGCAATGATCAGTGCTCTTTTCGCAGCGGTCTGGCCCTGCACTTCGCTGAGATCCGGATAAGGCTTGGCCTGGTGCAACAGCCCGCTGGACTGGTACGGCGTGATCGGCGTCTGCCCGTTGAAATGCGCCACCAACTCCAGCAGATGATTGACTGCGATCACGCGCAGGCCTGACGCCAGACACGCCTCTTCAGCATTAACCGCCGGAATGATCAGCGTGCGTTGCGCCGCCCGCGCTGCCAACGCAGCTGGCAACACGCCCTGAATCGGACGGATTGCACCCGACAATGCCAGCTCGCCAAGGCATTCCACATCCTGCAACGCCACCAATGGCACTTGCCCACTTGCAGCCAGCAAACCCAACGCAATCGCCAGATCAAATCGCCCGCCGTCCTTGGGCAAATCCGCCGGGGCGAGGTTGAGCGTGATGCGCCGATCCGGAAATTTAAGCCCGGAATTAAGAATCGCACTGCGCACCCGATCCTTGCTTTCCCGCACAGCACCTTCCGGCAAACCCACCAGCGTCAGCGCAGGCAGACCGTTAGCCAAGTGCGCTTCGACAGTAACCGCAGGCGCTTCAACGCCCACTTGGGCACGACTATGAACAATGGCCAGAGACATGATTCTTCCTTGAAAAAACGACCCTCGCATCCTGCGACATCGGGCCGATCTTTGAAGGAATGAATGGATACAGGGTGTTAATGGATGCCCGCGATAAACCTCTTGTGTCCCTGACACTGCGCCGCCGCGTGGTTTATAAATGACCTGTAGGAGCGCACGAGCACCGCGAGCCCGCGATAGCGGTGTCTCAGACAGGACGCCATCGCTGCCTCGCGGTGCTCGTGAGCTCCTACAGAAAACTATCCAAATCAGGCAGTTACAAAAAAAAGAGCCCCCAATGCCAACCCCAGCCCAATCCATCGAGCACTACATCCTCGCCAAAGACGGCAATCGCCCACACCTGCTACGTCAGTCATTCGTCAGCAACGCGACGCTAGAAATGGTCGTCCACACCGGGGCCATTTCATTTCCGCCCACCGTTGAAGGCCGGGACGGGATTGCGGAGGTGTTGGTGCGGCGTTTCGGGCAGACCTATGAAAACGTTTACACGTTCTGCATCGGTGAGCCGCCAGCCGAGGAGGCGACCGAGTATCACTGCAAGTGGCTGGTGGGGATGTCGGATAAGACCACGGGGGATCTGCGCTTTGGTTGCGGGCAATATGACTGGCAGTTCGATTCAGGATTGGCGACACACTTGAGGATTACCATCGAGCAGATGCTGGTCTGCCCGACAGCAGAAGTTGAGCCGGTGATGGATTGGTTGCAACAGGTCAGTTATCCGTGGTGCCCAGCCGGGCAATTAATGTCCGCGCCTCCACTGGCCAGCATCGAAACCGTCCTGCAATACCTGAAGGCGTAACACACGCGGCAGGCGTCTCATCCCTTAAGCAGTTGCAAATTGTGCAGCGCTTTAACACAATGCGACTCATTATCATTTACACCGCGCTGGGATGGCGCGCCGCAATGCCTTCTCATCACGCCACTCTGCGCACGCTTTACATCGATCATCACGGCTGGCTCAACATCTGGCTGCGCAGCAAGCTGGGCAATGCAGCCGATGCGGCGGATCTGGCGCAGGATACTTTTGTCCGGCTGCTCAATCGCCACGAACTGCTTGAGCTGAAAGCACCTCGTGCGTTTCTGCGTACCGTTGCCAAAGGGATCGTCATCGATCATTGGCGACGCGAGGAGCTGGAGCGCGCCTATCTTGAAGCCATCGCTCATTTACCCTGCAACGAGTCACCTTCGCCCGAGTCCCGGGAGTTGGTATTCGAGTTGCTGGAAAGCATTGCGAAGATGCTGGATGGCTTGAAACCGAAGGTCCGCCAGGCTTTTCTGCTGGCTCAATGCGACGGCATGCCCTACAAGCAGATCGCCGAACGAATGGGCGTGTCGGTGCGCTCTGTAGAACGCTATGTCGCCGACGCGTTGTATCACTGCTATCTGTTGAGGTATCCAGCGTGAGCGGCGTATCTGCCCCTGCGCGCTCGCGAGAACCCTCGCCGCAGGTCGTGAAACAGGCGATTCAGTGGTCGATGCGCCTCAACAGCGGAGGGCACAACCCACAATTGCGCGAGCAATGTGAGCAGTGGCGTTTCGCACATGCCGATCACGAATGCGCCTGGCAGCGTATCCAGGCCCTGAACGGCGAACTCAACAGTCGCTTTCAGCATCTGCCCGCCCCAGGCGCAGCCATCGAAGCACTGGAAAACAGCGCACAACGACTGAGCCGCAGACAAACCCTGAAACTGCTGTCCGGACTGGTCGTGGTGGGTTCAAGTGCGTGGCTGTCGCGAGAGGCCGTGCCTTGGCAACAATGGAGCGCAGATTTCGCGACCAGCGTCGGGCAGCGTGAGCGCTTTCAGCTCAGCGACGGCTCAAGCCTGCAATTGAACACCGACAGCGCGGTGGATCAGAACTTCAACGCCGAACGTCGCCTGATTACTCTGAATCGAGGTGAGATTCTCGTGGGGTGCGGTGCCGATGTCCAAAGCCCGACCCACAGACCGCTATTAGTGCAAAGTCGCCACGGGTTGTTCGAGGGCATCAACGGACGCTTCGTCGTCAGGCAGTATCCGGACCAGACGCGCATCAGTGTGCTTGAAGGGCAGTCGATCATTCGCTCACCCGCCGCGTCTCCCATCACTGTAAGCGCGGGGCAGCATTACCTGGTGTCGTCTCGCGAAGCGGTTCAGTTGCCCACGCTCGACATGGACGCTGGTGCCTGGAGCGAAGGTCTGATCGTGACGCGAAACATGCGCCTCAGAGACTTCCTCACCGAGATCGGGGCTTACCGCCACGGTCATCTGGGCTGCGCTGACGATATTGCCGACCTGCGTCTTTCCGGCGTATTTCGGCTGGAAAACACCGACAAACTGCTCACGGTTGTTACCCAGACGTTGCCTGTCCAGCTCAGGTATCGCACGCGCTGGTGGGTCACGTTGCAGCGCCAAGCATGAAGTCTGAAATTTTTTGGCGGGTTTTGCCTACAGGTCCGGCTTAGAGATCAGCTCCTCTGTTCTCTTCACTGACTCTACGGAATCGCCCATGACCCGGCCTCTAGATAAATCGCAATCAAGCCTGCAAAACGTCGCCGTTGACGCGCGCGCAACACACCTCGCCACAGCGGTGCGCGCGACATTGATATGCGTGGCCTTGGGCGCTGCCGCGTTGCCTTTAGCGGTTCACGCTCAAGACGGTGCGGTGGTGATCGGTGCTGTGCGCAGCTATTCCATCGGCGCTGGCCCATTGGGCGAAGCCTTGAACCAGTTCGCCCGGCAAGCGGGTATCACCTTGGCCGCCACGCCGGCTCAAACTGCCGGCAAGCAATCGCCGGGCCTGCAAGGCAGCTATGCCCCGGATCAGGCGCTAAGCATCTTGCTTGGGAGTAACAGCCTGCAAGCTGTCACAGAGGATGGCAGCAGTTACGTGCTGCGCGAAACGGCGGGTGAAGTACTGGCATTACCGAGCACCGATATTCGTGGCTTCGCACTGGGCAACGCCTTGGGCAGCATGGAAGGCTACAACGCGACTCATAGCCAGATCGCCACCAAGACCAGCACGTCGGTGCTGGAAACGTCGCAGTCTGTGTCGGTCGTCACTCGCCAGCAAATGGATGATCAAGGCTCACAAACCGTATCGCAGGCCATGCGTTACACGCCGGGCGTGTTGACCAACCCTTACGGCGCGACCCATCGCTACGACTATGTAGCCTTGCGCGGCTTCAACGACGGCTCTGTGGATAACATTTACCTGGACGGCCTCAAGTCCATGGGCGATAGCGGCACCTACAGCACGATGCAGGTTGATCCGTACTTTCTGGAGCGGGTCGACATCCTGAAAGGTCCATCTTCAGTTCTGTACGGCCGCAGTTCGCCGGGTGGTCTGGTGGCATTGACCAGTAAAAAACCGTTGTTTGAGCCGTACCATCAGGTTCAGGCCACCGTTGGCACGCAAGGACAACGCGGCATGGGGTTCGATTTCAGCGGGCCCGTGGATGAAGACAAGCGCATCGCTTATCGCCTGACCGGGCTTGTGGATAAGTCAGACACGCAATTCGATCACGTCGAAGAGAAGCGCTACGCGCTGGCGCCGACCGTGAGCATCGACTTCAGCGAAGACACATCGCTGACCCTGCAAGCCTATCTGCAACACGACCCGGAAGGCGGCTATCACGGCGGCGTACCGGCCAGTGGCACGCTGCGCAAGCGTAATGGGCAACGTATCTCCGAGCACTTCTTCGATGGCGAGCCTGGAGTCGATGGCTTCAGTCGCGATCAACAATCCTTCGGCTACCAGTTCGAGCACCGCTTCAACGATGTGTTTACGGCCAGACAGAACTTCCGTTATCTGGACTCGAAGGTGAAGAACGATCAGATCTACGCCTACGACTGGACAACGCCCACCAGCAACGAGCTGACGCGCTATTACTCCGGTGGTGACGAGCGGCTGCACGCGTTCATCGTCGATAACATGTTGCAGGCTGAGTTCTTCACCGGTTCGGCCAAGCACACGGCGTTGCTCGGTGTTGACTACCAGCGACGCAAGACCGTGGTGGACTGGACCAGTGGTTCGGTCGCATCGCTCAATGGTTTCGACCCGGTTTATGGCAATTCGGCGATCAGTTACTTCAGCCCGACCAGCTACGTACGCCGTCTGGAGCAGACCGGCGTTTATGCACAGGACTTGATCGAGCTGGATAAATGGCGCTTCTCGCTGGGCCTGCGTCAGGACTGGGTGGAAACCTCGGACGAGAACCGACTGGCAGAGGCCGGGCGGCCAGAGGGTACCGAAATCAGTGATCGACGCACCAAGCTCACCGGCCGGGCAGGTGTGCTGTATCTGTTCGATAACGGTATTGCGCCGTACGTGAGCTATTCAGAGTCGTTTAACCCGAACTCGTACGCCGACAGTGATGGCAACCCTCTGGCGCCAACAGACGGCACTCAATGGGAAGCAGGCATCAAGTACCAGCCACCCGGAACGGACAATCTGTTTACCGCCTCGGTATTCCGGATTGATCAGGAGAATCTGGCTTCCAAACTGCCGCAAGAGAATTTCTATCGCCCTATTGGCGCGGTACGCTCCCAGGGTCTGGAGCTGGAAGCGCACGTGCAGTTAACCGACAACTTCAAAGTGTTGGGCGGCTACACACTGACCGACATCGAATACTCCAAATCGATGATCAGCACGTTGAGCACGCCCACCAATGTCATCGAGAACAAAGGCAACTCACCGACACAGGCCCCTAAACACATGGCGTCGGTATGGGGCGACTACGCCTTCAACAGCGGTGCGCTGGATGGCCTGCGTCTGGGCGCAGGAGTGCGCTACGTCGGCTACAGCTGGGCAGATGCTGAAAACACCCTGAAGGTGCCGTCCTACACGCTGTTCGACGCTTCAGTCGGTTATGACCTGAGCAAAGTCGGGCTCAAAGGCGTCGACGTACGGGTTAACGCGAACAACCTGACCAACGAATCTTACGTCGCGTCCTGTGCAAGCCTGAGCTACTGCTATCTGGGTGAGGAGCGCAACGTCAGCGCCACGGTCAGCTACACCTTCTAACCGGTCGTTAGCCTGCTCCCACCCAGGGAACAGGCCTAACTACGAGGCAACGGCAACGCCGTCGTGTACTTCAACTGCTCCATGGCGAAGCTGGAGGTAATGGTCGAAAGGCCTTCAGTGCTGCTGATCAGCTTTTTGTAAAAGCGGTCGTAGGCGGCCATGTCGCTGACGACCAGTCGCAGCATGTAGTCCCATTCGCCGGCCATTCGGTAGAACTCCATGACCTCTTCGTACTGCATGACGGTTTGGGCGAATTGCTCAAGCCACTGAGTGTCATGGCGCTGGGTCTTGAGCTGGACGAAAACCGACAACCCCAGCCCCAGCTTTTCCGGATCAAGAAGCGCAACTCTGGATTTGATGTACCCGGCCTCTTCGAGCTTTTTGACTCGCTTCCAACAGGGCGTTGTTGAGAGGTTGACGGCTTCAGCAAGGTCTTTGAGCACGATGGAGGCATCACGCTGCAAAATACTGAGGATATGGCGATCAAGACTGTCCATTTTTCAATTCAGTCCTTTGGGAGAATATTTTTCTAAAAATGAGGCTAAACAATAGAACAAAAAGAAATCCTTTTTCCCAGCATTCAGTAACATTTGCCATCAAGAATAGATGTGATTTTGCTGAGGCGCAGAAGAGATGAATGACTGGATTCGTACCGCGATCAAAACCCTCAACTGCGATCAGCAGCGCTCGGCCGATACCCACATGCTCAAGCTTGATGTTCCGGCACTGAACGGTATCGATATCTACATCAAAGACGAAAGTACTCACCCCAGCGGTAGCTTGAAGCATCGTCTGGCGCGCTCGTTATTTCTTCATGCGATCTGTAGCGGCAAGATTCGCCAAGGCACGCATGTAGTGGAGGCCTCTTCCGGCAGCACTGCAGTATCGGAGGCGTATTTCGCAAAACTGCTGGGGCTGCCTTTTACCGCAGTCATGCCGCGTCATACCGCGAGCAAGAAAATCCAGCAGGTCGAGCTGCTTGGCGGGCGCTGCCACTTTGTGGAGCAGTCCTGCGACATGTATCCAGAAGCTGAACGTCTGGCCCAAGTCGACAACGGCCATTACATGGATCAGTTCACCTACGCCGAACGGGCTACAGACTGGCGCGGCAATAACAACATCGCCGACAGCATCTTTGATCAGTTGAGTGGAGAAGAACATCCCATTCCGACGGCTATTGTGATGAGCGCAGGAACGGGCGGCACGTCATCGACTATCGGTCGGTTTATTCGCTACAAGGGCCACGCCACCAAACTGATCGTCGTAGACCCGGAGAATTCGGTGTTCTACGACAGCTACCGCAGCGGTGATACCAGCCTGACCAGCCTCAAGGGCAGCCGCATTGAAGGCATTGGACGGCCCAGAGTCGAAGCGTCGTTTCTGCCGGGCGTGATTGACGACATGTTGCAAATCCCTGATGCAGCAAGCATCGCGACCCTTGGCTGGCTGGAAAAGCTGATCGGCAAGAAGCCCGGTGGCTCCACCGGGACAAACGTGTGGGGCGCGCTGACGGTAGCGCTACAAATGCAGGAGCAGGGCTTGAAAGGCTCAGTGGTGACGTTGATGTGCGACAGCGGCGAGCGCTATCTGGATACCTATTACGACCCGCAATGGGTCGAGCGCACCATCGGTGATCTTTCGCCGTATTCGAAAAAGCTGGAACGGTTGATGGTTGCAAGGTGAGGCAGATGCAGAAGGGGATGCACCATTTTGTGTCCGCAGGAATGTCCTTTTTATACTGACACCACCCTGTCATGCAGAAAATGCAAATCCCCGTGGGAGCGAGGCTTGCCCGCGATATAGACGCCTAGGTACTCAGGTAGACCGCGTTATCATTTATCGCGAGCAAGCTCGGCTCCCACAGGGATGATCGATATCTGTGGGGAGGATTGCCCGCGATGAAGGCGCCGCGGTTTATCAGAAACCCGCGTCATCGTTCATCGTTGGAATGCCGCCCAGACCAAGCTTGGCTCCCACAAAACCGTCGCATGTCAGCTCTACTCACCCGCAGGTGGATTCAGCTTCGCTTCCATCTCTGCAACTTTCGCCTCAAGCGCTTCAAGGCGGGCACGGGTGCGGGCGAGGACGGCCATCTGGCTGTCGAATTCTTCCCGGCTGACCAGATCCAGTTTGCTGAAGCCGCTTTGCAGCAGGGCTTTGAACTGGGTTTCAAATTCGTTACGCGGGATCGGCGTTTCGCCATTGAACAAGCGCGAGGCGTGGCCGCTCAGGGCATCGAGGAAAGCTTTGGGCGCGAGCATGTCTACCTCCGGTTTCAGATGGGCGGCAGTGTAGCACGGAGCGTCTATAGTCATTTCCAGCGGCATCGGGCGCACGATAATGGCGCACCAGCGCGTGCACGAACGCACTTTAGTTGTGCGCCAATACGCTTCACAGAGAGGTTCAGGTGCCTGAAACAGGGATCAAGGGCCTGTATTCAATGAAAATTCACGAGATGGCAAGCTTTCTGCTTAGTCGCTGATGACCCATGCACTGATGCAGTCGTGTTGACGAATACAGTGCGGCAGGCGGAGCGGGGAATGTTTCGTCAAAAGCGGTTTTCTGGGGTTGGTCGGACCTCCTTCAGGCGACCGATGCGTTACAAAGCCAGGCACTGCGCTTAGACTTGAGTCGGGTTTGTTTTCCTGGGGCAAGTCCACCAATTCGGGAGAAAGTTTCATGAAGCTAGTCACTGCCATCATCAAGCCGTTCAAATTGGACGACGTGCGCGAGTCGCTGTCCGAAATCGGCGTGCAGGGCATCACCGTTACTGAAGTCAAAGGCTTCGGACGTCAGAAAGGCCACACCGAGTTGTATCGCGGTGCGGAATACGTAGTCGACTTCCTTCCCAAGGTGAAGATCGATGTTGCTATTGACGATAAGGATCTGGATCGCGTTATCGAGGCGATAACCAAAGCAGCCAACACCGGCAAGATTGGTGACGGCAAGATCTTTGTTGTGAATCTGGAACAGGCCATTCGCATCCGTACCGGCGAAACCGATACCGACGCAATCTAAGCCGCCAACCCAACGCCCCAGGAGAAAACAATATGACTCTGCGTCAATTCGCAGGGCTAGGAGCCCTGTTGTCCCTCGTAACCCCTGGCTTGGCCATGGCGGCAGACGAAGTGGCAGCCCCAGTCCTCAACTCAGGCGACACCGCCTGGATGCTGACTGCAACAGCCTTGGTGCTGTTCATGACCATCCCCGGCCTCGCGCTGTTCTACGGCGGTATGGTCCGCTCTAAAAACATTCTTTCCGTGATGATGCAGTGCTTCGCTATCACTGGTTTGATCAGCATCCTGTGGGTCGTTTACGGCTACAGCATTGCGTTCGACACCACTGGTATGGAAGAAGGCGTCGTCAACTTCAACTCGTTCTTCGGCGGCATGGGCAAAGCGTTCCTGGCAGGTGTGACACCTGCGAGCATCACTGGCGCTGCGGCTCTGTTCCCTGAAGCGGTGTTCATCACCTTCCAGATGACCTTCGCGATCATCACTCCAGCCCTGATCGTCGGTGCTTTCGCAGAACGCATGAAGTTCTCCGCAATGCTGATCTTCATGGCTATCTGGTTCACTCTGGTCTACGCGCCAATCGCGCACATGGTCTGGGGCGGCGTCGGTGGCTTGATGTGGGACTGGGGAGTCCTGGATTTCGCAGGCGGCACCGTTGTTCACATCAACGCTGGTGTGGCTGGCCTGGTGGCGTGTCTGGTACTTGGCAAGCGTAAAGGCTTCCCTACCACTCCAATGGCACCGCACAACCTGGGTTACACCCTGGTCGGCGCAGCAATGCTCTGGATTGGCTGGTTCGGCTTCAACGCCGGTTCCGCCGCTGCTGCCAACGGCACTGCAGGCATGGCCATGCTGGTTACTCAGATCGCGACCGCCGCTGCTGCACTGAGCTGGATGTTCGCTGAGTGGCTGACTCACGGCAAACCAAGCGCGCTGGGTATCGCTTCGGGTGTTGTTGCGGGTCTGGTGGCTATCACTCCGGCTGCCGGTACTGTTGGCCCGATGGGCGCTTTGATCATCGGTCTGGCGGCAGGCGTTATCTGCTTCTTCTGCGCCACCAGCCTCAAGCGCAAGCTGGGCTACGACGACTCCCTGGACGCTTTCGGCGTGCACGGCATCGGCGGCATCGTCGGCGCAATCCTGACCGGCGTATTCGCAGCCCCTGCTCTGGGCGGCTTCGGTACTGTGACTGACATCGCGGCTCAGGTCTGGATTCAGTTCAAAGGCGTGGCGTTCACCGTGGTTTACACGGCGATCGTAACCTTCATCATTCTCAAGGTGCTGGACGCGGTCATGGGCCTGCGTGTCACCGAAGAGGAAGAAGCTGTCGGCCTAGACCTTGCGCAACACAACGAGCGTGGCTACAACTTGTAAGCCACTGTAAAAAAATGCCCGGTTTACCGGGCATTTTTTTGTCTGGAGTTTGTCGATAGATTGCCCGGCAAAGCGTTTGGCCAGATACTCAGGCCGCTTTGCAAGGGGCATTCCTGACAGTTTGCAGAGTTCCTCGCCACGTTGGCGAGCAAGCGTCGATGGCTTACAGAAAAGACGGATTATTGCGCGCTTTGCTTTTTCTACCAGCGCGTTAGAATGCGCGCCGAATGTGCGGAGAACTGTATGTGGCAACAGACCAGAATTACCCTGCGGGCCAAGCCACGCGGGTTTCATCTGGTAACCGACGAAATTCTTGCAGGCTTGCCGGAGCTGCGGGGGTGCCGAGTCGGGTTGTTGCATTTGTGGCTGCAGCACACCTCGGCGTCGTTGACCGTCAACGAGAACGCTGACCCGGCTGTACGTCGTGACTTCGAGCGCTTTTTCAACCGTCTGGTGCCACAAGGCACCCACGGCTTTGAACATGAGGACGAAGGCCCTGACGACCTGCCGGCGCATTTCAAAGCCAGTTTGCTAGGCTGCCAGTTGGTTTTGCCGGTCTCGGCGGGTCGATTGGCCTTAGGCACCTGGCAAGGTGTTTATCTGGGTGAGCACCGTGATGCTGGCGGTGCTCGCAACGTCCTGGCCACCCTTCAGGGTGAACAGGCATAACCGCTGTTTTGCAGCGGATGTTGAATTTTTTCCGGCAGCATTCGAAAACGTGCACAGCTGGGCTATAACTAATCTGCTTTCGCAAGTCATGAGGTAGAACATGAGCGACGATGACAACGACGATCTGGTTGATGATCTGGAAGGTGAAGAGGACGGTGAGGAGCTTGCAGCTGCTCCCGAAGACGATGGTGCTGAAGCCGATGACGGTGCGGAAGCTTCGGTAACGCCGACCAAAGGCAAGGCCAAGGCCGCTGTCTCGGTTGATGAACTGCCTAGCGTTGAAGCCAAAAACAAAGAGCGTGACGCTCTGGCTCGCGCCATGGAAGAGTTCCTCGCCCGCGGTGGCAAGGTGCAGGAAGTGGAGGCCAACGTGGTCGCCGATCCGCCCAAGAAGCCGGACAACAAATACGGTAGCCGCCCTATCTAAGGGTGTGATGCCGGATAAGAAAAAGCCCGCTGTCGCTGCGGGCTTTTTTTTGGCAAAAATCTGGCTGCTTGCCCGAACACGCGGGAAATTTTTTGATAGCACGCAAGCGGATGTGACAACGTGGGACCGGCTTTAGCCGGGAAGAGGCCGGAACGACCGCAACATATTCATTGGCTGAAATGCCGCCTTCCCGGCTAAAGCCGGTCCCACGTCGTCACCCACATTGAATCTCTCACAATCATCACCAACCGCAACACCAGCTACATCCAGCTACGCAATACATCCGGCAATTGCGTCAGGCTGCTGATCTCGGCGTCAGGCAGTTTGTCGGCTTCCCAAGGCTTACCAGCCGGGTTGTACCAGATCGCTCGCATACCGGCTTGCTGAGCGCCTGCGATGTCGTCGCCAGGGTGATCGCCGATGTGCACCGCAGCGCCCGCATCGACGTCGGCGCGCTTGAGTGCTTCCACGAACGGAGCAGGGTCAGGCTTGCCGATGCCCAGGTCTTCGGCACACAGCGCAAAGGCGAAATAATCGGCCAGCCCCAGGCGACGCACATCGGCATTGCCGTTGGTGATTACTCCCAGGGTGAAGGTCCTGGCCAGAATCTCCAGCGTCGGATGGACCTCTGGGAAGATCTCGACCTGATGGCGGCCGTGCAGGAATACTTCAAACGCCTGATCAGCCAGCGCCCCAGCTTCAACCGAGGGGTAACCGGCGTCTTCTAGCGCATGGAACAGCACGCGCCGCCGCAGCGCGCTGATGCGGTACTTGAAAGTGGGGTCGGCTTCTACCAGACGCGCACGAATTTCCCCCAAATGCTCGACTGGTACCGGACCAAGCTTTGGCGCATTTGCCGCGAGCCATTCGCGCAGGATGGCCTCTGCGCCGACGATGGCCGGCGCGGTATGCCACAAGGTGTCATCCAGATCGAAGGTGATCAGCTTAATCATGGTCAGAACCTTTACGTTTAGCCCGCGGATGGGCGCTGTCGTAGACCGACGCCAAATGCTGGAAATCCAGATGGGTGTAGATCTGCGTGGTTTTGATGTCGGCATGGCCGAGCAATTCCTGCACAGCGCGCAGATCCTGGGAAGATTCGAGCAAGTGACTAGCGAAAGAGTGACGCAACATGTGCGGGTGCAGGTTCTGCCCTAACTCGCGCTCGCCGGCGGCCTTGACCCGCTTCTGGATAGCACGCGGCCCTAAACGTCGACCTTGCTGGCTGATGAATACAGCGTCATCTTCAGGGTTAGCCAGGGCACGCAGTGCAATCCACGCCTGCAGCGCCTCACGGGCCTTCCTGCCCACTGGCAGGACTCGGGTCTTGCTGCCTTTACCCAAGACTTGCACCAGACCTTCGCTCAGGTCCAGTTGCTCCATGTTCAAGCCGGTCAGCTCGGACAAACGCAGCCCTGACGAATAGAACAACTCCAGAATCGCCTGATCGCGATGGGCAAGGAAGTCATCTTCAACACCCCCGTCCAGCAATTGCAGAGCGCGATCCGTATCCAGGGTTTTCGGCAGGCGTCGTTCGCCTTTGGGCGGCGACAGGCCGTTGGCCGGGTCATGCTCGCAGATGCCTTCGCGATTGAGGTAGTGATAGAGCCCACGCACCGCTGACAGCAGACGCGACAGACTGCGCGAGGATTGCCCCTGCTGATGCTGGCGGGCAATCAGGCTGCGCAGGTGCTGAATGTCCAGCGCAGCCCAACTGTTGAGTTGCTGCTTCTCGCAATACGCCAAAACCTTGTTGAGGTCGCGGCGATAAGCTTCGAGTGTATGGGGCGACACTTGGCGCTCACTGCGCAAATGTGTGCAGTAAGCGTCCAGCTGTCGTTCCATCACTAGCGAACCGAGCGTAAGGAGTGGGTGAAGCGCGGCAACAGACGGCTGAGCACATCGGCGATGTAGTTGAGGAACAGGGTGCCGACCGAGCTTTTGTAGTGTTGCGGATCGCGACTGCCGATGGCCAACACGCCATGCAGGCCGAGATGGCTGAGAGTCGCAACAGCGGTTGAACCGACTTCCTTGCCCTGCTCAGCGCCAAACAGGAAGGTCAGCTCATGCTCACGCAACGCGCCGCACACTGTTTTGTCGCCAATCAGCCCGCCAATCGCTTTTTGCGCGTCGGCACTGCTGACCCAACGGCCAACCGGCATTGCGCTGTCGCTGAACAGGATCAAGCTGACGAAGGGCACCTGGAAGTCCTGACGGAGGCTGTCTTCAACAGCGATCACAATCTCTTCGAGACTGCTGGCGTCCATCAATGCAAGATTAAGGCGGCGGGTCTTCTCGAACAGCCGGTCGTTATCGCGGGCAACGTCCATGAGTTGTGACAGACGATGGCGCATCTCGATGTTGCGCTCGCGCAGCAGCTTGAGCTGGCGTTCAACCAGCGAAACAGTGTCGCCGCGCTGATGCGGGATACGCATCGACACCAGTAACTCGTCGTGCTCGGCAAAGAAATCCGGGCGTTCAAGCAGGTAAGCGATGATCGCCTCTGCTTCAAGATTTGGCGCTGCGTTATCGACCGGCGATTCGCTAGGCTTGTCGGTTGAAGTCTGAGGCTTGTCAGTCATCGCGTTTGCTCACTCATAGACGAACTTGGCCTTCATATACCCGGACAGCGGGGCCGGTCATCAAAACCGGATGACCGGGGCCTGCCCATTCGATCGACAGACGACCACCGGGCAGATCGATCAGCAGTGGCGAATCCATCCAGCCCTGGCTGATAGCCGCAACGGCTGCCGCGCACGCGCCGGTGCCACAGGCCTGGGTTTCCCCGGCTCCGCGCTCCCAGACGCGCAATTGCGCACGCTGACGATCGACAACGTAGAGAAAGCCAACGTTGACCCGCGCCGGAAAGCGCGGATGGTGTTCAATTTTCGGACCCAGCTCATGCACCGGGGCACCGTTGATGTCGTCCACGCGCAATACCGCATGCGGGTTACCCATGGAAACAGCCGCCAGTTCCACCGTTTGCCCGTCGACATCAAAGCTGTAGCTCAACGCCTGCTCGGTGGCCTGGAACGGGATATCCGCCGGCACCAGCCGTGGTGGCCCCATATCGACGCTGATCTGGCCGTCGTTGCGGATTTCCAGCTCGATGATGCCGCTCTTGGTTTCGACCTTGATCAGGCGCTTGGCGGTCAGGCGCTTGTCCAGTACAAAACGGGCAAAACAGCGCGCACCGTTGCCACACTGCTCAACCTCGGAGCCATCGGAGTTGAAAATCCGATAGCGGAAATCGACATCCGGGTTAGTCGGCGTTTCAACCAGCAAAAGCTGATCGAAACCGACACCGGTATGCCGATCACCCCATTGTTTGGCGTGTTTGGGCAAAATATGCGCGTGCTGGCTGACCAGGTCCAAAACCATGAAGTCGTTGCCCAGGCCGTGCATCTTGGTAAAACGCAGCAGCATGGGTTACTCCGGCAGCAGGCTTTCGCCAGCAAACAGCTCGGCCACGGTCTCGCGGCGGCGTACTTCGTAAGCCTGCGAGCCGTCGACCAACACTTCGGCGGTACGGCCGCGGGTGTTGTAGTTCGAGCTCATGACAAAACCATAGGCACCGGCCGAATGCACGGCCAGCAGATCACCTTCAGCCAGAGCCAGTTCGCGGCCCTTGGCGAGGAAGTCGCCGGTTTCGCAGATCGGGCCGACGATGTCGTAGGCGCGAGGCGCGCTGTCACGCGGGCGAACGGCAGTCACGTCCATCCAGGCTTGATACAGCGCCGGACGGATCAGGTCGTTCATCGCCGCATCGACGATGGCGAAATCCTTGTGCTCAGTGTGCTTGAGGTATTCGACCTGGGTCAGCAGTACCCCTGCGTTGGCGACGATAAAGCGGCCGGGTTCGAAAACCAGTGACAGGTCACGACCTTCCAGACGCTCACGAACGGCCTTGATGTAATCAGAAGCCAGCGGTGGCTCCTCATCGCGATAACGCACGCCAAGACCGCCACCCAGATCGATGTGGCTCAGCAGGATGCCGCAATCGCCCAGACGATCCACCAGGGCCAGCAGACGATCCAGCGCGTCAATGAACGGCTCAAGCGTGGTCAGTTGCGAGCCGATGTGGCAATCGACACCGACGACTTCCAGGTTAGGCAGCTGTGCAGCGCGGACGTAAACGTCTTCGGCGTCAGCAATGGCAATACCGAACTTGTTTTCTTTGAGGCCAGTGGAGATGTACGGATGCGTGCCTGCGTCCACATCCGGATTGACGCGCAGCGAGATCGGCGCGCGAACGCCCATTTCGGCAGCGACAATCTGCAGACGCTCAAGCTCATCGGTGGACTCGACGTTGAAGCAGTGCACGCCCACTTCCAGTGCGCGACGCATGTCATCACGGGTCTTGCCGACACCGGAGAAAACAATCTTGTCGGGACGGCCGCCAGCAGCGAGTACACGTTCCAGCTCGCCACGGGACACGATGTCGAAGCCCGAACCCAGACGCGCCAGAACGTTGAGCACGCCCAGGTTGGAGTTGGCTTTGACAGCGAAGCAGACAAGGTGCGGCATGCCTTTCAGGGCATCAGCGTAGGCGTTGTATTGCGCTTCGATGTGAGCGCGGGAGTAGACGTAGGTCGGCGTGCCGAAACGCTCGGCAATGGCAGACAACGCTACACCTTCCGCGAACAGCTCACCGTCGCGGTAGTTGAAGGCGTCCATGGAATTCCCTTAAAGATGCTTGTGCGATTGCGACTTGGCTTGATCGTCGGAAGACTTCTGGTCATCCGGCAGGTACAACGGGCCCTTTTGGCCACAGGCGGTAACAAGACAAGCGACCGCGACAAGCGCAGCAAGCGAAGAGATCAGGCGCTTCATGGCGAAATCCTTTGTAAAAGCATTAATTGCGCCCGAGTATACCGGCCACCCAGCGGCTTGCCTACGTAGCCGGGTTCCCGTCCGGCGGGGCTTTGACGCTACGCTAGCGTTTTAAGACAGGCAGGGCGAATTATTGGCGTCTGTGTTGCTCGTTGGGCGGGTAAGCTTTGCATTTGCCTTTAAGCGACCGTATCTTGCGTCGCTGCGCCAACAGCCGACACTTTTTGAGGTTCCCCTGATGAGTTTGACCGAAGCCCGTTTTCACGATCTGGTCGATGCAACCCAGCAAAATCTGGAAGATATTTTCGATGAAAGCGGCCTGGACGTGGACATTGAAAACTCGGCCGGCGTGCTGACCATCAAATTCGAAAATGGCACTCAGCTCATTTTCAGTCGCCAGGAACCTCTGCGTCAGCTCTGGCTGGCAGCGCGTTCCGGCGGTTTTCACTTCGACTACGACGAAGAAGAGAACCGCTGGAGCTGCGATACCAGCGATGAGCTGTTGAGCGAAATGCTTAAGCGCTTCACGCTGGAGCAGGCTGGCGTAGAACTCGACTTCGACGAGATCTGATTGTGACGACTGCCGCCGTACGCCCGCCCAAGCCGCTGTACAGTAACGTCAGCCCGGCTGTGCCGTCGCCTTGCATCAGCCTGTGCCGTCTGGATGAGCAGAAAGTCTGCCGGGGCTGCTTCCGCCATGTCGAAGACATCCGTGAGTGGCGCTCGGCGGACGATAATCGCCGCCGGCAGATTCGCGCCAACGCGGACGAGCGCCGTGCAGCCGCTGATTCAAATCCTGCGCCCGACGCTTAGGAACGCTGGTGGGTTGTGTATCCCTCACGCTGTGTTAGTGTCCAGACATGCTTCATCGATGAAGCCCTTCAAAACCCCGCCACTCCAGGCGGGGTTTTGTTTTATGCAGCGCAGAAAAGGAGCCTGCCAACATGTCGACACAACCTTCCATCATCCTGACCCGGCTGGACGTGCAGCGTCTTGAACAGTTGATCGAAAGCCTTGAGGACAACACTCCCGGCCTCGAAGCCCTGCAAGCCGAACTGGACCGCGCAGAGCAAGTGGTCAGCCACGAAGAAGTGCCCGCTGGTGTCGTGACCATGAATTCAAAGGTGCATTGCCGCGAAGAAGTCAGCGGCAAGGATTACCACCTGAAACTCGTTTACCCGAAAGATGCTGGCAACGAAGGCACAGTGTCCATCCTCGCCCCGGTCGGCTCAGCATTGCTGGGCCTACAGGTCGGCCAGCACATCGACTGGCCCGCGCCGGGCGGCAAGACCCTCAAGCTGACCCTGCTGGCGGTGGAGTATCAGCCGGAGGCGGCGGGGGAGTATTTGTAACCATCAGATCCGATCGAATCTGGACCTTCCCCTGTGGGAGCCGAGCTTGCTCGCGATAAGGACGACACGGTTTAAAGGCAGGCCGCGTTATCGTTCATCGCGAGCAAGCTCGGCTCCCACAAGGGTTGCTACTACGCCCTGTGCAACGTCGCCAAAAACCCTGCCGCGCCCACGAAAAGACCGGCAAAGGTGCGGTTCATGCGGCGTTGCTGTTTTGGGGTCTTGAGCGCGCGCAGCACCCTTGAGGCCAGCCCGGTGTAGCCAGCCATAACAATCATGTCCACGGTCACCATGGTTGCCCCGATAGTCAGGTACTGAGCAAGCAGTGGTGCGTTCGGGTCGATGAACTGCGGCAGGATTGCGAGCATGAACACCAGCGCCTTGGGGTTACTGATGTTCACCAGAAAGCCGCGTGTGATCAGCGCCAGCGGCTTACCGATAGGGCGAATGGTCGAGTCTTCGGACAGATCGGCAGGCAGTGCCCGCCATTGTTTGATGCCCAGATACACCAGATATGCCACACCAAACCATTTGATCAGTGTGAAGGCCATGTCCGAGGCAGCGAGTACAGCGCCGAGGCCTGCGGCGACAATCGCGATCTGTGCAGCCAGTGCGATTTGCAGGCCCAGGGCGTTCCAGTAGCCGCGCCAGAAGCCATAACGCAAGCCGCTGGACATCGACGCAATAGCGCCTGCACCCGGCGAAAGACTGATTACCCAACAAGCAGCAAAAAAAGCCAGCCATGTATCGAAAGACATCACACACCTCGGACAAACACCAATGCCCGATAAGCTATTAGCTTCTCGGGCAATTGACTAGGTTCAGCAGGGGCTGACGCGAAAATTAATTTTCCGGCGTTTTATCGACCGCAATGGTCGGGAAGCCGTCCGTACCGCGCCAACGGCGCACCGACTTCTGGAAAAACTGGCTATTGGGGACCTGCACCAGCGCGCCGCCGGCCTCGGCAGGCTCGATCAGCGTGGTGAACATCAGATTGATTTCCAGTACTCGGCCTTTGACGCCCGGCTTGTCGAGGGTATCGACCAGCTCGACCACATCGCCAATTCGAAACGGGCCGATGGTGTAGATCAAAACGGCGCAGAGCAGGTTGGACAGCACACTCCACATAGCGAAGAACGCCACGGCGGCAACCGCAACGAAGCCTGAGAGCGCGGTCCACAACACGGTGGCAGAAACGCCCAGCTGACCCAGTACGATCACGAACGCACTGCCCATGATGAACCAGCGCAAACCGCCGCGCAGTGGCAGCAGCAGCTCAGGCGGCAACGGATAACGCTCGCCGAGACGGGTGAGAAAGCGCCCAACCAACCGCTGTGCCATGTAACCAGCGACCAGGATCAACAGGATCTGCAACCCCAGCCAGATCGGCTCCACCCAATGCGGCGGAACCAGTGATCCAAATGCGTCCATCAATCCCTCGCCTTGTTCACGAAAGTGCTTCCAGTTCAGCCTGCATGGACTCCAGCAACTCCAGAGCTTCCATCCAGGACTCTTCCAGCTCGGCTTCACTCACTTTGAGCTTCGCTTGTTCAGCCAGTAAATCACGCAACTTGTCTTTATTGGCCGCCTCGTAATTGGCGCTGTCGGCCAACTCCGCTTCAACCTTGGCAAGCCGCTCGTGCAACGTGCCGAGGTCGCGCTCAAGTTTGTCGGCCAGCTTTTTGTGCGGGGCTAACTGCTGACGCAGCGCCGCCGCTTGTTGGCGCTGGGCCTTTTTATCAGTCTTGTCGACGTTGACCGGCGTGTTGCTGACTGGCGCATTGCGCAGCCGGTAATCAGCCAGCCAGCGTGCGTAGTCTTCAAGATCGCCATCGAACTCCTGAACGCGGCCGTCAGCGACCAGCAGGAAGTCATCGGTCGTGCTTTTGAGCAGATGCCGATCGTGAGAGACCACCAGTACCGCGCCACTGAATTCCTGAAGAGCCATGGTCAACGCCAGGCGCATTTCCAGATCCAGGTGGTTGGTAGGTTCATCGAGCAGCAACAGGTTCGGCCGGTCCCACGCGATCAAGGCCAGAGCCAGACGCGCTTTTTCACCACCCGAGAAATTCAGTACCGGCTCATCAAGGCGCCCGCCGCGGAAGTCGAAACCGCCGAGGAAATCACGCAACGTCTGCTCACGCTCTGTCGGGCCGATACGCTGCAGGTGCAGCATTGGGCTGGCCTTGGCATCCAGCGAGTCCAGCTGGTGCTGGGCAAAGTAACCCACCACGGTGTTCTCGCCACGAGCCATGTGGCCGCTCAAGGGTTCGAGTTCACCTGCCAGGTTTTTGATCAGTGTCGACTTACCCGCGCCGTTCGGCCCGAGCAAGCCAATGCGAGCGCCAGGGGTCAACTGCAACTTGACCTTCTCCAGCACGGCCCGATCGCCATAACCCAGACGCGCATCAGACAGATCCAGCAGCGGGCTGGAAATCTTGCTGGACTCACGGAAAGTGAAGTCGAACGGCGAGTCCACATGCGCGGCGGAAAGTTCTTCCATCCGTTCCAGAGCCTTGATCCGGCTCTGGGCCTGCTTGGCTTTGGTGGCCTGAGCCTTGAAGCGCGTGATGAATTTTTCCATGTGCGCGCGCTGCGCCTGCTGCTTCTCGTAGGCCTGTTGCTGCTGGGCCAGACGCTCGGCACGGGCGCGCTCGAAAGCACTGTAGCCGCCGCGATAAAGCGTGATCTTGCGCTGCTCGACGTGGGCAACATGGTCGACCACGGCATCCAGAAAATCCCTGTCGTGGGAAATCAGCAGCAGAGTGCCCGGATAGCTTTTCAGCCAGTCTTCCAGCCACAGGATCGCATCGAGATCCAAGTGGTTGGTCGGTTCGTCGAGCAGCAACAAATCCGAAGGGCACATCAAGGCTTGCGCCAGGTTCAGACGCATCCGCCAGCCACCGGAGAAATCTCCAACCGGCTTTTCCATCTGTTCGTTGGTAAAACCCAGCCCGGCCAGCAGCTTGCGTGCCCGTGCATCGGCGGTGTAGCCATCGGCACTGTCGAGCTCCGAGTGCATCCTCGCCTGGGCTGCGCCGTCCTGAGCCGCCTCCGCTTCAACCAGCAAGCGCTGCACTTCGCGCAAACGCAGGTCGCCATCGAGGACATAGTCCACGGCGATGCGCTCAAGGGTGTCGACCTCTTGGCGCATATGCGCGATACGCCAGTCGGCAGGTAGCAGACAGTCACCGGCGTCGGGGGTCAATTCACCCCGAAGCAAAGCGAACAGGCTGGATTTACCGGCGCCATTGGCACCGATGAGGCCGGCTTTCTGACCGGCGTGCAGGGTCAGCTCGGCGTCTTCTAGCAGACGTTGCGGGCCACGCTGTAAGGTAAGGCTTTGAAGTCGAATCATAATGGCGGCGGAGTCTACCAGCTTCGTCTCAAACAGGTAGCGCACTATGCCTTCAGACCTTTGGAGTTTCACCCTCGATTTGTACGCCCGGCCCGGCGTCGAACAGGCGTGTCTGAGCCTGCAGGCCAGCGGCGCCAATGTTTGCCTGCTGTTGTGCGGCGTATGGCTGACCCGGCGCGGCATCGTTTGCACTCACGAACGCGTCAGGGAAATCGGACAGTTGGCCACGCCCTGGCATGACAACGTGGTGCGCCCGCTTCGGGAATTACGCACGCAGTGGCGCAATAGCGCTCAGCACGACACACCCTTGAGCGTGCTACGTGAGCAAGTCAAAGCACTTGAGCTGGAAGCGGAACGGGAACTGCTGACAAGGCTGGAAGCGCACACACTGGAGTGGTCCGCACAGAAATTGGCAGAGCAAGGGGATTGGTTGATTTGCCTGGCGGGCGAGGCCGCCGGGCAAAATCACGACGCGCTGCAGGTGCTGCGCGTCGCGATGAACCAGCCTTAGGAAGCGCTGGTTGGAGTGCTGCTGTTGGATGCCGAAGGCGCAGGTGTCGCTGGTGCAGCGGGCGCCGCAGCAGGCGCTGGGGTCGCAGCAGGAGCAGCAGGTGTTGCCGGCTTCGCAGCGGCTGGTTTGGCAGCAGCAGGTTTAGCGGCTGGCTTTACTGCTGGTTTCGCTGCTGCTGGCTTGGCAACAGCTGGTTTAGCGACGGGCTTTGCAGCTGCTTTGACTGGAGCCTTGGCCGGTGCTTTCACAGTAGGCTTGGCGGCAACGGTTTTAGCCGCTGGCTTGGCTGCGCTGGCAGCAGGCGCTTTAACGGCAGGCTTCGCAGCGGGTTTGGCCGCGGCAGGTTTGGCTGGCGCTTTAGCGGCTGCAGGTTTAGCTGCTGCAGTTTTGGCCGGTGCTTTAGCGGCGACAGGTTTTGCTGCTGTAGTTTTAGCCGGCGCTTTAGCGGCTGACGCTGGCTTTGCAGCGGCAGTTTTGGCAGGTGCTTTGGCTGCCGATTTAACGGCTGGCTTGCTCACTGGCTTTGCTGCAGCAGCCGGAGCTTTGGCGGCAGGTTTTGCCGCTGCTTTGGCTGGTGTTGCCTTGGCTGGCGCTTTGGCGGGGGCCTTCGCGGCAGGCTTGGCGGCCGCTACTTTGGCAGGTGCTTTGGCTGGAGCTTTGGTCGCCGTTTTTGCGGGTGCTTTTGCAGCAACGGTTTTGGCAACAGGAGCTTTGGCTTTGGCAGCGACAGCCTTGGCCGGTACTGCTTTGGCTGGAGCCGGTTTAGCGGCACGGCTGGTCAGGGCCTTACTGACAGCTTCTTTGACTCGGCCAATGCCTTGAGCCAGTTTCAGGCTTTCCTGGGCATCACGCTTGAGCTGCAGAATGTAGCCGCGGGTTTCGCTTTGGCGCTCTTTCAGCGCGTCCAGTAACTCTTCGAGTTCGGCAACGGCGGACTTGGCCTTGCCTTGTGCCTTGGCTTTGCCAGCGGTGGCTGCGTCTTGCAATTTGGTACGCGACTTGTGCAGTTTTTCCTGCGCTTTACCACGCTGTTTTTCAAGTTTGGCGAGCAGTTTTTCCGCATCAGCCAGCGCTTGGGAGCAGGCGTCTTCAAGGTGTTCGAGCAAGCTGCTCGACAGCTGTTGTAGCAAATGCAACGGAGTATTTACTGGCTTGTTCTTGGCCGACATGACTTACCTCCAGGCTGACTGATTTGCGGCTCATACTAGACCTCTGCCCGCAGCGCCGCTAGGGCATCTTGACAGTACGAAACGTCCGCTGTTGCATAGGGGGATAAATGCTTGTGGCAGTCAACTGCGAACCCACGCGAAATTCATCTTCAAACACCCGTCCCACAAGGCCATTGCACTGGCATAATCGCTGCCTTCCCAGGCCGGAGAGCATTCATGTCGCGCTACCTGTTAACGTCGTTGTTCGTCTTGTTGCCGGTGGTTCAGGCTGTACAGGCCGCCCCCTCCAGCGAGGCGCACGATCTCGCTTACAGCCTTGGCGCAAGCCTGGGCGAACGCTTGCATCAGGAAGTGCCGGACCTTGATTTGCCTGCCTTGATCGAAGGTTTGCAGCAGTCCTATCAAGGCAAACCTTTGGCTTTGAAAAAGGAGCGCATCGAGCAAATCCTTCGCGAACATGACGCCGCTGTGGCCGAGGCCGAAGCGTCAGGCAACGTCGAGCCGCTCAGCGAAGCCGCCATGGAAGGTGAGCAGAAGTTCATGGCCAGCGAAAAAGCCAAACCCGGTGTCACCGAGTTGGCCGACGGGATATTGATGACCGAACTGGTCGCTGGCAAAGGCCCCAAGCCAAGTGCTGATGGCCGGGTTCAGGTTCGCTACGTCGGGCGCCTGCCAGATGGTACGGTCTTCGATCAGAGCGCCCAGCCGCAGTGGTTTCGTCTCGACAGCGTGATTAGCGGCTGGACTACGGCGCTGCAAAACATGCCCGTCGGTGCCAAATGGCGTCTGGTCATTCCCTCTGCAGAAGCCTACGGCGCAGAAGGCGCGGGTGACTTGATCGACCCGTTCACGCCGCTGGTGTTTGAAATCGAACTGGTTGGGGTGTCGCAGTAGGAACCAACACCAGACGCCACCAAAATACTGGATTGAAATGGATTTTCTGTAGGCGCTGCCGAAGGCTGCGAAGCATTTCTCCTGGCACATCGCGATCGCAGCCTTCGGCAGCCCCCAAAGATCCTGTGGTTGCTGCGCGACAGTTCCGAAGAAACGAAAAAGGGGTGCCCAATGGCACCCCTTTTTATTCACGCAGAAGTCATCAGGCTTGAGCAGCCGCTTCTTCCTTGTGAGAGTTGTGAAGCACCTCAATCAGGCAGTCCTCCAACTCGAAACGCTCATGCAGCAAGCCACCCAGCTTGTTGAATTCCGCAGCAACGACGGTGCAATCAGAGCAGTCACCTTTGTCACAACGGTCATTGAAGGCCAGCGCGGATTCGGTAATGACTTTCAGACGCGGGTAGATGGTATCTGCCAGCTCAAGGCCACGCTCATCATTGAATGCCTTGGCTTCGCTGTTGAGCTGTTCATAGATTTCAAAGTGACCGGCCGAAACGTAATCGACCAACACTTCACAGAATTTCTGCAAGCCTTCACGATCGGCAGCCAGCGCTTCGGGCGTATCACCGAGAGCATCGTAGACGCGGACCAGTTCAAGGCGTTCCTGCAGCCAGCGATCAATCAGCTTATTGACCCCACCCCAGCGTTCCTGCGCGTTCTGACAGCTTTCCAACATGATGATCTCTTCCCTTCAGGGGCACGCAGTCTGTGCAGGCCTGGTTTCGAGCTCGTCGGTGGACGACACAGGCTTTATAGGCAACAGATGATGCATATTTCCAATAACGCTTGCGGGCCAGATTATGCCCGCATGACTAGCCCATCAAGGTACGCAGGAGAGAAAGTTCATACAAGTGTTTAATCCTCGACCCGACTTTCGGCAGTTACAACCCGGGCCGAAGCCCTGAAAAGCGCATTGAGCATGAGCAACGCCAACCCGACGAAAGCCAGCAAACTCCACTCCGGCAAGCTGATGCCAAACAACGACCAGGAAATTTCTGCGCAGATCGAGGCATCGCCCCGCAATCCGTCGACCAGATGGTGCAGAGAAACGGTATCGAGCAGCCATTCAGCCCAGGCAATCACCGCGATGGTTTCATCGGCGGATGCTGTCTGCAGCCACACCTGGCCACCAGCAATTGCAGCACCGGCTAACGTCAGCAGCAGAATGATCACACTGTAAGCGCGACACCCTTTACGGTCTGGCGCATGAAGCGTAGCGATCAACGCCACCAGGCCGCTGGCGGCAAGCGCTGCGCGTTGCCACAGGCACAGTACGCAAGGTGAGAGGCCGACCACACACTGCAAGTAGAAAACAGAGCCGATGATCATTGCGCAGGCAATGAACACCAGAAAAAACAGGGAGCGCGTGTGAGCCAGTTGCATGGCAAATCCGTAACAAGAGACGAAGGCAGTTACGGTAGAGAAAGCGTCACCCCCTTTCAAGGCGCTGCCGTAAGGATACGTCCCTGTTTAGGTGGGCATTAGTAGACAATGGATGACGGCTTCATCACCGCCCCGTGAAGGAAATTACCTACAACGAGCGAACACCCAAGATTCTTCCTACATTGCCGCCTGCGCCCCCATAGCAGAGACAGCCCTTCTGGCTGACCCTGTCAGCCTGCCAGCGCAGGAAGCGGTCGTGCCAGAAGGCGCTCGTCGAGCAAGCTCAAGCCTTCCTGAAAAAGCTGATTGCTACGCTCGGTCTCACCCAGTTGACCCAGCAGACGAGCCAGCTCGGCACAGGTTTCCGGATTGCGCTGCAAACGCAGACTGGCCTCCAGATAATCACGTGCCTTGCCCCACAAACTGCTTTGCAGACACAACCGTCCCAGCGTCAGCAACAAGCTCGGATCGTCAGGATGATTTTTCAGCCAACCCTCTGCCGTCTGGAGCTGGCGCCCCGGATCACTGCCGCGCACCAGGCCATACAGACGAGCAAGATGGCTGTTGTATTCACGCTTGAGCGCACTACGCAGTGCTTCTTCAGCTTGCGCGTCCGCACCCAATCGACGCAGTTGTTCAGCGTAGGCCAACACCAGCTGTGGCTCCTGACGTTGCGCCGAGGTCAGACCTTTCCAGGCGTTATCCAGACCGGGCAGGCCAGCCGAGCTGCCGTCGTCTTCCTGCTCGCGGTAAGCCGCCAGCGTGAGGTTTTCACCCCAGGCACGGCGCTCCAGCTCTGCCAGTTCTTGAGGTGGCAGAACCTTGTCCTTGCGCAATTCAGGCATCAGCTTGATCAACGCAGACCATTCGCCGCGCTGACGATACAAGCGCTGTAGCTGACGCAGGATTTGCGCGTTATGTGGATGACGCTCGTTCATGGCCTGCAAGGTAACCAGCGCACCATCGGTGTCGCCTCGGTCTTGCTGCAACTGGGCGTGACTTAGTGCAATCGCCAGCTCTGCTTGGGGCTGACGCTCGAGTGCGCGCTCCAACAAGCTGTCGCTTTCATCGTAACGACCTTGCTCGTTGGCAGCGCGAGCGGCGCCAAGGTAGTAAAGCAACGGTTGCGGTTCTGCCTCGGCGGCACGATGCAGATGACGTTGTGCGCTGGCCCAACGACCCTCGACCAGATCCATCTGTCCTTGCTCGATTGCAACCTGCACACGGCGGCTGCGGTTGCGCCGCGACCATGGATTGGCAACTGAGCCGGACGCTGTGAGCAGACGGACCAGCAGACGCACCACGACCAGCACCAGCCAGATGGCAAACAGCAGGCCTAGCGTGGCCCAGAGGCTGGATTCATAGCGGAAGTTTTTATAAGCGATCAGGACGTAGCCGGAATGCTCGGCAATCGCCACACCAATCGCCGCAGCTACGGCAATGGCGATGAACAACAGCACATAGGCACGTTTCATGGGCTCGTCCCCTGACGGGCTTCAGCGGGTTGGCTGTTCACGGCACCCGGCGCATCGGCCGAGGCATGACGCCGCTCAAGGTAGGCCTGAACGGCGCTGAGGCTCTGCGCAAGGTCAGGCGTCATCACCGAAACCGGCTGTTTGGAAAGTTCGTCCAGCCGCGCGGAGAGCATCTTGCTCTGGGAGTCATCCTGATTGAAGTTGGTGCGCAGCACCTCTTTCGCTTCGGCCAAAGCCTGTTCAAACACTTCTGGCTGGCCATTCAGGGCGGCCCACTGTGCCTGCTCGAGCGCAAGGCTCAATGCCAGACGAACCTGGGTGAGGCTTTGCCCGGCCAATAATGGGCGGATGTTCTTGTCGGCATTGAAGTCGATGCGAATGTAGTGAGATATCTCGTTCCACCACTGCACCAAATGACTGTCTTCGCTTTTGGCGTTGGTCAGGCCCAGCAGCGACTCACCCTTGTCTTTGTATTCCGGGGCCAGTTCATTGAGCTGTGCAACTTGATCACGCAGCGCTGCGAGCTGTAGAAACAGCCCGGTGCGGTCCGGCTGGTCGATGCTGCGCAGTGATGCCAGGCTTTTCGCCAGTTGGTCCCGGGCAGCAAATGATCCGGGATCATCCTGCTCACGAAGAATTTCATCAGCGCCCTGCACCAGCGCCTGAGCGCTGTTGATGTCCTGCAATGCAGACAGACGCAAGCTCGCCAGACGCAGCAAATGCTCGGCCTCGGCAAGGCGCCAGTCCTTGCGGCTGGCACCGAGTACGGTTTCCAGTCGTTGACTCAAGCGCTGCTGATCGCCTTGCAACTGCGCAACCAGACGACGGCGTTCTTCCAGCTCATCGGCAGGGGGAAGTTGCGCCAGCCGCTCAGAGAGCTGTTTCTCGCTGGTTTGCAACGTCAGGGTTTGCGCGGCGATGTCCTGCATTTGCGTACGTTGCAGTTGGTGACTGGCCTGAACAGCGCGCAGTTGCCATACCCCCCAACCGGCGACAGCAATACCTCCAACGCCAAACAACAAGGCCAGCACAACCAGACCGTTACTGCGCCCGGCTGGACGCTCAGGCCGCAATGGATCGGGGGTCGGTGGTGTCAGCACAGATTCAGAATCATCTTTAGGCAAGGCTGTTTCGCTCACGTATCCATCCTTTGCATTTGGGCGTAATCGGTAAAAAACATCACGTCGATCAATACGCCTGAAGAGCAGGCCCGGGTTGTTCCCGCAACGCTGCCAGCAAAGCCGCAGCGCTCGCGCCACGGCAATTCACCACTGTTCGGGCTCCGGCCTCACGCGCCATTTCGGCAACCCGTGGGCTCGGCACGAATAAAGTTAAGCGCGCCAGTTCAGGCCAGGCATCGCCTGCCAACTGACGCAGGTGTTCAAAACCCTGCCCACTGCTGACCACCACCGCGTTCAAGCGTTCCGCCTGGATACGCTGGGCCAGCGTCGAAGATGGATAATAGGGCAAGTTGCGCTTGTACAGCGGCAGATAATCAACACTGGCGCCCAGGCTGCGCAAGCGCTCGGCGAGCAACTCCCGACCGTCTTCACCACGCATGATTAACACGCGCGAACCGGGTATGGCGATGGATTGTTGCAGTCGAGATAAATCAAGCAAGGCCTCGCTGTCATCGCCATTCTCTGGCCAACTGACGTCGAGGCCATAGTCCTGAAGAATCTGCGCGGTGCCTGCGCCAACGCTGAACCAGGGCAGAATTGGAGTCTGCGGCCACAGCTGCGCAACCAGCTTCAAGCCCAGGCGCGCGGCGGGTTTGCTGACCACAATGACGGCACTGTAGAGGTCAAGATCCTGAACCATTGAGTGCTGTTCGGGACTGGTCGGCAGCGGTTCGATGTCGAGCAGCGGCAAGCTGCTGCTGAATATCCCGGCGTCAGCCAGAGTCTGCGCCAACGCGGCGGACTCTTCTGCAGGACGGGTCAGCAGCAGTCGCCAATCGCTCATTCTCGTTCTGCCTCGCCGTAGACAGCCTTGAGAATGGCTTCTGCGCCTTGCTCCAGCAGCGCGTCGGCAACCTGAACACCCAGCGCCTGAGCATCGGCTTGCGGCGCACGCGCTTCAGCGCGCAATAACAGCGTACCGGATGGATCGCCCACCAGACCGCGCAACCAGATCTGCTCACCTTCAAGCACGGCATAACACGCGATAGGCACCTGACAGCCGCCGTTGAGGTGCTTGTTCAGCGAACGCTCGGCAACCACCCGGATGGCTGTTGCATCGTGATGCAAAGGCGCGAGCAGGGCATGGATTTCAGCATCAACGCTGCGGCACTCGATACCGACTGCACCCTGGCCACCGGCAGGCAGGCTGTCGTCAACACTGATGCTGGCGGTGATCCGGTCTTCGAAGCCCAGACGAATCAGGCCTGCAGCGGCAAGAATGATCGCGTCGTATTCACCCGCATCGAGCTTGGCCAGACGTGTGTTGACGTTGCCGCGCAGGAATTGAATTTTCAGGTCAGGGCGACGTGCCAACAATTGGGCTTGGCGGCGCAGGCTGGAGGTGCCGACTACGCTGCCAGCGGGCAACGCTTCAAGACTGGCAAAGTGATTTGAGACGAAGGCGTCGCGCGGGTCTTCTCGTTCGCAAATGCAGAACAGGCCAAGACCTTGCGGGAAGTCCATCGGCACGTCTTTCATGGAATGGACCGCAATGTCCGCACGCTCTTCCAGCAGAGCGGTTTCCAGCTCTTTGACGAAAAGTCCTTTGCCACCGATTTTCGAAAGCGGGGAGTCGAGCAATTTGTCGCCACGGCTAACCATGGGCACCAATGTCACGATTAGCCCCGGATGAGCCTGTTCCAGACGTGCTTTTACGTATTCGGCTTGCCAGAGGGCCAACGCACTTTTGCGGGTGGCGATGCGGATTTCGCGAGATGACATGGATCAATCCGTACATGATAGTTGCGACGGATAATAACAGTTCAGACAAAACGGCTCAGCGCTGTGTGGTCGCAGTCATGATTCAGATCAGTGATCTCGAGCCTGTAGGAGCGCACGAGCACCGCGAGGCCGCAATCGCGGTGCATCAGGCAGGCTGCGATCGCGGCCTCGCGGTGCTCGTGCGCTCCTACAGTCAGGATTCATTCATACCGCGAAATCAAAGCTGCTGCATCATCTTGCGCACACCGGCCACGTGGCGGCGGCTGACGATCAGTGCATCGCCATTCAGACCTTTGAGGAACAACTGAAAATGCCCCAGAGGCGTACGTTGCAAGCGCTCGATGCGCTCGCGTGAAACCAGCGCGTTGCGGTGGATGCGCACAAAACGATCGCCGAATTCGTCTTCCAGCGCCTTCAACGGTTCGTCCAGCAGGACTTCACCGCCCTCATGGCGCAACGTGACGTACTTGTGATCTGCAATGAAATAGATCACATGATCCAGCGGGATCAGCTCGATACCTTTGCGGGTCCGTGCACTGATGTGGCTGCGTGGTCCATTGCCGCTTTCCGCCGCGGGGCGCGTCATGGCCGCCAACTGCACGCGGTTGGGACGCTCTGCTTTTCTCAAAGCATCAACCAGATGCTCCGGCCGCACGGGCTTGACCAGATAGCCAACCGCGCTGACCTGGAAAGCTTCAAGGGCAAACTCGTCGTGCGCAGTACAAAAGACAACAGCAGGCGGGGTATCCCGCTCGCACAATCTGGCAGCGACCTGCAGACCATCAAGGCCCGGCATGCGGATATCCAGCAAAACGATATCCGGCTTATGGCTTTCAATAAGCGCCAAGGCTTCTTCGCCATTGGACGCTCCGGGCTCCAAAACCCGGTAACCCTCAATTTCACTGACCATCCGGCTTAGCCGTTCGCGGGCCAGCGGTTCGTCATCAACGATCAGGACATTCATATAGCTCTGGCTTCCTGCGTGAGTCTCGCACAAGGATAGCGTAGACAGGTGAAGTGACGACCGTCACGGCGCTCCACGCTCAGACTGGCCTGCGGGCCAAAAAGTGCCGTAAGACGAGCACCGATATTTACCAGGGCCTGTTGAGTGCCGTTGGAAGTCTGCCGACTGGCAACTTCGTCATAGGGATTGCTTACACACAATATGAACTCTCCCCTTTCATAATCTGCTTCAACCTTTACGACACCTCCTTCGACGCGAGGTGCAATCCCGTAAAGCAAAGCGTTTTCCAGTAATGGCTGCAAGGTTAGCTGGGGAATTGGAAGATCGTCCGGAATTCCACTGATCACCCAGTCCAACTGTAGACGCTCGCCAAGACGATATTGCTCAATCGATAAATATCGTTTTGCCAATTCCAGTTCATCGCGCCACGTAACAAGACTTCCAGGCTTGGCCAGACTGGCCCGAAAAAGGTCGGACAGATCCAGCACCGCCTGCTCGGCCTTGGCCGGATTGGTGGCTACAAGGCTCGCAATGCTGTTGAGCGTATTGAACAGAAAGTGCGGCCGGATACGCGCTTGCAGCGATTCAATACGAGCGCGCAACTCGCCTTGCTGCTGCTTTCGCCACTGACTCTGCAAATAAAAGTACCGCAGCATCAGTGCCGACATGATCAGGGCGATCACGCCATAGCGCACGTAACGCTCCACCATCACACCAAAAGTCACCTTGCCCGTAAGCTGGCACACGTCAGTGACTGCGGTGCAGAGCAGCGTGATTGCTACGACCAGCAAACAACCAAACACTCCCGCACGACCCGCTGGCAGACGCGCCAACCACGGCCGAAGCCCGCACAACAACGCGGCCGACAGCAGCACAATCCATTGCACGAACAGCGACATCAGGGCCAACCGAACCCAATCAAAACTCGGGCGCATAGGCTCGACCAGCACCAAAACCAGCACCAGTAACTCCGCGAGCAACACCAATACCAGCAGCGCTTGTGGCAGGCACAGTTCGGGGAGAAAGAATTCTTTGCCAGGCCCTTTGGGCGAGGGTTGTTTCGGTAAGCTATTTCGCATGGGTCCAGTCTCGACTGTGCTGGCTCAGGCGGCAAGCTGCCCACGAATAAAAAAATCCCAACCTGTTATTATCGCGACTGTCCGGCGAGCAGACGCGGGCATGTCATTCTTCAGCAGATCACGAGCGAATCCATGAGCACCGACAAGACCAACCAGTCCTGGGGCGGCCGCTTCAGTGAACCCGTCGACGCCTTCGTCGCGCGCTTCACGGCCTCCGTCACCTTCGACCAACGCCTTTATCGCCACGACATCATGGGCTCCATTGCCCACGCAACGATGCTGGCGAAGGTCGGCGTTCTCACCGACGTCGAGCGCGATACCATCATCGATGGCCTGAAGACCATCCAGACCGAGATCGAAGCAGGCAGCTTCGAGTGGCGCGTCGACCTGGAAGACGTGCACATGAACATCGAAGCGCGTCTGACCGACCGCATCGGCATCACCGGTAAAAAACTGCACACGGGTCGTAGCCGTAATGACCAGGTGGCAACGGATATCCGCCTGTGGCTGCGTGACGAGATCGACCTGATCCTGTCGGAAATCACTCGCCTGCAACAGGGCCTGCTGGGTCAGGCAGAGCGTGAAGCTGAAACCATCATGCCGGGCTTCACCCACCTGCAGACCGCGCAACCGGTAACATTCGGTCATCACATGCTGGCGTGGTTCGAAATGCTCAGCCGTGACTACGAGCGCCTGGTCGACTGCCGCAAGCGCCTGAATCGCATGCCCTTGGGCAGCGCGGCACTGGCCGGTACGACTTACCCGATCGACCGCGAACTGACCTGCAAACTGCTGGGCTTCGACGTCGTAGGCGGCAACTCGCTGGACAGCGTTTCGGATCGTGACTTCGCCATCGAGTTCTGCTCGGCCGCCAGCATCGCGATGATGCATTTGTCGCGCTTCTCGGAAGAGCTGGTGCTGTGGACCAGCGCCCAGTTCCAGTTCATCGATTTGCCAGACCGTTTCTGCACCGGCAGCTCGATCATGCCGCAGAAGAAAAACCCTGACGTTCCTGAACTGGTCCGTGGCAAAAGTGGCCGCGTGTTCGGTGCCTTGATGGGCCTGCTGACCTTGATGAAGGGCCAACCACTGGCCTACAACAAGGACAATCAGGAAGACAAGGAACCGCTGTTCGACGCCGCCGACACTCTGCGCGATTCGTTGCGTGCCTTTGCCGACATGATCCCGGCAATCAAGCCAAAGCACGCCATCATGCGTGAAGCCGCGCTGCGTGGTTTCTCCACCGCGACTGACCTTGCAGACTACCTGGTGCGTCGTGGTCTGCCATTCCGTGACTGCCACGAAATCGTCGGCCACGCCGTGAAGTACGGCGTTGAAAGCGGTAAAGATCTGGCCGAGATGAGCCTGGAAGAACTGCGCAAGTTCAGCGACCAGATCGAACAGGACGTTTTTGCCGTGCTGACGCTTGAAGGCTCGGTGAATGCCCGCGATCACATCGGCGGAACCGCACCGGCACAGGTCAAGGCAGCAGTAGCTCGCGGACAAGCGTTAATCGCTGCGCGTTAATCACCTCTCCTTTGTGGGAGCTGAGCTTGCTCGCGATTGGAACGCCGCGGTTTGAAGTAATACCGTGTCATCGTTCATCGCGGGCAAGCCTCGCTCCCACAGGGCCCGCGGCTAACCATCACACTTATGCGCTCCGACTAAAAATTCTCAAGGAAACACCCCATGACCGACACCCTCGACAACGATGAAGAAGAATTCGCTGAATCGACCCTGGTTCAGGCAATCGAAAACCAGATTGAAAGCGACAACCCACCTGCCGCCAAAGCGACGTTCAACAAGCTGACGCTGGTTGGCTATGAGCGTGAAGAAATCCTGCAGTTGATGGCCCATGTTCTGGCTATCGAGATTGACGCACTGCTGGAAGAAGATCGTCCATTCAACACCGAATGGTACGAAACAGCCTTGCGTGCCTTGCCTGAGTTGCCGCCAGAGGCATGAGCTGACGTGCTCACCGGCCAACTGACGGCCGGTGGCGAAACCTCGGCAAATCATGCTCGGCAAAATCTCCAGACCAGGTCTACACTGCAACTGCCTCGCTGCCACTCGAACGACGGGGCTACCACGCCAAGCCGGCTTTAACGGTCATCCAGAACCGACAAGCGCAGCACACCCGTTGGTTCCAGAACTTCCGCCAGCCAGTAAGGCGTATTACTAGAAAAAGTCTGGAGCACCTATGTCGTATACCCCTGAGCTGGTTGCCGAACTGGAAATCCTTGCACTCTTCAACCTGGGCAATACCCTTGAAGGACTCAAAGTCCATCATGTAGCCGCCCCGACAGCTGTTGCTGCCGCACAAAGACTCTTCGAAAAAGGCCTGACAACTCAGGTCGATGGCGGATACCTGACCAGCCTGGGGCTGGAAGCCGCCGAACATGCCCAGTCGCTGCTGACTATTCTGAACGTTGCCAAACAAGCCGCTTGATCGCCGTGAGGGTCCGCATTCCAAAAAAGGTTTAGCGGACCCTTCATTTGTGGAAAACTGCGCCGATAAAAAATTGGCGCCAGACAATAAATGGCCTGAAAGCCTCCCGCTCTCACGTCCTCCTGACCGCCGTCTAGCTCAGCATTTCAACGCTGCCTCTTTCGAGCCCGGCCGCCGGTTTGAGTTGTAATGACGCGTAACTCCGAAATCCGTCCTGACCTGGATGAAGGCATCGACCGTAAGGTGCTTTCCCAGCTTCGTAACCGTTTCCTGACCCTCAACAGCGGGCGGCTTGCGCGTGCCATGGAGGGTCTGTCGACTCGCCAGCAAACCGTGTTGAATCTGCTGCCGCTGTTTTTTCACGTCAACCACCCGCTGTTACCCGGCTATGTTTCCGGAAGTACGCCGGCGGGTGTATCTCAATACGAACCCAGCAGCCTGGCCTTGGCCGAGGCTCAACGCTTGACCCGATCGTTTTCGTACAAGGCGCGGCTTGGCAATGCCCGCAATCCCGTTCACGGCCTGTTTTTGATGGGCAGCCTGGGCACTCTCGCGCAGGCCGAAGAAAGCGATATGGACGTCTGGGTCTGCCACGACTCTGAACTCAGCGCCGATGAAATCGCCGAGCTGCACAAGAAATGCCTGGCACTGGAAGCCTGGGCAGACAGCCAGGGCGCTGAAGCGCACTTTTTCCTGATCGACCCGAAACGTTTCGTGGCAGGCGAGCGCGATACACAGCTCAGCTCAGACAATTGCGGCACGACTCAACACTACCTGCTGCTGGATGAGTTCTATCGCACCGCCATCTGGCTTGCTGGCCGCACGCCCATGTGGTGGCTTGTACCGAGCTATGAAGAACAACGTTACGCCGACTACACCCACACCCTGCTTTCGAAACGCTTTATTCGCCAGGACGAAGTGCTTGATCTGGGGCATATGGCGCTTATTCCGCCCGGAGAGTTTCTGGGCGCGGGCTTGTGGCAGCTGTTCAAGGGCATCGAGTCACCCTACAAGTCAGTACTCAAGTTGCTGTTGACCGAGGTGTATGCCAGTGAGCATCCGAAAGTTCGCTGCCTGAGCCTGCGCTTCAAGAAGGCGGTTTTTGCCAATCGGGTAGATCTGGATGAGCTGGATCCGTACATGGTCGTGTACCGGCGCATCGAAGAGTATCTGATCGCGCGTGGCGAGCTGGAGCGCCTGGAACTGGTACGGCGCAGCCTGTACCTGAAAGTTAACAAGAAGCTGACCGGCACATCGCGGCTGCGAAATACCAGTTGGCAGCGCCAGTTGCTGGAGCGCCTGACGCGGGAGTGGGGTTGGGACGAACGTCAATTGCTGCTGCTCGACAGCCGCAGCCAGTGGAAGGTACGCCAGGTGGCTCATGAGCGCCGGGTACTGGTCAACGAACTCAACTACAGCTATCGCTTTCTGACTCAACTCGCTCGCCAACAAAACGTGGCAAGCTCGGCCGATGCACGCGACCTTAATGTGTTGGGCCGCAGGCTGTACGCAGCGTTTGAACGAAAGGCGGGCAAGGTCGAGTTCATCAACCCTGGCATCGCGCCCGATCTGGCCGAAGACACCTTGACCCTGGTGCAGTCGCCCAACAAGCGCGAGCCGGGTAAAGTCCAGTGGGCTCTGTATAACGGCAATCTGGGCGCGCATGACTGGATAAATTTTTCGCCGATCAAACGCAGCCGCGAGTTGCTTGAACTGCTGACCTGGTGTCACCGCAACAACGTTATCGACAGCTCCACACGGCTTGCACTGCACCCCGGCAGCAGCGATCTGAGCGAGTTCGAGTTGTTCAATCTGGTCGGCGCGCTGCAACAGCAGATCCCGTTGCCGCTGGAAATGGTCAGCGAAGAACGCCTGCTGAGCCCCGCAGTGCCAAGCGAGATTCTGTTACTGGTCAACGTGGGGGTCGATCCGCTCGGGCACCATCGAGATCTGAACATCCTGATGACCACCGAGCGAACTGACTCGCTGAGCTACGCCGGTGTCAGAGAGAATCTCGTACTGACTCTGGATCAGATCACGCTCAATAGCTGGAACGAGATTCTTGTCAGTCGTTATGACGGTGCCCACGCACTGCTCGACTGTCTGAGCGAGTTACTCAGTAATCTGCCTGAAGGCGCAGCGCAGCCTAAGGTTCGCGTGCGCTGCTTCTGCCACAACCGCGCCCACGCCATCGCTCAGCGGGTTGAAGAACTGGTTTCGACCGCGCAATTGCTGCATGCCGCAGGTTTGAATCATCGCTATCTGATCCAGGTTCAACAGCAGTATCACGTACTGGAAATGGTCCCGGCCCAGCCGGTGACCCATGTCGTGATCAACAGCCTTTCAGGCTTATTCGAATATCTGGGTGAAGAGCTACCGCGGTATAGCCCGCTGCATTTGGACCCGCACGCGCTGAGCGATCACGATCTAGCGCTGATCCTGCCCCATGGACAGCCCGAATGCATTCAAGTGTTTTACAGGATCAACGAAAACGAGGCCGAACTCTATGCCCTTGATGAGCACAACGCGCTCTGGCATCAGCGTCTGCCTTATCACGACGAGTTGAGTCTGTTGCAGCCCTTGCAGCGCTTCTTCAATGCGCTGGCTTATCGACGCAACGCGGTGCTGCCTATGAACAACGCTACCGCGTCCGATTCCCTTGAAACGTTGTATTACCAGATCCTGCCATCTGGAGCAGGACGAGCCCGACGCATCGAGCCACGCAGTACGCCAACGGCTGCGAGCAAGACGTTTTACGACGTCCAGGCGATTGTCGAAGAAGCATCCCCTGGACAGGTCAGCGTGACGCTGTACTGCAATAACAGCGAATTCTCCGAACTGGAACATGGTGACCAGTTGTTCAGCGTCGTAGCCAGACAGATCCTTGAGCGACGCACCGAACCCGAACGCTACCGCTGCTACATCACCGACCTGGACCTTTCAGGGCTGCTGGACGATGCTCGCGGGCAGACGATCCTTTACCTGCGCTACAAGGCACAGCTGGAGAAGGCGCTCAACGACGCCATGGAACAGGCTTGAGCCAGAAACAACAAACCCCGGCATGCCGGGGTTTGTTAGGGCGATACGAAACCTGTGCATGAGCTTGAGGTTGCTGCCCAACTGTGGGAGCAGGGCTTGCCCGCGATTCAGGCCCCGCAGTATGCCTGTTTAACCGCGTTGTTCTTATCGCGGGCACGCCCGGCTCCCACAGAGCCTTTATGCGTTGTTCGACGAAACCGGCTCAGCCCCCGGAACAGCTTCCTTGCTGCGCCAGTGCGGCAGGGAGTTCCAGTAGCGCTCGCCTTTGGCATCGTCGTACATGCCTTCCCAACGTGAGATGACCAACACGGCCAGGGCGTTGCCAATCACGTTCAGCGCGGTTCGCGCCATGTCCATGATCCGGTCGACGCCTGCAATGAACGCCAAACCTTCGAGTGGAATCCCCACGCTACCCAGCGTCGCCAGCAACACGACGAAGGAAACACCCGGTACGCCTGCGATACCTTTGGAGGTCACCATCAGTGTCAGAACCAGCATCAACTGTTGGCCGATGGACAGATCAATGCCGTACAGCTGGGCAATGAACATGGCGGCGATGCTTTGGTACAGGGTCGAGCCGTCGAGGTTAAAGGAGTAACCGGTCGGTACCACGAAGCTGCAGATAGACTTCGGTGCGCCATAGGCTTCCATCTTTCTGATCACGTTCGGCAGGGCGGTTTCGGAGCTGGCAGTGGAGTAGGCCAGGATCAGCTCATCCTTGAAGATGCGCATCAGCTTGATCACCGAGAAGCCGAACAAACGAGCAATCAGACCAAGTACCACGAATGCAAAGAATGCGATGGCCACGTAAACCAGAATCACCAGCTTCGCCAATGGCAGCAGCGAGGCAAAACCGAATTTAGCGACGGTCACGGCGATCAGCGCAAATACACCGATAGGCGCGTAGTTCATGATCATGTGAGTGACCTTGAACATGGTTTCCGAGACGCCCTGGAATACCTTCAGCACCGGCTCGCGCACTTCTGCATCGAGACTCGCCAGACCGAGGCCGAAGATCACCGAAAAGAAGATGATCGGCAACATATCGCCGCGGGCAAGGGCCGCGAAAATATTGGAAGGGATCAGGTTAAGGAGCGTGGCGATGAAAGCATGGTCATGCTGTACTTCGGCAGTAGTCGCCATGTATTTCGAGATGTCGTCAGTACCCAGCGTGCTCATATCGATACCGGTGCCGGGATGGAAAACATTGGCCAGCAACAGCCCGACCACAATCGCGATGGTCGTGACGACTTCGAAGTAGAGGATGGTCTTGAGGCCAATACGCCCCAGTTTCTTGGCATCACCAACACCTGCGATCCCCACGACCAGCGAGGCAACCACAATCGGTACGACGATCATTTTGATCAGGCGGATAAAGATATCGCCCGCGGGCTGAAGGATATTACTGATCCACCACGCCTTCTCTGCGCTGAAGTGGTTAAGTAGTGCGCCCAGCGCAATCCCGAGTGTCAGACCGATAAGGATCTGCCACGCGAGGCTCAGCTTTGCCTTCTTCATGTCGTTACCTTTTTTCAAGTGGCTCGCACTTCTCTAAGCACACATGCACGACGTTGCTGATCCAGAGCAGCGGCGAGGCATCGGTTACCGGTTAGAGCAGTCCCGAGTAGATGCAGCAAGCGAGCATCCGGCTCTGTAGCTGACGAAAAAAGGCGCAACTATTCCCACGCTTTAGCGCAACGTCTAATGCCGTAAACGACTACCCCATACCGAATCGGCATAATGTTTGCGACGAAAAACATATCTGAAAACGACCTTCCAGTACCGCGAATCGGCTCAAAGGTGGCTAATTCGCCCTCTAGAGGCCATTCAGGAAAATTAGGTAGGTGTATCAGAAGGAATATGGCGAGAGAAAGAAGGGCAAAGCTCTTACATGAAATGTCGGATGTGCGGCGGCATGAGGCGAGGTGGAACGATAAAACGCAACGCAAGACAGCCGATCGTTTCCCGAGATTCGAGATCACAATCATGGACTTGCGTCGCGGTTCTTCCTGACCCGGCCCTCATCGGGAGTACTCCCTGTACTCCTAGGTCACTTCGATCCGAACGATCAAAGCATCCCGGCCCCCTGGTCATGCGCAGTTCTTTTCAAACCGCGCATCTAAAGAGCATCCCGAACATGGACGCTCTCTGTTCTTGAATACCGTGATCAGTACCAGTTGGGATCCTTGCGCAGCTGCTCCTGGAGCATGCCCTGCATACCCTCGTCGGGTTCACCCAGGTACCGATAAGTTGCGTGACGTGTCGGCGACTTGTCCGAAGGCAGGCCAGCCGGCACATCTACCAGCAACGCATAAGCTTTGTCCTTGTCGAGGCTAAAGGCCACGAGAAGGCGCTGGCTCTTGCAGGTCGCAGCCGTTTCGCACAGAGGACCTACAAGGTAGTTATCGCCATCTTCAGGCACAGCGGTCATCTGCTGCTCGCTGGCGCCGGACAGATTGATTACCCAATCGGGCAAACGCTCTTCCTTCTTGATCACTGAGGTCCAAGTGGATCGGTACTCGGGGTCAGATCCCAGTAGCTGATTGACCCGAGACTGTCCGTCATTGGCAGCCATCGCCGTCGCACAACCGCCCATCAACAGGGCGGCAGCGATTGAGTGCAGAGACGTGCGCATATTCAGCCTCGGCCGCGACGGCCAAAGAAGAAAGAGACCACGAACATAACCAGGAATACGACGAAGAGGATCTTCGCGATACCGGTTGCGGTGCCTGCGATACCACCGAAGCCAAGTACTGCGGCGACAATGGCAATAATCAGAAACGTGATTGCCCAACTCAACATGATGACTCTCCTTAGCTGCTTTTAATGGATGCTGCGTTTACTACGCGGGTCAAAAAACCCAGGTTTGCTGGCGCTGCACTTCACTTACAGGCGCTTTGCGATCAACGGGTGTGAGGCTAAGCGCAGTATCCCGAGCCATCGACGCACTGGCGTTGGTGTAGGACTGGCTGTAAGTGAACGGCTGCTTGATCTGCGCGGCTTCGCGGGAATTATCCCAATGCTGAAACTGCTGAATTGCAATCAGAGTGACCATCAGCGCCAGGCTGGCGAACAAGCCTTGCTGAATGTGCAAAGGCGAAATACGCAATTGAGTAAGACGCTGGCGGTTCATCTGAGTGCTCCTGACGCCACGTTGGGCTGTCAAACTTGATCTTGTTGCCGATGTTTCACGGCTTCTATAAACAAGATATTGCAGCCTGCGTGCCAGCTTTCAGCCGAGACAAATAACTATACAAATCAATAACTTATAAACACTCCATAAATTCTTCTGCGAGCATCCTGCACGATCAGCCCTGGTGGGTCGTGCAGGATGCACGAGCGTACCGATGTACGTTATTAGCCTGTTGTCCGCGCCATCACCTTCAACGCATCTGCGTTGACGCCTTTCACGCCGCGAATATTTCGCGCGATCTCGACAGCGAGTTCTTTTTCCGCATAGTTCGCGACAATGCCGTTAAGGCTGACCAGACCGCTCTTGGTGTCGACCTTGATGTTCAGGCCATCCAGATTGCGGCTGTAGATCAGACTGGATTTGACCTTGCTGGTAATCCATACATCACTGATGTCTTCAGCCGGGCTGGTGGCCTGCGGCTCAACCCGCGAAGCAATGGAGTCTGCGGCACTGATGCTGATCAGGTTATTAACGGTAATCACCCCATCAGTATTGGTCGCCAGGCTACCCGCCACCTCCTTGGCTTCCGGGCTCTGCGCTCGGCCTTTGAGCGTGACGACACCCTCTTTGGCATCTACATCAATGTTGAGAGCTTCAGTGACGCTGCTCCACAGCAGCTTGGACTTCACGGTCGCGGTCAGCGTGGCGTCTTCAAAATGCTGCGCCATATTGGCCTTGGTGCCTGGCTCGGCGGCGACATTGGGGTCGATCTGCAGTTGATTGTCGACTTTGTCGATGCCCTTGGTATCCAACGCGATGCGTTCGGCCAGTTCACGATCAACCTGGTTTTCAACCTTGCCTTTCAAGACAGCCGTTCCCTGCTCGACGCTGACGTCGATCTTGAACGGGCTCAAATGCTTGTTCAGAGCAAACGCGGTCCAGATCGAACCTTCCTGACGCGCTTCGGCAAGCTGGCTAGGCAAATCGCCCTGAGCAGCACTGGCCATCAAAGGGTTCAGGCCCAGCACAGTGATTGTGGCTGTGGCCAGAGCGAGCTTTTTCAGCGGGTGCATGGCACTTCTCCGTCTTTATAGCTGTGGAAAATTTTCGAGCAACTCTGCAGGAACTGACTTCGTCCGGGAGGGCATTGTTCCTGAGGAAAAGTTTCCAACGATTGCGCTATGCCTCTCGGGGCTGCCTTCAGCACGCCGTAGGCATAAGAAAAACTGTGGGAACTAGCTTCACTCCCTACACGCAATACACGGACCATGAACGAAGCGCTTATTGAAATAATTTCCTATTAATATCAATAAGTTGCGTCTAATTCAGTCAGATAGCTACCATCCAGCCCGCATAATCAATCAGAATCAACCATGCAACTTGCCCGATTATTCCGACACTAACGCAAGACTATTCATTAAGGAGCGTAGGAAAAATGGAAGCAGCCACTGAGAATCAGGGCCGTATTCTGCTTGTGGATGACGAATCCGCGATCCTTCGCACGTTCCGTTATTGCCTGGAAGATGAGGGCTACAGTGTCGCCACCGCCAACAGCGCATCCCAAGCGGAAACGTTGCTGCAGCGCCAGGTCTTCGACCTGTGCTTTCTGGACCTGCGGCTAGGCGAAGACAACGGGCTCGATGTATTGGCCCAGATGCGCGTTCAAGCACCCTGGATGCGGGTGGTGATTGTTACTGCTCACTCAGCGGTAGACACAGCAGTTGATGCTATTCAGGCCGGTGCGGCGGACTATCTGGTCAAGCCATGCAGCCCCGATCAATTGCGTCTGGCCACCGCCAAACAACTGGAAGTACGCCAGTTGTCAGCCCGACTGGAAGCGCTGGAAGGCGAAATACGTAAACCCAAGGATGGCCTGGACTCCCATAGCCCTTCGATGATGGCTATCCTCGAAACCGCCCGCCAGGTAGCAACCACGGATGCCAACATCCTTATCCTTGGCGAGTCAGGTACCGGTAAGGGTGAACTCGCCCGCGCCATCCATGGCTGGAGCAAACGCAACAAGAAGTCCTGCGTAACCATCAACTGCCCGTCGCTGACGGCTGAGCTGATGGAAAGTGAGCTGTTTGGCCACAGCCGTGGCGCGTTTACCGGCGCGAGCGAGAGCACCTTGGGTCGCGTCAACCAAGCTGACGGTGGCACGTTGTTTCTTGACGAGATCGGCGATTTTCCACTCACATTGCAGCCAAAACTGCTTCGCTTTATTCAGGACAAAGAATACGAGCGGGTCGGCGACCCCGTCACTCGCCGCGCCGATGTGCGCATTCTCGCGGCCACAAACCTGAATCTGGAAGACATGGTGCGCAACGGTCGTTTCCGTGAGGACCTGTTGTACCGCCTGAACGTCATAACCCTGCATTTGCCTGCCCTGCGCGAGCGCACTGAAGACATTCTGACCTTGGCGGATCGCTTCCTGGCGCGCTTCGTCAAGGATTACGCCCGCCCTGCACGGGGTTTCAGCGATGAGGCCAAAGCCGCGCTGCTGAACTACCGCTGGCCCGGCAACATTCGCGAGCTGCGTAACGTGATTGAACGCGCCAGTATCATCTGCCCACAGGAGCGAGTGGAAATCTCCCACCTGGGCATGGCCGAACAACCCACCAGCAATGCTCCGCGAGTCGGTGCCGCGTTGAGCCTGGATGAGCTGGAAAAAGCTCACATCGGTGCAGTCCTGGCGACCAGCGACACCCTTGACCAGGCCGCCAAAACACTCGGAATCGATGCTTCGACACTGTATCGAAAACGCAAGCAGTACAACCTATGACTAACCCGGCATGAAACTGGCCATGAAGTTGCGCACAAGGTTGTTCTTCAGCATTTCGGCCCTGATAACCGTGGCGTTATTGGGGCTGGTGCTTGGGCTGGTCAGCGTCATGCAGATGGCGAACTCGCAGGAGTCGTTGATCCACCAGAATTTCGTGACCCTGGATACCGGGTTGAAGCTTCGGCAAAACCTCGGCGACCAATTGGTCATGATGCTCAATGAAACGCCCGACCCGGAGCGATTCGGCAAGCTTCAGGACCAATTTCGGGTCCTGCTGGAGCAAGGCGTTGAGCACGACGAACTTAACAACGTCGACAACGGGTTCCACGAGGCCCGGGAGGACTACCAGAAATTTATCGATGCTTACGAAGAGTCCCGCCAGTCGGCACGCTCGATGCGCGATAACTCTGAATTGACTGAAGCATTCAACAACCTGCGCAACAACCTGCTGATTGCACACCGCCAATCACTGGAAAACATCAGTCAGGTGGAAGTGCACTCACGCGAAAGGGCGTTATGGGTTGCCGGCTTGCTTGGGCTGGTGGGCATCGCCGTGCTTTGTATCGGCTTCATTACCGCCCACGGTATCGCTCGCCGTTTCGGTGCGCCTATCGAAGCCTTGGCCAAAGCCGCAGACAACATCGGCAAAGGCAACTTTGAAGTGACCTTGCCAATTGCCTCGGGCGCCGAAATGAACTTGCTGACCCGACGCTTCGGGATCATGGCGGAAGCGTTGCGGCAGCATCAGGTGACCAATGTCGACGAACTGCTGGCCGGTCAGCAGCGTTTGCAGGCTGTGCTGGACAGTATCGACGACGGCCTACTGATGATCGACCGCCAAGGTCGTCTGGAACACCTCAATCCGGTTGCCCAGCGTCAGTTGGGATGGGAAGAGCCCAAGCTTGGCCAAGGGCTTGGCAGCGCCCTGCAGCGCCCTGAGCTGGATGAACAGCTTTACTTGACGCTGCGCGGCGGATCGCTTGAGCGCGCGCCGGAAGACCTCGAAATAGAGGTCGATGGTGAGTCACGCTTGCTCACCTACAGCCTGACTCCTGTCAGCCATACCAAGGGGCACATTCTCGGTGCGGTGATGGTTCTGCACGATGTGACCGAACAGCGAGCGTTCGAGCGCGTGCGCAGCGAGTTTGTCTTGCGCGCGTCTCATGAGCTGCGCACGCCAGTCACGGGCATGCACATGGCGTTTGGGCTGTTCCGCGAGCGAGCCAAATACCCTGCGGACTCGCGCGAGGCGGACCTGCTGGATACGGTCAACGAAGAAATGCAGCGTTTGATGCAACTGATCAACGACCTGCTGAATTTTTCTCGTTACCAGAATGGGCTACAGAAGCTGACCCTGGCGCCCGTGTCCATCGAAGAAATGCTGGAGCAGGCGCGACAGCGCTTCGATGATAAGGCTCACGAACAGAACGTTGTCTTGTCCATCGAGACCCAAGACCCACTGCCCCGTCTGCATGCTGACCGGGCTCAGCTCGAACGGGTACTGGATAACCTGATGGACAACGCCCTGCGCCACACCCCTGAAAACGGCCTGATTCGCCTGCAGGCAAGGCGTCATGGCGAGCGGGTGATCATCAGCATAGAAGACAACGGTGAAGGCATCGCCTACGGCCAGCAGGGGCGAATATTCGAACCCTTCGTCCAGGTCGGCCGTAAGAAAGGCGGCGCCGGGCTAGGTCTGGCGCTGTGCAAAGAGATCGTGCAACTGCACGGCGGGCGAATGGGCGTCTATTCCAGGCCGGGGCAGGGCACCCAGTTTTATATGGCGTTGCCGTTGTAGGTTTAACCTTCACCAAAGCCAGCCCTGTAGGAGCGCACGAGCACCGCGAGGCCGCGATGGCGGTCTGTCTGATACACCGCGATCGCGGCCTC
>NZ_LOHF01000019.1:0-28811 GCF_002158995.1 Pseudomonas caspiana | reverse complement strand
GCGAGGCCGCGATGGCGGTCTGTCTGATACACCGCGATCGCGGCCTCGCGGTGCTCGTGCGCTCATACAGGTCCAATATGCTTCGCGACACGCTGTTTCAGGGCAAGCGCTATCTCCTACAGGAAATACACTTCACCGTTACGCCACATCCTCGGCCCGCCGCCCTTGGCTACGGCGCCCGCCGGTGACCAGTTCGCTGAATTTATGAGCGCTCAGCGGCCTGGCGAACAGCCAGCCCTGGCCGTATTTCACACCCTCACTCATTAACAGCCGAGCCTGAGACTCAAACTCAATGCCTTCGGCAATAACCCGCAATTGCAACGCATGAGCCATCCGGATGATGTGCGGCGCCACCCCGCTGCTGGCTGCGTCATGCCCCAGAGCATCGATAAAAGCCTTATCGATTTTCAGACAATCCACAGGCAGCGTTTGCAGATAAGCCAGACTGCAATAGCCTGTGCCGAAATCATCAATCAGCACTTGGTGCCCCCTGTCGCGCAAGGCCTGCAAGTGATTGCGCGCAATCACAACGTCGATCAGCCCACGCTCGGTCACTTCAAAGGCAATCTGCCGGGCTGAAACCTTATGCACAGCCAGCAGTTTGGCTGTAACCCGTCCGATACGCGGCGCCATCACATCGCACGCCGCCAGGTTCACGGAAATGTAGAGCTGCGGGTTGGCGCGCAGCAGCGGCCCCAACTGTTCAAGCAACTGCTGCAAAACGAAATCCGTGATCTGCCGGATTTGACCTGTATTTTCTGCCAACGGAATAAACAGATCCGGGCTGGTCAGCGTGCCATCCGGCCTGCGCCAGCGAACCAGGGCTTCGGCCCCCACACACAGACGCGTCTGCAGATCAAAGATCGGCTGAAAGAGCACCTTCAATTCACCGCGCCTTAATGCTCCCTGCAACTCCCCACCCAATGACTGCTTCTGGCGCACCAGCTGTAACACCAGCCCTCCCATACACAAGGCAATCAGCAAACTTGCAGGAACCAACAACCACCAGGCGCCGGTTACTTTCTCCTGAAGGCCAGCGCGTGGCGCAATCATCACGAGCTGATATTCGGGACTTTCGGTCGGCATGCGATAGATCAGTCGTGTGTCGGTGATCATCAGTTTTTGAGCGCTGGTCGACGACCAAGGGACGCTGGGTGGCCAGGACTGATCAGGCCCGAGCACCGTCACCGCTTTGGCACCGTGATTCAGCACGACCAACAAGCTGCCGCCACTGGGCAGGTCCACCACATCGGTCAAATGCCCTCGGGAGGTTGAAACCCGGAAGCCCCCGAGCCCAAGCACCAGCGCTGCAAGGTTGTCATCAGGCTGGGCGGAGGTATTGAGCCAATAATCGTAGGTGGGCCCGCGAATATCCGGCTCACGAGGCTGACCGAGATGACTGGGGCGCGAGCTGCTGGTGCAAACTGTGAGGTCGCCTACAAACGCAGCTTCATAAATGAATCGATAGCTGGAGGTCACTTGACGTAATCGGTCGACCATCTGCGGACCGCAGCGACGCAAAGGCTGCGCATCGAGCTGATCAAGCCCTGCGCGCAACTGACCAAACAGTTGCTCCATCCGCACCAGAAAACGCCCGCCCTGGGCACTCATCTGCTCACTTTCGTTCTGTCGCGCCTGATGCACAGCCAATGCGAAGCTGCCCACCAGCAACACAGCCGCGCTTAGCAAGGCGGCGAGCAAAGCCATCAGCCAAGGACGAAAGAGGGTCATGCGAAAGGGTGTTGCCGCATCGCGCATCAGTTGATATCCGGAGGAAACCCTCTAGGTATAGCAACAAGCGCGCAAATAGCCCGTCTGATTGGGGCTGCGGCAACGATTTAGTGCAATTAGCGCTGGCGGTTGAGCACCTTCAGGATTGCCGCACTCTGCACATCGGGCTGTCCGTCAAAACGTGCGGGCCGATAATGCATCTGAAAGGCGGCCAACACATCTCGAGTCGCGACATCCAGCTCACCGGTCTGCGGTGTGGTGTAACCCACTCGAGCAAGCTGCTGCTGAAACCAGGCAATGTCCGGCACGCTATCGAGCATCAATGCCTGTTGCTCCGCCACCAGACGCTCGTCCGGCCAGACACCCAGACCTTCCTGCGCCAGCCGCTTCCACGGGAACAGCGGACCCGGATCAAGCTTGCGCGCCGGTGCAATATCGCTATGGCCGATGATGTGACGCGGGTCGATATGGTTACGCTTGACGATGTCCTTGAGCAGTACGATCAACGCCTGAATCTGGCCTTCGGTGTACGGATACCAAAGCCTGCCTGTCGGTGTGTCGCGGTAGCCAGGATTGACGATTTCGATGCCGATAGACGCAGAGTTCAGCCAGGTACGCCCATCCCACTCACTTTCACCCGCGTGCCACGCTCGGGCGCTCTCATCGACGAGCTTGTAGATGGTCGGCGGCGTATCACCAATCAGGTAATGCGCGCTGACCTCGCCGTGGGTCAACAACTCAAGGGAGCGCTCTAGCGTCGCCGAGGTGTAATGCACCACGACAAACTGCACGCGGTTGTCGTAATTCACCGAGGGATGACTGGTGTCGAGTCGTGGCCCGCTGGTGCAAGCGGTCAACGTAATGAGTAGCAGGGCAGATAAAAAAAGCTTCATGAAAACCTGAACACTTAGGCAATAAAAGAACGGAGCATAACGCACTCCAGTGACAACGCTCATGGCCGGGAGATCAACGTCAGCCCTGTTCAATACGGTTTCGACCGTTTTCCTTGGCACGGTACAAAGCCTGATCAGCGCGTTTGAGAGCCACATCACTGCGCTCGCCAGGACGTAACGCGGTCACGCCGGTAGACACAGTGATCGTAACTGGCTCGCTTTTGAAGTGGAAAGGACACTGCTCGACAGCGGCTCGCAACTGCTCAAGCAAAGCCAGGCCGGCTGTTACTTGAGTTGCCGGGAGCAGAATCACAAACTCCTCCCCCCCGAAGCGAGCAATGAAATCCGTGGAGCGCAGCTGCTTTTTCAGCACCTTGCCCACGATCTTGAGGACCCGATCACCGGCCAGGTGTCCATAACCATCGTTAATGCGCTTGAAGTGATCCAGATCCAGAATGCAGACCAGCAGATTGGTTTTATTCTTTTGCCAGAGGGCCATTTCATGCCCAAGACGCTCTTCCCACGCCGCCCGATTGGGTAAGCCGGTCAGTGGATCGATCAAAGCCTTTTGTCGCTGTTCTTCAAGATTGGCCCTGAAGCCAAGCGCTTCTTGCTCCATGGTTGCGACTCGACTGGCGAGACTCTGCAGACGCGCCGCAACGTCCTGCTCACGCTCATCACGGGCTTTCTGGTGCTGATCCATGGTGCCCAGCAAGCCTTCCAGGCGGTCTTCCAGGACCTTCTTCAGACTAGGTAAATCGGCCGCGTCCTGAACACTGTTTTGTAAGCCGTCTACTTGCAGGCGCAGCTCATTGTTCAGCTCACGCGAGGCAGTCTGCTGACCGACATAATCCTCACTGGCAGCCTGAAGGTTGCTCTGGAAAGACTCCAGGCGCTCATTGAGTTGTTTTAGGTAAACCTCGAACTCATGCTGACCACTGTCAGTGATTGCCAACATCAAGACCGCAAGATCGTCGAGGATGGGCAACAGTTCGTACCAGTTCAACCCATGTTCAAGGCGCAAACGCATCGCCTCGGCTTGCGGGCGATGGTGCTCCGGCAGGGTCATGTCATTCAGCAGACCCAACAGGGTGTCTTCGATGTGCGCTGCCACCGAGCTGTAACTGGGCTCGGGTGAACTCGGCAACGCGTAAACCGCATCCTCATCACCAGGCTCTGACTCTTGCGCCACATCGTCTTCAACGACTGCGGCTGCAGGCGGCTCCGGCGCATATTCGTAAGGCACTGCGGGGGTTGGCGTGAGCAAGTCCTGAAGCGGAGCGACTTGATCCGCAGGAGCAGCGGCGGCCGCGGCAGGCGTTTGCGGCTCAGGAACAGGAACAGGAACAGGAACAGGTTGCGCCGGCGCCACCGCCACAGCAACGACCGTCGGTTCAATCAATGGGCTCGACACGCCTGGCTGCTGGACTTGCAGCGCAGAAGTCACTGGAGGCGGTGCTTCCTGAGGGACTGTCACCGCAACGACTGGTGGAACAGTGTCGGCTTCCGCTCGTTTCGCTGCGTCGACGGGCTCTTCCCAGTCATCGACCTCTAGCGGAGTCGGCGCACGCTCGGCTCCCGACTCTGCGTCAGCAGCCGGGGCCACAGTTGCGTCAGCCGCTTTGACAGCGGCATCGCTTGTTTCATGTCCGCCAAAAAGACGCTGCAACAAACCCGGACGATGCGGCTCCTCTGGACGCTCTATTACGGTCAGGGCCTGGCCCTGCAGGCCGCTTAACTCCCCCAGCAATAGAGGCAGCTCCCGCGCCTGGGAGGCACGCTCTTCCAGATCCTTGGCGAAACGTTTGAGGGGTTTGCGTACGTCCTTGGGCAGTTGCAGAGACTGCAGCTGCGTGACCAGCGACACCAATGCGCTACTCACCTGAGCAGCACGCTCTTCGCGGCGCTGCTCCGAATCCAGTACCGCTTTTTCCAGCTTTGGAATCAAAGCGGCAAGGCCTGCGTCCATGTCGTCCTTACGGACGATTTCGCGCATTTCCTTCATGCACTGGTCGACAGCCCTATCCGAGCCCTCGGCCGCCAGACTGCTGCGCACCAGACCGCGGCGTAACAGGTCGAGACGGGCATTCCAGCGTTTTTCGAGTTTGTCCTGTTGTTCGATGCCTTTGAGGTACTTCTCTCGCCAGCGTTCTGCTTCGTCGCTCATTCAGGGGATCCGCGATGACTGATAACGGGCAGCGAGTCGCCACTCAATGAAGCAGGCAGGCGGATCTCTACTGCAACGGGTAAATGATCAGAGATTGGCTGAGCCAGTACCTGAACCCGTTCCAGAGTGAGTGTAGGACTGAGCAGAATATGATCAAGGCAGCGCTGTGGCCGCCAACTCGGAAATGTCGCTTCAACTTGCGGCGCCAGCAGCCCCAAGTCACGTAACGGCGAGTTTTCAAGCAGGTCGAGCGCATGAGTGTTCATGTCGCCCATCAATACCTGATGACGAAAACCACCGATCAATTCCCGGATATACGCCAGTTGGCGTGTACGGGTGCGAGCCCCCAGGGCAAGGTGCATCATCACAACGACCAGCGCATCTTCACCTTCACCGAAGCGGAGCAGAATCGCACCGCGCCCGGCAGGTCCCGGCAGCGGGTGATCCTCGATGGCCCATGGGCGCAAACGGCTGAGCACACCATTGCTGTGCTGACCGAAACGACCAAGGTTGCGATTGAGCTGCTGATACCAGTAAGGGAAGGCGCCAAGCTGGGCCAGGTGTTCGACTTGATTGACGTAGCCAGAGCGCAGACTGCCGCCATCGGCTTCCTGCAGGGCGACCAGATCAAAGTCGCCCAGCAAGTCACCTATCTTCTGTAGATTGCTGGCCCGCCCCACGTGTGGCAGCAAGTGCTGCCAGCTGCGGGTGACGTAATGCCCATAGCGACCGGTGCTGATACCGACCTGGATGTTGAAGCTGAGCAAGCGAAGCCGGCCATCAGCCGGCAGACCACTGGCTTGCAGGTGATCTTCGTTGACCCGCGGATCATGCAGGCCAACGCTTCGTGCTTCTTTCCTGCGCCGCATGGCAGGCGCTGCTTACTTGGCCGCTCGCTCTTTGGCGATGAGCTGATCGGCTACTTGCAGAGTCTGCTCAGGACCACCGGCAGAACCCAGATCGAAGCGGTACTTGCCGTTGACGATCATGGTCGGTACACCCGTGATTTCATACTTCTTGGCCAGTTCTTTGTACTGGGCGATCTTGCCCTTCACAGCGAAAGAGTCGAAGGTTTTCAGGAACTCGTCCTTGTCGACACCTTGGGTAGCCACGAACTCGGCCATGTCATTTTTGTCGGTCAGACGCTTGCCGCCTTTCTGGATCGCGTCGAATACCGCAGCGTGAACCTTGTGCTCTACACCCATGGTGTCCAGGGTAATGAACAGTTGACCGTGTGCGTCCCAAGGGCCGCCGAACATGGCAGGGATGCGGACGAAGTGAACGTCGGCTGGCAGTTTCTCAACCCATGGGTTGATGGTCGGCTCGAATGCGTAGCAGTGCGGGCAGCCGTACCAGAACATTTCCACGACTTCGATCTTGCCTGGCTCGGAAACAGGAACAGCGCTGCTCAGCACGGTGTACTGCTTACCGGCTTCGATAGGCTCGGCAGCTTGTGCCGTGATACCGAACAGACTGGCGGCAACCAGTGCGGCGCTGAGGATCAGATTACGCATGCTTTACTCCTGAGGCTGATTTGAGTCGCCTTGCAACGACCGGGCTTGGACCGATCGACAAGGCGCGAGTTCGCTAGTGTAACGCTGGCAAGAGCAAAAAAGGGTGGCCGAAGCCACCCTTTTTGAGTTGAAAATCTGTTCGAGCCCAGCCTGCCCGCGAAGAACGGTAACGAGGTGTTTCAGTATCTGGGCAGTGGCGCTTCATGCGAGGCAATTCCGGCCCACGTAATCAATGATTCTGTGGGAGCCGCGCTGGTCCGGGCGGCTCCGACAGGATCAGCCATCAATGAAGCCCCTGAATGTACTGCGAAAGCGCTTCGATATCCTTGTTGCTCAACTTCGCAGCAATGGAGCGCATGACCATGGTGTCGCCATCATTGGTGCGTTCACCTTCGCGGAAGGCCACAAGCTGCTTCTTGATGTAATCAGCATGCTGCCCGCCCAGATGCGGGAACCCTGCTTGTTCGTTGCCTACGCCATTGGGCGAATGACACCCGGTGCAAGCCGGCATGCCTTCACTCAAATTGCCGCCTCGGAATAGCGCTTCACCGCGAGCGACCAGATTTTCGTCAGCTGCACCGATAGTACCTTTCTGGCTGGCGTAAAACGCGGCGATGTCGTTCAGGTCCTGTTCATTGAGACTGGCCAGCAAGCCGGTCATTTCCAGCACGACGCGTTTGCCGTCTTTGATTTCATGCAATTGCTTAAGTAGATAACGTTCGCCCTGGCCTGCCAGTTTGGGGAAGTTTGGTGCCAGACTGTTACCATCAGGGCCATGACAAGCACCACAAACTACGGTTTTGGCCTGGCCAGCAGCCGCGTCGCCGACTACCTTTTCAGCCGCCTGAGCCGTACTGCAGACGGCCAAGCTCAACGGCAGGGCCAACAGCAGCCTCAAGAAAATTTTGTTCATCAGGTAATCCAAATCGGCTAAAGGTGAATAGTTATATAGAGGTGGACTCGCTCATCCAGACGGATGAAGGTTCACGAATCCCCGCTATTGCGGTCCCTGCACAATCCACGCGACGGCATCGCTTTGAACTCCTGAACACAGGCGGCTCCAAAGCCTTCATACTCAGCAACCCTTTCAGGTTAAAAGCGGACTGCGTTCTAATGCGCTTATAGTTCTCGCTTGGCTGATGTAGCTCCCGGTGACCGGGACAAAGCACACACAAAATCTGCGGTAATTATATACTGGCCTCACTGAAACGGAAACGACACCTCTTGCCGCACCCCTTGCTGGCACCGCTCTCACCGGAAATCACATGCAACTCAAGAATCCCATCCTCGGCTTGTGCCAACAGGCAACCTTCATGCTCAGCGCAGCCAAAGTCGACCAATGCCCGGACGACGAAGGCTTTGAAGTGGCCTTCGCAGGGCGTTCCAACGCGGGCAAGTCCAGCGCTCTGAACACGCTGACCCACGCCAGCCTGGCCCGTACATCGAAGACGCCAGGTCGTACTCAGCTGCTGAACTTCTTCAAACTGGACGATGAGCGGCGTCTGGTCGACCTGCCGGGTTACGGCTACGCCAAGGTGCCAATTCCGCTCAAGCAACACTGGCAGCGTCACCTTGAAGCTTATCTGGGCAGCCGGGAAAGCCTGAAAGGTCTGATTCTGATGATGGACATCCGTCACCCGATGACGGACTTCGACATCCTGATGCTGGACTGGTCGATCGCCAGCCACATGCCGATGCACATTCTGCTGACCAAAGCCGACAAGCTGACTTACGGCGCAGCCAAGAACACGCTGCTCAAGGTTCAGTCAGAAATCCGCAAGGGCTGGGGCGATGCCGTCACTATCCAGCTGTTCTCGGCACCCAAGCGTATGGGTCTGGAAGAGGCCTATACCGTGCTTGCAGGCTGGATGGAGCTGGAAGACAAGGCACCTGCCGAGTAAATCGCAGGCAAAAAAAACCCCGGACTTCATATGGGGGAGGGGAAGTTCGGGGTTCAAGTTCCAGACTTCCAGGGAGGGAAGCCGGATATCTGCCAACACTTAACACAACTAGGAGCATGACTGGCTTCGCAGCCAATCGAGTTCTCTGACTGGCTTTTCGAGGCGTAAGTTCCTGGCCGGAGGAAATTCTCCGAACGGTCCGTCTGGTACACCGCATTATCGTTCATCGCGGGCAAGCCCGGCTCCCACAGGACACCGCATGCTTGCCCGGGTTTAGCACCTTGATCAGTGCGCCTCGTCCCAGTTGTTGCCGACACCAACTTCCACCAATAGCGGAACATCCAGCTGTGCCGCGCCACTCATGTGCGGACGGATCTGCTCGCTGATCTGTTCAACCAGATCTTCACGAACCTCCAGCACCAATTCATCGTGTACTTGCAGGATCACTCTGGCGTCCAGCCCGGACTCTTGCAGCCAGCCATTTACCGCCACCATAGCCTTCTTGATGATGTCTGCCGCCGTGCCCTGCATAGGCGCGTTGATCGCCATGCGCTCGGCGCCTTTGCGCAGAGCCTGGTTCTTGGCGTTGATGTCTGGCAAATACAGGCGACGGCCAAAAATGGTCTCAACGAAACCCTGCTCAGCCGCCTGCGTACGGGTGCGCTCCATGTAATCGAGCACGCCTGGATAACGGGCGAAATAGCGATCCACATAGGCTTGGGACTGTTTGCGATCAACACCGATCTGCTTGGCCAGACCGAAAGCGCTCATGCCGTAAATCAGACCGAAGTTGATCGCCTTGGCGCTGCGACGCATGTCAGTCGTTACCGCTTCGAGCTCGACGCCGAAAACTTCTGCGGCCGTTGCCCGGTGAACGTCCAGATCATTACGGAACGCGTGCAACAAGCCTTCATCCTTGGCCAGGTGAGCCATGATGCGCAGCTCGATCTGCGAGTAGTCCGCCGCCAACAGCTTGTAGCCCTTGGGCGCTACAAAAGCCTGACGAATACGACGCCCTTCTGCGGTACGGATCGGGATGTTCTGCAGGTTCGGGTCACTGGAAGAAAGGCGCCCGGTCACTGCCACCGCTTGATGATAGGACGTGTGAATACGACCCGTACGCGGGTTGATCTGCTCCGGCAGGCGGTCGGTGTAAGTGCTCTTGAGCTTGCTCATAGAGCGGTATTTCATCAACACCGTTGGCAGCGGGAAGCCTTGCTCGGCCAGTTCAGCCAGCACCGCTTCAGCGGTCGACGCTTGCCCCTTGGCAGTCTTGCTCAGGATCGGCATGCCGAGTTTTTCGTAGAGAATCACACCCAGTTGCTTGGGCGAGCCCAGATTGAACTCCTCCCCGGCAATCTCGAACGCCTCGCGCTCAAGAGCGACCATCTTGTCGCCCAGCTCGACGCTTTGAATGCCAAGCAGCTTGGCGTCTACCAACGCACCTTGCCGCTCGATGCCTGCCAGCACCGGCACCAATGGCATCTCGATATCGTTGAGTACCGGCAACAGGCTTGGAATGGCAGTGAGCTTCGCCTGAAGCGCTTCGTGCAGGCGTAACGTTATGTCCGCTTCCTGGGCAGCGTACTGCGCGGCCAACTCCAGTGAAATCTGGTCGAATGTGAGTTGCTTCACGCCCTTGCCAGCGATGTCCTGAATATTTCCGGCGGCATGGCCCAGGTATTTCAGCGCCAGGCTTTCGCGGTCATGACGGGTCGCGGTGGAATCCAACACATAGGATTCCAGCATGGTGTCGTAGAGCAGCCCCTGAACCGCAATGCCCTGGCTCTGATCACCGTCGATGGCGCAGTTCGCGAGGATATTGATATCGAACTTGGCGTGCTGACCGACTTTGATTTTGCTCGGGTCTTCCAGCAGCGGCTTGAGCTGCTTGAGGACATGGTCGCGGTCCAGCTGCTGCGGAACCCCCATGTACGAGTGGGTCAGCGGGATGTACGCGGCTTCGTGGGTCTGAACAGCAAACGACAAGCCCACCAGTTGCGCACGCTGGGCGTCCAGGCCATTGCTCTGGGTCACGAATGCCACCAGCTTGGCGTCGTTGAGCTTCTTCAGCCAGACGTCGAGCTGGTCCTGCTCCAGGATGGTTTCGTAGCGGGACTCTGCCGGAGCCGGGGCTTCTTCGATAGCGATTTCCAGACCGACACGCTTGGCGTCACGGTGCAGTTCTTCGATCCAGCTTTTGAATTCCAGCTCGGCGTACAGCTCTAGCAGCGCTTCACGATCAGGCTCGGTGCAGTGCAGTTGATCCAGTTCGATATCCAGCGGCACGTCGATCTTGATCGTCGCCAGCTCATACGACAGGAATGCCATGGCGCGGTGCTCTTCGAGCTTGGCCGCCAGGTTCTTCGCGCCACGAATAGGCAGCGTCGCGACCATTTCGAGGTTTTCGTACAGCTCTTTCAGGCCGCCGCCCACACCGACCAACAGGCCTACGGCGGTCTTTTCGCCAACACCTGGCACGCCTGGGATGTTATCGACCTTGTCGCCCATCAGTGCGAGGTAATCGATGATGTGCTCAGGGCCGACGCCGAACTTCTCTTTCACGCCCGCCACGTCCTGGACGCTGCCGGTCATGGTGTTGACCAGCGTGATGTGGCCGTCGACCAACTGCGCCATGTCCTTGTCGCCGGTGGAAATGATTACCGGTCGGTCCGCCGCTGCACTGCTGCGCGCCAGTGTGCCAATCACGTCGTCAGCTTCGACCCCGTCAACGCACAGTAACGGGTAACCCAAACCTTTCACACAGGCGTGCAGCAGATCGATCTGCACGCGCAAATCGTCCGGCATGCTTGGCCGGTTGGCTTTGTACTCGGCGTACAGGTCGTCACGGAATGTGCCGCCTTTGGCGTCGAACACTACTGCGAACGGACTGTCGGGGTATTGCCGACGCAGGCTTTTGAGCATATTCAGCACGCCTTTCACGGCACCCGTGGGCAAACCCTTGGACGTGGCGAGCGGCGGCAGCGCGTGAAAAGCGCGGTACAGGTAAGAAGAACCGTCCACCAGGACGAGGGGAGCTTGGCTCATGAGCAGAATCAACCTTTTCGGCGGGGTCGGCGCTAGAATGCGAGGACCATTGACGACAAAGGGACAAGGTTATCATGCGCACAACAAATCGCCTGTTGCTGGCTGGCCTGTTTACACTCTGCCCGCTGATTGCCGTTGCTGCCGATGAAGCACCGTCAGGAGACCCGGAAGTTACAATCCGCACCGAAGGTGACAGGACCATTCAGGAGTACCGCCAGAACGGCTTCCTGTATGCGATCAAGATCACCCCGAAAGGCGGTAAACCTTACTTCCTGGTGCGCGCCGATGGTACAGACGCCAATTTCATTCGTTCAGACCAACCGGATATGCTGATTCCATCGTGGAAAATATTCGAGTGGTAAGGTCCCACATTCACCTTTTTTGCTGGCAGCCCTGATATGTCCGTATTTACCCCACTGGCTCGGCCCGAGCTGGAAACATTTCTCGCCCCTTACGGGCTAGGCCATCTACGTGACTTTCAAGGCATTGCCGCCGGAAGCGAAAACACCAACTACTTCATTAGCCTGGAGCAGGGTGAGTTCGTACTGACGCTTGTGGAACGCGGTCCGGTTCAGGAAATGCCGTTCTTCATCGAACTGCTGGACACCCTCCACGAGGCTGATCTGCCGGTACCGTATGCCTTGCGCACCACGGACGGCGCTGCCTTGCGTGAGCTGGCCGGCAAACCGGCGTTGCTGCAACCCCGGCTGCCAGGCAAACACATCAGCGCGCCGAACACGCAGCATTGCGTGCAAATCGGTGAACTGCTGGGTCATCTGCACCTGGCGACTCGCGACAAGATACTGGAGCGCAAGACCGATCGCGGCCTGGACTGGATGCTCGCCGAAGGCGCAACACTGATTTCTCATCTGGAAGCCGCACCCAGCGCGTTGCTCAAAGCTGCACTGGAAGAAATCGAACGCTTGAAACCCAGGATCATGGCGCTGCCTCGGGCCAATCTGCATGCCGATCTGTTCCGCGACAACGCGCTGTTTGAAGGCACGCACCTGACCGGGCTGATCGACTTCTACAATGCCTGCTCAGGCCCGATGCTTTACGACCTGGCTATCGCATTGAATGACTGGTGCTCGGACGAAGAGGGCAAGATCGACGCGCCACGCGGGCGTGCATTGCTGGGTGCCTACGCAGGGTTGCGCCCGTTCACAGCGGCCGAAGCCGAGTTGTGGCCGACCATGCTGCGCGTAGGGTGCGTGCGTTTCTGGCTGTCACGCTTGATTGCGGCGGAATCCAACGCAGGGCAGGACGTGCTGATCCACGACCCGATGGAGTTCGAGAAACGCTTGGCCCAACGGCAGGAAACGCACCTGCCGCTGCCGTTTGCGTTGTAAATCCACAAAGCTTCAAAGGTCGGCACTGTTAAACCGAATGCCAAGAACCTGTAGGAGCTGCCGAAGGCTGCGAATGGGCAATTCTGACACACCGCCTTCGCAGCCTTCGGCAGCTCCTACAAAAACTATCAACCGACCTCAAAGACTCTCCAGGCACCCCACCAAATCATCACCCAGCTTGTTCAGCAGCAGCTCATAACCGGTCGCGTTTGCCTGAGTCTCTCCGCCCAGCGCATCCAGCTCAGCCAGTTTCGCAGGCAGCCCGGCCGTCAGGGTTTCGGCCAGACGTGGACGCAATGGCGGCTCGCTGAATACGCAGGTCTTGCCAACTTCCTTCAGCCGCGCACGCATGGCAGCGACATGCTGGGCACCGGGCTGAACCTCGGCAGCAACGCTGAATACGCCCGCATGCTTGAGGCCATAAGCGTCTTCGAAATAATCGAAAGCCTCATGGAATACGAAGTACGGCTTGCCCGCGATTCCGGCTACACGGCCTTTGATTCGCGCATCCAATGTGTCCAGACGCGCATTGAACGCTTTGGCATTACTTGCATACCGCGCGGCATTGGCCGGATCGGCAGCGCTCAGGTCGGTGGCCATTTTTGCCGCGATCACCCGGGCATTCACCGACGACAACCACAAATGCGCATCAAGGCTGCCGGGCCGATGATCGTGGTCATGCTCGTCGTGGCCGTGGTCATCGTCTTCCTCATGGGACGCGCTGTCTGCGCCGAAGTGGCGCAACTTCAGACCCGGTAGCGATTGCACGGCGACGACCGGCAGGGTCCGGTTTTTCAGGACACGAGGCAGGAAGCCTTCCATGTCCGGGCCGATCCAGTAGAGCAAATCGGATTGCTGCACGCGCCGTACGTCGGATGGCCGCAAAGCATAGTGATGCGGCGACGCCCCAGGCGGCAAAAGCACCTCTGGCGTACCGACACCATCCTGCACAGCCGCAGCAATCAGCTGCAATGGCTTGATGCTGGTGAGGACGCGGACATCGGCCTGAACCGGGGAAATTGTCAGCAAACTTGCGGTTAAAGCGACAAATAGAGCAAAAAGACGGTACACGTGGGCCACTCATAGAAGGCTAGAACGGGTAACATAATAACGTCTCTAGCAAATATCGTCGCCGCCCATGCCTATTACACCGTTGGCCAGTCGCCCTCACGACCACTCCCACTGCGTGCATACCGCGCTTTCCGAAGCCGATACCCTGTGCGCACAGAAAGGCCTGCGCCTGACTGCCCTGCGCCGTCGCGTGCTGGAACTCGTCTGGCAGAGCCACAAACCACTGGGTGCCTACGACATCCTCGCGGTACTCAGCGAAGAAGATGGCCGTCGTGCTGCGCCGCCTACCGTTTACCGAGCGCTGGATTTCCTGCTGGAAAACGGTCTCGTGCATCGCATCGCGTCCCTGAACGCCTTCACCGGCTGCAACCACCCGACTCACGTGCATCAGGGCCAGTTCCTGATTTGCCGTGAATGCCACGCCGCCATTGAGCTGCAAAGCCCGACCATCAGCGAGGCCGTGACCACTGCGGCTGCCGACGTGGGCTTTGCGGTCGAAGGCCAGACGGTGGAAATCATCGGGGTGTGTTCCGGCTGCAAGGCCGCCTGATGAGCAACGCGTTGATCAAGCTTGAGCACGTTGGCGTCGCCCTTTCCGGGCAGAACGTGCTGGAAAATATTCACCTGAGCGTCAAGCCTGGGGAAATCGTCACCCTGATCGGCCCCAACGGCGCGGGTAAAACCACGCTGGTGCGTGCGGTGCTCGGTTTGCTTAAACCGGACACCGGCAGCGTCTGGCGTAAACCGAAGCTGCGCGTTGGCTACATGCCGCAAAAGCTGCACGTTGACCCAACGCTGCCATTGTCAGTGCTGCGCTTTCTGCGTCTGGTGCCCGGCGTTGACCGTGCGGCCGCGCTGGCAGCGCTCGCTGAAGTTGGGGCCGAGAAGGTTATCGACAGCCCACTGCAAAGCGTTTCCGGCGGTGAGATGCAGCGTGTTCTGCTGGCTCGCGCCTTGTTGCGCGAACCGGAATTGCTGGTACTGGATGAGCCCGTGCAGGGCGTCGACGTCGCCGGGCAAGCCGAGCTTTACAGTTTGATTACCCGCCTGCGTGACCGCCATGGCTGCGGTGTGCTGATGGTCTCCCACGATCTGCATCTGGTGATGAGCACCACGGATCAGGTGGTGTGCCTGAATCGCCACGTCTGCTGCTCCGGCCATCCGGAACAAGTTAGCCACGACCCGGCGTTCGTCGAGCTGTTTGGCAAAAACGCGCAAAGCCTGGCGATCTATCACCACCATCACGACCACGCCCATGACCTGCATGGCGAAGTCGTTGAAGAGGCCGCCGACCCGGCTGGTCACGCACACACACATGTTCACGGGGACAGCTGCAAGCATGGCTGATTTTCTTCTCTACGCCTTGCTAGCCGGCCTGGCCTTGGCGCTTGTCGCAGGACCGCTGGGTTCGTTCGTAGTCTGGCGACGCATGGCCTATTTTGGCGACACGCTTTCTCACGCAGCGCTGCTGGGCGTGGCACTGGGCTTTTTGCTGGATGTCAGCCCCACGATTGCGGTGACTGTCGGCTGCCTGTTGCTGGCGATTCTGCTGGTCACCTTGCAGCAACGTCAGCCGCTGGCATCCGATACGCTGCTGGGGATTCTAGCGCCCAGCACGTTGTCTCTTGGGCTGGTTGTGCTGAGCTTCATGCACGATGTGCGCATCGACCTGATGGCTTACCTGTTTGGCGATTTGTTAGCGATCAGCCCTAACGACCTGATCTGGATCCTTGGCGGATCACTGGCAGTGCTGGTATTACTGATAGCACTTTGGCGCCCACTGTTGGCGATTACCGTGCATGAAGAGCTGGCGAAGGTTGAAGGCCTGCCCGTCGCAGGCTTGCGCATGGCGCTGATGTTGTTGATCGCGGTAGTGATCGCCGTTGCGATGAAAATTGTCGGCGTTCTGCTGATCACCTCGCTGTTGATCATTCCGGCAGCTGCGGCACAGCGTCACGCCCGCTCGCCGGAGCAAATGGCATTAGGCGCAAGCGTGCTGGGCATAGTCGCCGTGTGTCTCGGGCTGTCGATGTCCTGGTTCAAGGACACCCCGGCAGGGCCATCAATTGTGGTTTCAGCAGCGGCATTGTTTCTGCTGAGTTTTGTCCTCCCCAAACGAGCGGTGTAGACTTGCTCGTTTTTTGCGCAATTAGAGAATCGCAGGAATGAAGCCGTTCGCATCCCGTTATCTGCTGCTTGCCGCATTTTCCGTTCTGTTGGCGGCCTGTCAAAACGCGCCGACAGTCGAAGCGCCTGCCCCTGCAACTGAAGCAGACGGCTTCGCGCAGCTTGAGCAGAGCATTACCAGCAATGAACTGGCGACAGCTGAAGACCAGTTGGCCAAGCTGCAAGCTGCAGCGCCAACGGACATTCGCCTTGAGCCGTTCCAGCGTCGTTTGGCAGAAGCGTATCTGAGCCGCAGCCAGATTGGCTTGCAGAAGGGTGACGTCAACGCAGCAGCCACGGCCTTGAGCCGAGCACGAGCCTTGATGCCTAAAGCACCCGCATTGACCAGCGGCGTCAACGGCGCAATCGCCCACGCCCGCAAGGCCGAGCTTGATCAAGCCGAAGCAGAGTTGAAAGCAGCTGAAGCCAAGCGTGTCGCCAAACTGATTGATCCATCGGCAGAAAGTACAACTATCGAATTGAAGATCGGCGATATGGCGCAACTACGTCGCCAACTGGATGCGATCGCTGCTGATACGGTGGCATTCAACTGCGTCGTTCTACTGCAAGTACCGCGCACAGACGATTACCCGTGGCTGGCCACTTTGCTGACCAAACGGGTAAACAGGATCAATCCGGATTTTGAACTGGAATTGCGCCGCAAGATTGAGCGCAATGAGTCGGCGACAGTCGTTCTGAAGCCTGCTCAGCAATAGCCGAGCCCGCCACGCCTCGGGTCTATGGCACCGCGCTATCTCGCGTCAAACGGTAGATCTGTAGGAGCGCACGAGCACCGCGAGGCCGCGATAGCGGTTTATGAGACAGACCTCCATGGCTGCCTCGCGTTACTCGTGAGCTCCGACAGGATTTACGCAGGAATCGCTTTAGCCTTCGGCTCACGATCCCAGACCCGATGCTGGGCTATCGCGGTGAAGAAAGGCTTGAACGACTTGCTGTCAGACACTTCCAACAGCCCGGCATCCTTGTCCAGATGCAGCAGATCGATGATCTGTTTGGCTTCACCACTTACCGAAATTGCCTTGAGGTGTTTGTAAGCCTCGAGCACGTAGTGCAGCGCGACACCATCGCCACTCAGTGCAGTTACCGAAGCAGCCCCACCTGGGATGAACACTGCGTCGAACGCTACCGACGGCAGGCCCTCCATGGAGGCGTCCACCGGCAGGCTCGCACCGCTGGCAGTTTTCACCGGCGCAGAAGTCGGACCCAGCACCTTGGCGTGAGCACCTTCAGCTTCCAGCGCCGCTTTCATAGCCGCAACAGCTTTGTCGTCGACACCATTGGCCACAAGGATCGCCACTTTGCGCGACACGATATCGCCCGACAGCAGATTCACCTGACTCAACAGCGGCGACTCTTCAAGCGATTGCTTCCTGGACGGCACGGTTGGAGCCGTTGGCGCAGGCAGACCGAGGTTGGCGGCGACACGAGCAGCCAATTCCAGATCGATGTTCGCCAGGATCTCGTTTACCTGACGTGCACGAATGTGCTCGCGGTCGACCTTGCCCAACTCGAAGCTGTACGCCGCGATGATGTGCTCTTTCTCGGGGTGGCTCATGCTGTTGAAGAACAGCGTGGCTTGCGAGAAGTGGTCGGAGAACGATTCGCTACGCTGACGAACCTTGTGCGCTTCGATGCGCTCCGGATAGCTTTCAAAACCGCCATCCACCGGGCCAGCCGGGGTTTCTTTCGGCCAGCCGCCGTCAATCGAGTTCGGCTCGTAGGAAGCGCGGCCTTTGTCGATCGTGGTGCGGTGCTGAGCATCGCGCTGACCATTGTGGTTCGGGGCGACAGGGCGGTTGATCGGGATCTCGTGGAAGTTCGGCCCGCCAAGACGGCTGATCTGGGTATCGGTGTAGGAAAACAGGCGACCTTGCAGCAGTGGGTCGTTGGAGAAATCGATACCCGGCACGACGTGACCCGGGCAGAACGCGACCTGCTCGGTTTCAGCGAAGAAATTGTCCGGGTTACGGTTGAGCACCATTTTGCCCAGCGGCGTCACGGGTACCAGTTCTTCAGGGATGATCTTGGTCGGGTCGAGAATATCGAAGTCGAACTTGTGCTCGTCCTCTTCTGCCACGATCTGCACGCCCAGTTCCCATTCTGGGTAATCACCGGTTTCGATGGATTCCCACAGGTCACGACGGTGGAAGTCGGTGTCTTTACCCGCCAGCTTCTGCGCTTCGTCCCATACCAGCGAGCAAACGCCGAATTTAGGCTTCCAGTGGAATTTCACGAAGGACGATTTGCCCTCGGTGTTGATCATGCGGAACGTATGCACGCCGAAACCCTGCATGGTGCGCAGGCTTTTTGGAATGGCGCGGTCGGACATAGTCCACAGCACCATGTGCGCGGACTCAGGCACCAGCGAGACGAAATCCCAGAAGGTGTCGTGAGCGGAGCCACCGGTCGGGATTTCGTTATGCGGTTCAGGTTTGACCGCGTGAACGAAGTCCGGGAATTTGATCGCGTCCTGGATGAAGAACACCGGCATGTTGTTGCCAACCAGGTCGTAGTTGCCTTCATCGGTATAGAACTTCACCGAAAAGCCACGTACGTCACGCACGGTATCGCCTGAACCACGAGGACCTTGTACGGTGGAAAAGCGCACAAACACCGGAGTTTGCTTGGCCGGGTCACGGAGGAAGCCAGCTTTGGTCAGCGCAGCGTGGTCCTCGTAAGCCTGAAAGTAACCATGCGCGCCAGTGCCGCGGGCATGGACGATGCGCTCTGGAATACGCTCATGGTCAAAGTGCGTAATTTTTTCACGCATGATGAAGTCTTCGAGCAGCGACGGGCCGCGGTCGCCTGCCTTCAGAGTGTTCTGGTTGTCGGAAACCTTCACACCATGGTTGGTGCGCAGCGCCTGCTGGGTCGCGTCGGAGCGAAACTGCTCCAGACTTTCCAGCTTGGCGTTGGTGTTGCTGCGGTCCGGAGTATCGGTTCCTGCGAGTTCGCTTTTTGCTGTTCCTGCGGTATTCGTGGGTTTCTTCGTAGCCATCAGACAAAAACTCCTCAATGACAGTCTGCCCTTTAGCCGGAACCGGCATGGGCTTATAAGCAAAAATCCCTGAAATCGAGCCCAGGGAGATCACGGCACTAAGAAAGTGACTGAGAAGAAAAACAGGCGTTCCGTGTTTTTTTCGAACATCTGTCGGGTGGCGCTTCCAATGGAGCGATTTCCTGTGGAAGCAGGGCTTGCCCGCGATAAGACTGGACGCGATATGCCTGATATTTGCGGAGCCTTCATCGCGAGCAAGTTCTGCTCCCACCGAAAATCCAGATCATTGCCACCCATCGCCTTATTCCATTTCGATGGGTGCGTTATGAAATAAATGCTAAATCGATTCCGGCGGACAGGCTAAAATGCGCGCCCGGCCTATCCAGCCGATGCCAATCAGCCGGCGCGTTCTGCCGCTGCGCTGAACTTTTAACGCGCCCCACAAGGTTCGCTAAGTGATCGAGTTCCATAACGTCCATAAAACCTATCGGGTGGCAGGCAAGGAAATTCCAGCCCTGCACCCCACCAGCCTGCGCGTCGAAGACGGCCAGGTGTTCGGTCTGATCGGCCACTCAGGGGCTGGCAAAAGTACTTTGCTGCGCCTGATCAACCGCCTGGAAACTCCGAGCGGCGGACAGATCATCGTCGACAACGAAGACGTCACGGCCCTTGATGCCAATGGCTTGCGGCGTTTCCGCCAGCAGGTCGGGATGATCTTCCAGCACTTCAACCTGCTGTCCTCCAAAACTGTGGCCGACAACGTCGCCATGCCGCTGACTCTGGCCGGTGATATGTCCCGCGCCGAGATCGACCAGCGCGTGGCAGAACTATTGGCCCGGGTGGGTTTGTCGGATCATGCGAAGAAGTACCCTTCGCAGTTGTCCGGCGGGCAGAAGCAGCGCGTTGGCATTGCCCGTGCTCTGGCCACCAAGCCGAAAATCCTGCTGTGTGATGAAGCGACCAGCGCTCTGGACCCGCAAACCACGGCGTCGGTCCTGCAATTGCTGGCCGAGATCAACCGCGAGCTGAAGCTGACCATCGTCCTGATCACCCACGAAATGGATGTGATCCGTCGCGTGTGCGATCACGTTGCGGTGATGGACGCTGGGGTTATCGTCGAGCAGGGCAAGGTCGCTGATGTGTTCCTGCACCCGCAGCATCCGACCACCAAACGCTTTGTTCAGGAACACGAGCAGATCGATGAAAACGAGCAGCGCGATGACTTCGCCCACGTCGAAGGCCGCATCGTGCGTCTGACCTTCCAGGGTGAGGCGACCTACGCGCCGCTGCTCGGCACTGTCGCGCGTGAAACCGGTGTGGATTACAGCATCCTGGCCGGACGCATCGATCGCATCAAGGACACGCCTTACGGGCAACTGACCCTGGCCATCACCGGCGGTGACATGGACGCCGCCTTCGCTCGCTTCACCGCCGCGGATGTTCATATGGAGGTGCTGCGCTGATGGACGCTCTACTGACTTTATTCCCCAACGTCGACTGGTCGGAAATCTGGATCGCCACGCTCGATACCCTGAACATGCTTGTCGTGTCTCTGGGCTTTACGGTGCTGCTCGGTTTGCCGCTGGGCGTGATTCTGTTCCTGACTTCGCCACGCCAGTTGCTCGAAAACAAGGGCCTGTATTCAGTCCTGGCAGTGATCGTCAACCTGCTGCGGGCCTTGCCATTCATCATCCTGCTGATTGTGATGATGCCCGTTACCGAGATTATTACCGGCACCACTCTGGGCATCCTCGGCACCTTGCCACCGCTGATCGCGGGCGCGACTCCGTTCTTTGCTCGTCTGGTGGAAACCGCGCTGCGCGAAGTGGATCGGGGCATCATCGAAGCGACTCAGGCCATGGGCGCCACCACTCGGCAGATCATCGTCAAGGCGCTGCTGCCTGAAGCGCGTCCCGGCATCCTCGCAGCCATTACCGTTACGGCCATTGCGCTGGTGTCGTTCACCGCCATGGCGGGTGCGGTTGGCGCGGGCGGGCTGGGTGACCTGGCAATCCGTTACGGTTACCAGCGCTTCCAGAACGATGTGATGTTTGTGACGGTCTTATTGCTGCTGGTGCTGGTGCAAATCCTGCAAACCATCGGCGACAAACTGGTCGCACACTTTTCCCACCGTTAAGTTATTGGCCGATGTCCATCGGCAAAGGCCCGCCACGATGGCGGGCCCTCAAAGGAGTTGATCCATGAAAAAACTGTTGGCCGTATTTGCCGCCGTCGCCGCCTTGTCCGCCCACGCCGATGAAACCCTTAAAGTCGCGGCAAGTGCCGTGCCCCATGCCGAACTCCTGGAGTTCGTGAAGCCGACCCTGGCCAAAGAAGGCGTGGACCTGCAAATCAAGGTCTTCAACGACTATGTGCAGCCTAACCTGCAGGTTGCAGAAAAGCGCATGGACGCCAACTTCTTCCAGCACCAACCGTACCTGGATGAGTTCAACAAGGGCAAAGGCACTGATCTGGTCAGCGTGGCCAAGGTTCACGTAGAACCCTTTGGTGCCTACTCCGACAAGATCAAGAACCTGGCCGATCTGCCGGACGGCGCCAACGTTGCCCTGCCTAACGACGCGACCAACGAAGGCCGTGCGTTGCTGCTGCTGGCCAAAGCTGGCTTGATCACGCTAAAGGATCCAGCCAGCATTCTTGCCAAACCGAGCGATGTGCTGCAAAACCCGAAGAACCTGAAGTTCCGTGAGCTGGAAGCTGCGACCCTGCCACGCGTGCTGACTCAGGTTGATCTGGCACTGATCAACACCAACTACGCACTGACGGCCAAGCTCGACCCAACCAAGGACGCGCTGATCATCGAAGGTGCAGAGTCGCCTTACGCCAATATTCTGGTTGCCCGCCCGGACAACAAGGATTCGGACGCCATCAAGAAGCTGGTCGCGGCACTGCAAAGCCCGGAAGTGAAAGCGTTTATCGCTGAGAAGTACAAAGGCGCTGTGGTTCCGGCGTTCTAAGCTGAACCCGCTCCCCTGTAACTTAGTTTGGAATGCATTCCTGTGGGAGCGGTACTTGCCCGCGATACATGAGACGCAGATAGAAGATACACCGCGTCATCGTTTATCGCGGGCAAGCACCGCTCCCACATAAAATTGCACGGTGTGAGAAACCCCATTACTCACTCCCGCTCCAACAACCCCGGCAACTGCGCCAGCAGCTTCTGAGTGTTGAACGGCGCCCGGATAAAGCCACGTTGATTACCATCCGGCCCAAGCAACGCAAGGTTGCCGCTATGGTCCACGGTGTATCCCGGTTTGCTGGTATCAGCAGGGATAAACGGAATGCTCACCCCGTTGGCCAGCTTCTGAATATCCGGCACGCTCCCCGTCAATCCCAAGAAGTCCTTATCGAAATAGCCCAGATACTGCTTGAGTTGCTGCGGCGTATCGCGAGCTGGATCGACGCTGATCAGCACCACTCGCAACCGGCCCAACACGTCCTTGGGTAGCTCGCTCTTGATCTGGCGCAGCTGGGCGAGGGTAGTCGGGCAGATGTCCGGGCAATAGGTGTAGCCAAAAAACAGCAGCGTCCACTTGTCCTTGAGTTCGTTGATCTGTACCGGCTGGCCATCCTGATTGGTCATCATCAGGTCCGGCAACTTGCGGCTTTGCGGGAGCAGAATGATCCCTGCATCGATCAACGCCGTCTGGTCGCCGGAGCCTTTGCCCGATAACACACGATTGACGGTCAGGCCCAAGATCAAAGCGACGATGGCGACCAGGATGAAGACGGTTTTCTGGGTTCGAGTCATAAGATCAACAGTAGTCGTTTTTGAACAGGTTGATTGCAGCATGTGGTTGAGGGCACGGTACAGCACATCTCACGTTTTGTTGGCAAACATGCCTTTGACAGCGCTCATCCAATGGCGCATGACGAGGTGATAACCGTAGAAACGGCTTTAGCCGGGAAGGACCCGGTACATCCACTACATTTTCGTCGTGAGGAAGGCCGCCTTCCCGGATAGATCCGGCCCCAACAGTCCCGGGTGATTCCCAATATGGGGCCTCTGGACGACCGGCGCGCGCACTCGATAATTGATCATCACCATGCTCACCATCAGCCCTGCACCACAGGCGCTATGGGCGATAGCGGTAAGCAGTGGCAGATGAAACAGCACGTTGCTGACGCCAAGGCTGATCTGCATCGCGAGAAGCGTGACTAACAAGGCCGCCATGCCCATAAGCCCCGACTTCTTGAGTTGCCAGGCCAGGCTGAGCAGCGACAGCGTGACCAGCAGCGCGCCGACGCGATGAGTCAGGTGAATCGCCGTACGCGCCTCGCTGTCGAGTTTGCCGCCCAGATAATTGGGCCCGATGTGTTGGGCTAGATGAAAGCCGTTGGCAAAGTCTGCGTCAGGCCACCATTGCCCCTGACACGTAGGCACATCGGTACAGGCTAACGCGGCATAGTTGGCGCTGACCCAGCCACCCAGCGCGATCTGCACAGTGACCAGAAGCAAACCAATGGCAGCCATGCGCTGAAGCTTTGCAGGCAACTGCGGCCTTACAGCGAAGGCACCACTCAAGCGCAGTGTCAGCAGAAACAACAGGCTCAGCGTCGCGACCCCGCCCAGCAGATGTGCCGTTACCACTTGCGGCCAGAGCTTGAGGGTCACAGTCCACATACCAAATGTGGCTTGCGCGAGCACCACGCCCAACAACAAAAATGGCAGCTTCAATGGTTGACCTGTCTGCCTGCGTCGCCGCCAGGCCTGGCCTGCCAACAGCAGGATCAGCAGCGCCAGCGCACCGGCGAAGTAGCGATGGAGCATTTCGCTCCAGCCCTTGGCGGCATGCACCGGTGTGTCGGGAAAATACAGCTCGGCGTGGGCCAGTTGCAGGTCGTTGCTCGGCACACTGATAAAGCCATAACAGCCTGGCCAGTCCGGGCAACCCAGCCCGGCATGAGTGAGCCGGGTATAAGCACCCAGTAACACCACGAACAGCGCCAGCAGCGTGGCAAGCAGAGCAAGACGAAAACCGGGCCTGGTCATGACGACCTCCTAGCCTATATTCGATAGCTTCAGCAGTTGCCGCAGGTCCTTGAGCAAATCCTTGCCGTTGACATCAGCGCCGTAGCGCAACACGAGATTGCCGTGGGGATCGACGATCCACAATTGTGGTACTTCAATGCCGGGCGCAGCCTTGTGGTAACGCGGCAGCTCCAGCGGGTAACGTTGCAGTTGCGGGTACTCTCGGCTCAATTGCGCGGCGTAATCTGCACTCAGCGGTTGTGCGCTGGCCAGTGCGTGACTGGCGCGAGCGGCATCACGCCCCAGTCCGATCTGGATTTGCCGCGCCAGATACACCAGTTGCCGGCAATCGGCAGCGCAGTCTCCCGGCGCACTGACCAATAGCTGCCAACGCGATTCCTCAGCCTGCACACCCAAGTCAGCGCGGCTCTGACCATTACCGATCAACTGCCCGTGAAAGCTGCGATCCTCCGGTACCCAGAATTTGAACTTGTACATGCTGGTGGCCAGGATCATCGGCCCGACAGCCACTAACACCACCAGAATCAACTGCAATCGTCCCCTGCGGCGGTTATGTGGCGAGCGCTGTTCAGACATGCTGATGGTCGTTCCCATGAGGGTTCTCCGGTCTTTTCTTGTTGTGCTTTGCCTGGTGCCAACCGAGATAGAGATAAAGTGCGATCAGCGCGACGGCCATCGAGAACCACTGCACGGCGTAGCCAAGATGCTTTTCTGGACCCATGGCGACCACCGGCCAATCGACTCGATACGCACCGAGTCCCGACTCCATTCGCAGCTCTTGAGCGAAGCCTTCACGACCCAGTTCCGCCCAGAGTCTGGAAGGCTCGATTGCCGTGACCAGCCGCGGCCAGGTGGCGTTGGCAGAATCGGCCTGTAGCTGAAACGTGGCAGGTATCACATAAACCCAAGCCTGCAGCCTGACCGGTTGTGTAGGGGTACTGAATGCAGGTGCGGTCCGGCGATCAGGCCAAGGTAGCCAGCCGCGATTGACCCACACCCAGACACCACTGGCCTGGTCCTGAAACGGCTGGATCAGTTCAACCCCGGCTTTACCTTCGCGGATGCTGTTATCGAGCAATAGACTGTGCTCAGCATCAAAAGCCCCGCGTAACTGCACACGACGGTACGCAGGGTCAGCGCTGTTCAATAATTGATCAATCGACCCAGGTGACTCAGCCTGACGTTCGGCATGGGTCGCGAGCATCACGCGTTTCTGTTCGCCACGGCCCAGTTGCCAGAAGCCAAGGGAAACCAGCGCAGGCAACAAGACAAGCACGACGACGCTGGGCAGCAGGCCGGGAGCGAAGTGCTTCATCGCCCGGCCTGCCAAGCGTGATAAGGCCCACCTATACTCCATTGCATCGCGTTGCTCCTGGAGTTGTCATGCTCAAGATAGCGATCGTCCTTCTGCTTATCGCCACCGTGGCCTGCCTGTTCAGCGGCCTGTTCTTTCTGGCCAGAGACGGCAGCCGATCGACCCGTTTGCTGAAAGCCCTGACGTTGCGTGTCAGCCTGGCGGTGGTGACTCTGGCGCTGATTGCCTGGGGGTTCTATAGCGGCCAGTTGGTGTGACCCACCCCTGTAGGAGCTGAGCTTGCTCGCGATGCAGATGCCAGATTTCTCCGGCTAACCGAGTTATCGTTTATCGCGAGCAAGCTCGGCTCTCACAGGTTTAACCAGGCTCAAGGTCTAGACCACATACACAAATACAAACAACCCGACCCACACCACATCCACAAAATGCCAATACCAGCTGGCCGCCTCAAAACCGAATTGATGCTGCGCATCGAAATGCCCGCGCAGGATGCGCATCAGCATCACGAACAAGATGATCGTGCCGATGGTGACGTGAGCGCCGTGAAAGCCGGTGAGCATGAAAAAAGTCGCGCCATAAATGCCGGAGCCCAGCGTCAGGCCCAGCTCCTGGTAGGCGTGAACGTATTCCTCAACTTGTAGCGTCAAGAAGCTCAGGCCCAACAAAACCGTGATCGCCATCCATATCTTCAACGCGCCACGATGGCCGCGCTTCAAGGCGTGGTGAGCAATGGTGATGGTGACACTGGAGCTGACCAGCAGAATCGTGTTGATCAGCGGTAACTTCCAGGGATCGATCACCCCCTTGGGCGCCGGATAAAGCTTCGGGTCTGGCGTGTCCAGCATCGGCCAGGTGTACTGAAAGTTCGGCCACAGCATGTTGGCAATGCCTTTGGATCCTTCGCCACCCAACCACGGCCCGGACCAGTAACGGATGTAGAACAGCGCACCGAAGAAGGCGACGAAGAACATCACTTCCGAGAAGATGAACCAGCTCATGCCCCATCGAAATGAGCGATCCATCTGCGCGCTGTATAACCCGGCGCGGCTTTCCCTGATCACCGTGCCGAACCAGCCAAAGAGCATGTATGCCACCAGCAGACCGCCCACGATAAAAATCCATGGCCCATGTGAGTCCGGCCGTGCGGCCTTCAGGTCGTTGAACCAGGTGCCCAGGCCGTACATGGTTATCAACAGCCCGACGGTGGCAATAATCGGCCATTTGCTTTGTGCCGGAACGTAATATTGCTCGTGAGTGGCCATCAGGCTCTCCTCGCTAACCCCCGCTTTTCGCTGCGGGTGGTTTGCTGGCGGTAACGTTGAACAGGGTGTAACCCAGCGTCAGCTGATTCACGTCCTTGGGCAGGTCGCGATCCACGATAAAACGTACCGGCATTTCGATACGCTCTCCCGGCTGCAACACTTGCTGGGTGAAGCAAAAACATTCGGTCTTGTGGAAATACACCGCTGCCGACCCAGGGGAAATGCTGGGCACTGCCTGAGCGGTCATAGGCCGGTCAGTCGGGTTTTGAGCAACGAACAGCATCTCGTTGACGGCACCGGGATGCACTTGCAACTGGTCAGCCTTGGGATAAAAACCCCAGACCATATCCACGGCATTGGTCGATAAGAACTGCACCCGCACCTGACGGCTTTCATCAACCTGCTGCGAGCCCTGCCAGGCATCGCCAGTCTTGCCGTTGATACCGAACGCCTTGCACATCACGTCGTAAAGCGGCACCAGAGCAAAGCCGAAGGCAAACATCACGACGACTACCAGCAGGAGACGAGTGATCAGTTTTTTCTGAGAGCGAGCTTCATTCATGCCAACACACCCTCGACTTGGAATGCGGCCCAGTGGGAGCTGGGCTTGCCCGCGATGCAGATGCCACATTTCGCAGGCTCACCGCGTTATCGTTTATCGCGGGCAAGCCCGGCTCCCACAGAGTCAGCATCAAGGCACGCATCTTCATTTCACCTCCGGCGGCGTAGTGAAGGTGTGATACGGCGCGGGCGAGGGGATGCTCCATTCCAGACCTTCAGCGCCGTCCCAGGGTTTGGCTGGCGCCGGTACGCCGCCGCGAATGGTCTTGATCACGATGAACAAAAAGAAAACCTGCGTCGCACCGAAGGTAAACGCACCTATCGAGGACACCATGTTGAAGTCGGCGAATTGCAGGTTGTAGTCCGGGACGCGGCGCGGCATGCCTGCCAACCCGACAAAGTGCATAGGGAAGAACGCCATGTTCATGCCCACGAAAGACAGCCAGAAATGCAGCTTGCCGAGGGTTTCGTCGTACATGTGTCCGGTCCACTTGGGCAGCCAGTAGTAAGCCGAGGCGAAAATACCGAAGATCGCACCGGGTACCAGCACGTAATGGAAATGGGCGACCACGAAATAAGTGTCCTGATACTGAAAATCGGCGGGAGCGATGGCCAGCATCAACCCGGAAAATCCTCCAATACTGAACAGAATCACAAAGGCCACGGCGAACAGCATCGGCGTCTCAAACGTCAGCGAGCCTTGCCACATGGTGCTGACCCAGTTAAAGACCTTCACACCTGTAGGCACTGCGATGAGCATAGTCGCGTACATGAAGAACAGCTCGCCCACCAACGGAATGCCCACCACAAACATATGGTGCGCCCAGACCATGAACGACAAAAAGGCGATGCTCGCCGTGGCGTAGACCATCGAGGTGTAGCCAAACAGCGGCTTGCGCGAGAACGCCGGGATGATTGAACTGACCGCGCCGAACGCCGGCAGGATCATGATGTACACCTCCGGGTGGCCAAAAAACCAGAACACATGCTGGAACAACACCGGATCACCGCCGCCCGCAGCATTGAAGAAGCTGGTACCGAAGTGGATGTCCATGAGCATCATCGTTACGCAGCCGGCCAATACCGGCATCACCGCGATCAGCAGAAATGCGGTGATCAGCCAGGTCCAGACGAACAACGGCATCTTCATCAGAGTCATGCCGGGGGCACGGAGATTGAGAATCGTCGCAACCACGTTGATTGCGCCCATGATTGAGCTAATGCCCATCATATGAATGGCGAATATGAAAAACGTCACGCTTTCAGGTGCATAGGTCGTGGACAGAGGCGCATAAAACGTCCAGCCGAAATTCGGACCGCCGCCGGGGCTGAACAGGGTCGAGACCAGCAACGCGAAGGCAGCGGGCAGCAACCAGAAGCTGAAGTTGTTCATCCTTGGCAAAGCCATGTCTGGCGCGCCGATCATCAGCGGGATCATCCAGTTGGCGAGGCCGACAAAGGCGGGCATGACCGCACCGAAGACCATGATCAACCCGTGCATGGTGGTCATCTGATTGAAGAATGCCGGCTCGACTATTTGCAATCCCGGCTGAAACAGCTCGGCGCGAATCACCATCGCAAAGGAGCCACCCAACAGAAACATGGTGAAGCTGAACCACAGGTACAGCGTGCCGATGTCTTTGTGGTTGGTGGTCAGCAGCCAGCGCATCAGGCCTTTGGCAGGGCCGTGTACCGCGTCATGGCCAGAAGCGCCATGATCGTCGATGACTGTGCTCATGAGTTGTCTCCCGCGGTGCCGACAAAATCTTTTCGTAGGAGCGCACGAGCACCGCGAGGCCGCGA
>NZ_LOHF01000018.1:134838-141960 GCF_002158995.1 Pseudomonas caspiana | reverse complement strand
CCTTGCCCGATCGGGTGGCGAGACGAACATTGAATTTATGAATAACCGAAGCTTCTGCGACCAGCCCGTTGCTCTGTATATACGCGACCGCAGGTTTGAGCACCGGCAATTGAATCGGGTCGTCGGCAAACACCAGCAGATGCGCGCTCGGGCTGTGCTGGAAGTGAAAGTGGATGCCCTCTTCTTCACACAGCCTGCGCACGAAATGCAGGTCGGTTTCCTGATACTGGGTGCAGTAGTCGCGGGGCTTGCAAGGCTCGCGCAGCCTGAAAGCATACGCATTACTGAAGATGGCGTGATCCTTGAGGACCAGCGCGATGATGTCCGGGACCGTCTTGCCCTGAAAGATCCGATGATTGCGGCGGTATACCAGCCGCTTGAGGCTGGGCACCAACTGGATGTAATAGTGGGTGAAGCGCTTGCCCGAATCACCCTGGGCAATTTCGCCAATCTGTCCGTGAAAACCGTTACCGTCAGCGTCAATTTTCAGAAACGCCAGACGGTGCAGCAGCTCTTCCAGTTTGAGATTGGCCCGCTCGCTGACCAACTTGATGCGTACGCTGAACGGACGACTGATGGACTCTTTGGCCGTGAAGGCCAGCACTCGTAAGTCATGCTCAAGCCCGGCGATGTCCAGCGTGAACGAGGCGCGATTGGCGGGGTTGAACATGGGCGAATCCTTGGCCTGGGTAAAAGGCGGGACTTTGCACCCAAGCGGATAAATCGTCAGTCAGGTTTATGTCGCTTTATCTGTGGGACGTTTCTGCAAATGCATATTTCGCCGCCAAACAACTGGAAGACCGGACACACCCACTAACTATCTAACACCCCCACCCTCCCCACTCCTGATTGATTGACCCAATAAGCGGCACAGCTTCTGGACCGCGCTTTTGCACCATTCAGTCATTCAGGATTATCGACACCTATGCAACAACTTACTCCGCTCCCCACTGCCCCAGCAGATACCCTGCCATTGGCGGCTGCCGCTTTGCAGCAGCTCAGCGCTCTAGATGTCACGCTCAACGATGAGCTCAAGTTATTGCCCAAAGCCAGCACAGCAACCGTTGAGCCGCCTGGCGGGCAGGACGAAACAGCCAAAGAAGCTGAAGTAACCGCTCTGCTCGAACAACTCCACGACTTCTGGCAAGCAACCAGCGCCAAGGGCAATAGCCGCAAGGCCCTGTTCATCGAAGGCATGGAGCAGACGCTGCGCAACGAGGTGATTGTCAAAAATCATGAACGCAATCTAGAAACGCAGTACAGCATCTGCCTACCTCTGCCAACGGCCAGCAAAGAGATTGAAACGTCTTTGGAGACGTTCACTCTGCACGTGCAACTCAATGACAGGACGACCATTGAAATCGCTGGGGCTCTGGTTTTCATTTCCATGACAGGCCTGACCTTACTGGTATTGCCCGGCGTCGGTGCAGAGGGTTTCGCGAGCCGGACCGTCTTTAGCGAAGCGCTCGTTCAGTGGCTCAACAACGATGTATTACGCCATGCGCTGTTCAACAATGCCCAGCAGCGTGACCAGCGATTACTGGAGACCATCACCCAGGATCCAAATCTCTATCTGGAGCCCTTCACCGCCGCTGACCTGCAGTTGCAAGCGGTAACCGGCAATCCCTTTGCACATGCTTTCAAGCGCCAACTCCACAAACAACGCGAAGACGTACGTCATGCCGTTTTCGATACGCAGGCACCCGGTAATAAAACGGCGCGACTTGACGCGGCTCTTGGCATGCAAGGTCTGTTTGGTCCCGGCGCCATGCTTGCACAACGCGAAATGGCTTACTGGGAACGCCAACAACGTCGGCATCTGCCTCACTGGATCAAGATCGCCGACCCGAGCGACCTCAATCAATATCAGCAGCGTCTGACCCATTACGAACAGGCCCGCACGGCACTGCTCAGCGCCTTGGGTGGCGCGTCGTCGCATGATCACTTCGCTCGGGTTCAATTGCGCGCCCGCCTCGCTTCTGACCTTGGCTATGAGCTGGACCCCGAACAGGTGATAGTCACGACGCAGCGCCGACTGGCTATCACCGGCGAACGCTATACGACACAACGCTCGCTGCTGCACCTGGCGTTGTACGGGCTGCATCCCGGCGATCGTGATGCCAATTCTGCCTTCCAGACGCTTACCACCGTCCAAATGGACGGCTCGCTCATGCAGATGAGCCATCCACTGTTGACCAACGCCTATCTGGCGAAACTGGTCGATGAATTGAAGCTGGGCACAGCGTTTCGCGAGTACCAACGCATAGCCTATGCCTCTGAACACAATCAGCAGTTGATGCGCGATCTGACACGCAAGCAGGTTACAGCGCTGGCTCACGCGGCAAGGATGCAGGGGCATCTCCTGACCGAAGATTTCGCCATCATCGAACAAATCGAAGCGGATCCAACGGGGCAGAAGACGCCAAACCTGCAAGTCCAGCAGATCAAGCTCAATGACGGCGACATTCTGGGCGGCATACTGGTTTTTCGTAAGAACGACAGCCAGGGGCGTGTTGAGCGACTGATCATGTTTGCTGCCGATGCGCCGCGGACACAACGCTTTCAGGGCTTCGACAACCAGACTCAGCTAACACACGAACTGGTCAGCTGGACCACATCGCCTGAAATGAGCCGCTACTTGCTCAAACAGGTTCCTGCGTCGAGCCGAGAGAACCTCGAGAAGCGCTTCGCCGCTTTACGCCTGAAACCCTATCCGCCAGCCAATTACGTTCAACTCATTAGCCGTAGCCACTACAACCAGGCCCTTGGGCAATTCGTGCGCCAACATGTGCGGGTGGCTGCTGCCGATCAGGCGCAACGAATCCCGGACTGGTACGTGCGCGCCACGCCTGTCGAGCAGCAGGAGTTGCTGGCTCTGGAGGACGCGATAGCTGGTGCCACGCAAAACCTCAACGCAAAATCGCCCGCTCAGGCTCAGGCATTCGAAGACTATGTTCATCAGCGCGCCAGCAAAAAAATCAGCGAGTTGCTGGGCGTGGCTGAAGGCAGTGTCGATCCAGACCAGATCATCATTACCTCCCAACGCGAAGTGCTCAGCTATACGCAGATGCTGCGCAACGGTCATGACGACACCCTCGGTTTCCTCAACAGTAGCGCTGATACCCAAGCCACATTCAGTGGCCCGCCGCATATTGACCTGACGCCACTGACCGCACAGAAAGTCGCACGCTCGGTGCATGGTAAATGGCTTAGCGATGACTACATCAAGCTGGTCAGGGACACTCTGCTCGCGCCGGATTCTCCCGGCTACGAGCATCGCCGACGCAGCAGCCTGCAGATCACCGTATTGCAAATGAAAGCGGCCGCGTTACGCAGCTATCTCAAAGGCCAACTCGTCCCCGGGCAGTATCAATGGCTCAGGCTATCCATGGATCATCTACACCAGACTGACAGCCAGGCAAGACGCCGCCACCCCCTGCGCACCTTGCAACTGCGCCTGGAAAACCCACTGATAGCTACCGATATTCCGCAGGCGGGCGAAATAGCGAAAGATCTCTACAACATCATTTCGCCTGTCAGGGTCGAGCTGACTCAGGTTGAAACCGTACAGGGCTGTTATGTGTTGTCATCCACCGATGTCACTCAAGGGGCAATGCTCTACACCCCGCAGGCACCGGATGGCCTGGAGTTTCGTCTGTTGAGCGACTTCAAGGCCTCGCTCTCCAGCGCTGGCATGATTGATTACTACAAGGACCGCTGCCGGGTTGACGCGCGCCGCAAGTTGGCATTTTTTCTCCGTGACATGGAGCAGGGTGGTAAAAGCAAAGCACCGGTTACACCTCGTGATGCGGTGAAGGACTTTCAGGACATCTGTTTCAATCGCCCGCTCGAACGACAACTGCGTGATGTCGAAGACACCACCACCGGCCGCAGTGACATGCTGGCCAAGCTAGCCTGGACAACATTCGAGCTGCTCGCCACCGTTGTCACGCTACCCTTCCCGCCCGCCAGCTTTGCGGTCGGCGCCCTGCTTTCCCTGCACGACAGCATGAAAGCGCTGCAAGCCTTCGCCAACGGCGACCGGGAAACCGCCAGCGCCTACATTCTCAGCTCACTGTTCAACACGCTGGGCGCTGCCGGGGATTTGTCAGCCGGCATGAAAGGCTTCGGTGCGCTGCGCCAACTTGATAACAACGCCAAACACGCGTCAGCACTCCCGGCTGCGAAAAACATCACGCGCACGCCAAGTCAGGCTGATCTGCACCCGGTCAACCTTGAAGGGGAAACCTTCTGGCGCAGCAAGCCGAACGTGAATGGTCACGCGTCTGTGTACAAAGGCGTTAGCGATCAAACCGAGACAGCACTGCCAACCGGGGAGTTCGCCCGACGCGACCTTGACGGGAAATGGCGACCTCTGAGCCAGCCAGCCCACGCAAGTGCCGACGGTACAAAACAGGGGCTCTCAGTGAACCTGTCACTGAAAGATACAATCGCGCTGTCGTCCGGCCATGCCAAGGGCGTCAGCGTGGTCAACAACAAGTACTACATCGAACTCGGAACTCAGGTTTTCGAGGTTCAATTTGATGCAGGTGCGCGCTGCTGGAACATCATCGATCCACAGAATCCATTCGCGTTTTTCGGCAGGCGTCCGGTACGGCTGGATGATCAGAACAAATGGCAATTACTGGAACGATCCAACCTGCGTGGCGGCATGGACGACTCATTCAAGCCGCTGGTAAGTGAACCGACAACGACAACCGCCGATGCCATCACTGCGGCAGTCGTGCCCTACGAACTACCACTACAGTTACGCCCGCACTTCAGAGGCATCAGTAATACCGGCAGATCGGGGGAAATGCTGGGGCTGGATTTTGAGGAGTATTTCGAGTTCATCTTCAGCGACATGCGCTCGACGTTCACCACACAAAGAGAAAAGCTCTACGCCGACGCCCAGGCGTTTTTCACCTCGTTCGTCCCTTCACCACGCCCGGCGTTGCCGCAGCTCGATGTCAACGCAGGAGCAATCGGGCTGATCAAAAAAATCTTTGAAAACAACAACGCTCTGGTTATCAGCGAGGCCCCAAGATCGATCGCCAGCAAGCGTTTGCTGATCGAGAACATGGCCGCACTGGCTGAGCAGGATGTGAAGGTCCTGTACATCCAGCATCTATTCACCGACCTTCATATGTACAAGCTGGAGAAGTACCGAAAGCTGGGGGCCAGAAGCAAAGCAGGCTCCAGTGATCTGAAATTCTGGCTGGAAGACCTCAACAGCGGCGCACTGAAAAACCGCAGCAAGGAATACGACTACTACCACTTGATAAAGACCGCACACCACCACGGTCTGGAAGTTCGACCGCTCAGTTCTTCGGTCAGCTACCCACTGTCTAACAACCCGGTGGCAACAGCTGTGGGCGACCTTGCAACCGAACAGAAAATGAGCAACTTTTTCGCTCATATCCTTATCAGCGCCGACGTTACCTCTCACCCGTCACACCGCTGGGTGGCATTGCTTGACCAGAAGCTGGCCACTACTTACCAACAAGTCCCTGGCATTGCCGAGTTGCAAGGCGCGATCAGCGTACGCGTACATGACGTGCCCCACAGTCGAGCCACCATTATCAGTAGAGAAATTGAAGAAACAGGGACTGCGTATGGCAAGGCCGACTTCAAGATCGAAATGGCTAATCCGCTGATCCGCGATCAAGACGCATCAAGCCTTGCAGCAGTCCTGAAGCACTCGCCACCCAGCCGACTCGATGACGCGCTTTATCGACAGATGCACGGAAAAATCAGCGCCGAAATCGATAACCCTTATACGGGTAAACCAGGCTTTGAATGGAACGACGCCAGCGGCTGGCAACCCGTCGACGCACAGCACTGGCCCGCTGAAACGCCACCCACGGCGATACAGCTATCGTTGCAGGACCCCGTCTATTCGATGCCTGCCGAAACACACCACACGCTGCATGAGTTGATCAATTTCGAAAGTCGCGGACTGGACTCACGTTATTTCAGCGTCAACAAACAGCACGCGCTGGTCAGCGATCAATTCTTCAACCTGCGCAACACATTGCAGAAAGATGCCCGCACCATCATCAGCAGGGAGCTGCCAGCTCGCCCGCCAATGCCAGCCGTTGCGCCAAGCATGGGCCATAGCGATTTTCTCGAAGACCTTTATCAACATGCCAACGGCGTAGTCATTGGCGAGGCCCACTCATCCATTGCCAGCAAGCAGTTGATCATCGACAACTTACCGCTGCTGGCCCGACAAGATGTTAAAACGCTTTACGTTGAGCATCTGCTTAGCGACGTACATCAGGCCGACCTGGATCGTTTCGTCGAGACCGGTCACATGAGCAAAACCCTGCTTCATGATCTGAAGAAGCTGGACCGAGGGCATCACACCGATATCGATGGTGTTTACACTTTTGAGCAACTGATCAATAAAGCACGAGGACAGGGCCTGGAAATCAGGGCCATCGACTGTAGCGCCAGTTACTACCTCAGAGACCTCGATAATCTGGCGCCGACCACCCGTCAACAGATGTTCAGTCACTTCGCTTCACGCACAGTGCGCAAACATCAGGAAGTTATGGGCGCCCACAAATGGATCGCCCTGGTTGGTAACAGCCATGCCAACACCTTCGAAAAAATCGTGCCGGGCCTCGCCGAGCTGGAAGGCGGTATCGGTGTTCGAGTGATTGATGTGAGGCCTGGACAGGCTCGAGGTATATCGATAGATCCGGGTGAAAAGCTGACCGATACGCTGAGCAGCCAACAGCGCTTTGTCAAAAGCGACTTCCGGTTGGAAATGGAAACTCTCCAGCCAGTCGCTGCTGTCAGACCTGCACAATCGTTGCCTGTCGAAGAACGACTGATCAGGCCGGGCATGTTTCTGGTGGAAGAAAGTGAGAATAGTTTGCCGGTCATCGTCCATCGCTCGCGAGACCACGCGATTCATCGCACGCCCGTGAGGGTTAACGCCCGAGGGCAGGTTTATGTGGAGCGAGCCACGTGGACTTCGGTCAACCTGCAACCTTATGAAGACATGGATGCCCTGATTGTCGGGCTGGAGGAGATCAACCTGACGCGAGTCGGATAAACATCACCGGGATATTGGCAGGAGCCGAGCTTGCTCGCGATCAACGATAACGCGTT
>NZ_LOHF01000018.1:0-134813 GCF_002158995.1 Pseudomonas caspiana | reverse complement strand
CGCTCACCTGTAGGAGCCGAGCTTGCTCGCGATCAACTATAACGCGGTCTGCCTGAACGACTGGGGTGCCTGCATCAGCGATGCAAGCTCAGCCCCACAGGTTGGTAAAGTAGCCTGCGCTAAACCTTCGGCAGTCGCTGCTCCAGCAATTGGTGCAGCGCGCTGTCGGCGGGCCAGTTGCGCATGAAACGGGCGCGGTCTTTGGCGAAGGCCGTAGCGAACGAGGCCTGTGACGCGTGCTGACACATCGCGTCCAGATCAATCAACGCCCAGCGATCCTGATGCCAGAACACGTTATGGCCTTTCAGATCACCATGGCTGATGCGCTCGCGCACCAACTGTTCGAAGAGCTGATCCAGCGCCAACAGCTCGCTTTCCGGCGCATCCCCCGACGCCACATACGGCGCAAAACGCTCGATGATATCCGGCCCGGGCAAAAACTCGGTGACCAGATACGCCTTGTTCCGCAAACCGAAAAAGCGTGTCTCCAGCAATGCCAGTGGCTTGGGCGTGGCGATGCCAAGGAACATCAGTCGATTGCCCTCGCGCCACGAATGCCAGGCACGGCTCGGACGCCAGAAGCGCTTGAACCAGTGAGCCAGATCCTTGATGTTGTAGCGCTTGATCACCAGTGCACGGCCATCGACTTCGACCTTGGCGACACTCGCCGCGCCGCCGGTCTTGTACAGGTGGCCCTGATCCAGCAACGCATCGGCGTTAGCCAGCACCGGCAACATTGCTGCTTCCTCTTCCCGACGAATCGCGCGTAATTGCGACGGCTCATCGATCACGCTGAACAGGCTGCAATCGCGCCCGGCTTTGTCCAGGTAATCCTTCAAACGCCAAGCGCGAACCTTATCGATCTGCTTCTGCAACGCTTCCATCGGCAAACCGTGTTCGCCGTTGCTCAACAGGTAGTGCACCAGCAACTCTTCGGTGAACGGTTCAAGAGACTTGGGCAGCTGCGCGAAAAACACGCCGAGGTTTTCCAGCACTTTTTGCCGGGACAACGGTTTGCCAGCGTCTTCAGTACGAATGCCAGCACCATCGATCAGGTACAGCTTGCCGTTGCAGCGCAGCAGGTTGTCCAGATGCAGGTCTTCCTGCCAAAGCCCTTTGAGGTGCAACCGGGCGATAGCCGACAACGCCTCCCCCAACACTTCCTGCTGCGCGTCGCTCAGCGGTGCCTGGTGCTCCACTTCAAGCCAGGCATCCCCCAGACTGCGGGCCTGTTCGAGAAACTCGAAAAGCAGCCAGCCGCCCTCACCGTCCTGCAGGCCGTCAGCCAGCAGCAGTGGCGTGGTCATGCCCTGCGCTGCCAATGCACGTACGCCTTCCAGCTCGCGCTGAAAATGCCGTGCTGCTTTCGGGCCGACCAGTAACTTGGCCAGCACCGGCCGACCGCGCCATACCCCGGCGCCGACATAACGCTGCCCAGGCAAAACCCGTAGCAACGTCAGCAACTGCAATTCAGCAGGGCCAGCGGCATCGGCTAGCGCCAGATTGATCGGCAGCACAGGCGTGCGTCCGGCCTCTTTGAGTTCAGACAAACGCATCAACGGATCTCTTCATGTTCGCTGCGCCGCGTAGCGCGTTTATGGCTGCCCCGTTTACCGAGTCGCACATACAAATCCTCGACCTGCGGACTCTCGATCCCCGCTTGCAGGTAAGCCGCCAGCAATTCGCGAACCTGCGCACTGCTCCACATCGGTGCTCTACGCAGCAACGGCTCCAGGTCCTTGATCCGGTCACGCTGGCCCAGCAGTAATGGCCGGGTTTTTTCCAGGTCGATCAACTGGGCGCGATAAAAGCCCGCCTTGGCCCGCATGAAAATATGCTTGGGATAGAAACAGCCGTGCACTTGCCGGGCAGCATGCAGCGTGCGCGCCAGGTCACCACAGGATTGCAGAATCGCGGACTGCTGCTGGCTCTCCATCTCGGGCCAGTGCTGCAGCAGCGTATCCAGATCAGTCCAGCCATCCAGCGCCCGCGTCATGAGGATTGCGCGGCGCTCACCCTTGACTCGCTGTTCGCCGTAAAACACCGCCTGCAACGCGGGGATACCCAGCTGCTGATAACGGCTGATGTTACGAAACTCGCGGGAAAACGAAGGCTCGCCAAATGGATGATGCAAGGTACGCGTCAGGTAATTGCTCTGGCGCTTTAGGTAAAAGCCCGAGCCTTCAAGCTCCATGCGGAATACGCTGCTCCAGCCGCCGCGACCGGTATTGGGCTCATCGACAGCATCAAGCTGGACCTCCCAAAGCGAGTCGAAGTCAGCAAGGCCGTGGCGTTCCAGCAACGGGCGCTCGCTGGGTGCAATAAAATCGGTCATTCGCGTCCCTCAAAGAAACTGACGACATGGCGGATGCGTTTCTTGTCGGACGCATTGAGTCGCGCACGCTGCCGATACTGCAAGTAAAAGCGCAGGCGCTGGGTGTTGGACAGATGGTATTTACCCAGCTTGTCCAGACACGCCAAATCCTTGGTGATCCGATAGCGCAGCATGAAGCTCCACCAGAAGGCTCCGTTAGGGCAATCGATCAGGAATACCGTGGCGTTATCGTCCACCAGCAGGTTGCGCCACTTCAGGTCGTTGTGCGTAAAGTTCTGATCATGCATGGCACGAGTGTAGCGGGCCACCTGTCGGCTGATCGTATCAACCCACGAACGGTCGGACAGCCGCGGGTCTTCACGCTTTGCCATAGCAGACAAGTCTTCGGTATTGGGCAATTCACGGGTAATCAATGCCCCACGATCATAAGCGGTACCACGACGTTCAAGCCCCCACGCCACGACCTCGGCAGTAGGAATGCCCCACTTGGCAAAACGCTTGAGGTTCTGCCACTCGGATTTGACCCGCGGCTTGCCCAGGTAGCGACGCAAGCCTTTACCCGCGCCCACGTAGCGCTTGACGTAATAATTCACCCCTTGGCGCTGGACCTTGATCACTTCAGACAGCGGATCGCGGGTCAGTCGATCGCCTTGTAGCGCAAATACCGCGTCAAGGCTGCCAAAGTCGTCACTCAGGAAAGCGTAGGCCGGTTCCAGATTCCAACCCGCCATCAGAGCGCATCTCCGTAGCGGACTTTACGCTCATAAAGCTTGTCGGCTTTGACTTCCAGCCAGCGCAGCAGCCTGGCTTCTTCAGCCAGCACCTGACGCAAGGGTTGCTGGAAATAACCTTTGAGGAAGCGCAGTTTGTCGCGCCGCGTCAGGCCGATATCCAAAGCAGAAAAATACAATGCAGCAAGATCCTTGTTACGCCAGCGCGGGGTTATCGCCCGGCGGGTCTGGGCGCGGTGCAGATCGATTACCGAGAGACGGAAATCATCGGCAGTGACTGGCTTGTCGGTGTGCAACAGGAAATGGCAGATGTAACAGTCGCGGTGGTTGACCCCGGCGCGATGCATCATGCCAACCAGCCGTGCCACTTCAGCAATGAACGCGCGCTTGAGACGTGGCTCCGGCGGCTCATTGCGCCAATTGATGCTGACGTCTTCGAGGCTTTCGGTAGGTGCCAACTCTTCAGTGACGATAAAAGAATGCTGCGCCGCCGGGTTATTGCCCCGTTCGCCATAAGCCACGGCGGTCATGGTCGGCACACCGACTTCTTTCAGGCGGGCGATGGCCTGCCACTCCATGCCGGCACCCAACACGGGCAATTTGGCGGTGAGCAGATTCTTGCCAATTTCACCCCAGCCAATGCCGCGGTGAATCTTGACGAAATAACCGCGACCGTCGACTTCGGTGCGCAACGTGCGTCGACCTTCGAGCTCGCGATAGACCTGACCGTCCAGACGCTCGACTTCGGCAAAGGCATCACGGCCTTCCCAAAGGGTCTTGAACGGTTCAGCAAGGAACAACTTCATGCGTAGTGCTCCGCCAGAATCACATCGGCCGCGTGCTGCGGCATGCTGTAAAGGTCCGCTGTATCTGCGAAGGCCAAACCATTGCGGCTCCAGTCGGCGCGGGCCGCGTCGTCGGCCAGCATGTTCGCCAGATATTGATTGAGCTGTGACTGTTCGAACGGCTCATCCAGCACCAGACCGCTGTCGGCTTCGGCGATGTAATGAGCGTAGCCACACACCGCGCTGACCAGCACAGGCAGGCCTGCGACCAGCGCCTCGAGCAACACGGTACCGGTGTTTTCGTTGTACGCCGGATGAATCAAGACATCGGCCCCCATCAGGAAGCGCGGGATATCGCTGCGCCCCTTCATGAAGGTGACGTGATCACCCAGGCCCAGCGTCGCGCTTTGCAGCTGGAATACTTTGGGGTCGTCCTGACCTATTACAAACAGCCGGGTGCGTTTTTTAAGTTCGGCTGGCAGCGCGGCGAGCGCCTTCAGGCTGCGATCCACGCCCTTGGTCTTGAACCCGGAGCCAATTTGCACCAGCAGCAGGTCATCGTCAGCCAGCCCGAATTCCTTGCGGAACCCGGCGCGAATCTGCGGCGCGTCAGCCGGTGCGCGACGATCCTGGGCAATGCCCGGCGGCAACAGATGAAAGCGTGACAACGGCGTATCGTAATATTTGATGAACAGAGGCTGCTGAACTTCGGAGATCATCAGCACCTGGGTTTTCGCGTCCTTGGCGAACACTGCTCGCTCGTACTCGGCAAAATGGCGATAGCGGCCCCATTGGCGATACAGCGAATGGCGCAAAGTTTGCGCCTTGTCCTCAAAGCAACCGTCGGCGGCGTAATACACGTCCAGGCCCGGCATCTTGTTGAAGCCGATCAGGCGATCCACCGGGCGCTTGGCCAGGTCCGCTTCCATCCAGGCAGTGAGCTTTTCATTGCGGCGATGGTTGAAGAACGCTTTGACCGGAGCCACCAGCACTTCAAACCCCGGCGGCACTTCGCCTTCCCAGATCAGGGTGTAAACGCGGATTTGATGCCCGCGCTGCTGGCACTCCAGAGCGATACGCATGAAGTCGCGTTGCAGCCCGCCGAACGGGAAGTATTTATAAAGTACAAAAGCCAGTTGCATCAGCCGGGCTCCTTTGCCAGCAACAGCGAACCCAATTGGTTCGCTACCCGCTCGGGATTCAAACGAGTGAAGCACATCGGCCACTCGCGTTTAGTATCGAACTGACGACGGTCTTCGTCCGTCGGTTGATACGTGCATTTCTTTTGCAGGCATGGCGCACACGCCGGGTAGTCACCCGCCAGATGAACCTGCGACTTGCCATAAGCACCGGTCAGGCCGGGGTTGGTCGGGCCAAACAGGGAAACAGTCGGCACATCCAGTGCAGCGGCCAAATGACCGATGCCGGTATCCACCGCCACACACGCCTGCGCACTGGCCAGCACTTGAGCGACGCCTGCCAGATTCAGCTTCGGCAGCACTACCGCATGTTCCAGTCCCTCGGCGATGCGCTCGGCACGGGCTTTTTCGGTCGGGTTACCCCACGGCAGACGTACTTGCAGGCCCTGCACACCCATGCGCTCGGCCAACTGCCGCCAATACAGCTCGGGCCAGTGCTTAGTGTCCCAGGTGGTGCCGTGCAGAAATAGAACGAATGGCGGAGTGTTTACGTCTGCACCCAGCAGGCGATCACGGTCGAGACCATAATCGCCCAACCCGGCAGGCACTGCATAACCCAGCGCCTGACCGAACAGTTGCCGCAAGCGCTCCACCGCATGTTGCCCGCGTGCGACGGGATAAGCCTGATCGTAGAAACGACTGGCGAGTGGTTCGCGGGCCGAATCCTTGTCCAGTCCGGCCACGGGCGCGCTCACATAGCGGGTCAGCCAGGCGCTTTTCAGCAACCCCTGAGCGTCGATCACCAGGTCGTAATGGGTGTCGCGCAAACGCTGCTTGAAGCGCCGCCATTCTCCGGTCTTGAATGTTTGCCAAAGATTCTTGCGCCAGCGCCGGATCGCGACTGGAATCACATTGCCAACGGCTGGGTGCCAAGTGGGGATTTCGGCAAAACCTTCCTCGACCACCCAGTCAAACTGGATACCCGGTATGGCCCGCGCCGCATCAGTCAGCGCTGGCAGCGCGTGAATCACATCACCCAGTGATGAAGTTTTGATGAGCAAGACCCGCAATCAGGCGACCTCCACCGGCGTGGCGCCCAGATTATCCAGTGCCTGCACCACAGAGTCCGGCTCCAGCAGGCGCATACAATTGTAGTGGCCGAACCGGCAAGTGCGATCAAAGCAGGGGCTGCACTCGAGACCCAAACGCACCACTTCTACCTGATCGGCCAGCGGCGGCGTGAAGCCCGGCGATGTCGAGCCGTAAACCGCCACCAATGGGCGATTCAGCGCCGCAGCGACGTGCATCAGGCCCGAGTCGTTGGACACAACGGCATCGGCACACGACAGCAAATCAATGGCTTCAGCCAGCGAAGTATCGCCGCTGAGGTTGACCGACTCTTCGCGCAAGCCCGGAATCAGCCGTTCACGAATGTTTTCACCGACAGGATGATCTTTCTTTGAACCGAACAACCAGACTTGCCAACCTTCACGAATCTTCGCTTCGGCGACTTTCGCGTAATGCTCGGCAGGCCAGCGTTTGGATTCGCCAAACTCGGCGCCGGGACACAGCGCCAGGACCGGTCGATCCAGGCTCAGACCAAACTTGGCGAGCGCGGCATCGCGGGTAGTGACGTCGATACGCAGATCCGGTTTTGGGTACGGCCGCGGCAGATCAGCGCCAGGCTCGTACGCCAGCGCCATGAAACGCTCGATCATCAGCGGATAACGCTCTTTGTCGAGGGTCCGTACATCGTTGAGCAAACCGTAGCGGAACTCGCCACGCCAGCCGGTGCGCTTCGGGATGCCCGCGAAAAAAGGCACCAGTGCGGACTTCAAGGAGTTGGGCAGCAGAATGGCCTGATCGTATTGCCCCGCCAGGGACTTGCCGATCCGGCGACGCGTGGCCAGTTCCAGCGCACCGTGGCCCAGCGGAAAGCTCAGGGCCGCGCGCACTTCAGGCATACGCTCCAGAATCGGACGGCTCCATTCCGGAGCCAGGACATCGATGTCGCATTCGGGGTGGCGCTGTTTCAGACACTGGAACAGCGTTTGCGCCATTACCATGTCGCCTACCCAGCTAGGCCCAACGATCAGAATTCTCATGTTTCATCCAAAACGACAGAAACGATCAGGGAGGCTGATCGGCTTGCGTGACGTTCCCACACAACCCGACGCCTCCCTGTCATAGCTTTATATAGTGCACATGCATCATGACGTGGGACCGGCTTTAGCCGGGAAGAGGTCAGTACATCCGATGCATCCTCTACGTCAGGAATGCCGCCTTCCCGGCTAAAGCCGGTCCCACGGGTCTGAGGGACCAAAGATCAACTCAACCCCATTTCCCCCCAGACCCGCATCACTTCACGCCGCTGGGTTTCAAACTGATCCCCCGGCACGACTCCGGCCTGGTTCTGCAAGGCCTGACGGTGAGCGGCCGAACGGTAGATCTTGTAAACCTCACGCAACAGGCTGGCATCACTGGCGGGGATCAGCCCGGCCTCTTCCAGCCCTTCAAGAATACGAATGTTATCGGTGTAACGCAGCAGCGCCGGATGTTCCCGGGACCACGCCAAGGCCGCGTATTGCACCATAAATTCGATATCGACGATACCTCCGGCGTCCTGCTTGAGATCGAATGGCACCGTCGCCATAAAGGCATTCGCTGCGGTTCCGGCCGCTGTAGCCTTGGTCCCCAGGCTGCCGCGCATCTTGGCGCGCATCTCGCTGACCTCCTGCTGCAACTTCGGCAAGTCCCGATCACGACCCAGCACCGCTGCACGCACTTGCTCGAATGCATGCCCGACCTCCCGACTGCCAACCAGCACCCGGGCACGAACCAGAGCCTGATGCTCCCACGTCCATGCTTCATTTTCTTGATAGCGGGCAAAAGCCCCCAACGAACTGACCAATAACCCCGACGCGCCGGACGGGCGCAGGCGCATGTCCACTTCATACAGCTGACCGGAGTTGGTCTGCGCGGTCAGTAAATGGATGATCCGTTGCCCGAGCCGGGTGAAAAACTGCGCACTGTCGATAGGTTTCGCACCATCGGTTTCAGCTTGCGGATCACCGTCATGAATGAACACCAGATCAAGGTCCGAGCCGTGCCCCAGCTCGATGCCGCCAACCTTGCCGTAGCCGACAATGACAAACCCCGGATCACACAGACTGCCATCCGGACGCGAAGGCGTGCCGTGGCGTGCAACGGTGTGGCGCCATGCCAAAGCCAGTACTTCTTCGAGGATCGCTTCCGCCAGCCATGTCAGGTAATCGCTGACCTTCATCAAGGGCAAGCTGCCGGTGATTTCAGAAGCCGCGACGCGCAAACGGTGCGCCAGCTTGAAGTGACGTAGCGCCTCCATTTGTTGCTCCAGATCATCCTCGGGAATGCGCGTCAGCCGCTCGCGCAATTCCGCCGCCAATTCCAGGGCCTGAGGCGGGCTGAACAAACGACCCTCGTTGAGCAACTCATCAAGCAGTAACGGGAAGCGGGTAATCTGTTCGGCGATCCACGGGCTTGCGGCGCAAAGGGTGAGCAGCCGGCGCAGCGCGTCAGGGTTTTCGGTTAGCAGTACCAGATAGGCCGAGCGCCGGGCGACCGCCTCAACTAAAGGCAGCACGCGCTCAAGCACCAGATCCGGGTTGTCATGCTCGACCGCCTGCGCCAGGAGACGCGGAATAAACGCATCCAGTCGCTCACGACCAAGACGCTGCATGGAACGCAGCTGCGAGCTGTTGCGCAAATCGTTGAGGTTCTTCAGTGCTTTGTCTGCGTCGACGAAACCACCTGACAGCAACTGGCGGCAGGCGGCGTCTTCGTCCTGGGACTCTTCCCACAGCGGCAGCCATTCCACACCGACCACCACTTCGGCCTCGTCCTGCTGCTCGTCGTCCGGATCAGAGTCCGGGTCCGCAATGACTTGACGGAAATGCCACGACACTCGTCCACGCCAGTGCATCAACCGTTCGTGGAAGCTCTGCCAGTCGGTAAAGCCCAGCATGAAAGCGATTCGGGCCTGATCCTTCTCGTCTTCAGGCAACATTTGCGTCTGCCGGTCGGCAATCGCCTGGATGGCGTGCTCGGTATAACGCAAAAATTCATAGCCTTGGCGCAGCTCGTCAATAACTGCTGCAGGTAGATAGCCCTGCCCTTCCAGCGTGCGCAGCACTTTAAGCAGAGGTCGCTGTTGCAGGCTCAAGTCACGGCCACCGTGAATCAACTGGAATGCCTGTGCAATGAACTCGACTTCACGAATGCCGCCTGCGCCAAGCTTGATGTTCTCCGCCATGCCCTTGCGGCGTACTTCCTGCTGAATCAGCTGTTTCATGGTGCGCAGCGCTTCGATGGCCGAGAAATCCAGATAGCGGCGATAGACGAATGGCCGAAGCATCTCCAGCAACTGCTCGCCCGCAGCCTGATCACCGCCGACTACGCGGGCCTTGATCATCGCGTAACGTTCCCAGTCTCGCCCCTGATCCTGGTAATACTGCTCAAGCGCATTGAAGCTCAGCACCAATGCCCCGGATGAACCGTAAGGCCGCAGGCGCATGTCAACGCGGAACACAAAGCCGTCAACGGTGATCGGGTCCAGCGCCTTTATCAAACGCTGGCCCAGGCGGATGAAAAACTCCTGGTTGTCCAGTGGGCGCTTGACCCCCACCGTCTCGCCGCCTTCGGGGTACGCAAAAATCAGATCGATGTCCGACGAAAGGTTCAGCTCCACGGCACCCAGCTTGCCCATGCCGAGAATCACCATCTGCTGCACTTCGCCGCTGCGCCGACCGGTGGGCGTGCCGAACTGCTGGCAATGGCGCTCGTACAGCCATTGATAAGCCAGGTCGATGCAGCCGTCAGCCATTTCCGACAGGTCGCGACAGGTTTCCACCAGATCAGCCTGGCGGGTCAGATCGCGCCAGATAATCCGTACTTGCTGGCGCATGCGCTGGCGACGTAGATTACGCCCCAGTTCGTCCTCGCTGACCGCTTCGGCCAACGTTGCCGCGATCTGCCCGCGCAGTTCGCCGGGCGCAAAACTGCGCTCCAGCTCGCCGGATTCAGCGAGGTCAAGCAGGACATGCGGGTCACGGCAGACCTGCTCGGTGACGAAGTCGCTGGCCGCACAAACCCGGTCGAACGCTGCGCGACGGGATTCAGGCCAGGCGTCGAAAGATGTCGAAGCGCCGTCCGACGAAGCAGCAAGAGATGTGCGAAACGACTGTTGCGCACGAGAGACTAAAGGCAGCAGGATGGCCGGAATATCGGCCAGCGAAGGTAGGCTCATGGTCTATCCTAGATCGGCGTGCGAAGAGCTGTGTAGCGCGCAGGAAACCGGCACGCCACTGACAGAACTGTCGAACAAAAGTCATAAATTGCTGGGATAGTGATTTTTGTAGCAGCCAGCATCTGATTTGATCCGTTTATGTTTGTTTTCAACCAACAGGAACGTTTTATCCCACAACACATGACGAACGTTTTATACGCTTCCCTGTAGCTTTACTACTGCCCCTACAGTTCGAAAGGCTGAAATAGCCGACGATTTGTAGTAAAACTACACGCCGCCGGACCAACCGCCGGTCATCCAAGAATTTATGTCGTCTGCCCACAAGGCCAGTCGCAAACACTCAGGCAACCGATTCTGGAAGCCTTTCCGCCCTGGAGCAAGCCATGCAAGACCTCGATCCCGTCGAAACCCAGGAATGGCTGGACGCCCTGGAATCGGTTCTCGACAAAGAAGGCGAAGACCGTGCTCACTACCTGATGACCCGTATGGGCGAGCTGGCCACCCGTAGTGGTTCGCAGCTGCCGTACGCCATCACCACGCCTTATCGCAACACGATTCCGGTGACTCACGAAGCACGCATGCCTGGCGACCTGTTCATGGAACGCCGCATTCGCTCGCTGATCCGCTGGAACGCGTTGGCCATGGTTGTCAAAACCAACCTGAATGACCCAGACCTGGGCGGTCACATCTCCAGCTTCGCCTCCAGCGCCACGCTGTATGACATTGGCTTCAACTACTTCTTCCAGGCCCCGACCGACGAACACGGCGGCGACCTGATCTACTTCCAGGGTCACGCATCGCCAGGCGTCTACGCCCGTGCGTTCATGGAAGGCCGCATCACCGAAGAACAAATGAACAACTTCCGTCAGGAAGTCGACGGCAAAGGCCTGTCGTCTTATCCACACCCGTGGCTGATGAAAGATTTCTGGCAGTTCCCGACCGTATCCATGGGCCTGGGTCCAATCCAGGCGATCTACCAGGCGCGCTTCATGAAGTACCTGGAACATCGCGGCTACATTCCTGAAGGCAAGCAGAAGGTCTGGTGCTTCCTGGGCGACGGCGAGACCGACGAGCCGGAATCCCTGGGCGCCATCGCGCTGGCCGGTCGTGAAAAACTCGACAACCTGATCTTCGTCGTCAACTGCAACCTGCAGCGCCTCGACGGCCCGGTTCGCGGCAACGGCAAGATCATCCAGGAACTCGAAGGCGTGTTCCGCGGTGCTCAGTGGAACGTGACCAAAGTGGTCTGGGGCCGTTTCTGGGACCCACTGCTGGCCAAAGACGTCGACGGTATCCTGCAACGTCGTATGGACGAAGTCATCGACGGCGAGTACCAGAACTACAAAGCCAAAGACGGCGCGTTTGTTCGCGAGCACTTCTTCAACACGCCTGAACTCAAGGCGATGGTTGCTGACCTGTCCGACGACGAAATCTGGAAACTTAACCGTGGCGGCCACGACCCGTACAAAATGTACGCGGCGTACCACCAGGCTGTTAACCACAAAGGTCAACCGACCGTGGTACTGGCCAAGACCATCAAAGGTTACGGTACCGGTGCTGGCGAAGCGAAAAACACTGCGCACAACACCAAGAAAGTCGATGTCGACAGCCTGCGTCACTTCCGTGACCGCTTCGACATCCCGGTCAAAGACGACCAGCTGGAATCCCTGCCGTTCTTCAAACCGGAAGAAGGCAGTGCCGAAGCCCGTTACCTGAGCGAGCGTCGTGCTGCGCTTGGCGGCTTCGTGCCACAGCGTCGCGCTGAAAGCTTCAACCTGCCGACTCCGCCACTGGAAACCCTCAAAGCAATCCTGGACGGTTCCGGCGACCGCGAAATTTCCACCACCATGGCCTTCGTGCGGATCCTTTCGCAACTGGTCAAGGACAAGGAAGTGGGCCCGCGCATCGTGCCGATTATTCCGGACGAAGCCCGTACCTTCGGTATGGAAGGCATGTTCCGCCAACTGGGCATCTACTCGTCCGTCGGCCAGCTCTACGAGCCAGTCGATAAAGAACAAGTGATGTTCTATCGCGAAGACAAGAAAGGCCAGATCCTGGAAGAAGGCATCAACGAAGCAGGCGCCATGTCCTCCTTCATCGCTGCCGGTACTTCGTACTCCAGCCACAACCAGCCGATGATTCCGTTCTACATCTTCTACTCGATGTTCGGTTTCCAGCGTATCGGCGACCTGGCATGGGCCGCTGGCGACAGCCGCACCCGTGGCTTCCTGATCGGCGGCACCGCCGGCCGTACCACGCTGAACGGCGAAGGCCTGCAGCACGAAGATGGTCACAGCCACATTCTGGCCTCGACCATCCCGAACTGCCGCACCTTCGACCCGACTTACGGCTACGAGCTGGCAGTGATCATCCAGGACGGCATGCGCCGGATGTTCGAAGAACAGCAGGACGTTTTCTACTACCTGACCGTGATGAACGAATCCTACGCCCAGCCAGCCATGCCGGCCGGTGTAGAGGAAGGTATCGTCAAGGGCATGTACCTGCTCGAAGAAGACACCAAGGAAGCGGCGCATCACGTCCAGTTGCTGGGCTCGGGCACCATCCTGCGTGAAGTTCGCGAAGCGGCGAAAATCCTGCGTGACGAATTCAACATCGGTGCTGATGTCTGGAGCGTTACCAGCTTCAACGAACTGCGTCGCGACGGCCTGGCCGTAGAGCGCAGCAACCGTCTGCATCCTGGTCAGAAGCCAGCTGTCAGCTACGTTGAAGAGTGCCTTGCTGGCCGTAAAGGTCCGGTGATCGCATCGACCGACTACATGAAACTGTTCGCTGACCAGATCCGTCAGTGGGTTCCGACCAAGGAATACAAAGTCTTGGGCACTGACGGTTTCGGCCGCAGCGACAGCCGCAAGAAACTGCGTAACTTCTTCGAAGTCGACCGTCACTTCGTTGTGCTGGCCGCTCTGGAAGCCTTGGCTGATCGTGGCGATATCGAACCTAAGGTGGTGGCTGAAGCCATCGTCAAGTTCGGCATCGATCCTGAGAAACGCAACCCACTGGATTGTTAAGAGTCTGCTTCGAGATCGTATAACGCGCTGAAAGAGGAGCGACAAGGCAGCTGAAGATGCGGAATTTACTGTTGTTGATAACGGTAATGAGCATTGAAAGCTGTTTTGTCGTAACTGACTTACCCGGCGCATCGAGAGTGAACAGGTTCTCCGAAGGAGAGACATTGTGAGTGAGCTAATTCGCGTACCCGACATCGGCAACGGTGAAGGTGAAGTTATTGAATTGATGGTCAAGGTCGGCGATCGCATCGAAGCTGACCAGAGCGTTCTGACGCTGGAGTCGGACAAGGCGAGCATGGAAATTCCCGCTCCCAAGGCTGGCGTCATCAAGACCATGAAAGTGAAGCTGGGCGACCGCCTGAAAGAAGGCGACGAGCTTTTCGAACTGGAAGTTGAAGGCGAAGCTGCCGCAGCTCCAGCCGAAGCCGCTGCCCCTGCTGCTGCCGCTCCGGCACCGGCCGAGAAGCCTGCTGAAGCTGCACCGGCGCCTGCTGCCGAGCCAGCTGCTGCCGCTGCTGAAACCGTACAAGACATCCACGTACCGGACATCGGTTCGTCGGGCAAAGCCAAGATCATCGAACTGATGGTCAAGGTCGGCGACACCATCACCGCTGATCAATCGCTGATCACCCTGGAATCCGACAAAGCCAGCATGGAGATCCCCTCTCCAGCTGCAGGCGTTGTCGAAGCCATCCTCGTCAAGCTCGAAGACGAAGTCGGCACCGGCGACCTGATCCTGAAATTGAAAGTAGCTGGCGCTGCACCTGCTGCTGCACCGGCTCAAGCAGCTGCGCCTGCTGCCGCCGCACCGGCCAAAGCTGAAGCTGCACCGGCCGCTGCACCTGCACCGAAAGCAGAAGCGCCAGCCGCTGCCCCGGCCCAAACCGCCGCACCTGCCAAAGACGGCGCCAAAGTTCATGCAGGCCCGGCAGTTCGCCAACTGGCTCGTGAATTCGGTGTTGAACTGAGCGCAGTCAGCGCCACCGGCCCACACGGCCGTGTGCTGAAAGAAGACGTGCAGGTTTACGTCAAGGCCATGATGCAGAAGGCCAAGGAAGCTCCAGCGGGCGGCGCAAGCGGCGGCGCGGGTATCCAGCCAATCCCTGAAGTCGACTTCAGCCGTTTCGGCGAAATCGAAGAAGTACCGATGACCCGCCTGATGCAACTGGGCGCGACCGGTCTGCATCGCAGCTGGCTGAACATTCCGCACGTGACGCAATTCGATCAGGCCGACATCACCGACCTGGAAGCTTTCCGCGTTGCGCAGAAAGCGGTTGCCGAGAAAGCGGGCGTCAAACTGACCATCCTGCCTCTGCTGCTCAAGTCCTGCGCCTTCCTGCTCAAGGAACTGCCAGACTTCAACGCTTCGCTGGCACCAAGCGGCAAAGCGGTGATCCGCAAGAAGTACGTGAACATCGGCTTCGCGGTAGATACCCCTGAAGGCCTGCTGGTACCGGTCATCAAGGATGTCGACAAGAAAAGCCTGCTGCAACTTGCTGCTGAAGCCGCTGTGCTGGCCGAAAAAGCCCGTACCAAGAAGCTATCGGCGAACGAGATGCAGGGCGCTTGCTTCACCATTTCCAGCCTCGGACACATTGGCGGCACCGGCTTCACGCCGATCGTCAACGCGCCTGAAGTGGCGATCCTGGGTGTTTCCAAGGCAACCATGCAGCCAGTCTGGGACGGCAAAGCCTTCCAGCCGAAGCTGATGCTGCCACTGTCGCTGTCCTACGATCACCGCGTAATCAACGGCGCAGCCGCCGCGCGCTTCACCAAGCGCCTGAGCGATCTGCTGGCTGATATTCGTACGATCTTGTTGTAACCGAGGATCTGTAGGAGCTCACGAGCAACGCGAAGCAGCTATAGCGGTCTGCCTGATGAACCGCAATCGCGGCCTCGCATTGCTCGTGCGCTCCTACAGAACCAGGCAATACCCTCACATTTTCACCGAGCCAAACCGCTCGACCTCAACCCCGCCCACATGGCGGGGCTTTTTTTGTGTCCGATTTGGCAAAGTGCGGCGAAATGCCGCTAATTCGAAATCTTCTCCCTCTCCCGGCAAAGCCTTGATCTAGAGGGCTTGATTCAGCAAACGCATACAAACAGGCGATTTCGGCCAAACATTTATAGCACTAAGCCACCGCGCTCCCTTGTCAGCCAGTGCTGCATGATGCAACCTTGCCGGACGCGATTTCAGAAAGGGCTTTGCCCGTGCGCGATCAGTATTCCGGAAGCGAGTTTCTTCATGAAGAGCCAACCCGATGCTGCCGGTAGAACGGCCGCCGAGGTAGTGACGCAATTGCCTGTGCCCTCGCGGCTCGGCATGCTGCGTTTCGAGCGGCTGAATGAAGCCAATTGGGCGCTGCTTTACCTCGATCCCAACTGTGAAAAACAGTTCGGCCTGGCTGCCGTGGAACTCTGCGCCTTGTTGGGCTCGCCCTACGCGAGCCTGATGGAACCTGAAGCCCGTTATCACTTGCACGACGCCATTCAACTGCAACTGGCACAAGCCCCTCATTACAGCGTTCGCTATACCCTGCACACCGCTCGCGGCGCGCTCAGCGTCGTCGAGATCGGCGAGGGCTATAGGCAACACAGCCGGCACCTGTTACGGGGCTACCTGATGGTCGTCGACGGGTTACAGATTGATCCCGACCAGTATGCCAATCCAGATCTGGAAACCCAGAACTCACGTCTGCAAATCGCTTTAGAGCTCAATCAGCAAGCCCAGCACGAACAGTTTGAGCATCTGGAGCGCGTTCGCGCTCAACAGACCCTGATCCTGCACCTCACGCGCCAGCGCTACAGCAGCAACAACGCGCTGCAGGAAGCTGCAGAACTGATCACTAAAAGTGCGTGTGAAATCTACAAACTTTCTGGCGCCAGCATGTGGTACCTCAACGGCCAGATGCTCGAGCCTATCGCCGAATACCGCAGTGAAAGCGGCGAGTTCAGCCTGCCGGCCCCGGTCGACGCGAGCCGCTACCCGAGTTACCTCGAAGCGCTGCACAACAGCCGCGCCATCGATGCGAATGACGTTCAACAGGACCCTCGCACCAAGGAGATGGCCACCAGCTTAAAGCCGCGTGGCATCAGTGCCATTCTCGACGCCAGCATTCGCATCGACGGCCAGGTAACGGGCGTGCTGTGCCTGGAGCACACCGGTGAGCCGCGCGCCTGGCAGTCTGATGAAATCGCGTTCGCCGGTGAGCTGGCCGATCAGTTCGCCCAGGCCATCAACAACCACACCCGACGCACTGCCACCAGTGCGCTGCATTTGTTCCAGCGCGCGGTGGAGCAAAGCGCTAACGCCTTTCTGCTGGTCAATTGCGACGGCATGGTCGAGTACGTCAACCCCAGCTTCACGGCCATCACCCAATACACCGCCGACGAGGTGCACGGGCACAAGCTTTCAGAGCTGCCAGCCCTTGAGAACCTCCACGATCTGCTCAAGGACGCCAACTCCAGTCTGGCCAAAAGCAATAGCTGGCAGGGTGAGTTCAAGAGCCGCCGTAAAAATCTGGAACCCTACTGGGGCCAACTGTCGATTTCCAAGGTGTACGGCGACAACCGCGAGTTGACCCATTACATCGGTATTTACGAAGACATCACCCAGAACAAGCTGGCCCAGCAGCGTATCGAGCGCCTGGCCTACACCGACAACCTGACCAATCTTGGTAACCGCCCGGCGTTCATTCGCACGCTTGACGAGCGCTTTGCCCGCGACAGCGACCCGCCCATGAGCCTGTTGCTGGTGGACATCGATAACTTCAAGCGCATCAACGACAGCCTGGGTCACCAGACCGGCGACAAACTGTTGATCAGCCTGGCCCGGCGTCTGCGCAACACACTGAGCCCCAGCGACGTATTGGCGCGTTTCGCCAGTAACGAATTCGCGGTGTTACTCGACCAGACCGGGCCGGACGCAGGCCAGAGCATCGCCAGCCAGGTATTAGCGACCCTCGACAAGCCGATCTTCGTCGATAACCAGTTGATCAGCGTCACCGGCTCGGTAGGCCTGGCGTGTGCGCCGCTGCATGGCCGTGATCCGCAGACTTTGATGAAAAACGCAGGTTTGGCGCTGCACAAGGCGAAAGCCAACGGCAAGCATCAGGTTCAGGTGTTCACCGAGGCCTTGAACGCCGAAGCCAGCTACAAGCTGTTCGTCGAAAACAACCTGCGGCGCGCCCTGACCCAGAATGAACTGGAAGTGTTCTACCAGCCCAAATTGTGCCTGCTCAGCGGTCGCCTGATCGGTATGGAAGCGCTGTTGCGCTGGAACCACCCAGAGAAGGGCATGATCCGCCCGGATCAGTTCATCAGCGTGGCCGAAGAAACAGGCCTGATCATCCCGATCGGCAAATGGGTCGCCCGCCAGTCTTGCCGGATGAGCAAGCAACTGACCGCCGCCGGGTTTGGCAACCTGCAAGTCGCGATCAACGTATCGCCCAAGCAGTTCTCCGACCCCGAGCTGGTCAGTGCAATCGCTGCAATCCTCAAGGAAGAACAGCTCGACGCTTCGCTGCTGGAGCTGGAACTGACCGAAGGTCTGCTGCTGGAAGCGACCGAAGACACTCGCCAGCAACTGGATTCGTTGAAAAGAATGGGCCTGTCTCTGGCGATGGACGATTTCGGTACCGGCTATTCATCGTTCAGCTACCTGAAAAAATTTCCCATCGACGTGATCAAGATCGACCGCAGCTTCATCCGCGACATTCCGGATGATGAGGACGATATGGAAATCACCTCGGCAGTGATCGCCATGGCCCACAACCTCAAGCTCAAGGTGGTCGCCGAAGGCATCGAAACCGCCGCTCAACTGACCTTCCTGCGCCGCCATCGCTGCGACGTGGGCCAGGGCTATCTGTTCGACAAGCCCATCCCCGGTCAGGACCTGATCAACAAGCTGCGCCGCTATCCCCGCGGACCGTTGGCCTGACGGGCTTCCCCCTGCCCGCTTGTTTGGGGCACACTAGCCCACTCCCTTATTCTCTGACATATCACTATCGCTTGGGCAACGCGGACCTGTGGGACCGGATTTATCCGGGAAGGCTTTATTACAGACGACAATAATGTATTGATTGCACCGGCCTTTTCGCGAATGAATTCGCTCCCACAGGGACATGCCCTATCAAGAGGAAATGTCTCATGGCTTTGCGCTCGGAAATTCTTGTGAACAAAAACGTACTCCCAACTGCCGAACAAGCCCTGCCGGGTCGCGAAACGCCCATGGCTCTCCCGGAAACCCATTTCGTCAACGGCAACCCGCTGCTGGGTCCGTTCACCGCCAACGTGGAGTTCGCCATTTTCGGTCTGGGTTGCTTCTGGGGTGCGGAACGCCGCTTCTGGCAGCGCGACGGCGTCGTCAGCACCGTCGTCGGTTACGCGGGCGGCTTCACACCTAACCCGACTTACGAAGAAGTCTGCTCCGGCCTGACTGGCCACACTGAAGTCGTGCTGGTGGTCTATGAGCCAGAAAAAGTCAGCTACGAGCAACTGCTGACTCAGTTCTGGGAACTGCATAACCCAACCCAAGGCATGCGCCAGGGCAACGACATCGGCACCCAATACCGCTCGGTGATCTACTGCACCACGCCAGAACAGCTTGCTGCCGCCAAGGCCAGCGCTGCTGTTTATCAGGCAGAACTGACCAAAGCCGGGCTGGGTGAAATCACCACCGAAATCGAAGAAGCGCCTACCGTGTTCTTCGCCGAGGCGTATCACCAGCAATACCTGGCGAAGAATCCGCAGGGTTATTGCGGGATTGGCGGCACGGGTGTGTGCATGCCGCCGAGCCTGGCGGGGAATTGACTTCGTTATTGCCACAGGACTGGTGTAGCGCGTCAGGCGATTGATATTGTCGTGGGACCGGCTTTAGCCGGGAAAGCGTCAGGTGTCACACCGCAAAATTGATGGCGCTCAAACCGGCCCATTCCCGGCTGAAGCCGGTACCACGCCGGTCTCCGTGATGCAACACAACCTGAAGGGCGCCGGGAGATTGACATCGACGTGGGACCGGCTTTAGCCGGGAAAGTCAGGTGGCACACCGCGAAATTGATGGCGCTCAAACCGGCACATTCCCGGCTGAAGCCGGTCCCACGTCGGTCTTCGTTATTGCCACAGAACTGCTTTACCCTGGCTGTCCAAGCTTTGACATTTTCCGATAACCATTACCAATGCCTAAAACGACCCGGCGCGCCTATTGTTTGTCTTCAGATCCTGATGGAGAGCAAAGGAATGCAAGGGTATGCACGCGAACATCTTCTTCGCACCAATCGATTCTCCGAGCACGGCCACAGCTACCTAATTACGTGCGTAGTCAAAGATCGACAACCCGTATTTACAGACTTGCGCACTGCTCGCATGGTAATCAGTGAAATGAAGCGCCTGCAGGTCTCGGGTGTCGTGGATTCTCTAGCATGGGTGATTATGCCGGACCATTTGCACTGGTTATTTGAGTTGAAGTCAGGATCCCTGGAGACGCTCATGCAGTCGCTCAAAGGCCGTAGCGCTTTTGCAATCAACAAGGCATACGGCACCAAAAAGCTTACATGGCAGAAGGGCTATCACGACCGCAGGGTAAGAGTCGAAGATGACTTGGCGGAGATGGTTCGTTATGTCATAGCCAATCCGGTAAGAGCCGGGCTGGTTGAGCATGAGGGAGATTACTCACTATGGGATTGTTTTTACATGTGGGACCGGCTTTAGCCGGGAAAGCGTCAGGTGTTACACCGCAAAATTGATGGTGCTCAAACCGACCCATTCCCGGCTGAAGCCGGTCCCACGACATCACTCAGCTATCAACCAATCCATCTTCCAGTCACCCTTGGTCTGCCCCAGCTTCTGCGCCAGATATGGCAGCAGCTCGCGCAGCTCTTCCTCCAGGCCCCAAGGCGGGTTGGCGATGGCCAGACCTGAGCCGTTGAGGCTGGCGGGCGTGTCCAGCGGGTGAACATACAACTCGACACGCAGCAGCTTCGGCGCGCCGGTTTCAGCAAGGTCCTGATAAAAACGCTTGAGCAGGCGCTGATCCTTGATCGGGTACCAGATCGCCGCTACGGTCTGACGCATGCGGCCAATGGACTCCTTCAGCGCCACGGCGCAGCGTTTCATCTCATCGAGCTGCTCGAATGGCGGGTCGATCAGCAGCACGGCACGCTTCTCCGCCACCGGCAGCAGCGCACGCGGCACGTGCCAGCCTTCGCCAAGATGCACGGCCACGCGGCGATCGCCCTTCATGTTCTCTTTCAGCAAGCGCCCGTCTTCCGGGTGTTTCTCGTTAAGCAACACCCGATCATTGGCGCGGGTCGAGCGGCGGGCGATTTCCGGGGAGCCGGGGTAATAACGCAGCTCACCGTTGGGGTTCATGTCGTGCAGCAACTGCATGTAATCCGCCGCCAGAGCAGGCAAATCCGGCGCATCCCACAGACGGGCAATGCCTTCCAGATATTCGCCCGTGCGGTTGGCCTGATCACCCTGAAGGTCATAAAGGCCCAACCCGGCGTGGCTGTCGATATAGGCGAACGGCTGCTCTTTGCGTGCCATCAGGGCAAACAAGCGAGTCATGATCAAGTGTTTGAGTACATCGGCGTGGTTGCCGGCATGGAAGGCGTGGCGGTAATTCATGGCAGCTCCTCGAAGGCTGCGCAGTTTAGCAAAAATCAGAAACTCACTTTGATCAAACGCCCATCAATTGTCGATAGTGAACTGCAATCTCTGTCGCGGACAAGCAGCGCACGCGTGCCTTTAAACTCGTAGGACTCGCTTTAGCCGGGAGGATGTCGGTACACACGCCGCATTACTTCGTCATGGATACCGCTCTCCCGACTAAAGCCAGTCCACGGGACCAAAACAGAATTTCCCGCAGGTGGCCCGCTTGCCGTAGCGCAGTGCCGGGCAAACATCCGCAAACTCGCCCCCGTCCAACGCTGCAGCCTGACCTTGAGCTACTACGGCGAAGCGCAAGAAACCCTGATGGTCAGCAAGTCCGCCGTCTACGCACTGCTCGTCTACCCCCCACACCTCGCAAGTTCGCTACTGCGTAAATGGCTGACGTATAGCGTGCTGCGCAGGTTGCGTTCGCCTCGGAAGTGAAAGACCACAACAGTCCGACACCGGGGGGGGGGGCCTGGAGTGGTGGACCGGCGAACTCAATGTCATGACCAGCGACCTTAAAGCGAAACGCAGATCGATACCCTGCAGCTCGTGTGGACAATTAAAACCCGTGGTTTAGATTAATTCGAAATCAACAATAAATAACCATTTCAAAACAACCTCAACACTGTCAACTATTACAGTTATCAACTGACAAACCCCACGCCAAAGTTGGTGAGGGCCGGGCTAATCCTGTGCGCCTCTACAGTGGAGTTTAGATCATGACAAAATTGCACACTCTCGCCTTTAGCCTTGCCTTGGCGGGCTGCACTTCGGCCGGTTTGGAACAAACACCCAGCGCAGATATACCGATAGTAAAAGGTATGAGTCTGTTGGGCCTCGGTGAAGCCACAGCAGAGCACCTGATCAAGCGCTATAACGACGTCGCCACAAACTGCGGGGCAGTATCAAAACCGGCTTTCCTGTGTAACGGCGTTATTATTCGAGGCACCAACTACTCTCCAACGCGGCACTCTTGGGACAATAGTCCGGCCAACCACACTTCAGGGGGTGTTTCCTTCTCCTATTTGAGGCGCGATTCCAAGTATACAAAACTGGCATATGACTACGACAACGGTTATGTCTTTCTGCCGATTCTCTATTCAGGGGATAAAATCCAACCGGAAATTTTGTGTGCATTCCCAATTGATGCGGGCACCTCAGCAAGAGCCGAGAAAGGCTGTGGAGCTTATAGCGGAGTCGCGGGGAGCGGCCCCTGTCAGTCCCAAGGTATTTACACGCCGCTCGCTTGGTACAACCACTACAGAGCCGGTGCCAGCAGTCGCGCCCACCAGTGCGGGTTTAATGTAAGGGATGCGCTGAATGACGGCGCTACCGCCGCGTTTGATGCGATGATTAAAGGGATGGCGTTGATCAATGTTGAATCGTTCAACACCCAAAATGAACTCAGGTTAGCCGTCTGGCAAGACGGTCTCGGGAGGGTGCTGCCCCTGGAGGCATTCTTCTACGTCAACAGCATTCCGGCCGGGCTCTCGGATGCACAAAATGATCAGCGTGATTTCAAAAACATGACGGGTATTTCGTTGCCGATTATATCGCTGTGGCTGCCCAGAACGCCGGCCGATCAGGCATCATTCAAATACTTGCCAACCGACCAGGTTGTAATAATCCCGTAGTCAGCACAAAAAAACAAAGGAAGCAAAAACTTCCTTTGTTTAAGGCTACGCAGCAAGGACTTTAAAGATTTTTTCTGAGCACCCTGGAAAATATCAAATGCCTGTCTTCCCCCCTATAAACCGTATAGTTGATCAGCACTTCACGTCCTCTGTTTTCGGTTACCCAGTTGATAGGAATGCGAAACTCCTCAGGACGAGTGTCCAGATTCTGTTCGTCCGTATCGTGCTTAACGATACCCTCCCAGCGAATCCGGCCTGTATGAGGCGCATGCATGTCGGTGTACCGCAGTGTGACAATTGAGTTGTCTGCAGAAATCACCGGAGGAATCAAGTCATACGCCTGAGCATCAACGCTGAGCGATAACGCCGCTGATGGCCCTGCTACAGTTCCGTTCGCGAGTGTCACGGTATAGGTGATAGTGGCCGAACGACCAATGACATCTATAACTTCCATACGAGGGACCAGAAATTCCAGGTCTCCCACAACCTCCACAGGCTTGACTGCGGACGGATAGACAACCGTTCCCGCCCAACGAAGTTGAACACTATGCCCGACTGCCATCCCCGTGTAGTTGACGATCACCGACAAGTAATCATCGTAGTATAGGGCCGTGTCGAAGTTAAGGCGTGTACCGTCGCCGTAGGCCTTCGGAACTCTAGGCTTGAGCAAATCCAGGCCGGGCGATACCGCTCGCACACTTAACGGCAGGCTGATCGAATCCCGACGGACAGCTCCGCTGACCACGGTGTAATACACGTCAACAGTGCCGCCTGCCAACGGGTTCACCTGAGTATCCTTGGGCACCCTGAAAATGATTTCCTGCAATTGGTCATTACCAGGTTGGTGATCAGTGAAGTGCGTTGTATCTCCAGCAGCAGTCACACCGGTCCAATAAATCACGACTTGGTCCGCACTGTTCATCCCCGGATAAGGCTTGACGACTACAGTAGCGCCCGCAGCGGGCACAGCGGCAGGATCAAGTACCCCTCCCAATTGCTCACGGACTTCGGGAGCGGGAAGTTTCTGCACCACTCCACTGACAGTAATAGCCAAGCGCTTGGAGCGCCTGACGCCGTTGACTTCGTAATAGACAATGGCACGACCGTTAGCGATGGCAACCACCGCGGCGTTAGGTATTTGCCGGGTGACCACAAAACCTTCATCAGTATCTTTCATCTGGTAAGTGTCGGTCTCATTGACCTCAACACCGCCTTGCGTAGTCCCGAACCAGTAGATTTTGACTTGATCCCCTACAGCCCATCCCGGATAAACGGGGAGATCCACATGCGCATTTTGTGCGCCAAGCTCGGCCAGGTTTATGTCGTTATCACCCAAGGCTTCCTGAACACGAGGCGCTGGCAGCGTGTTCGGGCCCGCTTCGATATCAACTTTGGTGGCCGGTGACATCAACGACCAATTACCGACGTTATCACGAATGTCGTAAAAGACTTCCAAGCCCAAAGTGTTGGAGGTCGCAAGAATAATTTCCTTGCTGACAGCCACCGTAATCGGCTTGTTCAGATCTGCCGCCGTCAACGGTGGCAAGGTGATCTTCGTCTGCCCCCAAGTCAAGGTCAGGACATCACCCACCTCCATGTGAGTCGCGGGCAACCAGGGCGCAATAATGACATTGATGCCATATTCAGCGATGGCGTCAGTGATGGGTGTAGGGATATTACCGGGCGGTTCCAAAGCCAGATTGATCGGCTCGGCCGAGTTGAGCGGCGGATTACCGGGCACCTTGGTATTTACGCGCACATAGCCGGGAAGTGATGTGGCAGGATTGCCCCCAACCGGGGTGTAGATTTCATAGATAAGTTCAGAATTTTCGGCGTCCAGAATTTGGCCGGGTGGAACATTAAAGATAATAAGACCTGTCGCCTGCTGATCCTCTTTCAGTATGTAAGAATCAACATTCACGCCATCCCAAAACAACACGAGCGTTGATCCAAGCGCCACACTTGATAACAGGGGGGCGGTGACAATTACATCTTCAGGTGGGTTTTTTCTAAGCTCGGCAACGCCAAGCCCACCTTTACCTGTTTGTTCGACTACGGGTATTTTCGGCTTCACCAAAGAAGGGGCTATCGTTTTATTTCGCTCATGGTTCATTGGAGTACCCATTATGAGTGTTTCCCACCCTGGGCCCGGTGCAGTTAGCACATTAATCGAGCGGCGATGCTATTACACCGGCCAGGATACGGTGAATGGCGAGTCTCTCTTCAAAGAAGAGACTCGCCAGGCAGGCGTACCATTACTTATACCAAGCACATCCCATTGGTTGGATCACTCAGGTCCACAACGGCCTCTGTCTGCAGTGATTCAGTGGGCCCTTTATCATTTCTGATCAGATACGTCACTCGACCGTAACCTACACACAACATGCGCAGCTTTTCCCGAGGGATGGTGATAACGGCATAGCCACGCCCTGCATCGATATCTGTAATTTGAGTCGTTACGTCAAACTGTGATGGGAGTATCGGCGTGGTTGGGCTATCAAAGTCATACCCCATGAACTTCAGCATTATATCGTTCCCCGGACTCACGTTGGAGTAACCAATGGGGCACTGAACAGGGGCGCCATTGACGGCGGCCTCTATATCAATAACCCCAAACTCGTTAACGCTCGTGTAAGTAGGGGCCGTCAGCGGTTGACCGTCATTAGGCAACCCGTCTCTGGAGCGCACTTCTACCGATTTAATACCCGCGGTACCGGTCCCATATTGGGGCGGATTGTATGGTGGGAGCAACTCCCTCACAATGGAATAGGTGACGGGTTTGAAGCCGGCGCCTTTATCGGTGATGTAATTGGCCGGAATCGGTAGCAGTAAATTACGACTTACGTCAACGGTCTGAACTTGATAAGGAGGCAACACCGGTACACCGTCCCAGATGATGGTCACCTCATCCCCCGATAGGAAACTATTTTTAGGGGGCACGTCATTGGTAAATGCCGGAATCGTTGCGCTCGCATTTTGGCCGTAATCATCTTCAGTGATAACGTCGACTTGAGCATCAGGACCAACGACCGTGAGAGGCTTCAGCAAACGTTCCGGATCGGGTCCACCGGGCACACTGAGGTCAACGTTGACTGACAGCGTAGGTGAAGTGTACGGCGAGCCTGACCGGGTCACGGTATAAAAAACTGGCAGTGCAGGGTTACTGTTTGCGAGCTTCACAAGTGCAGCAGACAGAATAATGGTGGTGACCGGATCATTAGCAACATCAGCCGCCGTCAAAGGATAGGGCGTAGAAAGCTGCCCTCCCCAGTTGATAACGATGATATCGTTCTCTGCAGAGGTGGCGTATGCAGGAATCTCTACTTCAACACCCGCCATTGCATCATCATAATTAACGACGCCATCACCGAGGCCCGCACTGTCCAGGAAGTCAGGCACTACAGGCGCAAGTAATGCCGACGGTACATCCAGCAGCAACACCTGTATTCTCGCCAACGGTGACAAGCCCGAAACATTGCCTGCCTCATCCGTTATCTGATAGCCAAACTCATGCAAACCGTCACCTTGAGCAATAATGTCCGCCCGATCAAAAAACAGCCGAATTCTATTTGTATGGACTTCGTCGTCATCCACTATTTCTGCAGAGGCATTGAAGAATATTGGCGTGCCGCTCCTCTCCGGAATGATAAAAGGCACAATCCGGTCATTCACCTCAATACCATCGTAGTCCGCAACCAGAGTTTCGAATTTCCCGTTAGGATCGAACGTACTCTCGGTTAGACTTCTAATAATTTGCGTTGCATCCGGGTTCAGTAATATGGGTAAAACTTCACCACCAGGCGCCGTACGATCAACGATGACGGTTTGAGGGGCGACGGGCCATTTTGGATTTGAATTGGTCTTGGTTAAGCCCATGTAGCTGACAATAATACTGCCTTCAGCCACCGTATAAGAAGCAGGCAACGGCAACACAAAAACTTTATCAGGGTCCGCCACATCAGCTGCTGTCACCACATAAGCTGGCTGCACTAGATTAGCGGTAGTATTCCCACCGACCGTTAAATATATTTTATGGCCAGCGCTCAGTCCTTCCCACCGCGGAAATCTCACTGACAAGCCACTGTCCGCTAACGCCACCGGTACTTTTTTACTGGTAAACTGCCCGTCGATAGTGGGCTTCAAGAGCAATGGATCGGGGATGCGAGCATCCCCCGCTCTCGGTTTAGCTACCGAACTTATATTTAAGTTACCCATGTCAATATACCCTCTATCAATCAAATGAAAGGTCTACGATTTTAAAATGTAATCATGGCCAGAAAGGATGCTCTGACATGAGCAGCCTGTTGCCCGAAAAAAGGGACACGAGGATATGCGATGGCAATCCCTGCCTGGCAGTGCACTTTAAAATCATTCATCCTGCCACTGAAGGCTAGATCAACCTACCTCATGCATTATATTTAATAGCGATTTAGTGCATCGAGAATGGCAATTACGGTCAGCTGCTTATAGCCATTTAAAATAACGCCGCTTTCCCAAATAGCGAAGACCACTACAAAAACCAACTTACACCTCTCAAACTTGACAATTATAACAATTAGCTTTTACTTGTTAACACCCGCAATAGCAAAGACATGGTGCCCACATCTCTACCCAAGGCTTCTCCAAAAATACAGAGCACCGTGCTTTTATTTTGTTACATGTGTTAGGCAAATGAGACACATCCAGTTTCTGTGGGAACTTTCCCACAGAAAGTGCAGATGCTTCCTATGGGTATCAGAGAGCGTCCCCTATTTAATTAGTGCCCCTAAAGCACCTTTAGCGAATAAAGGCTGCACTACTGCAAGGAACTCACGTGAATATCAAAAGGCCTCCACATAAACTATCGTCTGTAGCCGTAAGCATCTCTATGATGCTGGCTATAAGCCCTCTTGCCTGGGCGGGAGCACTCATACCCGACGAGCCAAGAACTATTGGCCCGGGCTCACCGGCAGAGTCATGGCTCTTAGGCGAGCGCTCTTCCCTGACCGCACTACCGGGTACGCAATTATTTGAAATTACTGCACTGGACGGGTCAACGCTGAACATTGACGGCGGCACTGTCACCAGTGGCGCGGCTGAAGGCATCACTTTGTTGGGCGCAACCGCAACCCTGAACAACACCAATGTGACCAGCACTGCCAGCTATGGCTTGCTTATTGAACGTGACGGCTCATTGATTGGCGGCCCTTCCAGTGCGTCGATAACCGGCGGATCCATTACCGGGGTCGATGCAGGTGTTTATGTCACTTATCAAAGCGCAGTCGCACTCTCCGGGACGGTAGTCAACGGCATTGGTGATGGCAGCGCCGACCCATTTTCGGGAGGCACCGGGATTGCTGTTGAGGGCGGCACCGCTATTGTCCGGAACGGCAGTTCGGTAAAGGGCTCGGCCTATGGTGTTTATCTGGGCACAGACATACTGGGTGGTCTGGACGGGGCAAACACATCCCTGACCGTGGACGGCTCAAGCATCACGGGCACATCCCAAAGCGCTATATACGTCGCCTCTTTTGAGCCAGGCACACCGACCAATGCAACCATTTCCATCGCCAATGGCTCGGTGTTGACCGGCGGTAATGGCCTGGCCATTGAAGTTGCCAACGACTCATCCGCGGTCGTTCAAGTGGACAACAGCACGCTACAAGGTGGGATATTGATCAATCCAGCATCAACTGGCACGGTCGCACTTAACAACAATGCTCGCATCATCGGCGATGTCACCAACGTCGCAACCATGACCATGAACAATGGCTCGACGTTGACCGGCGATCTCACAGGCAGCGACACCCTCAGCCTGGACAACAACTCCAGCATTACCGGCAACGTTTCCCACGTTACCGACTTCACGCTGGATAACGGTTCAAGCCTGACGGGTAATGTCTCTGATACCACCAACCTGAGCGCCAATAACGGCTCACGCCTGACAGGCGACATCAGCAATGTTCAACAGCTTAATCTCGCGGGCAACTCGTCAATAACAGGCAACTTGAGCGGCGTTGAGAACCTGAGTCTGGATAACTCAACCTGGACCACCAACAGTGGCTCTGGCGTGACTAACCTGAGCATGAACGCAGGTGCCGTGAAGCTCGGTGAAAATGACGGAACATTCGAAACCCTGACCGTCAGCACCCTTTCGGGTAACGGCAGGTTCATCATCGATACTGACCTCGCCGCCCATCAAAGCGACTTCATTGATGTGACCGGCGTCGCGACGGGCAATTACGACCTGCAGATCAAAAACACGGGAGTTGAACCTGTAAAGGGCGATCAGGATCAGCAGGTAGTTCACACCGGCACGGGTAGCGATGCGGAATTTGGCGTGGTTGGCGGTCAAGTGGACGTGGGCACATTTGCCTATGAGCTGGAGCAACGTGGAACAGACTGGTTTCTGGTCCAGAAGCTGGATGATGATGGAGGCCCTATTACCACTCCAGGTACCCGTTCGGTTATCGGTTTGTTCAGCGCGGCGCCAACGGTCTGGTACGGCGAGCTGACCAGCCTGCGCAGTCGCATGGGCGAGTTGCGTTATGGCAAGACCGAAGGTGGCGCATGGGTGCGTGCCTACGGCAACAAATTCAATATGTCTGCTGCGGGCGGCACGGCCTATCAACAAAATCAGCAAGGTATTTCCTACGGTGCCGACGTAGCGCTACCCAGCAGCAGCGGTCAGTGGCTAGTGGGTGTACTGGGTGGTTACAGCCGCTCGGATCTGGATATCGCAGCGGGCACCACCGGCCGTGTCGACAGTTACTATCTGGGTGCCTACACCACCTGGCTGTCGGACAGCGGGTATTACGTTGATGCAATCATCAAGGCCAACCGTTTCAAGAACCAATCAGACGTGCGGATGAGCGACGGCACCAAGTCTGACGGCGACTACACCACCAACGGTATCGGTGCGTCGATCGAAGCCGGTAAACACATCAAACTTGCTGACAACTGGTTCGTAGAACCCTTTATACAGGGCTCGGCTTTGTGGGTTTCGGGCGAGAACTACTCGCTGGACAACGGCATGAATGCCAGCAGCAATCAGGCTGATTCATTCCTGGGCAAAGCGGGTACGAATGTCGGCCGCAACTTCCCCTTGCAAGGCGGTGGTTTCATCCAGCCTTACGTCAAGGTGGCCGTAGCCCACGAGTTTGCCAAGAGCAACCGGGTAAAGGTTAACAGCACGACATTCAGTAATGATTTGTCAGGCAGCCGCGGTGAACTGGGTGCCGGGATTGCAGCACAGGTGACCGAGGTATTGCAGTTACACGCTGACGTTGATTACAGCAAAGGTGAGAACATCGAACAGCCTTGGGGCGTCAATGTTGGCTTGCGTTACAGTTGGTAAGCGATAGTGCATAAATGAGGGGCCACACGGCCCCTTTTTAACGCCTGCTGAAAGGCGCCAAACCCGGTCAAGCCATTAAAAACCGCGCCCAGCGCTGACAGCTCGCCTCGCCTCACGGTACAGAGGGTGACCAAACCATGTGCCGCTCTTTAAGACGGGCTCAGTCTGCCTGTTGATATCTTCTGCCGGTTAGCCGAAAACGACCTGTTCATAGGCATGCCGGACATTCTGAAAAACGAGTCTTGCCGATGCCGCCGGGCGCTACCAGAATCGTCCGATCCCAAATAACAAGGAGCAGTCGCAATGATGCACGCGGACCTGATTGACCAGGAAGATTTGATCGGCCAGCTTAGGGCGATCGGCTGCGAATTGCCTTCAGGCACCACGGCCGACCAAGCCTGCGCGCAAGCAGTGAGAGGTCTGACTGCAGACCGCGCCACCGCCTTGCGTAGACTGGTTGAGCAAATGCTCACCGGAAACGCGACGATCCTGCCGGCTGTTCGGCAAGCGATTGATCAGCAGTTGCTACCTGCGTTGGCAGCTTATAAGCAAGGTCACTGACACCGAGATATTGGTGGCGTTAGATCGCTGCGAAATCCGGCTACACAGCTGCAACGTCCATTACAGCCCTTGATCACTTGGGTGATAGCTGAAAATGTTATCACCGCCTGTTTTGAACGCGACGCTGATCACTGGAGCCGTTTTACCACTTTCAGTGTAATAATCTTTTTGTATATATCGCGCGCCCGCAAGCCCTGGTGCCGCCCGACTCTGATCGTAGACGTAAATAAATGCCTCTATAGGCAACTGCGCCGGAATGTCTTGTGGCCAACGATCAATGAGGACTTCATTGTGCGCGTAACCGGCTACCTCCGCTTGTGGATTTTCTCTGGCTGCCAGGCTCAACGCGAAACTTGCCGGGTCAGTTTTAAAACCACACTGATGGCGATACCTGCTAGCGTCCAGCGGATATGAAAAGAAATGATCCTTCCACGCAGCAAGTGTGGTGATGCCCTGCACCGCGCAGAAACCACTACCGGGGTAATTGGAGTTTGAGCCACACCCCTCGTCGAAGCGCTCAACAGTGAATCCGTCATAGGCGAAAGAACAAAGCACCGCTAGTGGATAAATCCCGTCCCGCCCGTAACGGCTAGCTTCTTTAAAAATATAGCCTTGCTCGGCATACCCCACATGCACCGCATGATTAAATTTGAGATCCTTTCTGAGATAGCTAAATGAAACATCAGCCACGCCATTCGGATTGGGGTTCCAAGAGTGGAAGCCCGCCCCGTAGCCAACCATCCGCGCAAGAACGCCGTTGCAGTAATACGCCGCTTGTCCTGCGCACTCGTAAGATAAGTCGTTGTAGCGAGCATTCAAGCGATCCGCTACTTCCCAGCCATCAACTTGATCAGCACTATTCCAGGTAAATATGTTGTTGTCAGCGGCAGAAAAACTGACCCTGACAATCGGTACCCTTTGTGACGTCTTCAGGTAATAGGCGTGGCGCAAGGACTGTGCATTCAAAATACCCCCCGTGGAGGCATTGTAAAAGAAGGCTTCAATAGGTAATTGCTCTGGAGTTTCTTCGCGCCACGTACCAATCAGCAGCTCATTGCGAGTCGCCGTGTGCGCAGCATCGACACCATTGTGCGCTTCGAGGCTAGCTTTGAACTGGCTGGCAACCACCGAGCTCAACGAACACTGCCTGAAAACGTCCGAACCAAATCGACGAAAATTTTCCAGCCACAATGCTGCGGTAACGGCAGGCGTCGCCAACGTTGCACAGGTGCTAACGTCTGTGTCCTGTAGTGCTCCAGCTGGCGCGAAGCCACAGCCAAAGCCCGGACGCCCGGCAATTTGTGTACCTGCGATAAATGGGTAAATGCATCGCACAGTGGGTGCCTTGCCATGGGCCAGCGATGTATTTTGATCGCTAAAGATAAAACCGCTGGCAAGGTCAATACCATTACTTCCAATATCCTTTCTTATGTACGAGAACGTCACCGAACCCAGCGCTGTTGCAGGCGGGCTATGCGTCCAGAACGGATAAGCGGCGCTGTAAGTTGTCGTACGCAGTATGACGCCTGAACAATAATAGGCTGGTGTCCCCTCGGCGCAGCTTTCAACTGTACTTTGGTAGCGCTCATTTAGCCTATCGACGAGTTGCTGATCCGAAACAGGTATTTGCGCCGGTGGCGGCGCATCTCCAGTAGACATCTGGCCTGAGGAACAAGCCAGCAATGCCAATGCAGCCCCTATCACCATCCATGGTTTGATCATGACACGCTCCTTGTCGTAACGAATTAAACTCCATTCCTAACTTATGAATTTACATCTTCAAACCAACGGTGTTGATTATGGCTCAGGGGTCTATAGAGTCTAAGAATCATTCACAATAGTGCGGCACGGCGATATAGCATAAGTAATCAACGTAACTCTGGGACCGGATTTTTTGCGATCTTTGGGACGCCAAAACCGGACTCATGCCGATAGGGTAGGCTTGCCTGTTGCAGCCAGGCACGAGCGCGAAGGAGAAAAGACAGTTCTACCTGAGATACCTAGCGACCATGCGCGGGCAAACCAAGATCCAACCCGGTAGGTAAGAATGCAGCCTTGTAAGACGGGCTTCAGTGGACGGGGACGGTAAATTGGCTGCATGTATCATCAGCAATGCAGCTTTCCGGCTGGAGCCGCCCCCCGTCGGTTGCGCAATGTCAGGGACGTAAGGTCATCTTTACAACCTTACACTCGCAAACGTCGATTCATTCCTGGCCTGACTCAACGCAGACAACGGACCAGACAGCGGTGCCAGGACCATCGCTTGCGGGATGGGCATCATCGCCACTTGCTGGGTGGTATTGGAACCTACTCGTTCGTCACGCGGCGGGATGCCGAAGTATTCGCGGTAGCACTTGGAGAAATGCGGTGTAGAAACAAAGCCGCAGACCGAGGCCACTTCGATAATCGACATCGGCGTTTGTTTAAGCAACTGCCGGGCGCGGATCAGGCGCAGCTTGAGGTAATAGCGCGATGGGGAGCAGTGCAGGTATTTCTGGAATAACCGCTCCAGCTGACGACGAGAAACAGCGACATAAACCGCCAGTTCGTCCAGATCGATCGGCTCTTCAAGATTAGCCTCCATCAGCGCGACGATTTCCTGCAGCTTCGGCTGATTGGTGCCGAGCATGTGCTTGAGCGGCACACGCTGGTGATCCTGCTCATTGCGAATGCGCTCGTAGACAAACATCTCCGAGATGGCAGCCGACAGTTCACGACCATGATCACGGCTGATCAGGTGCAACATCATGTCCAGTGGTGCGGTACCACCGGAACTGGTGAAGCGGTTGCGGTCCAGGGTGAACAAGCGGGTGCTCATCGCCACGCGGGGGAACGCCTCCTGCATGGAGGCCAGACATTCCCAATGCACGCTGCAATCAAAACCATCGAGCAGACCGGCGCAGGCCAGTGCCCAACTACCGGTGCATACCGCGCCAAGGCGCTTGGATTGACGTGCCTGACTTTGCAGCCAGCTGACGTGTTCACGGGTAACCGTGCGCTGGATACCGACGCCGCCGCAGACAATTACCGTGTCCATTGCCGGAGCCTTGTGCATGGCCGCATCAGGGGTGATCTGCAGGCCATCGCTGGCCCAGACCTGACCGCCATCAGCGCTCAGCGTGGTCCAGCGATACAACTCGCGGCCCGACAACTGGTTCGCCATACGCAGAGGTTCAACCGCTGATGCGAGAGATATCAGAGTGAAGTTATCCAACAGCAGAAAGCCGATGGATTGTGGTGCGCGATTCTGGGGTTGGGCCCCGGAGTTGAACGATGTCATCACAGTATCTCCTCACACAAAGCGGTTGGAGGCCTCAGGCGGAGGCTCTTGTTATTGCCCTGTACGAAGCAGGGCTTTGTGATGACAACGCAAATGCCATGCCTAAAGTTGAATGCTCATTCAATTACACCTGAAAACGACGTCGCGATGCGTCTAGTCAGCAGCGACTTGAGTTGTCGATTAGCGACGTCAGCGTCGGTTGCGCCCCGTGCTGTGCATGGCGGGTGAGCAGTTCGGTAGCACTTGTGTGCAGGCTCGAAACGAGGAGTGGCGCAGGAATGTCACTCAATGCACAGGCCTTCGAAAACTGGAAAGCCAGCACATAGCATTGCGCCAAAAGGTGGCGGCAATCCGCGGGTATGGTCAATAAGTGCGCAGTCGTAAGCGCAACGCGCATTGACGTGGGACCGGCTTTAGCCGGGAAGAGGCCGGTACATTCGCTAAATTTGCAGCGCTGATAATTACGCCTTCCCGGCTAAAGCCGGTCCCACGTCTGTAGTCTCTGACGACAGATGTGTGTCGGATATAACGGCCTCTTCCCGGCTGGGGCCTGTCCCACGACGTGACCAATCTCCACCCGACCTCCACCCGACAGGGAACATAACACCCAAATGACCATCCAAAACCACCGTGATGAGTGGTTCAAGGGCTAACGGCAAACGCTGCTGCGGCTGCTACGCTCTTGCTGTTACCTGCCGGGATGCGCACATCATCAGGCTTTTGCAACGCCTGTGGCATCCCGTAACGACACGCACATCCCCACCAACGTCGCCCGTGATTCGCTGAATCCCGGAGCGATGACTTATGCCGGTTTTAGCTGCGTTCGCGCGGCAAAAGAGACCTTACGGCATGGAAAAAACCTGTAAGCGACGTCACCAACACTGGATACGACGCCCTGTGTACTGGTTACGACGCCCCCTGTAGGCGTTTGATTTTTGCTGTTACATGATCCGTATCGACTCGTTCGCCAGCGCAGTGGAAGAGCCTTGATCAAACGCCTTGTACTTCAGCCAAAAAAACACCAACCGCGTCAGCTTGCAAAGCTGATAGCGAGAAAAAAAACACCAAGGGAGTCCATATATGAAAGGTTCTAAATCGTTGCTACTGGCTGTTGCGCTGGGCTTACCGATGCTGGCACAGGCCGCTGAGCCTGAGCAGTGCAGCACAGTCAACTTTTCGGATGTCGGCTGGACAGACATCACGGTCACCACCGCCGTCACCAGCGCCGTTCTCGAGTCCCTCGGCTACAAAACCAAAACCACGATGATTTCCGTACCGGTGACTTACAAGTCCCTGGCCGACGGCAAGAACATGGACGTGTTCCTCGGTAACTGGATGCCTACCATGGAAAACGACATCAAGCCGTATCGTGATGCCGGCACCGTCGAGACCATTCGCGCCAACCTGGAAAACGCCAAATACACCCTGGCCGTTCCTCAAGCGCTCTACGACAAGGGCCTGAAAGATTTCGCCGACATCGCCAAGTTCAAGAAAGAACTGGACGGCAAAATCTACGGTATCGAGCCTGGCAACGACGGCAATCGCCTGATCCAGAGCATGATCGACAAGAATGCGTTTGGCCTGAAAGACGCCGGTTTCAAAGTCGTTGAATCCAGCGAAGCAGGCATGCTCTCCCAGGTTGATCGCGCTCAACGTCGCAAATCCGATGTGGTGTTCCTGGGCTGGGAACCGCACCCGATGAACACCCGTTTCAAAATGCAGTACCTGACTGGGGGCGATGAGTTCTTTGGCCCGAACTTCGGTCAGGCCACCATCTTCACCAACACGCGTAAAGGCTACGCACAGGAATGCAGCAACGTCGGCCAACTGCTGAAAAACCTGTCGTTCACCCTCGACATGGAAAGCACCCTGATGGGCAAGGTTCTGGACGACAAGCAGAAGCCTGACGCGGCCGCCAAAGCCTGGCTCAAAGCCAACCCGCAGGTGCTCGACACCTGGCTGGCTGGCGTGACCACCATTGATGGCAAACCTGGCCTGGAGGCAGCAAAAGCCAAGCTGACAAAGTAAGCCGACGCGCAGGCGGGTACGCCCGCCTGTTGTCCCCCTTTTCTCCCGCAAGCGGACAATCGATACCATGCTGACAGATCATAAAATCCCCTTAGGCGAGTACATCGCGGCCTTCGTAGACTGGCTGACCCAACACGGCGCCAGCACTTTCGATGCAATCGCGTCATCGCTTGAAACCATGATCCACGGCCTGACGTTTGCGCTGACTTGGTTCAACCCCTTCGTGCTGATTGGCCTGATTGCCCTGCTCGCGCACTTCATCCAGCGCAAATGGGGTCTGACCGCGTTCGTCGTCGCGTCGTTTTTGCTGATCCTCAATCTGGGTTACTGGGATCAAACCCTGGAAACTCTGGCTCAGGTGCTGTTCGCCACCTTCGTCTGCGTCATCATCGGCGTGCCGCTGGGCATTGTTGCTGCGCACAAACCGATGTTCTACACCGTGATGCGACCGGTGCTGGACTTGATGCAAACCGTACCGACCTTCGTTTACCTGATCCCTACCCTTACGCTGTTTGGCCTGGGCGTGGTGCCTGGTCTGATTTCAACGGTGGTATTCGCCATTGCCGCGCCGATCCGCCTGACGTATCTGGGTATCCGTGATGTACCCCACGAATTGCTCGACGCAGGTAAAGCCTTTGGCTCGTCGCGTCGCCAACTGCTGACGCGTATCGAACTGCCTTACGCCATGCCCAGCATCGCCGCCGGTATCACCCAGTGCATCATGCTGTCGTTGTCGATGGTGGTGATTGCCGCATTGGTAGGCGCCGATGGCCTGGGCAAACCCGTGGTCAACGCACTGAATACTGCCGACATCTCCCAAGGCTTCGAAGCTGGCCTGGCGATCGTGTTGCTGGCAATCATGCTCGACCGTATCTGCAAACAACCCGAAGCAAAAGTGAGGGCTGACGCATGAGCATTATCAAATTCGATAACGTCGACGTTATCTTTGCCAATGATCCGCGCGAGGCACTCAAGCTGCTGGATGAAGGCTTGACCCGTGACCAGATCCTGAAGAAAACCGGCCAGATCGTCGGCGTGGAAAAAGCCAGTCTGGATATCGAGAAAGGCGAAATCTGTGTATTGATGGGCCTCTCCGGCTCGGGCAAATCCAGCCTGTTGCGCTGCATCAACGGCCTCAACACCGTGAGCCGTGGCGCGCTTTACGTCGAGCATGAAGGCTCGCAGATCAACATCGCCAACTGCACTCCGGCCGAGCTGAAACTGATGCGCACCAAACGCATCGCCATGGTGTTCCAGAAGTTCGCCTTGATGCCTTGGCTGACGGTACGCGAGAACATCAGCTTTGGTCTGGAAATGCAGGGCCGCCCCGAGAAAGAACGCCGCAAGCTGGTGGACGAAAAACTCGAACTGGTTGGCCTGACCCAGTGGCGCAACAAGAAGCCCGACGAGTTATCCGGCGGCATGCAGCAGCGCGTTGGCCTGGCCCGTGCACTGGCCATGGATGCCGACATTCTGTTGATGGACGAACCCTTCTCCGCCCTTGATCCACTGATCCGCCAAGGCTTGCAGGATGAGCTGCTGGCGCTGCAAAGCAAGCTGAATAAAACCATTGTGTTCGTCAGCCACGATCTGGACGAGGCGCTCAAGCTGGGCAGCCGGATCGCGATCATGAAAGACGGCCGCATCGTGCAGTACAGCGTGCCGGAACAGATCGTGCTCAACCCGGCCGATGAATATGTGCGTACCTTCGTCGCCCATACCAATCCACTCAACGTGCTGTGTGGCCGCAGCCTGATGCGTACGCTGGACAATTGCACCCGAGTCAACGGCTCGGTGTGCCTGGACCCAAGCGTGGATTCGTGGCTAGAACTGGCCGAAGGCAACACCATCAAAGGCGCACGTCAGGGTGCCGGTCAGCTCGACCTGCAAAACTGGACGCCCGGCCAACCCATGGACACCCTGGATCGCAAACCGACTCTCGTGCATTCCAATATCGGCATGCGCGATGCCCTGCAGATTCGCTATCAGACGGGCAACAAACTGGTGCTGCAGGATGGCAACCAGGTGGTGGGGATTCTGGGGGATAGCGAGTTGTATCACGCGCTGCTCGGCAAGAATCTAGGGTAAAAGCACACCACAGCCCCTTGTGGGAGCAGAGCTTGCTCGCGATGCATGAGACGCAGTTTTAAGAAACACCGCGTTATCGTTTATCGCGAGCAAGCTCTGCTCCCACATAGAAGGCGAACATAGAATCTCCCACAAGGGAACCGAATTTCATCGCCCACACATGTGCATCTACAAGGCTTTCCGCACGCCCATCATTTTTTATTGATTGAACGTTCAATAAAAAATCTTTAGACTGGCTGAGCCTTTTTGGGCAGAGCGATCAGTCAGGCGAATCAGGAGATTTAGCGAATGCCCAAGGTCGGTATGCAACCTATACGCCGTCAGCAGTTGATCCAGGCCACGCTTACAGCGGTCGATCAAGTCGGCATGGGCGACGCCAGCATTGCGCTGATTGCTCGTCTGGCAGGCGTCTCGAACGGCATCATCAGCCACTACTTTCAGGACAAGAACGGCCTGATCGCAGCCACCATGCGCCACCTGATGAATGCCCTGATCCTGACCGTACGTGAACGTCGTCAGGCCCTCACCGATGACAGCCCAAGGGCGCATCTGCAAGTGATCATCGAGGGCAACTTCGACGCCAGCCAGGTCAACGGCCCGGCAATGAAAACTTGGCTGGCCTTCTGGGCCACCAGCATGCACCACCCGTCATTGCACAGGCTGCAGCGGATCAACGATCACCGTCTGTATTCAAACCTGTGCTGTCAGTTCCGCCGCGTACTGGCACCGGAGCAAGCGCGTAGCGCGGCCCGCGGTCTTGCGGCACTGATCGACGGTTTATGGCTACGCGGCGCGCTGTCGGGCGATGAGTTCGACACCGATCAGGCGCTGCAAATCGCCTACGAATACATGGATTTCCAACTGGCGAAAGCGGTGAGCTGAAACGTTTCACATTTGATGAGGCGAGCACCGAACGACTACGCACCAAAGTTGCCCAAATCGCTAAGGCAACCTGACGTCAGTCATCGCCAGCCACTCTGAATTTGCGAGGACTTTATGGCCCGTTTCGAACAGCAAAAACTCTACATCGACGGCGGTTACGTCGACGCCACCAGCAATGCGACTTTCGACGCTATCAACCCTGCCAACGGTGAGCTGTTGGCTCAAGTCCAGCGTGCCTCCAAAGAAGACGTTGAACGCGCCGTAGTCAGCGCCGAAAAAGGTCAGAAAATCTGGGCCGAAATGACCGCCATGGAGCGCTCGCGCATCCTGCGCCGTGCCGTGGACATCCTGCGTGAACGCAACGATGAACTGGCCGCGCTGGAAACCCTGGACACCGGCAAAGCATTCTCTGAAACCAAATACGTTGACATCGTCACCGGTGCAGACGTGCTGGAATATTACGCAGGTCTGGTGCCTGCCATCGAAGGCGAGCAGATCCCGCTACGCACCTCTTCTTTCGTCTACACACGCCGCGAGCCGCTGGGTGTGGTCGCCGGTATCGGCGCCTGGAACTACCCGATCCAGATCGCTTTGTGGAAGTCCGCTCCGGCGCTGGCTGCCGGTAACGCGATGATCTTCAAGCCGAGCGAAGTCACTTCGCTGACCACCTTGAAGCTGGCTGAAATCTACACCGAAGCAGGCGTACCGGATGGCGTGTTCAACGTACTGCCGGGCACCGGCGCTGAAGTCGGCAGCTGGTTGACCGAGCACCCGCGCATCGAGAAGATCTCGTTCACCGGCGGCGTGCAAACCGGCAAGAAAGTCATGGCCAGCGCTTCGGGTTCGTCCCTGAAAGAAGTGACCATGGAACTGGGTGGCAAGTCGCCGCTGATCGTCTTCGACGACGCTGATCTGGATCGCGCGGCCGACGTTGCGATGATGGCCAACTTCTACAGCTCCGGTCAGGTCTGCACCAACGGCACTCGGGTGTTCGTACCCAACGCGTTGAAGGCTGCGTTTGAAGCAAAAATTCTGGAGCTTGTGAAGCGCATACGTGTCGGCGACCCGGAAGACGAAAATACCAATTTCGGCCCGCTGGTGAGTTTCGCCCACATGGAAAACGTACTGGGCTACATCGCGTCCGGCAAAGAGCAAGGCGCACGCTTGCTGGCCGGTGGCGAGCGACTGACTGAAGGTGAGTTGGCCAAAGGCGCTTATGTGGCCCCTACGGTTTTCACTGATTGCACAGACGACATGAAAATCGTCCAGGAAGAAATCTTCGGCCCAGTGATGAGCATCCTCGGTTACGACACCGAAGAAGAAGTCATCCGCCGCGCCAACGACACTGATTTCGGTCTGGCAGCAGGCATCGTCACCAAAGACCTGAACCGCGCGCATCGCGTGATTCATCAGCTTGAAGCCGGTATCTGCTGGATCAACGCCTGGGGCGAATCCGACGCGAAGATGCCGGTCGGTGGCTACAAGCAATCCGGTGTAGGCCGCGAAAACGGCATCAGCTCGTTGGCGCAGTACACGCGGATCAAGTCTGTTCAGGTTGAGTTGGGTGATTACGCGTCGGTGTTCTAGGAACGCCGTCCCCTCCAGGCGGCGAGCAAGTTGCCGCCCGGATCCTGTAGGAGTGAGCTTGCTCGCGATTGCGGTGTGTCAGACACCGGTATTTTTCCAGAACCACCGCAATCGCGAGCAAGCTCACTCCTACAGGGACCGTAGACCTCAAACATTTTTTTAGAGGGTGCAGTAATGTCCCAGGAATTCGATTACATCATCATCGGCGCAGGTTCGGCCGGTAACACCTTGGCAGCCCGTCTCACCGAAGACGCGGGCGTCACCGTTCTGCTGCTGGAAGCCGGCGGCCCGGACTATCGTCTGGATTTCCGTACACAAATGCCGGCTGCTCTGGCATTCCCGCTGCAAGGCCGTCGCTATAACTGGGCCTACGAAACTGATCCAGAGCCACACATGGGCGGGCGGCGTATGGAATGCGGTCGCGGCAAAGGCCTCGGCGGTTCGTCGCTGATCAATGGCATGTGCTACATCCGCGGCAATGCGATGGACTACGACGGCTGGGCAAAAAACCCAGGTCTGGAAGACTGGACCTACGCAGACTGCCTGCCGTATTTCCGCAAAGCCGAAACCCGCGACATCGGCGCCAACGACTATCACGGCGGCGACGGTCCGGTCAGCGTGACCACGCCGAAAGCGGGCAATAACCCGTTGTTCCACGCCATGGTCGAAGCCGGTGTGCAGGCCGGTTACCCGCGTACCGATGACCTCAATGGTTATCAGCAAGAAGGCTTTGGTCCCATGGACCGCACTGTGACGCCCAAAGGCCGTCGCGCCAGCACCGCTCGCGGTTATCTGGATGAAGCCAAGAAGCGTGACACCCTGACCATCGTCACTCACGCCCTGACAGACCGCATTCTGTTCGACGGCAAAAAAGCAGTCGGCGTGAGCTATCTGGTGGGTGACAGTGATGCACGCATCGAAGCCCGTGCACGCAAGGAAGTCTTGCTGTGCAGCGGCGCGATTGCTTCGCCGCAGATTCTGCAGCGCTCCGGTGTAGGCCCGGCTGAAGTTCTGAACGCGCTGGATATTCCTGTGGTTCATGACCTGCCAGGTGTCGGCCAGAACCTTCAGGACCACCTGGAGATGTACCTGCAATACTCCTGCACTCAACCGGTGTCGCTGTACCCGTCACTGCTGTGGTGGAACCAGCCTGCCATCGGTGCAGAGTGGATGTTCCTGGGCACGGGTATCGGCGCCAGCAACCAGTTCGAAGCGGGCGGTTTTATTCGTTCCAGCGAAGAATTCGAATGGCCGAATATTCAGTACCACTTCCTGCCTGTAGCGATTAACTACAACGGCACCAAGGGCGTCAAAGAGCATGGTTTCCAGGCTCACGTGGGCTCCATGCGCTCGCCAAGTCGCGGTCGTGTGCAGGTCAAATCGAAGAACCCGCGTGACTACCCAAGCATCCTGTTCAACTACATGGCCAGCGAGCAGGACTGGCAGGAATTCCGCGACGGCATCCGCCTGACCCGGGAAATCATGCAGCAGCCTGCGCTCGACCCATACCGTGGCCGCGAGATCAGCCCTGGCATCGAAGTGCAGTCGGATGAAGACCTCGACACGTTCATTCGTGAACACGCCGAGACGGCTTATCACCCGTCCTGCTCGTGCAAGATGGGCACCGATGAAATGGCCGTAGTCGATGGCGAAGGCCGCGTGCATGGCATGCAAAGCCTGCGTGTGGTCGATGCCTCGATCATGCCGCTGATCACCACCGGTAACCTGAACGCACCAACGATCATGATCGCCGAGAAAATCGCCGACAAGATCCGCGGCCGCGCACCGCTGCCTCGCAGCACTGCCGATTACTTCGTCGCGGGTGACAAGCCAGCACGTGGCAAGCCAGTGCGGGAAGTGAGCCGTACTGCGCAGTAAAACCTGAAATACAAATCCTGTGGGAATCACTGATGACGTGGGACCGGCTTCAGCCGGGAAGAGGCCGGTACAGACGATGAATCTTCATCCGCAGAAATGCCGCCTTCCCGGCTAAAGCCGGTCCCACGTCGTCGCATTAGCTTGCGGGCAAACATAGAATCTCCCACATAGATCGCATTCCTCTCGGGAGCCGCGCTTGATCCCGACATGGCCACAGGCCTAATCTAGCGCCATCGTTTCAGCGCAACACCGCGTCGCGCCCTTCGCGAATTGATTTGCAAAGACGTCCGACCAGACAACGCTTAATCTCCCGGCCTCACCCGAACAAGGATGACTCTGCATGTTCGATTTTTCCGCTCAGCTCCAGCAGCGGTTTTCCGCCTTGCAGAGCCGTGCCCAGTTCTTCTCCCTGCGTTATGTCCGTCAAACCAGCCAGCATCTTTGCGTGCGCAAGAACGTCGCTGAACCGCCGCACTTGAGCACTGACGAAGGCGCGATGCTGACCGTGCGCCTCAACGGCGTCGAAGCTTACGCAGCGACGCGGGACATTTCGCAACGGGGTCTGCAAGCCGCGCTGGAGCAAGCCGAAGCCCACGCCCGCAGGCTCGCCCCTCATGCCCTGCTGGACCTCAGCGATCAACCTGTTGCGACCGCGCAGGCTGACTACCTTTCGCCACATTTGCAGGACGCCTTCCCGCCCTTGAGCGATTGCCTCCAGCTGTTGCTCAGCGAATCCAGCGCCGTGCCCAAAGACGAGCGACTGGTGAACTGGCAAGTCACGCTCGGCCTGGAAAACGTCGAGCAGATTTATCTGAATAACGCAGGCGCACAGATTCGTCGGGCGCAGCGTTTTGTCTATCCGGGCATGACCGTTACCGCCTATGACGGCAGCGACAGCCAGACCCGTAGCCTGGGCCGGGACAACTTCGGCCAGCAGGGCGGCGCGGAAGTGATCAGCAGTTGCGGACTGGTGGGCGCGGCAAGCAAAGTCGCCGATCAGGCCTTGCAACTGATCATGGCCCCGAACACGCCGAACGGCCCTCGCGATCTGCTGTTGACGCCGGACCAGATGATCCTGCAAATCCATGAGTCCATCGGCCACCCGCTGGAGCTGGATCGCATCCTCGGTGACGAGCGCAACTACGCCGGTACCAGTTTTGTGAAGGCCAGTGATTTCGGTCATCTGCAATACGGTTCCGAATTGCTCAACGTGACCTTCGACCCGGACATTCCTGAGCAACTGGCGAGCTACAGCCACGACGATGACGGCACGCCGGCCAGCAAGCAGTTCCTGATTCGCAACGGCGTGCTGGAAAGGCCATTGGGCGGCGCACTGTCGCAATACCGCGCTGACCTGCCAGGCGTCGCCAACAGCCGCGCCTGCAACTGGAACCGGCCACCGATTGATCGCATGGCCAACCTCAACATCGAGCCTGGGGATAAGTCCCTCGACCAGTTGATTGGCGGCATCGAACATGGCGTGCTGATGTCCACCAACCGCTCGTGGTCCATCGATGATGCGCGCAACAAATTCCAGTTCGGCTGCGAGTGGGGCCAGTTGATCGAGAACGGCGAACTCAAAGGTGTGGTGAAGAACCCGAACTACCGGGCAATTTCCGCGCAGTTCTGGAAAAACCTCAGCGCCGTGGGCGACGCCAGTACCTTCAAAGTATTGGGCACGCCCAACTGCGGTAAAGGCGAACCCAATCAAGTGGTGCGCGTGGGCCATGCCTCGCCCGCCTGTGTGTTCAAGCAAGTCGATGTATTCGGAGGGGATGCCTGATGTCGCATCAACAGCAATTTCAGGCACTGGTCGCAGTACTCAACGGTGCGATCAGCGATCAAGAGCGCTTCACCCTCGCCTACAACGCCGAAGAGTCGGACTTCATTCGTTTCAATCACGCCAAAGTGCGTCAGGTCGGCCATGTGCAACAGGCCAGCGTGACCCTCAAGCTGATCAACGACGAGCGCCACGCCGACTTGCAACTGACCCTCAGCGGCGACGGCGAGCTTGATCGTCAGCGTTTGAGCGAGGCCTTGGAGCAACTGCGTGAAACGGTAGCGCTGTTGCCGAAAGATCCTTACCTCAAGCCCAACACCGAAGCGTGGCAGAACACAAACGTTCAAGACTTGCCGTTGCCGGACAGCGAACATGTGGTTGGACAAATCGCTCAGCTTGGCGAAGGGCTGGATCTGGTTGGTTTCTATGCTGCAGGACCGCTGTATCGCGGTTTCGCCAGCTCGTGGGGCGCGTTCGGCTGGCATGAAGCCAACAGCTTCAATTTCGACTGGAGTCTGTTTCACGAGAACGGTCAGGCGGTCAAAGCCAACTACGCCGGGCACGACTGGAGTGACGACGGTTTTGCACGTCGCTTCGAACTGGCTCGCGAACAACTGGAGTTTCTTGGCAAGCCGCTGAAAACTCTGGCGCCGGGTCAATACCGTGCGTATCTGGCCCCGGCAGCCATGGATGAAATCATCGGCATGCTGTGCTGGGGCGGTTTCTCGGCGCAGTCGCTGGCGAACAAGACAAGTCCATTACAGCGGCTGTATAGCGGCGATGCTCAGTTCAGTCCGCTGGTGAGCCTCGACGAGCAGGTCAGCGGTTCGCTTTCCCCGGCGTTTTCCGGCGAAGGCTATCCACGTCGGGATCTGGCATTGATTCGTGAAGGTAAAGGCGGCGAGCAACTGGTGGGTTCCGCCAGTGCTGCCGAGTATGGTTTGGCAGCCAACGGCGCTGAGCCTTGGGAAGCACCGAACTCGTTGAGCATGGCGGGCGGTAGCCTGGAACTGGAGCAGATTCTGGAGAAGATCGGCACAGGTTTGTACATCGGAAACCTGTGGTACTTGAACTACTCCGACCAGCCCGCTGCGCGCCTGACCGGCATGACCCGTTTTGCGACCTTCTGGGTGGAAGATGGCAAAATCCAGGCCCCGGTCAGCACCATGCGTTTCGACGACAGCGCTTACAGCCTGCTGGGCAGCGCACTGGAAGATTTGACCAGAGAGCGGGAACTGATTCTGTCCACAAGTACCTATAGTCAGCGCCAGACAGCTTCTAGCCAGCTGCCCGGTGCGTTGATCAGCAAGTTGACGTTGACGTTGTAAAGACCGCTGAAAAACCACTGTGGAATGATGATTTTGTGGGAGCACAGGTCTTGCGGGCGATGACGTGGGACCGGCTTTAGCCGGGAAGAGGCCAGTACATCCATTGCACTTTTGTGATCAGGAATGCAGCTTTCCCGGCTAAAGCCGGTCCCACGTCAGCTATGCGACCGTAGAATCTCCCACAGGAGATATCGACCGACCGGGGTGGCGCTCCACAGGATATCAACCAGCCTCAGGATCACTTCCTAAGACAAGGACCCAAATGCCGACCACCACGCCGCTTCTGGATGAAAAAACCCTGCGCTGGCTGCCTTGGGTAGTCGCTATCGCGTTCTTCATGCAGAGCCTGGACGGCACGATTCTCAATACTGCGCTGCCTTCCATGGCCCGCTCGCTCGCGGAAGATCCGCTGCGCATGCAGTCGGTGGTCATCGCCTACATGCTGACCATCGCCCTGTTGATCCCTGCCTCGGGCTGGATCGCGGACCGGTTTGGCATCAAACAGATTTTCTTCAGTGCAATCCTGCTGTTCAGTTTTGGCTCACTGCTCTGCGCCATGTCCAACTCGTTGGGCATGCTGGTGGGTGCAAGGATCGTTCAGGGTCTGGGCGGAGCATTGATGCTGCCCATCGGGCGATTGATCGTGCTGCGCGCTTACCCGCGCTCGGAGCTGGTGCGGATCATGAGCTTCATCACCCTGCCCGGCCTGTTGGGTCCTCTGATGGGCCCGACCATGGGCGGCTGGATGGTTGAATACCTGAGCTGGCACTGGATCTTCCTGATCAACATCCCGGTAGGCATCCTCGGTTGCTGGGCGGTGCATCATTTCATCCCGAACCTGGCCAGTGGCGGCCGCACAAAATTTGACGGCATAGGCTTCGCGCTGTTTGGCGCGGCGATGGTGCTGATCACGATAGCACTGGAAGGCCTGGGCGAATTGCATTTGCCGCACTTGCGCGTGGTGCTGTTGTTGTTCGCAGGCTTTGGTTGTCTGGCGGCGTATTGGCTGCGGGCCGGGCACGTTGAGTCGCCACTGTTCGCGCCGTCACTGTTCCGCACTCGCACCTTCGCGGTAGGCATTCTTGGCAATCTGTTCGCCCGACTGGGCAGCGGTGCCCTGCCGTTTCTCATGCCCTTGTTGCTGCAAGTAGCGCTGGGTTACTCGCCGTCGCAAGCGGGCATGAGCATGTTGCCGCTGGCGGCTGCGGCGATGTTCGCCAAGTCCGTCGCGCGCTGGCTGATCGAACGGCTCGGCTATCGAATCATCCTGACCGGCAACACGCTGATGCTGGGTATTCTGCTGTCGAGCATCGCGCTGGTAGATGCGCAAACACCGTATTGGGTGCTGCTGGTGCATCTGGGTCTGCTGGGCGCGGTCAACTCGCTGCAATTCACCGCCATGAACACCGTGACCCTGATCGATCTGGATGATGCCAGCGCCGCCAGCGGCAACAGCTTGCTGTCGGTGGTAGCGCAATTGTCCCTGAGCTTCGGTGTGGCGTGCGCAGCGGCGCTGTTGGGTGGGTTTACCGAGCAAGTGTCGACCGGCGAAGTCAGCAGCGTGCTGGGCGCGTTTCAACTGACGTTCCTGACCGTGGGCGTGATGGCGATGCTGGCAGCGGGGATCTTTCTGCAATTGCCGTCGCGTGAGGTGAAAGCCAAGGCCCCACCTGACCGGTAGGAGCGAACTTGTTCGCGAGACGTCTGCCCTGCGTAAGCCGATCTATCCCTCGCGAACAAGTTCGCTCCTACCGGGAATGCATTACTGCCACCCGGCGGGAGCACGCCTGATGGCTCTGTGACCTGATACACTGCGCGACATTTTGTTTTGCAGGCTCTTACCGTGACTAACACCGCTTTCAATACTTTGCCCCTGTCCGCCCCCATGTTGGCTAACCTGGAGTCCCTTGGTTATGCCGAGATGACGCCGATTCAGGCGCAGAGCCTGCCGGTGATTCTCAAGGGTATGGACCTGATCGCTCAGGCCAAGACCGGTAGCGGCAAGACCGCAGCGTTCGGTATTGGCCTGCTTAACCCGATCAACCCGCGCTACTTCGGCTGTCAGGCGCTGGTGCTGTGCCCGACCCGCGAACTGGCTGACCAGGTCGCCAAGGAAATCCGTCGTCTGGCCCGTTCGGAAGACAACATCAAGGTCCTGACGCTGTGTGGCGGCGTGCCGTTTGGCCCGCAGATCGGCTCGCTGGAGCACGGCGCGCACATCATCGTCGGTACGCCGGGTCGCATTCAGCAGCACTTGCGCAAAGGCTCGCTGGTGCTGGACGGCCTGAACACGCTGATCCTCGACGAAGCCGACCGCATGCTGGACATGGGCTTCTACGACGCGATTGCCGACATCATCGAGCAGACTCCGAAGAAGCGTCAGACCCTGCTGTTCTCCGCCACGTACCCGGTGGGCATCAAGCAGTTGTCGTCCAAGTTCATGCGCGACCCGCAGACCGTCAAGGTTGAAGCGCTGCACGCTGACAGCCAGATCGAGCAGATTTTCTACGAAATTTCTCCGGAAGATCGCCTTGATGCGGTGGTGAAAGTCCTCGGTCATTTCCGTCCGCAATCCTGCGTTGCGTTCTGCTTCACCAAGCAGCAGTGTCAGGAAGTGGTCGATCACCTGACTGCCAAAGGCATTTCCGCCGTCGGCCTGCATGGCGACCTGGAACAGCGTGACCGTGATCAGGTGCTGGCGATGTTTGCCAACCGCAGTACTTCGGTGCTGGTTGCCACTGACGTTGCAGCCCGTGGTCTGGACATCGACGCGCTGGACATGGTGATCAACGTCGAACTGGCCCGTGATTCGGAAATGCACATTCACCGCGTCGGCCGTACCGGTCGCGCCGGGGAAAAAGGTGTTGCGGTCAGCCTCGTGGCCCCATCGGAAAGCCAACGTGCCCGCGCCATTGAAGAAATCCAGAAAGCCTCGCTGCGCTGGGAACAGCTCGACAGCCTGAAAAACGCTGGCGGTTCTCAGTTGATCCCGACCATGAGCACGCTGTGCATCGGTTCCGGTCGTAAAGACAAATTGCGTCCGGGCGATATTCTTGGCGCACTGACGGGCGAAGCCGGTATTCCGGGCGCCCAGGTCGGCAAGATCGCGATCTTTGATTTCCAGGCCTACGTGGCCGTTGAACGCAGCGTCGCCAAGCAAGCGCTGGAGCGCTTGAATAACGGCAAGATCAAGGGCAAGTCGCTGCGCGTGCGGATTTTGTAAGATCTAAAGCCGAACGCAGGACCTGTGGGAGCAGAGCTTGCTCGCGATAAGGCTGGACGCAATTCACTTTAGATCGCGTCCAGCCTTATCGCGAGTAAGCTCTGCTCCCACATAAAACATCACACCCCGAGGAAATCGCTTTGCCCGTTACTGACGTTGTGATCATTGGCGCTGGCGCCGCAGGTTTGATGTGCGCGCTGACTGCTGCTGGCCGTGGCCGCAAAGTGATGCTGATCGATCACGCCAACAAGCCCGGCAAGAAGATCCTCATGTCTGGTGGCGGGCGCTGCAACTTCACCAACATGTACACCGAGCCGAGCAACTTCCTCTCGCAGAACCCGCACTTCTGCAAATCGGCGCTGGCGCGTTACACCCAGTGGGACTTCATTGGTCTGGTGGGCAAGCACGGCGTGCCGTATCACGAGAAAAAGCTCGGGCAGTTGTTCTGCGATAACAAGTCCAGCGACATCCTCGAAATGCTCCTCGACGAATGCAGGCAGGCCGGTGCCAGCCTGCACATGGACACGTCCGTGCAGCAGATCGAGAAAACCGAAAGCGGTTACACCCTGACTACAACCCTGGGCGCTATCAGCTGTGAATCGCTGGTGATCGCCACAGGCGGTTTGTCTATTCCGACACTGGGCGCGACCGGTTTTGGTTATCAGGTGGGCAAGCAGTTCGGTCACACCTTGCTGCCGACCCGCGCCGGGCTGGTGCCGTTCACCATCACCGACCAGCTCAAAGAGCTGTGTACCGAGCTGTCCGGTACGTCGGTGGATTGTCTGGTCAGCTGCAACGACACGAGTTTCCGCGAGAATATCCTGTTCACCCACCGTGGCCTCAGTGGCCCGGCGATTCTGCAGATTTCTTCGTTCTGGCATCCGGGCGACGCGGTGGAAATCAACCTGCTACCCGATCACGACGTCCCAAGCTGGCTCAACGAGCAACAAGCCGAACGGCCCAATAGCGAATTGAAGACCTTGCTGGGGGAAATCTTCACCAAGAAGATGGCCAACCTGATTGCCGAACAGTGGTTTGTGTCCAAGCCAATGAAGCAATACACCCATGCCGAGCTGGCCGACATCGCCACAAAGCTGGCGTCGTGGCAGGTTGTACCGGCTGGGACAGAAGGCTATCGCACGGCGGAAGTCACCCTCGGTGGGATCGATACGCGAGAGGTTTCTTCCAAGACCATGGAATCTTTGAAGTCACCGGGGCTGTATTTTGTCGGTGAAGTGCTGGACGTCAGCGGACATCTAGGCGGCTTCAACTTCCAGTGGGCGTGGGCCTCGGGGTACGCGGCTGCGCAGTTTGTTTGACAACCGGAATGCGATTTAACCCTTGTGGGAGCAGAGCTTGCTCGCGATAAGGGCACCGCAGTTCTAAAGTGAACCGCGTCCAGCCTTATCGCGAGCAAGCTCTGCTCCCACAGGATTTGAGCTCCGCCTTCACAATCTGCATCTATCGAATAAATCTCGCCAACCGGATGTACAGATGAGGCCAAGGCCTGTACATATCCACTTCAGCATTGATCAATCGTGAAACAGCTCCTTTATGGCATCGAAATCTCTTCGTCATACCTTCCGTCGTCTGTGGGCGCTGGATAAGTTCAGTTACAGCGTTCGCGTTTTCATTGCGCTGACCGGCAGCATGGCGCTGTGCTGGTACCAGAATGAAATGGGCCTGCTGATTCCGTTGTTCCTGGGGATTATCGCCTGCGCCCTCGCCGAAACCGATGACAGCTGGCAAGGCCGCCTCAACGCGCTGGCGGTGACGCTGGTGTGTTTCAGCATCGCCGCCATGGCCGTTGAGCTGTTGTTCCCCTACCCGTGGATCTTCGCCATATCACTGGCGATAGCCAGTTTTGCGCTGACCATGCTCGGCGCGCTGGGCGAACGTTATAGCGCGATTGCCTACGGCACCTTGATCCTGTCGGTGTACACCATGATCGGCGTCGATCAGCGTGGTGGGGAAGTCCTCGATTTCTGGCACGAGCCGATGCTGCTGGTCGCGGGCGCTGCATGGTATGGCTTGCTGTCAGTGTTGTGGCAAATGCTGTTTTCCAATCAGCCGGTGCAACAGGCGCTGGCGCGGCTGTTTCGCGAGTTGGGTCAGTACCTGAAATTGAAGTCGAGCCTGTTCGAGCCGATTCGCCAACTGGACGTTGAAGCCCGCCGCCTGGAGTTGGCCCAGCAAAACGGCCGGGTCGTCGCGGCGCTGAACGCCACCAAAGAAATCATTCTGCATCGGGTCGGCAACGGGCGCCCCGGCTCGAAAGTCAGCCGCTACCTGAAGCTGTACTTCATCGCTCAGGACATCCACGAGCGCGCCAGTTCATCGCACTACCCGTACAACTCACTGGCCGAAGCGTTCTTTCACAGTGACGTGCTGTTCCGCTGTCAGCGCCTGTTGCGCCAGCAGGGCTCGGCCTGTCAGGCATTGTCCGAGTCAATCCAGCTGCGCCAGCCGTTCGTGTACAACGACAGTTTCGCCTATGCCATGGAAGACCTGCGCGCCTCGCTGGAACACTTACGTATTCAGAGCAACCCGGCATGGCGCGGCCTGCTGCGTTCGCTACGCGCCCTGGCGAATAATCTGGAAACCCTTGATCGCCTGCTCAGTGATGCCAGCAACCCCGATGCCGTGGCCGATGCGACCGACAGCTCGCTGCTGGACCGCTCGCCTCGCACCTTCAAGGATGCCTGGACCCGGTTGCGCTTGCAGATGACCCCGACTTCGTTGCTGTTTCGCCACGCGTTGCGCTTGCCGCTGGCGCTGACGGTCGGCTATGCAATGGTGCATTTGATTCACCCGTCGCAGGGCTACTGGATCATCCTCACCACGGTATTTGTCTGCCAGCCGAGTTACGGCGCAACTCGTCGCAAGCTGGGCCAGCGAATTGTCGGCACGGCTATTGGCCTGACCATCGGCTGGGCGCTGTTTGATCTGGTCACCAGCCCGATTCTGCAATCCATGTGTGCAGTGCTCGCCGGCGTGGTGTTCTTCGTCAATCGCACCACGCGCTATACGCTGTCTACAGCAGCCATCACCATCATGGTGCTGTTCTGCTTCAACCAGGTCGGCGACGGCTATGGCCTGTTCCTGCCACGCTTGTTCGATACCCTGCTGGGTAGCCTGATCGCAGGTCTTGCGGTGTTCCTGTTCCTGCCGGACTGGCAAGGTCGACGCCTGAACAAAGTGCTGGCCAACACCCTGACCTGCAACAGCATTTACTTGCGACAGATCATGCAGCAATACGCCAAGGGCAAGAGTGACGACCTGGCTTATCGTCTGGCCCGACGTAACGCTCACAACGCCGATGCGGCGCTGTCCACCACGCTGGCCAACATGCTGATGGAGCCTGGGCACTTCCGTAAGGAGGCGGACGTTGGCTTCCGCTTTCTGGTGCTGTCGCACACCTTGCTCAGTTATCTGTCAGGGCTTGGAGCGCATCGTGAGACGCAGTTGCCAGCCGAGGTCCACGAACAGCTCATCAATGGCGCGGGTACGACACTGGCGGCGAGTATCGATGAGATTGCCCAAGGCCTCTCCGAGAAGCAGCCGGTGGCGATTCACAGCGATGCTGAAGAGGCATTGGCCACTGAGCTTGAGCAAATGCCCGATGAACTGGATGAGAGTCAGCGTCTGGTGCAAACCCAACTGGCGCTGATCTGCCGTCAACTGGGCCCACTGCGCACCCTTGCGGCGCACTTGATCAAGGTTCCGGAGCCGGCCGCTACAGACCGTGTCGCTTGAAGATTTCCGCGTAACTGCCGTCAGCCTTCATGGCGGCAATCTCTCGGTTAAAATCAGCGACGATCCCCTGATTCCGTGGATTCTTGAGGCTGACCAGAATATGCAGGTTGTTCTCGCTCAAGGATTTAGAGAGAAACTCCAGCTTGTCGCGAACGCTTTTGGGCTCGGCAGCCAGGTAGTAACGTGCGACGAATTCGTCCTCTACAGCCAGGTCCACTCGCCCCGCCGCAACCATCCGCAGCGCCATTGAAAAGCTGTTCACCGGCACTTTTTCCAGCAAGTCGTCGTTATCAAATTCCGGGGAATAGCTGTAGCCGCGCACGACAGCGATGGGCCGCTCGTACAACTGGCTTAAATCCTGAAACTGTACGCTGGAGCGGGTGCGCTTGAGAAACCGGACACGATTGAGCAGGTACTCTTGCGAGAAGCGTCCAATGCGGGTTCGGTCGTCACTGAACCAGGCGTTGATCAGCACGTCGTAACGCCCCTCCTCAACCCCGAGCAACGCTCGCGCCCACGGCACTTGCTCATACTCTGTGCTGTATCCGGCACGCTGCAACGCAGTACTGACCAGATCACTGGCCAGACCATTATTAAGTAATGAGGCGTCCGTGAAAGGCGGCCAGGAGTCGGCCACCAATCGCAATCTCTCTCCTGCACTGACCTGAGTCATCAACAGCAATCCCAGCAACGCTATGGCTCGAAGCACACACGTCATGCTCATATCCCTGAGACGGGCAATGCCCGGATGATTACAGCCAACGCCCGCAAAACCCGGCACTGGTAGTGGCACGTAGCCTCATTGAAGCTGCATAAAGCCCTTTTCACAACTCACGCTTAGATGACATTACGTGCGGCGCTCCGCAAAAACCCTTAAGGGTTATCGGCACCCGAAACGAAACATTCACCCGCCATTCATTGCAGGGGTTTATGGGGTATCTGACCGGATGGGTTAGTATTCGCTCCAGATTTCTTCTCCGAGTCAGCGACATGCCTATCAACTGGATTTGCAAACACCACACCGATCTGAGCAAGGAGCAGCTTTACGCCATCCTGCAATTGCGCGCACAGGTGTTCGTGGTTGAGCAGCAGTGCGTTTATCTGGACGTCGACGGCCAGGATCTGCTGGGTGATACCTGCCACCTGATGGCCTGGCAGGAAGACAAACTGGTGGCCTATTTGCGCCTGCTCGACCCTATTCAGCAAGGCGGCGACGTGACCATTGGCCGCGTGGTGACTGCGCCTTCGATACGCAGCCGTGGCATTGGTCATGAACTGATGGAACAGGCATTGGAGAACGCAGAGAAGACCTGGCCCGATCAGCCGATCTATCTGTCAGCTCAGGCACACTTGCAACGCTACTACGCACGCTACGGCTTCGAGCCGGTGGGCGAGGTGTATCTGGAAGACGAAATCCCCCACATCGGCATGCGCCGCGATCTCGAGTAACGCGCTCAGGGGTAACCAAGCACGGCTTTGATCTGTGCGAGGTTACCCGCGATCCAGCTTTTGTCTATCGCCCCCCAACGACGAATCCGGTATTGCCCGGCGTGGTTGCGGGCGCCATCGAGCTGTTCGAACTCACATTCGATATCCAGATCCGCCAGCGCGGCAATCGTGTCCTGCGCGGTACGGCGTGGCATGCCGGTGACGTCGACCAATGCCGGGACGTTGCTGGCCAGTTCGCTATCGATCAGATACGCCACGTAAAGGCGGCGGTAGAAACTGGATTTGGTTTTGCTGACGTCCATCGTTAGGAATCCTCACTGAGGTCGTGGGACCGGCTTTAGCCGGGAAGGCGGTATTTTTGCAGATGAAGATTCAGCGCCTGTCCGGGCCTCTTCCCGGCTAAAGCCGGTCCCACGTCGGTATAGAAGCGTTTACTGCATATCCCGCCAGGTCAGATAGATCCGCAGATCAAACTCCAACTGGTGATAACCGGGCTGCATGTGCTCGCATAGCTGGTAAAAAGCCTTGTTGTGATCTGATTCCTTGAAGTGCGCCAGTTCGTGCACCACGATCATTTTCAAGAACTCCGGGGGCGCTTCCTTGAACAGTGACGCGACACGGATTTCTTTCTTGGCCTTGAGCTTGCCGCCCTGCACCCGGGAAATCGTCGTATGCAGACCCAATGCGCGATGGGTCAGGTCAAGGCGATTATCAAACAGGACTTTGTCGATGTTCGGCGCATTGCGCAGGTATTCCTGCTTGAGCGCCAGCGCGTATGCGTACAGCGCCTTGTCGCTTTGCACTTCGTGACGAGCGGGATAGCGCTGCTGCAAATAATCGCCCAGTTTGTTCTGGGCGATCAGTTGCCGGACCTGATCCTGAAGCGCTGGCGGATAGGCCTGAAGGTATTTGAGAGGAGCAATCGCCGATGCAGTCATGAGCCGTAACGTAGAGTGAAAGGCGCCAGTGTACAGAACTCACTGTTGCTTTAGGCTCTCCCAGTCAAACACCTTCGGGAAGCCTAATGCCTCATCAGCCAGCATCGGGCGCGCTACCAGATAGCCCTGAATCAGTTGGCAACCGTTGTCGGCCAGCCACTGATATTGCTCAACGGTTTCGACACCTTCAGCGATCACCAACACATCCAGATTGCGACACAGATCAATAATGCTGCGCGCCACTGCGGTATCGCGCGGCGTGGTGAGCATGCCCGCGATGAAATGCCGGTCGATCTTCAGCGTATCGATATCCAGATTGCGCAAATGCGTCAGCGAACACTCTCCAACGCCAAAATCGTCCAGTGCGACGCTGATACCGATGTCATGCAAGTGACGAATCTGATTCCGGCTGTGCGACAGGTTATGCACCAGCGACGCCTCGGTGAGTTCCACTTCCAACTGACCGGGTTTCAAGCCGTAGCGCTGCATGGCACGGCGTAATTCGCCAGCAAGATTCGGCATGCAGAACTGGGTTGGGCTGACACTGATGCTCAGCACCAGATCATCGTCGAACACGTCAGTGCAACGGCTGCGATGCTCGGCCCCCTGTTCGAAGATCCAGCCGCCCAGCCTGTTGATCAGCCGGGTCTCTTCCAGCAACGGGATAAATACACCCGGCGGCACATCACCGGCGTTGGGATGCTGCCAACGCAACAGCGCTTCGAAGCCTCGCAACGTCCCATCGGCAATGGAGACCTGAGGTTGATAAACCATGGAGAAGTCTTTGCCATCAATGGCGGTGCGCACGCTGTCTTCAAGCATCAGCCTGGAACGGGCGCGGCCGTTCATTTCCTGATCGTAGAAGCGGTATTGCTGACGTCCCGCGCGCTTGGCTTCGTACATGGCAATATCCGCCGCACGCAGTAAACCATCAAGGTTGGAGCCACAGTCCGGGTAGGTCGCGATACCGATGCTGGCACCCAGCGTAACGTCCAGGCCATCGATTTGCCTGCGCACCGAAACCCGCTCGATGAGTTTTTCCGCCACTTTGGCGGCCTGCTCGGGGAAGTCCAGACCATCGATGACCACGGTGAATTCGTCGCCCCCCATGCGTGCCAGCACATCGTAGGGCCGCATGCACTCTTTGAGCTGCTGAGAGACCCAAAGCAACACCTGATCCCCGGCGTCGTGCCCGAGTGAATCATTGACGCGCTTGAAACCGTCCAGATCCAGATACAGCAACACAAGGAACCGGCCCGGCTGCTCATTGCGCAGCAACATGCCTTCTACTGCCTGGTAGAAGCCGCGTCGGTTGAGCAATCCGGTCAAGGCATCGGTAACCGCCTGCTGCTCGAGTTGCTGATAAAGATCGCGCACCACCGACATATCCAGAATGCTGAACACCATGGCTTTCTGCTCAACCGGCAAAGGCGCGCAGGACAGTGCCACCGGCAGCTTGCGGCCGTCACTGGTGCGCATGATCGCATCGTGCAGTCGGTAGATTTCAGCATTGCGATAGTGGCGGTAGAACCCGGACTGAGCCCAATCGACCACCTCCGGCTCAATCAGGTAATCGATCACGCTAGTGCCATTCAACGTCTCGACGCTGGCTCCCAACAGACGACAGATGGCCGGGTTGGCGAAATTGATCAGCCCGGCCTCGTTGACGACCAATATGCCCTCGTCAATGTTATCGAGCACCGAAGCGTTAAAGGCTCTTGCAGCCTCCAGCTCACGGGATATTCGTTGCAGGGCGCGCTGATTCTGCTGCTGCTCCAGCAATACCTGAACTTTGGGCCTGAGAACGTTGGGGTCAAACGGTTTGAACAGATAGTCGATCGCGCCACTGGCATAGCCGCGATGCACCGCATCCTGAGATTGCTCGTTAGCGGTGAGGAAGATAATAGGGGTCAGCCGCGTTCGCTGACTGCCGCGCATCAAGCGGGCAACCTCAAAACCATCCATGCCCGGCATCTGCACATCGAGCAGCACCAGATCGACTTCGCGCTCCAGGAGCACAGTCAACGCTTCAATGCCGGAACTTGCAGTCACAATGCACCAGTCCTGCCTCTGCAGAACGGCACGCATCGTTACCAGGTTCTCTGGATAGTCATCAACAACCAACAAAACAGAACAGCCATCACCCGGGTTGGTTTGCGCGCATTCCATGCAACTTCTCTTATGTGGCACGAGATCCTTAGACCATCGTTTTTGATTTCCAATCGGCGTAACTCTAGTCGGCTCTGACGAAAACCGGAGATAGCTTTGTGACAGCTGTCTCTAAAGTTCACATCTAACCGACTAACGGTCATTTCCTACAGGCCACTGAGCACATGCCCTACAGCCAATGTGACAGCACTTTGACGTCATCCGTTCGGCAATCAGGCATTAACACATCGTTATTGAGAACGTATAACAACAACCCGCAAAGGCTTGACTTAGACGCCTATTACTGGCAATGCGACATATTGGAAAACATCACATGGTAGACATGGCTTCGTGGAATCTAAGTATTCCTGTGGGTTCGCCCCCCAAAACAATCGAGACGTCCCAACTGAAGAAAGGGTACGACGGCAAATATTTTCGTTCCGAATCGGGTTACATCTTCTTCTGGTCACCCGTAACCGGTTCGAAAACAGCCAACGCCAAATACCCGCGCAGTGAATTGCGCGAAACCTGGGCCGACGGCACGCTGCATAACTGGATGTATCCGCAAGCTGACAACTTTCTCGATGCAACGCTGGAAGTTAATCAGGTGCCCTCTTCCGGCAAGATCGTGATCGGCCAGATACACGCCTATGAAAGCACCGAGCCGATGCTCAAGGTTGAGTATCAGTACAAGGAAGAGACCAAGACGGGAAACATCGTTGCCAAGGTCCGTAAGCGTTATGACGACGATAAAAGTCGCGTCATCAAGATCGCTGAAGGCGTGCCGCTCAATGAGCGCTTCAATTACAAGATTCACCTCAGCCCCGGAGGTGATCTAAGCGTCAGCGCGAGAGGCCAGAACTGGAGCAGCCCGATCAGCGCCTCCTGGCGGGACAAGCCGCTGTACTTCAAGGCAGGGGTTTACGTGCAGGACAACAAGGGCTACAGCAGCGAAGGCGGCAAGGCCACCTTCTACAAGCTGGATATTGATCACAACAAGATTTAGCGCTGTATACCTGACAGCCCAAAAATCTGTAGGAGTTCACGAGCAAGGCGAGGCAGCGATAGCGGTCTGCCTGATACAGCGCGATCGCGGCCTCGCGTTGCTCGTGCGCTCCTACAGAACATCATTTCAACTCAATGGCTCGCTGCCTTGAACTCTTTCTCTGCCAGCTCAAAACGCGTCTGCATGCCCGTCGACGGCCCTTTGCCCAGCAGGCTGAACACGACGATGGCGATGCTGGCGAACAGGAAGCCCGGAATGATTTCGTACAGCCCCCAGATCCCCAACTGCTTCCAGACGATCACAGTGATCGCGCCAACCAGCACGCCCGCCAGGGCGCCGTTGCGGGTCATGCCTTTCCACAGTACCGAGATCAAAACCACCGGACCAAATGCTGCACCGAAACCGGCCCAGGCGTAACTCACCAGCCCCAACACACGGTTGTTCGGATCGGCAGCCAGCAGGATGGAAATGATCGCGATCAGCAACACCATCGCGCGACCGACCCAGACCAGTTCCTTCTGCGAAGCGTTTTTACGCAAAAAGGCTTTGTAGAAGTCTTCAGTCAGCGCGCTTGAGCACACCAGCAACTGGCAGCTCAAAGTGCTCATCACCGCTGCCAGAATCGCCGAAAGCAACACGCCGGTCACCCATGGGTTGAACAGCAACTTGGCCAGCTCGATGAACACACGCTCAGGGTTTTCAGTCACCGGACCGGCAACTTCCGGGTGCGCCGAGAAGTAAGCAATACCGAAGAAGCCCGCCGCGACCGTACCGCCCAGGCAGAGGATCATCCAGGTCATGGAAATGCGACGTGCACTGGCAATGGACTTCACCGAATCCGCTGCCATGAAGCGCGCCAGAATGTGCGGCTGGCCAAAGTAGCCCAGGCCCCAGCCCATCAGGGAAATGATGCCGATGATGCTGGTGTTGCGGAACATGTCAAAGTTGGCCGGATCCTTGGCTTCGATGGCCAGGAAGGTTGCATCAACTCCACCCGTTGCCAGCAGCACAATGATGGGCGTCAGGATCAACGCGAAGATCATCAGCGTGGCCTGAACGGTATCCGTCCAGCTCACCGCCAGGAATCCACCTACAAAGGTGTAAGCGATGGTTGCCGCAGCCCCCGCCCACAGCGCAGTTTCGTAGGACATGCCGAAGGTGCTTTCGAACAACCGCGCACCGGCGACAATGCCCGACGCGCAATAAATAGTGAAGAACACCAGAATCACCACTGCAGAGATCACTCGCAGAAGACCGCTTTTATCTTCAAAACGACTGGTGAAGTAATCCGGCAGGGTCAGCGCATCGCCGTTGTGCTCGGTCTGTACGCGCAAGCGACCGGCCACAAACAGCCAGTTCAGATAAGCACCGACGATAAGGCCGATGGCGATCCAGCTTTCCGACAGACCCGACATATAGATCGCGCCCGGCAAACCCATCAACAGCCAGCCGCTCATGTCCGAAGCACCTGCCGACAGCGCCGTTACAACGCTGCCCAGGCTGCGACCGCCCAGAATATAGTCCGAAAGATTATTGGTTGAGCGATAAGCCATCAGGCCGATCAGCACCATTGCTGCGATGTAGATTACGAATGTGATCAGGGTGGGATTGCTGACACTCATGGGGATTTCGCCTAGGCATTGTTTTTATTGAGTGGGACCGTCAATAAGCCAGTCCCACGCGAACGATTCTTGATCGTTCTCGCACCAAAGCGGAGCATCCTATTCAACCTGCCGCCAAAGGTGCAACCTATTTACCGACAAAAAGTTGCACCCAGCCATGAGTAATCTCTCAATCTCTCGCGTTGCGCCCCGTTCCAGAGCCGCATACACCTTTCGTCAGCCCCTTGGCACTGTGATTGTGCACGTTTACCGGCCGTTGGTTACGGCCTGGAAAACATCGAAAATATTCATGAAGAAAAGGGTTGCACCCGGTTGCACCCTCACCCACTCATAGCTAATCTTGTCCGACAACCAAGGCCACATTCACAGTGGCACGATGAGGACTGCACATGGCGACCACCACCCTGGGTGTCAAACTCGACGACCCGACCCGCGAGCGATTGAAGGCAGCTGCCCAGTCTATTGACCGGACTCCGCACTGGCTTATCAAACAGGCAATCTTCAATTACCTGGAAAAGCTCGAAGGTGGTGCAACCCTTTCTGAACTCAATGGCACCGCAAGCAAAGATGGCGATGATCACGGCGAACTGCCCGTGGACACCGCTCACCAGTGCTTCCTGGAGTTCGCGGAAAGCATCTTGCCGCAATCGGTACTGCGCGCGGCGATCACTGCGGCTTATCGTCGTCCGGAACCCGAAGTAGTGCCGATGCTCATCGAACAGGCGCGACTGCCTGCACCGATGGCCGACGCCACCAACAAGCTCGCGGCAACCATCGCCGAGAAACTGCGCAATCAGAAGAGCGCAGGCGGCCGTGCGGGAATTGTTCAGGGCCTTCTGCAAGAATTTTCGCTTTCTTCTCAGGAAGGCGTCGCTTTGATGTGCCTGGCCGAGGCGCTGCTGCGCATCCCGGATAAAGGCACTCGCGACGCCTTGATCCGCGACAAGATCAGCACCGGCAACTGGCATCCGCATTTGGGCAACAGCCCTTCGCTGTTCGTCAACGCTGCGACCTGGGGCCTGCTGCTGACCGGCAAACTGGTTGCGACTCACAACGAAGCCGGGCTGACGTCCTCCCTGAGCCGCATCATCGGCAAGAGCGGCGAGCCCATGATCCGCAAAGGCGTGGACATGGCCATGCGCCTGATGGGCGAGCAATTCGTCACCGGTGAAACCATCGGTGAAGCCCTGGCCAACGCCAGCCGCTTCGAAGCCAAAGGCTTCCGTTATTCCTACGACATGCTCGGCGAAGCCGCACTGACCGAGCACGACGCACAGAAATACCTGGCCTCTTACGAGCAGGCGATCCACTCCATCGGCAAAGCGTCTCATGGCCGTGGCATTTACGAAGGCCCGGGCATTTCCATCAAGCTGTCGGCGCTGCACCCGCGTTACAGCCGCGCCCAGTACGAGCGCGTGATGGAGGAGCTGTACCCGCGCCTGCTGTCGCTGACGCTGCTGGCCAAGCAATACGATATCGGGCTGAACATCGACGCAGAGGAAGCCGATCGCCTTGAGCTGTCGCTGGACCTGCTTGAACGCCTGTGCTTCGAGCCGCAACTGACCGGCTGGAACGGCATCGGCTTCGTGATTCAGGCTTACCAGAAACGCTGCCCGTATGTGATCGACTACGTGATTGATCTGGCCCGTCGCAGCCGCCACCGCCTGATGATTCGTCTGGTGAAAGGCGCGTATTGGGACAGCGAAATCAAGCGTGCCCAGGTCGAAGGTCTGGAAGGCTATCCGGTCTATACCCGCAAGGTGTACACCGACGTTTCGTACATTGCCTGCGCACGCAAACTGCTGTCGGTGCCGGAAGTCATCTATCCGCAGTTCGCCACGCACAACGCCCATACGCTGTCGGCCATTTACCATATCGCCGGTCAGAACTATTACCCCGGCCAGTACGAATTCCAGTGCCTGCACGGCATGGGCGAACCGCTTTACGAGCAAGTGGTGGGCAAGGTTGCCGATGGCAAGCTGAACCGACCGTGCCGCGTGTATGCACCGGTAGGCACACACGAAACACTGCTGGCTTACCTGGTGCGTCGCCTCCTGGAAAACGGCGCTAACACGTCTTTCGTCAACCGGATTGCCGATCAGTCCATCTCCATTCAGGAGCTGGTGGCTGATCCAGTGGCCAGCATCGAGCGCATGGCGACTCAGGAAGGCGGCTTTGGCCTGCCGCACCCGCGCATTCCGCTGCCGCGTGACCTATATGGCTCGGAGCGCGCCAACTCCAGCGGCATCGACCTGGCCAACGAACACCGTCTGGGCTCGCTGTCTTCCGCCCTGCTGGCCACCGCGCACAACGACTGGAAAGCGGCGCCAATGCTCGGAAGCCCCGCCAGTGAAGGCTCGACGACCCCGCTGCTGAATCCATCCGACCTGCGCGATGTGGTCGGTCATGTGCAGGAAGCCAGCCTGGAAGATGTCGATAACGCCCTGCTTTGCGCTTTGAGTTCCGGGCCGATCTGGCAAGCCACGCCACCCGCCGAGCGCGCTGCAATTCTGGAGCGCGCCGCCGACCTGATGGAAGCTGAAATCCAGCCGCTGATGGGCCTGCTGGCTCGTGAAGCAGGCAAAACCTTCGCCAACGCCATCGCTGAAGTCCGCGAAGCTGTGGACTTCCTGCGCTACTACGCCGTGCAGGCACGCAACGATTTCAGCAACGACGCCCATCGTCCGCTGGGACCAGTGGTGTGTATCAGCCCGTGGAACTTCCCGCTGGCAATCTTCAGCGGTCAAGTTGCCGCTGCGCTGGCCGCCGGTAACCCGGTGTTGGCCAAACCTGCTGAACAAACGCCACTGGTCGCCGCACAAGCCGTTCGCATTCTGCTCGAAGCGGGCATCCCGGAAGGCGTGCTGCAATTGCTACCCGGCCGTGGCGAAACCGTCGGCGCCCGGTTGGTCGGCGATGAACGCGTCAAGGGCGTGATGTTCACCGGCTCCACTGAAGTCGCTCGTCTGCTGCAACGCAACATTGCCGGTCGCCTTGATGCGCAAGGCCGTCCAATCCCGCTAATCGCGGAAACCGGTGGCCAGAACGCGATGATCGTCGACTCCTCGGCGCTCACTGAGCAAGTGGTCATCGACGTGGTCTCTTCCGCGTTCGACAGCGCCGGCCAACGCTGCTCGGCCCTGCGCGTGCTATGCCTGCAGGAAGACTCCGCCGACCGCGTGATCGAAATGCTCAAAGGGGCCATGGCTGAATGCCGTCTCGGTAACCCGGAGCGCCTGTCCGTAGACATCGGCCCGGTGATCGACGCCGAAGCCAAAGCTGGGATCGACAAGCACATCCAGGGCATGCGCGACAAAGGCCGTACGGTTTATCAAGTCGCCATTGCCGACAGCGACGAAATCAAGCGCGGCACCTACGTGATGCCAACCCTGATTGAGCTGGAAAGCTTCGACGAGCTGCAACGCGAGATCTTCGGCCCGGTGCTGCACGTGGTTCGCTACAAGCGCAAGGAACTGGACCAGTTGATCGGCCAGATCAACGCTTCCGGTTACGGTCTGACCCTCGGTGTGCACACCCGTATCGACGAAACGATTGCCAAGGTCATCGACAACGTCAACGCGGGCAACGTTTACGTTAACCGCAACATCGTCGGTGCTGTAGTAGGTGTGCAGCCATTCGGCGGTGAAGGCCTGTCGGGTACGGGTCCAAAAGCAGGCGGGCCGCTGTATCTGTATCGCCTGCTCTCGACCCGCCCGGTCGACGCCATCGAGCAATCGTTCGTGCGCGGTGACGCGCTTGCCACGCCAGACACCCGCATGCGCGAAGCCCTGAGCCAGCCTTTGCAGGCGCTGAAAACCTGGGCAACCGCCAATCAGCAACCCGAGCTGGATCAGCTATGCAGCCAGTTCGCCGTGCAATCGCAAAGCGGTATCACTCGCCTGCTGGCGGGCCCGACCGGCGAGCGCAACAGCTACAGCATCCTGCCGCGTGAGCACGTGCTGTGTCTGGCCGAAGCAGAAAGCGATCTGCTGGTTCAACTGGCCGCTGTTCTGGCGGTTGGCAGCACAGCGATCTGGCCTGACAACTCGCTCAGCAAGCCACTGCGTGCTCGCCTGCCGAAAGAAGTCCAGGCGCGCATCAAGCTGGTAGCTGACTGGACCAAGGATGAAGTGCTGATCGACGCAGTTCTGCACCACGGCGACTCAGACCAACTGCGCGCAGTCTGCGAGCAAGTGGCCCAACGCGCCGGCGCCATCGTTGGGGTCAACGGCTTGTCCCATGGCGAAACCAACGTTGCGCTGGAGCGTCTGGTGATTGAACGCGCATTGAGCGTCAATACGGCTGCGGCGGGGGGTAATGCGAGCTTGATGACTATTGGCTGATGGATTAATTGGCAATTAAAAAAGAGAGCTTCGGCTCTCTTTTTTGATATTGGCTCATGGTAACAGCGTAAAACCGTTGTTATTTCAATCCTCGCTAACCGCCCATTTTCAGATACCAAGAAAAACTTTGCCCTCCCTGCTACCTCGTGATTAAACGCTGTATCGAGCTGCCCATTAGGCAAGCTCAATACCTGATCATGGACCAAGGGAGCAGGGAAATGACCTCAAAGACAATTAATCAATCAGCAGCGCAAGCAGCGCCATTTGGCGTCAGGAGAACGGTTAACGTAATGATGCGAAACCGGGCTTATTCACTCTTGATGGTCTGCGCGTTGTCAGGCACCAGCCTGGCAGCTGCAGAGAAACGCGCCGAGGGCGCAATCGGAAGCTCGCAACAGAACAAAATCTCCACGCTGCAATACTGGACACTGGAGCGTATGAAAGAGGCTGAGCGCGAGGAAAACCAAGACGGCGACACCCCCATCAGTGGCCCGATCCTGACGCCTGGCGGCGATGATCAAGGCCACGCACAATTGCCCCAGCCGTATACACAACAATTAATTTCCCGAGTGACGGGCCAGCTGTTTTTCCTCGAGCCGGTTTCTGAAAAAAATAAACACTGCACTGCCTCCGTATTACAGTCTCAAAGCAAACGTCTAATTATTGCAGCAGCGCACTGCTTCATGGCCGCTACCCTACATCCGCCCCTTCAATGGAATCAGAGGTTGATGTTTGTACCTGCCTATGACGGCAACCGCCCTGTCACGGATAATCTACGGGCGCCTTATGGTTTATGGCCGATCAGTCGATCATATGTATCTGCGGACCTTGAGGAGGATCCAGGGCTGGCCTTCCGGATTGATCATGATCTGGGTGTCGCAGGCGTATTTGATCAGTTGAGCGCACGCATCGAGGAAGTAGTAGGTGGCGGTTTTGCACCCTTTATCAATGATGGCAGCGAACTCCTGCCTTTGGTCAACATGCTTGGTTATCCCGCGAAAGGACGCTACTTGGGCGCAACGCAGTATTGGTGCTTGAGCACGACTCAAACGGACGTGCCAGCTCTCGGATTGCCCAACTGCAAAGATAGGCACGGACATAGCGGAGGCCCTATTTTACTCGTGAACGATGCTTCCCTCCCTTTGGAAGCAACGCAGATCGTAGGTGTCGTACACGGCGGCAGCCAGACACGCTTGCTGCCAGACCTCTACCCAGCCATAGGGGAAATGGCAAACCGCGATCACCAGCACGATGGTGGGCTAGCTCCATGAACTGAAGGCGCATGAATTATTCATCAACACCGCCGCCGGGTACGCAATGTGAGCTTAACAACCCTTTGTCGATAGTCATTAGAGAGAGCTTCGGCTCTCTTTTTTTGAAAATAATTAATGAGTTGACAGAGCTTAAAGTAATTAATTCGCTACAAAAACAACCTTTTTAGACAAACAAATACTTCGTGAAAACCACCCAATTAAAACGCAAAAACCAATTTGACTTCTCCGCAGGACATGTGATTAAACGCGCCATCGATTAATAAGTCTATCTCTCGCACCCCTATAATTACCGCACAAAGAATTTATAAATGACATTTAATAATAGGCGGCCCCGGCATTTGATCCAACGTTTGGTATAAAGGGCAAACTCGAAGCCCGCCCGTCAGAAAACTTTCGCAACGACCTGTCGACGGTAACGTTCGACCGCTTGCTCATATATAGCGCTTTCCAGGGTGAAGCGTTTGGTTGCGCGGGTCGATATATCCCTGTCGTACGTGATGCTAACCCCGATCGACTGGAAAGCTTCATGCCCACGCGTATCAAGTCTTTGTTCTTCCTGTACATACCGCCCCCATTTACAACCACTATAAAAACGTCGAAAAGTATCGCGAAATAGCCATTGCGCTCTGGGCAACTGCGTGATTAAACATGCCAATAGGCTCATGGGCAAACCAGCAATAAAACCGACATATCACAAAAAGGAATAGGGAAATGACTTTATCAACTACAAAGGCAGCCGATTTTGACCCGTCATTCGGCGAAAACGGAAGGCTTGAAGTTCGTCCACCGGGCAACTTCACTAACATCCTTTCAAACGTGACGACTGATGCGCTGGGTCGTCTCGTGATTTTTGGTTCCTACAGACGGCAAACCCCTGCTACACAGCGACCTGGTGTTGCGAGGTTCACCGACATAGGGGCCTTCGACACCGGGTTTGGCGACATGCAGGACGGCTTGACCAGCCCACCGAAAGAGGTTCTGGCATCAAGCGTCAGCAGCATTGCCATGCTGGAAGATGGAAAGTTTTTCATCACGGGTGCCAGCAGTACCCAACTGCCACTTATTCAATACGACGCTGACGGCAAACTTGTCTCCAGCCAGGATATTGCGCAAGAATCACAATCTGTTACTCCGCGACTGCTTGCACTTGAAGACAAGTTTCTTGTTGCTACGGCTAATGGAAGTGCGGGCGTGATATATCGTCGGCAGGCTGATGGGACACCAGATATGGATTTTGGCAGCGACGGCAAAACAACGTTTTTGTCAGGCAACAGCTATATTTCTACACTGCACATGGCCCGGAGCAAGGGCAACTCATATTTTTACCTTGCAGGCGAAGTCGGTAACGATGGTTTTATCCTGCGTATGACTAACTCAGGTGAACTGGATCAGGGCTTTGCTGACAATGGCGTCTATCTGATCAAGATGGTCGATAGCAGGCTTAGTGCGTGTCGTAAAGTCATTGAGCTAAGTGACGGGAAATTGCTGGCACTTATCGCCAGCTCGGGATCCGTGGACAACTCGGCCATTTACCTGACTCGCCTAACAACGACCGGCCGCATTGATGCAACGTTCGATCGAGGAGAGCCTGTGCTCATCCCCGGCGAAGTGGGCGAAGATCTTGCACTTCAAGACGACAAAATTCTGATCCTCCATAGAGGCCTGATGACAGGTAATCAGCTGACCCGCTATTTACCAAATGGTGCGCTGGATCAGGAGTTCGGCAGCGACGGATCAGGATCAATCAACTTTAACAACGCTCAGATCAGTTTTGCAAAAAGCGTCACTGTCCAGAATGACGGCAAAATTGTTGTTGCCGGGCTATCAGGGTCGCTCACCGTGCTGCTGAGGTTGTTGCCATAAGACCTGTCTTGCAGGACCAACGTCAGTCGGGAAGCGGCCAGTACACCCAATGTATTTTCGTCGTCAGCAATGCAGTCCTCCCGGCTGAAGCCAGTCCTACGACGCTGGCGTAACATACGTAACGTTTTCCACAGACAATCGCGTTACTTTCGCTAACGAAACGCTCGGTAAATAGAGCGTTTCCGACAGGCTTCTCCCTTTCTTCTGCGTGAAACTTCCTAGAAACTCCTGACCCCGTTGCGTGGGTGCTTTTGGCTCTCTAGGCTGCGCCGGTCACTGCTCATCAGTGATCGGGTTTAGCAGCTCGATGATTCACATCACGCAATGAAATCGCTTATGGCGGCTTTGCGTGGGGCGCCTTCGGGCGCGCCGGTTTTGGTGTGTTTCCCGGTCTGCTAACCCGCGACAAAGCCGCCACCCTCAATCGTTTAGCAGCGATTGTCCGGTGGCCCCATGAGGAAACATATCGATGACAATAGTAACGTCCGCTCCACCGCAAACATCGCTCGAACAATCCCTGCTGCATGTCTCCGATCTGCTGCGTTGCGCAGCCGCTACCGCTACCGCTTACGAATCCGGCGACAGCCTCAACGGTCCGAAACGTGATCTGGCCTTCTCAGTCGTTCACCTGATCAGCATGGCTCGAACCGAACTGGATCGTTCACTGGCGGGAGTTGAAGCCCGGTAGCTTATCGCCCGCATGCATCGTCGGTAGGACCGGCTTTAGCCGGGAGGGCATTAGTGCTTACGAAAGATAAAGCAGTGACTGTACCGGCGCCCTCCCGACTAAAGCCGGTCCTACGGGTCTGCGTTTGATGCATGGCACCGCGGTGTGAACGCTTCGGATAAAGCCTCCACCATCACCCAAATCAATCATCCTGTGCAGCCTTAATCCACGCGCCTAGACTCAACCCACTCCAACAAAAAGGTACAGGGTCATGTCCGAGTCGCTGCTCAGTTCGCGCAATCTGGCTTTTGAGCTTTACGAAGTGCTGGACGCCGAAGCGCTGACACGGCGCGAGCGGTTTGCCGAGCACAATCGCGAGACGTTCGATGCGGCGATTGGCACGGCCCGTACCATCGCCGAGAGGTACTTCGCCCCGCACAACCGCAAGGCCGATGAACACGAGCCGCGCTATGAAAACGGTGAGGCGATCCTGATTCCCGAGGTCAAGCCTGCCGTAGATGCGTTTCTGGAAGCGGGCTTTCTAAACGCCGCACGCAGTTTCGAGGACGGAGGCATGCAGTTGCCGACGCTCTTGTCACAAGCGTGCTTTGCCCACTTCCAAGCCGCAAACGCAGGCTCTACCGCTTACCCATTCCTGACCATGGGCGCTGCCAACCTCATCGAAAGCTTTGGCAGCGATGAGCAGAAAAAACGCTTCCTGCAGCCGATGATTGAGGGGCGCTTCTTCGGCACCATGGCCTTGACCGAACCTCATGCCGGTTCATCACTCTCGGACATTCGCACCCGCGCCGAGCCTCACGAGGACGGCAGCTATCGCTTACGCGGCAACAAGATCTTTATCTCCGGTGGCGATCATCAGCTCTCGGAAAATATCGTGCACATGGTGCTTGCCAAGCTGCCGGATGCGCCAGCCGGAGTGAAGGGCATTTCGCTGTTTATCGTGCCCAAGTTTATGGTCAACGAAGATGGCAGCCTTGGCCCGCGTAACGACGTGATTCTGGCCGGGTTGTTCCACAAAATGGGCTGGCGTGGCACCACCTCGACTGCGCTTAATTTCGGCGATAACGGACAGTGCGTTGGCTATTTAGTAGGCAAGCCGCATCAAGGCCTGAACTGCATGTTTCAGATGATGAACGAGGCACGAATCGGTGTCGGCATGGGCGCGGTGATGCTCGGTTACGCGGGTTATCTTTACTCACTGGATTACGCGCGCGAGCGGCCTCAAGGTCGATTGCCCGACAGTAAAAATCCGGAAAGCGCGCCAGTGCCGATCATCCAGCACGCCGACGTGAAACGCATGCTGCTGACCCAAAAAGCTTACGTGGAAGGCGCATTCGATCTTGGGTTGTATGCGGCTCGACTGTTCGATGACACCACCACCGGAGAAACCGACGAGGCGCGCCAGCAGGCCCAGCAGTTGCTGGATTTGCTCACGCCTATCGTCAAAGCCTGGCCATCGGAGTTCTGCCTGAAGGCTAACGAGCTTGCGATCCAGATTCTCGGCGGCCATGGCTACACCCGGGAATATCCGGTGGAGCAGCATTACCGCGACAACCGTCTGAACCCGATCCATGAGGGCACCAACGGCATTCAGTCGCTGGATCTGCTGGGGCGCAAGCTCGCGCAGAATGGCGGCGCTGGCCTCAAACAATTGCTGCGCCTGATCGCGGACACCGGCCAGCGCGCCCAAGCGCATGAAACGCTGACTGAGCTGCGCCAGCCACTGGAGCAACTGGTGACTCGCCTGCAAGCCGTGACGCTAGGATTGTTGGGCGATCTGGCGCAGGGCAAGGTCAATTCCACCTTGGCCAACTCAGCGCTGTATCTGAAGGTCTTCGGCCACACCGTGATCGGCTGGCGCTGGTTGGAGCAGGCGATCCACGCTGAACGCGGACTGAGCGAAGGCAACCCCGCAGACCGCGACTTCTATCAAGGCAAACTGCAAGCCGCCCGGTACTTCCTGACTTGGGAAGTACCGGGCTGCCATCACGATCTGGCAATTCTCGAAGCCCGTGATGACACCTGCCTGAGCATGCAGGAAAACTGGTTTTAAACGATCAACGTGCCAGACCGTAAAGGGAGGAACCGATCACCCAGCGTCGCCGCGCATTGCTCGTGAGCGACGGGTTCGTGCAGTTCTCATCGGCTATAAACACCTCTGTTCAGCCAATCAACAGCAATGCTTTGACAGCCAACCAATTCAACAGGTTAGAATCGGTTGGCACGGTGACTGCATGGTCATTACGTGCCCCTTCTTTTTTTGATCGACTTTTCTGCATGGAGTAATGCCCTTGGATGCCACGACCATCAACAGCCTGTTCTTGATCGGCGCGTTGCTGGTGGGTGCAAGCATTCTGGTCAGTTCGCTCTCCTCGCGCTTGGGCATCCCGATTCTGGTGATCATCCTGGCGGTCGGCATGGTCGCGGGCGTGGACGGCGGCGGGATTATTTTCGACAACTACGCCACCGCCTATCTGGTGGGTAACCTCGCACTTGCAGTGATTTTGCTCGACGGCGGCCTGCGTACGCGGGTTTCCAGTTTCCGGGTAGCGTTGTGGCCCGCGCTGTCGCTGGCAACCGTCGGGGTGCTGATTACGACGGCTCTGACAGGCATGGTCGCCGCCTGGCTGTTTAATCTGAACATGATTCAGGGCCTGTTGATCGGCGCCATTGTCGGCTCAACCGACGCCGCCGCCGTGTTCTCGTTGCTGGGTGGCAAAGGCCTGAATGAGCGGGTGACCGCCAGCCTGGAAATCGAATCCGGCAGTAACGACCCCATGGCGGTGTTTCTCACCGTAACCCTGATCGGTATGCTCGCCAACGGCCAGACCAATCTGGAATGGAGCTTGTTGGCCCATCTGATTCGCGAATTCGGTATCGGCGGAGTGATTGGTCTGGGCGGTGGCTGGCTCATGTTGCAACTGGTCAACCGCATCAATCTGGCTGCCGGGCTGTACCCGATTCTCGTTATTTCTGGCGGTTTGGCGGTGTTTGCCCTGACCAACGCCATCCACGGTAGCGGTTTTCTGGCGGTTTACCTCTGTGGTCTGGTGATGGGCAACCGTCCGATCCGCAGCCGTCACGGTATTTTGCACATGCTTGACGGCATGGCGTGGCTGGCGCAGATCGGTATGTTTCTGGTGCTCGGTCTGCTGGTCACGCCGCATGACCTGCTACCGATTGCGATCCCGGCACTGGGTCTGGCGCTGTGGATGATTCTGGTCGCACGCCCGCTTTCGGTACTGGTGGGACTGCTGCCGTTCAAAGCCTTCCACGGACGTGAAAAAGCGTTCATTGCCTGGGTGGGTTTGCGCGGTGCAGTACCGATCATTCTGGCGGTGTTCCCGCTGATGGCCAACCTGCCTAATGCGCAGCTGTACTTCAACCTTGCGTTCTTCATCGTGCTCGTCTCGCTGCTGGTGCAAGGCACTAGCCTGCCTTGGGTGGCCAAGCTGCTCAAAGTAACCGTTCCGCCAGAACCTGCACCGATTTCACGGGCGCCGCTGGAAGTGCACGTCACCAGCGAATGGGAGCTGTTCGTCTATCGCCTCGGTGCGGAGAAGTGGTGCATCGGTGCTGCACTGCGCGAACTGAAAATGCCCGAAGGAACACGTATCGCGGCGTTGTTCCGTGGTCAGCAACTGCTCCACCCGTCGGGTAGTACGACGCTGGAAGTGGGCGACCTGCTGTGTGTCATCGGCCACGAACATGACCTGCCGGCGCTGGGCAAACTGTTTAGTCAGGCTCCGCAACGCGGTCTGGATCTGCGTTTTTTTGGCGACTTCGTACTGGAAGGCGACGCCCAACTGAGCGCCGTCGCCGCGCTGTATGGCCTGAAACTGGACGGCCAGGACGGCAACATGCCGCTGAGCCAGTTCATTGTGCAGAAGAATCGCGGCGAGCCGGTCGTCGGTGACCAGATTGAATGGAATGGAACTATTTGGACAGTTGCGGTTATGGAGGGGAACAAGATCCTCAAAGTCGGCGTCAGATTCCCGGAAGGAAGCAACCCGGGCCCTGGGTTGTTCCTCTAAACTGCCCTTCTATTCGATCAGCTCGACCGGTGTCTATGTTGCCCCTGCGTACTTTTTTTGCTGCCATTGTATTCGGCCTTTGCCTGTCTTCTTTCCCGGTGCTGGCTGCTGATCCGCCCACGCGTGACGCCGTGCAGCAAAGCCTCGACAAAATTGCCGACCGCAAACTGCCGGACGCCGACCAGAAAGCCCTGCAGCAAGTGCTTGAACAGACGCTGGGGTTTATCGACAGCAAAAGTGACAACGAGAAAAAACTCGCGGCACTCAAGCAGCAACTGAACGATGCCCAGAAGCAGATCAGTGAAAACCAGCGAGAACTGACTCGCCTGAAGGGCAGCAGGATCATCCCTGTCGCCCAGCGTTACGGCAGCCTTGATGTGCCGCAACTGGAAAACATGCTCAGCGAACGCAGCACCCTGCAAGGCGAGTTACAAAAAGCCTTGAGCGATGCCAGCAGCATGGTCATCACCGCGCAGACCCGCCCCGAGCGGGCTCAGGCTGAAATCAGTAATAACCAGAACCGTATCCAGCAAATCAACGCCACGCTCAAGCTGGGTAAAGACAACGGTAAAAACCTCAGCCCCGAACAACGCAATCAGCTCAGCGCCGAGCTGGCGTCGATCAATGCCTTGAACACGTTGCGCCGTCAGGAACTGGCGGGAAACAGTCAGTTGCAGGATCTGGGCAACAGCCAGCATGACCTGCTGGTAGAAAAGGTCAGCCGCCAGGAGCAGGAAATCCAGGAGCTGCAAACCCTGATCAACGACAAGCGCCGCGCGCAGTCGCAGCAAACGGTCACGCAGCTGTCTCTGGAAGCGCAAAAAGCCGGGAGCAGCAGCCTGCTGGCGACCGAAAGCGCCGCCAACCTCAAGCTTTCCGACTATTTGTTGCGCGGCACCGACCGCCTGAACGAGCTGACTCAGCAGAACCTCAAGACCAAGCAGCAGTTGGACAACCTGACCCAGACGGATCAGGCGCTGGACGAGCAGATCAACGTGCTGCGTGGCAGCCTGTTGCTGTCCAAGATTCTCTACAAGCAAAAGCAGTCGTTGCCGCACCTGCAACTGGACAAAGGCCTGGCCGACGAGATTGCCGACATCCGCCTGTACCAGTTCGAAATCAATCAGCAACGTGAAGCGATGAGCAGCCCGGTGGCCTACGTTGAAAAGCTGTTGGCCACGCAACAGCCGGCGGACATCACGCCGCAATTGCGCAAGACGTTGCTGGATCTGGCGGTGACCCGAAGCGATCTGCTGGAGCGTCTGAACCGCGAACTCAGTTCGTTGCTCAACGAATCCATCACCTTGCAGCTCAACCAGAAGCAATTAGTGAGCACGGCCATGAGCCTGCGTTCGACGCTGGATGAGCAGATGTTCTGGATTCCCAGCAACAAGCCGCTCGATGTGGAGTGGTTCCAGGGCATCTGGCCGCGCTTGCAAAAACAGGTGGCGACATTGCCAGTGGCGTCCAGCGTCAGCGAGTTGAGCGACGGCCTGACCCAGCGACCGTTGCTGTTCCTGCCGTTGCTGCTATTGATTGGCGTGCTGACCTGGAAGCGCAAAGCGCTCTACGACAAACTCAACAAGCTGCATGCCGACATTGGCCACTTCAAGCGTGATAGCCAGTTGCAAACGCCCTTGGCGATCCTGATCAATATCCTTCTGGCGATGCCGGTCGCGTTGGCGCTGGCCCTGTGTGGCTACGCCTTGCAGATCGACGCTCGCGGGCAAAACGCCAACCTGGGCGAGGCGCTGCTGCAAATCGCTCTGGCATGGCTTGTGTTCTATACCGCCTATCGAATTCTGGCACCGGGCGGCGTGGCTCAACTGCACTTCCGCTGGGAAAAGGCACAGGTCGAATTCCTTCAAGGCTGGATACGCAAGCTGGGGCTGGTCGTACTGGCGCTGGTCGCCGTTGTAGCGGTGGCTGAGCATCAACCCGCCGCGCTGGCTGATGATGTACTGGGCATTGGCGTAGTTCTGACCTGCTACGCACTGATGGCCTTGCTGCTGTGCCGCCTGCTGCTGATCAGCCCGAGCAACCACAACGCCTCACTGTTCCGCAAAACCATGGGCCTGGCGTTCACAGCGCTGCCGATCGCGCTATTTGTCGCGGTGTGCTTCGGCTACTACTACACCGCCCTGAAACTCAGCGATCGCCTGATCGACACCTTGTATCTGATGATGCTCTGGCTGGTGATCGAGGCGACCTTCGTCCGCGGCCTGAGTGTTGCCGCACGACGCTTGGCCTATCAGCGAGCCTTGGCTAAACGTCAGGCGGCCAAAGAGGCAGGCGATGGTGATGCGGTGGTTGAAGAACCTACACTCGACATCGAACAGGTCAACCAACAATCGCTGCGTCTGATTCGTCTGGCGCTGCTGGCAGGATTCGTGGCTGCGCTGTACTGGGTGTGGTCGGACCTGATCACCGTGTTCTCGTATCTGGACAACATCACCCTGTACGAATACACCAGCGGTACCGGCGCCACCATGAGCATGGTGCCGATCAGCCTCGGCGACATGATTGGCGCACTGGTGATTATCGGCATCACCTTTGTGCTGGCGGGTAACCTGCCCGGCTTGCTTGAAGTGCTGGTCTTGTCACGTCTGAGTCTGGCTCAAGGCAGTGCTTACGCGACGACTACATTGCTGTCTTATGCCATCGCCGGTATCGGCTTCGTGTCTACGTTGTCTGCGCTGGGTGTGAGCTGGGACAAGCTGCAATGGCTGGTGGCGGCGCTGTCGGTCGGCCTGGGTTTCGGCATGCAGGAGATCTTCGCCAACTTCATCTCGGGCATCATGATCCTGTTTGAACGCCCGGTACGGATTGGCGATACGATCACCATCGGCAACCTGTCGGGTACCGTGAGCAAGATCCGTATCCGTGCGACGACCATCACTGACTTTGACCGCAAGGACATCATTGTCCCGAACAAGACGTTCATTACCGGTCAATTGATCAACTGGTCGCTGACCGACACCATTACCCGAGTGACCCTCAAGCTTGGCGTGGACTATGGCTCCGATCTGGATCTGGTTCGCACGCTGCTACTCAAGGCCGCACGGGATAACCCGCGAGTGCTCAAGGACCCGGAGCCGATCGTCTACTTCCTGAACTTCGGCGAAAGCACTCTGGACCATGAGTTGCGCATGCACGTACGCGACCTCGGCGACCGTAACCCGGTGCTCGACGAGATCAACCGCTTCATCAATAAAGAATTCAAGAAGCAGCACATCAACATCTCGTTCCGGCAGATGGAGGTCTACCTCAAGAACCTGCATGGCCAGGAATACAAACTGGTGCCGACGGACGAAGAACCAAAGCCGACCGGGCCGCTCAAGCTGGAGTCTGCGGAGCCGGTCAAACCCGCGCCGAAAGACCAGCCCGAGCCGCCTGAGCTACGGTTGGATTAAAGCCGGTACAGAATCCTGTAGAAGCTGCCGAAGACTGCGAAGCATTCATCCTGACACACCAGCCGTCGGCAGCTGTTATCAAATAAGATGCAACCACCTGATCTGGAATTCTTTCTGGAGCGCACGAGCACCGCGAGGCCGCGATGGCGGTCTGTCTGATACACCGCTATCGCGGCCTCGCGGCCTCGCGGTGCTCGTGCGCTCCTACAGGGTTGATGTTTTCCGCGAGACAGCGCGGCGCGAAGGACCATCAGATGAACCTGCAGGTCCCCTATACCCATCCCACCAACTGGACGCATCCGGACCAACCCAGCAGAATGCTCGGACATTCTGCTGGAGAAGGCCTGTGAAAGCCCTCGACGAACTGACCTTCGACAATCGCTTTGCCCGCCTGGGCGATGCGTTCTCCACCTCGGTATTACCCGAACCGCTTGCCGAGCCGCGTCTGGTAGTGGCCAGCGATGCAGCGCTGGCCCTGCTCGATCTCGATCCCGCGCAAGCCGAACTGCCATTGTTCGCGGAAATTTTCAGCGGCCATAAACTCTGGGCTGACGCCGATCCACGGGCGATGGTTTATTCGGGCCATCAATTTGGCTCCTACAATCCGCGCCTGGGCGATGGCCGTGGGTTGTTGCTTGGCGAGGTTTATAACCAGGCGGGCGAGCACTGGGATCTGCATTTGAAAGGCGCCGGGCAAACGCCCTACTCCCGAATGGGTGACGGGCGCGCCGTGTTACGCTCCTCGATCCGCGAGTTCCTGGCTTCCGAGGCGCTGTTTGCGCTGGGCATACCGAGCAGTCGCGCGGGCTGCGTCATCGGCTCAAGTACACCCGTGTGGCGCGAGAAGCAGGAACGAGGCGCGATGGTCCTGCGCCTGGCGCAAAGCCATGTACGCTTCGGCAGCTTCGAATACTTCTACTACACCAAGCAGCCTGAGAAGCTGAAGGAATTGGGCGAGCACGTACTCGCGATGCATTTCCCGCAGTGCCTGGAGCAGCCAGAACCGTACCTGGCGATGTTCAAGGAGATCGTCGAGCGTAACGCCGAACTGATCGCCAAGTGGCAGGCTTATGGCTTCTGCCACGGGGTGATGAACACCGACAACATGTCGATTCTGGGCATCACCTTCGATTTTGGACCGTTCGCGTTTCTTGATGATTTCGACCAGAACTTCATCTGCAACCACTCGGATCATGAAGGCCGCTACGCCTTCAGCAATCAGGTGCCCATTGCCCAGTGGAACCTCAGCGCCCTGGCTCAGGCATTGACGCCCTTCATCAGTGTCGAGGCCTTGCGCGAGACCATCGGCCTGTTTCTGCCGCTCTATGAAGCCCATTATCAAGACCTGATGCGCCGTCGCTTGGGCCTGGCCAGCGCCGAAGACGATGACGGAGAGTTGATCAGCGGATTGCTCAAACTGATGCAGAACAGTGGTGTGGATTACACCCTGTTCTTCCGTCGCCTCGGCGACGCCCCGGCCGCTGAAGCACTGCATGTGCTACGTGATGATTTCGTCGACATCAAAGGCTTCGACAGCTGGGTCGAACGCTATCTGGCGCGGATAAGCCGTGAAGACAACGGCACCGATCAGCAACGCCAGACGCGCATGCACGCGGTCAACCCGCTGTACATCCTGCGTAACTACCTGGCACAACAAGCCATCGATGCCGCCGAGAACGGCGACTACGAAGAAGTCCGCCGTCTGCACAAAGTCCTCAGCGATCCGTTCAACGAGCAACCGGGCATGGCTAGCTACGCCCAGCGGCCGCCGGAGTGGGGGAAGCATCTGGAGATAAGTTGCTCGTCGTAAGGTTGGAGGCCTGGTTTGTGTTCACAGCCATAGAAGGCGTGCCGTTGAGGTCCTCGTCCAGCATTCCAGGCTTTTTCTTGTCCCCGGGAAATCCATAACGGGCGAGAAACTCGAAAAGCGACAACAACTCGAAGTCGCTTTTTTTATCTGAAAAGTTTGGATCACTGGCTTCTTTTATTTCTCGCTCTAAACGGCTCTCATAAATATCAGGATATTGGGCCTGCTCGATGGGCTCAAGCGTCCGATAATGAGCCAGTACCTCGGTCAGAAACATAGGCGTTCTGCCGTTATTGGCCGCAGATTCCAGGCGCTCCGGGCCCCATAAAGCGTGATTCCATTTGCCCTCAATTTTAAGAACCGCACTACACGCCGCACTTCTTTCATCCATCGTGTACGGCCCTTCTTCGTCATAGACAATCAGGTTCAACTGCTCCCTGGAAAGCCCGGCAAAAGGATTTGTAGCACCCACGTGGCCATGAGCATAACGCGCGACATATTCAGCGGCTTGCCGGGCCCTCTTCAACAACTCAGGGTCGGTAGTGTCAGGTAGCTCAATCTTGTAATCGGCCCGGTCCAATCGCCAGTTACTTTCAGCCATTCGGCTCATGATGCGACTGGCTTCGGCCCCCAACTGCCGGCGATCCATTGTCTTGTCTCTATGCTCAGCACGTACCGCACTCTCTGCGAGCTGTCGAGAAAGCGTCGACAATGTTGCATTTGCGGGTGATGCATCACCCCTTATTGATTCTTTTTCCTGAACAGGTACTGATGCGACATCACTGGCCTGTTTGGCAGAGTTGATATGAATACCGGAGCCAATGGAAACAGCATTAATCACGACCTAACCTCTAAGCGATAAGATACAACCACCAAACCGTGTAGCCACAGGACTGAATAACAGCCCTGTGACCGGACATCACGCAGACGTGATTTTTTATCTCATGGTGAATTCCGCAGCCCAGTCATGATTGGAGTAGTTGACCGCGGTAATTTTAACTTCACAGCGCGCGCCCCCACTTTCCTCAACGCTTTTATTCCACTTTGGCGCGCCGTTACGGCCAGGGAGCTTCAAATAGCTGGTTTTAAACCTGCAAACCTTCCGCCCAATCTTGTATTGAAAAATAACCGACGTTACATCAGCGGTAGGTCCTTTGACCTTAAAGACTGTTGAGGAACGCGTCCCCACACGAGCAGGTGGCTTTGGATCAGCGTGAGCGTAGGTATACGCACTGATACTCACCGGATCATAATCGGCATCAAAGTCAGAGTTATTCTTGAACGTAACAGCAGCTTCAGGCCCTGCCAGAGCAACACCTGATGTAGCAGCGACAGAAAGCGACGCGAGCGCCAAAGCGCTAATCAATTTCATTAGTTAATTTCCTTTTATCAATTATTAAAACTTGAGAAAAGGTAATCACCAAACGAAAGAACCCACAACTATCCGAACGGATAGTTAATGGATAGCGCCCCGCAATCACTGGACAATCAGACCAGCAAAAATATCAAATTTCCGAATATTCTTTATTTATTGTAAGAACTATCTTACGCACACCATATATAACTACCACTCAAGCAGAAACACCAATCACCAGACGTTATTTCTAACAATAAATAAATCCCGGAACTGGAATGCATTTCGGTAGGCGTTAACGAGTGTTGGCTCCTACAGGTCAAGCAACCATCGCAACCCCATCGCCACATGCTGCTCGGTGCTGTCGATCAACGGCAACGGACTTTTAACGCCATCAAGCAGCAAGCCGATTTCGGTACAGCCCAGAATCGCCGCCTGCGCACCCTGATCGCGAAGTTGTTCAAGCACTTTCAGGTAGTAGTCCCGAGCCGGTTGGTTGAATTGGCCCAGACACAATTCGGCAAAGATGACGCGGTCGATTTCGGCCATGGCTTGAGCGTCAGGCAGCAGGCATTCAATGCCAAAGCGCTCGGCAAGACGGCTGCGATAGAAGTCTTCCTGCATGGTGAAGCGCGTGCCAAGCAGTGCAGCACGTGACACGCCGCCGGCTTGCAGTGTCTGCCCGACGGCATCGCCGATATGCAGCAGCGGGATATTCACCGCAGCTTCGATGGCTGGAGCAACTTTGTGCATGGTATTCGTAGCCAGCAGCAGCGCGCCCGCTCCGGCTCGTTGCAAGCCGTGCGCGACCTGGGCCAGTTGCTCACCCGCAACGTCCCACTCACCTGACTTCTGCAACGTAGCGATACCCGCGAAGTCGACTGAATGCAGAAGAATAGGCGCCGAATGCAGGCCGCCCAGCGCATCACGAACACCCTCATTAAGACATTTGTAATAAGTGGCTGTGGATTCCCAGCTCATTCCGCCTATAACGCCGAGGGTTTTCATGCTTTGCTCCGTCGCTGAACCATTGAAATCAGCCTAAGGGCATTCCCCCGTCACAACCAGCTACAGCCAGACAAGAACCGAGCAGTACAATCTGCCAGTCATTAGATTTTGGAGGCATCATGTCCGACCCCATGCTGATCCCCTGCCCGCACTGCAACGGCCTTAACCGCATCCCGAGCGAGCGCCTCGGCGACCACCCCAAATGTGGCCGCTGCAAACAGCAGGTCTTGCTGAGCACGCCGTTCAATCTGACCCAGGGCGATTACGCCAGCCAGATCAAAGGTGATTTGCCACTGCTGGTGGATGTCTGGGCTGAATGGTGTGGGCCGTGCAAATCCTTTGCCCCTGTCTTCGAAAAAGCTGCCAGCGAACTGACCGGGCGCTGCCGGTTGGCCAAGCTGGACAGCGAAGCCAACCAGCAGCTATCTGGACAGTTGGGTATTCGTTCGATACCCAGCCTGATTCTGTTCCGCAATGGTCAGGAAGTCGCCCGTCAAAGTGGCGCATTCCCGTTGCAGCAGTTGCTGGCGTGGTTAAAAAGCCAAGGCATCTGACCGGCCCAAGGGAAAGCAGCGAACTCGCTTTGCTGATTTTTCCGTAGGGCATTTCCGAAACTGCGATTTGCCGCTCCCGATTGCGCGATTCGGACCTAGGATTCAGGTCCGACTCGCTTAACGGAAGCACACCTATGCCTTATGTAGTCAGGGAAGACGATCCAACCACTACTGGTGGTTTTGTATTGAGTGCTTCGGCAATACAGCGCCTGGACGAGCGCAAACTGGCGCGCATGGGCGATCCTGTGTGGTGCCCGGCATGTGGAACAGTCGGTTACATCGCTCAGGGCAACCCGACTTTTGTTGATGAATACATCGCCGTCGCGACCCATGGGCATCACGTGCGGTGTGAATGCGAGCCCGGCAGCCATCAATTGATAGCGACTCAGCAGACCCTGGCTGCCGACATGGATGCCGCTATTGATATCCCGAAGGGCCTGGCCAAACGCGCAAGGCTTGTGGTGGACAAGATGAATGCGGCGGTTAAAGACGGAGTGCAGCCTCGTGACCTGCGCACAGGCAGCAAAGCCTGACGTTCAAGGCGAAACATATTTTTGGAGGAGCTGCCGAAGGCTGCGATAGCGCTCAGTCTGAAACTCCGCTTCGCGACCGTCGTGACCTCCGATGACTCCTACAGGTCATGATTGCCACAGCATCACTTCACTCTACGCATTGGTCTCCAGCAAATGATGCAGCTCCACAAACTGCTGAGTCAGTTTGTGGCGTGGCTCGAGATAGATCAGCGGTTTACTGGCCTGATGTGATTCACGCATTTTCACCGAAGCATTCAGGTACACCGGCAAAACCGGCAAGCCCTCGGCAATCAACTCATCAAGAATCTGCTGCGGCAGGCTGGCCCGTGGCTGGAACTGGTTGACGATAATTCCTTCAATCTGCAGCTCTTCGTTGTGATCCTCACGAAGCTCTTCCACTTCCTTGATAAGACCGTACAGCGCCTGACGGGAAAAACTGTCGCAATCAAAAGGAATCAACACCCGATCCGCTGCGATCAGTGCTGAAACAGCATAGAAGTTAAGCGCTGGCGGGGTGTCCAGGTAAATCCGGTCGTAGTCCTCATCCAACTCGTCCAGCAGTTTCCTGAGTTTGTTGATCTTGTGCTTGGCTTCAAGCTTGGGCTGCAAGTCGGCCAGTTCCGGGGTGGCGGTCACAACATGCAGGTTGTCGAACGGTGTTTCGTAGATATCCACCTGATTTTTTTTCGCGAAGGGCCCTGACGACAGGGTCTGCTTGAAGAAATCCGCGATCCCCATAGGAATGTCATCACCCGTCAACCCGGTGAGGTATTGGGTCGAATTCGCTTGGGCATCAAGATCGATCAAGAGCGTCCGATACCCTTCGTGAGCACTGACCGCGGCCAGGTTACAGGCGATGCTGGACTTGCCAACGCCCCCCTTCTGATTGAAAACCACCCGACGCATGAGTTGACCTCCTTGGTGCCTGGATTGAGTACAGGGAATTAGTGGATGGCTGGAGTCTATGCAATGCACGTGACAACGGCGAGCGGTTCAGCCATCGACTCGACAGCATCCGACAATGAAAGTGGCAAATTTCGACATATTTGTTCTTTACAAATTGCTACTCATCATCCTCATCGGGATAATGCCCGACGTTTGAGCAAAAATTGCACGATCAGGGCAGATTGCCAGCTCTATAGCAGTAAGCAGTAGCCCGCAGGGGCGGGAAGATAAATCCATTGATCACCTTCAACATCGCACAATGGCGCGCCTGGGCACCGGGGTTGACTAGCGTCGGCGACTGGCAGCAGTGGAGTCAGCACCCAACGCCTTTGCAGAGCAGCGATGAAGCTCCGGATGTTTCGTTCCTGCCCGCCATGCAACGTCGACGCCTCGGTCGTCTGGCGCGCATGGCATTCGCTGTAGGCTGGCCACTGGCCGAAGGTCACGAGCGTTTGCCACTGGTGTTTGTCTCGCGCCACGGTGAAACACCGCGCACGTTCGAGATCCTGCGTGACGTAGCCGCCGACGAGCCTCTTTCACCGACACAGTTCAGCCTGTCCGTGCACAACGCAGTCATCGGTCTGTGGTCGATCATGCGCGGTGAAACCAGCGAAATGACAGCCTTGGCTGCCGCGGGTGATGGCCTGGAACATGGCGCTTTTGAAGCTGCGGCACTGCTGGCCGAAGGCGCATCCGCGGTGCTGTTGATCGTCACCGAAGAACAACCGCCCCACGCTTACTCGGACTGGATAGACGACGTGCCCTTTCCCTACGCCGTTGGCTTGCTGCTGACACCAGGAACGGACTGGCAGCTGTCCTTGCAACCCGCCGGCGAAGAGAAACTGCCGTGCAGCCCGTGGCCGCACGCCTTGAACCTGCTGCAGGCACTCAACACTGAACGCACCACATGCCGACACACCTGGAAGAACCGGTTATGGAACTGGCAACGCAACCACTGAAAAAGCGTCAGGACGCCTACTACTGGCGCTTGTTCGCAACTGCTATGTGCTTTGCCTTGTTCGGGCTGGGTGGGCTGTGCCTGCGTTTGCTGTTTTTTCCGCTGCTGCGCTGCCTGCCGGGTGATCAGGGCAAAAAACGCCAGCGGGCCAGAAGAACCATCAGCCGTCTGTTCTGGGTGTTTATTCAGCGCATGGCGCGTAACGGTGTCCTGACCTACGAAATAGAGGGCGCCGAACGCCTGGGTCGCCCCGGACAGATGATCATCGCCAACCATCCTTCGCTGATTGATGTGGTGTTTCTTATCGGTCTGGTGCGCGACGCCAACTGCGTGGTCAAACACAGCCTCTGGGAAAACCCCTTTACCTGCGGCCCGGTGCGCTCCACTGGCTACATCAGCAACGATGGCAGCGCCGAGATGCTCGACAACGCCGCCGACGCTTTGCGCGAAGGCCAGACCCTGATTGTTTTCCCGGAGGGCACCCGCACCCAGCCCGGTTGCGCACCTGAGTTTCATCGCGGCGCAGCGGCAATTGCCTTGCGTGGTGCCTCAGTGATCACTCCGGTCGTCATTCAGGTCAGCCCGACGACGCTGACCAAGGCCGAACCCTGGTATCGCATCCCGTTGCGTCGCGTGCATTTCAGTTTGCGCGTAGGTGCCGATATAGATCCACACGCCTTTGCTGCGCTTGGCCCGGCGCCTGTTGCGTCGCGCAAGCTCAACGATCACTTGCATCACTATTTCATTCGGGAGCTCGCCTTAGATGAGCGATCTACATCAAGACATTAAACAGCTGATCATCGATGCCCTGGGCCTCGAAGACATCAGCACCCATGACATTGGCAACGACCAGATCCTCTTCGGTGAAGGGCTGGGTCTTGACTCCGTCGATGCGCTGGAACTGGGCCTTGCCATTCAGAAGCGTTACGGCATCAAGATCGATGCGGACGCCAAAGATACCCGTGATCATTTCACTAGCGTCGACAGCCTTGCGGCTTTTGTCAGCGCGCGACAAGCGGCCTGAGGATTTGACATGCAAACCCGTGAAGACATCTTCGAAATCCTGCGCGATGCGCTGGTTGAGCTGTTCGAACTTGAGCCTGAGCGAGTCACTCTGCAAGCCAATCTTTATCAGGATCTGGAAATTGACAGCATTGACGCCGTGGACCTGATCGACCACATCAAACGCAAGACCGGCACCAAAATCGCTGCCGAAGAATTCAAGGCGGTACGCACCGTCAATGACGTCGTCGAGGCGGTTTACCGTCTGGCCAACAACGCCGAATGAAACGGCTGATTGGCCTGGGTCTGTTGCTGGCAGGCGTGCTGTACCCATTCGCGGTTTACTACGGCACCGAACACTTCGCACCCTGGCAGTTCGCACTGCTGTTGGGTGTCTTGTGGCTAGGACGAGCACTGACCGCAGGCCGACGGCCCGCCACGCTGATTACCGCACTGATCGCCATTGGCTTCTGCCTGTTGCTGGGCCTGCTGGGCAGCCCGCAATGGCTACGTTGGTACCCGGTGCTGATCAGTGTTTCGATGTTGAGCCTGTTTGGCATGAGCCTGATTTATGGGCCGCCGATCGTCGAGCGCCTGGCGCGCTTGAGCGACCCGCAACTGCCGGAAAAAGCCATTCGCTACACCCGTAAGGTGACGGTCGTGTGGTGCTGGTTTTTTCTCGCCAACGGGCTGACGGCGGCCGGCTTGACGCTGTGGGCTCCGCTGTCCTGGTGGGCGTTGTACACCGGGCTTGTTTCATACGGATTGATGGGCCTGCTGTTTGCAGGCGAATGGCTGATCCGCCGCCGAGTCAGAGGCGCGGCATGAAATGGAATGCATGAACCGGATGGTTGTTGACTGGATAAAACCCGAGCGTCTGTTGCTCGCCCCGCAGCCAGCCCGCGAGCTGACGCAGGGCCTGAACCACGCACAATTCTGCGAGCAGGCGTTGAGCGTCGCGGCGGGCCTTCGGGCCCGAGGCATCAAGCGCCTGGCGCTGCATCTTGAAGATGCGGGCGAACTGGCGGTTGCGCTGTTTGCAGCCTGGCGCGCAGGCGTCAGCGTATTGCTACCCGCCGACCTGCAAGCGCAGACCCGCGAGCGCTGGTCCGGGCATGTGGATGCCTGGCTGACGGACCTGCCCGGCGATCGCAAGCTGCATGAACTGCACGCCGAACCGTTGCCGTCCGAACTGCTGGATCTGGATCAATGCCGCCTGAGCCTGTGTACGTCCGGCTCCAGCGGTGAACCCAAGCTGATTGAGAAACGCCTGCGTCAACTGGCCAATGAAGTCGATGCACTGGAGCAACTCTGGGGCGCAGAGCTGGGCACGGCCTGCATCATCGGCAGCGTGGCGACTCAGCATATCTATGGCTTGCTGTTCCGCGTGTTGTGGCCATTGAGCGCAGGGCGTTGCTTCGTCCGGAAACAGCTGCCGTTCCCGGAAGACTTACAGCGCACCAGTCGTGAGTTCGCGAATTTTGCCTGGGTGGCCAGCCCCGCGCTGCTCAAGCGCATGGGCGACAACCTCGACTGGCCAAGCCTGGGTAAAGTACGTCGGGTATTTTCCTCCGGTGGCGCACTGCCTGCTGACGCAGCCGCCAGCCTTCACCAGCGCTTGGGCCAATGGCCGACTGAGATCCTTGGCAGTTCGGAAACCGGTGGCATCGCCTGGCGTCAAGGTCAGGACCTGTGGCAAGCCTTCGCTGACGTGGAGCTGGGTCAGGACGCCGACGGTGCCCTGCGTATCAGTTCGAGCTACATGCCGCCGGGCCACGTCGAGCAAACTGCGGACGCAGTTCGCATGACCGATGACGGCCGTTTTGAATTGATCGGCCGACTGGATCGCATCGTCAAGCTCGAAGAAAAACGCATTTCCCTGCCGCTGCTGGAGCAAGCACTGGTCAGCCATGAATGGGTCAGTGAAGCGCGTCTTGGCGTCGTGCAGGAAAATCGAGCCTCGCTCGGCGCGCTGGTGGTGCTGAGCGACGCGGGTTTGCATGCCTTGCGCAATCAAGGACGACGTAATCTGACGCAAACCCTGCGCCAGCACTTGAGCGGTCATTGCGAAGCCATTGCCCTGCCCCGCCGCTGGCGCATGCTGCGACAGCTGCCGTTGAATGCACAAGGCAAGCTGCCCCAGGCAGAGGTTCAAGCCCTATTGATGGCATCCCGCGGACTCGATCCGGAAGTGCTGGAGCAGCAGAACATTGATGGCGAGTGGCATCTGCAATTGAGTGTGCCGCCGGATCTGGCGTACTTCAGCGGACACTTTCCGAAGGTCCCGGTGTTACCGGGCGTGGTTCAGGTGAACTGGGCAATGGCATTGGGTCAGCGCTTGCTGGACGTGCCGCCGAAATTTGCCGGGATGGAAGTCCTCAAGTTTCAACAACTGGTCCGCCCCGGTGACCAGATCAGCCTGACCCTGCGGTTCGACACAGAACGCAGCAAACTCTACTTCGCCTTCCGCAACGGCGACGCAGCGTGCTCCAGTGGCCGGATATTGCTGGAGGTGGGAGATGTTTGACCCGAAGCTCCATGCTGCATCTTCCCTGCCGCTGCATGATCGCGCGGCAAACATCAGTTCTGTAGGAGCTCACGAGCATCGCGAGGCAGCGAAAGCGGTGTGCCAGCCAAGCCGCCATCGCTGCCTCGCGATGCTCGTGAGCTCCTACAGGACATTCATTCTCTGCCATGAACTCGATTCCAGCCTCAGCACATTCGCTCCCACACAGTCTCCAGCGCACTCGATAACCCGGGAACAGGTACCTACGCATGCATAACCCCTGCGCCATCATCCCGGTGTTCGACCATGAGCTGGCGGTACCTGCGGTGCTTGAAGCGGTGCTCGCGGCCGGTTTGCCGTGTGTCCTGGTAGACGACGCCAGCAGCCCGGCTTGCGCTGCAGTGCTGCGCGAACTGGCGCATGGCGATAACGTTTATCTGGTCACATTGCCCATCAATCAAGGTAAAGGCGGCGCGGTCATGGCGGGTTTCCGTGAGGCTCAGCGCCTGGGTTTCAGCCATGCCCTGCAAGTGGATGCTGACGGTCAGCACAATCTCGCTGATCTCGGCATTTTCCTCGAAACGTCACGCCAACAACCCAACGCGCTGATCTGCGGTTATCCGCAATACGATGCCAGCGTGCCCAAAGGCCGGTTGTATGCCCGCTACCTCACGCATTTCTGGGTATGGGTCAACAGCCTGTCCTTGCAGATCAAGGATTCGATGTGCGGTTTCAGGGTTTACCCGCTGGCGCCCGTCCTGCACCTGATCAATACCGTACAAGTGGGCAAGCGGATGGATTTCGACTCGGAAATCCTCGTGCGCCTGTCGTGGCTCAATCAGCCAATGATCTGGCTGCCGACCAAAGTGCATTACCCGCAGGACGGCTTGTCGCATTTCCGGATGTTCCACGACAACGCATTGATCTCGAAAATGCACACCAAGCTGTTCTTCGGCATGTTGGGACGTTTCCCGTTGATCCTCTGGCGACGGTGGTTGCCATGATCGGTTTGCTGGCAGGAAATGCAGGAACTCACGAGCAAGCGTTCGTCCTCACACACCGCCACCGCGGCCTCGCGCTGCTCGTGCGCACCTACAGGGGGACGCAACGATGACCGATAAGCACTGGGCCAAACACGAAGAACGCGGCAGTTTCATGCTGATGAAACTCACCGCATGGGGCGTACGCCATCTGGGTCGTCGGGTGCTGAGCCCGGTGCTGCACGGCATCGTGCTGTATTTCTTCCTGTTCGGCCGTCAGGCGCGCAAGAGTGCCTGGGAATATCAACGCCGCTTGTCCGAGTGGAGCGCCAGACCAGAGCTGATGCCAACCCACAAACGGGTGTTCGGCCAGTTCATGGCCTTTGCTGATTCGTTGCTCGACAAGCTCGACGTCTGGAACGGCAAGCTGCGCCTGGAGCAGATCGAAATCGTTGACCCGGCCCTGTTGCGCACTCAGTTGCGTGGCGAACGCGGCCAGATGCTGGTGGGCGCGCATCTGGGCAATCTCGAAGTCTGCCGCGCGCTGGCCGAACTGGGCGAAAAAGTCACCATGAACGTGCTGGTCCATACCCGGCACGCCGAGCGCTTCAACCGTCTTTTGGGTGAAGCCGGCGCGACCAATCTGCGTCTGATTCAGGTCAGCGAGCTGGACCCGTCGGTCATGCTGCAACTGAGCCAGCGTCTGGATGAAGGCGAATGGCTGGCCATCGCCGGTGACCGAGTGGCCCTTCATGGCGGGCGCAATGCACGGGTCGACTTCCTCGGAGCCAAGGCTGCGTTCCCCCAAGGCCCGTGGCTGCTGGCCGGACTGCTGAAATGCCCGATCAATCTGATTTTCTGCCTCAAGCGCCCAAGCGGTTATCAAGTGACGCTTGAGCCTTTCGCCAATACCGTCGAATGGCGGCGCAGCGACCGGCAACAAGTCATTGCCGATCACGCTCAGCGCTATGCCGACCGCCTCGCCCACTACAGCCTGCAAGCCCCGCAGCAGTGGTTCAATTTCTACCCTTTCTGGAAGTCCGATGACGAATCAAGTTCCTGAGCCGGTCACCTTCGGCGAGCGTGCGTTGCAGATCGAAGACGTGCTGGCCCTGGCTAATCGCCAAGTCCCTACGGTCCTGCAAAGCGACAGCGCCTACCGTCAGCGCATCGCCAAAGGCGCGCAGTTCCTCGATTCGCTGCTGGACAAGGAAGGCGTGATCTACGGCGTGACTACCGGTTACGGTGATTCCTGCGTGGTGGCTGTACCGCTGCAGCATGTGGAAGCCTTGCCACGTCACCTGTACACGTTTCACGGTTGTGGGCTGGGCAAACTGCTCGATGCCCAAGCCACTCGTGCGGTACTGGCGGCGCGTTTGCAGTCGTTGTGCCACGGCGTTTCCGGGGTTCGCATTGAACTGCTGGAGCGGCTGCAGGCATTTCTTGATCAGGACGTATTGCCGCTGATTCCGGAAGAAGGCTCGGTGGGTGCCAGCGGCGATCTGACGCCGCTGTCTTACGTCGCGGCGACCTTGTCCGGCGAGCGCGAAGTCATGTTCCGCGGCGAACGCCGTCAGTCCAGCGACGTGCATCGCGAGCTGGGCTGGGACCCGTTGGTGTTGCGCCCCAAAGAGGCCCTGGCCTTGATGAACGGCACAGCGGTGATGACCGGTCTGGCGTGCCTGGCCTTTGCCCGCGCTGATTACCTGCTGCAACTGGCAACGCGTATCACCGCGATGAACGTCGTTGCGCTGCAAGGCAACCCTGAGCATTTCGACGAACGCCTGTTTGCTGCCAAGCCTCATCCGGGCCAGATGCAAGTGGCGGCCTGGTTGCGCAAGGATCTGGCCATCGACGCACCAACCGCGCCACTGCATCGTTTGCAGGATCGCTACTCGCTGCGCTGCGCCCCCCACGTGCTGGGCGTACTGGCCGACAGCTTGAACTGGCTGCGTTCGTTCATCGAAATTGAATTGAATAGCGCCAACGACAATCCGATCATCGACGCCGAAGCCGAACGCGTGCTGCACGGCGGGCATTTCTACGGCGGCCACATTGCGTTCGCCATGGACAGCCTGAAAAACCTCGTCGCCAACGTCGCCGATCTGCTTGATCGCCAGCTCGCGCTGCTGGTAGATGAACGCTACAACCACGGGTTGCCGAGCAATTTGTCGGGTGCGCCAGCGGACCGGGCGATGATCAACCATGGCTTCAAGGCCGTGCAGATCGGCACCAGCGCCTGGACCGCCGAAGCCTTGAAGAACACCATGCCAGCCAGCGTGTTCTCGCGTTCTACCGAGTGCCACAATCAGGACAAAGTCAGCATGGGCACCATCGCCGCCCGGGACGCCATTCGCGTGCTGGAGCTGACCGAGCAAGTGGCAGCCGCCACATTGATCGCCGCGAATCAGGGCGTCTGGCTGCGCAGTAAGGCCGCTGATGCGCGCCCTCTACCACCAGCGCTGGCAGCCATGCACGAACAACTGGCCGCTGATTTCCCGCCGGTGATTGAAGACCGTGCGCTGGAAGGTGAACTGCGTCTGTGCCTGCAGCGCATCGCTGATCGCCACTGGAGGTTGCATGCGCAGTAAAGGCGTAATCGATGTCGACACCGAAATTCTGGTGCCCTTTTTTGACGTCGACTCGATGAACATCGTTTGGCACGGCCATTACATCAAGTACCTGGAAGTCGCCCGCTGCGCCTTGCTGGACCATATCGGCCACAACTACACGCAGATGCTCGAATCCGGCTACGGCTGGCCGGTGATCGACATCCAGTTGCGCTACGTGCGCGGCGCGGTATTCGGCCAACGGCTGATCGTGCGCGCCAGCCTTGTGGAGTGGGAGAACCGCTTGAAGATTAATTACCTGATCACCGACGCCGAGACCGGCGAACGCATGACCCGCGCCAGCTCGATTCAGGTGGCAGTGGCCATCGAAACCCGCGAAATGCAGCTGGCGTCGCCGAAAGCCTTCACTGATGCGGTTGAGAGGGTGTTGCCATGAATACAGCAACCCCAACACCTGTAGGAGCTCACGAGCACCGCGAGGCAGCGATAGTGGTCTGCCTGACCTTCCGCCATCGCTGCCTCGCGGTGCTCGTGAGCTCCTACAGGAAAAGCATTTCAGGGCTTTGCCTTATGGCGCTGCTGTGCCTGTCACCACCGGCCCAGGCTTTTGACCTACAGCAACTAAGCGATCAACTGGCAAAACCGGTCGTGGTACGCGGCAATTTCATCCAGGAAAAACACCTGCGCGCCCTGCCAACTCCATTGATCAGCAAAGGCCGTTTTGTACTGGCCAAGGAGTTCGGTCTGCTGTGGCTGCTGGATACGCCGCTCAAACAGGATTACCGCATCACCCCGGCTGGCATTGCCCGCCGTGACGCAGCCAATGGCTGGCAATTGCTGCCCAACAAGAGCGCCGGAGCTGAACAGAACCGACTGTTCCTTGCCGTGTTGCAGGGTGACAGCAGCGGCCTGCAGCGCGACTTCGAATTGCAGCTCAAAGGCGATGCCAAAGCCTGGCAACTGACATTGACCCCGCGTTCGCTGTTGCTGCAACAGGTGTTCAAGCAGATCAATATCGACGGCGGGGAATTGGTGCAGCGTATCGAACTGCTGGAAACCCAAGGTGACAGCACACTGTTGAAGATGGTCGACAGCCAGAGCGTGCCAGCCTTGAGCGATGCGGAGCGTACTGATTTTGCGAATTGAACGCCTGTTGCCGCGCCTGTTCCTGATCATCCTGTTGGCGGTGCTGGCTCTCGCGGGCTGGCAATGGCGCGACGGTGCGCCGCTGTCAGCCAACCTGATGGAGCTGGTCCCCGGTAGCAGCCCCGACCCTTTGGAACTGCGCGCCGAACAGCGCATGCAAGAACCACTGAACCGCGAAATGCTGGTGTTGGTCGGCCACACCGATCAGCAGCAAGCCATCAAACTGGCCCAAGAATTGGGAGAGCAATGGCAGGCCAGCGGTCTGTTCGACAAGGTCCAATGGAGCCTGCAAGCCGATCTGCCTGCGCTGCGCACCCAACTACTGCAAGGTCGACTGGCGATGCTGCCAACGGCAGACCGGACACAATTGATCGACAACCCGCAGGCCTTTATTCAACAACGCGTGCAAAGCCTGTTCGACCCATTCAGCGGCTTCAGCCTGGTGCCCAGCCAGGATGACTGGCTGGGCCTGACCGGACGTATTCAGAGCGGCATGCCGCAACACGGCGCCGTGCGGCCGGATATCGGCACCGGGGCGCTAATCGCCAACGCCGATGGCAAAAACTGGGTACTGCTGCGAGCCCGCACAAACGGCGATGCGTTCGACATGCACTTGCCGCTGCGCGTCGCCGACTTGCTCAGCGCGGCCCGCCAACAGGCTGCGCAGGCCGATGGGCAGTTACTGGCAGCCAGCGGCCTGCTGTATGCGGCCGACGGCCAGCGTCAGGCCAGCCGGGAAATCACCTGGGTCGGCGGTGGTGCAACAGCGGGTATTTTGCTGTTGCTGTTGCTGGCTTTCCGCCGCTGGCGCGTGTTGCTGGCGTTCGTGCCGGTGCTGGTAGGCATGCTGTTTGGCGCCGTCGCCTGCGTCGCGCTCTTCGGTCATATGCACGTGATGACACTGGTACTGGGTTCCAGCCTGATTGGCGTAGCGGTGGACTACCCGCTGCATTACCTGTCCAAAAGCTGGAGCCTGAAACCCTGGCGCAGCTGGCCTGCCCTGCGCCTGACGCTGCCGGGCCTGAGTCTGAGCCTGGCGACCAGTTGCATCGGATACCTGGCGTTGGCCTGGACGCCTTTCCCGGCGCTGACACAAATCGCCGTGTTCTCTGCGGCGGGCCTGATCGGCGCTTACCTCACTGCCGTTTGCCTGTTGCCCGCGCTGCTCAACAGCACTGAATTGAACCCGGCTCAATGGCCTTTGCGTCTGGCTGATCGCTTGTTGGGCTGGCGCGAAACCCTGCTGCAACGGGTCGGCACGCCCATTCTGCTGACGTTGCTGGTGCTGTTCTGCGCAGCAGGACTGTGGCAACTGACCACCAAGAATGACATCCGCCAATGGATCTCGGCGCCGCCGCAACTTACCGCGCAAGCGCAGACCATTGCGAAGATCACGGGTTACCAGCCCACCAGCCAGTTCTTTCTGGTCGAGGGCAAAGACCAGCAAGAATTGCTGGAGCGTCAGACGGCACTGACACAACGTCTCGATCAACTGGTCAATCTGGACGAACTGAACGGTTATCTGGCGTTGAACCAGTTGGTCGCGCCCCCTTCCGAACAAGACGCCGTTCGCAAAGCCCTGAGCACCTTGCCTGAGCACTGGCAAACGCTGGTTGAGCTCGGCGTTCCCGCCAGCGCGCTGCAAGCTGAACTGAATCAACTGCAGGCGTTGCCGGTCACCGACATCGACGCGGCACTGGCCGGACCACTCGGCGAGCCATGGCGAGTGCTATGGCTGGGCGCAAGCAAGAACGGTGTCGCTGGCATGGTCAGCCTGCAAGGTTTGAACAACGCCGCCTTGCTGCGTTTGCAAGCTCAGGACTTGCCGGGCGTGCGGTTGGTGGATCGCCTGGGACAACTTAACACTGTCTTTGCCGCCACCCAGATCAGCGCCGCAGAATTGAAACTGGCGTCCTGCGTGTTGATCGTGCTGTTGCTGATTGCGCCGTTCGGATTCGGCGGTGCGCTGCGCATCGTCGCGCTACCGTTGCTCGCCGCGCTATGCAGCCTTGCCAGCCTGGGTTGGCTCGGTCAGCCGCTGACGTTGTTCAGCCTGTTCGGCCTGTTACTGGTGACCGCGATCAGTGTTGACTACGCAATCCTGATGCGCGAACAGATTGGTGGTGCCGCAGTGAGTTTGCTGGGTACCTTGCTCGCCGCCGTCACCACCTGGTTATCGTTCGGTTTGCTGGCCGTTTCCAGCACGCCCGCCATCAGCAACTTTGGCCTGTCGGTGAGCCTCGGACTGGCGTTCAGCTTCATGCTCGCACCGTGGGCTGCCTCTCGAAAGGCCAAGCCTGCAACTGAAAGCGAGGCTCATTCATGATGACCGCGCTGTTCTGGTTGATGGCCTTACTGATGTTTGCAGTCGCGACGCATCTGGGACGCCGTTTCGGCTTGATTCCCATCGTCAGCCAGTTGCTACTGGCGACCTTCGCCCTGCCGCTGATCATGCTGTTCTGGGTGGAACCGCACTGGCAACTGAGCGGTGCACAGCTAGTGTCGCCAGTCTGGCTAAAGACCTTGTATGGCCTGAGTTTCGCCATCGTGTTGGGGCACATCCTCAGCGACGTTATCGACGTAAAGATGGATCGCCAAAGCCTGAAAGTCGCACTGCCTAGTTTTGCTGTGCCATTTCTGGCCGGGCTGAGTTGCGCCTTCTGGTTTCTACCCGCACAGCCGTGGATCAGTTCACTGGCTCTCGGCCTGGTATTCGCGATTACGGCAATACCGGTGCTGTACCTGTACCTGCGCCATATCGACTATCCGCCAGAGGCGACCCGGCGTCTGGTGCAGACCGCAATCCTTATCGACCTGATGTGCTGGAGCCTGTTTGGCATCGCCCAAGGCAGCCTGAACATCAATAGCCTTTTACTGCCGCTGCTCGGCGCGTGCGTGCCTTTGCTGCTACGTGTTCTGCAACTGGGCCAGCCGCTGGTTTACAGCCTCACGTTCTTTGCCCTGCTGATGGTGGCCGAGCACTACAAGCTCAACGCGCTGATTTTCGGCATCGGCTATCTGCTGTGCATGGCCCGACTCAAACAGCCATGGGTGCTGCCGATCAGGCGCGAATGGTTCATGCACCTGCAAACCTGGCTGGCGATCCCGCTGATCCTGACTTTCGGCATCGTGCAGATCAACGTGCATAGCGCCATGGGCAGCCTCGGTTGGGTACAGCTCGGTGCGCTGATTCTGCTGCCGATTGCCAGCAAGATGCTCGGCAACTGGCTCGGGTTGAGCTGGGCAACGCCGTCGTTTGCCGGTGCCAGCCGCTGGCGTGAAAGCGTGCTGCTGAATATTCGCGGCCTGAGCGAAATCGTCTTTCTCAATATGCTGCTGCAACAACAACTGATCAACCCGGCGCTGTACTTCGCGCTGATGCTGATGAGCCTGCTCGCGACCCTGATGCCAGCGTTGCTGGGCATGGGCCGCGCACCGGTGCAGCCACCCGTAAACGCTGTCGATCCAGTAAGGAAGTCATATGTCAGTAACTGATAGGGAAAGCCGGACAGTCGTCGTGATTGGAGCAGGTCCCGCCGGTGCGATCGCCGCTGTTCTGCTCAAGCGTAACGGGCATGACGTGCTGATCATTGAGCGCCAGCAATTCCCGCGTTTCTCCATTGGTGAAAGCCTGCTGTCCCACTGCCTGGACTTCGTCGAAGAGGCCGGCATGCTCGACGCCGTAAAGGCCGCAGGCTTTCAGAAGAAAAATGGTGCAGCCTTTGCGTGGCGCGATCAGTACAGCGCATTCGACTTCGGCGACACCTTCAGCGAAGGCCAGCCATCGACCTTCCAGGTACAACGCGGTGAGTTCGACAAACTGTTGGCCGATCAGGCTGAATTGCAGGGCGTGGAAATCCGCTATCAGCAAGAGATCATCGCGGGCGATTTCAACAGCCCGCAACCGGTCTTGAGCGTACGTCGCGAAGACGGTAGCGAGTATCAGATACAGGCGCAGTTCGTGCTGGACGCCAGCGGCTATGGTCGCGTGCTGCCGCGCTTGCTGGACCTGGAAGCACCGTCGAATTTTCCGGTGCGTCAGGCGGTGTTCACCCACGTTGAGGATCACTTCCCGGAGTCCTTTGACCGCGAGAAAATCCTCGTCAGCATTCACCCTGAAATGCGCGATGTGTGGTTCTGGTCGATCCCGTTCAGCAACGGCCGCTGCTCCATGGGTGTCGTCGCTGCGTCCGAACGTTTCAAGGACAAACCCGAAGACCTCGACGCCTGCCTGCGCGAGTTCGTCGACGAAACGCCGCATCTCAAGGAACTGCTCAAAAACGCCGTCTGGGACACTCCGGCGCGCACCATCGGCGGTTACTCGGCCAACGTCAAAACCCTGCACGGTCCGGGCTTTGCGCTACTGGGCAATGCGGCTGAATTCCTCGACCCGGTGTTCTCCTCCGGCGTGACCATTGCCATGCGTTCGGCGAGCATGGCGGCGGGGGTTCTGCATCGCCAACTGCAAGGTGAAACGGTCGACTGGCAGGCTGAATTCGCCACACCGCTCAAGCGTGGCGTAGACACCTTCCGCGCCTACGTTGAAGGCTGGTACGAGGGCACTTTCCAGGATGTGATTTTCTACCCGGAAAGCACTCGGGATATCCGCCGCATGATCAGCGCGATTCTGGCCGGATATGCCTGGGACCCGCTTAACCCGTTTGTTGCCGAGCCCAAGCGCCGCCTGCGCATGCTCTCGGAAATCTGCGCGAGTACAGCTCAATGAGCGGGCCGTTCCTGAGCGACAAATACGTCGAAGAAACCCGTTTCGGTTTGTGGTTCCTTCGTAGCCATACCTGGCAACACCGCGTGTTGCGGGTGGCGATCGACGATCTGCGCAGCCTGTTTGACGGCGCACCGCCAAGCCAGCCAGTACTGCTCGACGCGGGTTGCGGTCAGGGCAAGTCTTTCAAGCGCCTGTGTGAAGTGTTTGCGCCATCACGCCTGTTAGGTGTGGACGCTGATCCTGAAAGCCTGACCATGAGCCGCACTGAAGCCCGGCTTCAAGGCATCGATGTCGAACTGATCGGCAGCGACTGCGCAGCCCTGAAACTGGCCGACGCCAGCGTCGATATCCTGTTCTGCCACCAGACATTCCACCACCTGGTCGAACAGGAACAGGCTCTCGCCGAGTTCTATCGGGTGCTCAAACCCGGCGGTTATTTGTTGTTCGCTGAATCCACCGAAGCCTATATCGACACCTGGGTGATCCGCTGGCTGTTCCGCCACCCGATGCATGTGCAGAAAAGTGCTGAGCAGTACCTGCAAATGCTCCGCGATCAGGGCTTTGAGTTTGGTGCGCAGAACGTGTCTTACCCGTATCTTTGGTGGAGCCGCTCCACTGATTTCGGTTTGCTGGAACGTCTGAAGCTGCGCAAGCCAGCGCCTGTTGGCCAACGCGAGGAAACCTTGGTCAATGTGGTGGCGCGCAAACCTTTCGAGGGTGAAAGAACATGATTCGCGCATTGCTGATTGCCTGTGCCCTGCTGCTCACGGCGTGTGCCAGCCAGGCCCCGCTGCCTGTTTCGGTCCCCGAGCTGCAGCTGCCTATGCAATTGCACATCCAGCGCCAGCAGGCTGATCAGCGTCAGGACTGGTTACTGGTGATTCAGCAGGAAGCCAGCGGATTGCGCTGGTCACTGATGGACCCGCTGGGCATTCCCCTTGCCCGCCAGCAATTGATCAACGGCCAGTGGCAAGCCGACGGCCTGTTACCGCCCAATGCCGAAGCCCGGGAACTGTTCGCGGCGCTGCTATTCGCCCTGACCCCGGACAACGAGTTGGGGCGCAACTATCCGACGGCTCAGCGCCGAGGTACGCAACGCATTTTCAATGAACGATGGGGCGTGGAATACAGCAGCGCCGACACCTTCAGGCTGGTCGTCCTCACCGGCAAAGACGGCAGGATCAACTATGGCATCAGCCCGCTGAACAGTGAGGCCCTGCAGTGAACGCCTACCTGAACGCACTGGGCCTGATTTGCTCCCTGGGCAGTGGCCGTGAAGAAGTCGCACGCAGGCTATTTGCCGCCGACACGTCAGGCATGGTTGCAGAAAGCGGCTGGGTGCCGGATCGCATTTTGCCGGTGGGTGCAGTCAAAACAGAATTGCCGCAAATCCCCTCTGCTTTGGCCTCCCACAAAAGCCGCAACAATCAGCTGTTGCTGGCGGCTGCCCTGCAGATCGAGCCGGATATCCGTGAGGCCATCACGCGTTATGGCACTCATCGTATAGGGGTGATTCTGGGCACCAGCACGTCGGGCATCGACGAAGCCGGGCGTGGCATTGGCGCATGGTTGAGCAGCCAGCAGTTCCCTGCTGATTACCACTATCAGCAACAAGAGCTGGGTGCAGCGGCCAATTTCCTTTCGGAGTGGCTGGAGCTGAGCGGCCCTTCCTACGTGATTTCCACTGCCTGCACGTCCAGCGCCCGCGCCCTGCTCAGTGCCCGACGCGCCTTGGACATGGGCCTGTGCGATGCGGTGCTGTGCGGCGGTGTCGACACGCTGTGCAAACTTACCCTGAACGGTTTCTCGGCGCTGGAAGCGGTTTCGCAACAGCGCTGCAACCCGTTTTCGCGCAATCGTGACGGGATCAATATCGGCGAGGCTGCGGTGTTGTTTCTGATGACCCGCGAAGCCAGCGGCGAGCATTCGATTGCGTTACTGGGTGCGGGCGCAACGTGCGACGCGCACCATATTTCCGCTCCCGAACCGAGCGGTCGCGGAGCACGTGAAGCCATGCAACAAGCGCTGGACAATGCCGGGCTTGCTGCGACGCAGATCGGTTACCTGAACTTGCACGGCACGGCCACGCCTCACAACGACGCCATGGAAAGCCTGGCCGTGAACGCTATTTTCCCTGACGGCGTGCCCTGCTCTTCGACCAAACCCATGACCGGCCACACGCTGGGCGCAGCGGGTGCGCTGGAAGCAGCGTTCTGCTGGCTGAGCCTGGCACCGGAAAACACTGACCACGCGCTGCCGCCTCACACCTGGGATGGCGAAGCAGACCCGCTGCTGCCGCCTTTGCAGTGGACTAACGCGCAGACTCGCCTGGCACAAACGCCAAAGCGCTACCTGATGAGCAACTCGTTTGCCTTCGGCGGCAACAACATCAGCCTGATTATCGGAGACGCCTCATGATTGCCTGGCCGCTCGCAGAACTGCTGCCCCATGCCGGCGACATGATCCTCATCGATGAGGTGCTGTCGTTCGACGAAGAACAGATTCACACTCGCCTGACTGTCACACCCGGTGGACTGCTCAATGACGCCAAAGGCAACATGCCCGCCTGGGTGGGCATCGAGCTGATGGCTCAGAGTGTCGCCGCCTACGCAGGCTGTAAGGCTCGTACTCAAGGTGAACCGGTAGTACTGGGCTTTCTGCTCGGCAGTCGCAAGTTCGAATGCAACGTGGAACACTTTCCCGCGGGCAGTGAATTGACCATCCACGCCCTGCGCTCGCTGCAGGACGACAACGGCATGGGTGTTTTCGAGTGTCGCCTGACCGGCCCGGCCATTGAAGCGTTTGCCCGCCTCAGCGTGTACTGCCCGCCCAACCCCGATCAATACCTGAACGAAGGAGCCGGCACATGACTGACTCGATACTGGTCACCGGCTCCAGCCGTGGCATCGGCCGCGCCATTGCGCTACGACTGGCGCAAGCAGGCTTCGACCTGATCCTGCATTGCCGCAGTGGACGCACCGAAGCCGAAGCTGTCCAGGCCGAAATCGTCGCCTTGGGCCGTCAGGCGCGGATCCTGCAATTCGACGTGGCTGACCGCGAAACCTGCAAAGCCATTCTGGAAGCGGATGTGGAAACCCACGGTGCCTATTACGGTGTGGTGCTCAACGCCGGACTGACGCGTGACGGCGCCTTCCCGGCGCTCAGCGACGATGATTGGGACGTGGTGCTCAGAACCAACCTCGATGGCTTCTATAACGTGCTGCACCCGGTAATGATGCCGATGATCCGTCGTCGTGCGGCCGGTCGCATCGTGTGCATCACCTCGGTTTCAGGCCTGATCGGCAACCGTGGCCAAGTCAATTACAGCGCGTCCAAAGCGGGCGTGATCGGTGCCGCCAAGGCGCTGGCCATCGAGTTGGGCAAGCGCAAGATCACCGTCAACTGCGTCGCGCCCGGTCTGATCGATACCGCCATGCTCGACGAAAATGTTCCTGTGGATGAATTGATGAAGATGATCCCCGCACAGCGCATGGGCACCCCTGAAGAAGTCGCTGGTGCGGTGAATTTCCTGATGTCCGCCGAAGCCGCGTATATCACTCGCCAGGTACTGGCCGTCAACGGAGGCCTGTGCTGATGAAGCGCGTCGTCGTCACCGGCATGGCCGGTATTACTTCACTGGGCAGCGACTGGGCGAGCGTTGAAGCCAACTTCAACGCCAACCGCAGCGGCATTCGGCGCATGGACGAATGGGATCGCTTCACCGAGCTGAACACGCGGCTGGCGGGCCCTATCGATGATTTCGCCGTGCCGTCGCACTGGACCCGCAAACAACTGCGCAGCATGGGCCGGGTCTCGCGTCTGGCAGTGGGCGCGGCCGAACAGGCCTTGATAGGTGCGGGCCTGCTCAATGACCCCATCATCCGTGACGGGCGCATGGGCACCGCCTGCGGCTCATCCACGGGCAGCACCGAAGATGTAAAAGCCTTCGGCAACATGCTGCTCAACTCGGTGGCCGTTGGGCTCAACGCCAACTCTTACGTGCGGATGATGCCGCACACCACGGCGGCCAATATCAGCATTTTCTTCGGGCTGACCGGTCGTCTGATCCCGACGTCCAGCGCCTGCACCAGCGGCAGCCAGGGCATCGGTTATGCCTATGAGGCAATCAAGTTCGGCCGCTTGCCGCTGATGCTGGCCGGGGGCGCGGAAGAACTGTGCCCTACCGAAGCCATGGTCTTCGATGCGCTGTATGCCACCAGCCTGAAAAACGACGCGCCCCACACCAGCCCGCGCCCGTATGACACCCGACGTGACGGCCTGGTGATCGGCGAAGGCGGCGGCATGCTGGTGCTGGAAGAACTGGAGCACGCACTGGCCCGTGGCGCGCACATTCATGCAGAGCTGGTGGGTTTCGGCAGCAACGCCGACGGCGCGCACAGCACCCGCCCTGAACAGGCGACCATGCGCCGCGCCATGGAGCTGGCGCTGGAAGACGCCAACCTGCCGCCTGAAGCCATCGGCTACGTCAACGGTCACGGCACCGCAACCGAGCAAGGCGACATCGCTGAAACCCTCGCCACCAGCAGTCTGTTTGGCTCACGCATGCCGATCAGTTCGCAGAAAAGCTTTCTGGGCCACACCCTGGGCGCATGCGGTGCGCTGGAGTCCTGGTTCTGCATCGAGATGCTCAATCGCGACCGTTACATCCATACGCTGAACCTGAACGAGATCGACCCACAGTGCGGCGACCTGGATTACCTGCGCGGCGAGCCTCGGCAGATGAGCCACGAATACGTGATGAACAACAACTTCGCTTTTGGTGGGGTCAACACGTCGTTGATTTTCCGCCGCTGGTCCTGACCCTTTTACCTAGTCTCAAGGAGAGATCGTTATGCAAATGAAATCCTGGATCGCCGCTGCTGCCATTGCGTTGTCCGTCCTGCCTGCTGTCAGCCAGGCCCGCGACACAGCGTTGTTCCTGCCGTTTCAGAAAGTCATCAATGACATGACCGCTGCTGGCAAAATCGATGGCAGCGTAAAGTTCTACCTGGCAGGCGTACCGCCAAAAGGTAAGGTTACCGTGGTCAGCCCTGGCGCTGTGACCAACAAAAAAACCAACGCATTCAACAAGACCGATACTGAAGCGTGTGAGTGGGTCCTGCAATCGGCCATCCTGCAGATGTACGGCGCAGCGAAAAACGCCAACGCCAACGCCGTGACCAACATCACCAGCTACTACAAAAGTATCGAACGCAAAGACCCGGTGAACTACGAATGCCATGCCGGTGCAATCATCGCTGGCGTTGCGTTGAAGGGTGATCTGAGCAAGGTGGACTGATCCCACGTTGCAGATAGTGGTAGGAGCCAACTTGTTGGCGAGGCAGTTTGCCTGATACACCGCGTAAAGCGGCTCGCGAACAAGTTCGCTCCTACCGGGAATCGGTATCCGATCAGACTACAACTGAAAACGCCCAACCATGGTTTTCAGATCGTGGGACAGTCCCGACAGAGACTGGCTGGCCGAATCTATCTGCCCGGCCCCCTCCGAGGTCTGGATCGACAGATCACGGATGTTGACCAGATTGCGGTCGATTTCCCGCGCCACCTGCGCCTGCTCCTCTGAGGCACTGGCGATCACCAGATTCCGTTCGTGGATCAGCGAGATAGCCTGGGCAATTTCGTCCAGCGCACCACCGGCAGTTTTGGCCATGTCCAGGGTCGTGAGCGCCTGCTCATTGGTGGCCTGCATGGTATCAACGACCTTCGCTGTACCAGCCCGAATAGCGGCGACCATCTGCTCGATTTCCTGAGTCGAAGTCTGAGTACGCCCCGCCAATGCGCGGACTTCGTCGGCAACGACAGCGAAACCTCGTCCTGCTTCTCCCGCGCGAGCAGCTTCAATCGCCGCGTTAAGCGCCAGCAGATTGGTTTGCTCGGCCACGCCCCGAATCACATCCAGAATCTTGCCGATGTCCTGGGAATGCTCAGCCAGCTCACGAACCTGTGAAGACGCGTCCTCTACACGCTGCCCCATACGCTCGATGGCTTGAATAGTCCCGTCGACTCGTTGGCGCCCCATTTGTGCGGTGCTCGTTGAGGCGCTGGAAGCATCTGCCGTGGAGACCGCGTTGCGAGCTACTTCCTCAACAGCCACCGTCATTTCGTTGACCGCTGTAGCAGCCTGCTGGATTTCGTCGTTCTGGTTGTGCAGATCACCCGAGGTCTGAGTAGTAATTGCAGTCATCTCTTCGGCGGCGGTGGCCAGTTGATCGGAGGAGTTGCCGATCAGACGCAAGGTATCCATCAAGGCTTGCTGCATATCACCCAGCGATTTCTGCAGATCGGCCGCCTCGTCCTTGCCATCAACCTCGATAGTCCCGGTCAGGTCACCACGGGCAATACGCCGGGCGGCACCGATGGCGCCATTGAGTGGTTGCACAATGCTGCGCGTCAGCAGCCAGGCCAGCGCGACGGTCAACACAAATACCAGCACCAGCACGGCCACGGTGGTCTGCATGGCCGTGTCGTAGCGTTGCTCGGCCTGCTGGGTGTAAAGGCTGCCTTGTTCGAGGTTGATCTTGACCAGCTCGTTGAACAAGTCACCCGTCTGATTGGACAGATCCTGGATGGTGCCATTGAGCAGCGCTGTCATCCCCGGGATGTCGCCCTTCTCGGAAAGCTTCTGATAACTATCCAGCGCCTGTTGATACTGGGCCACGACGCTTTGCATCCTGGTAAACGATGCACGAGCGACTTCGGGCACGATCGGGGTATACCCCTCAAGTGCCTTGCTCAATTCGCCACGCAGAAACACCAGACGCTGGGTGGAAGGCCCCAGGACAGCGGGATCACGGTTGATCATCAGCCGGAATGTGAGAACCCGAATGCCCAGTGAGTTATCACGAATACTGCCCAGCCATCGGGTCCCGGCGTGCGACACCTGCTCGGTGTGCACAACCGCCTCGCGCATCTGCGTGATCTGGTGCATGGAGAAGATCCCGAAGCCAAGCATCAACACACTGATGACGCCAAAACTCAGAAATGCACGTGTTGAAATACGTATCTGCCGAAGCGCCATAGGTCACCGAAAACTGGAAAGGTCTTTAAATTGTCTCGACTTCGGGCAGCAGAACTTGACCTCAAGGCCACGATTAATTGGCTACTTGTCCTCTGTCCGGCGCGTCACCAGCTCTACAAAAGCCCTCGCCATCGGTGATTGCTGATCCTTGCGCTGCACCAGCCAGACGGCGCTGGTGGCCTCCGGATCAAGTAACGTGCGATAGACCACACCTTCGATTCGCATACGTCGGTAGGACGCAGGCAACACGGTCACGCCAAGCCCCGCAGCAACCAGGCCAATGATGGTCATGACCTCTCCCGCTTCTTGAGTGATCAAGGGGCTGAACCCGGCCGCTCGCGCCAGATCGACAAGCTGCGCATACAAACCGCTGCCGTAAGTGCGTGGGAAAAACACGAAGGGTTCACTGGCCAGTTCTGACAAATGGATGCCTTGATCGCTGCCCTGTGCCAGCGGGTGATCCGCATTGATGATCGCCACCAGCGACTCGCGCAACAGCTCATGTACCACCAGGGAATCCGGCAACGCCAGTGGCCGCATGATGCCGACCTGAATGGACTCATCCTCAAGGCCGGCCGCAACCTCTTTACTGTTCATTTCCTGCAACGACAGGTGCACCGCGGGAAAGGTCTGGCGAAAAGCGAGGATCGCTTGTGGAATACTCGAGGTGAACGGCGCCGACGTGGTGAAGCCGATCTTCAACTCCCCCAGTTCCCCCAACTGCGCACGACGAGCGACATCTGCAGCCTTGTCGACTTGCGCCAGCACCAAACGGGCTTCGTCGAGAAACAACCGGCCCGCCTCGCTTAATTCCACACGCCGATTGGTGCGATCAAACAGACGCGCCCCCAGTTCCTGCTCCAGCGCCTGAATCTGCTGGCTCAGCGGTGGCTGGGAAATGCCCAGAACTTGCGCAGCCCGACCGAAGTGCAACTCTTCAGCGACCGCTATGAAGTAGCGAAGATGACGTAATTCCATGGCCTTTCCAATAAGTCGTTTTACCTATCAAACAGGTCGAACAATATATTGGAAAGAATGATTAGCGAGCTATATTCTTTTTTCTCATTGCCCGCCAGACGCTCTTTGAGGCCCACCGTGAACACTGCCGTCAGCCCTTCTGCTCCGCAAACCCAATCGACAACGATTGAAGCGGCCATCCCTTTGGGTGACGTTTACATCGAGAAAGACACGCCACTGTTCATGCGCACGGTGCTGGCGCTGTTCGCGGGCGGCTTCGCGACGTTTGCACTGTTGTACTGCGTGCAACCGATGATGCCGGTGCTGTCTCAGGAGTTTTCGATCAATGCGGCGCAGAGCAGCCTGATTCTTTCGGTATCGACCGGCATGCTGGCAATCGGTTTATTGATCACCGGACCGATCTCCGACCGCCTCGGGCGCAAGCCGGTGATGGTTCTGGCGCTGTTTTGCGCAGCGATCTTCACCCTCGCCAGTGCATTGATGCCGAGCTGGGAAGGTGTGTTGATTACTCGAGCATTGGTGGGACTGTCGCTCAGCGGGCTGGCGGCAGTGGCGATGACCTACCTCAGCGAGGAGATCCACCCCAACCACATTGGTCTGGCCATGGGTCTGTATATCGGCGGCAACGCGATTGGCGGCATGAGCGGCCGGGTCATTACTGGCGTATTGATCGACTACGTCAGTTGGCACGTGGCGTTGATGGTGGTGGGTGTTTTGGCCCTGATAGCCGCTGCGGTGTTCTGGAAAATCCTCCCGGAGTCGCGCAACTTTCGAGCACGCTCGCTGCAACCGCGCAGCCTGATTGATGGCTTCGTCATGCAATTTCGTGATGCTGGCCTGCCATTGCTGTTCCTTGAAGCGTTCCTGTTGATGGGCAGCTTCGTGACCCTGTTCAACTACATTGGCTATCGTTTGCTGGCTGAGCCTTATCACTTGAGCCAGGCGGTCGTGGGATTGTTCTCGGTGGTTTACCTGTCAGGCATCTATAGCTCGGCGAAGATTGGTTCGCTGGCGGACAAACTCGGACGTCGCCAGGTGCTCTGGGCTGTCATCGTGTTGATGTTGGCAGGCATGGCCCTGACGATGTTTGAGCCATTAGCGCTGGTGGTCATTGGCGTGGTGATGTTCACCTTCGGCTTTTTCGGTGCGCACTCTGTGGCGAGCAGCTGGATCGGCCGCCGTGCACTCAAGGCCAAAGGCCAGGCATCGTCGCTGTATCTATTCAGTTATTACGCAGGTTCAAGCGTGGCCGGGACGGCGGGCGGAGTGTGCTGGCATTACGGCGGGTGGAACGGCATCGGGTTGTTTATTGGTGTGCTGCTGTTGATTGCACTGGGGGTGGCGCTGAAGTTGGCGAAGCTGCCGCCGTTGCAGGTGAAGACACAAATATAAGCGCTCCCTGTAGGAGCTGCCGAAGGCTGCGAAAGCGGTGTGTCAGGAATACACCTTCGTAGCCTTCGGCAGCTCCTACAGGGTCATTGCATTAACCGTGATACTGCGCCGACAACTCATGCACCGCTTCGATGAAAGCACCGGCATGTGCCGGGTCAACTTCAGGGGTGATGCCGTGGCCGAGGTTGAAGACGTGGCCATTGCCGCTGCCATAGCTGGCGAGAATGCGCGAGACTTCGGCGCGGATCGCTTGCGGGCTGGCGTACAGGACTGACGGGTCCATGTTGCCTTGCAGCGCGACTTTGTCACCGACGCGACGACGGGCGTCGCCGATGTTGGTGGTCCAGTCCAGGCCCAGTGCGTCGGCGCCAGTATCAGCCATGCTCTCCAGCCACAGACCACCGCCTTTGGTGAACAGGATGACTGGAACTTTGCGGCCATCATGCTCGCGAATCAGGCCGTTGACGATCTTGCGCATGTAGGCCAGCGAAAACTCCTGATAGGCGGCATCAGAGAGGCTACCGCCCCAGCTGTCGAACACCTGCACCGCCTGCGCACCCGCCAGAATCTGGCCATTGAGGTAAGCAATGACTGAGTCCGCCAGCTTGTCCAGCAGCAGGTGCATGGCTTGCGGGTTTTCGTAGAGCATGGCTTTGGACTTGCGATGATCCTTCGAAGAACCGCCTTCAACCATATAGGTGGCGAGGGTCCATGGGCTGCCGGAGAAGCCGATCAGCGGTACACGGCCATTCAATTCGCGACGAATAGTGCTGACGGCGTCCATCACATAGCCGAGGTCTTTTTGCGGATCGGGGATCGGCAAGGCCTCGATATCGGCCATCGTGTTGACGGTTTTCTTGAAGCGCGGACCTTCGCCGGTTTCAAAGTACAGGCCCAACCCCATGGCATCCGGAATAGTCAGGATGTCGGAGAACAGGATTGCAGCGTCCAGCGGATAACGCTCCAGCGGTTGCAACGTGACCTCGCAGGCGAACTCCGGGTTCATGCACAGGCTCATGAAGTCTCCGGCTTTGGCGCGGCTGGCGCGGTATTCCGGCAGGTAACGGCCGGCCTGGCGCATCATCCAGACAGGGGTAACGTCCACGGGTTGCTTGAGCAGGGCACGGAGGAAACGGTCGTTCTTCAAGGCAGTCATGTCGGCATCCGCAAAAAAAGTGCGGGCATTTTCTCAGACGCGGACGTAAAAGGCACGGACAGAGCCGTGCCTTTTATCTATCGGGTCGATTTGTCGCGGCGGGCTGAGTGAGCCAAATGAAGCTCGGCCACTCATTCCCGCTACGATGCCAGATGAAACAATGTCTGCATTAGTGCTGGGACAAGACCTTATCGAACACCAATACACCGGGCTGGCCCGGCTGTTTAACAACGCTGCCCGTTTCATCAACTATCAAGCGCTCGACAAGCTGTAATCGCCACGAGCCTCTGCCGGTAGAGCCTGGTATGCCTGTCAGATCGAGGGTAAAGATACTCCTGCCAGTACCCTTCTCCTTGTAGCCATGAAATCTTCCGCCACCTTCCTGGGCGTACTTTTCAGTGACGCTCTCTGCCGACTTCAGAAGTTTTTCCTTAATAAACGGATCAGCCTTTTTAAACGGCTTGGCTTCTTCAAACCCGGTCAGGTCCAACGTATAGCGCTTGGGTCCTTCGCTCGCGGCTGGCACCGTAGCCGTGGCACCGTTGGCGCCTTTTGCGCCTTTGGGCATGCCGCCTATCAACCCGGACCTGGCGTATACCCAGTTACCGCCCTGAGAGCGTATCGGTAGTTGGTAATAAGCGTCAGGGCGGCGAGGATCAATCAGCCGCCAGACCCCGCTGTCACGGTCATAGCGTACCTGGAAGGTTTTCCCATCCTGTTTTATATAAAAACGCGGTGCTGACCCTTGCTGTGCTTGCTCGTAGATTTCTTTAAAAATTCCATCCGTGCGCAGTCTCAAGCCATCCGGGCTGACGGCCAGAGCCGCCTTGCCTTTTAATTCAATGACAGTGGGGTATTTGCGAGGGGGGGATTTGATGTTGGTTTGTTTTGACGTCGGCAATGCTGCGGTCAGGAAGCTGGCCGCTGCAACAAAATACAAAGCGGAACTGTGGTCACCACCGTCCTCGTTTTTTATCGCCTTGGACATCGCATACAAACTGCGCACGGCTGCTACGGGTAACGCAACCCTGAACGGTGTGAAGCCTAGCGCAAAGTCTCCGACGGATCTGACGATTGACCAGGCACTTTCCCAGTTTACTTCCCAAGTACTTTTGGTCTTTTCATCAACGAGTGCAATTACGCGCTCCGCTTGGGCCTTATAGTTTGTCTCAAGAAAGTTTTCGGTGTGCAGTGCCACATCAATTATCAAATCCTGCCACTTGTTCTCCAACATCCACCTGATTCTGGGTCTCTGAGAGGGTTCAGCCTGAAGGACCAAATAATCCTGAAACTCGCTATCTCCCAATCTGGGACGCAGATCCTCAAGGCTGTTCAATTCAACGAAACACCGCCCATCCTTAGCCCCAGCGGTGTAAAGCACAGCGGAAGGAACGCTCAAGGGAGAGGCCAGTCCGAAAACCAGAAAGTCATTCAGGATCACCCTGTCATCCGGCTTGGTACCGGATGCAATGCGTAGCGAACCGACCCTTACTCGCCTGCCCTCCACCAAAGGACGAGCGCCATCATCGACCGGATGATCCAGAACGGCTTTGACCCACTTGTAGCCGCGATCTTCCTGGCCGTGCGGTGAGGTACCATTTTCAAGGTAATCTCCGGCAAGCTTGGCCTCTAACGCATCCAGTTGCATCTGAGCCTGCATGACTTGAGCAAAGCGCTCTTTGTACCACTCCCCTTCAGGAGAGTTGAGCAATCGCGCTCTCAAAAAAGCTTTGTAGGTCTCGCCAATATCCACTTCACGCACGAGCCTGTAAGCATCAAGCGCACCAAAACCATCGATCGGCCTGCCGACTGCGTCTCTCACTTGAGCACGCAACAGGAACAGAACATCGCTGAATGCTACGTTTTCCAGGCTTAGCTGGGTAAGGCTGACGGTGCGCGGCAATGAGGCCGAGTGGTCACCTCCAATATGTGGCAGGCCAATGCTTGAGCCGGTACCCCAAGGCTGTATAACCGGGATGTGAACCCTGATCAGATCAGGGTCCAGTTCAAGGCCGAATCCGGATTTGAGGTGATCCTGAAGTTTCTTACGGGCGAATTGGCGTAGTTCTCTGGCGACCTCAGACACGGCCAGCGTGGGTGAATCAGGAACTTGCGCTTCAAGCATGGCCTGGGTGTACGTCTGAACCGCATCCGCCCAGGCGAGTTTGTCTGCAGCAGACGCTTGCTTGAACCAGTCAGGTGCTAACGCATTATCGGTCTGGGCCGATGTTTCCAGTTCGAACCAGCCGCCGTTTTCTTTGACGACCAGATTACCTACCGTCGAGCGCAGCCCCGCTACGTCCCGCTCATGCTGCATGCCACACAGGCTGAGCTCATGAGGCTGCAGTAGCGAACCCAAAGCCAGATAAAAACTGTCGGTGGTCTGTCCGAAGCTGTTGATCTCACCTGTGCCAGGATTTTCTGCCCTATAAATACCATCACGGTCATGCCAGAGGACAATACGAGTGTCGTCGGGCTCCGTAGGTGAATAGCTGCTCTGGCCTGACTCGACAATCATCAATTCTCGGTCAAGCGTGTCCTTTAAAAGCCGCTGGACGAATTGCCGCGCCAAGGCATCGGTTTCAGGGTCATAAACCCGAGTATTCAATATGCCGTCTATGGCGCGATAGCGAACCCACTCTGCCCGCGAAGTCGTCAAAGCTGCCGCATGTTCTGCGGGTATTGTGCCGCTTAGCAGCAACTCGGAATCTTGACTTTCGGTCATCGGAACAGCTTGCAACAGGTCCCCCAGCCTTTCACTAGGCAGCTGTGGATTTAACTCGTGGAGCTTCACGAGCGACGGCAACCGGTCGGCCTCCGCAAGGGTCCATAGCGGCAAGAAAGGATTGGGTAAACCGGTTGGCGATTCGCTTTTGTTTGCCTGGGCATCGGCCAACAACGCGTCGAACAACAATCCACGTTCAGATCGCGCCATTCCTGCGAGCTGTTCGCGAAGCGTTACGATACGTCCGGAAATACTGTTGCTGCCATGGAAGTTGCCCCCCAGGCCAAGACCCGACGAGGCAGGAAGCTGACCAAGGATCAGCCGAAACAATGACTCCGGCCCCGTGGCGGGCTCATTGTGGTTTAGAGAGTACGTGCCATCATCCTGCTGGACGAGCACTACGGCGTACAGGGCAATACTCTGGTCATTGTCCTTCAGGTATCCCGCGACCTCCCCCTCGTCATCAAGCACTGTGATCTGCGTATCCGCGGGCCACTGGGGTAAACGAGTCAGCATGGCGAACAACAATCCGTCGCCGCCTTCAGGAAAAAAATCTTTCTCGGTAAAACGCTCGGCAAATTGATCAAGAATCCGGTCAGCATGCTGGCGGGCACGGTGCTCACGGACCGCGCTGATGCTCGGCAAGAATGTATTCGACGCCTCGGCAGTCGAAGGAGTGGACAAGGTTGCATCTTGAGACATGGCTATTTCCTTATAGCGTCATGTATGACAAGGAAATCAACGTGACACTGATTTCCCGTAGATCAGGCAATCCTAGTCCCTCTGCAAGACGGAAAAACGTAACGGAAATACGCAGCAAAAGAGTCAGCGAGCCAGCAGGTAGTGGCCATGGATGGGTGCAAAGAAGGGGATGAAGCTGGAGGAGGTATTAGCGCTGGGGTCGGGCGGAGAGTTACTTCAATCAGCGTTACTGCGCAGAGTTGTTGCAGGGTTTGTATCAGCGATTTTCCGTTGGAGCGCCGGAGTGGCGCTCCACTTTGCTCGAGAATCAGGCGGCGCGGTGTATCAGGCAAATCATAGAACCAGCGGGGGCAGTGCTTGCCGCGATGCGGACACCGCGATCTATCAGGCGGATCGCGTTATCGTTCATCGCGAGCAAGCTCACTTCTACACGGGATCGCTTAGACGCCCAGGTAGTCCAGAATCCCTTCGGCCGCATTACGGCCTTCAAAGATTGCAGTTACCACCAGGTCAGAGCCGCGCACCATGTCGCCACCGGCGAAGATTTTCGGGTTGCTGGTCTGGTGTTTGTACTGCGCCTGTTCCGGGGCGATGACGCGGCCCTGGCTGTCGGTCTGGATGCTGAACTGCTCGAACCACGGCGCAGGGCTTGGGCGGAAGCCGAAAGCGATGACCACGGCATCAGCCGGGATGATCTCTTCCGAGCCAGGAATCGGCTCAGGGCTGCGACGGCCACGGGCATCCGGCTCGCCGAGCCGGGTCTCGACGACCTTCACGCCTTCAACCTTGTCTTCGCCGACGATGGCGATCGGCTGACGGTTGTAGAGAAACTTCACGCCCTCTTCCTTGGCGTTCTTCACTTCCTTGCGCGAACCCGGCATGTTTTCTTCGTCGCGACGATAAGCGCAGGTCACCGATTTGGCGCCCTGGCGGATCGACGTGCGGTTGCAGTCCATAGCCGTGTCACCACCGCCGAGCACCACAATCCTCTTGCCTTTCATGTCGACGAAATCTTCCGGCGCCTTTTCAAAGCCCAGGTTGCGATTGACGTTGGCGATCAGGAAGTCCAGCGCATCGTGCACGCCCGGCAAGTCTTCACCGGCAAAGCCACCCTTCATGTAGGTGTAGGTGCCCATGCCCATGAATACGGCATCGTATTCTTCGAGCAGTTGCTCCATGGTCACGTCCTTGCCGACTTCGGTATTGAGACGGAACTCGATACCCATGCCGGTGAACACTTCGCGACGATGGCTCAATACGGTTTTTTCCAGCTTGAACTCGGGAATACCGAAGGTCAGCAGACCGCCGATTTCCGGATTCTTGTCGAACACCACCGGAGTCACGCCGCCACGCACGAGTACGTCAGCACAGCCCAGACCCGCAGGACCAGCGCCGATGATCGCGACGCGCTTTCCGGTCGGGACCACTTTGGACATGTCCGGACGCCAGCCCATGGCGAACGCGGTGTCGGTGATGTACTTCTCCACCGAACCAATGGTCACAGCGCCAAACCCGTCGTTCAGGGTGCAGGCACCTTCACACAGGCGGTCTTGCGGGCAGACGCGGCCGCAAACTTCCGGGAGGGTGTTGGTCTGGTGCGACAGCTCGGCGGCAGCCAGGATGTTGCCTTCCGCAACCAGCTTCAGCCAGTTGGGAATGAAGTTGTGTACCGGGCATTTCCACTCGCAGTACGGGTTACCGCAACCCAGGCAACGGTGAGCCTGATCGGCCGACTGTTGGGGTTTGAAAGGTTCGTAGATTTCCACGAACTCTTTCTTGCGCTGACGCAGCAGCTTCTTCTTCGGATCTTTACGCCCGACATCGATGAACTGGAAGTCGTTACTTAGACGTTCAGCCATTTGGAGCCTCTTCACGGCAGCTTCAAGCGACAAGCTTCAAGCTGCAAGAAATCAAATTCTGTTCGACCCACTGAGCTGCAAGCTTGTAGTTTCAAGCTTGCAGCTCGTGGCTGCTTTTATTGCGGATTGGCGCGGGTGCTGGAGAGCAACGACTTCAACGAAGCAGCCTTCGGCTTGACCATCCAGAAGCGGCGCAGGTAATCGTCCAGGTTTTCCCAGACGTTACGGCCCCACTCGCTGTCGGTTTCCTCGACGTACTCAGCCAGTACACGCTCCAGATGGCTGCGATAGGCTTCCATCGCTTCGCCGCTGATGCGCTGGATTTCAACCAGTTCATGGTTGACCCGGTCAACGAAGGTGTTGTCCAGGTCCAGCACGTAGGCGAAACCACCGGTCATGCCGGAACCGAAGTTGTAGCCGGTCTTGCCCAGTACGCAGACAAAGCCACCGGTCATGTATTCGCAGCAGTGATCGCCCGTGCCTTCCACGATGGTGTGAGCACCGGAGTTACGCACCGCGAAACGCTCGCCTGCCGTACCGGCCGCAAACAATTTGCCGCCGGTTGCACCGTACAGACAGGTGTTGCCGATGATGGCGCTTTCCTGTGTCTTGAACGGGCTGCCTTTTGGCGGAACGATCACCAGCTTACCGGCCGTCATGCCTTTGCCGACGTAGTCGTTGGCGTCACCTTCCAGATACATGTTCAGGCCACCGGCGTTCCATACACCGAAGCTCTGCCCGGCGGTGCCTTTGAAACGGAAGGTGATCGGTGCGTTGTTCATGCCCTGGTTGCCGTGCAGCTTGGCGATTTCGCCGGAAATCCGTGCGCCGATCGAACGGTCGCAGTTGCAGATATCCAGTTCGAACTCACCGCCGCTCAGGCTCTGAATGGCCGGTTTGGCCATTTCAACCATACGCTCAGCCAGCAGGCCTTTGTCGAACGGCGGGTTACGATCCACCAGGCTGAACTGAGGTTTATCAGCCGGGATGTGGTCGCTGCCCAGCAGTGGCGTCAGGTCCAGGTGCTGTTGCTTGGCGGTTTCGCCCGGCAGGATGTCGAGCAGATCAGTACGGCCGATCAGCTCTTCCAGCGAACGCACGCCCAGTTTGGCCAGCCACTCGCGGGTTTCTTCTGCCACGTAGGTGAAGAAGTTGATCACCATGTCGACGGTGCCGATGTAGTGGTCTTTGCGCAGCTTCTCGTTCTGAGTGGCGACGCCGGTGGCGCAGTTGTTCAGGTGGCAAATGCGCAGGTATTTGCAGCCCAGCGCGATCATTGGCGCAGTACCGAAACCGAAGCTTTCAGCGCCGAGAATCGCAGCCTTGATCACGTCCAGACCGGTTTTCAGACCACCATCGGTCTGTACCCGGACCTTACCGCGCAGGTCGTTGCCACGCAGGGTCTGGTGAGTTTCGGCCAGACCGAGTTCCCACGGAGCGCCGGCGTATTTGATCGACGACAGCGGCGAAGCACCGGTGCCGCCGTCATAGCCGGAAATGGTGATCAGGTCGGCGTACGCCTTGGCAACACCGGCGGCAATCGTACCCACGCCTGCTTCAGCAACCAGCTTGACCGAAACCAGCGCATCCGGATTGACCTGCTTGAGGTCGAAAATCAGCTGCGACAAGTCTTCGATGGAATAGATGTCGTGGTGCGGCGGCGGTGAAATCAAGGTCACGCCCGGCACTGCATAACGCAGTTTGGCGATCAGACCGTTCACTTTACCGCCCGGCAGTTGCCCGCCCTCTCCCGGTTTGGCGCCTTGAGCAACCTTGATCTGCAACACGTCGGCGTTGACCAGATACTCAGGGGTCACACCAAAACGGCCAGTAGCGATCTGTTTGATTTTCGAGCTGCGGATGGTGCCGTAGCGCGCAGGGTCTTCGCCGCCCTCGCCGGAGTTGGAGCGTGCACCCAGACGGTTCATGGCCTCAGCCAGCGCTTCGTGGGCCTCTGGCGAGAGCGCACCGAGAGAAATCCCGGCCGAGTCAAAGCGCTTGAGGATTTCCGCCAGCGGCTCGACTTCGTCGATGGACATCGGCGTGTCGAGGGTCTTGACCTGGAACAGGTCGCGAATCATCGACACCGGACGCTTGTCTACCAGCGAGGTGTATTCCTTGAACTTGCTGTAGTCGCCTTGCTGCACAGCAGCTTGCAGCATGCTGACCACGTCCGGGTTGTAGGCGTGGTATTCCCCACCGAACACGAACTTGAGCAGGCCGCCCTGCTGGATCGGCTTGCGCGGGCTCCAGGCTTCATTGGACAGCAGCTTCTGCTCGGCTTCGATATCGACGAAGCGTGCACCCTTGATGCGGCTAGGCACACCACGGTAGCTCAGTTCGCACACTTCTTCGGAAAGGCCGATGGCTTCGAACAACTGCGCACCGCGGTACGAAGCGATGGTCGAGATCCCCATCTTCGACAGGATCTTGAGCAGGCCTTTAGTAATGCCTTTACGGTAGTTCTTGAACACCTCATAGAGGTCGCCCAGCACTTCACCAGTACGGATCAGGTCGCCCAGCACTTCGTAGGCCAGGAACGGGTAAACCGCCGAAGCACCAAAGCCGATCAACACCGCAAAGTGATGCGGGTCACGAGCCGTGGCGGTTTCAACCAGGATGTTACTGTCGCAACGCAGGCCTTTTTCGGTCAGGCGGTGGTGCACAGCACCAACAGCCAGAGAGGCGTGAGCAGGCAGCTTGCCCGGCGCAATATGGCGGTCAGTCAGGACGATCTGGGTACGACCGGCACGCACGGCTTCTTCAGCCTGATCGGCGATGTTACGCACAGCCGCTTCAAGGCCGATGCTCTCGTCGTAGTTCAGGTCGATGATCTGCCGCTCGAAACCTGGACGCTCCAGAGTCATCAACGAGCGCCACTTGGCCGGAGAAATGACCGGCGAGCTGAGGATCACGCGGGAAGCGTGCTCTGGCGACTCCTGGAAAATGTTGCGCTCGGCACCGAGGCAGATTTCCAGCGACATGACGATGGCTTCACGCAGCGGGTCGATCGGCGGGTTTGTCACCTGCGCGAACTGCTGACGGAAGTAGTCGTAGGGCGAACGCACGCGCTGCGACAGGATCGCCATCGGCGTGTCATCGCCCATGGAGCCGACCGCTTCCTGGCCTTGTTCACCCAGCGGACGCAATACCTGATCGCGCTCTTCGAAGGTGACCTGATACATCTTCATGTATTGCTTGAGCTGGTCGGCATTGTAGAAAGCCGAACCATGGTCGTTGTCTTCGATGGTCGCCTGGATACGCAAAGCGTTCTTGCGCAACCATTGCTTGTACGGATGACGCGACTTCAAGCGGTTGTCGATCGCGTCGGTGTCGAGGATCTGGCCGGTTTCAGTATCCACGGCGAAGATCTGACCCGGACCGACACGGCCTTTGGCGATGACGTCTTCCGGTTTGTAGTCCCACACGCCGATTTCCGACGCGAGAGTGATGTAGCCATTCTTGGTGGTGACCCAGCGCGCCGGACGCAGACCGTTACGGTCAAGCAGACACACCGCGTGGCGACCTTCGGTCATTACGACGCCGGCCGGACCATCCCACGGCTCCATGTGCATGGAGTTGTACTCATAGAACGCCCGCAGATCGGGGTCCATGGTTTCAACGTTCTGCCACGCAGGCGGAATGATCATGCGCACGCCACGGAACAGGTCGATGCCACCGGTAACCATCAGCTCCAGCATGTTGTCCATGCTCGAGGAGTCGGAACCTACGCGGTTGACCAACGGGCCCAGCTCGTCCAGATCCGGAATCAGTTCGTTAGCGAACTTGGTGCGACGGGCCTGCGCCCAGTTGCGGTTGCCGGTGATGGTATTGATCTCGCCGTTGTGGGCGAGGAAGCGGAACGGCTGGGCCAACGGCCATTTCGGCAAGGTGTTGGTCGAGAAACGCTGGTGGAACACGCAGATCGCGGTTTGCAGGCGCTCGTCGCTCAGGTCCGGGAAAAATGCCGTCAGGTCGCGCGGCATCATCAGACCTTTGTAGATGATGGTCTTGTGAGAAAAGCTGCAGATGTAGTGATCGGTGTCTTCAGCGTTGGCGACCGAAGAACGGCGACGGGCGCTGAACAGCTTGATTGCGAACTCTTGATCGCTCAGGCCTTCACCGCCAATGAACACCTGCTCGATTTTCGGCAGACGCTCCAGGGCCAGACGACCCAGCACGCTGGTGTCGATTGGCACCTGGCGCCAACCGACGAGGGTCAGGCCAGCGGCGAGGATTTCGCGATTCATGTTCTCGCGGGCAGCGTCTGCTTTAGTGTCGTCCTGATTGAGGAACACCATGCCCACAGCGTATTGACGCGGCAGCTCATTACCAAAGTGCTCTTTGGCAACGGCGCGCAGGAACGCGTCCGGTTTTTGAATCAACAGCCCGCAACCGTCTCCGGTCTTGCCGTCGGCGTTGATCCCACCACGGTGGGTCATGCAGGTCAGGGCTTGGATAGCCGTCTGCAACAGGTGATGACTGGGTTCGCCCTGCATGTGGGCAATCAGGCCAAAACCACAGTTATCCTTGAATTCATCTGGATGGTACAGACCTGCTTTCATAGACACTTTCTCACCAGGCTGCCTCTTTCCGAGGCAAATTTCTTTTCAATTCAACCAGTTACCTCACGCGCTGAACGTACGCCAGCTTAGCGGGAGCAAAAGGGAGGTCATTGTACACAGCGACACAAAGCCTCACAAATTTAACGACGAACAGTCGTAAATTCGTGTCGCATTTATGAACGTTTATAGCTGGATGCTGTGCTAGCCGAAAGAACTTTTATCAATCTGACCAGAAGCGCACTGATTGTTAAAGGTGTCTGTAATGCAGACACCACAAGGCGCGCTGCCCATTGGCAGCACGCTCGAGGGTTGAATCAGGTTGCTGGGTGAGCGGCCTGGATAAGGCCGCTGCGACATCAGCGAGCTGCGCCGAGTTCCTGTTGGATACTGGCGACAGTACGAGGCCAAGGTTTACCAGCCTGAACCTTCGCTGGCAATACCTTGATGGCTGCAAGTGCAGCTGCGCGGTCAGAGAAGTTGCCGTAGGTGATCACATACAGCGGCTTGCCCTGAAGCGTTTTCTTGAAATAACGGTACTCACCACCTTGCTCTGCAACGAACGCCTGAGCGGTGCTTTCAGAGCTGGTACCCAGAATCTGCACCACGTAACGACCGGGTGCCTGGGCGCTGTACCAGCTGCCACCGGCAGCAGGTTTTGCAGCAGCGGCCGGTGCAGTCTTGGCGGTGGCTACTTGCGCCGGAGCCTGAGCAGGCGCTGCTGGCTTCGGAGCGGTCGCAGCAGGTGCGGCTGGCTTCGGAGCCGTCGCGGCCGCTGGCGGGGCTATCGAAGAACGAGGTGTCGACGGCGCAGCACCGGCCGGCACACCAGCAGGTGGCGCAGTAGTGGTCACGGTAGGCGGCTGATCAACGGAACCGACCGGCACGCCATCGTCTTCGCCATCACCCGAGCCAGCCGCTTCAGCCAGCGGACCGCGCATTACCGGCTGCGAGTTACCGACCAACGGCAACGGCATAGGCTGCGAATTACCCGCGAATTCGATGGCCGGGCCACCATTGTTGGACTGTTGAGCGCTAGGCTGCCCCTGCCCCAGAGGCAATTGCGCCTGAGAGTTGGCAGACTGCGTCGCTGGGGCGCCGGAATTGCCGCCACGGCCAGGAATCAGCACTGCTGCCAACACCCCGACTGCAACCACAGCACCCAGTGCCAGTACATATTTCTTCGGCATTTTAAATCCCACACTTGGGCGCTTGACCGCCGAACGGCTGGCGATCATCGCCTCGATCATTGAGTCCCGGGCAACCTGATTGATAGCTCCAGGCCATCCACCGGAATGCTCGTGAATATCGGTTATCTGCTCGGCCGTGAACAATTCGATGCCTTGTCCGGCACCTTCCAGTCGTTGCTCCAGATATTCCCGTGTTTCATCTTCCGTGTAAGGTGCCAGCTCGATGACGTGATAGCGCTCGCCCTCGGTTTCGGCTTCAGCAAACAACTGATCGAGTCGATCAATCAGCGAGGCTTCACCGAACAGGAATACATGCGGACGCCCCTCAGGGCTCCCATCGGCCAGACCAAGCAGTGCTTCGATTGCGGATTCGCCCAGTTGTTCGGCATCGTCTACTAACAAATAGACTTCCTGACCGGTCAGGGCCAATTGCACGATCTGGCCGAGAATGGCTTGTATCTCTGGCTGGGCGACATTCAGCGCCTGAGCGACCTGACGCAGCAGACCTGCCGCATCAGTGGCTCCGCGCGCTGAAATCACTACGCTCTGGACCGATTGCTTGTTGGTGCTGGCAACCAGTGCCTGGCGCAACAAGGTCTTACCGCTGCCATTTGGCCCGGTGACTACCAGCAATAGCTGGCTGTAACGCGCCAGATGATGCAGTTGTCCCAACACCGGCTTGCGCTGGGCAGGGAAGAATTTGAAGCCAGGTACCCGCGCTGCGAAGGGGTCATGACTCAACTGATAATGGCCGAGAAAGGCCTCGTCGGCGTGCAAGCTACTCGTCATGGATTTTCATTAACCTCTGAGCTGATCCACGAGGGCGCGGTAATCCGCCGCCAGCGTGGCCTGTAATACTTCTTTTGGATATTCGTCGGTGATCACTGCTTCGCCCATGCGGCTCAACAGGACCAGACGCATACGACCATCCAGGACTTTTTTGTCGACAGCCATGTGTTCAAGGAAATGCTCCGGCGTCATCTCCTGAGGCGGCACCACCGGCAAACCGGCGCGCTGAAGCAGACGAATACCGCGATTGCGCTCCTGTTCGCTGATCCAGCCCAGACGGCAAGACATTTCCAGTGCCATGGCGGTGCCAGCACCTACCGCCTCACCATGCAGCCAGACGCCATAACCCATATGGGTCTCGATGGCATGCCCGAAGGTGTGGCCGAGGTTGAGCGTGGCCCGCACGCCGGTTTCCCGCTCATCAGCGCCGACGATCAAGGCCTTTGCGGCGCAGGAGCGCTCGATGGCAACCGTCAACGCAGCCTGATCCAGCCCACGCAACAGATCGATGTTTTCTTCAAGCCAGGTCAGGAACGGCTCATCACAGATCAGGCCGTACTTGATGACTTCGGCAAGACCCGCCGAAAGCTCGCGCTCCGGCAGAGTGTTGAGACTGGTCGTATCGATCAGCACAACGCTCGGCTGATAGAACGCGCCGATCATGTTTTTGCCAAGCGGATGGTTGATCCCGGTCTTGCCACCCACCGACGAGTCGACCTGAGACAGCAGGGTAGTGGGGATCTGGATGAAATTCACGCCGCGCTGATAGCAGGCGGCCGCAAAACCGGCCATATCGCCGATCACACCGCCACCGAGCGCAATCACTGTGGTGCGCCGATCATGACGGGCACCCAGCAGGCCATCGAAAATGGTTTGCAGCGTTTCCCAATTCTTGAAAGCTTCGCCGTCAGGGAGGATGACGGGCAATACGTTATAGCCAGCCAGGGTACGGGTCAGTCGCTCAAGGTAAAGAGGTGCGACAGTGGAGTTGGAGACAATCGCCACCTGCCGTCCGACGATATGCGGAGCCAGTAAATCCAAACGATCCAGCAAGCCTTCGCCAATATGAATCGGGTAGCTGCGCTCGCCAAGCTCGACCTTAAGTGTCTGCATGTGTCCCCACGATGATTACCGAATACGTCTTCGCAAGCGCTTGTTGGCGCTCACGCAAAATGTGGCTCAAGGCTGTGCCTCGTCCTGTTTTTTATTGGTCGCCGAGGATAGCGCATTTCTGCCTGGGCTTTAACGGGGAGGAAGCTCCGCCAGGCGCGCAAGGATATCAAGAACCACCATTCGTGGCGGCCGCTCATCGGTTTCAACCACCAGATCGGCGATCTCCCGATAAAGCGGGTCGCGCATCTCCAGCAGATCGCGCAAAACCTTGGCCGGGTCAGCGGTACGCAATAACGGACGGTTACGATCACGGGCCGTACGTCCCACTTGCTGCTCTACCGAAGCATGCAGATAAACCACGCGCCCCCCCTGATGCAGGGCCTGACGGTTTTCACTGCGCATGACCGCGCCACCGCCTGTCGCGAGGACAATTCCATCCACGCTGCACAGCTCGGCAATCATGGCCTGCTCGCGATCACGGAAGCCTGGCTCGCCTTCCTTATCGAAAATCCACGGGATATTAGCACCCGTGCGCAGTTCAATTTCCTTGTCGGAATCCTTGAACGGCAGGCGTAGCTCTTTGGCCAGCAAACGGCCGATGGTGCTTTTACCAGCCCCCATCGGCCCTACAAGTATTAAATTTCGCACAGAATCAACGACTCACAGCAATCGCCTGGTTGTTCATGATACGCGGAGTGAGGAACACCAGCAGCTCGGATTTTGCCTCCGAGACCACATCGCGCCGGAAAAGGCGGCCAACATACGGCACATCGCCGAGAAATGGCACCTTATCGACAACTTTACTTTGCGTATTGGAGAACACACCACCGATCACGATGGTTTCGCCGTCGGCAACCAGCACCTTGGCGTTGACTTCGTTTTTGCGAATGGGCGGTACACCGAGCACGGTATTGAGGTAATCCGGCTCATCCTTGGTGACTTTGACTTCCATGATGATGCGGTTGTCCGGGGTGATCTGCGGAGTAACCTCCAACGACAGCGAAGCCTCTTTGAAGGACACGGTGGTTGCACCGCTGGAGCTGGACTCCTGATAAGGAATCTCGGTGCCTTTCAGAATTTTCGCGGTTTCCTTGTCGGAGGTGACGACCTTGGGCTGAGAGACGATCTCGCCGTTACCGGTCCGCTCCATAGCGCTCAGCTCAAGGTCCAGCAACGTGTTATTGGTCATGAACGCGATACCAATACCGGACGTAGCGTTCGCCGCGCCCAAATCGACGAACGGCACGTTGGAGGTTAGCTCGTCACCAGTGTTGCCCGCCTCGTCGCCGTTGTCGTCCAGACCGTAACCACTCCACTTGTGATTGTTGTTGCGGTTGGTGTCGCCCGCCCAGCGAACCCCAAGTGCTTTGTCGTAACCCACGTTGGCCTCAACGATACGTGCCTCGATCATCACCTGACGCACCGGAATATCCAGTTGGGAAACGATGCGACGCAGCTCGTCCAGACGATCCTGAGTCTGGTAGGCAATGATGTTGTTGGTACGCTCATCCACCGTGATCGAGCCACGCTCATCGACTTTGGACTCGGCACTGGTCACCGACTGGAACAGCTTGGCGATGTCCGCCGCCTTGGCGTAGTTGACTTGCAGCAACTCGCGGCGCAGTGGTGCCAGCTCGGCAATCTGCTTGAGAGATTCCAGCTCCTGACGCTCACGGGCGGCAATTTCGTCGGCAGGAGCCACCAGCAACACATTGCCAATCTTGCGCTTGTCCAGGCCTTTGGTTTTCAACACCAGATCCAGCGCTTGATCCCAAGGCACGTTCTGCAGACGCAAGGTAATGCCGCCCTGAACCGTGTCGCTGGCGACCAGGTTGAGGCTGGTGAAATCGGCGATCAGTTGCAGCACCGAACGCACGTCGATGTCCTGAAAGTTGAGCGACAGTTTTTCACCGGTGTAGACCAGTTTCTCTGCGTTGCGGCGATCCAGATCTTCATTGGTCAAGGGGCGCACGCTAATGGTTAGCTTACCTTCGGTCTGATAGGCCGAGTAATCAAAGGCCCCGGAAGGCTCGATGGTGATACTGGCCTTATCACCCGTAGCACTGGCGTTGACGAACTGCACCGGGGTGGCGAAATCCTTGACGTCCAGTCGCACTCGCAGTTTTTCAGGCAATTGAGTCTTCGCAAAGTCGACACGAATCTTGCCGCCCTGCTCCTGAATATCTGGGGCGACACCGGGATCAGTCAAATCAATGATCACATTCCCCTCACCCAACTCGCCGCGCTGAAAATCAACGTTCCTGATCGCCTTGCCTACAGGCGCGTAGGCCTTGGGCTTTGCCGGAGCTGGTGGTGGCACGGCAACCCGCGCGGCGCCCAACGCAGTGGTCGGCTGCGATGCCTGAGCCGCTGCGGCCCCCTGACCGATCACGACAAACAGATTATTGCCATCAACACGCGAGCTGTAGGGCGCCAGGGTCGTCATATTGATAATGATCCGAGTACGATCCTTGGCTTCGACCACGACCACACTGCGAGCATTGCCACTGCCCAATTCACGGCTTTTGGTCGCCAACTGACTGCTCACGCCTGGCAAGTCCAGCGCGATGCGCGCCGGTTGTTCAGTGGTATAGCCCCTCGGAGCAGGTACTGGAGCGTCAAAGGTCAGCTTCAGCTCGATCCGGTCTCCAGGCAACGCTGCCACATCCAGTGTTTTGAGAGTGGCGGCCTGAAGAGTCGGCGAAATCATCGCAATCCATAGCGATACACCGATAGTTGAAAGAATCCTGGTCATGATCATTTTCCGTCCTGCGAACCCGAGGGTGTTTTGCATGCTTGGCTGTGCCCGTTTCATGAGCGTTCTTTCAGGGAAATACTGCGCGGCCTTTCCAACCATGCCCCCTCTCCATCAGGAACTATTTCTACGACATCAACGCGGGATTCATCGACTGAGACAATCCGGCCATTGTTACGCCCCAGATAATCACCGACTTTTACTCGATACACGCCGCCAGCCCCTTTGAGCAAAGCAAATGTCCCGGAGTCGTTGCCCATGGTACCGACCATTTCAAAAGCCTCGATGTTGAAACCTTCCAGGAACTGCCTTGGCCGGGTTTCATCCGGCGCCACCAATCTTGAACCTTTCTGACGATTGACCAAATCAGCCTTGACCGGCGGTTGAAACGGGCTGCGCATATTCGCAGCGTTATAGGTAAACGCTTCATACGGGCGAAACTTTGGCAGCGGCTCAATCGTGCCTGTCGGCCGTGCACGCGCTTCATCCATAAAGCTGGTCAGGTCGGTAAACGTCGAGTCATCGTTACAACCGGCCAGACTGATCAACGCCACACTGGCGCACAACAATCTCGCCAGCCTCATTTCTTCAGCCCTTCATCGTTGTAGCGATAGGTTTTGGCCAGGATATTCATGCGCAGCCTGGACGGGTTGGAAGCTTCCAGAGGTTTGATCTCGAAATCGTGCAAGGTAACGATCCGCGGCAGACTGGCAACACCGCTGACAAAGGTTGCCAAGTCGTGATACGCGCCAACCACGGTGATTTGTATCGGCAATTCGATGTAAAACTGCTGGGCAGCCTCGGGCAGCAACTTGATTTCTTCGAACTCCAGCCCGCTACCCAACCCTGTCCGGGTGATGTCCTCCAGCAAGCCTGGTACTTCGGTATCGCTCGGCAACTGCCGCAACAACGCGCCGAAGGTGTTTTCCATTTCGGTCATCTGCACCTTATAAGGCTGCAGGTTCGCGGCCTGGAACGCCTTGTTGGTGAACTGCTCCTTGAGCGTACCTTCATTGGCTCGGGCGGCATCGAGCTGACTCTCCAGATCCTGGATGTAGAAAAAGTACCCCAGAGCAAGCACTAACACCGCCAACAATGCACCCGCTACGACCTTGACCGCAGCGGGCCACGAGCCAAGGTTGTTGACGTCCAGATCACCAAGATCGATCCGGCGCAGACCTTCCAGCGTCTCGGAAAGATTCATGGTTTGGCTCCATCAAGGTTCGGCTGGGTCTGGCGTACCGTTAACTGAAAGATGTTGGCCTGATCCAGCGCACCTGCGGTCGTTGCCTTGACCTCGGTCAGGCTTGGCGCTTCGAACCAGTCAGAGGCATCAAGGTTACGCATCAAGTCTGAAACGCGATTGTTCGACTCCGCCGCCCCGGTGATGCTGATGAGATTGTCGACCATCTTCACATCCGAGAAATACACGCCGTCCGGCAGGGTTCGCGCCATCTGATCAAACACCCGGCCAATAATCGGGCGATTGCCTTGCAAGTCCTGGATGATTTTCATCCGCTCGAGCAGTTGCTTGCGACGGGCTCGTAGATCGCTGATCTCCTTGATGCGCTCGTCGAGTTGCACCACTTCTTGCTGGATAAACGCATTGCGCGCAGCCTGATGAGTAATTGCGCTGCTCAAATATTGATCAACCATGAACAATGCACCCACTGAGGCGACAAACACGCCAGCCAGTGCTATCAGGAAACGTTTCTTGCGCTCTTCGCGAAGCTGTTCACGCCAAGGGAGAAGGTTAATCCGTGCCATCAGTCGAAGCTCCTCAGGGCCAGACCGCATGCGATCATCAACGCGGGAGCATCAGTAGCCAGCGCACCAGCATTGACCTTGGCGCCAAGTGCCATGTCCGCAAACGGGTTGGCGACCAGCGTCGGCGTGCCGATACGCTGCTGAACCAGATTATCCAGCCCGGAAACGGATGCGGTACCACCGGCCAGCATGATGTAGTCCACCGCACTGTATTGCCCCGCCGCGAAAAAAAACTGCAAGGATCGGGAAACCTGCTGCACCACGGCGTCCTTGAACGGCTGCAACACTTCGGATAAGTAATCATCCGGCAGACCGCCCTGCTTTTTCGCCAGCCCGGCCTCTTCCACAGAGAGGCCATAGCGGCGCTGGATCTCTTCGGTGAGCTGACGCCCGCCGAACAGCTGTTCGCGGGTATAGATGATGCGGCCGTTGTGCAGCACGCTGAGGGTCGTCATGGTTGCGCCGATATCGACAATTGCAACGGTCAGTTGATCATGACCATTACCCAACTGCGCCGACAGCAATCCGAATGCGCGTTCCAGGGCATAAGCCTCCACGTCAACAACCCGTGCACTAAGCCCCGCCAGCGCCAAAGCTGCTTCGCGCACCTCGACGTTTTCTTTGCGGCAGGCAGCAAGCAAGACCTCAACACGCTCAGGGTTGCGCAGCGAATATCCCTGGACCTCGAAATCGATGGCGACCTCTTCCAGCGGATAAGGAATGTATTGATCGGCCTCGATCTTCAGCTGGTTCTCCATGTCGTCATCCGACAGGCCAGCGTCCATCTCGATGGTCTTGGTGATCACCGCCGAACCGGCCACGGCAACCGCCACAGATTTGACGCTTGTGCGAGCCTTGACCAACACACGCGTCAGCGCATTGCCGACCCCTTCAAGCTCGGCAATGTTCTTCTCAATCACAGCGTTCGCGGGAAGTGGCTCAACCGCGTAAGACTCGACCTTGTAGCGCGTGCCGGAACGACTCAATTCAAGGAGTTTCACCGATGTAGAGCTAATATCGATCCCTAGAAGGGTGTTGGCCTTCTTACTGAAGAGTTCGAACACAACCTGTTCCCTATGAGTTTCCGTCACTTACGGATTATTTGTTGTCCAACGCCACTGTCGGCAATCCTGACAGTAGCGCAAATAACGCTCGGAGACGAAAAATGCTTATAATGCCGAGCGCTTTTTTCGTATAACCAAGCTTCAAGGCGTGTCTATTTGTTAATGCCTGCGCTTAACTCATTCTTTTTATTCTGGAAATCAAAAAGCCTTGATACGCCTGCTGAAGTTTTTCTGGTGGTCTCTCGTCGCCGTATTCTGTGCGCTGTTACTCGGCCTCAGCGGTGCCTTTCTTTATCTGAGCCCGAACCTTCCGTCTGTTGAAGCGCTGCGCAGCATCCAACTGCAAATACCTCTGCGCGTCTACAGCAGCGATGGCAAGTTGATTGCGGAGTTTGGCGAAATGCGCCGTACCCCTATCCGCTTCGCCGAGATTCCGCCGAACTTCATCAACGCCCTGCTCTCTGCCGAAGACGACAATTTCGCCAATCACTACGGGGTCGATCCCGGCAGTTTGATGCGCGCAGCTTCGCAGCTGGTTAAAAGCGGCCATATTCAGTCGGGCGGCAGCACCATCACCATGCAGGTGGCAAAGAACTATTTTCTGACGAGTGAACGCAGTTTTTCGCGCAAAACCACCGAGATCCTTCTTGCTCTGCAAATTGAGCGCCAACTGACCAAAGACGAAATTCTTGAGCTTTACGTCAACAAGATCTACCTGGGCAACAGAGCCTACGGGATCGAAGCGGCGGCTCAAGTGTATTACGGCAAATCCATCCGCGACGTAAGTCTTGCGCAAATGGCGATGATTGCCGGCCTGCCTAAAGCACCTTCGCGCTTCAACCCGCTCGCCAACCCGACACGCGCCAAAGAGCGTCGCGACTGGATTCTGGGCCGCATGTACAAGCTGGGCAAAATCGACCAGAGCGCCTATCAGTCCGCGCTCAGCGAGCCACTCAACGCCAGCTATCACGTACCTACGCCTGAAGTTAACGCACCTTATATTGCCGAGATGGCTCGCGCAGAAATGGTTGGCCGCTATGGCAGCGACGCTTACACAGAAGGCTTCCGCGTTACCACGACGGTACCGAGCGATCTTCAGGAGCACGCCAATACCGCAGTTCAAGAAGGCCTGATCGAATATGACCAGCGCCATGGTTATCGCGGCCCTGAAAGCCGCTTCCCGGGTATGACCCGCGAAGGCTGGGCACAAGAGCTGACTAAACAGCGGCCAATCAGCGGCCTGGAGCCAGCGATTGTTACCCAGGTCGACAAGACCGGCGTGCGCGTCCTGACCCGTAATGGCGAAAAGGAAGAAACCGTCGACTGGGCGAGCATGAAGTGGGCACGTCCTTATCTGAATACCAACAGCCTGGGCGCAAATCCGAAGCAACCTGCTGACGTAGCGCGTGTTGGCGACCTGATTCGCGTGCAGCGTCAGGAAAATGGCTCGATCAAATTCAGCCAGATCCCGGCAGCACAAAGCGCACTGGTTTCACTTGATCCACAGAACGGTGCAATTCGCGCGCTGGTCGGCGGCTTTGCCTTCGAACAGAGCAACTACAACCGCGCCCTGCAAGCCAAGCGTCAGCCAGGTTCGAGCTTCAAACCGTTCCTGTACAGCGCAGCACTGGACAATGGCTATACCGCGTCGAGCCTGGTAAACGATGCGCCGATCGTTTTTGTTGATGAGTATCTGGACAAGGTATGGCGTCCGAAAAACGACACCAATACTTTCCTCGGCCCGATCCGCCTGCGTGAAGCGCTGTACAAGTCGCGTAACCTGGTATCGATCCGCCTGCTGCAACAGTTGGGTATCGACACCTCGATCGACTACATCACGCGCTTTGGCTTCAACAAAAGCGATCTGCCGCGCAACCTGTCACTGGCGCTGGGCACCGCGACTCTGACCCCGATGGAAATCGTCACCGGCTGGTCTGCGTTCGCCAACGGCGGCTACAAGATCAACCCTTATCTGATTCAGAACATTGAAAGCCGTGATGGCGTGACACTGTTCCAGGCGAATCCGCCAAGCGTTCCGGCTGTCGACAGTCAGCCCGCGCCCAATACAAATACGGTAGCAGTGCCCAATGGCCCAGCGCTGATCACCTCCTCGACCGAAGGCCCGGCACAGCCTGCTGCGCCGGTTGATCCTCAGGCACCGGCCATTGCCCCTCGCATTGTTGATGGGCGTACCACGTTCATCCTCAACAGCATGCTGCAGGACGTTATCAAGCGCGGCACAGGCCGCCGAGCCCTGGCAATGAATCGTCCGGACATCGCTGGCAAGACCGGTACGACCAACGAATCCAAGGATGCCTGGTTCACTGGCTACAACGCAGATTATGTGACCACCGTCTGGACAGGCTTCGATCAACCCGAGAGCCTGGGCCGTCATGAGTTTGGCGGCACCGTTGCCCTGCCAATCTGGATGAACTACATGAGCGCTGCGCTCAAAGACAAGCCGCCGCACCAGCAGGCAGAACCAGACGGCATCCTGAGCTTACGCGTTGATCCGATCAGCGGCCGGGCAGCGACGCCGAGCACGCCTAACGCATTCTTCGAGCTGTTCAAAAGCGAAGACACGCCGCCAAGCGTCAACGAGCTGGGCGGTCAGGCACCGGGCAGCCCGCTGCCAGCGGATGAGTCGGCGCCGATCGATTTGTTCTGACGGACTGCGCCATCGGTCATCGCTGCCTCGCGTTGCTCGTGAGCTCCTACAGGATTTTGTAGGAGCTCATGAGCAACGAGAGGCAGCGATTGGGTCCAACGCCAGATCAAGATCAAATCATCACCCACAAAAAAACCCTGCATCTCAGCAGGGTTTTTTGTGCATCTGAATCAGCGATTAGCCGTTGAAAACGTCATCAACGCTGGTCAGCGGGTAGTGCTTTGGATACGGCAGGGTTGCAACGCCGCTTTCGATGGCTGCTTTGGCAACGGCATCAGCGATCAAGCCCAGCAGACGGGTGTCCATTGGTTTCGGGATGATGTACTCACGACCGAACTCCAGCTTGATACCGCCATAGGCGTCGCACACTTCCTGAGGCACTGGCAGTTTGGCCAGTTCACGCAGGGCGTTAGCCGCGGCGATCTTCATTTCTTCGTTGATGCGCTTGGCACGAACGTCCAGAGCACCACGGAAGATGAACGGGAAGCCCAGTACGTTGTTGACCTGGTTCGGGTAGTCGGAACGACCAGTCGCCATGATCACGTCGCTACGAGTAGCGTGAGCCAGCTCTGGGGAGATTTCCGGATCAGGGTTCGAGCATGCGAACACGATCGGATCCTTGGCCATGGACTTCAGACCTTCAGCGCTCAGCAGGTTCGGGCCAGACAGACCCACGAACACATCTGCGCCGTCGAGCGCGTCAGCCAGTGTGCGTTTTTCGGTCGCGTGAGCGAATACCGCTTTGTATTGGTTCAGATCGGTACGGCCGGAGTGGATCACGCCGGAACGGTCGATCATGAAGATGTTTTCAATCTTCGCGCCCATGCTCACCAGCAACTTCATGCAGGAGATGGCCGCAGCGCCAGCACCCAGGCAGACGATCTTGGCGTCAGCGAGGTTCTTGCCGACGATTTCCAGTGCGTTGATCATGCCGGCCGCGGTAACGATCGCGGTACCGTGCTGGTCATCGTGGAAAACCGGGATGTCGCATTGTTCGATCAGCGCTTTCTCGATCTCAAAGCATTCAGGCGCCTTGATGTCTTCGAGGTTGATACCGCCGAAAGTGATGGAGATGCGCTTTACAGTGTCGATGAAAGCTTGCGGGCTTTCGGAATCCACTTCGATATCGAAAACGTCGATACCGGCGAAACGCTTGAACAGAACACCCTTGCCTTCCATCACTGGCTTGGAAGCCAATGGACCCAGATCACCCAGGCCAAGGATCGCGGTACCGTCGGAAATAACTGCTACCAGGTTGCCTTTGCCGGTGTACTTGTAAGCCAGCTCAGGGTCACGGGCGATTTCGCGCACAGGCTCAGCAACGCCAGGGCTGTAAGCCAGGGCCAGATCGCGAGCAGTTGCGGTAGGCTTGGTCAGTTCTACGCTCAGTTTCCCCGGGCGAGGATTGGCGTGATATTCAAGCGCAGCAGTTTTCAAATCAGACATGTGGGCATTCCGCTTTTTTTTACTGTGGGACAGACGGACCGCCGAGGATACGCAAGATGCAAAGTCCTAACAAGACTGGCCAGTCACAACTGTCAATAGGCGGGGACTAAGACTTTACGCTTAGAGCGGAGGAGTTGCATCAGGGGAAAGGGTTTGTAGGAGCTGCCGAAGGCTGCGATTGCGGTGTGCCAGGATAAACGCTTCGCAGCCTTCGGCAGCTCCTACAGAAAATGCATTCCAATCCATTAGTTTGCGTGTTGTTTGATGGAGGCGCGCGCCTACAGATCGGTGCGTCAGAGGGTCGATGAATCAAGCATCGCCGGATGGGTAATGGGCATCATCCAGCGCGCCTGCCCGTCCTTGAGACCGCCTCGTCGGGAGCGATCAACGATCCAGCCACGCGCCTCGATGCGCTGGCCCTTCAGGCGACTCAGCTGTTTTACACCGAACTGGCTGACCAGATCAGGTGCGATACGCAGCACCAGTGAGCCCTGCAATTCGATCCAAACGCCACCGCCATTGCGCTGCACATCAACGATTTGCCCGGACACCAAGGCAAAGCCACCCTTGTCGATCTGCGCGGCGGGCTGTACCGGCGAATCACGCCACAGACCAAGCCTGGCGTCGCGAGCGATGCGCTCAGCCGCTTGCTGGCAATCCACCAGCGCCACATTCGGCGATACTGCGACCAGATAGCCCAAGCCCTCGCTCAGCAGCTGCGCTTCGAAATTCGCACCGTTGCCCCCATAGACATTGGCCAGCACACGACCGTAGTGATCCTTGCCCTGTTGGCCGACGCGCAACCTGACGGAGCCATCGCTTTCATCCACCAGCGCTTGCAAGCGGCGCTTGGCAGCCTCGGCAAACGGCTCGGCGGAACGACCTTTCTTGCCCGTCTCGGGAGTATTGAGGCCAACCATGCGTACGTTGCGGCCATCTTTGAGGCGCAGGGTATCGCCATCGACCACACGCTCGACCTGAGCAACCGGGAGCGAGGATGGCGCGGGGCACAGAGCCTGAGCCGCAGGCAGCCAAATCGCGGCCACAAAAAAGGCGCCCACAAGGGACGCCTTTTTTAGCAGCCTGGAGAAATCCATTGGACCTTCCAGAACGACCGACCTTACTGAGCAGCAGGCTTGGTCGCGCCGAACGCACCGAAGCGCGACTTGAACTTGTCAACACGGCCGCCAACGTCAAGAGTCTTCTGCTTGCCGGTGTAGAACGGGTGGCACTCGTTGCAAACGTCCAGGCTCAGAGGCTTGGCGAGAGTCGAACGGGTTTTGATGACATTGCCGCAGCTGCAAGTAGCGTCAATGGCTTCGTAAACTGGATGGATATCAGCTTTCATCGGTACTTCCTCGGGCTAGCGTGCCGCCATCCAACACTATTGTTGAATACCGCACGTAAATAGGCCGCGAATATTACCAGACAATCCAGATCACGCAAGCGGGGCTTTACGCCGGTCGTCTGCTAAGATCGCGCATCCGTCACACACCGTAACAGGGAAACCCCGCGTGCCCGACGCCATTCTGCGCCTTGCCCTGCCCTCGCCACTGCGGCGCCTGTTCGACTATCGAGCGCCTGCAGGAGTGCTGCGCAGTGCCTTGCAGCCGGGCATGCGCTTGCGAGTGCCATTCGGCCGCCGGGAAATGATCGGCATCCTGATCGAGATCGCCGATCACAGCGAAGTGCCCGCCGAGAAGCTCAAGCCCGCCATCGCCCTGCTCGATGAACAAGCGCCGCTGCCTCCAGCGCTGTTCAAATTGTGTCTGTGGACCTCTCAGTATTATCAGCACAGCCTCGGCGACACCTTGAGTTGGGCGCTGCCGGTGCTGCTGCGTCAAGGCGAACCGGCAGAATCGCGTCAGGAACGCTTCTGGCAGGTTGCGCCAAATGCCAGCGTTGACGATCCGCGTATCGCCCGGGCGCCCAAGCAGCGCGAAGCACTGACGACACTCGCCCAGCACCCGCATGGCGTTGCGCATCAGTTACTGAGCAAGCTGATGCTTAATAAAGAAAGCCTCAACCTGCTGCTGGCGAAAGAACTGGTGCAGGTCGAAGTGCGCAGTCATGCGCCCTCCGCGCGTCATGAACATTGGCTGGCGCAGCCGGAACTGCCACTCAACACCGAACAGCGTGCCGCCTGCGAAGCAATTCGCGCCGGATTCGACAGCTTCCATGCCTTTCTGCTGGCGGGTGTTACCGGCAGCGGCAAAACCGAAGTCTATTTGCAGTTGATCCGTGAAACCCTGGAAGCCGGGAAACAGGCGCTGGTGCTGATCCCGGAAATTAACCTGGGGCCGCAAACCCTGGCGCGCTTTGAGCAGCGCTTCAACGCACGCATCGCGCTGCTGCATTCGGCGGTCAATGACCGCGATCGGCTGGATGCATGGCTAGCAGCGCGGGATGGCGAAGCCGACATTATTATTGGTACCCGTTCGGCACTGTTCACGCCGATGAAGAATCCCGGTCTGATCATCATCGACGAAGAGCACGACGGCTCTTATAAACAGCAGGAAGGCCTGCGCTATCACGCCCGGGATCTGGCTTTGGTGCGGGCACGCCAGGAAAACATCCCCATTGTGCTCGGCTCGGCCACGCCTTCGCTGGAAAGCCTGCATAACGCCTACACCGGCCGTTACGGCCTGTTGCGCTTGAACCAGCGGGCGGGCGGTGCGCAGCAACCGAAATTCATGCGTCTGGACGTAAAAAGCCGTCCACTGGACAGCGGTATCTCCGGACCGATGCAACAGGCCATCGGCCAGACCCTCGCTGCGGGCCAGCAAGTATTGGTCTTTCTGAACCGACGGGGCTTTGCGCCGACGCTGCTTTGCCACGATTGCGGCTGGCTGTCGGGCTGCCCGCGATGTGATGCGCGGATGACCGTGCATCAACGCTCCGGCGAGTTGCGCTGCCACCACTGTGGTCACGTCGAACGCGTGCCGCGCCAGTGCCCGTCCTGCGGCAAAGTCGATTTGCGTCCGGTTGGCGCAGGCACCGAGCGCGCCGAAGAGCGTCTGGCCATTCTGTTTCCGGATTACCCCGTATTACGGGTTGATCGCGACAGCACCTCGCGCAAAGACGCGATGAATCAACTGTTCGCGACCATTCAGCGCGGCCAGCCTTGCATTCTGGTGGGCACGCAGATGCTCGCCAAAGGGCACCACTTTCCGCGTGTAACGCTGGTGTCGATTCTGGATGCCGACGGAGGCCTGTTTTCCGGGGATTTCCGCGCCAGCGAGCGCATGGCACAGTTGATCGTGCAGGTGGCCGGGCGGGCCGGACGTGCTGAAGAACCGGGCCGAGTGATTATCCAGACGCATCTGGCAGATCATCCGCTGCTGATTCAACTCACCGAGCAAGGTTACTTCGCCTTCGCCGAGCAGGCCTTGAGTGAACGCCGCGCTGCGGGCTTGCCGCCTTTTGCGCATCTGGCGCTTTTACGGGCAGAAGCGCATAAACCGGGGCAGGCCGAAGGATTCCTTGATGAAGCCTGCTTGGTTGCCGAGCAACTGTTGAACGACCTGAATCTGGGCGGTATCGAACTGCTCGGCCCGGTTCCAGCACCGATGGAGCGCCGCGCCGGTCGTTATCGAGCGCAATTGCTGCTGCAATCCAGCGCCCGCGCGCCGCTGCATCGGCTACTTGCTTCCTGGCTATTGGCGCTGGAACAGATGCCGAGTGGCAGGCAGGTCAGGTGGTCGCTGGATGTGGATCCGGTGGATTTGTATTAAACGCGCAAATCCCTTGTGGGAGCTGAGCTTGCTCGCGATAAGGACACCGGGGTCTAAAGTGAACCGCGTTCAACCTTATCGCGAGCAAGCTCAGCTCCCACAGGGGAAATTTCAGACCGCACATCCAACGCGGTTGGCAAGGTGGCTCCGGCAACGGATAATGCCCAGTTTTTCCACCCGCGCATCCAGGCGCTGCCGCGCTTGCGGTCGAAAGAGAGCACCATGAAAGACACCATTCGCCATCTGATCCAACAAGCCCTGAGCCAACTCGTCACCGAGGGCGTCTTGCCAGAAGGCCTGTCGCCAGCGATTCAGGTGGAGAATGCCAAGGACAAGACCCACGGCGACTTCGCCAGCAACATCGCCATGATGCTGGCCAAGCCAGCCGGCATGAAACCGCGTGATCTGGCTGAAAAGCTGATCGCCGCACTGCCTGCCGACGAGCAGATCAGCAAGGTGGAAATCGCCGGTCCGGGCTTCCTGAATTTCTTCCAGAACACTCAGGCCTTGGCTGCACGTCTTGATGCCGCCCTCGCCGATGCCCAACTGTCCGTCCGCAAAAACGGTCCTGCACAGCGCACGGTAGTCGACCTGTCGGCTCCGAACCTGGCCAAAGAGATGCACGTTGGCCACTTGCGCTCGACCATCATCGGCGACGGCGTTGCCAGCGTTCTGGAGTTTCTGGGCGACACCGTCATCCGCCAGAACCACGTGGGCGACTGGGGGACGCAGTTCGGCATGCTGCTGGCTTACCTGCAAGAGCAGCCAGCCACCAGTGACGAACTGTCGGACCTGGAAGACTTCTACCGCGCGGCGAAAAAACGCTTCGATGAATCCGAAGAGTTCGCCGACCGCGCCCGTGGACTGGTGGTAAGGCTGCAGGCCGGTGACGCCGAATGCCTGAGCCTGTGGACAAAATTCAAAGACATCTCGCTGTCGCACTGCCAGAAAGTCTACGACCTGCTGAACGTCAAACTGACCCCGGCAGACGTGATGGGCGAAAGTGCTTACAACGATGATCTGGCCAACGTAGTTGCCGATCTGAAAGCGACTGGCCTGCTGGTCGAGAGCAACGGCGCACAGTGCGTGTTCCTCGAGGAATTCCGCACCGCAGACGACACCCCGCTGCCGGTCATCGTGCAGAAAGCCGGTGGCGGCTATTTGTATGCGACCACCGACCTGGCAGCGATCCGCTACCGCAGCAAGGTCTTGAAGGCTGATCGCGCCCTGTATTTCGTTGACCAGCGTCAGGCCCTGCACTTCCAGCAAGTCTTCGAAGTGGCACGCCGTGCAGGCTTCGTTCACGAAGGCATGCAACTGGAGCACATGGGCTTCGGCACCATGAACGGCGCCGATGGCCGTCCGTTCAAGACCCGCGACGGCGGCACAGTCAAACTGATCGACCTGCTCGAAGAAGCCAAGGAGCGCGCCTACACCCTGGTGAAGGAAAAGAATCCGGAGCTGCCAGAAGACGAACTGCGCACCATCGCCCAGGCGGTGGGTATCAGTGCGGTGAAGTACGCCGACCTGTCCAAACACCGGGCCAGCGACTACAGCTTCAACTTCGACCAGATGCTCAGCTTCGAAGGCAATACCGCACCGTATTTGCTGTATGCGTACACGCGAGTCGCGGGTGTGTTCCGTAAGCTCGGTACGCCGTTTGATGCCAGCAAGGGACAGATCGTCCTTGAAGCACCGCAGGAACAGGAATTGGCGGCACGTCTGGCGCAGTTTGGGGAAATCCTCAATAACGTTGCCGAAAAAGGTACGCCTCACGTCCTGTGCGCTTACATTTACGACCTCGCCGGGTTGTTCTCCAGCTTCTACGAGAACTGCCCTATCCTGGCTGCCGATAATGCCGAACAACAGCAGAGCCGTTTGCGCCTTGCTGCATTGACCGGCCGCACCCTCAAGCAAGGCCTGCAACTGTTGGGTCTGGAAACTCTGGAGCGTATGTAAGTTGGCTGCTGCGAAAAAGAAACCTGCTCCCAAGCGCGGCGCCAGCCGTTATCAGGCACCCGCGAAGAAGCCGATTCCTGGATGGCTGTGGCTGGCAATCGGCCTGAGCGTCGGTGCATTTGTCGTCTTTTTGATGAAGCTCGAACCGGGCGGTGATGACATCAAACGGGTCCGGGCCGATGCCAAGGCTGCGAAGATCGCCGAAGCCAACAAGACGCCGCCAAGCCCGACTGCACCGGTGAAGCCCAAGTACGACTTCTACACATTGTTGCCGGAATCGGAAGTCATCGTGCCTAACGAAGCCGTACCTGAGAAAACGCCGCCACCGGTGGTTGCCCCAGTTACGCCAGAGCAGGCAGCGAAGATTGATACCGCACGAGCTCAAGCTGCACTCAGCGGCCTGACGCCTCCGCCAGCTCCGCCCGTGGTCAAACCGGCAGCAGTGACGCAGTTCTTCCTGCAAGCGGGCTCGTTCCGCAAGAAAGAAGACGCCGACAAGGTTAGAGCGCAGATCATTCTGCTCGGCCAGAGCGCTGCCGTTGAATCGGGTACCGTCAAAGAAGAAACCTGGTACCGCGTACTGGTCGGCCCGTTCAGCAACCGCGAACAACTGACCGTTGCCCAGAAACAATTGGCGACCGGTGGTTTTAGTAACTTGTTGTTGCAGCAGCGTAGTAAGTAACTACGCGCAATCCTTACAGGAAGTCCGCCAACGCTCAGCGTTTGAA
>NZ_LOHF01000017.1:18995-142841 GCF_002158995.1 Pseudomonas caspiana | reverse complement strand
CCTCGTAACCTCGGTGAGCTCCTACAAGATTTGTACTTGTCTGATAGACACCCGCTCAGTCAAGCGGCGTCTTTGACCTGCTTCAACGAGCGTGCAACCAGGTCGCCAAACGAACTGACCGGCCCTTGCAGGTTGCCGAGGAAACGCGGATAGATCAGCCATAGATCCATTACCGGCTTAAAGTCTTTGACCGGCAACACCGCCAGTTGCTCGCGATGAATACTGCGCTCCAGCAGAGGGCGTGGCACCAGACCCAACCCCATACCATCCGCTACCAGGCCCAGTTGCAATTCGGTGCCGAAGGTTTCCAGATTGACCTTCAAGCTCAGGCCCTGATCCGACAAGGTGCGTTGCAGCCCCGCCCGAAAACCACAGCCGTCAGGATTCAGCACCCAACCCTGTTGATAACAGTCAGCCAGTTTTACCGAGCCTTTGGGCAAAGCAGAGCGAGCGCAAACCACCACCAGTTCCATTTTGCCAATGGACTCGCCAATGATGTTTTCCGGAAAAATCTTGCCTGCCGGGAACAATGCCGCAGCCGCATCCAGTTCACCGTTCTCGATCTTGCTGACCAGATTACTGCCCCAGCCGGTGGACACTTGCGCACGCAAATCCGGGAACTCACTGCGCAATTGCTTGAGGGCGTCCAACAGCACCACATCACCAATGGTTTGCGGCACCCCAAGACGCAGCAGACCACTCGGCGGTGTATCGCTGGCAACCAGTTCACGCAAGGAATCCATTTCACGGAGGATCGACAGGCAGCGCTGGTAAACCTGATTGCCCATCTGCGTCGGCTTGAGCGGTTTGGTATTGCGGTCGAACAACTCGACGCCCAGCGCCTGCTCGAAATTCTGCACCCGCCGGGTAATGGCTGGCTGGGTCAGGTCCAGCGATTGCGCCGCATGGCTGATCGACTGGCAACGAATCACCGCCACAAAGGCATCGATATCATCAATTTTCATTCGGACCGCACATAAAGAGACAGATGAGAGATAGGCGAAAAGCATAGTGGCATTTGCGGTGCGTGGATAGCTCCGAGGAGTACATCGCCGCTCAGCGGGCGAGAGGGTATGGTCAAAGGCAAACATATTTACTGTAGGAGCGCACGAGCACCGCGAGGCCGCGAGGCCGCGAGGCCGCGATAGCGGTGTATCAGGCTGAACGTTATGGGTTGTACAGGGCGCTTCGCGAATAAATTTGCTCCCACAAGGTTCTGTGTTTGTTATACGCCAGTGACCTCAACAGCACTGAAACTCCTCTCCCAACTTACAGCGTACTTATTCCATGCGCATGGTTTTCGTATAGTTTTTTACGCTTCCGTAAAGATGCCGTAAACATCATTGCTTTTAATCAGCGAGAAGTTAGTCTCCCTACTCTTTTCCCCACGCGAGATTCAACATGGAAAATTCGGAATTAGGCACCCTGATTATTATCATGATCGGTGTTTTCGGATTTGCTTCATTTCTCTTTGAATATCTGAGCGCCAGGCACACCAGGAAAAACAAGCCGCATTAATGTTAACCCCGTGACAAAGATCAACTAACACATTCAGCAACTGTGTTCCGGGGCGCCCTGAGTCCGCCCCCGTCATCTTCCTCAAAACAGTACCAATGCCGCCCTGACTTTTTCTTTGCCAAACACACTCATGCGTTCGAACTCTTGATGCGTCAACGGAACATGCTGGCAATCCAGGCGCTGCCGATACCGGCTGTGATCCAGATCAGGATCATGCAGATAAACAAAGTCTTCATCGCATCCCGTCACTACCACCCAGTGTGGGGCTTTGGAACGTGTCAGCCGATAGCTGCTGATCAGCACGACAGGAACGCCACCGGAGCTGAAAACCTGTGGCAAGTCCAGCCGCCGGGACCTGGATTGCTGAACGCCACTGACTTGCAGCTCTCTGCAAAACCCCTCATGCACCAGCCGCATGACCGATTTCTTGTCTTCACGGCGTACACCGTCCAGGAACAGCGGACCCGAGCGGCTGACTTGTAAACTCACATCAAACCCACGCCGCCATGCGGCCAGTGCCAGCCCGTGCGGGCTACAGCCGCCGTGTCCCGAGGTCATGAAAATAGTCGTGGCCTCCCGCCACAGCTGAATTTCCTCGTCCCGCGAGAACACGCGGTCAGGATTGAGTGCCTTCATCGCCATGAGCAACGAGGCCGCCCCGCAGGTAAATTCGGTTGTCTGCGCATAATAAGGAACTGCCGTTACGCTGCCCGGCACCGGCAGGACAATGCGCTTTTCGTAGCGCAGGGCACGGGCATGGTCCTGGTAGTAATCGTCGACTTCGGCAAAAAGCCGGTATCCCGCCCGTTCGTACAGGCGGATCGCCGAGGGATTGTCAGGGCGTACTTCCAGACGCAGATGCGCGCACTCATGCTCAATCGCTAACTGCTCTGATCGCTCGAGCAGCGCCAGCCCCAAGCCCAGCCCTCTGGCAAGGCAATCAATGGCCAGCGAATACAGCCTGGCCAGGGATGTGCCTCGATGAAACAGCACCAGTGAATACCCCAGCAAGCCCCGATCATCCTCGGCAACTAACAGCTTGGCGTGCGCTCGCTGGATCATCCATAGAAAGTTACGTCGGGACAGTCGATCCTGCTCGAAACACTGATTCTCCAGAAGTTCCAGTGCAGGAATGTCTTCGGCGGTAGCAAAGCGATAGTTAAGATCCATGGAATTACCGTAAATAAAACGTAATGAAAGAGGACAGTTAAAATCAAATATGTTTTATAGAAAACACCCGCACGGCAAAGGCACTTTCATCATGGTTTCGATGTATTCAAACGTAATGGAATTACTACCAAAGGTCGAGTTCAATTTACCCGTTATTAAAGAAGAAGGCGCGGCCTTGCTGTTTCCGCCCAGCAAGTTATTGGTGATTGTCGAGCGCCGCGATGACTGGCAGGGTTATTTGCCCAGCGAAAGTATCGTCACCGCTCAGGAATACCTCGAAGACAAACGTTTTAAAAATCCTGGCGGACCGGTTCAAGTGATTAACCTGTGCCGCAGTTACAAGTATCTGGGGCACGGCTATTACTGCTCGCTACTGGCCGAAGCACGGGGCCATAAAGTCATCCCATCCGTTAAAACCATCAGTGAGCTGACTAAACGCTCGCTCTACGGCCTGGCGCTCGATGACCTGGACCGGATGCTGGACAACGCCATTGCAGGCCATCCGTATGGCGAAACCGAAGGGTTTACCCTCACCTTCCATTTTGGCAAGACCGAGCTGGTCCCTTTGCAGGGCTTGGCGCAACAACTGTTCGACACCTTCCCGACGCCCATCCTGCAAGTCGAGTTCATCAAGAATCAGCGCTGGCAGATCGCCGGAATCAAGATCGGCGCCCTGCACAAGCTTCGCGAAGAACAACAACATGACTTCGCCGCTGCGCTCGACACCTTCAATCGGCGGATCTGGCGTCAGCCGGTTTCGTTGCCCCAGTCCCGTTATGATCTGGCCATCCTGCATGACCCAGGCGAAGCACTGGCGCCCTCCAACCCGCTGGCGCTTCAACGGTTCATCAAGGCCGGCCAGCGGTCGGGCATCAATGTGGAGCTGATCGAAAAGAAGGACTATGCGCGCCTGGCGGAATACGACGCCCTGTTCATTCGCGAAACCACCAGCGTGGACAATCACACCTACCGTTTCGCCAAGAAAGCCGAGAGCGAAGGCTTGGTAGTGATGGACGATTCGACCTCGATACTTCGCTGTACCAACAAAGTATTTCTCACTGACCTGCTTAACAAACACAACCTGGGGATGCCCGCGACAGAAATCCTTTATCGCGATCGCCTTCAGGACCTTGAGCAGATTGGCGAACGGCTGGGTTTTCCCGTCGTACTGAAAATACCGGACGGCTGCTTTTCTCGCGGCGTGATCAAAGTGGAAAACCAGGAAGAGCTGGCCAGGGCGGCTGCCGAACTGTTCGAGCACTCCGTGCTGCTGCTCGCTCAGGAGTACCTCTACACCGAGTTTGACTGGCGTATCGGCGTGCTCAACCGACAGCCTCTGTATGCCTGCCTTTACTTCATGTCCAAGGGGCATTGGCAAATCTACAACCACAAAGCGCAAGGCAGTGAGGTCAATGGCCTCTGTGAAACGATCCCCATCGAAGACGTACCGCCTGCGGTGGTCAAGCTGGCTGTAGACGCCGCAAGCCTGATCGGCGACGGGCTCTATGGCGTAGACCTCAAGCAGACCACCGAGCGTCTGGTCGTGATCGAAGTCAACGACAACCCCAATCTGGATGCGGGCATTGAAGATGCCTGCATTGAGGAGCAGTTGTACGACCGGGTCCTGCAGGAGTTCATCCGGCGCCTGGAGCTCAAGCATCAAGGTTATGGCCAGTAATCCCTTGCAGTAGAGGCGCCAGAATGATTGAACGCTATAGCCTGATTGACGCGACGCTACAGGTAACAACGGACGAGCAGGCGCCGCTGTTGTTATGCACGGACCCTACTGCGCTAGACCGGGAGTTTCTGCATCAACGCTTTCAGGTGGATGCCCACATGCTGGAGTCAGCACTGGACCCTGATGAGGTGTCCAGAATCGAATTTCATGACGGTCAGCTGTTTCTCATCTGGAAGCGCCCGGAAAGCTATTCGGGCTCAGCGGCGATGTCCTTTGAAGTGTCCTCGTTCGGCCTCATGCTCTCCGCCGACAGCCTGGTGGTGATTTCGGCAGGCAATTCACTGCTCAGCCCCGCGAGCAGTCACCGGCCGTTGAACAACCCGCTGGATATCCTCATCGACCTGCTGTTCAACAGCGTGCACCACTACCTCGGACACTTGCGGGTGATCAAGCTGATCGCCCGGGAACTGCATCAGAAATTCGACACATCACTAGACAACCAGCACCTGCTGCAAATGTTCAATCTCAGCGAAAGCCTGATCTATTACATCAACGCGATTCAGAGCAACGGCGCGGTCCTTGAACGCTTGCATCACCACGCCGAGAACAATGCATTTCCTGCCCGATTCATAGCGCTACTGGACGACCTGAAGATCGAAAACGATCAGTGCTACAAGCAGGCCAGGATCTACTCCACCGTATTTGCTTCGCTGATGGACGCCAGGGGCAACATGGCCAACAGCAATATGAACGCAACCCTGCGCAACCTGACCGTGGTCAACGTGGTGTTCCTGCCCCTCAACCTGATCGCCAGCATTGGCGGCATGTCTGAATTCAGCATGATGACGGCGAGTATTCCGTGGTGGATCTCGTTCCCGGCGCTAGTTATGGGGATGGTGGTATTGAGCGTGTTGATGGCAATGCTGCTCAGGAAATCGATGTTCCACCGCAGTGCCACGCCAGCGGCTTGAGCGCCATTCGACTTGACCTGCATCTTGTATTCCACCTGACCATCGATTGTGCACATCCCCGTAAGACCTTGGAGTTCAACAAAACGCTTGTGGCAGATGCGCATTGACGACGTGGGACCGGCTTCAGCCGGGAAAGCGGCATTTCTGGCGACACATTTCCGGTGGCTGTACCGACCTATTCCCGGCTAAAGCCGGTCCCACGACGACTGCGCTATTTGAGAGAGTGCAGTACCGTTAAATTTTTTCAGCACCTTTGGTTATAACCTAATCATAAAATAATCGCATATTAGACTAAGCCATTATGTTTATATTAAGCCACGCATTAACCTGGCGCTGGCATAGACATGACGCACACAAGACACCCCGAACGACTCCGAGAATTTATTGGCGCACTGGCCGAGCTGATCGACAGCAATCCTCGTGAGGGCGATCTGCTGCACCGCGGCGGCAAGCTGCTGGGGCAACTGGTCAGTTACGACGACTGGCTGCCGGACGAGTACGCCATTCCCAGCCCTGAGCGTTATCAACAGTTTCTGTTGCACGCCGACTCCCGGCAGCGCTTTTCGATTGTCAGCTTCGTCTGGGGCCCCGGCCAAAGCACACCGATCCACGACCACCGCGTATGGGGCTTGATCGGTATGTTGCGCGGCGCTGAATACTCCCAGGGCTTTGCCCGCAGCCCGGACGGTCGACTGGAAAAAGAAGGCCCGGCGATTCGTCTTGAACCCGGCCATGTCGAAGCCCTGTCGCCACGCAGCAATGACGTGCATCAGGTCAGCAATGCCTTCAGCGATCAGGTCTCGATCAGCATCCACGTTTATGGCGCCAACATCGGCGCAGTGCGGCGGGCGGTGTACCAGCCCGACGGCACCGAAAAACTGTTTATCTCCGGCTATTCCAACGCCTTTCTGCCCAACATCTGGGATCTGTCCAAAGAGAGCCCTGCCAAAGAGAGCCAAGCACAATGACTCAACTGACCACCCGCTCCTTCGCCGATGTTCGCCAAGCGCTGCTGGCCCATGAAGAACTGGCCCTTGTAGACGTTCGCGAAGAAGCGCCGTTCGCCGAAGCGCACCCGTTGTTTGCCGCCAATATCCCGCTGTCCAAGCTTGAGCTGGAAGTGTTTTCTCGCATCCCGCGCCTCGACACTGCGGTAACGGTATACGACAACGGCGAGGGTCTGGCTCAGCGTGCTGTGGAACGCTTGCAAACGCTGGGCTACACCGACGTGAAACTGCTTGAAGGTGGCCTGCAAGGCTGGCGCGAAGCTGGCGGCGAGCTGTTCATCGACGTTAACGTGCCCAGCAAAGCCTTCGGCGAACTGGTTGAACATAAACGCCATACGCCTTCGCTGGCCGCTGAAGAAGTGCTGCAACTGCTGGATTCCAAAGCCGACGTGGTGGTGCTCGACGCACGTCGTTACGACGAATACCAGACCATGAGTATCCCGAGTGGCATCAGCGTGCCGGGTGCTGAATTGGTGCTGCGCGCCCGCGAACTGGCCCCGGACCCGAACACCCGAATCATCGTCAACTGTGCAGGCCGCACCCGCAGCATCATTGGCACCCAGTCGCTGGTCAATGCAGGCATTCCCAATCAAGTCAGCGCCCTGCGTAACGGCACCATCGGCTGGCTGCTGGCAGGCCAGACACTCGACCATGGCCAGGCGCGACGCTTTGCCGCCGTCAGCGACGAAACCCGCGAAGTGGCCAGCGCCGACGCTCGCCGCGTGGCCGACAAGGCTGGCGTACGCCGTGCAACCCGCGCCGAGCTTAGCAACTGGCAAGCCGATACAGCGCGCACTACTTACCTGCTGGATGTGCGCACGCCGGAAGAGTTCGCCACAGGACACTTGCCCAAAGCACGCTCTACACCGGGCGGCCAACTGGTTCAGGAAACCGATCATTACGCCAGTGTGCGCGGTGCGCGTCTGGTGCTGGTGGATGACGACGGCGTACGCGCCAACATGTCGGCCTCCTGGCTGGCCCAACTGGGCTGGGAAGTGTTTGTGGTTGATGACCTGCAAGCCAGCGACTTCAGCGAGCAAGGCGACTGGAACGCGCCGATTCCTGTCCCCCCACAAGCAGAAGAGATCAGCCCGCAGACCCTCGCCGAATGGCAGCAGCACGGCGACGTGGCGGTGCTGGATTTCACCGCCAGCGCCAATTACGTCAAGCAGCATATTCCCGGCGCCTGGTGGACGTTGCGCGCGCAGTTGCAGGACGCGCTGCAGAAAATCCCTGAAGCCGAACGCTATGTACTGACCTGCGGCAGCAGCAAACTCGCGCGGTTTGCCGTGCCCGAAGTTGAAGCCCTGACCGGCAAGCAGGTGTTCCTGCTCAAGGGTGGCACCGCCAACTGGATCAAGGCCGGTCTGCCGCTGGAAACCGGCGAAAGCCAGCTGGCCTCGCCGCGCATTGATCGCTATCGCCGCCCTTATGAAGGCACCGATGCTCCACGCGAAGCCATGCAGGCTTATCTGGACTGGGAGTTCGGCCTGGTGGACCAGCTAGCTCGCGATGGTACCCACGGTTTTCAGGTGATCTAGAAAACAATCTGACCCTTTTCAAGAGCAGGACCGACCCCTCCAGGCGGAGGTCCTTGCCAGCAAACTCTTAGCCTGGAGATGCACCCATGCTGCTTAACACTTTTCCATTCAAGAAACTGCTGCTGGGCGCGCTGCTGAGCGTAGCCCTCGGCCAACACGCTATGGCCGCCGATCTCGAACCGCTACTGGTCGCCAATCAGAAATCCACAATCAAAGCGCTGCTGCAAGTCTCCGGCGAACTGAAGAACGTTCCTTACGAAATCAAATTCTCCGAATTCCCTTCCGCAGCACCATTAGGTGAAGCGTTGAACGCCGGTGCCGTAGACATCGGAGCGTTGGGCGATGCGCCCTACGTCTTTGCCCTTGGTGCTGGCGCGCCTTTGAAAGTGGTCAGCATTACTCACGCCGAAGGCCGTTTCACCACTGCACTGCTGGTGCCCAAAGACTCACCGATCAAGACCGTTGCCGACCTCAAGGGCAAGCGTATCGTCACCGGACGCGGCTCTATTGGCCACTATCTGGCAATCAGGGCCTTGCGTCAGGCGGGCCTGAAAACCAGCGATGTCACTTTCATCAACCTGCTGCCGGGTGAGTCGCGCATTCTGCTGTCCAGCGGTGGTGCTGATGCCTGGGCAACTTGGGACCCGTACACCACGGTCGCCACCACCCAGAGCCATGACCGCGTTCTGGTCAGTGGCAGCGAGCTTTTGAGCAATCACCTGTATCTGGCCGCGACCAGTAAAGCCATCGCTGAGAAGCGCGTGCAGCTAGACGACTTCGTTGCGCGGGTTGAGCGTGCCTATCTGTGGAGCAACACCCACCCCGCCGAGTACGCCAAGGCTCAGGCCGCGATCACCGGCCTGCCGATCGAGGTTCATCTGGAAATTGCCAACGCCACCAAAATGAACCGCGTAGAGATTGACGACAACGTGATCAAGGGCCTGCAAGCCACCGCTGACATTTACCAACAGGAAGGCATCCTGACCAAATCGATCGACGTCTCAAAAGGCTTCGACAAAAGCTTCAATGCTTCGCGTGCTCAGGTTGTGCAAACAGCCGCTCATTAATCCTCAGACAAACCCTTTAAAATTCCGGAGCACGCTCATGAGCAAGCAACGTCAAAAAGAGCCACGTCAATTGAAGCTGGGCGCAATGGTCCACGGCGTCGGTCACGGCTGGGGCGAATGGCGTCATCCGAACGCATTGGCAGATGCCAGCGTGAATTTCAGTTTCTACAAACAGCAGGCAAAACTGGCAGAAGCGGCCAAGTTTGATTTCGTGTTCATCGCCGACAGCCTGCACATCCACGAGAAATCCAGCCCGCATTACCTCAACCGCTTCGAACCGCTGACCATTCTCTCGGCGCTGGCAGCGACCACGGAGAACATCGGCCTCGTCGCCACTGTCACAGTGAGCTACACCGAGCCATTTCAGGTAGCGCGACAGATTTCTTCGCTGGATCACATCAGCGGTGGCCGCGCTGGCTGGAACGTGGTGACGTCCTGGCTCAGTGGTACTGCCGATAACTTCAGCAAAGGCGAGCACCCGCCGCATCCGGTTCGCTACCGCATTGCCAAGGAGCACGTGTCAGTGGTCAAAGGCCTGTGGGATTCCTGGGAAGACGACGCCTTCGCCCGCAACAAAAAAACCGGTGAGTTCTTCACGCCCGGCAAGCTGCATGCGTTGAACCATAAAGGTGAGTTCTTCTCGGTCAAAGGCCCGCTGAACATCGCCCGCTCGAAGCAAGGCCATCCGCTGATCTTCCAGGCCGGGACGTCCGAGGACGGACGCAACTTTGCAGCCGAATATTCAGATGCGATCTTCGTCCATGCCGAGTCGCTGGAAGAGGCCCAGGCTTATTACCGGGACCTGAAAAAACGTGCAGTGGGCTTTGGGCGCACCCCATTGAACTTGTCGATTTTGCCGGGCATCCGTCCTATCGTCGGCCGCGATGAAGCAGAAGTTGAAAGCCGCTATCAACAGGCCGTGGAACTGGTGAGCATCGAAGACGCCATCGTCGCGCTGGGCCGTCCGTTCAATGATCACGACTTCAGCCAATACCCGCTCGACGCGCCGTTCCCGGAGTTGGGCGACCTGGGCTCCAACAGCCAGAAAGGCGGTTCGGACCGGATCAAACAACTGGCCAAAGATGAAGGCCTGACGCTGCGCGAAGTGGCGCTGTTCTTCTCCCGGCCACGCCGCGAATTCGTCGGCACTGCCGAGCAGGTTGCCGACACCATTCAGACCTGGTTCGAACACGAAGCGGCCGATGGTTTCATTATCAACTCGGTACTGCCGGATGGCTTGCAGTACTTCGCCGAACTGGTGGTTCCGGTCCTGCAGGCACGCGGCTTGTTCCGCAGTGAATACACAGGCTCCACCTTGCGCGAGCACTTCAATCTGCAAGTGCCGCAAAACCGCTATGCGCAGCAGGAAGAAGCTGAGCTGGCTTAATTTTTGTGGGAGCTGGGCTTGCCCGCGATAAACGATAACTCGGTCTGCCTGCGAGTTGCGACACATGCATCGCGGGCAAGCCCAGCTCCCACAGGGATTTGAGCCAGCATGCAAACGCTTCACCTCTTCAGGCATTGCGCAACATTCAGGATTGTAAGTAAAAGGAAACCCCATCAATGAGCGTATTTCCCCTTCGCCCCGTTGCCGCCAGCGACGTCGAGTCCGCCGAGACTTTCACCGCCCGGCTGGCGTCAATCACTGCCGCCCTGGCCACAACTGCCGAGCGCTACGACGCAAGTGGCGAGTTCCCCCACGAAAACTTCCGCCTGCTGCACGAGCATGGACTGCTGAGCCTGACTGTACCCGCTGATCTGGGCGGCGGCGGTGCGGACTTGCCCAAAGCGCTGCAAACCATCAGCGCCGTTGCTCAGGGTGAGCCGTCCACAGCGTTGATTCTGGTCATGCAATACATCCAGCATGCGCGCCTGCAGCAGAGCAAAAACTGGCCCCGGCATCTGCGCCTGCAAGTGGCGAAAGACGCGGTCCGTGACGGTGCGTTGATTAACTCCTTGCGAGTCGAACCCGATCTTGGCACACCCGCTCGCGGCGGCCTGCCTGCGACTACGGCACGACGTACCGCCGAAGGCTGGCGCATCAGCGGCAGCAAAATCTACTCCACCGGCAGCCATGGCCTGACCTGGTACAACGTCTGGGCACGCAGCGACGATGCCGATCCTTTAGTGGGTGGCTGGCTGGTGCACAAGGACACGCCAGGCATTCGAATCGTCGAAGACTGGGATCACCTCGGCATGCGTGCCACGTGCAGCCATGAAGTGATCTTTGAAGACGTCTTGGTGCCGCTGGAAAACGCTGTCAGCGTCAGTCCATGGAGCGCGCCTCAGGCAGAACTCGATCCAGCAGGCCTCATGTGGATGTCGGTCTTGCTGTCCTCGGTTTACGACGGTGTCGCCCGCTCGGCGCGTAACTGGTTTGTGCAGTGGCTGGAAGAACGCAAACCGTCCAACCTTGGCGCTGCGTTATCGACCCTGCCGCGCTTTCAGGAAGTGGTTGGCGAGATCGATACCCTGTTGTTCAACAACCACAGCCTGTTGCAATCGGCTGCCACTGGCCTGACCCCGGCAGCGCATGCGGCACAGATCAAATACCTGGTGACGACCAACGCCATTCGCGCAGTGGAGTTGGCTGTCGAAGCAGCAGGCAACCCCGGGCTGTCACGCAGCAATCCGCTGCAACGCCATTTGCGCAACGTGCTCTGCGCACGGATTCACACGCCGCAGAATGACGTGACGCTGATCGGCGTAGGCAAAGTGGTGTTTGCGGAGCGAGAAAAAGCGACGCGTTAGGTAGGAGCTGCTCTGCGTCTGCTTGCTACCTTGATAGCGCACCGCAGGGTTTGCCTATCCCCCTGAAGACCGCAAGAGCGGTTCAATCAGTGCTCGGAGGGGTAAGCCCTCAATTGAGCAGGTTAACGGTTATTCACAGTTCAATTCATTCACGACTAAAACGGGTTATCAGTTGCAATTGAAATACCGAAACACTCTAAAAGTTCCCGATCAAGTTTGGTTTATTTCAAACCATTACTATTTTCTATCCCACTTATAGAGCCTCCCCCCATTATCAGTTATCGTACAACTTATAAAAATTTTGATAATTGAATCTCCATACAGGCCTGTAGCGCCGAGCTAGAGCAGGCGCGGCCTGGCGGCAAAAAATAATTCTAAAAAAAATTGAACTCATTGAACTTTCAAATGTACATCTGCGCGCATCAAATATTTACGCCTGGAACCTGAAAGTTGTCGAGCCCGCATTAAAGTTTCCCAAACCACCACCGATAAAACTCCAACTGGATTATTGGCAAGGAGCAGCCTCATACCGTATTTCTAAAGATACTCGGAGCATTATTCATGCTGAAAATGATACATCGCGGGCTTTCGAATATAGCCGTTCATACCAAGCTTGCGCTGGGCTTTGGCATGGTCATGCTGCTCACCGTACTTATCGCCGGAGTGGGTTGGTCGGGCATCAAGGAAATGGGCGAACGAAGCCAGAGAATCGATGACATTGGCAAACTCGGCTCCCTGACCAGAGATATACGCATTGAACGACTGGCCTACATCATCACACCTGATGCTGAGCGAGCCGCCAGTTGGTTAAAAGCCGTGGACAGTCTGGACCGGCACCTCGAATACGCTCGTCCGATGTTCAGTTCCCCACTCAATGTCCCTCACATCAACTCCGCCAGTGATGGATTGAAAGACTATCGTGTCCAATACACTGCCGTGGTACAGGCCACCGGAGCACGAGAGGCAACACGGGACGTATTTGGCAAACATGCCGATGAAGCCGCTAAAAGCCTTGAACGCCTAAGCGCCTTCGCCAACGCTGAAACGGGCGATACCGCCATGCGTGACAGCGTGACACGTGCACGCGCCTTGTTTCAGCGCATGCGCTTTGATGTCAGGGGTTACACGTATACGTTGAATGCAGACGCTGAGCGGCAGGCCAAGGAATCGATAGCTGAAGTCATACGCTTCATCGAAAGCCTGAAAGGATCAGGACTACCGGCAGAGACGCTTCAAAGTATCGACACGTCGCTCAAGGCTTATCAAAGTACCGTGCAGCAGTTTTCTGATGCTCAGGCAAAAATCACCGAGTCCCAGGCCAATATTTCCAAAGACATAAAAATCCTGTTCGCAGCGGCCGACGAACTTACAAAAAACCAGACAACCCTGCGCCTGGAGGATCTGGCTCAATCTCGCGACTTGCTCATCATCGGTCTGGTTATCGCATTGATTGTCAGCACCCTCGCGGCCTGGATTATTACTCGCCTGATAGTCGCTCCTCTGTTGAAGACATTGGGTCTCGCTGAACGCGTTGCCGACGGCGATCTCACTCATGACCAGGTTACCGATCGTCAAGACGAACTGGGCCGACTTGAAAACAGCATGCAGAAAATGACCGTCAAGCTAAAAGGCTTGATCAGTGGGCTCAAGGACGGTGTCGTGCAGATCGCAAGCGCTGCCGAACAACTGTCTGCAGTGACCGAACAAACGAGCACCGGGGTCCAGAGCCAAAAATCCGAAACGGATCAAGTCGCTACAGCGATGCATGAGATGGGCGCCACGGTCCAGGAGGTCGCCCGTAATGCCGAGCAGGCTTCCAACGCGGCAATCAATGCGTCCAGAGAAGCCCGTGAGGGGGATGTGATTGTCTCCCAGGCGGTGACCCAGATTGAAAGCCTGGCAGTTGAAGTGAGCCATTCAAAAACAGCCATGGATGACCTTAAGCGCGAAAGCGACAAGATCGGTGGCGTCCTGGATGTTATCAAAGCCGTTGCGGAGCAAACCAATCTGCTGGCGCTCAACGCTGCGATTGAAGCGGCCCGCGCAGGCGAAGCAGGCCGTGGGTTTGCGGTGGTCGCGGATGAGGTAAGGAGTCTTGCTCAACGCACTCAAACGTCCACCGAGGAAATAGCCAGCCTGATTCACGGACTGCATAAAGGAACCGACAGAGTGGCAACGATTCTGGATAACAGTCGGAGCCTGACAGACAGTACTGTTGAGCTGACTCGCAAGGCGGGCACGTCATTGAATAGCATCAGCCGTTCGGTGTCTGAAATCGAGTCCATGAACCAGCAGATCGCAGCGGCTGCGGAACAGCAGAGCGCCGTCACCGAAGAGATCAATCGCAGCGTACTCAATGTCCGCGACATCTCGGAACAAACAGCCGCCGCCAGCGAGGAGACTGCGTCATCCAGCGTTGAACTGGCCCGCCTGAGTGTCCAGCTACAAACGATGGTCAGCCAGTTTAAAGTCTGACCCTTTTGACCATGCCTGTATGACCTGTGGGAGCTGAGCTTGCTCGGCTCCCACAAGAGCATTCCAATTCAAAACCTATGGCACCCACAGATGCAGTGGGACCGGCTTTAGCCGGGAAAGCGATATCTCTGACTGCACATTTTCAGGCTCTGTCCCGGCCTCTTCCCGGCTAAAGCCGGTCCCACGTCATCAGTCATTTCTGCGTGAGACTCCATGTTTACCCGAAGGCCCACGTCGTCAGTGATTCCTGTGGGAGCTGGGCATTTCCTCTCAAAACCTATCCTTCTCCGCTTCGCACGAAGTATGACGACTTTAGATACATCCTCTCTATAGAAAGAACCACCCCTCTCCCCCGAAACCTCCATACGCCCCATAAATCCGCACAAACCGATTGACAGACCCGACCCAGCGGGAAAATAATCGCCCCATCGTTGTATGACGACATACAGCATAGCCACCTAATAATCACAATATCCAAGGCAAGCTCTCCATGAAAATCACCCGTATCAGTGTCGAGGTCTTTTCCCATCCGTCGCGGCGCGCCGTCGATAGCGCAGGCCATGCTCATCCTGGCGAAGAAAAACCGGTCAATCTGGCCATGTTGCGCATCGCGTGTGACGACGGCAGCGAAGGCTATTCCTTCGGCGCTCCAGAGCTGATTCGTCCGCACATCATCGAATCCTTCGTGAAGAAAGTGCTGATCGGGCAGAACCCGATGAACCGCGAAAAAATCTGGCAGGAACTTGCTCACTGGCAACGCGGCAGCGCCAGCCAACTGACTGACCGCGCACTGGCACTGGTCGAACAGGCACTCTGGGATCTGGCCGGGCGCGTGCTGAAACAACCGGTCTACAAACTGCTCGGGGGTTATCGCGACAAGGTGTTGGCCTATGGCTCAACCATGTGTGGCGACGATTTGCCAGGCGGCCTTTCCACTCCGGATGAATACGGCCAGTTCGCCGAAAAACTGGTCGCTCGCGGCTACAAGGCCATCAAGCTGCACACCTGGATGCCACCGATTTCCTTCGCGCCAAACCCGCGCATGGACGTAAAAGCCTGCGCCGCAGTGCGCGAAGCGGTCGGCCCGGACATCGCGCTGATGCTCGACGGCTATCACTGGTACAGCCGCGTCGATGCGCTGTACATCGGCCGCGAACTGCAGAAGCTCGACTTCGCCTGGTTCGAAGAACCCATGATCGAAGACTCGGCCGAGTCTTATGCCTGGCTGGCCGCCAACCTCGACATCCCGGTGCTCGGTCCTGAAAGCATTGACGGCAAATATCACAGCCGTGCGAGCTGGGTGACATCCAGATCCTGCGATATTCTGCGCGCCGGGGTTGCCGGTGTAGGCGGTATCAGCCCGTGCCTGAAAGTCGCGCACATGGCCGAGGCGTTCGGCATGGATTGCGAGGTTCACGGTAACGGCGCGGCCAACCTGCAAGTGATTGGAGCCATCAGCAACTGCCGCTGGTACGAGCGCGGTCTGCTGCACCCGTTCCTGGATTACGAGCAGGTTCCGGCTTATCTGAACACGCTGGTCGACCCCATGGATGATGAAGGCTACGTGCATTTGTCGGACCGCCCGGGCCTGGGTGAAGACATCAATTTCCACTACATCGAGGCCAACACGCACCAGCGTTACTGACAGGCGGCACCGCACAGAGGCGACATGAGCGCCTCTGGCACAAGAGTCTTAATAAATATAAGAAAGGACTGCCCTATGAAACTCTGGCCTTCGCGCCTGCGCCAGTTACTGTGCGTGGCGCTGACTGCGACGCTTCTGCACACCTCGCCCGGTATGGCGCGCGGTGAAACGCCGGTTGATCAACTGGTGGTCGGCATGAGCATGATCAACCTGCTCTCTCTGGACCCTGCCGCTGCTACTGGCCTTGAAGTGTCCGAGGTCAATTCCAACGTCTACGACATGCTGCTCGAACAGGATGCCAGCGCGCCCGATACGCTGATTCCTGCGCTGGCCGAACGCTGGGAAGTCAGCGCAGACCGCATGCGTATCACCTTTCACCTGCGCCCCGGCGTGACCTTCCATTCCGGCCAGCCACTGACCGCACAGGATGTCGCCTGGTCACTGCAACGGGTCGTCACCCTTAATCGCGCGCTGGCTTCAACCTGGAAAGCTTACGGCTACACCGCGCAGAACGTCGCGCAACTGATGCGTGCCGAAGACCCGCTGACGTTCGTCCTCGACCTGCCACGGCCGACCGATCCGCTGCTGGTGCTCAACACACTGGCAACTTCGCCGAGCGCCTTTGTGATCGATCGCCATACCGCCATGCAACATGCCCAGGGCGAAGACCAGGGCGCGGCATGGCTGACGACGCACACCGCAGGCTCCGGCGCTTTCAAGCTGGACATCTGGCGCGCCAACGACGTGATCCTGATGACGCGTTTCGATAATTACTGGCGCGGTCCGGCGAAAATGCGCCGAGTGATCATGCGCAACATGACCGAATCCCAGGCCCTGCGCCTGATGGTCGAACGTGGTGATCTGGACGTGGCCCGAGGCATGGCCGCTACCGACATCAAAGCCCTGACCCGCTCCCCTGAAGTCAATGTGCAGACCATCGCTCGCGGGACTATTTACTACATTGCGCTGAGCATGGAGCAACCGCTGTTTCAGGACATCCGGGTGCGCAAGGCGATACGTCTGCTGATCGACTATCAAGGCATCAATGACGTGGTCATGCCCCACTACGGCGTAGCCAACCAGCGCCCGCTGCAATTGGGTCTGGCGGCCCGACTGGATGACCCCGGTTATCGCCTGAATGTGCAGGAAGCCAAACGTCTGCTGGCGGAAGCCGGGCATGAAAAAGGCTTCACGATTACCCTGCGCTCACTGACCGATTCACCCTTCATCAATATCGCCACCAGCCTGCAATCCACCCTGGCTCAGGCCGGTATTCGCGCCACGATCATTACCGGCACCGGCAACCAGATTTACGGCGCCATGCGCGACCGGCGCTTCGACATTCTGGTCGGGCGCGGCGGTGGCGGGGCCGAACGTCATCCCCATTCCAGCCTGCGAGCACTGGTCTACAACCCGGATAACCGCGAAGCAGCCAAGCTGAGCAACTTTCAGGGCTGGCGCACTTCGTTCTACAGCGCCGAACTCAATCAACTGATCGAGCAGGCCGAACAGGAACGCGATGCGCAACGCCAACTGGCGCTCTATCAGCGCATTCAGACCCTGTACGACCAGCAGGTCGGCGCGATCATGCCGATTTCGCAAATGACCGACGAGGTCGTGGTGCATGCCGACGTGCGTGACTACATCGGCCACAGCGCCGCCACGACACGCCTGCACGACGTCTACAAACAACGTTGATCCGGACTCAGTCGCTTTCGCAAGGCAGGAATTCTTATGACGAGTGCATCTGTTTCATTGTGGGGCAGCCGCATGGCTGGCACGACCCGGCGCAGCGGTTCAGTGCTGGCGACGCTGTTCGGCCTGTTGCTGCTCACGTTCTTCATCGGTCGGGTCATGCCGCTGGACCCGGTGCTGGCCATCGTCGGCCCGGACGCTGACGCTTCGACCTATGCCCAGGCCTACAAAGAGCTGGGGCTCGACAAGCCGCTTTGGGTGCAATTTGGTGGCTACCTCAACGACTTGCTGCACGGCAATTTTGGCAACGCGCTGCTGACGGGTCACCCGGTCATCGAAGACATTGCACGGGTGTTCCCCGCCACCCTCGAACTGGCCACGCTGGCTATCGTCTTCGGTGTTGTGGCCGGGTTGCCGTTGGGCGTATATGCGGCAACTCATCAGGGCCGCGCCGGCGACCATATCGCCCGGCTGTTCACCCTGTTCGGTTACTCAACGCCGATCTTCTGGCTGGGCATGATGGCCTTTCTGGTGTTCTACGCCTGGCTGGGTTGGGCCGGTGGTGTGGGACGCATTGGTCTGGCTTACGACGGTCTGATCCCGACACGTACCGGCTTGCTGCTGATCGACACCGCACTGTCCGGCGACTGGGAGGCGTTTCGCAGCGCCCTGCGGCACATTCTGTTGCCCGCGATCATCCTCAGCTTCAATTCGGTGGCGTACATCAGCCGCATGACCCGCAGCTTCATGCTTGAACAGCTGTCTCAGGAATACATCATCACGGCGCGGGTCAAGGGCCTTTCCCAGCGGCGGATTGTCTGGGGGCATGCGTTCCGCAATATCCGGGTGCAACTGCTGACCATCGTCGCCCTCGCCTACGGCGGATTGCTTGAAGGCGCGGTATTGATCGAGACGGTATTTGCCTGGCCCGGTTTCGGCCAGTACCTGACCAGCAGCCTGCTGCTGGGCGACATGAATGCGGTGATGGCGTGCGTGCTGTTGATCGGGCTGATCTTTGTCGCCCTGAACCAGATCAGCGACGCCCTTTATAAAGTCTTCGACCCGAGAACCCGCTGATGACGACTTCTCAAGCTACCCCTATGGCAGCGGCAGTACCCGCTTCAAGTCTGGCGGCCCTGACCGGCAGCGCGGCGCGCATGATGCGCTTTCTGTTGCGCAACCCGATGACGCTGGCCGGGCTGACCGTGATTTCAGTGCTGATGATCGTTGCGCTGTTCGCACCCTGGATCGCCAGCCATGATCCGCTGCAACAAGACCTGACCCGCGCCTTGCAAGCGCCAGGCGCGGCCCACTGGTTCGGCACGGATGAGTACGGCCGCGATGTGTTCAGCCGACTGGTTCATGGCTCGCGCATCACCCTGTACATCGTGTTGTTGGTGACGGTGATCGTCGGCCCTATCGGCCTGTTGATCGGCACGGTGTCCGGCTATTTCGGTGGCTGGGTCGACAGCCTGTTCATGCGCATCACCGACATCTTCATCTCGTTCCCGAGCCTGGTGCTGGCCTTGGCCTTTATCGCCGCGCTTGGCCCCGGCCTGGAGCATGCGGTAATCGCGATTGCACTCACCGCCTGGCCACCGATTGCGCGCCTGGCCCGAGCTGAAACCCTGTCGCTGCGTAATGCCGACTTTGTTGTCGCCGTGAAACTGCAAGGCGGCTCGCCGCTGCGCATCATCGGTCGACACATCATCCCCATGTGCCTGTCGTCAGTGATCATCCGCCTGACCATGAACATGGCCAGCATCATCCTTACCGCTGCGGCACTGGGTTTTCTCGGCCTGGGCGCGCAGGCACCGCTGCCGGAATGGGGCGCGATGATCTCCAGCGGTCGGCGGTACATGCTGGAAAGCTGGTGGCTTGTGGCAGCACCCGGCGCGACGATCATGCTGGTCAGTCTGGCGTTCAACCTGCTAGGTGATGGACTGCGCGACGTGCTGGATCCGCGTAATGAATAACAGCAACACGAGCGATAACGGTTTGCCTGACACACCGCCATCGCTGGCCTCGTAACCTCAGTGAGCGCCTATAGGATCGGGGCAACCTGAAAAATTGCATGTTAAACACCGAACCTGTAGGAGCGCACGAGCACCGCGAGGCCGCGATAGCGGTGCATCAGACAAGACGCCATCGCTGCCTCGCGATGCTCGTGAGCTCCTACAGAAAAGTATTAAAAATCAATAAGAGGTAACAGCCATGTCTCAGTTATCCGCATCACATAGCAAGCTCGTCGTAGACGACCTACGCGTCGAGTTCACCAACGCAGGCAAGACCACTCTGGCTGTGCAAGGCGTGTCGTTCAATCTGGGGCGGGAAAAGCTGGCGATTGTCGGCGAGTCCGGCTCGGGTAAATCCACAGTCGGCCGCGCCCTGCTGCGCCTGCATCCGGCAACTGCGCGCATCACTGCCAAGACCTTGCGATTTGATGACATCGACCTGCTCAGCGCCAGCGAGAAACAAATGCAGGGCGTTCGCGGGCGTCGCATGTCGATGATCATGCAAGACCCGAAATACTCACTGAACCCGGTGGTGAAGGTCGGCGAGCAGATCGCCGAGGCGTATCTGGCCCACCACAAGGTTTCGCATCAGGAAGCCAAAGAGCGTGCGCTGGACATGCTCGCCAAGGTGCATATCCGCGACCCGCAGCGGGTCTATCAGCTCTACCCGCATGAAGTCTCCGGTGGCATGGGCCAGCGAATCATGATCGCGATGATGGTCATCACCGATCCACAAGTAATCATCGCCGACGAGCCCACCTCGGCACTGGACGTGTCGGTACGCCGTCAGGTGCTAAACATTCTCGAAGAACTGGTGAGTGAACGGGACCTGGGCCTGCTGTTCATCAGCCACGACCTGAATCTGGTGCAGCACTTCTGCGACAGGGTCCTGGTGATGTATGCCGGACGGGTCATGGAATCACTGGAAGCCGCCGACCTCGCCAGAGCCGAGCATCCCTATACACGCGGGCTGCTTGCCGCGTTGCCGAGCCTGGACTTTCCGCGCAGCAGCCTGCCGGTGCTCCAGCGCGATCCCCTCTGGCTGACTCATTGAGGTATTTCCCATGGCGATGATCGAAGTCCAATCACTCAACCTCAGTTTCGGTACGGGTCCGGCGCTCAATCAGGTGCTGCATGACGTCAACCTGCGCGTCGAACAAGGTCAGGCGTTCGGCCTGGTGGGCGAATCCGGCTCAGGCAAAACCACCGTACTGCGCTGCCTCGCCGGGCAATACCAGCACTGGACCGGCGCCTTGCAGGTCAACGGCCAACAGGTGCAGCGCAAGCTGGATGCCGAGCATTATCGAACGGTGCAGATGGTTTTTCAGGACCCCTATGCCTCGTTGCATCCGCGGCACACCATTGACTCGGCGCTCAAGGAGCCGCTGGCGATCCATCGCATCGGCGACCGCGATGACCGGGTCAGGGAGATTCTGCGCAAGGTGGGCCTCAATGACAGCTTTCGCTTCCGCCATCCGCATCAACTGTCAGGCGGGCAGCGCCAACGGGTAGCGATTGCCCGGGCGCTGATCCTAGAACCCAGGGTTCTGCTGCTGGACGAGCCGACCTCGGCACTGGATGTTTCAGTGCAGGCGGAAATCCTCAACCTGCTCGCCGACCTGCGCCGCGAACAGGGCTTGACGTACCTGATGGTGACGCATGACCTGGCGGTCGTTGCCCACCTGTGCGAGCAGGTGGCGGTGATGCAAGGCGGCAAGATCGTTGAGATTCTCGACACGGGCGAACTGGCTCGACATGAGGCGCAACACGCATACACCCGTCTGTTGGTTCAGGCGAGTCGCGACATGAACACCCATAACATCGAACAACCGGTCGCCTGCCTGGCGCTGTAAGACCACTGGAGTTTTAACCCGTCGCGTGCTTCGGCATTTCTGCCGAGGAACCCGGCTGCCCGAAATCTGCTGTGAATAAAACCTTCCATTTCATTTAACAAGAATAAAAAACATGAAAACTACCCAAGCAATGATCACGTTTGCTGCACTGCTGACCTCCACGCTGGCCATGGCCGACAGTGGCTACGTCAATTATCGACATCAATATGCGGAAAGTACGCGAATGCACTCGGACCGGGTCAAGTTTGGTACGCGGCTTGATAACGGTTTGGGGTTTGAAGGTGAACTTAAATACAAGACGGCCGGTGACCGACAGGACGTTGCCTTTGACAATACCGTGGGCAACGGTCACGAACTGGGTATGACGTACCAATACAAACTCAATGCAGACTGGATGCTGACCCCTTCTATTGCGCTGGAAAGCATCGAAAAATCCACCGCCTACAAAGTCGGCCTGAAAGCCACCTACCGCATCAGCGACACCTTGAATGCCTCGGCGCGCTACCGCTATGACTCCATCAAGCTGGATCGGGACAAGATCAATGAGGACATGCCCGACAACGCGATGGACAACCAGAGCATCAACCGTTATGACGTCTGGCTCAACTATGCCCCGCAAAACAGTAAATGGGCTTATGAATATCAGTTCACCTATTTTGATGCCGACTATATTCGCTACGACAACGGTAAAACTGACTATGAGCAGAACGCCGTATTCAAATACAAGATCGATAAACGCTGGGTGCCGTTCTTCGAAGTCGGCGATATAAAGGTCGACAGTGCTGATGACAAACGTCAATTACGTCTACGGGTCGGCGTGCAATACAACTTCCTGTAACTACCCGGCGCTCGTTAAACGCTAGTTGCTGTATAACTCCTGGCTTGCCTGGGTTTGATGCAAACGGATGCGGCTGCTGTTCAGGTGCAAGTACATGGCCGAACGCGCCGCATCCACATTCCCGGCGGCAATCGCCAGATAAATCTGCCGGTGCTCGGCGTTGATCCCGGCCAGATACGCCGTGCGATCACTCTGCCCGGTGTAGGCCGAATTCATCCGGGTGCGGGGAATCAGCTTGGTGCCCAGGTGCTTCATGATGTCGATCAGGTAAGTATTGCCCGATGCCTTGGCGATTTTCAGGTGGAACTGGAAATCGGCATTGATCGTGGTCCCGGACTTTTGCGGCCCTTCGAGCAAGGCATCCAGCGCCTGCTTGATTTCCAGCAGGGCTTCGGGGGTACGCCGTTGTGCAGCCATGCCCGCTGCTTCGACTTCCAGACTCAAACGAAACTCCAGCAGATTAAGCACGTCAGGCAAGGTCGCGATGGTCGCCGGGCCAATCACGAAACCGGCAGGCGCAGGCATGTCCAGAACAAAGGTGCCTACCCCGTGACGGGTTTCCACAAGTCCCGCCGCCTGCATGCGCGACAACGCATCGCGCACCACCGTGCGGCTGACGCCCTCGGCCTCCATGATATGCAGCTCGGGAGGCAGTTTTTCACCACGTTTGAGCACGCCATCGCGCATGCGCTGGGCAAAGCGATCAACCAGGGTCTCGGCTAAACGTCTGTGTTTTTTCTGGGACGAAAGGTCTGGGTCCGACATGGGCTGACTCGTTTTCGAAGAACCGACATTATAGTGCCAGCTGGCGCCAGCGTGGCAGCTGGCTGAGGTTATACTCTGCGGCCCAATGGAAACTTGAATGAGTGACATGGAAATCCCTCCTGCAACCCCGGATCGGCGTACCAGCCTGGCTCAGCAATTGGTCAATGACTTCTCGCGCAGAATCCGTGAGGGCGAGATCAAGGCCGGGGAAAAACTGCCCACCGAGCAGGTGATCATTCAGGAGAAAGGCGTCAGCCGCACGGTGGTTCGCGAGGCCATGTCCAGGCTGCAGGCCGAAGGGCTGGTGGAAACCCGGCACGGCATCGGCACCTTTGTGGTGGATGCCAGTCGCCCCAATGATTTCCAGGTCGACGAGCGCACCAGCGGCACGTTGCGCGATGCCATCGCGATCATTGAGCTGCGTCAGAGCCTCGAAGTGGAGTCCGCCGCGCTGGCGGCCGAGCGGCGCACGCCGGAGCAACTGCAGGCGATCCGCCAGGCACTCGACACCCTCAATGCCTGCCCGCCGGGCAGCGACACCGCACTTGCCGATTTCGAATTTCATCATCAGATATCGCTATGCACCGCCAACAGCTTCTTCACCGACGTGATGGAGCAACTGGGCAGCAGCATCATCCCGCGTTCAAGAGTGCAGCTCAGCAACGCCCACTCGCCGGACTATCTGGAAATCCTGCGTCGCGAACACGAGCAGATCTTTGCGGCAATTGCCCATCAGGATCGCGATGCGGCGCGAGCGGCGATGCGCTTGCATCTGAGCAATAGTCTGGAGCGCTTGCGGCAGAGTCGGTATCAGAATTAATGCGCAATTGAACTGGAATGCAGACCCTGTGGGAGCGGTCGACGGTCAATACGGTCGAGCAGGCGCTGCGGTGTTTCGTGCAGACCGCGTCATCGTTTATCGCGAGCAAGCTCAGCTCCCACATAGACCGCGCTATTCCGTAGGACTGCCCTGGCGGGATTGCAGGCAAACATAGAATCTCCCACAGGAATCACTGATGACGTGGGACCGGCTTCAGCCGGGAAGGGGCCTGCACATTCAGTACATCTTCATCGTCAGAAATGCAGCCTTCCCGGCTAAAGCCGGTCCCACGTCGGATTGCAGGTAAACATAGAATCTCCCACAAGGGAAAGCGTTCCAACCGGAGGACCCAATGCCCCTTATGACACCATCATCGGCGGCTCGAACGCCGTGACTTCCGGCAACGCCCCTTCCCACTTCGCGATCTCCACCGTCGCCGTTTGCGCCGAGCAGCCTTGGGACAGACTTGATGAGCCGACATCCTGAGTAATCATGTTCGGGTTGCCGTGTTTTTCCAGACTACCGGGCTCGCCATGCACCAGCGGATCGAACCACGCGCCGGTGGCGATCTGGACCACGCCGGGGCGTATGTTATCCGAGACAATGACCCCGGCCAGGAACGCTCCACGGTCATTGAAGACCTTGACCACGTCACCGTCGCTGATACCCCGTGCCCGCGCATCTTCAGCATTGAGCGTCAGGGGTTCACGCTGTTGAATCTTTGATGCGCGGCTGTAGCTGCCATGATCGTATTGGCTGTGCAGACGGGTTTTCGGTTGGTTGGATAACAGATGCAGCGGATAGTTGGCGGCAGGCTTGTCCAGCCAGGCCGGGTGTCCGGGGCAGTCGGTATAACCAAACCCGGCGATGCGCTCGGAAAAAATTTCGATACGCCCCGACGGTGTTGGCAACGGATGAGCGTCCGGGTCCTTGCGGAAGTCTTGCAGCAACACCGTATCCAGCTCCGGATACTCGACTTCGAATACACCATCACGCCAGAACTGATCATAATCCGGCAACTGGATGCCAAACTCACCCGCCCTGCCACGTGACTCTTCGTAAATGTGCCGCAACCAGCCCGACGCATCGCGGCCTTCGGTGAAGCTGTCGGCAAAACCCAACCGCTCGGAAAGCCCGGCCAGAATCGCGTAATCGTCTCGAGACTCGCCCACCGGCTCGATCGCCTGCTGCATGGCGACCATGAAGCGATCCGAGGCCGAACTGCCGATATCGTTACGCTCCAGCGCCGTCGTGGCGGGCAGCACAATGTCGGCGTATTTGGCCTGAGCGGTCCAGAACTGCTCGTGGACGACGATGGTTTCCGGGCGCTGCCAGGCGTGGAGCAGATGATTGAGGTCCTGGTGGTGGTGAAAGATATTGCCGCCCGCCCAGTACACCAGACGGATATCCGGGTAATGCCGTTGCTGGCCGTTGTAATCGAACGCCGCGCCGGGATTGAGCAGCATATCGACGACCCGCGCCACAGGAATAAAGTCTTTGACGGGGTTCTGGCCCTGGGAAAAACGCGGCCCGGAAAACGCCTTGCGGCCGCTACCGGTATTGTTCATGCAACCGTAACCAAGACCGAAGCCACCACCGGGCAAACCGATCTGCCCCAACAGCGCAGCCAACGTCACGGTCATCCAGAACGGTTGCTCGCCATGCACCGAACGCTGCAAGGAATAGGCGATATTGATCATCGTGCGCTTGCTGGCCATGCGTCGAGCCAGAGCGGTAATCTGCGCGGCCGGAATATCAGTCAAAGCCTGCGCCCAGTCAGGGCTTTTAGGCTGACCATCGTCAAGGCCGAGCAAGTAATCACGGAAGCGCTCATAGCCCACCGCATAACGCTGCACAAAGTCTTCGTTATGCAGGCCTTCGGTGACCAATACGTAAGCCAAAGCCATCATCAGGGCGGTGTCGCTGCCCGGACGCACCGGCAACCATTCGTTGCGCGCAGGCCCCACCAGATCATCCCGCAACGGGCTGACATTGACGAATTCCACGCCCGCCGCGGACATGTCTTGCAGGGCCTTGGTCAGAAGGTGATCACTGGCGCCACCGGGGCTGGTCTGGGCATTTTTGGCAGGCAAGCCGCCGAACGCGACGAACAGCTCGCAATGTTGCGCAAGGTTTTTCCATGAGGTGTGCGCTGCCAGCAGCCAGTCCATGTTGCCGACGATGTGTGGCATCAACACGCGCCCAGCGCCCAGGCTGTAGCTGTCGACGCTGGCCACGTAACCGCCGAAACCATTGAGGAAACGGTGCAGCTGGCTTTGCGCATGATGAAAGCGTCCGGCACTGCCCCAACCGTAGCTGCCGCCGAAAATCGCCTGATTACCGTGCTCGGATTTAACCCGTTTAAGTTCTTTGGCAACCAACTCCAGCGCGACATCCCAGGAGACTTCGACGAAGGGTTCCTGACCGCGTAACTCCGGGCTGCCACCCTGCCCCTCCAGAAAACTGCGCCGCACGGCCGGTCGCCGAATACGGGTGGGTGAGGTCACCGCAGCAGCGACTGAATCACCAATAGGTGAAGGATCGCTGTCCCACTCCACCGGCACCAACGCCCTCAGGTCGCCATCGACGACTTGCGGGCGATAAGCCCCCCAATGCAGAGAAGTGAAACTCATGATCCAGTACTCCTGTGGTGTAACCCGCACTCAAACGGCTTAAACCATAACATTGAGGTCTTTAGTCCCTAAATTCATTTTTAGAATGGGTTTATATGCAAAGACAACAACATAACTTGTGGGAGCGCACGAGCACCGCAAGGCCGCGATGGCGGTGTATCAGCCAGGACGCCATCGCGGCCTCGCGGTGCTCGTGCGCTCCTACAGTATTCGGTGTTTGGCATCACCCCGCCTGAATCTTGAACCTGGCCACGGTCTGATGCAGCGTTCCCGCCATCTGCGCCAGTTCATGCCCGGCGGTGTTGGTGTGTTGCGCACCTTGTAGCACCTGATTCGACAAGTTGCGAATGCCCACCAGATTACGATCCACCTCTCGCGCCACCAATGCCTGCTCCTCAGTGGCACTGGCAATCATCATGTTGCGCTCATTGATCTGCGAGATAGAGCGGGTGATTTCCTCAAGGGCATCCCCCGAGCGCCTGGCGATCAAAAGTGTGGCTTGTACCAGCTCGCTGCTGCTTTGCATTGCCGATACGGCCTGACCGGTGTCGAGCCGGATGTTGCCGATCATCTGTTCGATTTCTTGCGTCGAGACCTGTGTGCGATGCGCCAGCGCTCGTACCTCGTCAGCCACCACCGCAAAACCTCGTCCGGCATCCCCTGCGCGCGCCGCCTCAATCGCCGCGTTCAGCGCCAGCAGGTTGGTTTGTTCGGCAATGCTGCGGATCACATCCAGCACGCCACTGATGTCCTGCACCCGTCCGGCCAACTGCTGAATACGCCCGGAAGTGTCGGTGACACCATCGGCCAGCGCACTGATCGATGCCACGGTTTCCTGAACCTGTTGCCGGCCGCGCTGAGCGGTTTGTTCGGACTCTCGAGACGCCTCACTGGTACTGACCGCGTTGCGTGCCACTTCATCAACGGCTGCTGTCATCTGATTGACCGCCGCCGCTGCCTGTTCGATTTCCAGCCCTTGGGCTTGCAAGCTATTACTGGTCTGGCTACTGACCGCACTCAGTTGCTCGGATGAACTGGCTACGCGATCCACCGAACCGGCAATGCCACGAACCATTTCATTGAGGTTCTGCTGCATGTCACGCATGTTCATCATCAGGCTACCGCCGTCACCGGAGCGCAACGGCACGGCAATCGTCAGGTCACCCTGGGAAATCCGACTCAAGATCCGCGCCGCATCATCAGGCTCGCCACCCAATGGGCGAATCACGCTGCGCGTAACGATTACCGCCGCGGCCACCATCAGCGCGATGCACGCCAACAGCAGGGCCAGCAGATTACGTTGCGCATCGCTGTACAAACTTTGCGCGACTTGCTCGCGCTCAGCGAAAACCCGCCCCTGCAACACCATCAATTCATCCAGGCTTTTATAGACTTCCTGCTCGGCGGGAATCACTTTCTGCTGCAACTGGGTCATCGCCGCATCGGTTGCGCCTTGTTTGATCAGGGCTTGCACCTGAACGAACGCCGCAACATAAGCCTCGCGATTTTTCTTCAGGGCCTGATAACCGCTTTTTCCTTCCGGCGTGTAGAGCAACGGCTCAAGCGTCTCGAACGCCTGACTGATGCGCTTTTTGGTGGCGTCGATGGCGTCATGGGTTTGCTGGTTTTCTTTATTGAGCAGCAAGTCGCGGGTGTTCTTGCCGTTATCGCGCACCCCGGTTGCGATGACCATCATGGGCGCGATTTTCGGCCAGTCTTCCTTGACGATGACCACCGCCTGATCCTTGAGTGTCGCCATGTCCTGCAAGGCATAGAGAACCATGCCAGCCAAGGCCAAAGGAGCAATTGCGAAGCCGATGACAATCCGTTTAGCGGTACTCAGTTTGGCCATTTCTTTACTGCTCCATGTTCAGACAACTGCCCGGCACCTGAAACCGTCGGGCAGGAAACTCACTCCACTGCGAGCTGTACGTCCTCACCATCAAAACGCACGGGCCAGACCCGCAAGCGCTGTTCCGGATACTCCAGACAGCTGCCATCCTTTAAACGAAAGTGTTGTTTGTACAGCGGCGAGGCAATCACCAGATCCCCCTTGATGCTGCCGATCAATCCACGACCGATAACGTTAACGCCCGACTGTGGATCGCGATTGTCCACCGCGTAAAGCTGACCGTTCTCGGCGTCCGGCAGGTAGAACAGCGCAACCTGCGCGCCGTCCAGCCAGACGACTACGCCTGAGTTGCTCACCAGATCTTCTCGAGTACAAACCGTGTGCCACGCGGCATTCAGGTTTTGAGTCGGTTGGAATTCGCCACGTTCGATAGTTGCCAGGCTCATCAGAGTGCCTCCTCGACGACAGGAATAAGGTTCAATTCAGCAGCCGTGGCCGGACGACGCTGGCCGCGTTCTTCGACGAAATGAATGTCCGGATCAGCGCGCTTGTCGTTGACGAAGGTGCGGAAGCGCTTGAGTTTTTCCGGGCTCTTGAGGGTGTTGGCCCATTCGCATTCGTAGCGATCGACCACCAGTTGCATCTGCGCTTCCAGCTCTGCGCCCAACCCGAGGCTGTCGTTGATGATCACGTCTTTGAGGTAATCCAGGCCGCCCTCAAGGCTTTCGCGCCACACCGAAGTACGCTGCAGTTTGTCGGCGGTACGAATGTAGAACATCAGGAAACGGTCGATGTAGCGGATCAGGGTTTCATCATCCAGATCGGTGGCGAACAGCTCTGCATGGCGCGGACGCATGCCCCCGTTACCGGAGATGTAGAGGTTCCAACCCTTCTCGGTGGCAATCACGCCGACGTCCTTGCTCTGCGCTTCTGCACACTCACGGGTACAGCCGGAGACCGCGAACTTGAGCTTGTGCGGAGAGCGTAAACCTTTGTAACGATCCTCGATGGTCAGGGCCATTTGCACGCTGTCCTGCACGCCGTAACGACACCAGGTGCTGCCGACGCAGGACTTCACCGTACGGGTCGACTTGCCATATGCGTGGCCAGTCTCGAAACCGGCCTCGATCAGCTCCGACCAGATGTCCGGCAACTCATGCAGTTGCGCACCAAACAGGTCGATACGCTGGCCGCCAGTGATCTTGGTGTACAGGTCGTATTTCTTGGCCACGACGCCGATGGCAATCAGTTTGTCGGCCGTGATTTCGCCACCGGCAATGCGCGGCACAACGGAGTAAGTGCCGTTCTTCTGCATGTTGGCCATGAAGGTGTCGTTGGTGTCCTGCAAAGGCACCAGCGATGCATCCATGATTGGCTGGTTCCAGCACGACGCCAGAATCGAACCCACGGCCGGTTTGCAGATATCGCAACCGGTATGCCCACGGCCATGCTTGGCGAGCAGTTCTTCGAACGTCAGTACACCTTCAACCCGCACCAGTGCGTACAACTCCTGACGGGTGTAGGCGAAATGTTCGCACAGGCTTTTATCGACGCTGACGCCACGGGCAATCAGTTCGTGTTCGAACACGGTTTTCAGCAAGGCCGCACAGCCACCACAACCGGTGCAAGCTTTGGTCTCGGACTTGAGCACGCCCAAATCGGTACAACCGCCATCAATGGCCGAGCAGATCGCGCCCTTGGTGACGTTGTGGCACGAACAAATGGTCGCGGTTTCCGGCAAAGACGCCGGGCCCAGGGTTGGTGCGCCAGAAGAGCTCGGCAAGATCAGGCTGGCAGGTTCGGCTGGCAGCGCGATCGCGTTCTGCATGTATTGCAGCAGCGTGTCGTAGTAGCTGTTGTCACCCACCAACACTGCGCCAATCACATGCTTACCCGAAGCATCGACCACCAGACGGCGGTAGCTGGCAGTGGTCTGATCGATGAATTGATAGCTGCGCGAACCCGGCGTGTGGCCGTGAGCATCACCGATGGAGCCAACATCGACACCTAAAAGCTTCAGCTTGGTGGACATGTCGGCGCCCATGAACGGATCCGCTTCGCCGCCGCACAACGTCGTCGCCACAGCGCGCGCCATCTGGTAACCCGGTGCAACCAAGCCAAAGATACTGCCGTTCCAGGCCGCACACTCACCAATCGCGTAGATATCCGGATCGCTGCTCAGGCATTGGCCGTCAATACTAATGCCGCCACGTGGGCCAGTCTCCAGACCGCATTGGCGGGCCAGCGCATCCTGCGCACGAATCCCCGCCGAGAACACGATGAGGTCGGTTTCAAGGAACTCGTCGTTGCCGAAGTTCATCCGGTAGCGGTACTCCTCACCCGCAGTAATCGACTGCGTGCCTCGGGCCAGATGCACACCAACGCCGAGTTGCTCAATACGATCCTTGAGGGCAATACCGCCCTGCTCGTCCAGCTGCACCGGCATCAGGCGCGGCGCGAACTCTACGACGTGTGCTTCGAGACCCAGGCTTTTCAGGGCATTCGCCGCTTCCAGCCCCAGCAAACCACCGCCAACCACTACACCACGAATGGCATTGGTGGCCGCAGTGCGGATCGCATCCAGATCTTCGAGGGTGCGGTAAACCAGGCGCGAATCACCATGAGCGCCTTCAATCGGCGGCACAAACGGGTAGGAACCGGTGGCCAACACCAGCTTGTCGTAATGCAAGCTGCCGGTGGCGGTGATGATGGTGTGACTTTCGCGGTCAATTTCCAGCACTTGAGTGCCCAGGTGCAGCGTGACGCCGGGCGTCTGATACAGCGCAGCATCGGAAAGCGCCAACGACTCTGCATCGCGGCCGGTGAAATACTCGGACAGATGCACCCGGTCATAGGCACGCATCTGCTCTTCGCCGAACACGTGCAATTGATAGTGTTGCAGTGCGCCACCGGCGATCAACTGCTCGACACAGTGGTGTCCGACCATGCCATTGCCGATCACGATCAGGGTTTGCAGCGAGTTCAAAGGATCAATATTGGTGTTCATGGATAGCACCCGACCAAAGCCAATCACGGAATAAAAAGCAAAAAAAACGCCTGAAACCTTGCGGTTTCAGGCGCCTTTGCCTGTTCGTTTGGTGGTTAACCTGGCCTCTATGCCCGATCCACCTCTATTGCCCTGGCCTTGTTGGCTGATCGATCTTCGTTGACCGACGGGGCTGCCCACTCAACTAAATTCGCGGTGGACCTGACGAGGGTGATGCAGCGTTTGTGCCAGCCTGCGTGCAAATCGGGTAAACCCGCGTAAAACCCGACTGTAGATGCGGGTATAGAGGGTTATCGAAACGCCGTGCCCCATCATCTAGCGCTTCCGCATGGTGCAAACACAGCGCCATCGGCTTTATATGAGTGCAGAAACTTCTTTACCTGAAGGATGGGCCAGCATGGATCCAGATCAATAAAAGCCTCAACCAGGTCGATTACCCTCGTCGATTTCGTGACCGACGCCTCCCTATGCCAAACCTTGCTGCTGCGCCCTCCACTGCTACTCGCCATGCTCCAGACGTAATGGCTCCTGAACTGCTGGCCCCAGCCGGAACCCTGAAAAACATGCGGTACGCCTTCGCGTATGGCGCCGATGCGGTTTACGCAGGTCAGCCACGCTATAGCCTGCGCGTGCGCAACAACGAATTTGATCACGCGACTTTGGCGATAGGTATTCAGGAAGCGCACGCGCAGGGCAAACGCTTCTACGTCGTGGTGAACATCGCGCCGCACAACGCCAAGCTGAAGACCTTCCTGAAAGATCTGGAACCGGTAATCGCCATGGCGCCAGATGCGCTGATCATGTCCGATCCGGGCCTGATCATGCTGGTCCGTCGCCACTTCCCGCAAATACCGATTCACTTGTCGGTGCAGGCCAATACGGTGAACTGGGCCAGCGTTGAATTCTGGCAGCTACAGGGCGTGAGTCGAATCATCCTGTCCCGCGAACTGTCGCTCGAAGAGATTGACGAAATCCGCAAGCAAGTGCCAACCATGCAGCTGGAAGTTTTTGTCCACGGAGCACTTTGCATGGCCTACTCCGGGCGCTGCCTGCTGTCGGGCTACATCAACAAGCGCGACGCCAATCAGGGCGGTTGCACCAATGCCTGCCGCTGGAAATATTCAGCTCAGGAAGCGACGGAAAATCAGCTCGGCGACATTGTGCAGACCTTCCAGCCAGAACCGACACTCGGCGAAGGCACGCCGACTGATCAGGTGTTTCTGCTGCAGGAAGCCAATCGCCCAGGCGAACTGATGCCCGCCTTCGAGGATGAGCACGGCACTTACATCATGAACTCCAAAGACCTGCGCGCTGTGCAGCATGTCGAGCGCCTGACTCAAATGAGCGTGCACTCACTGAAAATCGAAGGCCGGACCAAATCCCACTTCTATTGCGCGCGTACCACTCAGGTTTACCGCCGCGCCATCGACGACGCGGTAGCCGGTCGTGAATTCGACCGCAGCCTGATGGGCGATCTGGAATCCCTGGCGCAACGCGGCTACACCGAAGGCTTCCTGCGCAGGCATGTGCACGATGAATATCAGAACTACCAGAACGGCAGCTCAGTTTCGGAGAAGCAGCAGTTCGTTGGCGAACTGACCGGCGAAAGACGCAATGGACTGGCCGAAGTCCGAGTCAAAAACCGCTTCCATCTGGACGACAACCTCGAACTGATGACGCCTGGCGGCAACCTCCACTTCGATCTGGAGTACTTGCAGAACCTCGAAGGCGAAGCGATCGGCGTTGCACCGGGGGATGGCCATACGGTTTACATCCCTGTGCCCGAGGGAGTGGATTTAAGATTCGGGTTGTTGATGCGGGATGTGAGTGAGGAATAAGGCTTGCTGGTGATGCGCTGGAAGCGGCTGCACGCTGATTTTCGGATTGGGGTGACTTGCAGTAGATCTTGCTCTGCCAATGACGCCAAGCTGTTGCACAGCAAACGCAGGATCTGTAGGAGCTCTCATCAAACAAGATATAAATCACTGAATAGATGCGGTTTTTTGTGGGAGCGGTGCTTGCCCGCGATAAGAACACCTCAATCCCCCTTTAAAATCGCGTCGCCCTTATCGCGGGCAAGCACCGCTCCCACATTGATATCTGTTTGTTGCGCGAAAGCGCAGTGTCAGGGACACCTGGACGGCTCCTACAGAAAAATATTCCAAATCAGATAGCTGGGCATTAAAAAACGCACAAACAAAAACGCCGCTCTATTGAGCGGCGTTTTCGTTAAATATGGAGCGGGAAACGAGACTCGAACTCGCGACCCCGACCTTGGCAAGGTCGTGCTCTACCAACTGAGCTATTCCCGCAATGGCGTCCCCTAGGGGACTCGAACCCCTGTTACCGCCGTGAAAGGGCGGTGTCCTAGGCCACTAGACGAAGGGGACACGCTAACTGAAACACATGGTGTGTATTTCAGTGCCCAAATCCAAGTCCGAAGACTGGGTTCTGGTTTCACTCAGCCTCGCCCGAAAGCAAGACTGCATAAACTGGAGCGGGAAACGAGACTCGAACTCGCGACCCCGACCTTGGCAAGGTCGTGCTCTACCAACTGAGCTATTCCCGCAATATGGCGTCCCCTAGGGGACTCGAACCCCTGTTACCGCCGTGAAAGGGCGGTGTCCTAGGCCACTAGACGAAGGGGACACACGTACAACTTCACTACTTAACTTGCGTTTCGCTAGGTGCTTTACGCTGTAAGTGGCGCGCATTCTATGGATGGATTGAAGGGTCGTCAACCCCAATGTGAAAATTTATCTAAATCAATGACTTCGCCTGCTTTAACCAGCCGCTTGGCGGTACGCGCTTCAGCTATTTCAGGATTGGCCGACAAACTACAAGCAGTGCATCTATGCGCAATAGTGCTTAGCCACTACACTCTCTTCACTATTATTGACTACAGCTATATAGAGGTTCGCGCGGTGACTCCACTGATGATTACCCTGATGGTAGTAGCCGGCATCGCGCTCCTGATCGCGATCGGTTACCTCAACCATGTGGCAGAGAACTCCAAGCTCGATAAAGCGCGAACGAAGATAGAGCTCAGCGACCGGCTGCGTCGTTGCGCTGAAATTTCCGAAACGTTCCCAGGCCAACTGGTCACCCCTGCTTTAAAGCTGCTGATGACCCGTCTTGAACTTAACGTAGTGCAGCGCATGCTTGCGCTGGATAAAAACAACGCTCAGCTCAAAACCCGCGTCGATGAACTGAACACTCTGGTTGCTCAAGGCGATGCCATTGCAGTGACCAACCCGGCCAGCCCGATCCTGACCGAAGCCAAGGCCAAAGATGTACGCTTCCTGTTAGAAGCCCTGCATGGCCAAGTCACTCGCGCAGCCCATGACGGCTTCCTGCAAACCAGTGAAGCCAAGCACTGGATTCGAGAGATCCGCAATATTCTGGTGATGCTGCACATTGAGTTCTTCAATAACCTGGGACAGGCCGCACTGCAGCAGGATCAACCCGGGCAGGCGCGTCTCGCCTTCGAACGCGGCGTACAGTACCTGAAGAACCAGCCAGACCCGGTGACGTATCAAGCTGCACTGCTGGCCATGGAAAAACAACTGGCACGAGCCAACTCCATGGTGCTGACCAACATTGCGCCAACCGCAGATGACGACAACGCTCTGACCGAAGGCCTGAAGGCAGACGAAACCGAATCGGAATGGAAGAAAAAGGTCATCTACGACTGATAGAGCGCTGGTCGGCGCACATCCCTCAGGCAATGCGCCGACCAGAACTTCAGCAATCGGTCGATTTCAGAAAAATAGCCGCCAACTGCTCAATGCCCGCCTGATCCTGCTCCGAGAAGCGTCCTGTCTTCGGGCTGTCCAGATCCAATACCCCAATCAAACGCCCTTCCTTTACCAACGGCACGACCAGCTCGCTGTTCGACGCGCTGTCGCAGGCGATATGGCCCGGAAAAGCGTGCACATCTTCGACCCGTTGGGTTTGTCGGCTTTGCGCAGCCGCGCCGCATACCCCACGACCAAACGGGATTCGGACACAGGCGATCTGCCCCTGAAACGGCCCGAGCACCAGCTCTTCATCGCGATTAAGGTAAAAGCCTGCCCAGTTCAGATCGTCGATCTGGTTGTATAAGAAAGCCGAGAACTGCGCGGCGTTGGCGATAAAGTCTTTTTCATCAGCCAATAGAGATTCCAGCTGCGCAGCCAGAAGGCTATAGCCTTCCAGGCCGGCACCGGTGTTTTGCAAATCGATCATGGTTGTTGCTCCAACAATTTCAAACCTACCCAGTAACGTGCGAATTGATAGGCACACCGGCCATTGCGGTTGCCCCGCCCGGTCGCCCAGCGGACCGCGTGCTTATCCAGCTCCTCATCACGCTGCCAGCTCAGACCGGCTGCCAGCGCGAGTTGCGTAATCCAGTGCTCAACCACATTCAGGTAATGCTCCTGAGTGAATGGATAAAACGACAGCCACAGACCAAAACGATCTGACAGAGCGATCTTGTCTTCTACTGCCTCACTTGGATGCAGCTCACCATCCACGTGCTGCCAGTTGAGGTTGTCACTCTCCTTTTCCGGCACCAGGTGACGACGGTTGGAGGTGGCATAAAGAAGAACGTTGTCCGGTGCCTGCTCCAGAGAGCCGTCGAGCACACTCTTAAGAACCCGGTAATCACTCTCCCCCGCCTCAAAGGACAGGTCATCGCAAAACAGCACAAAACGCTGCGGCAGCTTTTGCAGTTGCTCGACGACTCGCGGCAAATCGCCCAAGTGATCGCGTTCAATTTCAATCAGTCGCAAACCCGCCTGAGCATACTCGGCGAGCAGCGCGCGGATCAGCGAAGATTTACCGGTCCCACGCGAGCCCCAGAGCAACGCATGGTTTGCGGGCAGACCGTCGATGAACTGACGAGTGTTGCGACCCAGTTGCTCGCGCTGCAAATCTACACCGATCAAATCCGAGAGACGCATGTCCAGGCTGACCTCAAGCGGCAGCAGATAACCACTACGACCTTCACGAACCCAGCGTGCAGCCATGGAGTGTGACCAGTCGACCGCTTGGCGAGGCGCTGGCAAAAGTGGTTCCAGCCGTGCCAAAACAGCATCGGCGCGTTCGAGAAAAGCATTCAAGCGAGAGTCCACGATGGCTCCTTGGTTAACTCAGTAGACACGTCGGGACCGGCTGGAGCCGGAAGGAAAGCCGTTTTGGTCACACGTATAAATAAAAATGTGCCGACGCCTTCCCGGCTAAAGCCGGTCCCACATTCATTTCGATTCAGTTAACTATAAGTGGCTTGATGAGAGCCAGCTCCGATCGGCTATGCTTGCCCCCGCGAAGGACACGAGAAGTGGCAGTACCCTTATGGACATAGCGTTTACTAACCGGCTCTCCTATAAACAGGCCCGCCTGACGGTGCTACTCGGCTTCGTTCTGGGAACGCTGTTGAGCGTGATACAAATCGCCATCGATTATGCCAGCGAAGATGCCTCCATTAATCGTGAAATTCGCTCGCTGCTGGAAATCAGCCACAACCCGGCCTCTCGCATCGCTTACAACATCGACGCTGAACTGGCTCAGGAACTGACTCTGGGCCTGCTGCAATCACCTGCGGTAGTCGGTGCCAGACTGACCGATAACAACAATGTGGTGCTCTCCAGCGTCGAGCGCCCGTTCTCGCAAAGTCGCTACCGGATTGTCAGCGACTTTCTTTTCGGTGAAAGCCGCCAGTTCGAAGACATCCTGAACCTGGCACACCTGCCTAATGAATCCATCGGCGTCCTGCGTCTGAACGTAGATACGTTCGCCTTTGGCAGCCATTTCCTGCAGCGCTCGGGCATCACCCTGCTCAACGGTTTCGTGCGCAGCCTGATACTGGCGGGCGTGCTGACCATGTTGTTCTACCTGACCCTGACCAAGCCCTTGGTTGACGTGATACGCGCCCTGGCCAGGCGCGACTCGAGCGACCCCACGGCAAAATCGCTGCAATGCCCACCCAAACATGAAAACGATGAAATCGGCGTGCTGGTGGATGTCGCCAATCGCCAGTTCGCAAACATCGCTTCAGAACTGGCACGCCGGGTAGAAGCCGAAGACAGATTGACGGCGCACCGCAATGAACTGGAAGACATCGTTTCGGCACGTACCACCGAACTGAAGGCCAGCAATGCGCGGCTTAGCAAATCCAATGAAGAACTGAAAATCGCGCGCAGCACCGCGCTGGACATGGCTCAAGCCCGCACTGCGTTTCTGGCCAACATGAGCCATGAAATCCGCACGCCGCTCAACGGTCTGCTAGGCATGCTCGCTTTGGCGCTCGATAGCCCGCTCAGCGCCGAACAGCGACAGCAACTGTCCATTGCCCACGACTCAGGCAAGGTGCTGGTGGAGCTGCTAAACGACATCCTCGACATGTCCAAATACAACGCAGGCCAATTGCAGGTGGAGCGGATTCCCTTCGATCTGGGCGTGCTGATCGAGGACACCGCCAATCTGCTGTCTCAGAATGCTGCGCCCAGCGTCGAGTTGACGTGCTTCATCGATACACAATTTCCCGCCCTGGTGCTGGGAGACCCAACCCGGGTCAGGCAAATCGTCAGCAACCTGCTCTCCAACGCGCTGAAATTCACCCGCTTCGGCCGGGTCGATGTGCGATTGAGCAACCATCACGATCCTGAAACGAAAGAAAACTGGGTCCGCATTGAAGTCCACGACACCGGCATCGGCATTGCCCAAGAGGCGCAGGCAAGGATTTTCCAGCCATTTACTCAGGCTGAGGCTGCGATTACGCGGCAGTTTGGCGGAACGGGGCTGGGCCTGGCATTGACCCACAGCCTGTGCGAGGCCATGTCGGGACGCCTGAGCATCCAGTCCCAATCCGGATTCGGCAGCCAGTTCTGCGCAGACCTGCCTTTGCCTGTGCATCACCCAGCGGTTACACCGCCTCAGCTCAAAGGGAATGTCGTGGTCGTCAGCACGGCCGGTAGCGGGCTGGTAGAGCTGCTGGGGCATTTACTGCCTGAATGGGGCATCGACTTTCGGCGCTGGAGCATGGACGACAAGATGCTGGACATGGAGGCACAGATTGCCCCGGACCTGGTGATCACCGATTGTCCGGAATGCCTGTTTGGCATGCGTCCAGCCATCGATGTGCCGATTTTACTGGTGACGGCCTACGGCAACTTCATGCCCAGTGAACAGGTCAGCGCCCTCGCACCACTTCAACAGCATGCGCGTCCACTGGCGCGCAACGCGCTCTACCAAAGCCTGTGTCGCACACTGCAACCTGAGCAGGTAACCGACATGGATGCCGATGCGGGCGACACAAAAGCAATGCGTCCGGCGAGGATCCTCCTGGTGGAGGACAACCCCGTCAATCAACTGGTGGCCAAGGGCATGCTAAGCAAGCTGGGCTGCGAGGTGATTGTCAGCGGTCACGGCGGCGAAGCGCTGGAGCAGCTTGAACAGCATGCGTTCGATCTGGTCCTGATGGACTGCAACATGCCGGTCATGGACGGCTACGAAGCCAGCCGCCAGATCCGCCAAAGCGGACGCTGGCCACAACTACCGATCATTGCGCTGACCGCCAATGCCATGCCGGAGGAGCGCGAACGCTGCCGGGCGGCAGGCATGAGTGATTATCTGGCCAAGCCGTTTCGCCGCTCCGAGCTGATCAGCCTGCTGGACCAATGGCTACCCGCAGACTGATTATCTGAGCAGCGCTTCGATTTCGCTGGTGAGTTCTTCAGGCTTGGTCAGCGGCGCGAAACGTTTGACCAACTGCCCCTCTTTGCCAATCAGAAACTTGGTGAAATTCCACTTGATACGTTCCGAGCCCAGCAGTCCGGGTGCCTGCTTTTTCAACTGAACAAACAAAGGATGTGCGTCGCCACCATTGACGTCGATTTTTTTGAACAACGGAAAGCTCACCCCAAAATTCAGCTCGCAGAACTCCGAAATCGCCCCTTCGTTACCCGGCTCCTGCTTGCCAAACTGATTGCAGGGAAAGCCCAATACGACCAGCCCCTGATCCTTGTAATCCTGCCAAAGCTTCTCAAGCCCTTTGTACTGTGGGGTAAAACCACACTTACTGGCCGTGTTGACCACCAACACGGCCTTGCCGGCAAAGTCTGCGAGGGTTTTCGATTCGCCCTTGATGGTCGTTACCGGAATGCTCAGCAGATTGGCGCTCATGACAGTGATCCTTGATGAGAAGCGGGTCATGAAATTAGCGCGCCATTGATTGGCGCGCATCTCAATTTCCGGGAGTGATGGAGGCCTATAACCGACTACACAAGACCTGCTCGTGCGCTCCTGTGGAAGATCAGGCGATTCAGACGCCGCGCGGCACCAGATCCAGACACACCGAGTTAATGCAATAACGCAGGCCGGTTGGCGGCGGGCCGTCAGGGAATACGTGGCCCAGATGCGCGTCACATTTGGCGCAGACCACTTCTGTACGAATCATGCCGTGGCTGACATCACGCACTTCGACCACTGCACTGCCCTCAAGCGGCGCATAAAAACTTGGCCAGCCGCAGCCGGAATCAAACTTGGTGGTGGAGTCAAACAGCGCCTCGTTGCAACAGATGCAATGGTAGACACCGTCGGTCTTGGTGCTGTTGTATTTGCCGGAGAACGGACGTTCGGTGCCTTTGAGGCGGCAAACGTTGTACTGCTCCGGGTCAAGCATGGCCCGCCATTCCTCAAGCGTTTTGTCCAACTTTTCCACAGGTACACCTCCGCAGTCGAAAAAGCCTGATCTGTATCTTCTCCACAGATCAGGTGGCACGTATCATTGCGCCTCGTTAGGCGCCAGTCTGTCACTCACGTTTCGCCCATACAAACTCATTTTTACGGCGTCATACCCGGCGAACCAGGTTTTCTACTCGCTACGGCTCGTCCATTTTCGGGATCAATCACCATGCAGTTCAGCAAATCGAACAAGCTCGCCAACGTCTGCTATGACATTCGCGGCCCAGTGCTCAAGCACGCCAAACGCCTGGAAGAGGAAGGTCATCGCATCCTCAAGCTGAACATCGGCAACCCTGCGCCATTTGGTTTCGAAGCGCCGGACGAAATTCTGCAGGACGTGATCCGCAACCTGCCAACCGCACAGGGCTACAGCGACTCCAAAGGCCTGTTCAGCGCGCGCAAGGCCGTAATGCAGTACTACCAGCAGAAGCAGGTTGAAGGCGTCGGCATCGAAGACATCTACCTGGGCAACGGCGTTTCCGAACTGATCGTGATGTCGATGCAGGCACTGCTGAACAATGGCGATGAAGTGCTGATCCCCGCTCCGGACTACCCGCTATGGACGGCTGCTGTCAGCCTCGCCGGTGGTAACCCAGTGCACTATTTGTGCGACGAGCAAGCCAACTGGTGGCCGGATCTGGCTGACATCAAGGCCAAGATCACGCCGAACACCAAAGCCATGGTGATCATCAACCCGAACAACCCGACCGGTGCCGTGTATTCCAAAGAAGTACTGGAAGGCATGCTCGAACTGGCGCGTCAGCACAATCTGGTGGTGTTCTCCGACGAGATTTACGACAAGATTCTCTACGATGATGCTGTGCACATCTGCACCGCGTCGCTGGCACCTGACGTGCTGTGCCTGACGTTCAACGGCCTGTCCAAATCCTATCGCGTCGCGGGCTTCCGCTCCGGCTGGGTAGCCATCTCGGGCCCTAAACACAACGCGCAAAGCTACATCGAAGGCATCGACATCCTGGCCAACATGCGCCTGTGCGCCAACGTGCCAAGCCAACATGCCATTCAGACGGCGCTGGGCGGCTACCAGAGCATCAACGACCTGGTACTGCCTGCCGGTCGCCTGCTGGAGCAACGTAACCGTACCTGGGAATTGCTAAACGACATTCCCGGTGTCAGTTGCGTGAAGCCAATGGGCGCGCTCTATGCGTTTCCGCGCATAGACCCCAAGGTATGCCCGATTCACAACGACGAAAAGTTTGCCCTCGACCTGCTGTTGTCGGAAAAGCTGCTGATCGTTCAAGGCACTGCATTCAACTGGCCATGGCCTGACCACTTCCGCGTGGTGACCCTGCCGCGTGTCGACGACCTGGATCAGGCCATCGGTCGCATCGGCAACTTCCTCAAGACGTATCGTCAGTAACAACAGGGCCTGCGGCGCCGCATGAAAATGTGGCCCGCGGGAATTCCTGGAGTCTCTTCGCGGTCATAGCGATTCCCGGGTATGGGATCGCTATTGCTGGACCGCGCTTGTGCCGAAATACAAAAAAACAATGTACGCATGACCGCACTGAGAGCCAGTCGCTCTGGGTCGGGACCTGTTTGCCTAAAGCGAATGCAACTGGTTCGCGCCAGACGACACAGTTTGAAATAGTCGCCGGGTTGAATAGCCGTCTACATCACCTTATATACCCCGCAACGCGTTACATATTCGTCACAGGAGAACATCCAAACCATGATGCGCATTTTGCTGTTTTTGGCCACTAACCTGGCGGTCGTGCTGATTGCCAGCATCACCCTGAGCCTTTTTGGCTTCAACGGGTTCATGGCGGCCAATGGGGTTGATCTAAACCTCAATCAGCTGCTGATCTTCTGCGCTGTATTTGGTTTCGCCGGCTCGCTTTTCTCGCTGTTCATCTCCAAGTGGATGGCGAAAATGAGCACCGGCACACAGATCATCACCCAGCCGCGCACCCGTCATGAACAATGGCTGGTGCAAACCGTTGAGCAACTGTCCCGCGACGCTGGCATCAAGATGCCGGAAGTCGGGATCTTCCCTGCCTACGAAGCCAACGCTTTCGCTACGGGCTGGAACAAGAACGACGCATTGGTTGCCGTCAGCCAGGGCCTGCTCGAGCGCTTCTCCCCCGATGAAGTGAAAGCGGTACTGGCACACGAAATCGGCCACGTTGCCAACGGCGACATGGTGACCCTGGCGCTGGTGCAAGGTGTGGTGAACACCTTCGTCATGTTCTTCGCCCGTATCATCGGTAATTTCGTCGACAAGGTGATCTTCAAGACCGAAAACGGTCAGGGTATCGCTTACTACGTGACCACGATCTTTGCCGAACTTGTCTTGGGCTTCCTGGCCAGCGCCATCGTCATGTGGTTCTCGCGCAAACGTGAATACCGTGCTGACGAAGCCGGTGCGCGACTGGCGGGCACCAGCGCCATGATTGGCGCCCTGCAACGTCTGCGTTCCGAACAGGGCGTGCCGGTGCAAATGCCTGACAGCCTGACGGCTTTCGGCATCAACGGTGGCCTGAAGAGCGGCCTGGCTGCGCTGTTCATGAGCCACCCGGCTCTGGAAGATCGTATCGAAGCACTGCGTCGCCGCGGTTGATCGATCGGCATAAAAAACCCGGCCCTGGTGCCGGGTTTTTATATGAGTGCGTAACTTGTAGGAGCTGTCGAAGGCTGCGAGGCATTCCAGCCTGACGTACCGCCATCGCAGCCTTCGGCAGCTCCTACAGGTCATATCGCACCAGCCGATAAGCCCGCTCCTCCAGACGCTCCACACCGCGCTGCTCAAACTTTACACTGCCCTTGAGGACGTCGCTGGTCTGCAATATGTCCAGCTCCCAGCCCCCGGCCAGCAGTCGCTGCACCTCCTCGTCCGGAACGGAAAACGGCGGTCCATCAATCTTTGCCTGATCGTAATCCAGCGTAATCAGCAGCCCATGACATTGAGCAGGCAACATTGATGACAGGTGTGCGACATACCGTTCACGCATAGCAGGCGGCAAGGCAATCAATGCGGCTCGATCATAAAGGGCTGTGCATTCGCCAACATCCTCGGCACGCAATGCAAAGAAATCGCCACACCACAATTCGATCCCTTCGCAGCCGTACACCTTGAAAGCGCCATTCTGGCTGATGACCGGCTCTAGCTGCTGCTCACTGAAGAACTCCTGAACTGCCTTTTCTGACAGCTCCACGCCCAGCACTCCATGCCCCTGCCTGGCAAGCCAGACAAGATCCAGGCTTTTGCCGCACAAGGGCACCAAAACCCGAGCGCCCTGCCCGACCTCGAGTTCCGGCCAGAGGCGCTGGAGCAAGGGATTCACCTGTCGCTGGTGGAAACCAATCTGGTTGGCCGCCCACCGCTCATGCCAAAATTCGGCCTGCATGGATGCTCCTTATAATTCGATCAAAAAGTGCTAAAACTTATATTAGATTTAGATCAATGATCTGACTGAAGATGGTGACATCTTAACGCTCAGGACTCCCACTATGTTCCCCAGCCTGTTTATATCCCACGGCTCGCCGATGCTTGCGCTGGAACCCGGTGAAAGCGGCCCGGCCCTGGCGCTTCTCGCAGCCGAGATGCCCAGGCCGAAGGCCATTGTTATTGTTTCAGCTCACTGGGAAAGCCAGGAACTGCTGGTCAACGCCAATCCACATCCGGAAACCTGGCATGACTTCGGTGGATTCCCCGCAGCCTTGTTCGCGGTGCAGTACCCTGCCCCAGGCTTGCCGACGCTGAGCACTGAAGTTGCGGGGTTATTGCAGGCTGCCGGACTGCCGGCACGCACGAACAGCCAGCGGCCGTTTGATCATGGTGTTTGGGTTCCTCTGTCATTGATGTATCCCAATGCCGACATTCCGATCGTTCAGGTCTCCCTGCCCAGCAGAGAAGGTCCGGCGCTACAAACTCGCGTCGGCCGGGCGCTGGCCAGTTTGCGTGATCAGGGTGTATTGATCATTGGCTCGGGCAGCATCACCCACAACCTGCGCGAGCTGGACTGGCACGCCGGACCGGAAAGCGTGGAACCATGGGCCAAGGACTTTCGCGACTGGATGATCGAAAAGCTGGCCAGCAACGATGAAGCTGCCCTGCATGACTATCGGGTACAGGCGCCAAATGCCGCGCGCAACCATCCAAGTGACGAGCATTTGCTGCCGCTGTATTTCGCCCGCGGTGCCGGTGGTGAATTCAGCGTGGCGCACAAAGGCTTCACGATGGGCGCGCTGGGGATGGATATTTACAGGTTTGGGTGAGATCTGAATCCAATCCTGTAGGAGCTCACCGAGGTTACGAGGCCAGCGATAGCGGTCTGTCAGACAAAACCGTCATCGCTGGCCTCGTAACCTCGGTGAGCTCCTGCATAAACCCTGCTTTGCTGCGACATATCAGAATCCACAGACAAAAAAAATCCCCGAACCTGTCGGGGATTTTTTGTCTCAGACGATCAACTCAGGAGTCGATCAATCTTCGCGATAGCGACGCAGCTTCAACTGCTTGCCTGCAACGCGGGTGTCCTTGAGTTTGGTCAGCAGACGCTCAAGGCCATCTTCCGGCAGTTCAACCAGGCTGAAGCTGTCGCGCACCTGGATGCGACCGATTGCTTCGCGGGCCAGGCCGCCTTCGTTGAGGATTGCACCCAGCAGGTTCTTGGCAGCGATGCCATCACGCGCACCCAGCGCGGTACGGCAACGAGCACGACCTTCGGCCAATGGGACCGGAGCACGACGCTCACGATCACCACTGCGCTCTGGACGATCCGACGACGAACGATCGCTACGCTCACGCGGCGTGTTGTTCGGCACCAGCGGACGCTCGCGCTCGATGGCTGCCAGGGTCAGAGCCTGACCGTTGGTAGCTTTGCGCAGCAGAGCAGCGGCCAGGGCGCGCGGGCTGCAACCGATATCGGCAGTCAGACGATCCAGCAGCTCGCCGTGAGTCGACTCGGCATCGCCAACCAGCGGCGACAGGCTGTTGGTCAATTTCTTGATGCGGGCATCGAGAACAGCCTGAGCATCCGGCAGGCGGACTTCGGCAACTTTCTGACCGGTTACACGCTCGATCACTTGCAGCATGCGGCGCTCACGTGGAGTCACCAGCAGCAGTGCACGACCTTCGCGACCGGCACGGCCAGTACGGCCGATACGGTGAACGTAGGACTCTGGGTCGTACGGCATGTCAACGTTGAATACGTGAGTGATGCGCGGAACGTCCAGACCACGAGCAGCAACGTCGGTCGCTACAACGATGTCCAGGCGGCCATCCTTGAGGGAGTCGATAACGCGCTCACGCTGGTTTTGAGCGATGTCGCCGTTCAGTGCAGCTGCCTTGTAGCCTTTGGCTTCAAGTGCGCTGGCCAGATCCAGAGTCGCTTGCTTGGTACGAACGAACATGATCAGGGCGTCGAAATCTTCGACTTCCAGCAGGCTCAGTACGGCAGAGGTCTTCTGGTCAGCGTGAACCAACAGGTGAGCCTGTTCGATCGCGGTAACGGTCTGGGTTTTGGTCTGGATCTTTACGTGCTTCGGATCGCGCAGGTGGCGCTCAGCGATGGCACGGATCGACTGCGGCAGGGTAGCCGAGAACAAAACGGTCTGACGGGTTTCCGGCATGGCCTTGAAGATGACTTCCAGGTCGTCCATGAAGCCCAGTTTGAGCATTTCGTCTGCTTCGTCGAGAACCAGGTGGTTCACGGTAGCGAGGACTTTCTCGTCACGACGCAGGTGATCGCACAGACGGCCCGGAGTAGCGACAACGATTTGCGCGCCATTACGGATTGCTTTCAGTTGCGGGCCCATCGGCGCACCGCCGTAGACAGCCACAACGGTAACGCCCGGCATTTGCTTGGCGTAGGTTTCGAAAGCGGTGGCCACTTGCAGGGCCAGTTCGCGAGTCGGCGCCAGGATCAGTGCTTGCGGCTCGCGCTTGCTTGGGTCGATACGATGCAGGATAGGCAGTGCGAACGCGGCGGTTTTACCGGTACCGGTCTGCGCCTGACCGATCATGTCGTGGCCAGCAAGGATAATAGGGATCGATTGCTGCTGAATGGCCGAAGGCTCTTCATAGCCAGTCGCGACGACTGCTGCAACAATATTAGGATGAAGTTCAAGAGCGGCGAAGCCGCCGATTTCCTGGGTCATGGGTCTGCCTCTAGTGCATCCGCAAAGACCCATGCTCCAAAGCTGCGCGTGCCGTGTACGACCCTAAAGTCACCCTGGCTGCTTTGTCGGCGGGGATTTGCGAAAACGTTTGATGAATGGATCGCCTAGGATAGTCCGCAGAGCGAACAAGCAGCCGAAGCTGGCTTCGGGGAATTGCAATACCTTGACGAGGGTCCTGTTAAAGACCGGCGCGCACTATACCGGAATTACGCAAAAAAGTGAGGATTTTTTTCACTACTAATGATGGCCGATGCCCAAAGCCTACAGGCTTTGCGCAAACCTGTAACAGTGTCTATTTTGCAACAGGCCCGGCATTACGGGAGAACCTGCTTAAACGGTTCACCCGATCAGTCAAATAGTCTGCCCCCGATCCTACTTCAAGCGCAGGGATTTCCTACATGACTTCCTCTATAAAAGGCCGCGTCAGCCGTGAACTGCACGACCACGTCATGCTTATCGGCCTGGACCGTGTCGCCAAGCGCAATGCGTTCGACCTGGAACTGCTCAACCAGTTAAGCCTGGCTTACGGGGAATATGAACGTGAGGAACAAGCGCGGGTTTTGGTGGTTTTTGCGCACGGCGAGCACTTCACTGCTGGCCTGGACCTGGCCGAAGCCGGCCCGGCCCTGATCAATGGCTGGCAGGTTCCGGAGGGTGGCTGTGATCCCTGGGGCATATTCGCCGGCCCGCGGGTCAGCAAGCCGGTGATCGTTGCTGCACAGGGCTATTGCCTGACGCTGGGTATCGAGTTGATGCTCGCATCGGATATCAATCTGTGCGCGAGCACCACCCGTTTCGCGCAGCTTGAAGTCCACCGGGGAATCTTCGCGTTTGGCGGCGCCACGTTACGCCTGCATCAGATCGCGGGTTGGGGCAACGCGATGCGCTGGCTGCTGACCGGGGACGAGTTCGATGCCCACGAAGCCTGTCGCATGGGGCTGGTGCAAGAGGTCACCGCCCCGGAGGACCTGCTGCCTTATGCCTTGCTGCTGGCCGGACGCATTGCCGAACAGGCACCGCTGGCGATTCGCGCAACAATCGCCTCTGCCCGTCAGGCGGTGCTTGAAGGCGAAACAGTCGCCGCTCAGGCGTTACCGGCCAGAGTCCAGGCGATCATGAGCACCGAAGATGCCAAAGAGGGTCTGCTTGCCATGCAGGAACGCAGACCCGGCGCGTTTCACGGAAGTTGAGCATCAGGTCGCGGGACGCACATCCTTGATCAATGATGCCAACGAGTAACCCAAGCGAGGCGCCAGCTCTTCAGCACGAGCATTCAGCGACGCCATGTCCAGCTCCTGATCCAGATCGGCAGGAACGATCAGGATAACGTTGCCCTCCTTCACCGGCAGTTCCCAGTAGTGCCGGTGATAGAGGCCGCGCAACAGCGCCGCGCCCAGCGGTTTGCCGTCATCCGCAGCCCATTGATTAATGACCAGCCAGCCCCCCGAATTCAGACGCTTCTGACAGTTCTCGAGGAATTTCCAGGCAAGGTGCCCGACGCCCGGCCCGACATCGGTGTAGAGGTCAACGAAAATCAGGTCAGCCGGCTCAGCGGTTTCAAGCAGCTCCAGCGCGTCACCAATGCGAATAAAGAGCCGGGGATCATCGTCCAGCCCCATGAACTCAATCGCCAGACGCGGTACGTCAGGGCGCAATTCGATAGCTTCAACATCTTCCAGCGGCAAGAACTTCAGACAGGCCTGAGTCAGAGTGCCCGCGCCCAGCCCCAGAAAAAGCGCGCTTTCGGGAGCTTCGTGGCACAACGCGCCAATCAGCATCGCCCGGGTGTAGTCGTACTCAAGCCAGCTGGGATCGGCCGTGAAAGTGCAGCTTTGCTCGATGGCATCGCCGAATTCCAGAAAGCGGTAATCATCCACTTCCAGTACGCGAATCATGCCGAAATCGTCGTGCACCTCGGCCAGAATCCGCTCCACCCGCTCCTCAGTCATTGCTTCTCCTAACGGCGAGCCCAAGTCTGGCCTGTTGATGCGGTCGCTGGACCGCGCAAAAAGTGAATTGTCGATCAAGCACAGCAACAAGGTCACGCTCTTTCTCTTTAATTGCCGCCTCTCATATTGGCGCTGGGGCTCCGATCATCCCTTGTTTGCTGGCGACGGCTCGGCGAACTGCTAACATGCCGGTCCGATTGCCTGACCTTGAGTTCATGATGAGCCAACCCTGGAGCCCCGACAGCTGGCGGGCATTGCCCATTCAGCAGCAACCTCAATACCCTGATGCTGCGCACCTGCTGAAGGTAGAGCAGACGCTGGCCAGTTATCCGCCATTGGTGTTTGCCGGTGAGGCCCGAGAGTTGCGTCGACAGTTCGCCGAGGTGACCCAAGGTCGCGCCTTCCTGCTGCAAGGTGGTGATTGCGCAGAGAGCTTCGTCGAGTTTTCCGCAGCGAAGATCCGCGACACCTTTAAAGTGCTGCTGCAGATGGCAATCGTCATGACCTTTGCCGCTGGCTGCCCGGTGGTCAAAGTAGGCCGTATGGCCGGGCAGTTCGCCAAGCCGCGCTCGGCCAACGACGAAACCATCGACGGCGTGACCTTTCCTGCTTACCGCGGCGATATCGTCAACGCCATCGGCTTCGATGAAAAAAGCCGCGTTCCGGACCCTGACCGACTGATTCAGGCTTACAACCAGTCCACCGCGACCCTGAACCTGCTGCGTGCCTTCGCTCAAGGCGGTTTTGCCGACCTGCACCAGGTGCACAAGTGGAACCTGGACTTCATCGCCAACTCGGCGCTGGCTGAAAAGTACAGCCAACTGGCCGACCGCATTGATGAAACTCTGGCGTTCATGCGTGCCTGCGGAATGGACAGCTCACCGCAATTGCGCGAGACCAGCTTCTTTACCGCCCACGAGGCTTTGCTGCTGAACTACGAAGAAGCCTTTGTGCGGCGCGACAGCCTGACCAACGATTACTACGATTGCTCGGCGCACATGCTGTGGATCGGCGACCGCACCCGGCAACTGGACGGGGCTCATGTGGAGTTCTTACGCGGGGTGAACAACCCGATCGGCGTGAAAGTCGGGCCAAGCATGAACACCGATGACCTGATTCGCCTAATCGACATCCTCAACCCGGACAATGACCCCGGCCGCCTCAACCTGATCGCCCGCATGGGCGCGAACAAGGTCGGCGACCACTTGCCACAGCTGATTCGTGCCGTTGAGCGCGAAGGCCGCAAAGTGCTGTGGAGTTCCGACCCGATGCACGGCAACACCATCAAAGCCAGCAGCGGCTACAAGACACGCGACTTCGCGCAGATCCTTGGCGAGGTGAAGCAGTTCTTCCAGGTGCATCAGGCAGAAGGCACCTATGCCGGTGGTATTCATATCGAAATGACCGGGCAGAACGTCACCGAATGCATTGGCGGTGCCCGGCCGATTACCGAAGATGGCTTGTCGGATCGCTACCACACCCACTGCGACCCACGGATGAACGCCGATCAGTCGCTGGAGCTGGCGTTCCTGATTGCCGAGACGTTGAAGCAGGTTAAGCGCTAGGTCTCAGACAACCCAAAACCTATAGGAGCTGTCGAAGGCTGCGATTGGATACCTTTGACACGGCCGCCATCGCAGCCTTCGGCAGCTCCTACAGAGGTTATATATAGGCGACATCAGCGCTTCATCGGATCTTTCCAGAAGTGCTGCTCGGCCTCCTGATAGACATCCGCACGGCTCAAACCCAGATCCTTCAATGCCGTGTCACTCAGACTCGCCAATTGCCGACGCTGACGATGCAGTTCGTACCAGCGGGATGTATGTTTCTTGACTGACTTGAGCAGGCGCTCGATCCAGGAATCCCGGGACAGGGTTTTAAGTACCAACACGTAACCTTTTTGACCTTTCATCATCTTGCCCTCCATGTGGGATGGCTAGAGTCTCGCGCCAGCGATAAGATCAATCCAACGAATGTTTCTTATGCACTGCATCTGGGAGATTGATGTATTGGCCAGTTACCCGAGCATCGACACCGAGCTCTTGCGCACCTTCGTGGCCATTGCCGATCACGGTGGATTTACCCGTGCAGGCGAAGTGGTGAACCGCACTCAATCGGCGGTCAGCATGCAGATGAAGCGTCTGGAGGAGGATTTAATCCAGCGTCCGCTGTTCCAGAAGGACGGACGCACGGTGAGCCTGACGATTGAGGGTCAAGTACTACTGGGCTATGCGCGGCGGATCCTGAAGCTGCATGGAGAGGTCTTCAATACTCTGCGCGAGCCTCATATGGTGGGCGTGGTAAAAATTGGCTCACCGGACGATTACGTCATGCGCTTTTTGCCCGGCATTCTCCAGCGTTTTGCTCAGGCCTATCCGTTGGTGCAGATTGAAGTGCACTGCGAACCCTCAAGGCAATTGCTCCTGCGCCAGGATCTGGACCTGAGTATCGTCACTCGCGAACCCGGCACCGAGATCGGCCAGATCCTGCGTCAGGAGCGTTTCGTCTGGATGGCTGCTCAAGGCTTTTATCCTCACGAACAGAACCCGATACCTCTGGCGATGTTCAACACCGACTGTTTTTGCCGGACGTGGGCCTGCAACGCTCTGGACGCCATGCAACGCGATTATCGGATTGCCTACACCAGTGCCAGTCTGGCGGCCATTAGCGCGGTAGTGACGGCGGGTCTGGCAGTGACAGCGCAACTGGAAAGTCTGCTGACCCCTGATTTACGCATCATCGGCGAGGCGGAACAAATGCCGCAGCTGCCACTGGCGAGCATCGTCCTGCTGCGTAATCCAAAAAACCCGTCACCCATCACTGAATGCCTGGCCGAACACATCGCCGAAGGTTTCAGGCTTTGAGCTTTCAGGCTTTAAAGGCCAGGATCACCGCGCAGACCACCAGGAAACCGCAGAACAGCGAACGCAACAAACGCTCGGGCATCGAATGAGCCAGCTTCACGCCCCAACTGATGCTGGCCAACCCGCCAACGGCCAACGGAATGCCCATGCCCCAATTGACGTGATCGTGCAGCGCATAGGTGAACAGCGTAATCGCGGTGCTGGGTGTCGCCAGCGCAAGTGCCAGACCCTGCGCGACCACTTGAGTCGCACCAAAAAAACTGGTCAGGATTGGCGTTGCAATCACTCCGCCGCCAACGCCAAACAAGCCACCGGTGATGCCTGAGCCCATCCCCAACAACCAGAGACGGTTGACGTGGCGCAACTCACTGCTGGCCTGATCCTTGCGCCAGAACATCTGCGCCAGATTGAAAACCGTCAGCAAGATCAGGAAGGCGATAAAGGCCAGTCGCATGTGTTGCGGGTCAAGGCGCACAGCCCACAACGAGGTCAGCCACGCCAGACAAAAGCTAGGAATGATCAACATCATCGCGTTGCGCATGGAAATACGGTTGCGCTGGTTATAGCGCCACAGGGCCAGCAGCACATTAGGCAGTACCATTAACAACGCAGTACCTTGGGCCAGCTGTTGGTCAAGCCCGAACAGGACACCCAAAGCAGGAATCGCGACCAGACCGCCGCCAATGCCAAACAATCCACCCAGAGTGCCCATTGCAGCACCCAGCAATACGAACATCACCACTTCCATCACACCGCGATCCCCACTCAAACGATGCGCGCATGCTACGCAGTCTGGCTGTGCAGGCAAATAACCGATACGCGCTATTACGCAGGTTTCATGCACGTGATAGAGAGCAACGACCGGATGAGTGCACAGGCTGAATGGAATTTATCTGGCGCAATAAACATCACAGCACTAAATTGTCGTCATGACACCCGCTAGAGAGGATTACCCCATGAGCGCTGACGCCAGCTCCACTGCCGACAGTAACTGCCACGCGTTGCAGCTCGACAACCAACTGTGTTTCGCACTGTATTCGACCTCGCTGATGATGACCAAGGTCTACAAGCCACTGCTTCAGGCGCTGGGCCTGACCTATCCCCAGTACCTGGCCATGATGGTGCTGTGGGAACAGGACGGTCTCACCGTTGGCGACGTGAGCACTCGCTTGCTGACTGATCCGGGCTCTTTGACCCCGCTACTCAAGCGTCTGGAAGGCGAAGGTCTGATCAGCCGCACACGCAGCAAGGAAGATGAACGGGTCGTGCTGCTGCGCCTCACCGAACAAGGCCGTGCCCTGCAACAAAAAGCCCTGACCGTCCCTGGCTGCATCCTGACAGCCAGCGGTCTGGAAATTGAGCAGTTGCAAGCGCTGCAAGGCGAACTGCTCAAGCTTCGCGGAAATTTGCAGGGCAGTGTTTGAGGCATTTGCCTCCAGGACACACGGCAGAAGCTTTAAATGCAATGTGTTTCCTGCAGGAGTGATCGCCACCCGATCACTCCTGCAGGTCCGCTTTCTTCACCATAGCGCTGTGATTTCTTACAAAAGCAACAGGATTGAAATGCAATCCCGTTGCGACCATGCGCTACGCCGCCTCCCCCCAAAAAAACCATCCAGTCCGAAAATCTAAAAAATTACCTTGCGCGCAAACTATTTGCGCGATACATTTAATTCGCACTCAGTTAGCGCGCAAATATTTAGCGCAAACAGACAATTTTTGAACCACTCCGATCCCTACGATCTTTCAACCATAAAATGAGGTGACACCATGAATACTCTCTACACCGCAATCGCAACTGCAACCGGCGGCCGTGATGGTCGTGCTGTTTCCAGCGACAACATCCTCGACGTAAAGCTCGCTACACCAAAAGAACTCGGCGGTGCAGGTGGTGCAGCCACTAACCCCGAGCAACTGTTCGCTGCCGGTTACTCGGCTTGCTTCATCGGCGCGTTGAAATTCGTTGCCGGTCAAAGCAAACGCAGCATCCCGGCTGACGCCTCGATCACTGCCCATGTCGGTATCGGTCAGATCCCAGGCGGTTTCGGCCTGGATATCGACCTGAACATCAACCTGCCAGGCCTGGAACAAGCCGACGCCGAGCAACTGGTTGAAGCCGCTCACCAGGTATGCCCGTACTCGAACGCTACTCGTGGCAACGTTGATGTGCGTCTGCACGTAACCGTGTAAACGCCCGATCACTACTCAGGATTCGAACATGAAAACCGTGAACAAAGTCTTGACCGGTGCCCTTCTCGCCCTGTCCATCAACAGCGCATTTGCTGCAGGCACCGTGGAACACAACACTCAGGCATTTCTCGATGCGCTGAACTCTGGTGCTGGAAAGCCGATTGAGCAGTTGTCGCCCAAAGATGCCCGCGCAGTGCTTACGGGCGCTCAGGCCGGGGTCAAACTGACCATGCCCAAAGCTGACGTCAGCGAGAAAACCATCAAGGCCGACGGCCAGGACATCAGCCTGACCATCGTGCGTCCGGCCGGCGTCAAAGGCACGCTTCCGGTGTTCATGTTCTTCCACGGTGGCGGCTGGGTTCTGGGAGATTTCCCGACTCACGAACGTCTGGTGCGTGATCTGGTGGCGGGTTCAGGTGCGGTAGCGGTGTTCGTCAATTACACGCCGTCACCGGAAGCGCACTACCCGACAGCGATCAATCAGGCTTATGCGGCGACCAAATGGGTGGCTGAGCATGGCAAGGAAATCAATGTCGACGGCAAGCGTCTGGCCGTGGCGGGCAACAGCGTCGGCGGCAACATGGCAGCGGTAGTTGCCTTGATGGCCAAAGACAAAGGCACCCCGGCGATCAAATACCAAGTGCTTCTGTGGCCAGTAACCGACGCAAATTTCGAGACTGGCTCTTATGATCAGTTCGCAGAAGGTCACTTCCTGACCCGCAACATGATGAAGTGGTTCTGGGATAACTACACCACTGATACTAAACAGCGTAACGAGATCTACGCCTCACCGTTGCGTGCAACGGTAGATCAACTCAAAGGCCTGCCGCCCGCATTGGTGCAGACCGCGGAGAACGATGTATTGCGTGATGAAGGCGAGGCGTATGCCCGTAAATTGGATCAGGCCGGGGTGTCAGTCACCTCAGTGCGCTATAACGGCATGATCCACGACTACGGTCTGCTGAACGTCGTCAGTCAGGTTCCGGAAGTGCAGTCGGCGCTGTCACAAGCTTCTCAAGAGCTGAAAGTGCATCTGAAGTAACCGCGGCCCCTGTAGGAGCTCACCGAGGTTACGAGGCCAGCGATGGCGGAGTGTCAGGCAAACCGGTATCGCTGGCCTCGTAACCTCGGTGGTTCCTACAGAAATGCATTTCAGTTCAGCACGTTATTCGTTGTTTGACTCAACTCAACACCCACAAAAAAGCCCGCATCGCTGCGGGCCTTTTTGTGGAAGCGGTAAAAGCTGTGCTTATTTAGCACGGCCTTTGTAGGAACCGCCTTCGCGTGTATCGATCTCGATGCGATCACCGATTTCGATGAAATCAGCAACTTGCAGCTCGGTACCGTTGGCCAGCTTGGCAGGCTTCATCACCTTGCCGGAAGTGTCGCCACGAGCCGAACCTTCGGTGTAGTCAACTACACGAACGATGGTGGTCGGCAGCTCTACGGAAACCAGACGCTCTTCGAAGAAGATCGCTTCGCAAACGTCGGTCATGCCTTCTTCCACGAATGGCAGAACGGCTTCGATGTCTTCAGCGTTCAGCTCGTACATGGTGTAGTCAGTGGTGTCCATGAACGTGTAGGTGTCGCCGCTGATGAAGGACAGGGTCGCTTCTTTGCGGTCGAGGATTACGTCGTCCAGTTTGTCGTCAGCGCTGTAAACGATCTCGGTCTTGTAACCGGTCAGCAGGTTTTTCAGCTTGGTCTTCATGATGGCGCTGTTACGACCGGACTTGGTGAATTCAGCTTTCTGAACCAGCCAAGGGTCGTTTTCAAGACGAATCACGGTACCGGGTTTGAGTTCTTTACCAGTTTTCATTGCGCATATCCGAATTTGGATGGAAGTTGCCGAGGCTCTGTACGAGAAACCGCTTTACGCAGTCACGCAAAGGTCTTTTTCGTACAGAGCCTAATCTCAAGGCCGCGTATCATACGAAACTCCACAAAACAGTACCAGCGTCGTCGCAAGATCCGCATGGGAAGCTTGTTGCAGACACCAGTTCTCGCCGTGTTTTTTGATCTCATCCCAGTGATCAAGAACCGCATGCCAACTTTCAGCCCCCTCATGACCTGCATTCCAGGTGTGCCAAAAACGGCTCAAAGCCTTGGCAGCATCGGGCGAGAGCCCTGCAAGGTAGTGTTTCATAAAGGCATCGAGCTTGATCCAATGGGCATCATCCTCCTGCTCATAGATGTGCCAGAGCAGCGGTCGACCCGCCCATTGTGCCCTTACAAAGGAGTCTTCGCCGCGAACTATGTTGAAATCACAACACCACAGCAGGCGGTCATAATCTTCCTGCCTGACGAACGGCAACACCTGGACAATCAACGCACCGCGTTTTTCCAGTGCACCGGCTTTCAAGCCGTCCACCTCCAGCCAGCGTTGCACATCACCGAGAATACGACCTTCGGGCACCAACAAATGCGTAGCTTTGTTATCGGTAGCCAACGCGTCAAGCCAGGCACCGAGGCCGGGATTCTCATAGGCAAATACCGAAATCAGCCGCGCAGTATCGTCGGGCGTAACGTCCAGCGCCCGGAGGAACCCTTGGCGCTCTTCCCTGCTCAGCTGAAACGCCTGGCGTGTCATGAGCAAGTCGCGCTCGCGCAACAAGCCACCGGTGGTCGGAACAAAGCCCGGGAAGAAGAAAAACTTGCGCAGGCCATTGGATTGCACCGATGGCAGACCATGGCAACCGCTTACCCAGTCCTCAGCACTGAGGTATTCGAGATTGATCCACACCGGCCGTGGCGAACATTGCGCAATAGCGTCTATGTACTCGGGTGGTAAACGGCAGGCGAACGCCTCAACGATCACATCTGGGAGATCAGTGGCCAGCCATTGCTTCGGCCATTGATGAACGCTGACGCCTTCGCGCCACTGCTGCGCAGCCTCGGCATCAGCGCCAGGGCTGATGCGCACGAAAGCAGCCAGATCATCGACCCACAGTCGCACCTTAATGCCATGTTCGGCTACTAGTTGCCGGGCCAGACGCCAGGTCACGCCGATGTCGCCGTAGTTGTCGACGACACTGCAAAAAATGTCCCAAGAGGCTTTCATTTCCGGCTCCCTGAGGCTGGATGATAAAAAACGTCGATTGTCCTTCAGACAACCGGCATTCACCAGCCTTCGCTCATGGCACAATCACAGCATCTGCAGTCAACGCCGAGATCCTGCCATGCCTACTTCCCATCGCCGCGAGCTGAATGTTTCCGTTCACCCACTGAAACTGATCGCCTGTATCGCCATTGGCATCTGGCTTGGTTTTATCGCTGTGGTGTTGACCGGCATGTTGTTCTACAAGGCTCTGCCCGCAGCCGAAACTCAGGTAATCAATAATGCCGCCGCTCAATTGAGCGCGCCGCCCGTCACCAAACCGGCGCCCGCTGCGGAAAAAACCATGTTCGAAAAATATGAGCAAAGCCTGCGTGAAAGCGAGGCTCGCCAGGCGTGGGAGCAGGCTCAGGAACAACAGCAGAAAAACTTCAATGGCCCCAAATGCAACTTCTGGATGCAGCAGGATCGCACCGCTCCCAGCGAAAAGAGCCGCGCCAATGTCATCCAGTTCTGCGGATAAACCATGAACAAGCAAGACGTGTTGCAACTGATCATCAGCAAATTAGAAGTGGACCTGGATATCGCCCAGCGCGCTGCGCAGACCGCCTATGAAACCGCGACCCACGAAGAAAACATCGCCGAGAACAAGTACGACACACTGGGCCTGGAAGCTTCTTACCTCGCTGCAGGTCAGGCGAGGCGTGTGGAAGAAATTCGCCAGTCGCTCATGCTCTATCAAAAGCTGGCGCTCGCACCGTTCAACGAGCACAAAGGGATTCAGCCCGGCGACCTGATCACACTGGAAAATCATTGGCGTTGAACAGCATTTGTTTCTGGGACCTGATGCCGCTGGTCTGAAGGTTCAATACGACGCGCACGCAATTACAGTGATTACCGCCCGTGCGCCATTGGGCCAGACCCTGCTGGGTAAACTGGCGGGCGATGAGCTCGAAATCCACGTCAATGGCAGCAGCCAAACCTTCGAAGTCACACAGATAGTGTGACCGGCTATTCATTTGCAGGGTTGATCGCTCCAACTTTTTCTGGGTAAGGTGGCCTCGTCGCCACACAAAGTGACCGGGACTACATAACCGGAAGCAAGGACTCACTAAGTAGGAGATATTTCATGACTAACGTCATTGCTTTTCCTGACGCCCATGAACGTGATCGCCTCAAGTCAAGTGACCACCCTGGGCTGAGATACCTGAACAAGAAAGAGCGACTGCTGATCGACCAGTTACGTGAGACCAGCCATGCCGGGCGCCAGTACGTCTATGACTACGCGGCCATCATGCTGCTGTCCAAACCATTGCATCCGGATTGATTGCCTGCCTGGATGAGTCGCCCGCAAGACTGGCTTTAGCCGGGAGCCTGTTGTTCCTGCCCAAATGTGGGCAGAGACTGCGAATGCGCTCTCGCGGCTGAAGCCGCTCTTACGAAAGTGTGTACATCTATCGGCGCCCGTATCTCCCAGAAGCGCCTATAGTGGCCGCACGCCCCGGCAATCTGGAAACCGTCATGAACTCCGCTGGATTTGAATCGCCCTCCTCCGAACCTCGCAAAACTACAGAATCGACCGGCAAGAAAATCGTCGACCATCTGCGCTTCCACAAGAATCACGCACATCTGGCCAGTACTTTCGGCAACGATGGGTTTGCTCTCAAGGCCGAAGCCTTCGCTCGCTTCTTTGGTACACCGGCTTTCCTCGGTGCGCAAACCGTCATCGTCTTGCTCTGGGTGGTGTGTAACACCACAGGCCTGACGCAATTCGATCTGTACCCGTTCATCCTGCTGAATCTGGCGTTCAGCCTGCAATCGGCCTACGCCGCGCCACTGATTCTGTTGGCTCAAACACGCCAGTCGGCCCGAGACAAAGCCAACGCGGATGCTGATGCCCAACACCGCGAAGACCTTGCTGCGCAAATGCTTGGGTTACTGGAGCAAAACACTCGCCTCACCGAGTTGACCAAGAGCCTGACTGAACGTATCGAGACGCTGACCTCCGACATGCACAAGCATTTCGTGAAGCGCGACCCTGTCGATTGCGACAAAAAGCCGGGCTGATCTGCCGTCCATCCCTCGCACCTTCCCGATAGTAGATCGCCAACGGCTCTGCGGCCTTTGCTCCACGCGCCGGCCTGATGAAATTGCCCGAGAGCGGCCATGCACACCTTAATATTGCGCTCATCATAAAACAGCAGGATTATGACCGTAATTCAAACCGTCATTGCCTCTGGAGCGCGCGCCATGCAGACCCTGTCCCGAGAAGAAAAACTCAACCATTGGCGACAAGAAGAACAGGCGATACGTGAACGCCTGGGTGCGGCGGGCACGATGCGCCTGACCGAAGTAGCCAGCCTGGAACCCTCAGAATTCTTCGACGGCATCGGCCGTGGCGATCTGCCCTGTCCGCCCATTGGCGCGCTGATGGATTTCATCCCACTGCGCTGGTCGCCGGGGGAGTTTATTTTTCAGGGGACGCCTGACGAACGCCACTACAACCCGCTCGGCAGCGTGCATGGCGGGTACGCCGCGACATTGCTGGACTCGTGCATGGGCTGTGCAATCCATAGCCTCCTGAAAAAAGGTCAGGGCTACACCACCCTGGATTTGCGCATCAGTTACGTAAGAGCGTTGAACCATGCAGTCGGCCCCGTGCGCGCGGAAGGCAAAGTGCTCCACGTCGGCCGTTCAACTGCCCTGGCCGAAGGCAGGCTATACGACGTTGATGACCGGCTCTACGCGATTGGGAGTACGACCTGCATGATTCTCAATATGGATACTTGAACAAAACCTCGGAAGGAGCGCACGAGCACCGCAAGGAAAAGATGGCGACGTGTCAGACAAAACGCTATCGCTGCCTCGCGGTGCTCGTAAGCTCCTACAGTTCCTGTGTTTGCTGAATAAGCTAAATCTTGAACCCTGAATGCCTTCTATTGACCAATCTTACACGCTCATTCGTGACGCACAGGCAAATATCCCTTTCCCGTCCCACTGTTTTTCTCCGCAGTCCGAGTCGGGATACTGAGCTCACGTATTGTTTGTTGAATCAATTTGAAGGAGCACTGCACATGACTATTCCAGCATTGGGCCTCGGCACTTTTCGCCTCAAGGACCAGGTTGTCATCGACTCGGTGACCAACGGTCTGGAGGTCGGCTATCGAGTGATCGATACCGCACAGATCTATGGCAATGAAGCAGAAGTCGGTAAAGCCATTGCAGCAAGCGGCGTCCCTCGTGAAGAGCTGTTTATCACGACCAAAATCTGGACGGACAACTTCGCCGCCGACAAGCTGATCCCCAGCCTCAAGGAAAGTCTGGCAAAACTGCAGACTGATCATGTGGATCTGACGCTGATCCACTGGCCATCACCTGAAGGCAAAGTCTCGGTCAAGGAATTCATGACAGCATTGCTGGATGCCAAAAAGCAGGGGCTGACGAAACAGATCGGTATTTCCAACTTCACGATCGCGTTGATGAAGGAGGCCATTGAAGTGGTGGGTGCCGAGAACATCGCGACCAACCAGATCGAGCTGCATCCCTACCTGCAAAACCGCAAGGTGGCTGATTTTGCCAAACAGCAGGGTATCCACATCACGTCTTACATGACCCTCGCCTACGGAGAAGTGCTCAAGGACCCGGTGATCGAACAGATCGCCAAGCGCCACAACGCTTCGACTGCACAAGTGACGCTGGCCTGGGCGATGCAATTGGGCTACGCGGTGATCCCGTCGTCGACCAAACGCAGCAACCTTGAGAACAACCTAAAGGCCCGCGAGCTTAAGCTGAGCGACGAAGATATGGAGCAGATCGCAGCGCTGGATCGAGGCCACCGCCTGACCAGCCCTGCCAGCCTTGCGCCGAAATGGGATTGATCAGAACCTGATTTGGAATGCGATAGCAGTGGGAGCTAGCTGTCTCTGACGCCACGATGTCGCGAAGCAAACACGGAACTGTAGGAGCGCACGAGCACCGCGAGTCCGCGATAGCGGTGTGTCAGACTAACCGCCATCGCTGCCTCGCGGTGCTCGTAAGCTCCTACAGAAAAGCATCCCAAGTCAGCTAATTGCAGGTGCTCTCACAAGAGATCCAATTCCTATTCATTGAGATGCATTCACCCCACCGCCACCAACCGCTCCAGCACCGACTGATCACGCCCAGCCCGCACCACATTGGCGTACAGCGACTCGGCAATTTCATCAGCACGGATTGGCAGCACTGATAACAAGGTGTCGCTCAAACCGTGGCTCGCTTCACAGAAGCCCTGCATATAAATCGAGGCTTTGCAGCGGCTGTCAGTCTTGATCCGATAGTCGCGATCCACTTCGAAATCCCCCAGGTACTCGCTCAGCGGTTCCAGCAGATGGCGATGTAACTGACGCTCGTAACCGGTGGCCAGGACCACGGCGTCGTAGGTCTGCACGCTGCTTTCACCATTGGCCAGATTGCCCAGCGCCACTTCAATACCGTTGGCCGTAGCCTTAGCGTTCTGCACTGAGGTCAGGCTGCGGAAAGTATGACGGGCAATGCCGGAGACTTTCTGGCGATAGAACACACCATAAATGCGCTCAATCAGATCAATGTCCACCACCGAATAATTGGTGCTGTGGTATTCACGAATCATCTGTTCGCGCTGCTGGCCGTTCTGGCTGAACATCAGGTCAGTGAATTCGGGTGAGAACACCTCGTTGACGAACGGGCTGTCGTCGGCAGGCTTGAGTGCAGGGCTGCGCAGAATCATGTCCACCTGCACCGACGGATAGCTGTCGTTCAGATCGATGAAGGCCTCGGCCGCACTCTGCCCGCCGCCAATGATCGCAATGCGCATTGGCTTGCCAAGGGCGCAGGCTTGCTGGGCCATGGACTGCAGATATTTCGAATGGTGGAACACTCGCGCGTCCCCCTTCAGGCTGGAGAATGCTTCAGGGATACGCGGCGTACCACCAGGGCTGACCACGACCGAACGGGTGGTCCGTACGTGATTCTGGCCTTGTGTATCACGGGAAATAACCCGCAGCGCCTCGACCTGCTGTTTGTGCAGTACCGGCTCGATGGCGGTGACTTCTTCGCCATAGCGGCTCTGCTCGTTGAACTGCGCCGCGACCCAGCGCAGGTAGTCGTTGTACTCCATCCGGCACGGGTAAAACGTCCCGAGGTTGATGAAGTCCACGAGGCGACCGTGTTGCTTGAGGTAGTTAACGAACGAAAACGGGCTGGTGGGATTGCGCAGCGTGACCAGATCCTTGAGGAAGGAAATCTGCAATTCGCTTTGGGTCACCAGCGTGTTGCCGTGCCAGCGATAATCGGCCTGTTTGTCGAGGAACAACGCATCCAGCGCACCCTCCCGTTCACCCCGCTCCTGCAGGGCAATTGCCAGTGCCAGATTGGATGGACCAAAACCGATACCGATCAAATCGTGAACCACGGCAGATACAAGAGCCTGTGTCATTCCAGTGTCCTCGGGAGATGTCGCCCGCTCGTCAATCGATGGCCAGCAAGGTGGCCTGTTGCAGTAGGAAACGAGGACAGAGAAACAAAATTTAACGATTGATCGGACACTGCTGTCGCTTACGTCAATCTTCTGTAGCAGCTCACGAGCAACGCGAGGCAGCGATGGCGGTGTGTCTGATACACCGCCATCGCTGCCTCGCGTTGCTCGTGAGCGCCTACAGGGCTGAATTCAAATGCGTGGGCTTAACGCAACTCCCCACGCAACAGCGCCACTTGCTCGCGTGCCGCTGCCGGGGCGGCGGCATCACCGGTCAACGCCGGCCCGGCAACCACAGTCACCCGCGACCAAAGGCGCCGGAACAAGCCTTTACCCGGTGCGCGGCTGAAAAAGCTGCCCCACAAGCCTTGCAGCGCCATTGGGATAACCGGCACCGGCGTCTGCTCAAGAATGTGCGTCATACCGCTTTTGAACTGATCGATCTCGCCGTCGCTGGTCAACTTGCCTTCCGGGAAGATGCACACCAGTTCGCCTTCGCTCAGGTAGTGCGCGACTTTCTTGAACGCCTGATCGTAGATCTGCAAGTCCTCACTGCGCCCGGCGATAGGAATGGTCCCGGCAGTGCGGAAGATGAAATTGAGCACCGGCAGGTTGTAGATCTTGTAGTACATGACGAAACGAATCGGCCGCCGCACCGCACCGCCGATCAACAGCGCATCAACGAAAGAAACGTGATTGCAGACCAGCAATGCCGGGCCTTCGTCGGGAATCTGATCGAGATTCTGGTGTTTGACGCGATACATGGAATGGCTGAGCAGCCAGATCATGAAGCGCATGGTGAACTCGGGAACGACCTTGAAGATGTAGACGTTGACCGCGATGTTCATCAACGAGATGACCAGAAACAGCTCCGGGATCGACAGCTGAGCCACGCTGAGCAGCAAGATCGAAACAATCGCCGAGACCACCATGAACAGCGCATTGAGGATGTTATTGGAAGCAATCACCCGCGAGCGCTCGCTTTCCAGCGTTCGGGACTGAATCAACGCGTACAGCGGCACGATGTAGAAGCCACCGAAAATCCCGATCCCGAGAATGTCCAGCAACACCCACCACGCCTGACTGAAACCCAGCACGCCCAGCCAGTCGTTGGCCATGACGTTCTGCGGCATCTGCCCGGAATGGCACCACAGCAACAGGCCAAACACCGTGAGGCCCATCGAACCAAACGGCACCAGACCGATTTCCACCTTGCGTCCGGACATGCGCTCACACAGCATCGAGCCAGTTGCGATGCCAATGGAAAACACGGTCAGAATCAGCGTCACCACGGTTTCGTCGCCGTACAGCCACTCTTTGGCGTAGGACGGGATTTGCGTCAGGTAAATCGCACCGACGAACCAAAACCACGAGTTACCGACAATCGAGCGCGACACCGCTGGCGTCTGGCCAAGCCCCAAGCGCAGGGTGGCCCAGGTCTGAGTGAAGATGTTCCACTCGATTTTCATCTGCGGCGCAACGGCTGCGGCCCGCGGGATACTATGGCTGGCGATGTAGCCCAGACACGCAGTCAGCACCATCACGCTGGCGACGAACATCTCGTAATGCGCAGTAGACATGATGATGCCGGCACAGATGGTCCCGGCCAGAATTGCCAGAAAGGTGCCCATTTCAACCAGCCCATTGCCGCCGACCAGTTCTTCTTCTCGCAGGTGTTGCGGCAAGATCGAATACTTCACCGGCCCGAACAACGCTGAGTGGGTCCCCATCGCGAACAGCGCCAATAGCATCAGCCACAGGTGTCCGAACAGAAACCCCACCGATCCCACCAGCATGATGCCGATCTCGGCCAGCTTGATCACACGAATCAACGCATCCTTGGCGTACTTCTCACCAAACTGCCCGGCCAGTGCAGAAAACAGGAAGAACGGCAAGATGAACAGCAAGGCGCACAGGTTCACCCAGATCGAGCGATCACCGTCGATGTTCAACTTGTAGAGAATGGCCAGAATCAGCGATTGCTTGAGGATGTTGTCGTTGAATGCCCCAAGTGACTGGGTGATGAAAAACGGCAGGAATCGACGCTTTCCAAGCAGGGTGAATTGTGACTGATGGCTCATCGTCCGCGATCCTGAATGACTTGGGCCACATTGAAGACGTTAGATGACGTAATGTCGATAGGACGTTTCCGAATGTTGTAGATCTGGAGGTCAATTCAGAATGGCGCAGATCCTGTGGGAGCGAGGCTTGCCCGCGATTCAGGCGCTGTGGTTGCCCAGACAGACCGCATCATCGTTTATCGCGAGAAGCTCGGTTCGTATCCAGACTACCTGTATGCCACTGAATTGAAATACATGCTGGAGCTCACGAGCACCGCGAGGCCGCGATGGCAGTTTGTCTGATACACCGCTATCGCGGCCTCGCGGTGCTCGTGCGCTCCTACAAGTCCATCTCCATCGTTTGGCGTGAGATAGCGCGGTGTGATGAACACCCGGGCTGCTCCCAAAGGAATCAACAGATTTGCGGGCAGTGCTTGCCTGCGACAAGCGCCCCAAGTGCCCACATCCGCCCACTCTTCCCTTTCACGACTAAAGTCGCTCCTACTACCCCGAACCTTCATGCGAGACTAGCCAGCTTGTTATTGAGGCTCTGAATGTCTATGTCGCTGTCCACCGGGCTGATTGCGGCCGTTGCCCTGGCTTATATGGCCATCATGTTTGCCATCGCCTTTTACGGTGACCGGCGCAGTACGTCGCTGCCGCCCCGGCTGCGCGCGTGGGTGTACAGCCTGTCGCTGGCGGTGTACTGCACCAGCTGGACGTTCTTCGGCGCGGTTGGTCAGGCCGCCGAGCAATTGTGGTCGTTCCTGCCGATTTACCTAGGGCCTGTGGTGCTGATGCTGCTGGCGCCATGGGTACTGCAGAAAATGGTGCTGATCAGCAAACAGGAAAACATCACCTCGATTGCCGACTTCATCGCCGCCCGATACGGCAAGTCGCAATCCCTGGCAGTAGTGGTTGCGCTGATCTGCCTGGTTGGGGTTTTGCCCTACATCGCCCTGCAACTCAAAGGCATCGTGCTCGGTGTGAACATCCTCATTGGCGCCGTCGCGGACGCCGCCGGGACCCGGGCGCAGGACACAGCACTTATCGTCTCGCTGGTCCTCGCTCTGTTCACCATTGTTTTCGGTACGCGCAATCTGGACGTCACCGAGCACCACCGTGGCATGGTCATGGCCATTGCCTTCGAGGCCTTGGTCAAGCTGTTCGCCTTCATGGCGGTGGGCGCGTTCGTGACGTACGGCCTGTATGACGGCTTCGACGACCTGTTCAATCAGGCCCTGATCGCGCCACGGCTTGAGGAGTACTGGAAGGAAACCATCAACTGGCCTTCAATGGTGGTCCAGACCGGCGTGGCAATGATGGCGATTGTCTGCCTGCCACGACAGTTTCACGTCACCGTCGTAGAAAACATCGACCCGCAAGACTTGCGGCTGGCCAAGTGGGTGTTTCCCGCCTATCTGGTTCTCGCGGCACTGTTCGTAGTGCCAATCGCACTGGCCGGGCAAATGCTCCTCCCGGACTCGGTGCTGCCGGACTCGTTCGTGATCAGCCTGCCACTGGCGACGACTCACCCTTCGCTGGCCCTGCTGGCGTTCATCGGCGGCGCCTCGGCGGCCACGGGAATGGTGATTGTGGCGAGTGTCGCGCTGTCGACGATGATCTCCAACGACATGCTGCTGCCGTGGCTGCTGAGCCGTAAAACGGCTGAGCGCCCGTTTGAAGCGTTCCGCCACTGGATGCTGTCGGTGCGCCGGGTCAGCATCGTGGTCATTCTGTTGCTGGCCTATGTTTGCTACCGACTGCTGGGTTCGACTGCCAGTCTGGCAACCATTGGCCAGATCGCCTTCGCTGCCATTACCCAACTCTCCCCCGCGATGTTCGGCGCACTGTGGTGGAAGCAGGCCAACCGCCGTGGAGTTTTTGCCGGGCTGGGTGCCGGGATCTTTCTCTGGTTCTACACGCTGGTATTGCCGATTTCCGCTGAAAGCCTCGGTTGGTCTCTGGATACCTTTCCACTGCTGACATGGCTGCACAGCAATCCACTGGGGCTGCCGATTACTCCGTTGACCCAAGGCGTAGTGCTGTCGCTGGCGGGCAACTTCATCCTGTTCGGCTGGGTGTCGGTGATCTCCAAGACGCGGGTTTCCGAGCACTGGCAGGCCGGGCGCTTCATCGGTCAGGACGCCAGCGTCAGCACCGGCAACCGGCCGCTGCTGGCGGTGCAGGTCGAGGACTTGCTGAACCTTTCCGCGCGCTTCGTGGGTGAAGAACGCGCCCGACAAAGCTTCATCCGCTTTGCCTATCGGCAGGGCAAAGGCTTCAACCCGAACCAGAACGCCAACGGTGACTGGATCGCCCACACCGAGCGCCTGTTGGCCGGTGTACTCGGCGCGTCATCGACCCGCGCCGTGGTGAAAGCCGCCATCGAAGGCCGCGACATGCAGCTCGAGGACGTGGTGCGCATCGCTGACGAAGCGTCCGAGGTGCTGCAGTTCAACCGTGCGCTGCTACAGGGCGCCATCGAGAACATTACCCAAGGCATCAGCGTGGTCGATCAGTCGCTGAAACTGGTGGCGTGGAATCACCGTTATCTGGAGCTGTTCAATTATCCGGAGGGACTGATCAGCATTGGCCGCCCGATTGCCGACATTATTCGCTACAACGCCGAGCGTGGTCTGCTTGGCCCCGGCGAGGCGGAAGTTCACGTGGCCCGGCGACTGCACTGGATGCGTCAGGGCCGCGCCCACACGTCGGAGCGGATGTTCCCCAATGGCCGGGTGATCGAGCTGATCGGCAACCCGATGCCAGGCGGTGGTTTCGTGATGAGCTTCACTGACATTACCGCCTTCCGCGATGCCGAGCATGCACTCAAGGGCGCGAATGAAAGCCTTGAACAACGGGTCGCCGAACGAACCCATGAGCTGTCGCAACTGAACCTCGCCCTGACCGAAGCCAAGGGCACGGCCGAAGCGGCGAACCAGTCGAAAACCCGCTTTCTCGCCGCAGTCAGCCATGACCTGATGCAGCCGCTGAATGCCGCCCGATTGTTTTCTGCTGCGCTGTCCCATCAAAACGACGGCATGCCCGCCGAAGCCCAGCAGTTGGTACAACATCTGGACAGCTCGCTGCGCTCGGCCGAAGACCTGATCAGTGATTTGCTGGACATTTCCCGCCTGGAAAACGGCAAGATCACCCCGGACCGACAGCCTTTCGCGCTGAACACGTTGTTCGACACATTGGGCGCAGAGTTCAAGGCGTTGGCTCAGGAGCAAGGCCTGGAGTTCCGGGTAAGTGGTACTGCGCTGCGGGTCGACAGTGACGCCAAATTGCTGCGGCGCATCCTGCAGAACTTCCTGACCAATGCCTTCCGTTACGGCAAAGGCCCGATATTGTTGGGCGTGCGCCGCCGTGGCACCTACTTGAGTCTGGAGGTCTGGGATCGTGGGCCGGGTATTCCGGAAGACAAACGACGGGTGATTTTCGAAGAATTCAAACGTCTGGACAGCCACCAGACCCGCGCCGAAAAAGGCCTGGGACTGGGTCTGGCGATTGCTGATGGTCTGTGCCGTGTACTGGGCCACACCTTGCAAGTGCGTTCATGGCCGGGCAAAGGCAGTGTCTTCAGTGTATGCGTGCCGCTCGCCCAGCATCAGACAGTTCCGGCCAGCGTCGTGCCCGACGCGAACCGCACTGCGCTGACCGGGACGCAGGTGCTGTGCATTGATAACGAGGACAGCATTTTGATCGGCATGAACAGCTTGCTGACTCGCTGGGGGTGTCAGGTCTGGACTGCCCGCAGCCGTGAGGAATGTCAGGCACTGCTGGATGAAGGCGTACGCCCGCAACTGGCGCTGGTGGATTACCACCTGGACAACGGCGAAACAGGCACCGAGCTGATGGCCTGGTTACGCACGCGTCTGGGTAAACCGGTACCGGGCGTAGTAATCAGCGCCGACGGCCGCCCGGAGCTGATTGCCCAAGTGCATGCTGCCGGGCTGGATTACCTGCCCAAACCGGTCAAGCCCGCAGCGTTGCGGGCGCTATTAAGTCGGCATGTGGTGTTGGGGTGAGGTCTTAGGAACTCACGAGCACCGCGAGGCAGCGATGACGTCCTGTCTGATACACCGCTATCGCGGCCTCGCGGTGCTCGTGCGCTCCTACAGATCAACCGTTTTGCTTCGCGACAGCGTGGTATCCGGAACACCGGGGCGTCTGTATCAAAAAATACACTACTTGATCTGGAATACGTTTTTGTAGGAGCGCACGAGCAATGCGAGGCCGCGATGGCGGAGTATCAGGCAGGACGCCATCGCTGCCTCGCATTGCTCGTGAGCTCCTACAGATCAACCGTTTTGCTTCGCGATCGCGTTGCGTCGAGCGACAAAGGGCGGTATCCCAGAGGAGATCATCAACAATGAGAGTAACGGTTAAACCCTTTCCACCGCCGCTGCCAATGCCTTGGCAAACCGTCTTGCCACTTCGTCGATCTGCTCGGCGGTAATAATCAGCGGCGGCAGGAAGCGTACGACGCTGCCGTGGCGGCCACCCAATTCCAGGATCAGCCCGCGCTTGAGGCATTCGTTCTGCACCAGTGGCGCCAGCTTGCCAAATGCAGGTGGATGACCAAGACCATCGAGCGCGCCCGTCGGGTCCACCAGTTCAACGCCGAGCATCAAGCCACGCCCCCGAATATCGCCCAACTGCGGGAAATCCCGCTGCAGCACGCGCAGGTGCTCGGTCAGACGTGCGCCCATGGCCGTGGCGTGCGCGGCGATGCCGTGCTGCTTCAGATAAGCCATCACCGCCGAACCTGCGGCCATCGCCATTTGGTTGCCACGGAAGGTCCCGGCATGAGCGCCCGGCAGCCACTTGTCCAGCCACTCGCGATAAACCACCACCGCCAGCGGCAGGCTGCCGCCGATGGCTTTGGACAACACGACAACATCCGGCACGATGCCCGCGTGTTCGAAGGCAAACATTTTGCCGGTCCGGGCAAAGCCGCTCTGGATCTCATCGACAATCAACGCCACACCGGCGTTTGCAGTGATGCGCCGCAAGCCACGCAACCAGTCCAGATCGGCCGGGATCACCCCGCCCTCGCCCTGCACCACTTCAACAATGACAGCAGCCGGCAGTTGCACGCCTGCTTCCGGATCGTTGAGCAGGTTTTCCAGATAACGCAAATTGACCTTGATGCCGTCAGCGCCACCCAGCCCGAACGGGCAACGGTAGTCGTAAGGGTACGGCAGGAACTGCACGCCGCTGTTGAGCAAAGCGGCCATAGGCTTTTTCGGCCCGAGGCTGCCCATCAGGCTCAACGCCCCCATACTCATGCCGTGATAACCGCCCTGGAACGACAACACGGTGCTGCGTCCGGTGGCGGTGCGAACCAGTTTCAGAGCGGCTTCCACTGCGTCGGTGCCGGTCGGGCCGCAGAACTGGATTTTCGCGTCGCGTGCGAACTCTTCAGGCAGTAACCCGAACAGATCCTGAACGAATTGATCCTTGACCGGCGTGGTCAGGTCCAGCGTGTGCAGCGGCAGGCCTTCGTCAAGCACCTTGCGAATCGCCGCGATCACCACCGGATGGTTATGCCCCAAGGCCAGCGTCCCGGCACCGGCCAGGCAGTCGATAAACGTGCGTCCTTCGACGTCTTCCACGTAAATACCCTGAGCGCTTTTGAGCGCCAGCGGAATACGTCTTGGGTAACTGCGGGCGTTGGATTCCTGTTGCTTCTGACGTTCCAGCAACGGTGAATCTTCGAAGTGATAGAGCACTTCTTCCGGCTCAGTGTTGAGCCGTGCGGATGAGTTTTCATTGCGACTGATGGCGACTGACATCCTTCAAACCCTCGATAACAGGAAATGGACATCTGCCAAGCCATCCTGCGCTGGTAGATTCCTGTTTAAGGAAACGCACCAGCGCGGTCGGGATTTAATGCCGAATATTACATCCAGCCCAGCCATTTCCAGTACGTGGCGCCGAACAGCAGCATTAACAGATAGCCGATCACGGTGACTGGAATGCCAACCCGCGCGAACTGACGGGCGGTGAAGGTTTCGGTGCCCAGACAGACCATGTTCTGTGGCGCATTGATCGGCAGGATAAAACCGTAACTGACCGCAAAACCAAGCAGCATGGTCATGCCCAAACGATTGAAATCACCGGGCAAGGTTTGCAGCACAGCAATAAGGATGGGCAGCATCGCCGAGGTCAGCGCCGTGGCGCTGGCGAATCCCAGATGGATGAGAATCAGAAATCCGGCGAGGATCGCAAACACACTCAACGGCCCGACCTGATCCAGCCCGGTGCGACTCACGACTTGCACACCCAGCCATTGCCCCGCCTGAGTGGTGAGTAACGCGGTACCGAGGCTGATGCCGACACCGAAGACAATCACCGTGCCCCAGGGAATGCGTGACTGCACGTCCTTCCAGGTCATCACGCCCCAGCCGGGCAACAACAGCAGAACCAGACCGGCATAGGTGGTCGATGTGGTGTCGAAGCTGTGCAGTTTGCCTTCCGTGGCCCACAGCAACAGCAAGCCAATAGAAACCGCCATCAAGCGTTTCTGCGCGCTCGTCATGGGCCCGATATCAGCCAGTGATTGCGCCACCGCCTCCTTGCCACCCGGAATATTGTCGCTTTCCGGCGGCAGTAATTTGAGCACCAGCACGATCAACACGCCGGACATGATGATTGCCCAGGGCGCACCGGCGATCAGCCAGTCGAGCCAGGACACTCGGGCACCGAGCATCTTGTCCATGAAGCCTGCGGTCAGGAGGTTTTGCGCAGCGGCAGTCTGGATACCGACGTTCCAGATACTGGTGCCCTGGGCAACGATGATCATGATCGCGGCGGCGACATTGGAGCGTTTGTCCATGCCGAACGCAGCAATCACGCCCATCATGATCGGCACCACACAAGCACTGCGCGCGGTCGCACTGGGCACCACTAAGCTGAGCAGGATGGTGACGAAGATTGCACCGAGCATGATCCTTCGCGTGCTGGTGCCGATGCGTGACAGCGTTACCAGAGCGATACGCCGATCCAGCCCGGTATGGGTCATGGCAGCCGCAATGAACAACGCGCCCGCCACCAGCGCCAATGCCGAGTTTGAGAATCCGGTCAGGGCCATGGTGATTGCGGCAGACGAGCCATAGATCACAGAGGGGTCTTTCAGCGTCGGCGCAGTACCAATCAGAAACGCCATCAGCGAAGTGATCATGATCGCGCTGGCTTCATAGGACACCGCTTCAGTGATCCACACCACCACAGCAAACGCCAGAATCGCCAGCATGCGCTGCCCGGCGATGGGCAGGTCCTCCGGGAATGGCAGCAACAGCACAGCCACCATGACCGCGATACCGACCAGCAAGCCCATGGGTAATTTGATCTTGACGGGTGGTTGTTCGGGAACGGTTGAAGAGGCGTTCATTGGGTTTCCTTGATCCGGCACAGCGCGAATCGGGAGTTCGCACGACTTGCATCATGCGCCCCTCTATCACAGCTGGCATTGAGGTGGATCAACGAATGGCCAACGACCCTGTTCTACAACACGGATGCCAGCCAGGCAGGAGAGTTGTCCCGGGCGAGTCTCGTGAGGTATCCGCAACTCGTGGGGCTACAAGTACCTATTGAATTGAAAAGCCGTCCCCCTGTGGGAGCGAGGCTTGCCCGCGATACATAAGACGCAGCTAAAAGGCATACCGCGTTATCGTTTATCGTCGGAATGCCGCCCAGACCAAGCCTCGCTCCCACAGGTCGGCATTCCAAATCCGGAATTGCGGTTTCGGGGGCCCACCCTTGCTCTACACCCTCATCAATCCAACGCCTCCAGTTGCGCCATCAAGTCACTCAACCGATCCACCTTCTCCTCCGTCATCTCGCTGGACTCAAGCCCCTCGATGTAAGCGGCCAGTTGCTCCACGGTGCTGCACTCGAACATCGCTCTTAGCGGCACATTGCGTTGCAGCGTGTTTTGCACGCGGGAGGCTATTTGCGTAGCCAGCAATGAGTGGCCGCCCAGTTCGAAGAAGTTGTCGTGAATGCCAACCTGGTCCACCTTCAGCACCTCTGCCCAGATACCCGCCAGTGTCTGTTCAAGTTCATTGCGCGGGGCGATGTAGGCCTGGCTTTGCAACTGGCCGATGTCGATCCCAGGCAACGCCTTGCGATCCAGTTTGCCGTTGGCGTTACGCGGCAGGCGTTCGAGTATCAACCAATGCAGCGGCACCATGTAGTCCGGCAGCGAGGCCCGCAGGCGCGCCTTGATGATTTCCGGCAGTTCGCCTTCTTGCTCCTCCACGGGCACCAGATAGCCCACAAGATACTTGCCATTCGGTCCTTCCTGGACCGCCACTGCAGCATCGCGGACTTGCGGCTGTTCGTGCAGGCGCGCTTCGATTTCACCCAGTTCGATGCGGAAACCGCGAATCTTCACTTGATGGTCGATTCGGCCGACGTATTCCAGCACGCCGTCGGCCCGACGCCGCGCCAGGTCGCCGCTGCGATACAACCGCTCCCCCGGCGCGCCGAATGGATGCGGCACGAAGACTTGCGCCGTGCGTAACGGGTCCTGCACATAGCCACGGCCCACGCCGACGCCTGCGATGCACAACTCGCCCACCGCCCCCGATGGCACCAGATCAAGCGCGTCATCCAGCAGGTACAAACGGTTGTTATCGGTCGGCGTACCGATCGGCAAATAGCTGCCTTCAGTGGACGCCTGATCGACGCGGAAGAACGCCACGTCGTCGGAACACTCTGCTGGCCCGTAAGCATTGACGAGGCCGATGTGGGGATAAGTCTGCAGCCATTGATGCGCCAGTTCTGGCGGCATGGCTTCCCCGGTCGGCAGCATCCAGCGCAGGCGTTCAAGTGGAGGATGATCCTCGGTCAACATGCCCTGAATCAACGACGGCACGCTTTCCAGCACAGTGATCCCGCTACTCTCCACATGCTTGAGCAAGCCCACTGGATCATGAGCGATGGTGTTCGGCACGATGTCGACCCGCGCGCCGAACAACGGTGCAGCCAGGAACTGCCAGACCGAAATATCGAAGCTCTGCGATGCGGTCTGTGCGATCACGTCAAACTGATCCAGATTGAGATACGGCGCTTTGCTCAGTTGGTTATTGAGCATGCCGCGCTGCTCGACCATCACGCCTTTGGGCTGCCCGGTGGAACCGGAGGTGAAGATCACGTAAGCCAGGTTGTCCGGCCCGGAATAGATCCCGAGGTTATCCAAAGAATGCCCGCGCTCCTGTACGTCTTCCCAGACCAACAGCCGAGGCTTGCCCGCGCACGAGAAGCCTTCCAGCAAGCTCATGGCCTGTTCTTTGTAGGCGGCCGTGCACACCAGCAATGGCGTGCGGCTCTGTTCGATGATGCCGCTCAAACGTTGCGCAGGCAGGCCCGGATCCAGTGGCAGATACCCTGCCCCGGCCTTGAAGCTGCCAACCATCATGCCCAGCAGATCCAGCCCGCGTTCGGCCAGCAACGCGACAGGCTGATCAACCTGCACACCAGCGTCGCGCAAGGCATGGCCGAGACGGTTAGCGTGTTGGTTGAGGTCTTTGAAGCTCCACTTCTGCTCAAGACAGGTCGCGGCGATACGTTGCGGATGAGCCTCGACCTGCGCTTCGAACAAGCGCACATAGCCCTGCTCCAACGGATATTCCCGATCGCTCTGGTTGCAGCCTTCCAGCAGCCATTCACGCTCGGAATCCGCCAGCAAAGGTAGCTCGGCCATATCGCCCTGAATGCCGTCCGCCAAGGCCAGCAACAGGCGTTTGAACTCACCCAGCAAGCGCTCAACCGTTTCGCCATCGAAATAACGCTGGTCGAAAGACAGATGCAACCCGAGGTCGTCGCCTGGATAACACACCGCCGTCAGCGGGAAGTTGGTGTGGGTGCGGCCCGAGTCCGAGCTAGCGCTCAGGCTCTGGGCGCGGTCCAGTACCGACACTTCGACCGGGGCGTTTTCGAACACAAACAGACTGTCGAACAGCGGCTGGCCCTTAGGCAGTTCGCTGCATTCCTGAATCTGCACCAGCGGCATGTATTCGTGCTCGCGCAGTTGCAGGTTGCTATCCAGCAGACCGTGCAGCCAGTCCAGCACCGTGCAATGCTGATCGGCGCCGGGCAGGCTGACCCGTAACGGAATGCTGTTGATGAACAGGCCCACCGTGCGCTGCATCTGTGGCATGTCCACCGGACGCCCCGCCACTGTGACACCAAATACCACGTCCGCGTCGCCACTCAAACGCCGCAGCACCAGCGCCCACGCTGCCTGAGCGAACGTGTTGACCGTTAACTGGTGACGCTGGGCCAAATCCTTCAAGCGCTGGCCGTCAGTTGCATCAAGGCGTGTGTAACGGTCGCCGACGATCATGCCGCCACTGTGCCCGGCATGCTCGCGCAGCAAGGGTCGATCGGTCGGAATGTAAGTGGTGCGTTCATAACCTCGCAGGTTGCTGCGCCACCATTGTTTCGACTGAGCAATGTCCTGGCGTTGCAGCCAGCCGATGTAATCGCGATAACGCGGTGGCAGCGCTAATTGCGCTTCACGGCCTTCGCCCAGCGCGGTGTAGATTTCGAAGAAATCGCTCATCAGCAGGCCACGGCACCAGGCATCGATCAGGATGTGGTGGTTGCTCATCATGAACCAGTAACGGCCCTCGCCCACCCGGATCAGACGCAGGTGGAAAGGCGCTTCGTGAAGCAAATCGAAACCGGCTTCGCGCTCGCTCTTGAGCAAGGTTTGCAGACGTTCTTCGTGCTGCGCTTCTGGCTCGTTGCTCCAGTCGACGAACTCGATCCGCGTACTGCCCGGCTTGTGAATGATCTGCAGCATCTGCTCGCCGCTGTCCCAGCAGAACGATGCGCGCAAGGCTTCGTGACGCGCCACAACGGCTTGCCACGCCTGAGCAAAACGCTGCGGGTCCAGTTCGCTGTTGATGCGATAACGGTCCTGCATGAAATAAATACCGGTGCCGGGCTCCAGCAGCGTATGCAGCAGCAGACCTTCCTGCATCGGTGTCAGCGGATAGACATCTTCGATGGCTGAAACGGGAACTGGCAGTGCATCCAGTTGCGACTGAGTCAGGCGCGCCAGCGGGAAGTCCGAAGGAGTCAGGCCGCCTGCGCTGTCGTCCAGGCAATGGGCGATCACACCTTGCAACTCATCAATGTAGGCGTTAGCCAGCGCTTCAATCGTCGTGGCATTAAAGCGCTCGCGACTGAAGGTCCAGCGCAGCACCAGTTCGCCGCCGTACACCTGGCTGTCGATACTCAAGGCATTCGGCAGTGGCGCGTTTTCGTCGTGGGTCGGGCCGACTGAAGCGTCCAGCGGTTTGAACAATGCGTCGTCAGCGAAGCTCTGATCGAACTGCCCGAGGTAGTTGAAGGTGATCGACGCTTCGGGCAATGCGGCCATGCTTTGACGGCTGACCTCGTCTGCCAGATAGCGCAGCACACCGTAACCCAGACCTTTGTGCGGCACCTGGCGCAATTGCTCTTTGATGGCTTTGATCGATGCTGCCCGGCCGGTTTCGGCGTTGACGTCCAGCGGGGTCAGACGCAGCGGATAAGCGCTGGTGAACCAGCCGACGCTGCGGGTCAGATCGATGTCATCGAACAGGGTTTCGCGGCCATGGCCCTCCAGTTGAACCAGCGCCGAATCGTCCCCCGTCCAGCGGCACACCACCCGCGCCAACGCGGTCAGCAGCAGGTCGTTGACCTGGGTGCGATACGCCGCCGGAGCCTCTTGCAGCAATTGCCGGGTATGCCGTGAATCCAGACGCACGCTCAGGGTTTGCGCCTGTGCTTGTTGCTGACGTCCGTGAGGCTGATCGAACGGCAACTCGCCGCTGCCAACCAATTGGCTCTGCCACCACTGAAGTTCTTCGCGCAACGGCTCGCTACTGGCGTAAGCCTGCAAACGTTGAGTCCAGTCACGGAACGCGCTGGTCTTGGCGGGCAGCGGCTGCTCGCGGTAAGCCGCTTGCAAATCATCGAGCAGAATTCGCCACGAGACGCCATCCACCACCAAATGATGGATCGCCAACAGCAGCTGTTGCGGCTCGCTGCCGTTGCTGATCAGTACCCCACGCAGCAGCGGACCTCGTTGCAGATTGAGGCTGCGCTGGGCGTCGGCGAACAGTCCCGGCGATGCCTCTTCTGCACGCCAGAGAACCGCGCAATCTTCCAGCTGTACATGCTCGGCACGCCATTGACCGTCATGCTCGGTGAAGCGCAGGCGTAACGCATCGTGCTGCACCAGCACCTGACGCAACGCTTGCTCCAGTCGCGCCGGATCAAGCGGTTCGACAGGTTGTAGGAGCACCGCCTGGTTCCAGTGCCGACGCTGGGGAATATCGCTTTCGAAAAACCAGTGTTGAATCGGCGTCAGTTGCGCGCCGCCTAGCACCGGTCCTTGTTCGGCAAGGATCTGCTCGGTTCGGGTTGCGACGCTGGCCAGGGTCTGCACGGTCTGATGCTGGAACATGTCCCGCGGGCTGAAATGAATTCCGGCTTGCCGGGCGCGACTGACGACCTGAATCGACAGGATCGAATCGCCGCCCAGCTCGAAGAAGTTATCCAGCAGCCCCACGCGCTCGACATTCAGCACTTCACGCCAGATCGCCGCCAGCGCTTGCTCGAGCTCATTTTGCGGGGCCACAAATTGCTGGCGGTTATGTTCAAGGTCCGGCGCAGGTAAAGCGCGACGGTCGAGTTTGCCGTTGGCGGTCAGCGGCATACTGTCCAGTACGATGAGTTGTGCGGGCACCATGTATTCCGGGAGCTGGCTGAGCAAATGCGCTTTCAGGGCATCGCGCAATTGCAGCGGGTCACCCTCGCCGACCACATAACCCACCAGCTGTTTGCCGCTCGGCGCATCCAGCGCCAGCACGATGGCTTCGCGTACCGCAGCGTGCTCCAGCAGACGGTTTTCGATTTCGCCCAGCTCGATGCGGAAACCACGAATTTTCACCTGATGGTCGATCCGGCCCAGATACTCAACCAGCCCGTCGGCGCGTTGCCGGACCAGATCGCCGGTGCGATACATGCGTCCGCCATTGGCTGCAAACGGATCGACCACAAAGCGCTCGGCGGTCATGCCGGGCCGTTGATGATAACCACCGGCCAAACCTGCGCCGCCGATGTACAACTCGCCGGTTGCGCCCTGAGGGACGAGGGTCAGGTCAGCGTCAAGAATGTAGGCACTGCGAGCGCCCACGATGCTGCCGATGGGCACTGTGGCCAGACCTTCGTCCAGTGTTTCGGGCGCCAGACAGGCCAAAGGCATGACAACCGTTTCGGTGGGGCCGTAGGCATTGAAGAACTGCTGCGGCTGAAACACTGCGCGGATTCGCTGCAAATGCTCGCCGGTCAGCGCTTCGCCTCCAGTGATGCACATGCGGATGGGCAACGTTTCGTTGTGGCTGGCCAGCCATTGCGCCAATTGGCTGCCATAACTCGGGGTAAAGCCGAGAATGTTGACCTGCTGTTCACGAATCAACTCGCAGATTTCCTGCGCCCCCCACTGTCCTTGGGCACGCACGACCACTCGTGCACCGCAGAGCAATGGCACCAGCAGGCGCTCGGTAGCGGCGTCGAAGTTGATCGAATAAAAATGCAGTTCGCAGTCATCGTTGCGCATGCCGAACCGTTGAATCACCGCACGGCAATGCATCGCGATCTCGCCATGACTGACCGCTACACCTTTAGGCTTGCCGGTGGAGCCGGAGGTGTAGATCAGATAGGCCTGATGTTGCGGCAGGTTGAGGTTGGGTAAGTCGGAGTCATCGTGTGCAGCATTCTCCTGTAGGAGCTCACGAGCACCGCGAGGCAGCGATCGCGGTGTGTCAGGAGAATCGCTATCGCTGCCTCGCGTTGCTCGTGAGCTCCTACAGGTATTCGATGTCATCGGGAATCGCGATACGCCCTCCGGCAACTCACCCAACGCCTCAAACAACTGCGCATCACCCAGCAGCAACGCAATGCCGCTGTCTTCGATCATGTAATGCAAGCGGTCCAGCGGGTATTCGGGATCCAGCGGCACATAAGCGCCCCCCGCCTTGAGAATCGCCAGCAAACCAATGACCATTTCATGGGAGCGCTCAAGCGCCAGCCCGACGCGCACTTGCGGGCCGACGCCCTGTTCGCGCAGGGCTCGGGCCAACTGGTTAGCGCGGCGGTTGAGCTGGTCGTAGGTCAATGTCTGCCCGGCGAACGTCAGCGCGCCCGCGTCCGGCGTTTTGCGAGCCTGTTCAGCAAACAGCTGATGAATGGAGTACGACAGCTCATGTTCGCCCGCCTCTTGCGCCAGACCGGCCAACAACTGATCGCGCTCAGCCGGTTCAAACAACGGCAGCTCGCTCAAACGTTGTTCAGGATCAGCGAGCAACCCGCGCAACAACGTACGCCAATGCTCGGCCATGCGCGCGATGCGCGCTTCGTCGAACAGGTCGCAGCTGTACGTCAGGCAGCAACCCAGACGCTGATCAAGATCAGTGACTTCCAGGTTGAGATCGAACTTGGTCGCCAGTGCATCGTTGACCAGATAATCCACGGTCATCCCGGCCAGGGTTCGGCTTTGCTGGAATTCCCAGCGCTGCACGTTGCACATCACCTGGAACAGCGGGTTATACGCGGCGCTACGAGGAGGTTGTAGCGCTTCGACCAGATGATCGAACGGCAAGTCCTGATTCGACTGGCCTTCGATGACCGTCTGACGCACCTGATCGATCAACTCGGCAACACTCATCTGCCCATTGAGCTGGCAACGCAGCACTTGGGTATTGAGGAATGCGCCAATCAGACCCTCGCTTTCCGGGCGAATGCGGTTGGCCACTGGCGCGCCGATGCGCAAGTCCTGCTGACCGCTGTAGCGATAGAGCAAGACCGCCAGCGCTGCCGTCATGGTCATGAACAAGGTCAGGCCATGTTCAGCGTTGAACTGACGCACCTGAGCCGCCAGTTCGTCGCCGAGATCGAAGCGGTACAGCCCGCCCCGATGGCTTTGTACCGGTGGTCGCGGCCGGTCACTGGGTAACTCCAGCAGCGGGTGTTCGCTGCCCAGTTTCGCGGTCCAGTAATCCAGCTGACGCTGGCGCTCCCCCGACTCCAGCCATTGCCGCTGCCAGACGCTGTAATCCAGATACTGCACCGCCAACGGTTCGAGCGGCGACTGACGATCATCGACAAAGGCTTCGTACAGCGCGCTGAGTTCACGGGCAAAGATGTCCATGGCCCAGCCTTCAGTGACGATGTGATGCAGGGTCAGCACAAAAAAGTGCTCCTGCTCGCCAGCCTTGACCAGACAGGCGCGCAGCAGTGGGCCGCGCTCAAGATCAAACGGCTCGTGAGCCTGTGCATCAGCAAAGGCCTGCAAATGCTGCTGGCGAGTGCTGACATCCAGCGCGGAAAAGTCCTGCCACTGCATACGCAGATTCAAGTCACTGTGTACCTGCTGCCAGGCCACGCCATCGACACTCGGGAAGGTGGTGCGCAGGGTTTCGTGGCGGTCGATCAAAGCGTGCAGCGCTGCTTCGAAACGGCTGATATCCAGCACGCCGCGCAACCGCGCCATGCCGCCGACGTTGTAGGCAGGGCTGTCCGGCTCCAGTTGCCAGAGGAACCACATACGCTGCTGGGAATAGGACAACGGCACGCGCTGGCTGCGGTCGACACGTTCAATCGGCAATTGGCGATTGCTGTCGCCCGCCAGTTGAATCTGACGCACTTGTTCGGCAAACGCAGCCAGCTCGCTGGCGTCGAACAACACACGCAACGGCAGCTCGACATCGCACGCCTGACGGGTACGGGAAACAATCTGGGTTGCCAGCAAGGAATGCCCGCCGAGGGCAAAGAAGTCGTCGTTCAGACCGACGCATTCGAGGCCCAGCACTTCACGCCAGATCGCAGCGATTTGCTGTTCCAGCTCAGTGCGCGGGGCTACATGTTCGCGCTGTTGCCAGTGCGGATCGGGCAACGCCCGGCGATCCAGTTTGCCAGCAGGGCTTAGCGGCATGCTGTCCAGGCGCATCAATTGCGCGGGCACCATGTATTCCGGAAGCTCAGCCGCCAGTGCTGCCTTCAATTGTTCGGCTGAGACCTCGTTGTCAGCGGTGTACCAACTGATCAACTGCGCGCCGCCAGGGCCTTCGCGCACCAGTACCGCCGCCTGACGCACACCCGGTTGCGCCAACAGGCGGGCTTCGATTTCTTCGGGTTCAATCCGGAAACCGCGCAGTTTGACCTGCTGATCGAGACGCCCGAGGTATTCGATTACGCCCTCGGCCGACCAACGCGCCCGGTCACCGGTACGGTACAAACGCGTGCCCGCCTCGCCCAAAGGATCGGGGACAAAGCGCTCGGCGGTCAGGCCCGGACGCCCCAGATAGCCACGAGCCAGGCCAATACCGCCAATGCACAGTTCACCCGGCACACCGGCTGGCACCGGGTTCAGTTCGCTGTCGAGAATCCGGCAGAGCACATTGCCCAGCGGCCGACCAATCGGCGAGCGCTCGCCGTCTTCGCGACGACAATGCCAATGCGTAACGTTGATCGCGGTTTCGGTCGGTCCATAACGGTTATGCAGCTGCACGTTTGGCAGTTGCTCCAGCACCCGGTTACGCAGTTCGGCAGGCAAGGCTTCGCCACCAGAGAACAGCCGTTTGAGACTGCAGCATTGCGCGATGTCGGCCTCCTCAATGAACAACTGCAAGAGCGGCGGCACGAAGTGCAACGTGGTGACGCTGAATTGCTGGATCAGCTCGACAAGACGTCGCGGGTCACGATGCTCGCCCGGCGCGGCGATCAGCAATCGGCAGCCGGTGATCAGCGGCCAGAAACACTCCCAGACCGACACGTCGAAACTGACCGGGGCTTTTTGCATCAACACGTCGTCGGCGTTCAGGCCGTATGTCGCCTGCATCCATTGCAAGCGTTCAGCCAGGGCCGCGTGGGTGTTGCCAACACCTTTGGGCTGACCGGTCGAGCCAGAGGTGTAGATCACGTAAGCAAGGTTGTCGCCAGACAGGTGCAGACCCGGCGCGCTGCGTGGCCAGTTATCCAGATGCAGGTTATCAAGCGTGATCGCGGTGACGGCTTCGCTGACCGGCAGGCTCGTCAACAGATGGCTTTGGGTCAACAGCAACTCGACGCCGCTGTCGTGCAGCATGTAGCTCAAGCGCTCGCTAGGGTAATCCGGGTCCAGCGGCACATATGCGCCACCGGCCTTGATGATCGCCAGCAGGCCGATCAGCAATTGCGGCGAACGCTCGGCGCAGATGCCCACGCAAACGTCCGGGCCGACGCCTTTGTCGCGCAAGTAATGCGCCAGACGGTTGGACTGTGTATCCAGGCTGGCGTAATCCAGCTGACCGCCCTCCCACACCAGCGCGATGCGCTCCGGGGTTAGCGCGGCCTGCTCGGCCAGACGCTCCGGCAACCAGCGACTGGCAGCCACACAAGGAGCCTGACTCCAGTCCTGCTGCAGGGTTTGCTCCACCGGGCTGAGCAGGTTCAGGTCGCCAATACACTGGCTCGGCTGATCACTGATCTGTTGCAACAACGCCGTGAAATGCTCAGCCATGCGCCGTACGGTCTGTACGTCGAACAGTTCTGCGGCGTAGTCGAAATGCAGGGCCAGACGCCCGCGATGGTCTTCTTCGCTGTGCAGTTGCAGATCGAACTTGGCCTCGCGGCTGTGCCACGGCAGTTCGTCAGCAAGCAAACCCGGCAGGCGGCGCAAGGCGCTCAAGTCCCGCTGCTGATGGTTGAACATCACCTGAAACAGGCCCTGTTCCCTTGCTTGAGGGAAGGCTTCGAGCAACTGCTCGAACGGCAAGTCCTGATGAGCCTGAGCCCCCAGGGTCGCATGCAGGGCTTCGTCGAGGAGCTGTGCAAAAGGTTTGCGGGCATCAACTGTCCCGCGCAGCACCAGGGTGTTGATGAAGAAACCTACCAGTCCCTGAGTTTCAAGGCGTGGTCGGTTGGCACCCGGCACGCCGATACGAATATCGGTCTGCCCGCTGTAGCGATGCAGCAAGCTCTGGAACGCCGCCAGCAAGACCATGAACATTGTCGCGCCATGTTCCTGAGCGGTGTAACGCAAAGCACTGCTCAGGCCTTCATCAAGCAACACGCTGTAGCGCGCCGCCTGATGAGTGCGCAACGCACTGCGCGGATGATCGGTGGCCAGACTCAAGGTCGGGTGCTCGTCGCCCAGTTGCTGCGTCCAGTATTCAAGTTGGCGCTGCGCTTCGCCGGCTGCCAGCCAGTCGCGCTGCCATTGGGCGTAATCGGCGTAATGCATCGGCAACGGCACGAGAGCAATAGTTTGCCCCTGGCTGGCAGCGGCATAGAGTCGTGAGAACTCGTCGATCAGCAGGTTAAGCGACCAGCCATCGGCGATGATGTGATGCAACGTGACCCACAGTTGATGCTCTTGCTCGTCGAGTCGAACCAATGTCACCCGTAGCAGCGGACCTTGCTCAAGATCGAAAGCGGTTTGAGCTTCCTGCTCGCGGGCTTGCAGAACCTGAGCGTCGCGCTCGGCCGACGATAACTGACTGAAATCCAGATGCTGCAAGGCGAAGGTTGCAGTGGGCTCAATGCGTTGCAGTGCCTGCCCGTCACGCTCAAGGAAACGCGTGCGCAGGGATTCATGCCGCTCGATCAACTGCTCGAAGCTTTTGCTCAAGGCGCGCTGATCGAGGTCGCCGCGCAAACGCAGCGCGGCGGGAATGTTGTAAGCGGCGCTTTGCGGGTCCAGTTGCCAGACAATCCACAGGCGGTTTTGCGCCAGCGATTGCGGCAGATCACGATCACGCGGCAGCAATGCAATGCTGTTCTGGCGAGTTGCACCCGACGCTTGCTGACGTGCGACTTCAGCGCAGAATTCAGCCAGCGACGGCGCTTCGAACAACAACCGCAGGTTCAGCTCAAGGCTCAAGGCTTCACGCAAGCGCCCCATCACCTGTGTCGCAGCGATGGAGTTACCACCGAGCAAGAAGAAATTGTCATCGATGGCGATATGCTCGACGTTCAGCTGTTCGCGCCATATCGCGGCGATGCGTTTCTGCAAGTCATCGGCAACCGTTGCCTGTTCGCCGGCAGGCTCATCCGCATGCTTGGTAACAGGGAAAAGCGCATAACTGTCGAGCGTGCCATCGGCCAGACGGGTTCGGCAGGCCGAGCGTTGCAGCTTGCCGCTTGAGGTCTTCGGCAAAGCGCCGGGATTGAGCAGCGCCACGACGCTGGGGGCTTCCTGAAAGGCCTCGGCGACGGTTTGTCGGATGGCCTTGATCAGGGCGTCCGGGGGCAGGATTTTCTGCACGCTGCGGCTGATTTCAGCGGCGATCCCAATACCGTCCACGCCATTTTCAGTCACGGCAAATGCCGCGACCCGGCCTTTGCGAACCACATCGACTTCGCGCTCGATGGCCTGCTCGATGTCCTGCGGGTAAAGGTTATGACCACGCACGATCAACATGTCTTTCAGGCGGCCGGTGACGAACAGCTCGCCGTGGCGCAGGAAACCCAGGTCGCCGGTGCGCAGCCAGGTACGGCCGTCACGTTCAACAAAGGTCTTGGCGCTGGCTTCGGGATTGCGCCAGTAGCCGTGAGCAATGCTCGGCCCGGCCGCCCAGATTTCCCCCACCTGATTGTCAGCCAGCAGCTTCCCGGTTGGCGCATCGACAATGCACACCGCATGCTCCGGCTGACTGCCACCGCAACTCATCAATACACTGCCCACACCCGGTTCGGCGCGATGCTGTGCCAACGACTGATCGCACACCTCCAGATTGGGAATGCCACGCCCACGCTGCCCACCCGTGACGAATAGCGTGGCTTCGGCCAGGCCGTAACAGGCAAAGAAGCTGTCGGCGGTAAAACCTGCGGCAGCGAACTTGCTGCTGAACAGATCGAGGCTGTCCTGACGAATCGGCTCGGAGCCGGAAAACGCCACACGCCATTTACTCAGGTCAAGCTTGTCCAGCGCCGAGTCGCTGACCCGCTCGCTGCACAGGCGATAGGCGAAGTCCGGGCCACCACTGATGGTGCCGCCGTATTCGCTGATCGCTTCCAGCCAGCGTAATGGACGCCCGAGGAAGTAACCCGGTGACATCAGCACACACGGCACACCACTGAAAATCGGCTGCAACAGACCGCCGATCAGGCCCATGTCGTGGTACAGCGGCAACCAGCTGACGATCACATCGTCAGGGTTGAGATCAATGCCGAAACCGCGACGAATCAACAGCTCATTGGCCACCAGATTGCCGTGGCTGACCTGCACGCCTTTGGGCAACGCCGTTGAGCCGGAGGTGTATTGCAGGAAGGCGATGTCATCGGCCTGCAAGGTCGGCTCGCGCCAGTGATCAGCCAGTTGGCTGTCAAGGGTGTCGACGCACAGCAGCTTTGGCGCATCGGCGGCATTGAGCTGCTCGCTCATTTGCAGCAGGGGTTCGCGCAAACTGCTGCGGGTCAGGATCAGCCGTGGCTCGGCGTCGGCGATGATCGACAGCAAGCGCTCCTGATGATGACGACGCGCCGATTCAGGCGGGTAAGCGGGCACCGCAATTACACCGGCATACAGGCAACCGAAGAACGCCGCGACATAGTCCGGACCACTCGGGAACAACAACACCGCACGCTCGCCGGGTTCAACCTGAGCCTGCAAAGCAGCCGCAATGGTGCGGGCGCGCTGATCAAGCTGGCGATAACTGAGCACCGCGCCTTCGCTGGCATCCTCCGCCAGAAAACGCAGGGCAATGCGATCAGGCTGGCCATCTGCACGTTGTTGCAGGGCCTGCACCAGAGTGTTGGGGAGTTCGAACGCGTCGTTCATGGTTGTTCCTGCCTGAGTCCGGCTTGCAATCGGGAATTCACGAAGAGGGGCGCGCCTGACGCGCGCCGGGTATAGCGGTCTGAATCAGCTGGCCGCCGCAGCGGGTGAGCGCTGGCGATTGGCGCGTGCCAGGTGCTGCTCGGCATAGCGCCGCAAGCAGCGCAATAACGGGGCTTCCTGGCTTTGCAGGAAAAAGTGGTGGCCTTCAAACATGTCCAGCGAGAAACCGACGGTGGTTTCATCCTGCCAGTCGAGCAGTTCCTCGACGCGCACGCTGTCCTGCTTGCCGCCGAACACATGGACCGGCATCGGTAACGGTTCGCGCGGCAGGTATTCAAAGCTGCCGCACATCAGAAAATCCGCACGCAGGATCGGCAGCATCAGCGCCATCAGATCCGGATCCGCCAACGCCACTTCCGAGGTGCCCTTGAGTGTGCGCAGACGCTCGATCAGCTCAGCGTCGGTCTTGGCCTGACGGTATTCGCTGACGTCACGTCGAGCCGGACCGGCCGTGGCCGACGCGAACAGACACAGCGGCGGCGGAACATCCAGCGCCAACAAGGCGTGGGCCAGCTCATAACCGAGCAAACCGCCCAGACTGTGACCGAACAACGCATAAGGCTGGCCAGGGCTCTGTCGCAACTGGCGAGCAACCTCACTGGCCAACTGCGCGGCAAGCTGGCGCATATCGGTCTGCAACGGCTCGCTCATGCGCATGCCGCGTCCCGGCAGTTCAAGCGGATGAACTTCGAGCCATTGCGGCAAGGTGCGCCGCCAGCGGCTGTAGACCATGGCGCTGGCACCTGAGTACGGCAGGCAGAACAAGCGCAGGCTGTTAAAGGCGCTCACTTCAAGCCACCACTTTGTCCTGATCCATCTTCTGTCGCAGGCTCAACGGACGCATGTCAGTCCAGTGCTGCTCGATGTACTCCAGGCATTCCTTCTTCAGGCCTTTCATGCCGACGGCACGCCAGCCATTGGGGATTGCCTTGTAATCGGGCCAGATCGAGTACTGCTCTTCGTGGTTGCACACGACTTGAAAGGTGAGGTCTTCGCGATCAAATACCATGTCATTCTCCTGCTGCATGGGGGCCGGGCCGGTAGCCAAGGCTGTCACCAAAGAGAACGGATGGAGGAGAGAAATAATTAGTAACGGCTGAACGGGCTGATCGCCAGACAGGGCAAGCGATAAAGCAAAACGCTATGAGAAAGGAATACCGATAGATATATTTCTCATTTGACAATCATTATCATCAAGCCTAATTTGTTGCCCGGTGTGTAGGGGGCTTCCCTACGAAAGCTTCATCTGCCCAATTGCTGCAAGGTGATTTCCATGCCGGAACAACTATCCACAAGTACGTGCGATTCACCGCTTCTCCAGGCGTTCGTCGAAAACCGCCTGACTCTGGTCAAGATTGCAGCGCGGATTACCGGCTGCCGATCACGAGCCGAGGACGTTGTGCAGGATGCTTTCTTCAGATTGCAGTCTGCGCCGCAGATCACATCCTCGATCAAAGCCCAGCTCAGCTACCTGTTTCAGATCGTGCGCAACCTGGCGATCGATCACTACCGCAAACAGGCGCTGGAGCAGAAATACTCAGGCACCGAGGAAGAGGGACTCAATGTGGTTATCCACGGAGCGTCCCCCGAAACCTCGCACATCAATTTCACCACCCTGGAAACCATTGCCGACGCCCTGACCGAACTGCCTAGCCGCACCCGCTACGCGTTCGAGATGTACCGGCTGCACGGCGTCCCGCAGAAAGACATTGCCAAGGAGCTCGGTGTTTCGCCAACGCTGGTGAACTTCATGATCCGAGATGCGTTGGTGCATTGTCGCAAGGTCTCCCTTCAGGAAGCGCGCGCTGTAAGGCGCTGAACACTGATCCTGTAGAAGCCGCCGAAGGCTGCGAAGCTTTTTTACTGCCCCCCCCCCCCAATCGCAGCCTTCGGCAGCTCCTACAGGTAAGGTGATCGACGCAATCCCGCGTTAAAGCCAGTCACACCGCTCAAAAAAACGCTTCCGATCCAGGGTCATCAGCGCGGCTCGCTTGTGCGGGAAATCGAATTCCTTTTCCTTCTCGAACCCCTGCCCTTGCATGTAGGCAATCATCTTCCCGTTGTCGGCGCGCGGTTCTGACACCAGTCGCTGGGTGCGCTCGTCATCGAGAAAAAGGTAATGCACCAGTGCAGAAAGCCAACTGGCGACTTTATGCGGACCCCGATGGCTTTCTTCGCCAACCAGCATGTGGATCCCGCGGTCGTAATCGCCTGGATTGCAGAACGGAGCGATGCGATCTTCCAGCGCCCAATAGGCTTCGAAGTAGGTAAATGGCTGGTCGTCGAAGCAGCCAATCAAGGTCAACGTGTGAGGGTCGGCAGCCTGCTTTTCCAGGTACTCCCGATGCTGTTCCAAGGTTCCACCCTCCTGCCAGAACTGCAGAACACGAGGATTGTTTTGCCAGCGGTTGAAGCGCTCAAGATCCAGATCGACATCCAGAGCGCGCAGGGAAATCGAGGCGCCAAGGCTGGCATCGAAACGTCGATAAACTTCACCGACAGGCTTGGCCGGGCGAATCAACGGCATAGCCGTCGCGGGTAATGACTGAGGCATGCTTTGGGCTCACGAATAAGGGCTGATTCAATGAGAAAACGTGCCCCGGGCGGGAAAATTTAAGTCTTTGTGCCGTCCAAAAAATGTGACCTTCCACGTTGAATCCAGTCATGTAGGAGCTCACCGAGGTTACGAGGCCAGCGATGGCGGAGTATCAGACAAACCGTGATCGCTGGCCTCGTAACCTCGGTGAGCTCCTACAGGTCCGGCGTTGTCGCGCGACCGCTGAGGAAATTTACGATCCGCGCCCCCCTCATCCATGTAAAATGTCAATCAACATATCAAGGCCCAAAGTCTCAGGAGGATTGCATGCGGTACGCGCACGATCACAAAGCCCAGACTCACGAACGCATCCTTCACGAAGCATCCGCACGCTTTCGTCGTGACGGTATTGGTGCCACCGGGCTGCAGCCGCTGATGAAGGCCTTGGGGCTGACCCATGGCGGCTTTTACGCGCATTTCAAATCCAAGGATGATTTGGTGGAGAAAGCGATGCGCTGCGCTGCGGACGAAGCCAACGAGCGCACCAGACAAGCCTTCGAAGAAGAGAATGGTCTGAGCGCTTTTATCGATATGTATTTATCCGAAGGACATCGCAATGCGCCCGAGAAAGGCTGCCCAATGCCGACAATGGCGTCGGAGCTCGGTCAGCGCGGCCAGGCCAGCCCGATCGCCGATGAGCTGATCGAGTCGCGTCTGGCGTTGTTGCAACAGGCACTCGGCGGACCGGATGCCGACGCGCAAAGCGTGGTGATGCTGTCCACTCTGGTCGGCGCTTTGATGCTGTCGCGCAGCACGCAGGATCCGGCTCTATCAGAGCGAATCCTGCACACCACACGTGACTTTCTGAAACAGCAGAACAGCGAGTCCTGATCAGTCCTGCCAGCGCTTGAACAACACGCTGGCATTGACGCCACCGAAACCAAAACCATTCGACAGGGCGTATTCAATAGCCATGGCCCGCGCTGCGCCGTGGACAATGTCGAGACCGGCCGCGGCTTCATCCGGATTGTCGAAATTGAGGGTCGCCGGGGCGATTTGATCGCGAAGCGCCAACGCTGTGAAAATGGCCTCGATCCCACCCGCAGCGCCCAACAAATGCCCGGTCGCGGATTTGGTCGATGTCACCGCGATGGATTTTTGATCACCAAACAACGCCTTGATGGCTGCCATTTCCCCCTTGTCACCTACCGGCGTGGAGGTGGCATGGGCGTTCAAGTGCTGGATTTCCCCTGGCTTGATCCCCGCCTGACGTATCGCTGCGCCCATGGCTCGCTGCGCGCCGCTACCATCCTCAGGGCCAGCCGTGAGGTGATAAGCGTCTGCACTGGTGCCGTACCCAACCAGCTCGACAATCGGTTTAGCTCCCCTGGCAAGCGCATGCTCCAGCGATTCAATCACCAGAATCCCGGCGCCCTCACCCATCACAAAACCGTCTCGATCCCGATCAAAGGGACGCGAAGCTCTTTCGGGCGTCTCATTGAAACCGCTGGACAAGGCACGTGCTGCGGCGAAACCGCCCAGACTGACACGATCAATGGCCGCCTCTGCTCCACCGCAAATAGCGATATCCGCCTCGCCACAACGAATCAGCCTTGCAGCATCACCAATGGCTTGCACACCGGCCGCACACGCCGTCACCGGAGCGCCCAGCGGCCCTTTGAATCCATGCTGAATGGAAACGTGACCGGCCGCCAGATTGACCAGAAACGAGGGAATCGTGAACGGCGACAAACGCCGCGGTCCACGGCTGTCGGTGGTGCGTACAGCGTCGGCTATCGCCCCGAAACCACCAATGCCCGAGCCAATAATCGTCGCCGTACGCTCCTTTGCCTCTTCGCTATCGGCTACCCAGCCGGCCTGCACAATTGCCTCTTTGGCAGCCGCCAGCGCAAACAGGATGAAACGATCCATCTTCTTTTGCTCTTTGGCGGGCACCGCGCTATCGGCATCGAAGCCGGCCTCAGGATCATCAACCAGAAGCGGTACGCGACCGCCTACTTTGCCTGGCAGGTCAGCGACTGTTTCTTCACTGAGTCGAACAATGCCGGAGCGACCCGACAGCAAACGCTGCCAGACTGGTTCGACGCCAGTGCCCAAGGGCGTGACCAATCCCATTCCCGTCACAACAATTCGCGGACCATTCATGGTGTTCTGCGCCTCGGTTTTCACGACTTCAAGCCTCTCGCATCGGTGTTACTCATTTTTTTGAAATCCTCTGATCTGAATCGAGCTTTATATTACGAGTGAAATTTAAATCATTGTATGTCGACTTACATTTAATGTGTCAAGAGGTGCGGAGGGAGCGCGAGGGTTGTCATTTGACAGATCATCGATGTCGCGAGGATTTAGCGGGGATAAAAAGAAGGCCGGTGCTGGACCGGCCTGACCAACTGAGGTTAGAGAGTTTACTCGACTGCGATTCTGTCCCTGTTTTTGTCCAGAAGGGCTTTGCCAATCCCTTTGACTTCGATTAATTCATCCACTGAGGTGAATTCACCGTTGGCTTCGCGATAGGCGACGATGGCGTCAGCTTTACCTTTTCCGATGCCTGACAGTTGCTTCTGCAGGGTTTCCGCTTCGGCAGTATTGATGTTGACCTTGGGTGCCACTTGATCCTGCATGACGACCGCGGCTGTGGATGTGTTTTTTTCCGAGGGAGTAATCGGTGCGGCGGTTACAGCAACCGATGCACTGGTTAAAAACGCGAATACCAACGAGGAAAGAAAAGCTCTACGCATGTGGAACACTCCGTAACATCATGATTGAGTGCGACATTCCTTATGTCGCCACTCAAACTTAGTTCAGGGCGTTGAGGTGTCAATTGAGGCAAGGGTGACCAGTTATTTCATGAGTAAGTTGACAAGGTTTCATTACACCTACCGCGACTATCGGGTAACACGAGGCAACAAACTGCCTTTTCCAAACAAACCATAACTTAGCGGGTGATTGCGTTATCCACCAACAAGGCTGTCAACCCGATCAATCTTCAAGGTGTAACGAAACTCGCGCCAGACAAACTTTTTGCCGCCGCCAACAATATGTTCGACGGGAATTACTGCCGGTTTTCAGCAGTCTGCTAGTGTGCAGCCGGGCTTTGGGACGGTATTAACTATCTGGCTCAGGAAATGGTTCGTTTGCCGCAACGGATAGCACAATGAATACCCCGGTACGAGCCAGGAATATGAACCTCGAATAGTGATCGCCATTGCAGGCGCTTCAGACAGGTCTGGTGAGTCGCGCTACAACCGCATGCCTTTGCAATGAAAAAGGCATGCGGTTACCGGACTGATTACTCAAGGAGTTCGATGTCGCTGCTGATAACTCCAATCTACGATTTCGCCGTCAGGAGCATACCCGTTTACCGTTTCCACCAGTATTTTCCTGACCCGCGCATAGTCATCCTCCGCAACGGCAACTAGCAACTGATCCAGATAACCTTTCATTTTTTCCCATGAAAGATAATCTTCATTAGCACTCATGATCATTGGATGCTGCGTTGAAACAACGTTATCGCCAATAAGTAACTCTTCGTAAAGCTTCTCACCGGGGCGCAAACCCGTGAACTCGATGGAAATATCACCGTGCGGATTCTTTTCGGATCGAATGCTCAGACCGGACAGATGCACCATTTTTTCCGCCAGGTCGACAATTTTGACCGGCTCGCCCATGTCCAGCACAAATACATCACCGCCCATGCCCATCGAGCCGGCCTGAATGACCAGTTGTGCAGCTTCAGGAATGGTCATGAAGTACCGGGTAATTTTAGGGTGGGTAACGGTTAGCGGGCCGCCCGACTGAATCTGCTTATGGAATAACGGGATAACAGATCCGGACGAGCCCAGCACATTGCCAAACCGAACCATGATGAATCGGGTCTTGTTGACCTGACGAATATTTGACGTATCGCCAAACATGACCGGTGAAACCTCTCGACTCAACGCTTGCAGCGTCAGTTCGGCAAGACGCTTTGTTCCTCCCATGACGTTGGTAGGACGCACCGCCTTGTCAGTGGAAATCAGCACGAAGTTGGCCACCCCGGCCTGAAGCGCAGCTTGAGCAGTATTAACCGTGCCCAGAACATTATTGATCACACCTTCGGCAATATTGTGTTCAACCATTGGGACGTGTTTATACGCAGCTGCGTGGTAAACCGTGGTCACGTTCCAGGTTTTTAGCGTGTCGTATAGCTTGGATTGGCTGCGCACCGATCCAAGAATCGGCAGCAGCTTTACCGGCAATAACTTGCTTTGAACAAAGGCCTCTAATTCGGAAAAAATCGTGTAGAGGTTAAATTCGCTGTGATCGAACAATAAAAGCGTCGTGGGTTCCAGCAATACGATCTGGCGGCACAGTTCCGATCCAATTGATCCTCCAGCCCCTGTGACCAGAACCGTCTGCCTTTTGATGCAGCGCTCTAGCAAGTGATCCTGAGCAGGCACCGGATCACGCCCCAGAAGGTCAGCAATATCCACTTCCTGAAGATCATCGACTTTTACTCGCCCAGCCGCCAGATCCATGAAACCTGGAACGCTTCTGACGTGCAGAGGGAAGCCCTCGAGAAATCCTAGAATTTCACGCCGACGCCCACGTGTCGAAGATGGAATGGCGAGCAGGATTTCCTGAGCACCGGTCATTTCCATCATTCGTTGAATATGTTGAGGCTTGTAAACCTGGAGCCCGGAGATGATCCGATTGGTAATGGACGCGTCATCATCGATGAAGGCTACGGGCCGCATGAGACGTCCCATTCTTAAAGCCGCCACTAACTGATTGCCTGCTGAACCCGCACCGTAGATAGCGACTTTAAGAATGCCATCATCCCGATTAGCGAACGGTACATGCTGCGACGCTGCAAACCAGTCGCCGAGAAAGTACTGGCGCATGGCAAGACGCAAGCCGCCGATCATGACCAGACTCAACCACCAGTAGTTGAACATGATGGACCGTGGAACCAGCGGCTTATGATTGCTGTAGACATAAACCAGGCAGCCAAGAATCAACGCAGAGAGGCTGACCGCTTTGATGATAGCGATGAGGGCATCATTACCGAAGTAGCGCATGACAGCCCGGTAAAGGCCCATTCGAATGAAAAGCGGGATGGCGACAATAGGGGCGCTGATGAATAGCCAAGTGTGTGATTGCAGGGGGTTAATCAAATCGTCGGCGCCCAGCCGGACGAAAAATGCCATCCACAGCGCAGCCCACACCAGAACAATATCAGTGGCTACCTGAATGATTCGTTTTTGACGGCGAGGCAGCGCTAACAAGAACGCTCTAAGTTTTTCCATGATTCCTTCAGTCCCCTTGATCCGCATCCTGGGTCATCTACGCAACCTGCAGAACATCAGGCGAGGATGAAGTCATGACGAGTTATCTCAAAAACGATGCAACAACGCCATCGATTATAGAGTCACGCCGTTAAATTTACGTTGAGACAAGACTACTTGTTCAGTGGTTCGGCAACTGATACAGGCATAGCCTTAAGCCATGCTTGTCACGATCCAATACTCTCGCCAACAGGTGGCACGTATTGGGGATCAGCACGTGTCTCTAGGTAGTTCCAGTCAACAATGTCGCCCTCTGGGGCGTAACCCACAACCATCTCGCCTAATATGCGCCTGACATCGGGATAGTCATCTCTGGAAACAGCATCGAGCAACAACTCCAGTTGCTCCTTGAGCTGGCTCCAGGGCAAGAAATCTTCCTGAGCACTCATTATCATGGGGTGGCGTGTCGAGACGACGTTATCGCCGATCAACAACTCCTCATAGAGCTTCTCACCCGGCCGCAATCCGGTGAACTCAATAGCGATATCACCGTGGGGGTTCCGCTCGGATCGAATGCTGAGGCCGGAAAGATTGATCATTCGCTCGGCGAGTTCAATGATCCTCACCGGGGCGCCCATATCCAGCACAAAGACGTCCCCACCCCGCCCCATGGAACCTGCTTGTATCACCAACTGAGCGGCTTCAGGGATCGTCATGAAATAGCGGGTAATGGCTGGGTGCGTCACGGTCAACGGACCACCACTCTTGATCTGTTGATGAAACAGTGGAATGACCGAACCTGACGAGCCAAGTACGTTACCGAAGCGCACCATAGTGAATCGTGTCTTATTGACTTGGGAAACATTGCTGCTGCCACGAAACAGTACAGGCGCAACCTCACGACTGAGTGCTTGCAGGACCATCTCCGCAAGCCGCTTGGTACTGCCCATAACGTTGGTCGGACGCACGGCCTTGTCGGTAGAGATCAACACAAAGTTGGTAACCCCTGCCTGCAAGGCTGCCTGTGCCGTATGCAATGTGCCCATGACATTGTTGAGCACGCCTTCGGCGATGTTGTGCTCAACCATAGGCACATGTTTATAAGCCGCGGCGTGGTAAACCGTATCCACGCCCCACGTATGCATGACATCGACCATTTTGCCGAAGTACCGAACCGAGCCGAGGATAGGCAGCACTTCGACGTCCAGCGAACTCGTTTGAACCTGTTGTTTCAATTCGCCGAGTATCGTGTAGAGGTTGAACTCGCCGTGATCCAGCAGCAGAAGTTTGGTGGGCTTGAGCATCAGGATCTGGCGACACAACTCAGAGCCGATCGAGCCGCCTGCCCCGGTAACCATCACTACTTTGCCAGTGATGCAGTGTTCCAGCAGATCGTCCTGCGCAGGCACCGAATCACGACCGAGTAAATCTGCGATGTCGACTTCCTGGATGTCATCCACCTTCACCCGGCCACTGGCCAGGTCCATGAAGCCTGGAACGCTTCGAACATGCAGCGGGTAACCTTCAAGGTACTCGAGAATCTCTCGACGACGCGCACGGGTCGCCGACGGCAACGCCAGCAGAATCTCTTCAGCACCGGTCGCGTCGATCATCTGCTGAATGTGCCGGGGTTTATAAACCTGTAACCCTGCAATAGTGCGCTTGGTGATCGTCTCATCGTCGTCGATGAACGCCACGGGACGCATGGAACGCCCCATGCGTAAAGCAGCAACCAACTGGTTGCCCGCCGAACCCGCGCCGTAAATCGCAACTTTAGGCAGAGCATCACTACGTGAAGCAAAGGGCACATGCTGAACTGCCATGAACCAGTCGCCCATGAAGTACTGACGCATGAACAGGCGTAAACCGCCGACCATGACCAGGCTCAACCACCAATAATTGAACACGATGGAGCGCGGGACGATTATCTTGTGGTCGCTGTACCAGTACACAAAGAAGCCTACCAGCAACGCCGAAAGGGTTACCGCCTTGCATATGGTAATGAGCGCATCGTTGCCGAAAAAGCGCATGACCGCTCTGTACATGCCAAAGCGGATGAAGATGGGAATAGTCAGCAAGGGAGTCGCGATAAAAAGCCACAAATGGGCAGAGAGGGCCGAATAAGCAACCTCGAGCCCGAGCCGCACAAAAAACGCGAGAGCGAGAGCCGTCCAGATAATGACGACGTCAGCAGCGACCTGCAGCATTCGTTTGTTTTGGCGCGAAAGACCGAGCATTCGCGAGCGCAGTGACATCTTTATCCCTCAACCCAACTAATCCATACGCCATTGTACGGACTGTCGTGGGACAGCGCTTAGTTGAAAACGACCTTTGTAGCATTTTTATTACAGACGGTTGGCATCATTGGATTCAAGCGCCCCCGCCCCTAGCACTAAAGCCAGTAACAGCAACGGTACATATGCAATGACCAACAGGGTTGCACCGTCAAATCCCCAGACGCCTGTCGCCATGGCCAGCGGCAACAGCCAGAACACGTTGATGGCCATCACCCACATGGTGACCGGCAAATGCCGACCAAAACGCCGTGACGCAAACTGGTAGGCATGGGAGCGATGTGCCTCATACACCTTGTCACCGCGTACGAGCCGGCGAATGAGTGTTGCAGTTGCATCGACAATGAACACGCCCAGCAAAATCAGCCAACTCCATAACAAGGACGGCTCAGCCCATGCGGCTTGCAGCGAAAGCAGCCCGATGATGACGCCGAGAAAACCGCTACCGGCATCGCCCATGAAAATACGCGCGGGTGGGAAATTCCAGAACAGAAAGCCTGACACGGCAGCAGCCAGCAAGAGCGGTAAAGCGATCAACGACCCATGGCCTGAAAGCACATAGATCAGAGAGGCGCCCAAGCATGCGCAAATCGCCTCCACACTGGCGATGCCGTCGATGCCATCCATGAAGTTATAAAGGTTGAGCATCCAGACCAGATAGAGCAACGTCAGGACATGCCCTACCCAACCGAGGTCGAACGTGGCGCCGAACAGGCTGAACGGTGGCAGGCCGCCCAACCAGTAAAGCCCCCAGACAGCCGCACTGAAATGCCCAAGCAACCGCCAGCGCGCCGCAATGTGGCCGTGGTCATCAAGGAAACCCAAAATCGCAACGGCAAGGCCGGCACCGCTCAAGGCAAGCGTCGCATGCCAGGTTGCGGGGCTTTCAATCTGTATCACCAAGAGAGCCAATAAAAAGCTCAGGACAATGGCGACGCCTCCGCCCCGAGGCGTAGGCAAACTGTGGGAGCTTCGCGCGTTGGGAATGTCCATGAGGCTACGTGCCAATGCGTAACGCCGTAATACCCAGGTAAGCCCCACCGATAACATAACCATCGCAGGCCCCCACCAGAAACTCAAATCCATCAAACGCTTACATCCTTCGAAAAACGGCCATTCTATACGTTTCGGACTCAAGAACGGGACTGCAACCATTGCCTGGCACTGTCGCGCAATGCATCGGCCGCACTAATCTCAGGCTGCCACCCCAACAAGTTACGTGCCTTACTGGCGTCTACCTGCAATGAACCGCACAGTTGCTGACCCAGTCCTTTGCGGCCAAGCAAAGCGAGACCAGTACGCAACGCCGAAACAGGAACAGGAAGAAGCTTTGCGCGATGCCCCATGCCCTGCGCCAGAAACTCAACCAATTGGGTCGTCGAAACATCCTGCCCATCGGCGATCACAAACGTCTCATTGGCAGCCGCTGGATGCGTAAGGCAAAGCTCAAGAAACCCCACCAGATTTTGCAGAGCGATCATGCTCCGGGCATTGCGAACGCGGCCCAGGGGCAACGGAAGCCGCTTGCCAACGAGTCCCAACAGACGGGCGAAATTGCCGGGCGCATGACCCGCATAGACCAGCGGCGGACGAACTATTACCAACTCCATGGGTTGACCTGCCACCAGATCACGCAATGCCAGCTCGGCTTCAAGCTTCGATCGGGCATAAGCCTGTTGCGGGTTGGGAGTGGAAAGCTCACTGAAAGGCTGACCACGTGGGGTTTCAGGACCGTTAACACCAATGGAACTGATGAATACGAATCGTCGAACACCCGCGTCCATCGCCTGACGGGCCAAGGCCAGCGTGCCTTCGACGTTGACCTTGCGAAATTGCTCAAGCGGTTGCGCTTCTTGCTCGCGCAGGACGTGCGCTCTGCCTGCGGTGTGTACGACGACTTCGCAATTGGTAAGCGCTGCTGACCAATCGGTTAGGCTATCCAGGCCAGCAACCTGCACCCAGTCCCCTATAGCATTTGTTGACTGCCGCGAAGAGCCTCGCACTGGACGGCAGTGAGCATAAGCACGATCGAATAGTGCTCGCCCAATAAAGCCGGTTGCGCCGGTGATCAGGTATTTAGGAGTCGTTAACTGAGAGAACATGTCAGGTCGATACCGGTCTTGAAATAATTGAGCGTATGCGTTGCGTTACCGCGGTCGTCGCAAGCTAGAAAAGCTCACACCCTGATGGGCATGAAAAGACGATGAAAGTAGGCAGCTTAACCAATGGCAATACTGCGATGCACATACATATGCATGCTGAGAATATTCAGAGATTGCAGGTCGTTGCAGAGTGCAGACCCATTTCTGCCCCATACACAAAATCCGTTGCCATGTGACGGAGACCGCTGACAATGCGTAAAATGGTGGATTATCAAAACAAGGCTTCCCTAAGATGCGTATCACTGGAACGGGCATTGCAAATAGCGAAAGTGAGGTCTCGCACCTAGATACTCCTGCTACAGAGAATAATGCAAGCGCCCCATCCGTAGCGATCCTGATGTGCACCTATAACGGTGCACGGTACCTCCGGGACCAGCTCAATTCATTTTCAGAGCAGACCTGCACCCGCTGGACGGTATTCGCTTCTGATGATGCATCTACCGACGAGACGCTAGACATTCTGGCCGAGTTTCAACAAAAGTGGGGGGAAGACCGACTAGTCCTATTCAAAGGTCCCTGTGAAGGCTTCGCGCGAAACTTTATTTCGCTTGTTAAAAACACCGAGATCAAAGCTGACTTTTTCGCTTTCAGCGATCAGGACGATATCTGGTTTGCAGACAAGCTCGCGCGGAGCATTGACCGTCTCAAACACGTTCCCGAAAACAAGCCTGCGCTCTATTGCTCACGGACCCGATTGATTGACGCCGACAAACAGGTCATTGGCCTCTCCCCGCTTTTTTCAAAACCACCCACGTTCCAAAATGCGCTGGTTCAGAGTCTTGCAGGTGCAAACACCATGCTAATCAATCGTTCCGCTCGGGATCTTTTACTACAGTTGCCAGAGCAATCATCACCGGTCTCCCATGACTGGTTGACCTATCTAATAGTTAGCGGTTGCGACGGAGAGATCTTTTATGATGCCCAACCCACGCTCGACTATCGCCAGCACGACGGCAACTTGATTGGTGCAAAAACAACAGGCCTAGACAAACTAAAACGCTTGCGTGGAATGTTTTCCGGACGCTTCGCACAATGGAATGACAGAAACCTCGACATATTGAATAACATGAAGTCACGCCTCTCAGAAGAAAACCAGAAGGTTATGACGCGCTTTGAGGAGGGGCGAAAGGAAAAACTTTTCAAACGCCTTATCGCACTTAATAGTGCGGGTGTTTATAGGCAAACTTTACGCGAAAATTTGATCCTGCTTGTAGCCGTCCTTCTTGGAAGGATCTAAAAGTAACTCGTGAAAAGCAGGCCAGCGGGCACAGTCTGCAAGATGAGCCTTCTGGATGGGGAAGGCTTCTGCCAGCTTGCTGAAGCTCGTAGGATTGCGCCATTCAATCAGGCAGCAGGTGATGCTGCAGCTCAAAATCTCGCCCGCAAAGAACCATCAGCTTTCAATGACGGCGGTCTGTCAGGTAGCTTTTGGGCAATGCAAGGTTAAGAATCCAGCCACCCAGCAGCATCCGCTACACGCCTACTCGCTTTTTCTCCGGGGCCTCTTTATAATTATGCGCCTTGACTAAGTAGGTCTGACGCCAGTTGTATAATTTTTGGGGTAGGTATGAAGTTTGCGGAATGTGTCAGATTAGCGTGGGATTTAGCAAGGCGCGACCTGCAGGCTAAGTATAAACGGTCTTTTCTAGGTATTTTCTGGATGTTGTTGACACCGCTGTGCTTACTTTGCGTATACACGATCGTGTTTAGCGGTATATTAAAAATTAGCTGGAACGAACCCGGGTCTACAACTTCTGTAGGATTCGTTCTACCGTTTTTCATCGGATTATCTGTCTACCTGCTGCTCGCGGACATTGTTAACTCATCCACGACGCTATTTTCGAGCAAAAGAACATACGTCGTAAAATCCCCCTTTCCTCTATGGGTACTCTGGCTCGCCAACCTGATGCGCGCATATGTGCACGGTATAATCTATGCGGCGATTGTGTTGGTGTTGTGCCTCATCTACTCAGTTTTAAGCTGGCAAAGCATAGCCTGGTCGTTGGTTCTATTGATTCCGATAGTCGCTCTCATTTCCTCAACCTCTCTGATTTTGTCTGTTATCGGCCCCTTCATTGGGGACATTTCAGAAGCTGTCAGGCTACTGATGCGAGTTCTGTTCTACGCAGCGCCCATTTCTTATCCATTGAGCCTTGCACCCGAGACCTATCGATTTTTACTTTGGCTCAACCCCTTGACGGTGATTGTCGAACCCTTGAGAAACGCGCTGGTTTTTGGACATGGACCCTCTGTCATCGTGCTCTCGCTCCTCATGGCCGCTGCGGTTATTTTGATTGTGTTTTCTAAGTGGCTGTTCAATAGAATCAAAGGAGTGGTAGCCGATGTCGTCTGAGAATAAGCGCGATCAATTACTGCTCGAAGCGACAAATATCAGCAAGCGCTATGCTAGCTCCTTGCGACCGACGACTGTTTTCATGGATGCGCTGCTTAAGCGGACATCAAAAGCTGTGGGTGGAAAGAAGGTGCTGGACGGCATCAGCCTCTGCGTACAAAGCGGCGAAACCGTCGGGATCATCGGACGTAATGGGGCAGGCAAATCTACACTTCTGGGGATTCTGGGCAATGTAATAGAACCTACCGAAGGTGCTGTCGCGCGACACGGCCGAATCGCCACACTTCTCGGCCTGACCGCCGGCTTCAATATGAGCTTCAGCGGCAGAGAAAATGCTTACCTGTTTTGCAGCATCCAAGGGATCAACAAACAGGGAACCGACCGTCGCATCGCCGATATCATTGCCTTCGCAGATTTAGGGGATTATTTCGACCAACCTTTGCGGACCTACTCATCTGGCATGCAGTCACGCCTGGCCTTCGCTTGCGCAGTACACGTAGATGCCGACCTCATCATCATTGACGAAACACTTGCGGTAGGTGATGCCAGCTTCCGCATGAAATGTTATGACAAGATCCGCGATATGCGCGACTCCGGACAGACATTCTTGTTAGTCACGCATAATCAAAACCTGCTGGCGAATTTTTGCACCCGGGCAATCGTTATTGAAGGTGGTAAAAAAATTCACGACGGCTCGGTTTTTGAGGCGATTGAAGTCTATAAAAATGTGCGCAGTGATAACGAACCCGGCAGCCGTGCCAAGGGTAAATCGTCTTTGAATAACGCTGCGTCTGCGACAAAAATGATTCAGGATTTCGCCCTTGAGTATAAAGCCGACAGCCACCAGTATGTGCTCACGGGAATATTCAAAGCGGCGCAGTCTTCAGAATGCGTCGCGTTCAACTTTGGAATCCGTAACAGCTCAGGCATTAACGTTTGCGCCATTGACGGATCCGAAGTTGGGCCAATGCTCCATAACGTGGTAGAGGGTGAGGAATACAGCCTTGCTCTTTCGTTCTCTCACCACCTGCTCGGCGGAAAGTACTTCTTCAGCTACATCGTCAACGAGGTTGTTGGAGACGCAGCAGTGCCGTTAGAGATGTCACAAAACTTTTTCAATTTTGACATTGCCTCAGTGTCAGGTCAGACAGGTATTGTAAATCTTGGTCTGACCCTTTCCACGTCCAAGGTATGTAATCATGACCAGCAGTGAAGCAGTGAAACCAAAGAAACCAAAGAAACCCAAATTCAATGCGTCGCTTGAATTCCCCCATGTTCCGCCTTTTTCCGAGATTTTCTTTGAACGGATTCCTGTACTCCACGGCTTCCAGCTTGCAATAGCTAATTACCTGCGGAACGAACGCCAGAAAAAAAAGAAAAACCCATGGGGCGATTTTTTCTGGGGCTTGGGTATCCGCAGGCTTTCCAGGTTCAACGCCGTAGAATGTGGGGTGTTTACCGGAAGCAGCTTGATAGCCTGCTCGAAGCTGGCTCATGAATCTGGTATCCCGTTCAAGATGCTCGGGCTGGATACCTTCAGCGGCCTACCGCCCTTGTCCGAAGAGGACAAGCAGCATGCCCCGGCAGATGCTATATATCGAAATCAAACCCTATTCACTGAGACGTCTCTCTCAGGCGTACAGAAATTAGTCGACGAAGCGGGGTTGAGCACCCATGTTGAATTGCGCCAAGGACTCTTTAGCCAAACGTTGCCCACATTAAACGAAGAGCGCTATCACTACGTCAATATTGACTGCGATTTGTTCGAGCCACACATCGAATGTCTTGAGTATTTTTACTCGCGTATGGTGCGAGGCGGGGTCATTTTCTTCGACGATTATAACTCTATCAACTACCCCATGGCAGGCAAAGCAATCGACAAGTTCTTTGCAGACAAACCTGAGAAGCTTGCGCAAATCCGGTATGGCGATGATGGTGCAAATCGGACAAAGGCATACGTGGTGAAGTATTGATGGCTTCGCTGCTCTCCCAATTGAAACGGTTTTTCTACCCTAAGAAAGAGCCCACAGCGCCACTTGATTTTTCAATAGGAGAAGGGGCCCAAGTGTCCTCGGAAGCTCATTTTGAAGGTTATCTTGCGAATATCGTGCTGGGGAAAAAAGTCGTCATCAAGCCGGGTGCCAGGCTTATCTGCACCGATGTTAATGCAAGTATCGTCATCGGTGACGGTAGCATTATTCAGCACGGTGCTATTTTAGAGACCGGGCCAGGTGGAAAAATCGAGTTGGGTAAATCCAACTCTGTTAATCCCTACTGTGTCATCTATGGCCATGGCGGATTAAAAACCGGTAACTATGTACGCATCGCAGCGCACACCGTCATTATTCCCGCGAATCACATTTACGACGACTCGACTGTCCCCATAGCTAAACAAGGTCTTACTCGCCAGGGTATCAGCTTAGGCAACGACATCTGGATTGGCGCAGGCTGCCGGATACTCGATGGCGTTTGCATCAAAGACGGCGCAATCATCGCAGCAGGCGCGGTCGTGACCAAATCTGTCGAGCGGGGATCCATCATGGGAGGAGTGCCCGCGAAACTCATCAAGTATCGCCCTGGCTTCGAATACCCGGCTCTCGACGAAAAAAACGATTAGCTGCGGTAAAATGTTACCGCACGTCGAAATAAATAAAGGTATTTAATCAGTAATTGTTAATGTTTTGGGCAGGGGAGTGGCAACGGTGAGTAACGTTCAAGGGGATAAACCGCTAGTAATCGGATGGTGTGTCACGTCCCTTTCACTTGATGTGGCCAGTATTCGATACCGCGCGATTCTTCCCGCTGTAGCGCTTGAGGCGGCAGGCCACAAATGCGAGGTTTTCCACAGAAGCAACCCTCCACCGCTTGAGTCGCTAGATATCCTGATCGTCGTCAAGGATTTTTCCGTTGAATGTTACGGGCTCATGCAACGTGCCAGCCGTTTGAATATCCCGGTGATATTTGATCTATGTGACAATATATTTGTTCCCGGTTATGGAAAGTACTCGGCAAATGTCCCCCGTGACATGTTCAAGGCAATCGCCAAATTGGCTAGCGGCTTCGTCGTCACGACAACTCCTCTGGCAGCAGCCATCGAAAGTTACACTGGAGGCGTGCCAGTACACATCATTCCAGACGGTGTATTAAGTCCTGAAACCAATACTTCACTGGACCGATGCTTGCAGGTCGCGCTAGATGCAGCTAAAGAGCGTACGCCCCTACCCTCGCATCCGTTAGTTATTAAATTCAGAAAGCTGGCGAAGCTTTGCGGAGCCGTATCAATTTCCGGTGTTCTGAAGAAAATTGCACGGCGCTGGCGCTCGCTGCTCAGACCAGGATTCTACGTACGACAAACACGTAGAGTCGCCGGTTATCTGGTACTAAAGGCCCGCATGATACTGCAGCGCCGCATGGCCAAACGCGACGGCAACGGACTAAAGCAATCAAATCAGACGCCGCACATTGTCGCGCAGCCGTCGCCTACCGCCAAACAACTGCTGTGGTTCGGAAATCATGGCGCTGATTACGCAAACTTTGGAATTCGTGATGTTGTCCTGATCAAAAGTGCACTTGAGTCAATCGCCAAGGACTACGATGTAGAGTTGGTGATAGTTAGTAACGATCGGGTTAAATACGAAACCTATATACTTCCCCTGAACATACCTTCTCGCTATGTTCCTTGGTCGAAATCATCGATTGAGCTAGAGATGCAGCGAGCGCACGTGGTGTTGCTACCCAACTCACTGGATCCGTTCAGCATCTGCAAGTCTGCCAACCGTGCCGTTCAGGCACTTATTCATGGTCTGCCAGTAGTCGCTACCAATACGCCTGCGCTTGCTCCACTGCATGGCGCGATCGTAGTTGATGATTTTTTTGGCGGGCTCAAGCGTTATCTTTCATCCGCCAGCGAAGTATTGAGGGACGTAAAGCACGGCCAGGAACTAGCTGCTATGCATTTCAGTCCGGACAGAATTGCTCAATTATGGCTTGGTACCATCACGCAAACGACCGGGCGAGTGATTGCGGAGGAGCAAGTCCCGAAGGTCATTTTTGTACTTCATCTAATTCAGGATCTGGACATCCTGATGCCAGTTATCATGACGGCCCAGAAACGAACATTACCTTTTGAGGTTTGGTGCAGTGCCACCCTACTTAATAAGTCAAGTTTAACACTCCGCAGGCTCCACGGGATTAACGTTTTCCCGGTCGCAATCGTAGAAAATCAATCGGCTATTTTTCCTGCTATACACCGGGGGACGAAAGCGCTGCTCTCCGCAACTGAAACCAATCTGGCTCCCCACGCCTTTACACGCGCCATTACTGATCGTGCAAACAAGGCAGGGTTGAAGACTGCAACATTACAACACGGTTTCGAAAACGTAGGGTTAACCTACAATGATGAAATTCATAGTATTCAAAAAGTTAATTTCGCGTCCTCCAAAATATACATTTGGGGACCGCTTGAAACCCTGCACCCCGATGTAAACCTCTCAACCAGAGAGAAATGTGTCCCCATAGGATGTCCAAAACTGGTAAGTCAGGAAAACGTCGAACTAGATCAGTTCATCGCATCAGACAAAACCGTTGTCGGCGTTTTCGAGAACCTCCACTGGCACCGTTACAGCGACGAATATCGAAATTTCTTTCTTGATGGCGTGCAGAATTTAGCAGCGCGTTTTCCTGACTATATATTTTTAATTAAACCTCATAACGCGGGTTTATGGTTGACTCGGCGATACAAGGGTGATCGTCCAGCCGCGCCGAATATCGTGATCGTCGATCCTGAAAACAGAGAATGGCAGAACTACACAGCAGATCAGTTAATGGGAAGAATGGCAGCAGTCATTACCTCACCTTCTACAGTGGCTCTAGATGCCGCCCGTCGTGGGCTGCCTGTAGCTCTAGTCGCCCACGACTTGGCACTGAGTGCTTACACACCGCTACCTCAGATACGCAAGACTCAGGACTGGGCGGATTTCGTCCTTGGCCTCCAAAACAAAATCTACCCCGACCCTGAATCTTTAGATTTTGTAAGGCGCGCTATAATCGCGGGGCCAACGGCGTCTAAAATACTCGATGACTTGATTGCTTAGCTTTAATATGGAATTTGAAATGACTGAGAATGTTCTGGTGACAGGTGGTGCAGGTTTTATTGGTTCACGCCTGGTGGCCGCGCTTCTGAAGAAAAACCCTTCGTGCAAAATTTGGGTTTTTGACAACCTGCACCCGCAGGTACACGGTGATAAGCCAGTTGCGCCCAATTTTGGGGCCAATGTGACCTTCGTTCAAGGCGACGTTACCAATGCTGCCGCGCTGACAGAAACTGTTAAAGATTGCAATCCTAATATCGTTTACCACTTGGCAGCCGAAACCGGGACGGGGCAATCGTATGACGAGCCAACACGTTATTGCGCTGTTAACGTAATTGGTACCACCAACCTGATTGAAGCACTGCGCACTCAATCAGCGGTTAAAAAAGTTGTGTTGGCTGCATCACGAGCCGTTTATGGTGAAGGTGGATACAGGGATGCGAATGGCACCGAATTTGTAGGCCTCCCGCGTGAGCCGGAAACCATGAAAACAGGTGATTTTTCGGTTCCCGTTCCTTCTAATGCCGTGCTGCCTGTCGAGCCCATTCCGAGCCACGCAGGTCTGCCCCCTGCTCCCGCATCCATCTATGCCTCGACGAAGCTCATGCAGGAGTATCTGCTGTGTCAGGCCGGAGAAGGGGCAGATTGGGATGCCGTGATTCTAAGGTTCCAAAATGTGTACGGGCCAGGCCAGTCACTAAGAAATCCTTACACGGGTGTCCTGTCCATTTTCGCGCGCCAAATATTGTCCGGCGTCAAGCTGGCTATATATGAAGATGGCAATATTGCTCGAGACTTTGCCTATGTCGATGACATCGTGAGCGCACTTGTTCTAGCTGGAGGCTCCGCCGTGAAACACGGTACGATCCTCGATATCGGAAGCGGTGAGCCAGTATCGATTCTTGAGATGTCGAAAATGCTGATGCGTGCCTTAAGTAAACCCGACGACGGGTTTGAGGTAACAGGTGCGTTCCGGATCGGAGATATCCGCTACGCATGCGCCAACATTTCTGCTGCCAGCGAAGTGATGAATTGGCACCCGCAGATCAGCGTCCAGGAAGGCGTCACTCGGTTGGCTGAATGGGCAAAAATCGAATATAGCAACGTACAGAATTAAAGGAGCATCACGTGTCCAGTGACGAAGTCATCAGGGTTTATGTTGGCGTGGATCGGTCACAGCTGCTAGCCGTGCCGGTTCTCGAGTACTCGATCAAACGGCATACGACGGCGAAAGTCGAAGTGATCCCTATGCTCGATTTGCCAGTACCCGTGCCGACCGATCCCAGGAACGGTCAGCGGACAGGCTTCTCCTTTAGCCGATTTTGCATACCGAAGCTCAGTGGTTACAAGGGAAAGGCGATCTATATGGACGCCGATATGCTCGTGCTCCGCGATATCAGGGAGCTGTGGGACATCCCGTTTGATGGTGCAAAGATCATCATTCAGCAGGAAGTCAAACACACTGATGACACCACTCAAAAAGTGGGAGCTCCCAAAGAACGTAAGAAACAGTGTGCTGTAATGCTGCTTGATTGCGAACGACTGGACTGGGATGTGGAAGAGATCGTCCGAGGCATGGATGAAGGTCGCTATGACTACGATCAATTGATGTCCCAGCTAGTGATACTTGACGAAGAGCATGTCAAGTATGGTGTGCCGTTTGAATGGAACAGCCTTGAGCACTGGGACGAAGAGACAAGATTGATCCATTACACCGACGTATACACTCAACCATGGTCTGCTTGCGGCAATAAATTCGCATGGGTCTGGTTTAAAGAGGTTCGTCGAATGCTCGCTGACAAAACCTTGACCGAAGCGGCAATCGAAGCTGAAATCAAACTCGGGTATTTCAGACCGTCGCTGATCAATGACATCAAATACCGCCACTTTATACCTTCATTCCTGCATAAAGTGTGGGACAAGAAGAATGCTGCGTTCGATAGACTGTCGGGCTATGTACCACATAAAGCAGTTTATGAAGCTAAACGTGAAAGACAACGGGTAATTAAAGAGTACGAAGCGCAGCTAAAGGCCGCCGAAGCCAATGGCCATAGCGAGGCCGCTCGCTGATGCTCGCTTTTCTGAAGTCTTTGTTCGGTAAATCCTCCCAACCGGACCCGACCGGGTTCGACATCTACAAGGCAGGAAATCAGGGCGTCCCGAACGTGCTGATATTTACTGAGCACGTTAACGCTACCTACTACATAAGCTTTGATATTCCTCTGAATGAGGTGCATAAGCGAGGCGAAGTCAATTTCGCCGTCGCTTCGCAAAATCTGGTCAAGAAAAGTAAAGATAAAATCTGGGTCTCTTGGAATGCATCGTTTCGCCCTGACGTCGTGATCATGACGCGGTACGGACTCCCCTTTGGTCAAGAGATTCTGGATTACTTCAAGCAGCAAGGCGTGCCAGTCATTTACCACATTGACGATAACTTACTCGAAATCCCGCACTCCCTTGGGGCGGAGATTCAAAAAGTTCAGGGCGCAACCCAGGTTATTGAGCAGCGTAGATACCTTCTTGGGAGCTGCGATCTGATCTATGCATCAACACCTTACCTTGCTGAACATCTCCAGAAACTCTATCCGGAGCAAAAGGTATTCTTCGGCATGTATGCGCCATACATGGCGGCCCAGGTTGGCGAGATTCCAAAACGTCACCGCACCAGCCAAGTATTTGGTTACATGGGATCTAAAGGGCATCAGGAAGATCTTGAGCTTGTAAGTCCTTCCATTGCCCGGCTCCTGGAAGAGCGTGACGATTTGCGCTTCGAGGTTTTCGGCACTATTCAGATGCCTAGTGAACTACTACGTTTCGGTGATCGAGTAAAAAGCCACAAGGTAAACCAGGCCTATAGCGGGTTTCTTACTACTTTGGCTACTCTGAATTGGGATATCGGCTTGGCTCCTTTAGTCGACGAGCCATTCAACCTATGCAAAGCTCCAACCAAGTTTGTCGAATACACGGCTGCCGGTATTCCAGTCGTCGCCTCCAATATCGCCGTTTACCGCAATGTCATGCCGCCCAATGGCGGACTGTTGGTAGAGACTGATTGGTACCAGTCAATCAAGCAGATGCTTGATGATGATGAGCTACGAGCTTCTGCACTGCGAAGTGCCAGGGAGTACTGTGCGACTAAATTTTCTGAAGAGACACTGCAGAAACAGGTACTGCAGGTAGTTAATCAGGCAATGGGGCAACGCAAATGACGCTGTCGTGGCGCCAACAGTGGCATTCACAATGCGTAAAAGTTATACATTACAAGAGAATGAGTGCGAATGCTTTTTAACTCGATGGAATATATCGCGCTCTTGGCAGCGACGTTAGCTTGCTATTGGTTATGCCCTTCATTGAAAGGACGGCAGTGGATTGTTTTAATTGCAAGTCTCTACTTTTACTTTAGCTGGAGCAAAGCCTTCGGTTTGATGCTAGTCGGTGTCATCGCCGTAAATTGGATTATTGCTTCCAAGATCGCTTCAACTCGTGATCGCGCGTGGCTCGTGGCGTCGTGCGTATTGAATTTGTCGCTGTTATGTTACTTTAAGTACATGAATTTTTTCTTGGAAAATATTCAAGCAGTGGGTGAACTTTATGACCCTGACTATCAAATTGGCTTACTGAAGATCATCCTTCCGCTGGGGATCTCTTTCTACGTATTTGAGCTTATATCTTATCATGTAGATATATACACGGGAAAATTTGAGCACGTCAAAAGCCCGGTGGTGTTCGCAATATTTGTACTGTTCTTCCCTCATTTAATAGCAGGGCCGATATGTCGTGCTGCTCAGTTTCTACCGCAAATCCAGGTAAAACAGTCTTTTGACTCTGTTCAGATCTATAATGGCCTTTACTATTTCATAGCTGGCCTTGCTTTAAAATGTGGCATCGCAGATGGCTTATCGCCTTATGTGAACGTTATTTTCGAAGCCCCAGAGCATTATTCCGGGCTGGACAACCTAATGGCGGTCATTGGGTTCGGGGTACAAATACTATGTGATTTCTGGGGTTATTCATTAATGGCGCTCGGCGCCGCGCTACTATTCGGTTACGTGTTGCCATATAACTTCAATGCCCCCTACTCTTCTAGCTCTATCAAGGAGTTCTGGCGTCGTTGGCATATCACTTTGAGCAACTGGCTTCGTGACTACTTGTACATCGCAATGGGGGGATCCCGGACTACGGCCGAATGGAAAACCCATCGCAATTTATTCTTTACAATGCTTTTGGGCGGCCTTTGGCACGGCGCCAGTTGGAACTTCATTATATGGGGTGCCATTCATGGTGCGGCGCTTGTGGGCCAGCGCCTTCATGAAAAAATACACCCTGCCGCGCTCGCCCGCAGAGTTTTTATGATCCCTGGCTTGTCTTGGCTTTTAACCATGATGGTGGTATTTATCGCCTGGATATTTTTCCGCGCGACAGATACGCACACCGCCTTCAAGATTATTGCAAATATTGGAAATTTCTCAGCCGCATGGACACAAACCAAGATTGACTCAGTCTTTTATGAGCTGCTCTTGATCTATATTCCGCTGCAATGGCTTATTCATAGAACAACTTATCAAACTGATATAACCACCTTTAAAGCATTGAGTTGCGCGCTTACCTTCTCCGCGCTGGCGGTGTTCTCCTATATTTACTATGTAGACGGAAATGACTTCATATATTTTCAATTCTAAGGGCAAGCGGCGCACACGCGCAGGTCTGGCAAAGCTCTACCTGCTAACCTTACTAATGATTGTAATTTTGTTTTTGCTTGCAGAAACAGCAACTCGATTTCACTACCATGGTATTGAAAACCCTAAGCAATCAGTGCCAGATTTAATGGCTCGTCTGCCAGAGATGATCATTTCTGGTCGGGAAATAGGTAACCAGACTATTGGCCACAACGTGGCGCTCTTTAATCTCAATACCGAACCTGAAAAAATCGTGACCGGCTATGTGGGTACCTCTAGATCAAAGATTCTACAACCAAGTCATCTAGGACTGAATGGTACTGTCATCGGTGCAGGAAATTCTTACAGTGAAATATCCTACGGCTTGATCTTACAAGCGGAAATTCTACGGTTACGCTTCCCCAACCTTAATACCCTATACGTGGAATCTTCGTTGCTGTTGAGAAGACCCAGCCAGCTCATTATTGAACCCGATCATCTGAAATATATGCCATTGTTGCAGTCGCTGAGAGGGCTTTGTGCTGACTCAGAGGTGCGAGGCTGCGCAGAAATATTTGCCTCCACGGACAAACTGTTAGATCGCCATTCATTTAGCTGGAAGCCTGCTTTAAATCAGTACAGAGGACAATTGAGGCTCTCGACGTTGTTCACTCAGCGACAGGGAGAAATTCGCACAGCGGACGATCCCATGCTGAGAGGTTTGAACACTTTAGGCGAACGAAAAGATGATTTGCCCATACTAACTGCACGGGAAAAGCAAATTCCCGAGGTGAAGATTGACAACATCAAAGTTCAGCGTTTGAGGGACATCCCGAGCAGCGAGCCATGGGACGGAATGTTCGAGATGTTTGCCCGTTGGGGACAATTACATAATATAAATATTGTTTACTTTCAGCCACCAGTCCGCGCAGATCTGTACAGCTTTCAAAAACAGTTTGGCCTTAATAAGCATGTGGCTGACCTCAAACGCCTGTCGGCTAAGTATCAGGTACCGTTTATTGACTTGGATAAACCAGAGGTTGGATTGATTCAGGACTGGACGCTGTTTAGCGATGAAGATCATATGGGAACTTGTCGAGGCAGCGCGCTTTTAATGCTGGCTCTCGAGCAAGGCCATGAAGACTTCCGAAATGAACATATCCTGGAGCCATTAATTCAGCGTGCCAAGCTTGATCAAAAACTTGATGCCTCAGCCACTTGTAATGGACATTAGTCTTCAGGAGAACCAGCATGACAGCACCAATATCCATTCACGCTGATGATACTGACGCGGTACGGATTTTCGTTGCAGCTACCCCCGCCGAGTGGCTGCCAATGAAAGTTCTTGAGTTCTCAATTCGCGAACGCACGGCGCTGCCCGTGCAACTATCTGCTATTTACACCCATGCGCGCGCTATTCCCGTACCTAAAGACGCTGCTAATAGGGCTCGCACACCGTTTTCCTTCCAGCGCTTTCTAATCCCCGAGCTGTGCGGCTATAAGGGCAGAGCAATTTACATGGATGCCGACATGCAGGTGTTTCATGACATCGCCGCTGTCTGGAACAGTCCATTTAATGGCAGTGACTTGCAGACAGTGAGCAATGGCACGGAGCAACGGCGTCCCCAGTTCAGTGTTGTATTAATGGACTGCGCCCGATTGCAATGGAATATAGAGGATATAGTTAATAAGCTGGATAACGGCACATTGAGTTACACGAGGCTGATGTTCGATATGGAGATAGCGGAATCAGTAGCCTACTCCCTTCCGCAAGCCTGGAATTCATTAGAATATTATGAAGAAAACATTACTTGCTTACTTCACTATACAGACATGAACACTCAACCATGGGTTTCTATGAACAACGCAAACGGCAACCTATGGGTAGATTGTCTACTGCGGGCACTGTCATGTGGTTTCATATCACAACAGGAGCTGAGTAGGGAAATTGAGCAAGGCCATGTTCGACCTTCCTTGGCAAGTCAGCTCTCAAGTGGTTCGATCGCGACATGGAAACCATCTATCAAAGACATTTTATCGGATATAAAATTCATACCGCCCTTTTATACGATTATGGCGCCACGTGCTGGAAAGTTGAAAATTCTCCTGTCAAAAATGCTTCGTGCACAGCAAATACTAAAACTGGCATACCTCAAAGGTTAACCAAACCACATACCATCGCGTGCCTGCTCCACGACTACGTATTATGAATCGAATAACAGAAGCTTGAAATTTAGTTGTCTGTATTCGTAAAGCCCGCCGCAAGCGGGCTTTTTCGTTGAGGAACGTACGAGCAATCAAAAGTCATATTTAGAAGAACGCTTATTATTCCTCTACTTTTTTTCCATAATCATACGCAGCCTCCCCATTGATGGTTTCTCAATCAAAACATAGGAGATATATGAAAAAAGAATACAAATCAAGCACACTATCACCCCACTAACCAGACCATACTGCGACCATCCAGGGATGTGCCGATTGAAGAATGGATAATAGTACTCAACGACATAAATTATTTGGTAATGCCATATATAAATGCTGTAAGAGATCACGCCGAGAAATACAAGTGGCGACAAGAACCATGACACCGCTTGGCTACATTCTTTATTTTTTGTAAGTGTAATACAGGTCAATGCAAAGGCAATGGCTATGATGCGACCACTGTAAGCATGTAAGGTGCTACCGACACATGCATAAACTGCCACTGAAATTGCAGCTAAACATACTATCACCCTTGCCTTGTTACTTGCCTCGGCGATAAATACCCCAAGCGCAAAAGCATAGAAAATCTGAGAGAATTTAAAATAACTTAACCAGCCGCTGGCTAAGAACACCCAGTAAATTATAAATGATCCAGCCAAAATTACATATTTGTCGCGTATACCCGCAAGCAATATAACAGGGACTAAAATATAAAACATCACTTCATGGGTGAGCGTCCACAAAACAGGATTAATATCTCTCGCTACAGACGGATAAAGGTCTTGCGAAAAAATTAGATGCCTAAAGATGCTCCAAGCATCATAACTAGGCGTCCAACGACTGCCAATGTAACTCAGCAAAGTAGTTACAACGAGTATATTTATAAAATACAATGGCACTAGACGGGTGAAACGATGAATGGCGTAAAGCTTTAAGCCACCCGGCGTTCCAATAAGGCGTGTGCCCGACTGCCAAATCAAATACCCACTTAGGCAGAAGAAAACGTAGACTCCAAAATCGCCCATTAGCCCCTTATGAGCAGAGAACCAGGCATTAGTAGCAAGACCCGATGTATCTGAATGATCAAAGAACACCGCGGCTGCAGCAATTCCCCGCAGGGCATCAATCGTTTTTGAATGAAGGTTGTATCTCATGCGACGGAAACCACAGTTTTGTAGAAAGGCGGATATGATGGCATTTGCAAACCCATTAGTCTAAGCCCATCGTGGATCTTTTTTGCGCCAGGATGGAAGTACGTACGACTGGTCTTAGGCATTCCTGACCGCTAGGCAGTCAATTGGCCGTCGATAAACCCGGATAGAGATAGATTTTTGACCTTGGGGGGCAGAACGTCATGGCAAGGATGCCCAATCAGGAAATCGAGGGCATAGCATGCCGTTACTAGCTAAGTACCTAAGAGCGATAACGTTTGGCAGCCCCACATTCTCTGGCCATCCCGAAGTTCGTTGCTAATGGGGGTAGCCACTTTAATTACGTTAAGACTTTTGAAAAAGCCGTCCAATATTAAGCTAGTACTACTGCCCCACGGACAGATCCCAAATATGCAGCGTGCCAATCTCACCAGAAAACACCTCACTAAAAACAGACAATAAGCCACCAGCACATGAGATAGAGCAAATAGTTTGTTTTACCTATTATCACGGCAAGTCTGGAAAAAAACGCAGTTGCGAGAATGTAGTCCACCATTAATGTCGTTGCCGCATGCAGGGTATTTACTAACTCGGCAAACTCGGGAAACAGAGCGCTTTCGCTACTAAAGGTTAGATTAAAACTAGCCTAAGAAAAGGTGACCATCGATCTTAGCTTCCTCCTATTCCGATCACTGCTGCTGTCCAGCAAATCAAACAGAAAAAAAACTTGTCGCGACTCTTACGGCGATACTTTCCAGCACTAAAGGAGAGCTCTATTAGCTGCCACCGCCCCGGTGGAGATCGACCCGTGATGAGCGGATGACACTCTGGTTCGACCAATTCGACAATCGTCTGAACTTGGGAGAACCACCAGCCGCTCCGGATCATTCTGTACCGGGCAACAAACGACCTGATACCAGCGTTCGCACCAAACTGGTTGCAATCATGCTGGCGGTAGCGCATTGACGGCTGAGGATCAATAAACCATTTAAAATTATGGCTACGCGCAAATGCATAGCAATACCAATCGTGCAAGCTTACTTCTTGCAGCTTCTCCCAGTTAGCCAGGATTGAAGTCTTCAAACTCGCTACCAGCCCGCGGCTCATCACATAGGTGCAACCAGGGCCCGCGGCTTCAAACAGATAGTCCCACGTCACCTGAGGTTGCGCTTTGTCTACCAGCTTGACTCTGCCGTCGGGCCAGAAGGCGATAACATTGCTGGAGTAGGCGTCTAAATTACGGCTTAGGATTGCCTGCGTCGCGCGCGAAAGCTTGTCCAGATCCCAGACATCATCCTGATCGGCAAACGCCACGAAGTCATAGTCAATCAGGTCAACATCGCGGATAAGTCGGAAAAAGTTGCGTGAAGCCCCACCCAACCTACCAGCTGGAGGGAGCACTACCACAGCAGAATGCTTTTCAGAAAAATCCAGGCACCAAGCTTCTGTGTCATCTGTAGAAAGATCAACGCTGATGTAAACCGTCAGGTCGACATCTATTTGGGCCAGAATCGAAGCCAGCTGCTCCTCGATCCATTGCATACCGTTGTAGGCTGCCAGTAGAACAGCAATCTTGGGGTGCTTTACCGGCATGACGATTAGGCCAGCAGCTTCTGGAGATACTGGCCATAGCCAGTCTTCTTCAAAGCCTCAGCCTGAACACCGAGCTGCTCTGCGCTTATCCAGCCATTGTGGAAAGCGATCTCTTCAAGGCAAGCTACTTTCAAACCCTGGCGATGTTCAATGGTGTGCACGAAGTGACTGGCTTCCAGTAGAGACTCATGCGTCCCCGTATCCAGCCAGGCGAAACCACGGCCAAGCATTTCCACATTGAGGGTCTGCTGTTCGAGGTAAGCGAGATTGACGTCTGTGATTTCCAGCTCGCCGCGCTCGGAAGGCTTGATGTTCTTGGCTATCTCGACAACCTGGTTGTCGTAGAAGTACAAGCCGGTCACGGCATAGCTGGACTTCGGCTGCTGAGGCTTTTCTTCGATGCTCAGGGCTTTGCCACTGGCATCAAACTCGACTACACCAAAACGCTCCGGATCGGAAACGTGATAACCGAACACGGTAGCGCCATGCACCTGGGCGCTAGCAGAGCGCAGATTGTCAGTGAAGTGCTGACCGTAGAAAATGTTATCGCCCAGAATTAAGCAGCACGGATCGCTACCGATGAACTCTTCACCGATAATGAAAGCCTGCGCCAACCCATCAGGGCTTGGCTGCGCTGCATAGCTCAGGCTAACACCATACAGACTGCCATCTCCCAACAACTTTTGAAAACTCGGTAAATCCTGTGGTGTGGAGATAATCAGTATTTCACGCATGCCCGCGAGCATCAGCACCGAAAGCGGGTAAAAAATCATCGGTTTGTCGTAGATCGGCAGCATTTGCTTTGAGACACCCAAGGTCAAAGGGTGCAGGCGAGTGCCTGAGCCGCCAGCGAGAATGATGCCTTTACGATTTACCTGACTCATTTCTGAAAACTTCCCTAATAGTTCGGAGTTACTACACGCAGCAGATCCAGCAACGTGTTGAGAAAGCTGTCATCGCATCAGACAGGATCTAATACATCGCTCGACAAATTAAGATGCGAAAACTTTATGGTCCATCACAATCAACAGCTCTTATACCCAGAATAGCTATGAGCCTAGTAGCTAAAGGCGCGTAGGATAACCTCCGCCTTGATATGCGACAACAAGGCTCCGTTAGAAGCAAAGACAGCGATAGTGCAAATCGCTGCCTTGCACACCTGTTATTGCGGAACCGACAGCTTGAGAGCTCTCTTTTTCAACGAATACTTCCTTTCCAGCACGTCACCCAGCGTCTTTTTCGCGTTCGCGTCTCCGTGAACGAGGGTTATCTGCTCAGGCCACTCCTCCATTCCAGTCACAAAGCTGACGAGCTCAGACTGATCAGCATGGGCCGAGTAGCCACCGACCGTGGTAGTGCCAGCCTTTATCTTGAACCGCTCTTTGTCCAGTTCTACATAACCCTCTACCGGCCCGTATTTCTGTATCGCGGCGCCGGGCGTCCCTTTGGCCTGATAACCGACGAATACGACATTGTGACGAGGGTCGCCGAGCATGGCTTTCAGGTAGTTGACGATCCGGCCACCCGAGCACATTCCGCTGCCTGCGATAACGATTGCCGGTCGGCCTGTGCTGGACAGGTAGTTCACCACCATCTGGTGCTTGTCATGACTATCAACTGTGATGAGTTGCTTGAACCCCAGAGGGTTGCGGCCCTCATTCAAGCGCTCTTGAGCTGCGGTATTCCAGTAGCCATTGAAATCCTGGTAGACCTTGGTAAACCGGCTGGCCAACGGCGAGTCGAGGATGACAGGCAATTGCGGCCAATCAATGGGCAGGCCATCAGCATCAACGGCGTCAAACGCGGGATCGCGGTCTTCGATCAGTGACTTGCGGCGCAAGATGTCTTCTATCTCAAATAGCAGCTCCTGTGTACGACCGATGCTGAACGCTGGAATCAGGATCGTGCCGTGATCAGCTAACGCCTTGTCGATGATCTTTTCCAGCCGCGTCTGACGGCTATCGCGATCCTCGTGCAGGCGATCACCATAGGTACTTTCAAGAACCAACAGGTCTGCCCGCTCGGGTGACTCAGGACTGATTAGCAGGGGGTTGAGACGAGATCCCAGATCGCCGGAGAACACGATGCGCTTCTGTTGTGACTCAGCGGGGTACTGAACATCGCACTCGACATAAGCGGAGCCGAGTATGTGACCCGCGCGCTGCAGCCTGATCCTCACAACCAGATCGGGGGTATCGATCAGTGCATGCCAGGTGTTGAAGGGCAATGCGATGGTCCGCTTTTGAACAATAGCCAGATACCGCTCAATCTGTTTGCTGTCATGAGCAAACTGATACTTCCAGGCATCCTCAAGAGTGAGCGGCAACATTTTTGCCGAGGGCTCGCTGCAGATTATCGGACCCGTGTAACCCGCAGCCAGCAGGTCAGGGATACGCCCAACGTGATCCACATGGACATGAGTCAGCAACAAGGCCTTTATTGTGTCTATGGGGAAATCAATTTCCGCCTCCCGCCCCGGCTCGACGACCTCCGAAGATTCGACACGCAAACCGCAGTCAACCAGCACACTGTGATGCTCGTCAAAGCTCACTTGATGACACGAACCCGTCACACTCTGGACGCCGCCATGATGGACAACTTTTGGATAACTCATAAATACCCTCTGACTCAAACGCAGCTAATGCTCGAACTCGAACTGCATGCGTTCCGGCATGTAATATCGAATCCCAACCGTTTAAACGGCCGCATTCTGCCGCGCAGAGAGTCCTTTGCAAGGGCGCAGGTGGGTGACGGTTTGGCGTGAAAATATCCTCAGCAGCCTGCAGCGCGAGACCATTACCTAGCAAACGCGGGCTTTAGAGCTTGAGCGACTGCAATCAGTAGATTTTTCCGACGGCACTGGGTAACGACTCCCACAAAACTTGATGGGGAGGACTACGAGCAGTGTCAGCAGGAATAAGCGGAATGAGCAAAGCTTTCAGCTGAGTACTACGTTCACAGGTTCAGCGCTGAAGAGCTTTGTTAATGATGATCAAGAGTAGCTGCACGGTTGCAGATAGCCCTGGATCAGATTGAGCGACGGTCCAGTTTCCGCTTTTTACGCAGTACAACGACCCATCCCAGGAAGGGACCGATCAACATGCCCGCAAGCAGCGCGATAATGACGGGTACTGCGAGAAACAGCTCGGGCGAAGACCACCCCAAAAAGACCAGTGAGACTTTCTGCTGGTTCTCCAGAATAAAGACGATCGTCGACACGATAAGCGCCAGCGCGACCAAGGCCGCAATTACTCGTGTAAACATCCGCATCTGTTACTCCTATCGGGAGGCCAGGAGGCCCTCTTCTTCGTCTTCGTTTACACGATCACGCAGTTCTTTGCCCGGCTTGAAATGCGGTACGAACTTGCCGTCAAGGCTGACCGACTGGCCGGTCTTGGGGTTGCGTCCTACTCGCGGAGCACGGTAATGCAGGGAGAAGCTGCCAAAGCCCCGTATCTCAATGCGATCACCTGTCGCCAGGCACTGGGACATTTGCTCAAGCATGGTCTTGATAGCCAACTCGACATCCTTGGATGAGAGCAGCCCTTGATGGGTGACAATTCGTTCGATCAACTCCGACTTCGTCATATTTTTCCCTTCTTTTTCAAGCAGCTAGATAAGCGCTCCGAAGGTTTTAGCATGACCAGATGAATTTGAACAGCCCGTGTATTGACTTTTCTGAGTCGGTCACTTTAGAGACATATTGACTCCAATGCGCCAGGCCGCGTATTGCAAGCAGTTCAGCACATACGTGCAAAATCTTACTGGAGCCGCCTAGAGGGCAATTCAGGATCAGTAACAGTCAAATCACGGCCACCACACGATAAAAAGATAACGGCAAGCGACGGAGCCTTGGGAGCCTCTGGAACCGACTGCCACTCAACTACAGGAATAGCGCCCACAAAAAAGGGCGACCTAAGTCGCCCTTTTCCTAATGGCCAGTCAGAACTTAGTTCTGCTTTTCCATTTGAGCACGCAACAGGTCACCAAGAGTGGTAGGACCAGTGTTCTCAGCGGTCTCTGGCTTACTACGCAGGCTTTGGATCGCTTCTTTCTCGTCTTCAACGTCTTTCGACTTGATGGACAAGCTGATCACGCGGCTCTTGCGGTCAACGCTGATGATCTTGGCTTCGATCTCTTCGCCTTCTTTCAGAACGTTACGCGCGTCTTCAACGCGGTCACGGCTGATTTCGGAGGCTTTCAGGGAAGCTTCGATGTCGTCGGCCAGAGTGATGATGGCGCCTTTGGCGTCAACTTCTTTAACGATACCGCGAACGATTGCGCCTTTGTCATTGACAGTGACGTACTCGGAGAACGGATCGCTTTCCAGTTGCTTGATACCCAGCGAGATACGCTCACGCTCTGGATCAACAGACAGGATCACTGTGTCGAGCTCGTCGCCCTTCTTGAAGCGACGTACGGCTTCTTCGCCCACTTCGTTCCAGGAGATGTCGGACAGGTGAACCAGGCCGTCGATGCCGCCGTCCAGACCAATGAAGATACCGAAATCGGTGATCGACTTGATGGTGCCGGAGATCTTATCGCCCTTGTTGAACTGGCCAGAGAAATCTTCCCATGGGTTAGATTTGCACTGTTTGATGCCGAGGGAGATACGACGACGCTCTTCGTCGATGTCCAGAACCATAACTTCCACTTCGTCGCCGACTTGTACGACTTTCGAAGGGTGGATGTTTTTGTTGGTCCAGTCCATTTCGGAAACGTGTACCAGGCCTTCCACGCCTTCTTCCAGCTCTGCGAAGCAGCCGTAGTCGGTCAGGTTGGTAACACGCGCAGTTACGCGAGTGCTTTCCGGGTAACGAGCTTTGATAGCAACCCATGGGTCTTCGCCCAGTTGCTTCAGACCCAGGGAAACACGATTGCGCTCGCGATCGTACTTCAGCACTTTTACATCGATCTCATCGCCAACATTGACGATTTCCGATGGATGCTTGATGCGCTTCCAGGCCATGTCGGTGATGTGCAGCAGGCCATCGACGCCACCCAGATCGACGAATGCGCCGTAATCGGTGAGGTTCTTGACGATACCTTTGACTTGTTGACCTTCCTGCAGGGACTCGAGCAGAGCTTCGCGCTCGGCACTGTTCTCGGCTTCCAGCACGCTGCGACGCGAAACAACAACGTTGTTGCGCTTCTGGTCCAGCTTGATGACCTTGAACTCGAGCTCTTTGCCTTCCAGGTGAGTCGTGTCGCGCACTGGGCGGACGTCGACCAAAGAACCAGGCAGGAACGCACGGATGCCGTTAACGTCGACAGTGAAGCCGCCTTTAACCTTACCGTTGATAACGCCCTTGACCACTTCTTCAGCTGCGAAAGCCGCTTCCAGAACAATCCAGCACTCGGCACGCTTGGCTTTCTCGCGGGACAGCTTGGTTTCGCCAAAGCCGTCTTCTACCGCGTCCAGAGCAACGTGAACTTCGTCGCCGATCTTGATAGTCAGATCGCCAGCGTCGTTGTGGAACTGTTCCAGCGGGATCAGGCCTTCAGATTTCAGACCGGCGTGAACCGTCACCCAGCCTGCCTGGTAATCGATATCAACGATGATAGCGGTGATGATCGAACCGGCCTGAAGGTTGAGGGTCTTTAGGCTTTCTTCAAAAAGTTCTGCAAAGCTTTCGCTCATTTTAATTCCTGTTGATCAAGGGCGAAGGATACGCCCATCTGCCACGTTCCAGACAACGTGGGTTACGTTCAAGTAAAAGAAAGCCTGCGGGACTATTTCTGGTCTCCCACATGCTTCTTTGTCACCCGGCAATATCGCGAAGCGCGATTTCACTCAGAATGCGTTCCAGCACCTGCTCGATGGACAATTCGGTGGAATCCAGCTGAATAGCGTCGTGCGCTGGCTTGAGCGGGGCTACCGCTCGCTGGGTGTCACGCTCGTCGCGTGCACTTATCTCATCTAGCAGACTCGACAGACTAACATCATCGCCCTTGGCCTTCAACTGCAAGTAACGTCGACGGGCACGTTCCTCGGCGCTGGCGGTCAGAAAAATCTTCAGCGGCGCGTCCGGAAACACGACGGTTCCCATGTCGCGACCGTCTGCGACGAGGCCTGGCTCTTCCTGAAAAGCACGTTGGCGTTGCAGCAATGCGTCACGCACCGCAGGCAATGAAGCCACTTGCGAAGCGCCGCTGCCGATCTGCTCATTACGAATCGAGTGAGTAACGTCCTCACCCTCCAGAATAATCCGCTGCTCCTGCCCTTCAATGCCAGTTTCGAACTGCACATCCAGATGCGCAGCCAGCAATTTCAGGGCCTCCTCATTGGTCAGGTCCACGCCATGATTGCGGGCGGCGAACGCCAGCAGGCGATACAGCGCGCCTGAATCGAGCAGACACCAGCCGAGGCGTTTAGCCAACAGCCCTGCAACTGTGCCCTTCCCGGAACCGCTAGGTCCGTCAATGGTAATAACCGGTGCTTGAATTTTCACAACTGCCCCTCTTGCGCTACACGCATGCCGACTTGAGCGCTAAGCGCGAGAAAATTTGGGAACGACGTAGCGACGTTCGCACAATCATGGATCTGAATCGGCGCTTGCGCACGCAACGCCGCAACACTGAAAGCCATGGCAATACGGTGATCGCCCTGGGCATCAACCACACCACCAGCTATCTGACCGCCGTCAATGATAATGCCGTCCGGCGTAGGCTCGACACTGACGCCCAGCTTTAACAGACCGTCGGCCATGGCTTGAATACGATCCGACTCCTTGACGCGCAACTCCTGCGCGCCCCGCAACACCGTGCGACCTTGAGCACAAGCAGCGGCCACGAAGATCGCCGGAAACTCATCAATCGCCAGCGGTACCAGCTCCTGCGGGATTTCGATTCCGTTGAGTGAGGCCGAGCGCACACGCAAGTCGGCAACAGGTTCACCACCCGCCTCACGCTGATTTTCCAACGTGATGTCGGCCCCCATCAGACGCAGGATATCGATGACACCCGTGCGCGTCGGGTTAATGCCGACATGTTCAAGCAACAGGTTGGAACCCTCGGCAATGGACGCGGCCACCATAAAGAATGCTGCTGACGAAATGTCCGCGGGCACTTCGATACGCGCAGCCCTCAATCCAGACCCAGACTCCAGCGAAACCTTTGCACCATCAACCTTCACCGAGTGACCGAAGCCTCGCAGCATACGCTCCGTGTGGTCTCGCGTAGGTGCCGGCTCGATCACCGTCGTGGTGCCTTGGGCATAAAGACCGGCCAACAACAGCGACGATTTAACCTGTGCGCTGGCCACTGGCATTTCATAGGTCAAGCCATTGAGCGTCTGCCCGCCTTTGATCTTCAAAGGCGGGCGCGCCTCGGCAGCGGTTTCAATCACTGCGCCCATTGCCCGCAACGGCTCAGCCACTCGGCCCATTGGACGTCGCGACAGCGAAGCATCGCCGGTCAGGGTACTGTCGAAACTCTGCGCAGCCAGCAAGCCTGCCAGCAGGCGCATTGACGTACCCGAGTTACCCAGATAAATCGGCCCAGGCGCAGACTTGAGACCATGCAGCCCAACACCGTGAATAGTCAGACGACCGTGATGCGGCCCTTCAATCACCACCCCCATATCGCGGAACGCTTGCAGCGTCGCCAGTGCATCCTCGCCTTCGAGGAAGCCCTCAACTTCAGTAGTGCCCTCGGCCAACGAGCCCAGCATGATCGAGCGATGGGAGATGGACTTGTCCCCCGGGACACGGACCTGACCTGAAACCCGACCACCAGGACTGGCGATAAAGACCAGATCCTCGGCCGCCACTGGCTCTACGTAAGCACGCTGGGCAAGGATCTTGCCGAAATGCTCACGGGCAACCCGGGCGCGAGTAAATACACCCAGCAACTGATGACCATCACCCGCCACCATCGCGTCACGCAGCGCGTCCAAATCCGTTCGAAAGGTATCCAGAGTGCGCAACACAGCCTCGCGATTGGCCAGAAAGATGTCGTGCCACATCACCGGATCGCTGCCGGCAATGCGCGTGAAATCGCGAAAGCCACCGGCTGCATATCTGAAAATGTCGAGATTTTCGTTACGTTTGGCCAACGAGTCCACCAGACCAAATGCCAACAGGTGAGGCAAATGACTGGTTGCGGCCAACACCTCATCGTGACGCTCGACCTCCATGTGTTCCACGTCAGCACCCAGTTCGGACCAGAGTCGATCAACCACTCCCAGAGCTTTCGGATCAGTCTCGGGCAATGGCGTGAGTATTACTTTGTGCCGCTTGAACAACTGCGCGTTGGACGCTTCGACTCCACTCTGCTCAGAACCAGCAATCGGGTGTCCTGGCACAAATCGCGACGGCATCCCGCCAAACGCCATACGCGCAGCGTTGACTACGTTGCCCTTGGCACTGCCAACATCCGTCAGCACTGCATCGCCCAGATCGAAAGTCGCCAGCAGCGCCAGCACTTTTTCCATCGCGAGAATAGGCACGGCGAGCTGAATCACATCAGCATCGCGACAGGCCGCCGCCAGATCGACTTCGCAGCGATCCACAACGCCCAGCTCAACAGCTAACTTGCGCGATTGGGGGTCGAGATCAACGCCGACCACCTCACCGCACAAACCACTTTCGCGAATGCCTTTGGCGAAAGACCCGCCAATCAGACCGAGACCCACAACCACCAAGCGCCGCATAATAGGCTGGTTTGGTTTCACTGAGATGACATCAATCACGCGCCAGAACCTTGGCCAACGCTTCAAGGAAACGAGTGTTTTCTTCCAACAAACCGATACTCACACGAAGATGATTGGGCATACCGTAGCCGGCGACCGGGCGAACAATCACACCCTCGCGGAGCAGCCCTTGATAAACCGCAGCACTGTCACGCCCAAGGTCGACGGCAATGAAATTGCCTTTGGATGGAATCCAGCTCAGCCCAAGCAAGCGCAAGCCACCCTCAAGCTGCTCCATGCCGACTTCGTTCAACTGGCGGCTTTGAGTCAGGTATTCAGCGTCATCCAGCGCGGCGCAAGCGGCGGCCAAGGCAAGGCTGTTGACGTTGAAAGGCTGGCGCACGCGGTTCAGCACATCCGCCACTGCAGCGGACGATAAGCCATAACCGACACGCAACGATGCCAAGCCATAGGCCTTGGAGAAGGTGCGCGAAACGAGCAGATTCGGATAAGCAGCCAGATAATCGAGGCCGTCGGGGAGATCGCCGCCCTGGGCGTATTCGATGTAGGCCTCGTCCAGCACCACCAGCACATGCTCTGGGACTGCGGCGAGGAACTGGCTCAGCGCGTCCGGCCCGAACCAGGTTCCGGTCGGGTTGTTCGGGTTGGCGATAAATACCACTCGGGTATCGTCATCAATCGCCGCCAACATTGCGTGCAGATCATGCCCCCAATCCTTGGCGGGCGTGACGCGAGCCGTGGCACCGATCGCCTGAGTAACAATCGGGTAAACCGCGAAAGCGAATTCGCTGAACACTGCATTAAGGCCCGGAGCCAGGTACGCACGGGCGACCAACTCAAGGATATCGTTGGAACCGTTGCCCAGCGTTACTTGATCAATCTGCACACCACAGCGTTCTGCGAGGCGCTTTTTCAGCTCGAAGCCATTGCCATCCGGATAACGCGTCAGCTCGGCCAATTCGTCGCGAATCGCGATCAGCGCCTTCGGGCTTGGGCCTAACGGGTTTTCGTTGCTCGCCAGCTTGGTGATCTTTGCGGGATCAATGCCCAACTCGCGTGCCAGCTCGTTCACAGGCTTACCTGGAACATAAGGCGAAAGTTTTTGCACGCCCGGCTGAGCCAGTGCGAGGAAGTCGCCAGTCATGTGTCGCTAACCTCTTATAAACAAAATGCAATCTACTGAATTGGAACAATTATCTGT
>NZ_LOHF01000017.1:0-18970 GCF_002158995.1 Pseudomonas caspiana | reverse complement strand
TCGCGGCCTCGCGGTGCTCGTGCGCTCCTACAGGTCCATTATTCGCCGCGCGACAGCGCAATGTCAGAGATAAAGGGCCGCTGCTGTTAACAAATGCAATCTTCTGAGTTGACCCAAATCCTGTAGGAGCTCACCGAAGTTACGAGGCCAGCGATGACGTAAGCGCTATCGCTGCCTCGCGTTGCTCGTGAGCTTATACAGGTATCGGCTCAACCCTCAGAGAACTGCTTTCGGATAGGAACCCAGCACTTTGAGCGCCACCGCTTCCTGACTGATCCGCTCCAGCACGGCTTTGACCAGTGGGTCGCGATGGTGGCCAACGAAGTCGATAAAGAACACGTAGGTCCATTTACCGCTGCGCGACGGTCGAGTCTCGATGCGGGTCAGATCCAGGCCGTTTTCATGGAATGGCACCAGCAATTCATGCAGAGCGCCCGGCTTGTTGCTCATGGATACGATGATCGAAGTTTTGTCATCACCCGTTGGAGGGACTTCCTGATTACCGATGATCAGGAACCGGGTAGAGTTGTCCGGACGGTCTTCGATTTTTTCAGCGATGCGCGTCAAACCGTAGAGGTTCGCGCTCATATCACCGGCAATCGCTGCGGAATTCCACTCACCTTTAACCCGCTTGGCAGCTTCGGCGTTACTCGCCACTGCGATCCGCTCGACGTTCGGGTAATGCGCGTCCAGCCACTTGCGGCACTGTGCCAGCGACTGAGCGTGGGAATAGATACGGCTGATGCTTTCGGTCTTGGTGTTTTCACCGATCAGCAAGTGATGGTGGATACGCAGCTCGACTTCGCCACAGATCACCATGTCGTGCTCAAGGAAGCTGTCCAGCGTGTGATTGACTGCGCCCTCGGTGGAGTTTTCCACCGGCACGACGCCAAAATTCACAGCACCGGCAGCGACTTCACGGAACACTTCATCAATTGCCGCCATCGGCAGACTGATAACAGCGTTACCGAAATGCTTGATCGCTGCTGCCTGAGTGAAGGTACCTTCAGGCCCGAGGTAAGCGACTTTCAGCGGCTGCTCCAGCGCCAGGCACGAGGACATGATTTCGCGAAACAGACGCGCCATCTCTTCGTTGCTCAATGGGCCACGATTGCGCTCCATGACCCGCTTGAGCACCTGGGCTTCACGCTCGGGACGGTAAAAAACCGGCACTTCGCCTTCAGCCAGACTGGCCATTTTTACCCGCGCTACTTCCTGGGCACAACGTGCACGTTCGCTGATCAGCTCCAGGACTTTTTCATCCAGGCTGTCGATGCGGACGCGCAGCGCCTTGAGTTCTTGCTCGGACATTAGCCGTGTTCCTTCTCGAACTCTGCCATGTACGCCACCAGCGCGTTGATCGCGTTGATGTCCACGGCATTATAAATAGAGGCACGCATGCCACCGACCGAACGGTGACCTTTGAGATTGAGCAGCCCACGGGCGTCGGCACCGGCCAGGAACGGCTTGTCCAGACGATCATCAGCAAGACGGAACGGTACGTTCATCCACGAGCGATCAGACTTGTTAATCGGGTTGCTGTACAGGCCGCTGGCATCAATGAAGTCGTAAAGCGTGCGCTTTTTGACTTCGTTGAGCTTGCCGATAGCTTCGACGCCACCCTGCTCTTTTAGCCATTCGAAGACCAGACCGGACAGGTACCAAGCCAGAGTCGGTGGCGTGTTGTACATCGAGCTGTTATCAGCCGCTACCTTGTAGTTGAGCATGGTCGGGCACAGCGAACGGGCGCGACCCAGCAGGTCTTCGCGAATGATCACGACGACGATGCCGCTCGGGCCGATGTTTTTCTGGGCGCCCGCGTAGATCATGCCAAAACGCGAGACGTCCACCGGGCGAGATAGAATGTCGGAAGACATGTCCGCCACCAGCGGTACATCACCGGTCTGCGGAATCCAGTCGAACTCCAGACCGCCGATGGTCTCGTTCGGGGCGTAATGAACGTAGGCAGCGTCCTTGGACAGCTTCCACTCGTTCTGGCCCGGAATAGCAAAATAATCATAAGGTTTGGCGCTGGCAGCCACATTGACGTGACCGTAACGCGAAGCTTCCTCAATGGCTTTCTGCGACCAGATACCGGTATCGATATAGTCGGCAGAGCCGTTTTCAGGCAGCAAATTCAGAGGGATCTGAGCAAACTGCTGGCTCGCACCACCCTGCAGAAACAGTACTTTGTAGTTCGAGGGAATCGTCAGCAGGTCGCGCAAATCTTGCTCGGCCTTGTTGGCGATGGAGGTGAACTCATCACTGCGATGGCTCATTTCCATGACGGACAGGCCTTTGCCATGCCAGTCCAGAAGTTCCGCCTGGGCACGCAGCAGAACAGCTTCAGGAAGCGCAGCAGGACCTGCGCAGAAGTTAAAGGCTCGCTTGCTCATATCCACTCTCACTACGCTCTGACTTTCTCAGGCTTGGGTCATCTGGAGTTGAAGATGGCAAAGGCCGCGACACAGTTCAGAACCGTTCGCAGCCTTTGGCTACTTCTGTCAAACAACACAGGGTTGCTTGAACCTACATCTTTTCTGTAGGACCTCACCGAGGTTACGAGGCCAGCGATGGCGTTGGATCAGACATACCACTATCGCTGGCCTCGTAACCTCGGTGAGCTCCTACAGGTCCCTCTTAACTTTGCGGTTCTTCGTCGTCCGAAGCAGCGTCGGCTTGCAGGTCGGCAGAGGCATCCTCGTCAGCGATGCTCAGCGCTTCGCCTTCGATGATTTCGCCGTCTTCACCGATTACCAGCTCTTCGCCTTCCACTTCGGAAGGTTCCTGCACACGCTCCAGACCGACCAGTTTCTCGTCGCTAGCCAGCTTGATCAGCGTGACACCCTGGGTATTACGACCCAGGCTGGACACTTCATCGACACGAGTACGAACCAGCGTGCCCTGATCGGAGATCAGCATGATTTCTTCGCCGTCGAGTACTTGCACCGCGCCGACCAGACGGCCGTTACGCTCGTTGCTGACCATGGCGATAACGCCCTGACCGCCACGTTTGTACTCTGGGAACTCGGAAATCGCCGTACGCTTGCCATAACCACGCTCGGAGGCAGTGAGGATCTGGCTGCCTTCTTCCGGGATCAGCATCGAAATCAGCTTCTGACCTTCTGGCAGACGCATGCCGCGCACACCGCGAGCGGTACGGCCCATGGCACGAACGTCGGATTCCTTGAAGCGCGTTACTTTGCCGCCGTCGGAGAACAGCATGATTTCCTGCTCGCCGTCAGTGATGGCTGCGGAGATCAGGATGTCGCCTTCGTCCAGCTCAAGTGCGATCAGACCCACGCTACGCTGACGACTGAAGGCCACCAAAGGAGTTTTCTTCACGGTACCGTTGGCAGTGGACATGAAGATGAATGGAGCCTTCTTCTTGTCTGCAGCCTTGATACGCGCTTTACGCTCTTCTTCGGTCTCGTTGCTGTTCTCTGCGTCGTCGAGCTCACCTTCGATACCAGCCTCGTCTTCCTCGTCAGCCCGCTTGCGCATGGCTTCCAGGTCGACCGGCAACATAGTGGTGATGTACTCGCCGTCGCTCAGCGGCAACAGATTGACCAGGGGACGGCCGCGGGCAGCGCGGGACGCTTCCGGGATCTCGTAGGTCTTGAGCCAGTACACCTTGCCCTTGCTGGAGAACATGAGCAGCGTGGTGTGGCTGTTGGCAACCAGCAGGTGAGCGATGTAGTCCTCATCCTTGATGCCGGTAGCCGATTTACCTTTACCGCCGCGACGCTGAGCCTGGTAGACCGCCAGTGGCTGAGTCTTGGCATAGCCGCCGTGGGAAATCGTAACGACACGTTCCTCTTCCGGAATCATGTCGCCCAGGGTCAGGTCCAGACGCGCATCAAGAATTTCAGTGCGACGAACATCGCCGTACTCGACGCGGATCAGTTCCAGCTCTTCGCGGATCACTTCCATCAGGCGCACGGCGCTGTTGAGGATGCGCAACAGTTCGCCGATCTGGCTGAGGATTTCCTGATACTCGGTGAGCAGTTTTTCATGCTCAAGACCGGTCAGGCGGTGCAGACGCAATTCGAGAATGGCCTGAGCCTGTTCAGGCGACAGGAAATACTTGCCGTCACGCAGACCGTACTGCGGATCAAGGTTTTCCGGACGGCAGGAATCCGCACCGGCACGCTCGACCATTTCCACGACTGCGCTGGATTCCCAAGGGGTCGAAATCAACCCGATCTTGGCTTCCGCAGGCGTCGGCGAGGCTTTGATCAGGGCGATAACCGGATCGATGTTAGAAAGGGCAACCGCTTGACCTTCGAGCAAATGACCACGCTCACGGGCTTTACGCAGTTCGAAAACGGTACGGCGGGTGACTACTTCGCGACGGTGGCGGACGAAGGCTTCCAGCAGATCCTTGAGATTCAGGATGCGCGGACGGCCATCGATCAGTGCAACGATGTTGATACCGAAAACACTTTGCAGCTGGGTCTGGGCATAGAGATTGTTGAGGATAACCTCAGGTACTTCGCCGCGACGCAGCTCGATCACAACGCGCATACCGTCCTTGTCGGACTCGTCGCGCAGCTCAGTGATGCCTTCCAGCTTCTTCTCTTTAACCAGCTCGGCGATCTTCTCGATCAGGCGGGCCTTGTTCAACTGGTACGGCAGCTCGGTGATGACAATCTGCTGACGACCACCGACCTTGTCGATGTCTTCAACGATCGAGCGGGCACGCATGTAAATACGACCGCGACCGGTGCGATAGGCTTCGACGATACCGGCACGACCATTGATGATCGCGGCAGTCGGGAAGTCCGGGCCCGGGATGAACTGCATCAGTTCATCAATGGAAATTTCAGGGTTGTCGATCAGCGCCAGGCAACCATCAATCACTTCACCGAGGTTGTGCGGCGGAATGTTGGTCGCCATGCCCACGGCGATACCGCTGGAGCCGTTGACCAACAGATTGGGAATACGGGTCGGCATGACCGCAGGGATCATTTCAGTGCCGTCGTAGTTCGGCACCCAGTCCACGGTTTCTTTGTGCAGGTCAGCCAGCAGCTCGTGAGCCAGTTTGGTCATGCGCACTTCGGTGTATCGCATGGCCGCGGCGTTGTCGCCGTCGACCGAACCGAAGTTGCCCTGACCGTCTACCAGCAGATAGCGCAGCGAGAATGGCTGGGCCATACGAACGATGGTGTCGTACACGGCCGTGTCGCCGTGCGGGTGATACTTACCGATAACGTCACCGACCACACGGGCGGATTTCTTGTACGGCTTGTTCCAGTCGTTACCCAGTTCACTCATCGCGAACAGTACACGCCGGTGCACGGGCTTCAAGCCATCGCGTGCATCGGGCAGTGCTCGCCCGACGATTACGCTCATTGCGTAGTCGAGGTAGGACTGCTTCAGCTCGTCTTCGATATTGACCGGGAGGATTTCTTTGGCCAGTTCGCCCATGAGAAGCTCGATTCCTTTTTCTGGTGAAACTTCGAACATCCATCCGGGAGGAACGAAGCTCGCCGCTACCGGCACGTTTGCCTGGCAACGACTTACGACAAATCAACGAGTTATGCACTGGATCTGCGCAGTAGGGACGACTACCGCAAGCGCCCCTGGAAACCGCCGGATGTTACCACAATCGCCGCCAAGCACCTATCCTTTGAAAGCCCTGAAAACGAGCTTGTCTGCCGCAAGACCGCTGAGAAACGCTTACAGGCCCGATTAGCGCCCTTGCGACCAAACTTCCACTCGTCGTCAAACGTGTCAATGCAGACGTTTACGGCACATCAATTGAGCCATTTTTGCGGTGTCCGGGCGCTCGACAATGCCCTTTTCAGTGACGATCACGTCAATCAGGTCAGCCGGCGTAACGTCGAATACCGGATTGAATGCGTCGACATCCGCACCGACACGTTGACCACCCACTTCGAGCAGCTCACGACCGTCGCGCTCTTCAATGACGATTTCATCACCGCTGGCCATGTCCATATCAATGGTCGAACTCGGCGCGACCACCATGAAGCGCACACCATGGTGCATCGCAGCGACAGCCAGATGATAAGTACCGATCTTGTTGGCCACGTCGCCATTGGCGGTAATGCGGTCGGCACCCACGATCACCCAGGTAATGCCTTTGGTTCGCATCAAATGCGCGGCTGCCGAATCAGCATTGAGGGTCACCGGGATGCCTTCGTTAGCCAGCTCCCAGGCAGTAAGCCGCGAGCCTTGCAGCCATGGACGGGTTTCATCGGCATAGACCCGCTCGATCATCCCTTCCAGATGCGCTGCACGGATAACACCCAGCGCTGTACCGAAACCACCGGTAGCCAGAGCGCCCGTATTGCAATGGGTCAGAACGGCCTGCAGGTTGCCCTGATTCTTGCGAATGAGGTCTGCACCCAATTGCGCCATGGTCAGGTTGGCTTCGCGATCGCTGAGATGGATAGACACCGCCTCAGCCTCCAGCACAACCATGGGATCATCCCCTTCTTTGATGCGCTGCAGGCGGTCGCGCATCCGGTTCAGCGCCCAGAACAGATTGACAGCCGTTGGACGTGAGTCTGCCAGCACCCGAAAATCTTCTTCCAGGGCGGCAATCCAGTCACCGCCAGCGGCGATCCGGGCACGGGCGCCTAGCACAACACCGTAAGCAGCACTGATACCAATAGCCGGTGCACCCCGTACAACCATGGAACGAATTGCCTCGGCAACCCCCGCCGCGCTGTCATACGCGAGCCAGGTTTCCTCGAACGGCAAGATGCGCTGATCCAGCAGATACAGAGCGCCATCTCGCCAATCGATGGCTTTCACCTTCTCAGCAGCCAACAATCGATCGCGCATTGCACACCCCATACTCAAAAAACCCAAGCCAGACATCAAAAGCGGCCGATTATAGCGAGCCGTCGACGAAGACGCTCGGGTATACTGCGCCGTTCCCGTAATAAGCCCCGGAAGCCCAGTCATGCCTAATGCCGCTGCCCCGCTCGATCTCTTGCTCCTGCCCGCCTGGCTGGTGCCGGTCGAACCTGCTGGCGTGGTACTCAAGGATCATGGTCTGGGCATTCGCGATGGCCGCATCGCCTACATCGGTCCCCGCGCCGAAGCCCTGAAGCAAAATGCCCTGCAAACCCTTGAGCTGCCTGAGATGTTGCTCAGTCCGGGCCTGATCAATGCCCACGGCCATGCGGCCATGACGCTGTTTCGCGGGCTGGCCGATGATCTCCCCTTGATGACCTGGCTGCATGACCACATCTGGCCTGCGGAGAGCAAATGGGTTGATGAAGAGTTCATCCGCGACGGCACCGATCTGGCTATTGCCGAGCAACTCAAAAGCGGTATCACCTGCTTCTCCGACATGTACTTCTTCCCGTCAGTGGCAGCCGATCGCGTGCACAACAGCGGGATCCGGGCCCAGATCACCGTACCGGTACTGGACTTCCCCATTCCCGGCGCGCGCGACACCGATGAAGCCCTGCACATGGGCGTGCAACTGTTCAATGATCTGGCCCACCACCCGCGCATCAAGATCGCCTTCGGCCCTCACGCACCGTACACCGTTGGCGACGAGAATCTGGAAAGAATCCGGGTCATCGCCGATGAGCTGGACGCCATGATTCAGATGCATGTTCATGAAACCGCCTTCGAAGTGGAACAGGCTGTCGCTCAGTCAGATGAACGCCCATTGGCACGTCTGAACCGGCTCGGCATGCTCGGCCCACGCTTTCAGGCCGTGCACATGACACAAATCAGCGATGACGATCTGGCTTTGCTGGTAGAAAGCAATTCCAGCGTGATCCATTGTCCGGAATCCAACCTGAAACTGGCCAGCGGCTTTTGCCCGGTCGAACGACTGTGGCAGGCTGGCGTCAATGTTGCGATAGGTACCGATGGCGCAGCGAGCAACAATGACCTGGATCTACTGGGAGAAACCCGCACCGCAGCGCTGCTGGCCAAGGCCGTTGCAGGCTCGGCTGCCGCACTGGACGCCCACCGCGCATTGCGCATGGCAACCCTCAATGGCGCTCGGGCGCTGGGTATTCAGGACGAAGTGGGCTCGCTGGAGATCGGCAAGGCTGCAGACATGGTCGCCTTCGACCTGTCCGGCCTGGCACGTCAACCCATCTACGATCCGGTGTCACAGCTTATATATGCAACCGGCCGCGACTGCGTCAGCCATGTCTGGGTCGCTGGCAAGCAACTGCTCGACGATCGCCGCCTGACCCGTATGGACGAACAGGCGTTGTGCGACACCGCCAAAGCCTGGGGCAAGCGTATTTCCGGGCGCACCGAATAAGACCGGGCTGGCTGCATATCAGCCAGCCCGCTGCACGTATTTTGAGTTTAGAGAGGACATCCCATGAGCAACGTCGATCACGCAGAAATCGCCAAATTCGAGGCACTGGCTCATCGCTGGTGGGACCGCAACAGCGAATTCAAGCCCCTGCATGACATCAACCCGTTGCGGGTCAACTGGATCGACGAGCGCGTCAATCTGGCGGGCAAGAAAGTTCTGGACGTTGGCTGCGGCGGCGGGATTCTCAGCGAAGCCATGGCGCTGCGTGGCGCGACCGTAACCGGCATCGACATGGGGGAAGCCCCACTGGCGGTCGCTCAGTTGCACCAGCTTGAATCGGGCGTGCAAGTCGAATATCGACAAATCACTGCAGAAGACCTGGCCGAAGAAATGCCAGAGCAGTTCGACGTCGTGACCTGCCTGGAAATGCTTGAGCACGTACCCGATCCCTCATCGGTGATCCGTGCGTGCTTCCGCATGGTCAAACCCGGCGGCCAAGTGTTTTTCTCGACCATCAACCGCAATCCGAAGGCGTATCTGTTCGCCATCGTCGGCGCGGAATACATCATGGGCCTGCTGCCACGCGGCACTCACGATTTCAAGAAATTCATCCGCCCTTCCGAACTGGGTGCCTGGAGTCGCGCCGCCGGCTTGCAGGTCAAGGACATCATCGGTTTGACTTACAACCCGCTGACCAAGCACTACAAGCTGGCCTCGGACGTTGACGTCAACTACATGATCCAGACGCTTCGGGAGGCATAACATGCGCTTGAGAGCGGTTCTATTCGACATGGACGGCACCCTGCTCGACACCGCCCCGGACTTTATTGCCATTTGCCAGGCAATGCTTGCCGAACGCGGGCTCCCGCCCGTGACGGACAAGCTGATCCGCGATGAGATTTCCGGTGGTGCCAAAGCAATGGTTGCTGCGACCTTTGCCCTGTCCCCGGACGCTGAAGGATTCGAGGCGCTGCGTCTTGAGTTCCTCGAGCGCTATCAACGCGACTGCGCCGTGCACAGCAAGCTGTTCGACGGCATGGAAGAACTGCTGGCCGACATCGAAAAGGCAAACCTGATCTGGGGCGTAGTGACCAACAAACCGGTGCGCTTTGCTCAGCCGATCATGGATCAGTTGGGGCTGTCACAACGCTCGGCCCTGCTGATCTGCCCGGATCACGTGACGCGTAGCAAACCTGACCCCGAGCCGCTGATCCTTGCATGCAAGATGCTTGATCTGGATCCGGCGAGCGTGCTGTTTGTAGGGGATGATTTACGTGACATCGAGTCTGGCCGTGATGCAGGCACCAAGACCGCAGCAGTGCGCTATGGCTACATTCACCCCAACGACAACCCTGATCACTGGGGCGCTGACGTGGTAGTGGATCACCCGCTGGAACTGCGCAAGGTCCTGGATAACGCGCTTTGTAGCTGCTGACATGATGACTTGCCGGACACCCAACTGTGGAAGCGAGGCTTGCCCGCGATAAGACTGGACGCGGTTCACTTAAGATCGCGTCCAACCTCATTGCAGGCAAGCCCGGCTGCCACAGGGATCTGCGCAGGCTGCCAATCCGGTTTTCAAGAGGTAACCCATGTTCGATTACTCCCCTCGCCCCGACCTGCTCAACGGCCGGATCATTCTGGTCACCGGTGCGGGTCGCGGCATTGGTGCTGCTGCGGCAAAAACCTATGCTGCACATGGCGCAACCGTACTGCTTCTGGGCAAGACCGAAGCCAATCTGACTCAGGTTTACGACGAAATAGAAGCAGCGGGTCATCCCAAGCCTGCTGTCATTCCTTTCAACCTGGAGACCGCCCTGCCCCAGCAATACGATGAGTTGGCAGCCATGATCGAAAAAGAATTTGGCCACCTCGACGGCTTGTTGCACAACGCCTCGATCATCGGCCCGCGCACGCCACTGGAACAGCTGTCCGGCGAAAACTTCATGCGGGTCATGCACATCAACGTCAATGCGATGTTCATGCTGACCAACACGCTGCTACCGCTGCTCAAATTGTCCGAAGATGCTTCAGTTGTCTTCACCTCAAGCAGTGTTGGTCGCAAGGGCCGCGCGTACTGGGGCGCATATGGGGTATCGAAATTCGCCACCGAAGGCCTGATGCAAACCCTCGCCGATGAACTCGACAGCGTAGCGCCGGTACGTTCCAACAGCATCAACCCCGGCGGTACTCGCACCAGCATGCGCGCTCAGGCTTACCCCGCCGAAAACCCGCTGAACAATCCAACGCCGGAGGAAATCATGCCGGTGTACCTGTACCTGATGGGTCCGGATAGCCGCGACGTCAACGGGCAAGCCTTCAACGCTCAGTAACCAAAACACGACGGCGACACACCGAAGCGGCGGAAAACCGTCGCTCCGGGATGACCGGTCAGTTCTGTTAGTCAACGTAATGTCGCTCTGAGCGCTCAACCCGACGCCGCCAATCTCACAACCCCTTGAATATAAACATTTATATCCAAAACCCAAGACTGGCACGACTTTCGCTCTGACTCAGCTAATCCAGCAATGCGCGCTGAGGAATGAAGCCATGATTTCCCCTATTCCATCCAATGCCATCGACTTTGACGCAGCCAAACTGAAACGTTTGGGTCTGTATCAACGTCAGGCTCAACACACCCCGCAGGCCCCAGTCGATTTGGAGCAGCTAACCCAACAACTGGGTCTACAGCTGCAAACCAGCCTGGAGACGGAGCGGCTCCTGAGCATGTTCCTGCAAGGTGTTCAGCGCCTGATTCCTATTGACGGATTGATTTACGAATATGCAGCCAGCGACCTCTACCTGGAGCTTGGCGAAAAGGCGATGCACAGCGTCAGCTACAACCTGAGTAATGATGGCGAGCCTCTGGGACTGTTTAAGTTTGAGCGCAGCAAACGTTTCAGCGAGGAGGAGTTCGCAGCGCTGGAGTCACTCATGACCTGCATGCTGTTCCCGTTGCGCAACGCCCTTCTTTACCGGGCCGCGATGCAAAGCGCGCTGCGCGACCCACTGACCGATACCGGCAACCGCATCGCCATGGATCAAACGCTGACCCGTGAAATAGAGCTCTCGCGCCGCAACTCACAGCCTCTGTCATTGCTGATGCTGGACATTGATCATTTCAAGCGGGTCAACGACACCTTCGGTCATGCCATCGGCGACGAAGTCCTTAAGTCCATTGCCCATACAATCAAAAGCCAGTTGAGAAACATAGACCGGATATTCCGCTACGGCGGCGAAGAATTTCTGGTCGTGCTTTCCAATACGGATCGCGAGACGGCGGGCTTGATGGGGGAACGTCTACGTCAAGCGGCTCAAGATCTGCTGCACCCCAGCCTGAACAACGCCCTGGATCTGACCATCAGCCTGGGCTGCTCGACGCTACTGCCAGCGGAGTCTGCCGACAGCCTGATGCGCCGCGCCGATATCGCACTGTATGTCGCCAAGCGGCAAGGTCGTAATCGTCTGGCCATGGCGGGCTAAACACTCAGTTTTCCAGTTCGGCCACTCGCGCACGTGTCGGCCGGACCTTTTCCAACTGCATGCAGTGCTCCAGAAACAAGTACATGTAGTCGTAGCTTTTGGTAACCGCCTGGCGAATCTCGGTCTGCAATTGCAGACCAGGGTTATTGCCCGCCAGCGTGCAGATGATTTCCAGCGCTTCCCATGGATGCGCATCATCGTACTGCGCGTGCATCTTCAGCCACTTCATCGCGCGCTTGCGTGTCTCCTCGGGAAAGCCGTCGGCATAAACGTCGCTGGAGCACACCACAGCCGCCCACTCCCCTGTCGCCCCCTCAATAGCATAATTGGTCGCGGCCATGCCAACGATCAATGAGTCAGACGAACTGGTGTGCCAGCACCAGTGACTCAGCGCGTGCAACTCGGGGGACACATGCTGAGCCTTGAGGTCATCCAGGCTGACACCGTGCGCATCAGCCCAATTGACCCAATAATCGGCATGGTTGAGTTCGACACGGATATTGCGCATCAACCAGCGTCGCGCCATGTCTTCGCCCGGGTGGCGGGCGAAGCGGGTCTTGGCCAGGTTATTGGCCATATAAATGGCAAACTGCTCAACCACCGGCCAGCCACCAATCAAATACTGGCGCATGGTTTTATGACTCAGACGCCCGTCACGCATGCGCTGATAAAGCTCGTGGTCAACCACTCTGGATTTGGCGTAACTGCAATCCTTGATCAACTGCTGCGCCCACGCCGGATAACTGCTGGCTTCCATAAGCGGACCGGTTCTGCTGAAAGTATCGATCACTGTGTAGCTCCTTGTTTGAAGTTAAAGGCTTAGCGGAATGTTCCTGGTGTGCTGAACAAAAGCGGGACAGCCCTCGTGGGCCGCGCATGAAGGCTTTCGCACGTGAACAACTGAGGACGTTCAATCAGATACCCCTGAGCGAAGTCAACCCCGATCTCGCGCAGGGCTACCTCGATCTGGGGTGTCTCGACAAATTCGGCAATGGTGCGCTTACCCATAACGTGCCCGATATGATTAATCACTTCGACCATCGCACGATTGATCGGGTTATCGAGCATGTCTTTGACGAAGCTGCCATCGATCTTCAAGTAATCAACTGGCAAGTGTTTGAGGTAGGCAAACGAAGACATGCCAGCACAGAAGTCATCGAGGGAGAACTGACAGCCAAGCGCTTTCAATTCGTTGATGAAATGTATCGCACTGCCGAGGTTGGCGATCGCAGTGGTTTCGGTAATTTCGAAGCAAATCAGCGATGGCGGAATACGGTAAGTCCGGAATTGCAGCTTGAGGTATTCGAGGAAAGCGTCATCACCAATGCTCGCCCCTGAGAGGTTGATAGCGCAGACCACCATCGGACCGTCGTAACGCTCATCATCCCGACACTGAGCGATGATCTTGAACACATTGAGTACCACCCAGCGATCCAACTGGGTCATCAAACCATAGCGCTCTGCAGCCGGAATGAAATTTTCGGGCAGAATCATGCGTCCCGTTTCATCGCGCAGACGCAGCAGGATTTCGATGTGCCCACCATCATCCGGGCCGTGCTGAGCGATACCGGCAATTTGTTGCGAAAACAGACAGAAGCGGTTTTCATCCAGCGCCATGTGCAAACGCTGCACCCATGCCATCTCGCCAAAGCGCAGCGACACTTCCGAATCATCGGCATGATAGACCTGCACGCGATTGCGACCTTTTTCCTTGGCCATGTAACACGCCATATCCGCGGATCGCAGCGACGCCTCCAGCGTGGTCGGAATCTGGGAAATATGAACCAGTCCGACACTGACCGTGCTGACAAAGGGTCTGCCCTTCCAGACAAAGTTCAGACTCTGGACAGTCTGGCGCAGAGATTCCGCGATGATCTCCGCCGTATCAGGTGGGCAATTTTCCAGCAAGATACCGAACTCATCCCCTCCCAAACGCGCCAGCGTGTCGCCTTCGCGCAACCCCTGTTGCAGCACCGTACAGATATGCCGCAACAGCTCGTCACCCGCGGCATGGCCGCTGGTGTCATTGACCAGCTTGAACTGATCCAGATCCAGGTACATCACCGAGTGCTGGCTGGGGTGGCGCGCCAGCTCACTGAGCGCCTGCTCCAGCCGATACTCAAATTCACGCCTGTTGGCCAGGCCGGTCAGCGCATCGTGGGTCGCCTGCCAGGACAGATTGGCAATGTATTGCCGCTCCTGAGTCATGTCATGCAACACCAGCACCGTGCCACTGACTTTGCCATCGGTAAAAATTGGCGATCCGACCAGCGCCACTGAAACCGTGCTGCCATCCAGACGCTGGATCAGCTTGGAGTGCTCGCTGCCCCCGCTGAGCTGGCCGCTGAGAATGTGCTCAATCAATGTCGAGCTGTCCTTGCGGTCATTTTCATCAAGCAGGTTGAACAACGCCGCAAGCGGCAGGCCACCGGCCTGAGCGTTCTTCCAGTGGGTCAGACTCTCGGCAGCAGGATTCATGTAAACAATCGAGCCCTGCACGTCGGTAGTAATGACTCCATCACCAATAGACTCCAGCGTTACCTGTGCACGCTCCTTCTCCACTTGCAGAGCGTCAGCAAAGGCATGCCGCTGGGCCAACAGCTTGTGGGTCCTGAGCAAGGCAAGAAGGATCAATACCACTGCTGTCGCCAGGTTGATCACCAGCAAGAGCCGCAGAATTCCTCGGGAGCCTTCGCCCAATGCATCACTGAACGCGCGCGCTGCCGGAGTGACACTTTCGTTGATTGCCGTGATTTGTGCACGCCAGCGTGCGATGTCTGCATCGGACGCTTCGCCGGACGAGATCCGTTCATGCATCAGCTGTGCGACATCATCGAGCTGCAGCAGAAACTCATCACCCAGCCGCCACTGGTCGATGGCTTTCTTCATGTAATCAAATTCGCGGAAATTCGCATACAGCCAAATGATCCCGGCCGCATCATCAGGGTGGTTTCCCCCCTGCAGAATCCCGTCCGTCGCCGCCTCGATATCCGGTACCGCCTGATCGAGTGCCATCCGCAGGTTATGCCCGCCCCTGGGGATCGACATGGCCTGCTCGTACCGCAGATAGTTGATCTCCTCGTGACCGTTGGCATAGAGATTCAAATAATAGATGGCGTCTTTCTGCCCCTTGGACCAGAGGCTTTCGCCTGCAACATAGCTGCGCACGGCCGAAAGCATGTAGAGGCTGACGCAACCCATCAGGGCCTGGAACAGCGCAACAGCGATAAATGGCCAGACAATGCCCAACAGGCGGGGCTTTTCGAGGATCCGCTTTTGCTTCATGGGTTCCCTTTCATAAGCGATGCCAGATGCTCAACAAGCTGCTTTAATTTCGTCCTGACCAGAGCCTAGGTCAATTCCATGAAATCGGTCGGGGAATTTCTTGAATTTGAAACACGCTACCGCCCCGCATGATGGAATCGCGAGACAGCGCACATACAGATGAAAAAGCGAGTGTGACGTCGGTGAGCAGGCACTGTTAACACAGTGAGAACTTACTACTAAGAAAGACCCTAAAGCCGATATTGGCAAGTAGCCATGAAGATTAAATGTGCTGCAGGTGACCGTAGAGCTTTGCGTAGAGACCGCCCTCGGCGATCAATTGCTGGTGATCGCCCTGCTCTGCAATCCTTCCACCGTCAAAAACCAGCACTCTGTCCGCTTGTTTCACCGCCGACAGGCGGTGGGCGATGATCAGCGTCGTGCGGCCGCTGAGGAATCTGGACAAGGCTTGGTGCAGGCTGTACTCGGTCGCAGCGTCGAGTGCCGAAGTGGCTTCGTCGAGGATCACCACCTGCGGGTCGGCCAATACCATTCGGGCAATGGCCAGACGTTGGCGCTGCCCACCGGACAAGCGCACGCCAGAACGTCCGACCACACTGTCCAGCCCTTGCGGCAAGGCGCGAATAGTCGATTCAAGCTGCGCGATTTCCAGTGCTCGCCAGCACGCTTCGTCGCTGCGCTCACGCCCCATCGTCAGGTTGGCACGTACGGTATCGTTGAACAGCGCAGGATGCTGAAGCACCACCGCGACATGCTCTCGAATCGTTTCCAGACCTATTTCCTGCTGGCTGGCACCACCAAAACTGATCGTCCCGGCCTGCGGTGTGTACAACCCCAGCAGGAGTTGCACTAGCGTGCTTTTACCGCCGCCACTGGCTCCGACAACAGCGATTTTTTCACCTGGAGCAATCGTCAGGTTTAGCTGATCGAGAATGTTCTCCTCGCCATAACCGAAGCTCAAACCACGTACTTCAATGCCAACGGTCTTCTGCCCTGCAAATGGGTTGACCCCACCCGGATACTGCGGCTCGTCGGCACGAGCGAGCAGTTCATTGATTCGGGACAGCGCTCCACCTGCGGCGTAATACGCGTATTGAAGGTTCAGTAGTTGCTCCACCGGTCCGATCATGAACCACAGGTAGCTGAACACCGCCAACATGTGCCCAATGGACAAATCAGAGAACAGCACAGTGAGCATCGCCGCAGCGCGGAACACATCGATACCGAACTGAAACAACAACCCGCTGGCGCGATTGGACGCGTCGCTTTTCCACTGCGAAGCCGTCGCGTAATCACGGACTTCCCGGGCTCGGACGCCCAGGCGACCAAGGAAAAAGCCCTGCCGATTACCGGCGCGCACTTCCTGAATCGAATCCAGCGTTTCGGTGAGCGCCTGGGTAAACCGCGAAGTGCTGTCGTTTTCCTGTTTTTTCAGGTGTTTAACCCGTTTGCCCAATTGCACCGTGGCGTAGATCACCAGCGGGTTGAACAACAGAATCAACAGCGCCAGCTTCCAGTGCATCCACATCAGAATCGACGCTGTACCGGTCAGCGTCAGCATCGCGACCAGAAAACGACTCAGCGTGTCGCCGATGAATTTGTCCAGCGTATCCAGATCGGTCACCAGATGCGCAGTGACCGTGCCGCCGCCCAGGCTTTCGTATTCCCCCAGGGAGATGCGTTTGAGGCGCTCGATCAGGCGAATTCGTATCCGATAGACGATGTCTTTGGACAGTCGGGCAAACAGCTTGGCCTGCACCACGTTGAACACCAACGCGCCAATGCGCAGAGCAAAGGTGAACAGCAGCATCAAACCAATGTAACCGGCAGGCTTTTGCAGGCTGTCGGGCAGGAAGTTATTCATGAACTTCAACGCGCTGTCGCCGTGGCCCAACAACACCTCATCCACCAACAAGGGCAATAGCAAAGGAATAGGCACGGTGCACAGCGTAGCCAGCACTGCCACGCCATTGGCAATCCACAACGCTTTCTTATGCCGTGAAGCCAGACGACGAATCTGCGCCCAGCTCAAACGGTTGAACGTTGTACAGGCGTCATCCTGATCAGTAGCAGTCTTGAGGGGCTCAGGCACTGGCAGCACGCTCCAGCCAACGGCCGAGCAACGGTGCCAGCTCTTCAAGCGGTTGATAACCATTGGTCAACAACGCCAGTTGACCATTGCGCTCAGCCAGCAAGGTCGGGAAACCCGCGATCCCCAAATCCTGGACCCACGCAAAATCTGCTTGAGTGGCGGCCAGTTGCTCGGCGCTGTCGAACGCTGCGGCGAACTCGATACGCGGCAAGCCGGCCTGTTCGGCCAGTTCAGTCAGCACCGCTGCACGGGTTACGTCACGGCCTTCAACGTAGAAAGCCTGTTGAATCAACCCGACCAGTTTCCAGGCGAATTCCGGCTCCAGATGGCGGGCAGCAACGATAGCCCTGCATGCAGGCTCGGTGTCATAGACAAAACCATCAGGCAACGCATCGTCGAAACGAAAAGTCTGCCCGGTGGTTTTCTCAACCGCTTGCCAGTGTTCAAGGATGTAACGGCGAGTGGTCGGATCAAGCGCCGCCCCGCTGCCGGTGCGCAGACCGCCCATCACCAGATGCAATGTCACGCCACTCGCCTGCGCCTGCTGGACCAGCGCTTGCGCCACAGGGGCGAAACCCCAGCACCATGAGCACATCGGGTCCATCACATAAAGCAGGCGGGTGGGCATGGATCAAACCTCGTCTGGCTGGCGGTCTTCTAAACGATAATTGCGACCGATCGGGTGGGGCTGATTACGTGCTTTGGCCAGTTCGATCTGCTTCTGCCGGTCGATGGCGCTGCGACGGGTTTTCTCGCTCAGGCTGTCCCAGCAATAGGGGCAACTGATGCCCGCCGAGTAATGCTCGCTGGCACGATCTTCAGCACTGATCGGCGTACGGCATGCGTGACATTGATCGTAGTCGCCTTCGGTCAGGTCATGGCGGACGGTGACGCGATTGTCGAATACGAAACACTCGCCGCGCCACAGGCTTTCATCCTGCGGCACTTCTTCCAGGTATTTGAGAATGCCGCCTTTGAGGTGATAGACCTCGCCGTAGCCCTCACCCAGCATGTAGCTGGAAGCTTTCTCGCAGCGGATGCCACCGGTGCAGAACATTGCGACTTTCTTGTGCACGTCAGGGTTGAAGTGTTCCTTGATGTACTCGGGAAACTCGCGAAAGGTGGTGGTCTTGGGATCGATGGCGCCTTCAAAGGTGCCGATAGACACTTCGTAATCATTACGAGTATCGATCACCAGTACTTCCGGATCGCTGATGATTGCGTTCCAGTCTTTGGGATCGACATACGTGCCCACGGCCTTGTTCGGGTCTACGCCTTCAACGCCGAGGGTGACGATTTCTTTCTTCAGTTTGACCTTGGTGCGGTAGAACGGCTGCTCTTCGCAGTACGATTCCTTGTGATCGATGTCGATCATGCGTGGGTCGTTCTTGAGCCAGGCCAGCAGGCCGTCGATGCCTTCGCGGCTGCCGGAAACGGTGCCGTTGATGCCTTCTTCGGCGATCAGCAGGGTGCCTTTGATGCCGTTGTCGACCATCGCTTGCAGCAGCGGCTCGCGCAGTTCGACGTAGTCGCTGAGGGTGACGAATTTGTATAGCGCCGCTACGACGATCGGCTGATTCATCGGCTGTTGTGTCATGTGTATCTCCAGGTGGCGACCCTCGCAAAGGGCCTACCGGACAGAAAATATTTCAGTAAAAACGCGCAGGGTGTGCAGCGCGGGGCGGATTCTAGCAAAGATGGGGGGATGGGTGGGATTGAGGGGAGTGAATCAAATAGCGGAGCGGCCTGGACTTGTATGAATATCCGTTAGTTGGGTAACGGCTGATTTGGGGTTGCGCCCTTACGGCGCCTCACTTTTGAAAAGCGCAAAAGTAAGCAAAACG
>NZ_LOHF01000016.1:87657-144618 GCF_002158995.1 Pseudomonas caspiana | reverse complement strand
ATGCTTACTTTTGGGCTCCTTTCAAAAGTGAGGCGCCGTAAGGGCGCAACCAATACCAGCCGTAACGCAACAATGGATATGTACAAAAACATCCCTGCATGGAAAAGTTGTGCAGATACCTAGTCCGCGATATGGGAGCAGTAATCCTCGAGTTTTAACTCAACCGAGATCAGTCATCCCGCGAACCACCGTAATACCCGCAACCGCGCACGGTCTCGCCGTTGATCCGCAACTCAGCAGTCAAATGCTGCACCGAGCCATCCACGCTATCGACGCAACGTTGTGGCGCAACCCAGAGCTCCATCTTGTTGCCGTTGGCCTCACTGCTGACGCTGAACCGGCCGTCTGGCAGTTGTTCCTCCACATAAGGGACAGCAATGGAGTCTTTGCCCAGACGCTCAATGACCATGCCTTTGCCACTGACGTTAACGTTCCACGCGGGTTTGTTGCCGTTGACGTGCAAAGTCAGGCGCTTGAAGTTGGGGTCTTCACAGGCCTGGCCGGCACGTTCGACGCGGTACACCTGACGCAGGTCCAGTTGACCATCGCTGTTGACGGCTTTACTGGCAACGAACACACCACGCAGGTCGGCGAAGACCTTGCCGGAACTGTCCGCCAGGGGAGTCGCTTCTTGCAGGATGCCTGTATTGCCACCGTCCTTGACCACGTAACGACGCTGCTCATTGCACGGCTGAAACATCAGCTTGCCGCCATCGCCGGTCAGATTACCCTGCATGCGAATCCAGCCAGCCTTCGAGACAGGGGCTGAACTGGATTGAGAGCCAAGCATCTGGCAGCCAGCGAAGAGGGGCAACAGGGCAACGAGCAGAGCGGAACGAACAGCAAACATTGAGTGGTCTCCAGACAAGTGTCGCCACGTTACTCAGCCTGCGGCGCCATCACAAGAGGATTAACCAACGTGATACGTCTGACCGGTTTGCAGGCCCTCTACACTTTTTGCGTAAGCCAGAGCCACTTCTGCCGCATGAACTGGCTTGAAGCCCCGAAAATAGGGCGCATAGTTGTCCATAGCTTCAACCAGTACGTTAGGGCTGACCGAGTTGACCCGCATGCCGCGTGGCATTTCTATGGCTGCTGCCCGAACAAAGGCGTCGATGGCACCATTGACCAGGCTGGCCGACGCCCCTGCGCGTATCGGGTCGTGACTGAGGATACCGGTGGTAAACGTAAATGACGCGCCGTCGTTGGCGAACTCGCGGCCGATCAGCAGCAGGTTGACCTGGCCCATCAGCTTGTCCTGCAAGCCGAGGGCGAAATCGCTTTCAGTCATTTCGGCCAACGGCGCGAACTTCACATTGCCAGCGGCGCAAACCACTGCATCGAATCGGCCTATCCGTTCGAACAGTTTTCGGATCGATGCACTGTCACTAATATCCACATGCTCTTCTCCACTATTGCGGCCGGCGCGAACAATCTCGTGACGTTGGGCCAGTTCCTGGGCGATGGCCGAGCCAATGGTGCCACTTGCACCAATCAATAAAATTTTCATGCTGTCACTCCGAAGATTCATTCATGGATGTCGAGTGGGCAGTGTAGGGTCGCTATTTGCCGTCGATAAGCGTGCTAATAGGCAACCTTTGGTTCTCATAGGGAAACAATAACAGTGAGCGAAATCGATGACCTTGCAGCCTTTGCGGTCTTGATCGACGCAGGCAGTTTTACTGCAGCAGCAGTTCGCCTGGGTTGCAGCAAAGGTTACCTGTCCAAGCGGATCAGCCAGATGGAGCAGGCTTATGGCGTGATGCTGCTGCACCGCAGCACCCGCAGTCTGAGTCTCACGTCGGCTGGCGCGGCGTTGTTGCCGCAAGGGCAGCAGTTGTTGGCCAGCATGGAGCGGGCGCGCAACATCGTTGAACTGATGCGCGATGACATGGTGGGTCAGGTGCGTGTCACTGCCCCCGTTTCTTTGGGGGAGACATTCTTCGAAGGCCTGCTGATGGAGTTTTCGGCGCAGTACCCGCAGGTGAAAGTCGAGCTGGAGCTCAACAACGCCTTTCGTGACTTGCGCCGTGACGGCTTTGATCTGGCCATTCGTTCCCATGTGGCCAGTGATGAGCGACTCGTTGCCAAGCCGTTGCTCGCCATGCAGGAGCTGACCTGTGCCAGCAACGCCTATTTACAACTTCATGGACAGCCGAACAGCCCCCATGAATTGATTGCCCACAGTTGCCTGCTCAATAGTCATTACAGTGGCCGCAACGAATGGCTTTATCACCAGAACCATGAGCTGACCCGTGTTCAGGTCAACGGTACGTTCGCCAGTAACCATTACGGGTTGCTGAAGAAGGCAGCGCTTGTCGGCGCGGGAATCGCCCGATTACCGTCGTACATGGTGCATGCGGAAATCAACGACGGTCGGCTGCACTGGCTGTTCCGTGACTACCAGACGAGTATTTCGCCGCTGTTTCTGGTGCATCCGTACGAAGGGGAATTACCCAAGCGTATGCAGGTGCTGGCCGATTATCTGTTGGGCTGGTTTCAGCGCAGCAGTGCGGCGCTGGAGCGGTTGGGGGTGAGAGAAGAGTAAGTGATCGTGCTGTAGGAGATTGCCCTGTGACACTGACACCGTGCTGTCTCGCGGCGAACACTGATCTGTAGGAGCGCACGAGCAACGCGAGGCCGCGATAGCGATGTGTCTGACAGGACGCTATCGCTGCCTCGCGTTGCTCGTGAGCTCCTACGGAAAAGCATTCCAATTCAGGCGGCTATGTTTTTTTTTGATGAGCGCCAGCTTGTTTGGGAGACGGCATTGCTGATTACGCAGGACCATCGGCTCGCCAACAAGTTGGCTCCTACAGGTCCTTTGCAGGCTGTGCTCAAAAGAAAACGGCCCGAAGGCCGTTTTCTTATTGCAGCGAAGCATCAACCACCCAGATAAGCATCACGCACTTTCGGGTCGACCAGCAACTCTTCACCGGTGCCTTGCATGACCACGCGGCCGTTTTCCAGTACGTAGGCGCGGTCAGCGATTTTCAAGGCCTGGTTAGCGTTTTGCTCGACCAGGAACACCGTTACCCCATCGCGACGCAGTTGTTCGACGATCTCGAAAATCTGCTGGATGATGATCGGCGCCAGACCCAGCGACGGTTCGTCGAGCAACAACAGCTTGGGCTTGCTCATCAGCGCACGGCCGATTGCGAGCATTTGCTGCTCGCCGCCGGACATGGTGCCGCCGCGTTGGTTGAAGCGTTCTTTCAGGCGGGGGAACAGGTGCAGGACTTTGTCCATTTGCTCCTGATAATCGCCTTTGTCGGTGAAGAAACCACCCATGGCGAGGTTTTCTTCCACGGTCAGGCGGGCAAACACGCGACGGCCTTCCGGGACTACGGCAATGCTTTTACGCATGATCATCGAGGATTCCAGACCGACCAGTTCTTCACCCATGTAACGGATGCTGCCACTGTGAGCCCGAGGCGAACCGCACAAGGTCATCAACAGTGTGGATTTCCCTGCGCCGTTGGCACCGATCAGCGTCACGATTTCGCCCTGACGCACGTCAACGTTGACGCCGTGCAAGGCCTGAATCTTGCCGTAGAAGGTGGAAACGTTTTCGAATTGCAGCATTTACGCTTCCCCCAGGTAGGCTTTGATCACGTCAGGATTGTCGCGGATTTGTTCCGGCGTACCGTCGGCCAGTGGTGTGCCCTGGTTGATCACGACGATGTGGTCGGAAATGCTCATGACCAGCTTCATGTCGTGTTCGATCAACAGCACAGTCGCGTTGTGGTCGTTACGCAGTACGCCGATCAAGGCCTTGAGGTCTTCGGTTTCTTTCGGGTTCAGACCGGCAGCTGGCTCGTCGAGCATCAGAATGCGCGGGCGAGTCATCATGCAGCGGGCGATTTCCAGGCGGCGTTGCTGACCGTAAGCCAGCGTGCCAGCGGTACGGTTGGCGAATTCCTTGAGGTTGACCGCTTCCAGCCAGTGCGCCGCGTATTCCATGGCCTCTTGCTCACTGCGACGGAACGCCGGTGTACGGAACAGCCCCGACAGGAAGTTGGTGTTCAAGTGACGATGCTGGGCAACCAACAGGTTTTCCAGGGCAGTCATTTCTTTGAACAGGCGCACGTTCTGGAAAGTCCGCACCACGCCTTTGCGGGCGATCTCGTGACCGGCCAGCCCTTGAATCGGCTCGCCATCCAACAGGATGGTGCCCGCTGTCGGCTTGTAGAAACCGGTCAGGCAGTTGAACACCGTGGTCTTGCCAGCGCCGTTGGGGCCGATCATCGACACGACTTGTTTCTCATTGACGGTCAGGCCTACGCCGTTGACCGCCAGCAGACCGCCAAAGCGCATGCTCAGGCCGCTGACTTCGAGGATTGGGCGGCTCATTTGCGCAGCTCCATGTGTGGACGTTGCATGGGCAGCAGACCTTGAGGGCGCCAGATCATCATCAGCACCATCATGGCGCCGAACATCAACATGCGGTATTCGCTGAATTCACGCATCAGTTCAGGCAGCAGGATCATGACGATGGCTGCAAGGATGACGCCCAGTTGCGAGCCCATGCCACCCAATACGACGATAGCGAGAATGATTGCCGACTCGATGAAGGTGAACGACTCCGGCGTGATCAGCCCTTGGCGAGCGGCGAAGAAGCTGCCTGCGAAGCCAGCGAATGCAGCACCCAGTGTAAAGGCCGACAGCTTGATGATGGTCGGGTTCAGACCCAGCGCACGGCAGGCGATTTCGTCTTCACGCAATGCTTCCCAGGCGCGGCCAATTGGCATCCGCAGCAGACGGTTGATCACGAACAGCGCAGCCAGGGCCAGCAGCAGTGCAACCAGATACAGGAAGATCACCTTGTTGATCGAGTTGTATGGCAGCCCGAAATATTCGTGGAAGGTCTGCATGCCTTCAGCCGCTTTACGCTCGAAGGACAGGCCGAACAGGGTCGGTTTCTCGATGTTGCTGATGCCGTTCGGGCCGCCGGTGAGGTCGGTCATGTTGCGCAGCAGCAAGCGAATGATTTCGCCGAAGCCCAAGGTCACGATGGCCAGATAGTCGCCGCGCAGACGCAGTACCGGGAAGCCCAGCAGGAAGCCGAACAGCGCCGCCATCATTCCGGCAATTGGCAGACAGATCCAGAAACCCAGGCCGAAGTAATGGGAGAGCAGGGCGTAGCTGTACGCACCTACGGCATAGAAGCCGACATAACCCAGATCGAGCAGACCGGCCAGGCCGACCACAATGTTCAAGCCCAGGCCGAGCATCACGTAGATCAGGATCAGGGTGGCGATATCCACCGCGCCTCGTGAGCCGAAGAACGGCCAGACCAGCGCGACCAGCACCAGGCCGAGAATGATCCAGCGCTGGGTCGACGGCAGGCTCAGGAAGTTGCTGGCCTTGGCTGGCACCAGTGGCATGTTTGGTGAGGAGCGCCAGGCGGCGGTGATCTGTTCATTGAACAGCACGCGCAGGAACATCGCGATGGCGCCAGCGATGATCACGCTGACGGTGGTCGTGCTGGCACCAATGACGGCCAGTTTGACGCCGACGATTTCCAGCTTCAGGCCGAACACCGGGTAGGCGACGGCCAGCACCAACAAGGCGCTGAAAAATGCCGATTTGAGATTCCTGATCATACTTTTTCAACCTCCGGACGGCCAAGCAGGCCGGTCGGCCGGAACAACAGCACCAATACGAGAAGACCGAACGCCACCACATCCTTGTACTGGTCGCCGAAGATATCGGCACCAAACGCTTCTGCCACGCCGAGCACCAGACCGCCGAGCATTGCGCCAGGGATACTGCCGATACCGCCCAGTACCGCCGCGGTGAAGGCTTTGATGCCGACCAGGAAACCTGCGTTGGGGTTGATCACGCCGTATTGCATGCTCAGCAAGACGGCAGCAACTGCCGCCAGCGCAGCGCCGATGACGAAGGTCAGGGCGATGATGTTGTTGGTGTTGATGCCCAAAAGATTGGCCATCTTGATGTCTTCCGCACAGGCGCGGCAGGCGCGACCCAGACGGGAGCGGGAGATGAACCAGGTCAGGCCGAGCATCGCGATCAGTGTCACGACGAAAATCAGCACCTGCATATAGGAAATCACGACTTCATGAGTGCTGGCCGAGCCAAACACGAAGTTGCCGGGAATCAGGTTGGGGATCGATTTGTCTTTGGAGTCCTGAGACAACAGAACCGAGTTTTGCAGGAAGATCGACATACCGATGGCAGAAATCAGCGGGATCAGACGGTTACTGCCACGCAGCGGTCGATAAGCCACGCGTTCGATGGAATAACCGTAGGCGCTGGTCACTACGATACTGGCGACAAACGCTGCGGTGATGACCAGTGGCAGGCTGTCCAGCCCCAGCATGGTCAAACCGGCAATGGCGATGAACGCGACGTAGGAACCGATCATGTACACCTCGCCGTGGGCGAAGTTGATCATGCCGATAATGCCGTAGACCATCGTGTAACCGATGGCGATCAAGGCATAGGTGCTGCCAATGGTCAGACCATTAACCAGCTGTTGGAAGAAGTGATAGATGTCTATCTCGGGCATTACAGCGTGCTCCTAAAAACCTGCTCAATGTTTCACTGGTGAAGTCTTTGGCCGCTTGCACGTCGTGGTATGTGTCCACGTTGGATACAAGCCCAGTGAATCACTGGTAACGGTTTCAAGATGTTCAGCGTCAGGTAGTCTTGTGGATCACCTGCGCTCGTAAAACAAAGCCCACTGCGGTTGCAGTGGGCTTTGGGTTCAACTTATAGCGAATGCTTACTTCACAGGCGCTTCAGTCTTGGTGCCGTCTTTGTGCCAGGTGTAGACCACGAATTTGAAGTCTTTCAGGTCACCTTTGGCGTCGAACGACAGCTCGCCGGTTGGCGTCTTGAAGGTGCCGGCGTGGATAGCTGCTGCTACTTTGTTAGTGTCTTCGCTTTTTGCAGCGGTGATGCCATCAGCGATCACTTGAACAGCTGCGTATGCCGGGAACACGAACGGGCCGCTTGGATCCTCTTTCTTGGCCTTGAAAGCTTCAACCAGAGCCTTGTTGGCTGGATCCTGGTCGAACGAAGCAGGCAAGGTGACCAGCAGGCCTTCGGACGCATCCTGAGCGATTTGCGAGATCGACGCGTTACCCACGCCTTCCGGACCCATGAAGCCAGCTTTCAGGCCTTTTTCCTGTGCCTGACGCAAGATCAGACCCAGTTCCGGGTGGTAGCCGCCGTAGTAAACGAAATCGACGTTGGCTTGCTTCATTTTGGCAATCAGCGACGAGAAGTCTTTGTCGCCAGCGTTGATGCCTTCGAACAGAGCGACTTTCACGCCGTCTTTTTCAAGCGTCTGCTTGACTGCAGTGGCGATACCTTCACCGTACTGTTGCTTGTCGTGGATGACGGCGACGGTTTTAGGTTTGACCTGCTTGGCGATGTACTCGCCAGCTGCCGGGCCCTGAGCGCTGTCCAGACCGATGGTGCGGAAGATCAACTTGTAGCCACGTGCAGTGATTTCCGGGCTGGTAGCAGCCGGAGTCACCATGATGATGCCTTCGTCTTCGTAGATGTCCGAAGCCGGCTGAGTGGAGCTGGAGCACAGGTGGCCAATCACGAACTTGACGCCGTCGTTAACCACTTTGTTGGCTACCGCGACCGCTTGTTTAGGATCGCAAGCGTCATCGTATTCAACGGCTTCGAGTTTCTTGCCATCGACGCCGCCTTTGGCATTGATCTGCTCAATGGCCATTTTTGCGCCGCTGAACTGCATGTCACCGTACTGGGCAACTGCGCCGGTCTTTGGACCTGCGATGCCGATCTTGATGGTGTCTGCTGCGAACGAATGGCTGGCAACCCCCGCCATAACCAATGCGGCAAACAGCTTGGAAAGCTTCTTGGTACCCTTAGTCATGATGCTCCACTCTTGTGTTTTAATTTTTATAATCCTGATGCCTAGGCAGCGGGACCGGATTTTAAACACCGATCATGCCCCCGGCAAACTGTACCGGAACAGTTTAGAGCGCCGGTCATTAGCTTGAATAGCTAGCCACAGGGGACAAAAACGATCGATGTCGCTTAATTGAAAGAAAGATACATAATCATGCGGTTCGACCTGTCGAATCGACCTCTAAACCCCTGGATTTACTCATCTTCCCTGCAATCAATTACTTGTTTCTGGGTTTGTCTTGAGCGGACTCGGCGCTATTATTCGCGTCGATTTTCTTTTCGGTGAAACCCATGAGTGAAGAACCAAGCACCCTCTATGCCAAATTGCTCGGCGAGACGGCATCTATTACCTGGACGGAGCTACAGCCGTTCTTCGCCAAGGGTGCCCTGTTGTGGGTCGAACCCTCTCTGGATTTAATCGAAGTCGCCCAGGCTGTTGCTCAAAACGAGGCCGATAAAGTCAGCGCATGGCTTGCCAATGGGGAGGTCGGCAAGGTTGCTGAAGCCAAGGCGCTAGAGCTTGTGGAGCGCGATCCGGTGCTTTGGGCAGTCGTAGTGGCACCTTGGGTGTTGATCCAGGACAGGGCGCCAGCTTAGTTAGTGATCTTTTTTAGTGCGTGACGTGGGCTTTAGGTGGGAAGTCTGGTAACCGAGCGGGTGCTGGGGTAGCGAAATCTCTCACAGGGTCGCACCGCTCCCAGAGGGACCGGTGCTCGCCTAAAAGTCACTGCGTATTACTTAATGCTGTAATCCGTCTTGCCCGTATGCTGGTTCAGTGAAATGACCCGGGTTTTGCCGATGCGATGACGATAGATTTCGCGCAGGTATTTGACGGCCTTTTTCACGCTCTCGCGGGAAATACGAATGTCATTGATAGAGACAAACTTGGATTTGTCTTCGATCAACTCGCGGTACTTCTTCTCATACATCGGTTTGATCGCATACCAGTTGGTATCGAGGATCTTGGCCGGGTTTTCGTATTCATTCAGCAATTCATCAATACGGTCTTCGTCGAACTCATCGCTGATGATGAAGTCCAGAATCGCGTTGTCCAGTGTGTCGTCGAAACGGTACTGGTTTTTCGCGAAGCAGCGTTTGATGAACGCCACGATCAAGGTCAGGAAGTCGTCCGACAGGCACGGGCTTTTCGCGATCAGGGTGGTCAGCGACAGGTTGGCCGACGCGCCGATCACCAATGCATAGCGCTTGAGTGTCGTATTGGGGAACAGGCTGTTCAGGTGCGTCTTGAGGCGGTTCAGGTCCATGTAGGACAGCTTGTAGTCCTTGGGCAACGAGACGATGGACACCACCGACGAGCAGTTCTTGAAGAAGTGCAGGTCATGCAACGCCGCCGCGTCGTAGCCGGAGGTCTTGTACTGGTCCAGTGCTGCGCGATAGCGCTTGGACTCGATCGGCAACAGACTGATGCCTTCAATGGCCTGGGTCACTTTGTTGAAGTGCGGCAGGTCAATCGAACGGAAGAACAAATCGTCAATGTTCAGGCGTGCCGGTTCTTTCTCGAACACCTTGAATTTGTCTGAGCCGGGAACCGGACTTTCCGGAACCACGGATTCGGCGTATGCAATCGCTACCGGGCCGGCCAGACTCATGAACAAGTCGTTGGCATCCAGACGAATCGTCTCGCCGATATCGATGCCTGCGCGTCGGAAGTAGTTCTGATCGTAGTCAGTCGTTACCGCCTGAGCGGTGAGAATGTTGAAGATCTGCTGCGAGATGTACTGGTTGGCGTGACGCTCCATGGCGTTCACGTCGATGTTGTCGATGTTGCCGTCGTCGCTTGCTTCGGCATAACGCATGATGTCGTTGGAGATCAGCATCATGGCGTTCCATGGGCGAATGCGGCCCATGACGCTGGCTTCGCTACTGTCTTCGTTCTCGAAGTTGTACGAGAAGTCCCACTCTTCCGACAGGTACTTGCACAACAAGCGACCGGCGTTGATGTGCAGGGCTTCGGACATTTCGCTGCGGTGATCGGAAATGTTCGGCAGCACGCAGATGCCGCTGGTGAAGATCGGTTCGAACACGAAGGACCGGCCACGCTTGCTGTCGTTTTCGTCAGTAGGCTTGGTGTCGAAGGTCTTGTTCATGTACGAGAATTGCTGCGCCAGACCGAACTCCGAAGCCATGCCCGAACCGGTGCCGCCGCCCGCACTGAAAATGTAGAAGTACAGACGCGACTGGTTGGCTTTGATGCCGCACGAATCGATCAGGTACGAGTGGATCAGCTTCCAGTCAGCGCTGGAGAAGTGGTTGGTGTCCTTGTTCAGGATGATCTTGGCCAGGTATTGACCAAGGATCGGGGCATTACCCGCACCACCGGCATGAACTTCAGAGAGGTCCATGATTTTCATTTTGCTGTAGTCGTTGATGAACCCGCTTTTCTCGCCTTTGCGCGAGAAGCGGATACGACCTGCGATGTCCTTGTCCAGGTCGCCGAGCATGACCAATGGCTCAACCAGAAAGACAGGCTTGCTCGCTTTGTTCTGCACCAGCCGCAGGTTGTTACGGATCCAGCGACCAGGGCTGTAGCGTTTGTCTTCGCTCAGGCGATCTTCGTTCTCGAACTGGTTTAGATAGAACTTGCGCGCGTTATAGACCAGTTCAGCGACGTCCAGCGCAATGTTCGAACCGCAGCGACCCAGACCGATCAGGCATACCGACGGGAACTGCTGTTCACTGCGCAGGACGTTGTCTTCGATATGAATGGATTGCGGAAAGACTGTATCGCGCAGACCGTCAAGGTTGTCCAGGATGCGATCAGTGTCGGTTTCGGTGAAATACATGTACTGCTGAGCGGGGATTGGCTTGGGCTGATAGTAGGTGCCGGGGAGGCCTGCGGCCTTCTCTGCAGCGGCTGCGTTCAACGGTCCGGATATCACGCCAGCAGCATCATTTTTATTGGTCATCGTGCGCCATTTGCCTGGGGGAGGCAGCGATGGAGTGAGTCTCATCGCGCCATCACGGAAAGAGAAATTACGACTTTACAGTGCACTTTTCCCAAGGGCGATAGGGGAAAACCCCTACACGTGAGCCGGGGCACTTTCTGTCTGGTCCAGAAAATGGATCGGCGGATAAACGGTAAACTTTAATCGTTTAGCTATCACGGGTTGAACCGGGGCTCGATTTTGTTGTCGTGCTGCGGAGGATCACTGACCTAGCGTGCGGGTCCATGACTCCATTTTTCCGGTAAGGAGCCGTGCTGAAGAGGCTTCGCGGATGCCGAAGTGACTGCTTTACGCTGGTTGAGTTTTTGCACCAGCGGTACCAGTTGCTCCAGAGGCTGTGGCCTGCTGACCAGATAACCCTGAATGTAATCGCAGCCATAGCGCGTGAGAAACTCCTTCTGCTGCGAGGTCTCGACGCCTTCGGTCACGACCTTTAGCCGCAACGTATGAGCCATCACGATGATTGCCTGAACGATCTCCATGTCCTGAGAAGAGCCGGGGATATCGGCAATGAACGAGCGGTCGATCTTCACTGTGTCCAGCGGCAGGCGTTTTAGATACGCCAGGGATGAATAGCCGGTGCCGAAATCATCGATGGAAAGGGAGACACCCAGGCAGCGTATTTGCTTGAGCAGACCAATGGTGTTGCTGATGTTGCCCATCAGCGCATTTTCGGTGACTTCCAGCTCCAGGCGTCGTGCTGGAACGTTGGTTTGCCTCAGGGTGCGCTGGATATCATCGATCAGATCATCCCGGGTCAGGTTCAGCGCCGAGCAATTGACGGCAATGATCAGATCGTCAAGACCATCACCGGACAGGCGGCTCAGGTCGAGACACGCACGGCGTAATACCCAATTATCGAGATCTGCAATCAAGCCGTTGGTCTCGGCGATTTCAATGAAACGTTCCGGGGTCAGCAGGCCATGTTGTGGATGTTGCCAGCGCACCAGCGCTTCGAGCTTCGCCACACGGCCGGTACTGAGGTCGACGATCGGTTGGTAGAAGACCTGCAGACCGTTTTCTTCCAGCAGCGCGTTGCGCAGCTCTTCTTCCAGTTGCAGCTCCAGGCTGGCCTTGGTCTTGAGGTTTGGGCTGAAAAAGTGCAGTCGGTTGCGACCATTGCCTTTGGATTGATAAAGCGCGAGGTCAGCGTGCTTGAGCAGCTCGTCGCAGGTCTGGCCGTCCTGAGGAAAAATACTGATGCCAATACTGGTGGTCATGACCATATGCCGTCCGGCCAGCGCGATGGGCTCCTTCATTTTCAGCATGATGCGACTGGCTAACTGCTCGGCCTCTTCATAGTTATGCAGGCTGATGAGCACACAGAACTCATCACCGCCGAAGCGAGATACCACGTCGTCGCCACGTGTCGCACTGCGAATGCGGTCTGCAATGGCCTTGAGCAGATCGTCGCCAGCGTCATGGCCAAGGCTGTCATTGATGCGCTTGAAGTGATCAATGTCGAGAAACATCACTGCCAGCATGCCACCGTTGGCGCTATGTTCGCTCAGCTTCTCCGTAAAGGTCTGATTGAAGCCGCGACGGTTGATCAGGTTGGTCAGCGGATCGTAATGCGCAACCTGCTGCAAAGACATCCGCGCCTGGTCTAGCTGACTGAGCAGTGCATTCACGCGACGCAGGTCGTGTTCCTTGCTTTGCAGCTTTTTGTCTGCCATCGAAGCGCTGAGGCTGCCCGCGATGATCAACAGGGCGATGATTGCGATGGTCAGACCCAGCTGCATGGCGTTTTCCGGGGGCGCCGATTGCAGAGGGGCACCTTCCGGCAGGACCAGGTTAAGCGACCACATGCCGATCATGTGGGTACCCAGCAAACCTGCGCCGAGCAGCATGCTCGCACCGTACTTGAGCATCTGGTGGAACATGCCGCTGCCCTGACGCAGATACCCGGGCATGAGCAAGAACACTGCGCCACACAGAATGGCCATCAGAATCGACAGGCCAAAGGGGCCGGGCTGGTAATACTGGATGGCAGGCGAGCGCAATGCCGACATGCCGACGTAATGCATGATGACCACGCCAAGACCAATGCCGATAGCGCTAAGCAGCCATTGGCCTGGCCCTAGCACTTCCTGGCTAATGGCTTTGATCGCGAACGCGCCGGCAATCGCTGCGATAAACAAAGAGGCAATGGTCGTGGGGAGGTCGTAACTGGCCTTTATCGGCGTTTCAAAGGCGAGCATGCCGATGAAATGCATGGCCCAGGCACCACCCGCCAGACACAAGGCGCCGAGCACTTGCCAGCGCTGCCGACTCAGGTGGTTTTCCGAATGGATGATGCGCTCGCCGATATCCAGCGTGGCCAGGCATGCGGCTGAAATGACGCCGAATGACAGCGCCATGAGAAACAGGTTGTGAGTACAGTCCAGTAACAGCATCCCGTCGTGAGATTGACCGGACATCAAGTGCAAACCAAGCCATTCCATAGCGGGCCCCATGTGTTCAATACCAGGGTCGCCAAGATCCAAAGGTGGTGGCGATTTGCTTCGAGTATAGGAGCTGAGACGGGTGTGCCAACTGGAAAGCGGCGAGGGGTCCAATCAATTTGGAATTAACCAGATAGCTAAAAGTTATATAGGTCTGACTTCGTAACGATGCCGGGTCATTTCTTCCGCGAATGTTGGCAGACACTCAGTGGCAGTCCGCCTAGATTGACTAGCGCCGGTTTGACCGCCATATGCACCGCATAACAATAAAAAGGGAGCATTACCATGCAAGGCACCTCGCAGCCTCTGTCCCCACAGGCGTCCAACGCCTGGCGCGTTTTGTTTCTGTTGTTTCTGGCCAATCTGTTCAATTTTTTTGATCGGACCATTCCGGCGATCATCATTGAGCCCATCCGCATGGAATGGCACTTGAGTGATTTCCAGTTGGGCATCATCGGCACCGCGTTCACGCTGGTCTATGCCATCGCCGGGCTGCCGCTCGGACGCATGGCTGATAATGGCTCGCGCAAGAAAATCATGGGCTGGGGGTTGGCCGTGTGGAGCGGGCTGACAGCGGTCAACGGGTTGGCGGGCAGTTTTTGGACCTTCCTGTTGGTACGAATGGGCGTCGGCATTGGCGAGGCCAGCTATGCGCCAGCGGCCAACTCATTGATCGGTGACCTGTTCCCTGCTCACCGGCGTGCACGAGCCATGGGGATTTTCATGCTGGGGCTGCCGTTGGGATTGCTCCTGGCGTTCTTCACCATCGGTGCGATGGTCACCGCTTTCGACAGCTGGCGGGCGCCGTTTTTCATTGCTGCCGTGCCGGGTTTGGTGCTGGCGGTGTTCATGTTTTTCATTCGCGAGCCAAAACGTGGCGCGGCAGAAAGCGTGCGCATGTCAGAGGAGAAAATCGACAAACCGATCCGGCGCGTGCTGTCGGTGCCGACCTTTGGTTGGCTGGTGTTAGCCGGACTAACCTTCAACTTTGCGACTTATGCCTGCAATTCGTTCATGGTACCAATGCTGCAGCGTTATTTTCTGCTGCCTTTACATGACGCTGCGGTGGCGACCGGGGTTATCGTCGGTGTCACCGGGCTTGTTGGCTTGACGCTGGGTGGTTGGGTCGCGGACAAGCTGCATCAGCGCTTTGCCAATGGTCGTTTGTTGTTCGCTGCCGGCAGCATGCTGATTGCGACCCTTGCGACAGGGTACGCCTTGCACGCGGGGCGAATTGAAATCGGTGTATTTGTCGGTGTGTTCAGTCTGGGATGGTTGTTTGCCTACAACTTCTATACCTGCGTCTATACCGCGATTCAGGACGTGGTCGAGCCTCGCTTGCGCGCTACGGCGATGGCGTTGTTCTTTGCCGGGCTGTATTTGTTGGGTGGTGGATTGGGGCCGGTGGTTGTCGGCTTACTGTCTGACCATTTCGCGCATTCGGCCATGGCTGCCGCCGGGGCTGAGCAAATGAGTGAGGCATACAAGGCGGTTGGTCTGCACGATGCGATGTACCTGATCCCGATGGCGCTATTCATGACGCTGGTGTTTTTGTACCTGGCGTCGCGGTGTTTCAGTCGGGATGCGGCGAGGATGAAGGCGGGGATGGCGGCGGATGAGCCGGTAGCTTCTATTGCTTAAAGACCGCAGCGCTTCAATCGCGGGCAAGCACCGCCCCCACAGGAAATCGCGTTCTTCCTGTGGGAGCTGAGCTTGCTCGCGATAAGATCGCGGTGATTTAAGGTCAGCCCGCCACCAATACCCGAATCGCCTCAAGGCGCAACGCCGCCTTGTCCAGCATGGCCAGCCCTTGTTCGCGCTGTTCGCGCAACGCAACCAGTTCGCTGTCGCGTACGGTTGGGTTGACGGCTTGCAGGGCGGTCAGGCGAGCCAGTTCTTCTTCGGTGTCCGCCGCCAGACGACGCTGTGCTTCGGCGACGCGTTCGGCGTGTTTCGGGGCGATCTTCGCTTCACCGGCGTTGATGCGCGGGTTGAGCGCGTCACGCTGCGCCTGGATGAACTTGTTGGCGCTGGCCCGAGGCACGCTTTCCAGTTGATCATTCAGAGTCGTGAAGGAAACCCGACCCGACAGGTCGTTGCCGTTGCTGTCGAGCAGGCAGCGCAGGGCGGCCGGTGGCAAGTAGCGACCCAATTGCAGCGAGCGCGGCGCAACCACTTCACTCACATACAACAGTTCCAGCAACACGGTGCCGGGCTTGAGCGCCTTGTTCTTGATCAGTGCCACTGCGGTATTGCCCATGGAGCCGGACAACACCAGATCCATGCCGCCTTGCACCATCGGGTGCTCCCAGGTGATGAACTGCATGTCTTCACGAGACAGCGCCTGGTTGCGGTCGTAGGTGATGGTCACGGCTTCGTCGTCACCCAGCGGGAAGCTGGCGTCGAGCATTTTTTCGCTTGGACGCAGGATCAGGGCGTTTTCCGAATGGTCTTCGCTGTCGATGCCGAACGCATTGAACAGGGTTTCCATGTAGATCGGCAGGGTGAACTGATCATCCTGCTCCAGAATCGCCTCGACCAACGCTTCGCCTTCGCCAGCGCCGCCAGAGTTGAGTTCCAGCAGACGGTCGCGACCGGTGTGCAGTTCGCTTTCCAGGCGCTCGCGCTCGGTACGTGCCTCGTTGATCAGCTCTTGCCATTCATCGTCATCACCGCTTTCCAGCAACGGCAGCAGGCGTGGGCCGAACTGGTGTTGCAGGGCGTTACCGGTCGGACAAGTGTTCAGGAACGCGTTCAGCGCTTCGTGATACCACTGGAACAGTCGCGCCTGCGGGCTGGTTTCCAGGAACGGTACGTGCAGCTCGATGGTGTGTTTCTGGCCGATCCGGTCCAGACGACCGATACGCTGCTCAAGCAGGTCCGGGTGCGCTGGCAGATCGAACAGCACCAAGTGGTGAGCGAACTGGAAGTTACGACCTTCACTGCCGATTTCCGAACAGATCAGGACCTGAGCACCGAACTCTTCATCAGCGAAGTACGCAGCCGCGCGGTCGCGTTCGAGAATGTTCATGCCTTCATGGAAGACGGTGGCCGGAATGCCGGAGCGCACGCGCAGGGCGTCCTCCAGATCCATGGCCGTTTCGGCGTGGGCGCAGATCACCAGCACCTTGACGCGCTTGAGCATTTTCAGGGTATCGATCAGCCAGTCGACACGCGGATCAAACTTCCACCAGCGCTCTTCTTCACTGGCGTCCGGTTGCGCCTGGAAGCTGACTTCCGGGTACAGGTCGGCGTGTTCGCCAAGCGGCAGCTCCAGGTATTCAGCCGGGCAGGGCAGTGGATATTGATGCAGCTTGCGTTCCGGGAAACCTTGCACGGCGGCACGGGTATTACGGAACAGCACGCGGCCAGTGCCGTGGCGGTCGAGCAATTCGCGGATCAGACGCGCACTGGCTTCTTCGTCGCCGTCGTTGACGGCTGCCAGCAGGGTGTCGCCTTCAGCGCCCAGGAAACCGTGAATGGTCTTGTGCGCTTCAGGTGAGAGACGACCTTTGTCGAGCAGCTCCTGCACGGCCTCTGCAACCGGGCGATAGTTTTCGCTTTCGGCGCGGAATGCATGCAGGTCGTGGAAACGGTTCGGGTCAAGCAGGCGCAGGCGCGCGAAGTGGCTGTCCTGGCCCAGTTGTTCCGGGGTTGCGGTCAGCAGCAGCACGCCGGGGATGACCTCAGCGAGTTGCTCGACCAGCGAGTATTCAGGGCTTGCCTTGTCTTCGTGCCAGACCAGATGGTGAGCTTCGTCCACCACCAGCAGATCCCAGCCCGCGGCAAACAGTGCGTCCTGAGCTTTCTCGTCATCAACCAGCCATTCCAGCGCAACCAGCGCCAGTTGGGTGTCTTCGAACGGGTTGCTGGCATCGCTTTCGATGAAGCGCTCTGCATCGAACAGTGCGACCTGAAGGTTGAAGCGGCGGCGCATTTCCACCAGCCATTGGTGCTGCAGGTTCTCCGGAACCAGAATCAGGATGCGGTTGGCGCGGCCCGAAAGCAGTTGGCGGTGGATGACCAGACCGGCTTCGATGGTCTTGCCCAGACCTACTTCGTCCGCCAGCAAAACCCGTGGCGCAATGCGGTCGGCCACTTCGCGGGCGATGTGCAACTGGTGCGCAATCGGCTGCGCACGCACGCCACCCAGGCCCCAGAGAGAGGACTGCAACTGGCGGCTGGTGTGTTCCAGGGTGTGATAACGCAGGGAGAACCAGGACAGCGGGTCGATTTGCCCGGCGAACAGGCGGTCAGTCGCCAAGCGGAACTGGATGAAGTTCGACAGCTGGGTTTCCGGCAGGGTGACGGCTTCGTTCTGCGCGTTGAGGCCGTGGTAAACCAGCAGGCCATCGACGTCATCGACTTCACGAACGGTCATCTTCCAGTTTTCGAAGTGAGTGATCACATCGCCTGGGGAAAAGCGCACACGAGTCAGTGGTGCATTTCGCAGTGCGTACTGGCGTGTGTCGCCAGTGGCCGGGTAGAGCACGGTCAACAAGCGGCCGTCCTGTGCCAGAACGGTGCCCAAACCCAGCTCGGCTTCGCTGTCGCTAATCCAGCGTTGCCCCGGTTGATACTGCTGCGCCATGCTGCCTGTCTCCCGCTTTGAAAAAGCCGACTATGTTAACGGAACGCGCTGCCGAGGCCAAAGGTGCAGTGACAAAACACCTGTATTTAAACGCTCTTGCAACAATTTAAGCCTGTTAAAGGCACTAGTTGCCAAAAACAGAGTCGAAAGTTTCTCATTTAGGGGGTCAAGTCGGTAGGCACTTGGCCGACATCCACTCAAAAGGAGAACTAATAATGCTGCAACCGATGCTTCCCCTGAGTGTGGTACCCGTGACTTCGCAACTGGATCCGGCCCGGCAGGTACCTGACATTCCTCCTGTGGCACCGGTACAGCCAAGTTCCAGCGAAACCAACATCGACTTGCGCAATGAGGAAGAAGAGCGCAACGCCTGGTTGCTGCGCGAAGAACACGCCCGCCATGAAGAGCAGCAACGTCGTCGCGAAGAAGGGGCCGATGAGCCTGAGCATCTGGCAATCCCTGGTGTTGCCCTGAACGCGGACAACACCGTGCCAGTAGTGCCACTGATTGATGATGAGCCGCGTCAGGGGCTTTGGGTCGACGTGCAGGTCTAGGTTGTTTTCCGCTGTCGTTTGCTCATTGCGCGCAATGCCGTGAGCAACGTGTCTATCTCGCTTTCAGTATTCAGATGACTCACGGATATCCGTGCGATGTTGCCCAGTCCTCTGGCCTGCATATCCAGCGGCGTGTAAGCCACGCCATTGGCGCCGATGTTTATCCCTTTCGTTGCTAACTCCTTTTTAATCTCCAAGGCGTCCCAGCCTTCCAGTGTGAAAGACACCAGTCCTGATTGCTCGGGCGCTGCGCCACAATCCTGTAGCTTGAGTCCTACGACTTCTGTCATCCGCTCGCGCAGCAACGATGCCAAGTGCTGAATGCGTTGTCGGACAGGCGCTACGCCCAATGCTTCCACTTCGCTCAATGCGTTATTCAAACCGGCGATCAGCGTCAGCGACATTTCGCTGGTTTCAAAGCGTCGAGCGTCGTTGCGGGGCGTAAAGCTTTCGCCTTTTCTGGGCGCAGAAAGAACGTCAACGAACGGTGGCTGAAGCGTTTCGACGAACCCCTCGCGGATGTACAGCAAGGCCGTGCCCCGAGGGCCGCGCAGGAATTTGCGGCAGGCCCCTTTGAGCACGTCGCAACCCAGCGTCTGAACATCGACGCCGATTTGCCCCAATGCCTGGCCTGCATCGATGAAGTAAGGAATGCCGTACCGCTTTGCCACTGCGCCGATGGCTGCAGCCGGGTTGATCAGGCCGCCGTTGGCTGGTAGCCATGTCAGAGAGATCAAACGCACACGTTCATCGATCATGGCCTCCAGCGCGGACACCGACACCGCACCGTTCTCGTCGCAGGGGATAACTTCCAGGCTCGCTCCGGCGGCGAAGGCCTGGGCCATGCAAGCCAGGTTGCCGCCCCATTCGTGACGCCCGACCAGAATGCGGTCTCCGCGCCGCCAGGGGCCCAGTGCGCTGAAGGCCATGCCCCAGGCAGCAGAGCCGCTGCCCAGAAAAGCAATGGAGGAGGGGGTGCAGTTGATCAGCCGCGCAGCAGTGTTGCGGGCGTTTTCCAGAAGAGTCTCGCCCTGCGCGGCGGCTTCCATCGGACCTTGACTGGCTTCGAGGTTCATTTGCGTGATCATGGCCGTCACAGTCGCCTGGCTGGGTAACGAGGCGCCGGAATGATTGAAGTGGATCACTCGCTGGCAACCCGGTGTCGCGGCCCGTAGCGCCTGAACCTGCGTCTCGGTCAACAGCCCGGTCATGAACGTAGCTCGAAGATGGCATCCGTCTCAACGGCAACACCAGCGGGCAGGCTGGAAACACCAACCGATGTGCGAACGTGCCGAGCGGCTTTGCCAAGCACGCTGACCAGCAGGTTCGAGGCACCGTTGCCCACTGCTCCCTGGCGTGTGAAATCACTGGGGCAGGCAACAAATACGCCCAGCCTCACCAGCCGAACCAATTTTGACAGGTCATCGCCAATCACTGAGTCCAGTTGGGCCAGCAAACCCAGCGCTGCCAGTTCCGCCGCGGCCATGCCTTGCTCTTCGGTCAGTGTTTCACCTACACGGCCGATGAAGGCGGGCTGGCCGTTGAGCATGGGGATTTGTCCCGACACATACAGCATGTTCTGGCTGACTACTGTGCTGACGTAGTTGCCAGCGGGGTTGTCCGGGGCAGGAAGTTGCAAGTCCAGTTTTGCGAGTTGTTCGCGCAAGCTGTTAGTCATCGGGCGTTCTCCTTAAAGGTGAGCGCACAATGAAAGGCGGCGATCAGTCCGACAAACTGAAAGATTTCACCCTACGTATCGATATCGCTCAATCATCCTCGCGGCACACTGCAATCAACCAGTTGGCGAAGCGTTGCGCCGTCTCTCCCAACGGCTGGTCGCCGGTTACCAGCCAGTAACCGATTTCCCCGTCGTAGACAGCGTCGGGCAGCAGTTGCACCAGACAGCCGTCCTGCAAACGCCGCTTGATCAAGCGATCACGGCCCATGGCGATGCCTTGTCCGGCGACCGCAGCTTCCACCACGATGTTGTAGTCATGCAGCATCAGGCTTGGCAGTTGGCTGATATCCACGCGCAGTTGTTTCGCCCAGTCCAGCCATTCGAACGGAATGGTCGCTTGCGCGGTGAGCAGCGGGCCGGGTGCAAGCGCTGGTTGTTTGAGGTCGCGTTGCGTTTCGAGCCAACGGGTTTTGTATTGCGGGCTGCACACAGGGGAAAGGCGTTCATTCATCAAGCGCATTGCGTTGACGTTGGGCCAGCCACCTTTGCCGTAGCGGATCGCGATCGCAACCTCGCCGCCTGCCACGTCGGCCAGGTCATAGGACGGCACCAGCTCGACGCGGATATCGGGATTGGCCGAGATGAAACCGGAAAGCCGCGGTGCCAGCCACATCGTTGCAAACGAAGCGAGCAGGCCGATGCGCAGTACGCTGGGGGCCGGGGCGGTATGGCGAATAACGCGAGTCGCTGCGGCAATGCCTTCCAGTGCTTGTCGAACCTGTAGCTGATAAGCGCGTCCGGCTTCGGTCAGTTCAATAGCGCGAGTGCGACGGATAAACAGACGGCATTCGAGAAACGCCTCCAGCTTGTGCACCTGATGGCTCAAAGCGCTTTGCGTCACTGACAATTCGCGTGCGGCATTGACGAAACTCAGATGCCGCGCCACGGCTTCGAAGGCGCGCAGCGTCAGCATCGGCGGTAAATCGCCATGCAGGGCTGGTTGTGGCGAAGACTCTGTAAGGGGCGGTTGCACGGATATCCGGTCCTTTGATAAGCAGCGCTGAGTGCAATTGTGCCGTCAAAAATGGGGCAAACGTGAATCAATGCGGTTTTCTCGTCAGATAGCCACTGGTCATGGTCACTGCGATTGCGCATTATTGACCCCACTTCCCAGTGTTCGAGAGTTGTTGGTCATGAGCGCAGATGAAAACCTGATCGACCTGGGCGCCGAGCGCGCCAAGCGTGTACACGATCTGAACGACAAACGCCTCAACGAAATGCGCAATGCATTCGAACAGGCGATGCCCTTGGCTAAGGCTAAGAAAAAGTCGAAAAGCAAACCCAAGAAACGCTAGGCATCCGCACCGAAGTGCATTTCCTGCAGGAGCTGCCGAAGGCTGCGAAGGCGTTGTACCTGACACCGCGCCATTCTCAGCCTTCGGCGGCTCCTACAGCTTTCCGTCGAATCTCTTTATAGCCTTGACCCGGATCAGTTTCCGCACGCTCGTGAAGAGAGTGTGGTGCTATTGATTTGGGTCAATTCCTATTCGTGCGCCACTGGTTAATCTAGCCCCATCGAACAGGGACATTCAGCGCAGGAGGCACGGTTATGTTTTTCGACAATGTGGTAGTGGCCGGAGTCGTAACCGTGGGCCTGATGCTGGTGTTCTTCGCAGGCTTCGGACTATTCATCTGGAAGGACTCGAAAAAACGCAAATAAGGCAGAGGCCTTCCAATAAAAAGAGCACGCAAGGCATTTTGGGCGACTTCGGTCGCCTTTTTTTTGTGTTCAATTTGTGAACGTATTTTCTTTTGTAGGAGCTCACGAGCAGCGCGAGGCAGCGATAGCGATACATCAGGTAAACCGCTATCGCTGCCTCGCGCTGCTCGTGAGCTCCTACAGGTTTGAGTCAGCCGATGCTGATCGCTGGCAGTGTCGTCAACGTCACGGTCTGCTGCTTACGTGGCGCGAGAATTTCCGCTTCGCCATCCACCACCAGCTCATCACGCTGATTGAAGACACGTGTCGCGATGCGCACGCGGAATTTAGGCATTTTTTCCAGAATTTCCAAACGCACGGTCAACGTGTCACCCAATTTGACCGGCTTTTGAAAGCTCATCTGCTGACCCAGATAAATAGTGCCCGGCCCAGGCAGCTCGCAAGCGACGGCAGCGCTGATCAATGCCCCGCTGAACATACCGTGGGCGATACGCTCTTTGAACATGGTTGAGGCTGCGTACTCAGCGTCCAGGTGAACCGGGTTGTGGTCGCCGGACATTGCCGCGAACAGCTGGATGTCGCGTTCTTCAACGGTCTTGCTGTAACTGGCGGTCTGGCCGACTTCAAGGGCTTCGTAAGGTGTATTGGTTACCTGGGTCATGGGTGATCCTGAAAATTGAATATTGATGTCAAACGCAGTTTTGCCAGCCTGGCGTGGCGCATTTCAGTGCGGCTCGGCGCACTTCGTTTACTCTGCCCGACGCGGTCTTGGCTGTAGCAGCGCTTGTTTCAGCCAGTCGATTACATCACGGGTGACTTCATCACGGTTGGTTTCGTTGAGCACTTCATGCCGCGCTTGCGGGTAGATCTTCAGTTGTAACATCTGATGGCCTGCCGCGACCAATGCGTCGGCAAGATCTTTCAGACGCTTGCCATCACTCACCGGATCACATTCGCCGCCAATTACCAGCAACGGCAAGCCCGGGTCGATTTGCGCCAGGTTCGATGCCTTACTGATTTGCTGCAGGCCGCCGAGCATATCCAGCCAGAGCTGATTGGTGCAGCGAAATCCACAAAGCGGGTCGAGCGCATATTTGTCGACCTCCTGCGCATCGCGGCTGAGCCAGTCAAAACAGGTGCGTACCGGTTTGAACGCTTTGTTGAATGAACCGAACGACAGCCATTCGATCAGTGCACTGCGTCCCTTGGCGCCCTGGCGAAAGCGCTCCATTCGGGCAATCAGGCGAGCCGCGCGATAAAAGGTGGCTGGCTGAAAATTGGACCCACTGAGAATCGCGCCCTGCAAGCCAGCGCCGTGATGCTGCAAATACGCCTGAGCGACATAGCTGCCCATACTGTGGCCGAGCAAGAAGACCGGCACTCCCGGATAGCGTTGGCTGATGGCCTGAGCGACGCTGGCCAGATCGCCAACCACCTTCGCCCAGCCTTGTTCATCGGCATAATGCCCAAGGAGGCCCTGATCCGCTGTCTTGCCATGACCGCGCTGGTCATGGGCGTACAAGGCAAATCCGGCCTCGGCCAATGCGAGACCAAAGCGTGCATATCTGCTGCTGTGTTCGGCCATGCCATGGGACAGCATGACCACCGCTTCAGGCTCGCCGTCAGGTAGCCATACATTGACGTAAACGCGGCTTTGGTCACTGGCGTCGAGCCAGAACGGCTGATGTTTCATGACAACTCCCAAGGCTGAATGGACAGCGTTAAAACGTCCTGTTCAGGGAGTGTAGAGTGGCTGATGAATCGCAGACCGACCAGCTCTGTAATTCATGGTAATGATGTCGCCCCCTTCTATATTTGCCTTCCGTGTTTTAGCTGCTAACGTCCGGCAAGTTCCCGCGTCATGGCCGCGGGCCAGACAATCTCAGGTAAGAGGACAAAAACAAATGCAACCTGATTTCTGGAACGACAAGCGACCGGCAGGCGTCATTTCCGAAGTAGACGTGCACGCGTACACGTCGGTCGTTGAGGTTTTCGAGCGCAGCTGTCGCAAATTTGCCGACCGCCCGGCATTCAGCAACATGGGGGTAACCCTGACCTACGCCGAGCTGGATCGCCACTCGGCCGCCTTTGCGGCGTGGTTGCAGCAGCACACCGAACTCAAACCGGGTGATCGCATCGCCGTCCAGATGCCCAACCTCCTGCAATACCCCATCGCTGTTTTCGGTGCGTTGCGGGCCGGTTTGATCGTGGTCAATACCAACCCGCTGTACACCGCTCGGGAAATGCGCCACCAGTTCAAGGATTCTGGCGCTCGCGCGCTGGTGTATCTGAACATGTTCGGCAAGCTGGTTCAGGAAGTGCTGCCGGACACCGACATCCAGTACCTGATCGAAGTGAAAATGGGCGACATGCAGTCGACAGCCAAGGGCTGGCTGATCAATACCATTGTCGACAAGGTCAAGAAACTGGTCCCGGCCTATCACTTGCCGCAAGCCACCCGCTTCAAGGCGGCGTTACATCTGGGCCGTGGTCATCAATTGAACCCGGTGCCGCTGCAACTCAGTGACGTTGCGGTGCTGCAATACACCGGCGGCACGACTGGCCTGGCCAAGGGCGCGATGCTCAGTCATGGCAATCTCGTCGCAAACATGCAGCAAGTCCACGCTTGCATGTCCCAGCACGGCAGCGACGGCCAACCGGTTTTTCAGGAAGGCAAGGAGATCATGATCGCGCCGCTGCCGCTGTACCACATCTATGCCTTCACAGCGAACTGCATGTGCATGATGGTCAGCGGTAATCACAACATTCTGATCACCAATCCCCGAGACATCAGTGGTTTCATCAAGGAGCTTGGCCAGTGGCGGTTCACGGCGATGATCGGCCTCAATACGCTGTTCGTTGCGCTGATGAATCACCCTGATTTCAAGTCGCTGGATTTCTCCAGCCTGAAAAGCACCAACTCCGGTGGCACGGCACTGGTCAAGGCGACGGCCGAGCGCTGGGAGCAGCTCACCGGTTGCCGGATCGTCGAGGGTTATGGTCTGACCGAAACCTCACCGGTGGCCAGCGCCAATCCTTATGGCGAGCTTGCGCGACTCGGAACGGTCGGCATTCCGGTGCCAAGCACGTTGATGAAGGTTATCGATGACGAGGGCAACGATCTACCGTTGGGCGAGCGTGGTGAGCTGTGTGTCAAAGGCCCGCAAGTGATGCTCGGTTACTGGCAACGTCCGGAGGCGACCGCCGAAGCGCTGGACGCCGAAGGCTGGTTCAAGACCGGTGACATCGCGGTGATTGAAGCGGATGGCTTTGTCAGCATCGTCGATCGCAAGAAGGACCTGATCATCGTATCCGGTTTCAACGTGTACCCCAACGAGATCGAAGACGTCGTCATGGGACACCCCGGCGTAGCCAACTGCGCGGTGATCGGCGTACCGGATGAGCGCTCGGGGGAAGCGGTGAAACTGTTTGTGGTGCCTCGCGAAGGCGGCGTCAGCATTGAAGAACTGAAACTGTTCTGCAAAGAAAATTTCACCGGCTACAAAGTGCCCAAACAGATCGTGCTGCGCGACTCGTTGCCAATGACGCCGGTGGGCAAAATTCTCAGGAGGGAGTTACGGGATATCGCCTGATTTTCTGTAAGTACATTTTTATGTGGGCGCAGAGCTTGCTCGCGATAAGACTGGATGCGGTTTGCTATGGATCGCATCCTGCCTTATCGCGAGCAAGCTCTGCTCTCACAGAATTGTATTTCAGCGCAGGATTTCTTTTGGGTGCTCTAGATCAGTCATTTCAGCCAGATTCGCGACAAATAGTATTAAAGCTCTAAACGTGACCGCTGTTAATTCTTGAGTCATTTTTGTGACTGTAGGGGCCTTCTTTGCCCCTAGGCGGCCTATTGCAAAGCTGCTACTCTCGGCCCGCTTTTGACCTGTCATAAAGCAACGAAGCGTTAACCGCAAAATTCCAAAACACAAGAAAATCATCGCATTCAAGCGGTGTGAAGAATTCGCTGTCGCTGAGGAGCCCGGCTTCCATGATTGAAAACTTCTGGAAGGACAAGTATCCGTCTGGCATTCCTGCCGAGATCAATCCTGACGAATACCCCAACGTCCAGGCCGTATTGAAGCAGTCTTGCGAACGTTTCGCCAGCAAGCCGGCTTTCACCAATCTGGGCCAGACCCTCACCTATGGTGAGCTGTATGAGCAGTCCGGCGCGTTTGCCGCCTGGATTCAGCACCATACCGACCTGCAACCCGGCGATCGCATTGCCGTGCAGTTGCCCAACGTTCTGCAATACCCCATCGCTGTATTCGGTGCCATGCGCGCCGGTCTGATCGTGGTCAATACCAACCCGCTGTATACCGCGCGGGAAATGGAACACCAGTTCAAGGATTCCGGTGCCAAGGCGCTGGTGTGTCTGGCGAACATGGCGCACCTGGCCGAAAAGGTCGTGCCCAAGACTGGCGTCAAACATGTGATCGTCACCGAAGTGGCGGACATGCTGCCGCCGCTCAAGCGCCTGTTGATCAACAGTGTCATCAAATACGTGAAGAAGATGGTCCCGGCTTACCACTTGCCGGCGGCGATCAAATTCAATGAGGTGCTCAGCAAAGGCCGCGGCCGTTCGTTCACCGAGGCCGCTCCGGCCAGCAACGACGTCGCAGTGCTGCAATACACTGGCGGCACCACCGGCGTGGCTAAAGGTGCGATGCTCACCCACCGCAACCTGATCGCCAACATGCTGCAGTGCAAGGCCTTGATGGGTTCGAACATGAACGAAGGCAGCGAAGTGGTCATCACGCCGCTGCCGCTGTATCACATCTACGCCTTCACCTTTCACTGCATGTCGATGATGTTGATCGGCAATCACAACATCCTGATCAGCAACCCGCGCGACCTGCCCGCGATGGTCAAGGAGCTGTCGAAGTGGAAATTCAGTGGGTTTGTCGGCCTCAACACGTTGTTCGTGGCGCTTTGCAATAGCCCGGAATTCCGCAACCTGGACTTCTCGGCCCTGAAAGTCACGCTGTCCGGTGGCATGGCCTTGCAACTGGCCGCTGCCGAGCGCTGGAAAGAAGTGACCGGCTGCGCTATTTGCGAAGGCTATGGCATGACCGAAACCAGTCCGGTAGCCAGCTGTAACCCTAACCAGAAAATCCAGATCGGCACCATCGGTATTCCGGCACCTTCGACGCTGTGCAAGGTTATCGACGACGCAGGCAATGAACTGCCGCTGGGTGAAATCGGCGAGCTGTGCATCAAAGGCCCGCAGGTGATGAAGGGCTATTGGGAGCGTCAGGACGCGACCGATGAAATGATCGACGCGGATGGCTGGCTCAAGACCGGCGACATCGCCTTGATTCAGCCGGACGGCTACATGCGGATTGTCGATCGCAAGAAAGACATGATCCTCATCTCCGGCTTCAACGTGTACCCGAACGAGCTCGAAGACGTGCTGGCAACCTTGCCCGGTGTGCTGCAGTGCGCGGCCATTGGCGTTCCGGACGATAAGTCCGGCGAAGCGATCAAGGTGTTCGTCGTGGTCAAACCGGGCATGACCCTGACCAAGGATCAAGTCATGGAACACATGCGCGCCAACCTGACCGGCTACAAAGTCCCGCGCAGCGTCGAATTCCGCGACTCACTGCCTACCACTAACGTCGGCAAGATCCTGCGCCGTGAATTGCGCGATGAGGAATTGAAGAAGTTGGGGTTGAAGAAGTAAAAGCTCGCCTGCTGCCAAGCCCCGCCCCAACAGACAACACCGAACCTGTGGGAGCCGAGCTTGCCCGCGATACGAACACCGCTGATATCAGGTCAATCGCGTACAGTCTTATCGCGGGCAAGCCCGGCTCCCACAGGGATCTGACGCGATCCAAAAACACCGCACCTGCATCATCCCCGCCAAATCTGCGACAATCCCGCCTTTGCACCCATCAAAAGACCCTGCGCACCTGATGACCGATCAAACGCCCTCGATTGACCAACTTCTGAAGAACCTCGACCACGCGATGATCAGCGATCGTCATCGCTTGCGCCGCCAGTTGCATGAACTGCGCAAGAAGCCCGATGAGGCGAAGCTGGCGCAGTGGGTGGCGAAGGTGCAGGCGTCGTGTGCTCAGGTGACAGCGCGGCGTGACAGTGTGCCGCTGATTCGTTACGACGACAGCCTGCCGATTGCTGCCAAGCGTGACGAAATCAAAGAGGCGCTGCTCAAACACCAGGTGCTGATCATTGCCGGTGAGACCGGGTCGGGTAAAACCACTCAGTTGCCAAAGATCTGTCTGGAAATCGGTCGTGGGCAACACGGTTTGATTGGCCATACCCAGCCACGTCGAATCGCGGCGCGCAGTGTCGGCAGCCGCGTTGCGGAAGAATTGGGTACACCACTGGGCGCGCTGGTCGGTTATCAGGTGCGTTTCGAAGACCAGAGCGACAGCAGCACCCTGATCAAGCTGATGACCGACGGCATTCTGTTGGCCGAAACCCAACACGACCGCTTTCTTGAGCGCTACGACACGATCATCGTCGACGAAGCCCACGAGCGCAGCCTCAACATCGACTTCCTGCTCGGTTACCTGAAAACCCTGCTGCCACGTCGCCCGGACCTGAAAGTCATCATCACGTCGGCGACCATCGACTTGCAGCGCTTTTCCGAGCACTTCAATGACGCGCCTATCGTCGAAGTTTCCGGCCGGACCTTCCCGGTGGAAACCTGGTATCGCCCGCTGACCTCCCAGCAGGACGAAGAGGGCAACAGCGTCGAAGATGACTTGACGGTTGATCAGGCGATTCTGGCGACGCTGGATGAGCTGGCCGCTTTTGAACGCAGCGAGCGCAAGAGCCCGGGCGATGTACTGGTGTTCCTGCCCGGCGAGCGTGAAATTCGTGACGCGGCCGAAATGCTGCGCAAGGCGCAACTCAAGCACACCGAGATCCTGCCGCTGTATGCGCGCCTGTCGCCTGCCGAGCAACAGCGTATTTTCCAGTCGCATCCGGGACGGCGCGTGGTACTGGCGACCAACGTCGCGGAAACCTCGTTGACCGTGCCGGGCATCCGTTACGTGATCGACACCGGGACCGCGCGCATCAGCCGTTACAGCTATCGCGCCAAGGTTCAGCGTTTGCCCATCGAGGCGGTCTCCCAGGCCAGCGCCAACCAGCGTAAAGGCCGTTGTGGCCGGGTTGAGCCGGGCCTCTGCGTGCGGCTTTACAGCGAAGAAGATTTCAATGGGCGACCGGAATTTACCGATCCGGAAATCCTGCGGACCAACCTCGCCGCGGTGATCCTGCAGATGCTGCATCTGCGCCTGGGCGAGATCACTGACTTCCCGTTCATCGAGCCGCCAGACGGCAAAGCGATCAGCGATGGTTTCAACCTGTTGCAGGAGCTGTCGGCGGTGAACCGCGAGAACCAGCTCACGCCGTTGGGCCGACAGTTGGCGCGTTTGCCGGTGGACCCGCGTATGGGGCGCATGTTGCTCGAAGCGGCGAAGCAGGGCAGTTTGCAGGAAGTGTTGATCGTCGCCAGCGCCATGTCCGTGCAGGACGTGCGCGAACGTCCGCCAGAGCGTCAACAAGCGGCGGATCAGGCTCACGCCCAATGGAAAGACGCCGATTCGGATTTTGCCGGGCTGGTCAATCTGTGGCGTGGTTTCGAAGAACAGCGCCAGGCCCTGACCGCCAGCCCGCTGCGCAATTGGTGCCGTCGTAACTTCCTCAATTACCTGCGGCTGCGTGAATGGCGCGACGCCCATCGGCAATTGGGCCTGATCTGTCGCGACCTGCAACTGACGATCAACAAAGAGCCTGCCGACTACCCGAAATTCCACAAGGCGATTCTTTCCGGTTTGCTCAGCCAGATTGGCCAGAAAGCCGACGAAGGCGATTACCTCGGCGCGCGGCAACGACGTTTCTGGATTCACCCGTCGTCGGGGCTGGGCAAGAAGCGTCCGCAATGGCTGATGACCGCTGAGCTGGTGGAAACTACCAAGCTTTATGCGCGGATGGTCGCCAAGATTGATTCCGACTGGATCGAGCCGCTGGCCGGGCACTTGATCAAGAAGAATCACTTCGAGCCGCATTGGGAGAAAAAGCGCGGCCAGGTCGTAGCGTTCGAGCAGATCACCCTGTTTGGTCTGATCGTGGTCGGCCGTCGGCCGGTGCACTACGGGCCGATTGATCCAGTGGTCTCCCGCGAGCTGTTCATCCGCGAAGGGCTTGTCCGTGGTGAGATCAACTCTCGCGCCAAGTGCCTGAGCGCCAATACCAAACTGCTGGAAACCCTCGACGAGCTGGAAGCCAAAGCGCGCCGCCGTGACATTCTGGCAGACGAAGACACGCTTTACGGTTTCTACGAAGCACGGATCCCCGCCGAAATTCATCAGGCTGCGACCTTCGAGCATTGGTACAAAACCGAAAGTCAGAAGAACCCGCAATTGTTGATCATGCGCGAAGAGGACGTGCTGGCCCGCGAGGCCAATGAAGTCACCGCGGCGTATTACCCGGACACCCTCAAACTGGGCGATCTGACCCTGCCGCTGACCTATCACTTCGAGCCCAATCATCCTCGCGATGGCGTGACGGTGCGTGTACCTGCGCCCTTGCTGTTGTCTTTGCCCGCCGAGCGCCTGGAGTGGCTGGTGCCGGGTTTGCTGGAAACCAAATGCATCGCACTGGTCCGTAACCTGCCCAAGGCGATTCGCAAGAATTTCGTGCCAGTGCCGGACTTCATCAAGGCTGCGTTGCAGCGCATCACGTTTGGCGAAGGCTCGCTGCCGCAGGCGCTGGGCCGTGAATTGCTGCGCATGACCGGCGCGCGAGTCAGCGACGAGGCTTGGGCTGAAGCCGCGCAGCAGCTCGAAAGTCACCTGAAAATGAATCTGGAGATCGTCGACGGTAACGGCAAGTTTCTTGGCGAAGGTCGCGAGCTGGACGAATTGACCGCGCGTTTTGCAGAAGCCAGTCAGGCTGCCCTGGCGGTGCCGCAGTCCGCGAAAGGTCAGCAGCCGGTCGAGGCGAAAGTCTTCGCACCTGTGGCGGAAAAAACCCAGCAGAACATCGCCGGGCTTTCCATGACGGTTTATCCGGCGCTGGTAGAAGAGTCGGGCACCGTCAAGGAAGGGCGCTTCTCGACGTCCGCCGAAGCCGAATATCAGCATCGCCGTGCCTTGCAGCGCCTGTTGTTACAGCAACTGGCAGAACCGGCCAAGTTCCTGCGCAGTAAGCTGCCGGGGCAAACCGAACTGGCCTTGTTGCATCGCGAATTGGGCCGCATCGACGCGTTGGTTGAAGACATCCTGCTGGCCAGCCTCGACAGCTGCGTGCTGGAAGGCGAGGAGAGTTTGCCGCGTGACGGCGCCGGGCTGCTGGCATTGGCCGAACGCAAGCGTGGCGCATGGACAGAACACGCCGAGCGTCTGGCGAAGCTGACGCTGGACATTCTCAAGCTCTGGCACGGCCTGCAAAAGCGTTTCAAGGGCAAGATCAATCTGGCCGAAGCGGTGGCGCTCAACGACATCAAGTCGCAGCTGGCGCAGTTGGTCTATCCGGGCTTCGTCCGCGAAACCCCGGCGCAGTGGCTTAAAGAGTTGCCGCGCTATTTGAAAGCCATCGAAATGCGTCTTGAAAAACTGCCCGGTCAGGTTCAGAAAGACCGGGTCTGGAGCATCGAACTTGCCGGGCTTTGGGCCCAATACCAGGCGCGCGCCAGCAAACACGCGCAGGAAGGCAAGCGCGACCCGGAGTTGACCGCCTATCGCTGGTGGCTGGAGGAATACCGTGTGTCGCTGTTCGCTCAACAACTGGGGACCAAAATGCCGGTTTCCGACAAGCGCCTGAGTAAACAGTGGGCGCAGGTGGAGGGATAGGCCGTTCAAACGGATATCTATAGGAGCTCACGAGCACCGCGAGGCAGCGATCGCGATTTGCCTGACACACCGTCATCGCTGCCTCGCGGTGCTCGTGAGCTCCTACAGGTCTTCTGTTCAAACTCCCAAATATAGGGGCCGATATGGCACACTTCGCCCCTTGCCCCCCTGAGTGTTGCCCAAGCTTGTTCGCACCAAGGGTGTTTTACAGTTTTGCATTGGTACGTTGGTCCCAAAAAAGGGCCGCCACCATGCGCGAGCAGGTCGTTACCTGCATTGATCAATAAGAGAGGAACGACCGTGCACAACGTCGTCATCAGCGGCACAGGCCTGTACACCCCGGCCAACAGCATTTCCAATGAAGAGCTGGTGCAGTCTTTCAATACTTACGTTGCTCAATTCAACAGCGAGAATGCTGCCGCCATTGAGCGTGGCGAAGTTCAGGCGCTGACTGAGTCCAACGCTGCCTTCATCGAAAAAGCTTCGGGTATCAAAAGCCGTTTTGTCATGGATAAAGACGGCATTCTCGACCCGCAACGCATGAAGCCTCGCTTGCCCGAGCGCTCCAACGATGAATGGTCGATCCTCTGCCAGATGGGTGTCGCTGCCGCTGAGCAAGCCTTGCAACGTGCGGGTAAAACCGCTGCCGATGTCGACGGTGTGATCGTCGCCTGCTCGAATCTGCAACGCGCTTATCCGGCGATTTCCATCGAAATTCAGGCTGCATTGGGCGTTCAGGGTTTCGGCTTTGACATGAACGTCGCTTGCTCGTCGGCAACCTTCGGTATCCAGGCGGCAAGCAACAGCGTGCAACTGGGGCAGGCTCGCTCCGTGCTCGTTGTCAGCCCGGAAATCTGTACTGCGCACCTGAATTTCCGTGACCGCGACAGCCACTTCATCTTCGGCGATGCCGCCACTGCTGTGCTGGTTGAGCGTGCTGATCTGGCCACCTCGGCGCATCAGTTCGATATCCTCGGCACCAAATTGCTGACCAGCTTTTCCAACAACATTCGCAATAACTTCGGCTTCCTCAATCGCACGGCCGAAGAGGGCGAAGGCGCGCCGGACAAACTGTTCGTGCAGGAAGGTCGCAAAGTGTTCCGCGAAGTGTGCCCGATGGTCGCCGAACTGGTGGGCGCGCATTTGCAGGAGAACAGCCTGAATGTCAGCGACGTACAGCGTTTCTGGCTGCACCAGGCCAACCTCAGCATGAATCACCTGATCGTCAAAAAGCTCTTGGGCCGCGACGCGTCTGTCGAAGAAGCGCCGGTGATTCTCGATACGTATGCGAACACCAGTTCGGCGGGCTCGGTGATCGCGTTTCACACCTATCAGGATGATTTGCCAAGCGGCGCGCTTGGCGTGCTGAGTTCGTTTGGTGCGGGTTATTCGATTGGTAGCGTGATTTTGCGTAAGCGCTGATGTAATTCTGGTACCGGGTTTCGAATCTGCAGGGGCCAATTTGTTGGCTAGACGGAGTTGCTGATTCGGCAGGTCCGACGCCTCGTCAAACATTTGGCTCCTTCCGGTGCTTAGGCCGCTCATAAGCGTGTGCCGCATAAAAAAAACAGCCCGACTCTGACCTGGCGAACGGATGATGGGGATCGCCAGGGCAGTGTCGAGCTGTAAGGTCTTTGCGGCTTCAAGCGGCGGGAGCTGTGCCGCTTGGAGCTTGGATCGTGTTTCGGCGGTGCTTAGAACTTCGCTTCGGCGTCCAGCTGCAGGGTTTTGACGTCGCGATCAGTCGGGCCGCGAACCAGGCGGGTGCTGGCGGTGTTATCCGCATCAGCCAGGAAGTAAGTGGCACCGAGCGAGAAGTTCTTGTCGATTTCGTAACTGACCTTCAGCTTGTGGCCGCGTGCGCCTGTGGTGCCGTTGGCGAAGTCCGAGTCGGTGAAGGCACCGACTACAGCGTTACGCTGAACGTCGCGGTAGTTGTAGTCGATACCGAAACCAAACACTTTGGTTTTCACGCCGGTCAACCAGGCAGTGTCTTCGCCATCGGCGCTCTTGTCGTTGACGACGTATTGGCCGTACAGACCCAATGGAACGCCCAGGCCGCTGATATCAACCTGACCGAAACCTTCGTACAGCTGGAATTCGGTGGTGGTATTACCGTTTACCGCCAGAGCGTTCTGGGCAGCCACGCTGCTGTCGCCGTCGTAACCGTAGACGCTGCCGCCCAAGGTAACTTTCAGGTTATCGGTCGGTGCGAATTTGGCACCCAGCTGACCCGCGTACAGACGAAGGTCATGACGGAACTGGTAGCCGTCGCCGTCAATGTTGTCTTTGAGGGTGTAATGTCCGGCGCTGCCGAACAGTTCGGTCTTGCCACCCAACGGGAAGCTGTAGGTTGCAGCCAGACCTTCCGGGTTGAGGTCGCCGTCCCAGATCACATCGCCCATGTTTACCCACGGCTGGTTCATCTTGCCGCCGATGAGGTGCAGGTTTTTGATGGCGGTAGGGGCGTAATCGACGTAGCCCAGGTCCAGCCACAGCGTTTTCTTGGTGAAGTAGTTGTCCAGGTCCACGTTGGTGGAGCGCCCGTCGCCATTGCCGCCCGGGTTGCCACCGGTGGCAATACGAATGCCGGTGCTCACTTGCGGATTGATTTCGGTGTAAGCACCCAAGCGAGCGCGCAGACGCTGGCGACTTCTGTCTGTCGAACTGGCCTGGTCTTCGACTTCAATGTTCTCCTGACGGACCCGAACATCACCTTTGAATTGGGTCTTGGTGGCCCAGGCGACTTTCTTCTCGAACTCGGCCTGAGAGGCTGACTTGGTGTTTTGCACATCTGCGAGTGCTTGTTTCTGCGCTGCCTGGTCTTTGGCCAGTTCCGTCTGCAGTTCAGCATACTGGGCTGCGTTGATAGAGCCGTTAGCCTTGAGCATGTCCAGCAATTTAGCGTCGACTGCGGCATTGGCAGGAACCGCCATCGCCAATATCAGGCCACCACACAGGGCCGAAGCAGTACGTGTAGAAACAAGACGCATGTTGATCTCCATAGAGTGAGTAAGGACGACGTCAGGTCATCCTGAAGAAACCGCCCCATAGGCAGGGCGTGTGGGGTTAGTACCCCCGGTTCTAAAAACAGGCGCCAGTATCGCGACGGGTTATTACAGAAAGGTGGCATAACGATGGCATGTCAGTGACATTTAAAAGTCTGTAACCCGCGAGATAGAGCCTTCGCCACGGAGATGGATGAACATTGTTGATTGATGAGGGATACTGCCGCGTCGTCCGACTCAGTTGGGGAAGTCCGCATGCCCGTCCAGATCGCTAACCTTGAAAACGTCGTGCCTGCTCAATGGGACGCACTGGTTCCGGGTGGTCAGCCGTTCGTTCGCCATGCCTTTCTCAGTGCGCTGGAAGACAGCGGCAGCCTTGGACCGCGCTCGGGTTGGCAGGCGCAACACTTGCTCAATTACCAGAACGGTGAGCTGGTTGCGGCAATGCCTGCTTACCGCAAGTGGCATTCCTACGGCGAGTATGTGTTCGATCACAGCTGGGCTGACGCATGCCGCCGTGCAGGTATCGCGTATTACCCCAAGTTGCTGGTGGCGGTGCCGTTCAGCCCGGTGAGTGGCGCAAGGATTTTGTCGGCCTCGCCTGAGGCTGGCATCGAATTGCTCAATGCTGTGCCGGGCTATCTTCAGGATCAGCAACTTTCCAGCGCTCACGTTAACTTCACGGATTCACTGGCTGATGCGTTTCTGGACGAGCAACCCGGTTGGCTGCAGCGTTATGGCTGCCAGTTTCATTGGCAAAACCGTGGCTATCGGGACTTTCAGGACTTCCTCGACGCGCTGAGTTCGCGCAAGCGCAAGCAGATGCGCAAAGAGCGCGAACAGGTGGCGGGGCAGGGCATCGAGTTCGACTGGCTGGAGGGCCATCAGCTTAGTGAGCTGTTGTGGGATTTCGTCTACGCCTGCTACTCCAATACCTATGAGATTCGTGGGCAGTCGCCTTATCTGACCCGTGAGTTCTTCAGTCTGTTGGCCGAGCGGATGCCCGAGGCCATTCGGGTGGTGCTGGCGCGACAAGGCACACGGCCGGTGGCCATGGCGTTCAGCCTGTTGGGCGGTGACAGTTTTTATGGGCGCTATTGGGGATGTCTGGCGGAGTTTGACCGCCTGCATTTCGAAACATGTTTCTATCAGGGCATGGACTACGCTATCGCCCACGGTCTGAAGCGCTTCGATGCAGGCGCGCAGGGTGAGCACAAATTGATTCGCGGCTTCGAACCGGTGATCACTCGCTCATGGCACTACTTGACCCATGCCGGGCTCAAGGAGGCGGTGAGTGATTTTCTTGATCAGGAAAGGGTTGGCATCCTGGCCTATGCCGAAGATGCCAAAGGCGCATTGCCGTATCGGCAGGCTTGATACGCCAAACCTGTGCCAGCCGAGCTTGTGTTGTCCGCAAAGTGACGTGGGACCGGCTTTAGCCGGGAAAGCGATGTTTCTGACGACACATTTCAGTGACTGTACGGGCCTCTTCCCGGCTAAAGCCGGTCCCACGTCATAGCACCAATACCTGAGATTGCGCAGACCAAACTCGGCTCCCATCAAACAGAATGCAACCTGCTGGATTGAAATGCATTTTCTGTAGGAGCTGCCGGAGGCTGCGAAGCATCCATCCTGACGCACCGCGATCGCAGCCTTTCGGCGGCTCCTACAGGTCGATGTTTGCCGCGAGACAGCGCGGTGCCATGGGCACCGTGCCAGCCTCAATCAATCCCGACAAATCCGCCCGTCTGGTGCTGCCACAGCCGCGCATACAACCCACCGTGCGCCAGCAGTTCGGCATGAGTACCGCTTTCAGCAATGCGGCCGTTTTCCAGTACGACCAGCCGGTCCATTCGGGCGATCGTCGATAGGCGGTGGGCGATGGCGATCACGGTCTTGCCCTGCATCAGCGTTTCCAGACTTTCCTGAATGGCCGCTTCGACTTCCGAATCCAGCGCAGAAGTGGCCTCGTCCATGATCAGAATCGGCGCATCCTTGAGCAGTACCCGAGCGATAGCGATGCGTTGGCGTTGGCCACCTGACAGCTTCACTCCACGTTCCCCCACCTGCGCATCAAAGCCCACACGTCCTTCGGAATCCGTCAGCAACGGGATGAACTCATCCGCTCGAGCCTTGCGTACCGCTTCCCAGAGTTGCTCATCAGTCGCTTCAGGTCTGCCGTACAACAAGTTGTCGCGAATCGAGCGATGCAGCAGCGACGTGTCTTGAGTGATCATGCCGATCTGTTCGCGCAGGCTCTCTTGAGACACGTGAGAAATGTCCTGGTCGTCGATCAGAATTCGCCCATCCTGCACGTCATACATGCGCAGCAGCAGGTTGACCAGCGTTGACTTGCCTGCACCCGACGGGCCGATCAAGCCGATTTTTTCGCCCGGTTTAATGTCCAGGTTCAGGCCATGGATGATCCCGTTACCATTGCCATAGTGGAAATCCACGCCGTCAAATTTCACGCCGCCTTTGTCTACGTTCAAGCGCGGTGCAGGCTTGCGATCGGTGACGCTGACCGGCTGGGAAATGCTCGCCAGACCGTCCTGCACCATGCCGATATTTTCGAAGATGCCGTTTACAACCCACATGATCCAGCCGGACATGTTGACGATTCGAATCGCCAGACCGGTGGCCAGCGCAATGGCGCCGACCGAGATCAGCGACTGCGTCCACAGCCACAACGCCAGGCCGGTGGTCGTAACGATCAGCACGCCGTTCATGCTGGTGATCACGGTATCCATGGCGGTCACCACGCGACCGGCCAATTGGGTTTTTTCGGTCTGCTCGACGATGGCTTCCCGGGCGTACTGTTGTTCGTAATTGGTATGAGCGAACAGCTTCAGGGTGGTGATGTTGGTGTAGCCGTCAACGATGCGGCCCATGAGTTTGGAGCGTGCGTCGGAGGACACCACCGAGCGTTCTTTCACGCGCGGGACGAAGTAGCAAAGCGCGGCAATATACGCAGCAATCCACAGCAACAGCGGGATCATCAGGCGCCAGTCTGCTTCGGCGAACAACACCAGGGCGCTGATGGCGTAGATCAACACGTGCCAAAGCGCATCCACGGCCTGAACGGCAGAGTCGCGCAATGAGTTGCCGGTTTGCATGATGCGTTGAGCGATGCGCCCCGCGAAGTCATTCTGGAAGAACCTCACGCTTTGCTTGAGTACATAGCTGTGGTTCTGCCAGCGAATCATGCTGGTCATGCCGGGGCTGATGGTTTGATGCACGAGCAGGTCGTGCAGGCCGACGAAAATCGGGCGTAACACCAGGGCAACCACGGCCATCCAGATGAGCTCGTTGGCGTGAATGCTGAAGAAATCTTTGTCGGGCGTGCCTTGGGCCAGATCGATGATGCGGCTCAGATAACTGAACATCGCGACTTCGATCAACGCGCCAATCAAGCCGACGACTAACAGTGCGGCGAAACTTGGCCAGACCTGACGCAGGTAGTAGATGTAAAAGGCCAGGACTTTGTTGGGTGGTGCGTCGGTGGGGGCGTCTCGGAAGATATCGATCAGTTTTTCAAAACGACGATAGAACATTGGCAATGATGCCCACGAGTTAGGCGGGCTCTCCTTACTGAGCGGATATTCCCCTCATCGGACCGCACGAAATCAGGAATGCTTAAACTGATTTCATGCGGTGCGCCTGAGATTATTCGACGCGCTTGGCAGACTTGATATAGATCGGGTCGAGAGGGACGTTCTGCATGCCTTGCTTGTTGCCGGACTGGGCGTTGACGATCTGGTCGACGACGTCCATGCCCTTGACCACTTTGCCGAACACCGCGTAACCGAAATCGCGCACGCCGTTGTCGAGCATGGCGTTGTCCGCAGTATTGATGAAGAACTGGCTGGTGGCCGAATTGACCTGCGAGGTGCGGGCCATGGCTACGGTGCCACGGACGTTATGCAGGCCGTTATTGGCTTCGTTCTTGATCGGGTCTTTGGTTTGTTTCTGCATCATTTGTGCAGTGAAGCCGCCGCCCTGAGCCATGAAGCCCGGGATCACACGGTGGAAAATCGTGTTGTTGTAGAAACCGCTGTCGACATAGCCGAGGAAGTTCGCGGTGCTGATCGGCGCTTTCTGGTCTTCGAGCTGGATTTCAATCGCGCCGAAGCTGGTGTCGAGCACGACGTGGGTCGGCTTGGCAGGTGTTGCAGCCATGAGGTTAGCGGCGAACAGCACGGAGCAGGCGGCGATGGCGATTTTTTTCAGCATGGGTCAGTTGATCCTGATTGATGGTTTCGACTGCGATCGATAATGCAGACACATGAAGCGATGCAGGCTGCAAGGTAATCACGTTTGGCTTTTTTTGCCCAGCGTGAATGCTCTTCAGGCATTCACGTCAGGCCTGTGCCGCATCGATGAACTCCAGCGCGATGCGATTGAATTCCTCGGGGTGCTCCAGCGGTGTTGCATGGCGCGAGTTATTGATCACCACCAGACGCGCATTGGGGATCAACCTCACATAAGCCTCCTTGAGCGAGACGGGCGTGTAATCCCGGTCTGCGCTGATGACCAGCGTCGGGCAGGTGATCCGCGACAGTTTGTGCTCGACACCCCAGCCGACAATGGCATTGAAGCTGGCCAGATAAGCGCGCTTGTCGTTCTGCGCAAAACGTTCGGCCATGCGCTGGCGTAATTGTGCATGCTCGGGCTTGGGGAACAGGTTCTGGCCCACCGCGTTGCCCAGTGTCTGCATGCCCAGCAAGCGCGCCAGTGCCCAGCGTTTGCTGTACTGCCATACGTCGTTGGCGCTGCGTACTTTGACCTGTGGTGCGCTATTGACGATGCATAAGCTTTTCAGCAGATGGGGATGATCCACCGCCAGCTGGAAGCCGATCATTCCACCCATGGACAAACCGAGTACATGCACCGGCCCCAGATTCAGGTGTTCGATCAGCGCTTCGACATCGGCGCTGAACCCACGAATGCTGTAGCGCTCGCGCGGTTTGTCGGAGCGCCCGTGACCTCGCATGTCCATGGCAATGACGCGATAACGGGCGGCAAACGCCGGGATCTGATATTCCCAGTCTCGGCAGCTTGAGCCCAGGCCATGTAACAGCAGCAGCGGTGGGCCCTGGCCATACTCTTCGTAATGCAGCGAGCAGCCATCATGTGCGAAATGAGCCATGGACCGTTCCTTGTCAGGCTTGTTGTGGTGCGGCGAACGCGGCGGTCAGCGGCGCAGTGTCAAAGGTGCGGATCAATTCGATAAGAATTTGCGTCGCTGGCCCCAGTGGTTTGTCCTTGCTGGAGTAAAGATAGAAGATCGGGTTGCGACTGCCACCTTTGTCCATCGGCAAGGCCTTGAGTACACCCTCGCGCAGTTCGCGTTCGATCAGGTGACGCGGCAACCAGGCAAAGCCTAGACCACTGCTGACAAAAGTCGCGGCGGTTGCGAGGCTACCCACTGTCCAGCGCTGTTCAGCACCCAGCCAGCCAACGTCCCGCGGTTGTTGGCGGCCAGAGTCACGGATGACGACCTGCAGTTGGGTTTCCAGGTCCTGGAAGTTCAGCTCCCGATGCAGTTGATGCAGTGCATGTTCCGGGTGCGCGACGGCGACGAACTCCACGTTACTCATTTCAGTACCCAGATAGCCGGGGATACTGAAACTGCTGATTGCCAGATCGGCCACGCCTTCAAGCAATACTTCTTCTACCCCGGACAACACCTCTTCGCGCAGCCTGACGCGGCAACCGCGGCTTTGCGGCATGAAGGCCGTCAACGCCCGGACCAGTCTTGCGTTGGGGTAAGCGGCGTCTACTACCAATCGCACTTCGGCTTCCCAGCCTTGCTCCATGTGGTGTGCCAGGTCTTCGAGCTGACTGGCTTGTTTGACCAACTGCCGCGAGCGGCGCAGCAGTACGCCACCGGCTTCGGTCAGCACCGCTTTGCGCCCGTCAATACGCAACAGCGGCACGCCAAGCTGCTCCTGCATCCGCGCGACGGTGTAGCTGACGGACGATTGCGAGCGGTGCAGCACTTCGGCTGCCTGGGCAAAGCCACCATGATCGACCACGGCCTGCAAGGTTCGCCATTGATCGAGGGTGACGCGGGGGGCTTTCATGTGGTGCTCCTCTTTTGTAGCGCTTTATCCTAATCTGCAATCCCTTCTGGAGACTGCCGATGAACAGAATCTGTTGTGTATTGCTGGCGCTGCTGCCTTTGACGGCCTGGGCTTATCCCATCGAAGTGGAGAAAAGCTACGAGGGCGTTCAAGTCGACTACACCGCCCACGATACTTTTTACGACACCGGCTCCATCACCGTGAACAACTACGGCGATGTCGATGCCAAGTGCAGTGTGGTGTTTCGCAATGGCCCCGAAGCGCCTCGCACCCGACGCATTACCGTGGCCGCAAAAAAAAGTGCGGACGTCACCGCCAAGTTCAACCGCAGCATCATCAAGCTGCGCATCAGTCTTACCTGTAAAGCCGAATAACCGCCAACACCCGATTTGTGGATTGGGATGCATCCCCTTGTGGGAGCCGAGCTTGCTCGCGATAAGGCTGGACGCGATCTAAAGTGAGCCGTGTCCAGCCTTATCGCGAGCAAGCTCGGCTCCCACAGAGATTTGGCGCGATTCCAGAGTAAACGAGCTTTAGAACAAAACAAATTATTAGATGTTTTGAAGCAGATTTTTACGCTTTTTAATCGATATGGTCCTGTTTAACCTTCACTCCATCGAACACGTATTTCTCGTTGAAGCTACAGATCATGTCCCGCGTCCTCATCATCGAAAGCAGCGCCCGTCAGCAAGATTCGGTTTCCCGCCAATTGACTCAGCAGTTCATCGGCCAATGGCGAGCAGCGCATCCGGCTGATCAGGTGACGGTTCGCGATCTGGCTCAGGACCCGGTGCCGCATCTGGATTCCACGTTGCTGGGCGGCTGGATGAAGCCCGTCGATCAGCGCTCTGCCACCGAACAAGCCGCGCTGGAGCGCTCCAATCTGCTGACGGATGAATTGGTCGCAGCGGATGTTCTGGTGCTCGCCGCGCCGATGTACAACTTTGCAATCCCGAGCACGCTCAAAGCCTGGCTCGACCATGTGCTGCGTGCCGGTGTGACGTTCAAATATGGCGAAACCGGTCCGCAGGGCCTGTTGGTCGGCAAACGCGCCATCGTCCTCACCGCTCGCGGCGGTATCTACGCCGGTAGCAGCCTGGATCATCAAGAACCGTACTTGCGTCAGGTGCTGGGTTTCATCGGTATCCACGACGTCACCTTCATTCACGCTGAAGGCTTGAACATGGGCGGTGACTTCGTCGAGAAGGGCATGAACCAGGCCGTCGCCAAGCTGGCTCAAGTGGCCTGATCTGAAGTACTGCTGCACGCTTTATTGAATCGACTTCCCCTTGGCACCGCCCGCTCCTGGGTGCATGGCCCGATAGATCCCCGTTTTGGGAGGTCATCGGGCTTTTTTCTTTTGCGCGTTTCTCAGCGGCGACTTTGTCTGAATTGCGTTTCTTGTTTTTGCTGTTTTGACTAGACTCGTTCGTTAGCTGAATCGATTAACCCGATTCAGCCTTATGCTGCAGCGAATCCAATAATTCCAATAAGGACTACCCCATGAAACCTCTTGCCTGGCTTTTCGGCCTCAGCGCAATTGCCGTCGCTACACAGGCTGCCGCCTGGGACTATGTGCTGCTCGACACCGACAAACCCGCTCAGCATCAGCAAATCACCAGCGCTCAGCTTGGCCTGAAAATCGACAAGCCCTTTTCGATCACGATGCGCACCCTGCACGGCGGTCGGCAGGAAGGCGTCAGTGTGATTGATATTGATAACGGCACGATGAAGCTTTCGGTGGTGCCCACTCGCGGCATGAACGTTTTGCAAGCGTCCGTGGGTGACGTGCGCATGGGTTGGGATTCGCCGGTGAAAGACATCGTCAATCCAGCCTTTATCGAGCTTAACGGTCGTGGCGGGCTGGGCTGGCTGGAGGGGTTCAACGAGTTGGTGACCCGCTGCGGTTATGAATGGGTCGGGCATCCGGGGATGGATAACGGCGAATTGCTGACCCTTCACGGCCGTGCCGCGAACATTCCGGCGAGTAAGGTGACGTTGCACATCGACGAAAAACCGCCCTATGCGATCCGTCTCAAAGGTGAGCTGAAGGAACAGGCGTTCAAGAAAGTCGATTTCTCGGTTCAGACCGAACTGGTCACTGACGCTGGCAGCACCCGCTTCACCCTCAATGACACGTTGACCAATAACGGGGACTACCCGAAGGAATATCAGGCGCTGTATCACAGTAACTTCAGCACGCCGTTCCTCGAGCAGGGCGCTCGTTTCGAGGCGCCGGTGAAGCAGGTGTCGCCGTTCAACGAGAAGGCCAAGGGTGATCTTGCCGACTGGCAAACCTACCGTGCGCCAACCCCCGACTACGATGAAACCGTTTATAACGTTGTGCCTTATGGCGATGCCAAGGGCGAGACCCTTGCGGTCCTGCACAACAAGGGCGGTAGCCTGGGCGTGTCGCTGGGCTTCAATACCCAGCAGTTGCCGGTGTTCTCACTGTGGAAAAACACCGACACCAAAGGGCAGGGTTACGTGACAGGGCTGGAGCCGGGCACAAGCTTCTCCTACAACCGCCGCTACCAACGGCCCTTGAATCTGGTGCCGACGATTGGTCCCAAGGAGCAACGCCAGTTTGAGATCAGCTACAGCTTGTTAGCCGACAAAGCAGCAGTCGATACCGCGCTGGGCAAGGTCAAGGATATCCTGGCGGGACGTGCGACTGAGGTGCGTCAGGAACCGTTGGTGGATTTATCCAAGGAGTAAGCCTCGTCAGGCGGGCAGATGTGTTTTCTGCAGCGGCGCACGAACAACGCGAGGCCGCGATAGCGTTTTCCTGATACACCGCCATCGCGGCCTCGCGTTGCTCGTGCGCTCCTGCATGGATGGGATTTGCCCGGGCTTTGTGGACACCGCTGACACCAACCCGTTAAGGTCGCCGCCTTCAACGGGGGAGCATTCATGGGTTATCTACTTATCGTGACGCTGATTCAGGCGTTTTCATTCAGCCTGATCGGCGTTTTTCTGGCAGGGCACGTCGACAGCTACTTCGCCGTGTTGATCCGCGTGGTACTGGCCGGGCTGGTCTTTATCCCGCTGACTCAGTGGCGTCGGGTGGAACCGGGTTTCATGCGCGGTATGCTGGTCATCGGCGCGCTGCAATTCGGCATCACTTATGTGTGCCTGTATCTGAGCTTCCGGGTGCTGACCGTGCCGGAAGTCCTGCTGTTTACCATCCTCACCCCATTACACGTCACGCTGATCGAAGATGCCCTCAATCGACGTTTCAACCCGTGGGCCTTGGTGGCCGCACTGGTTGCTGTGCTGGGCGCAGGCGTGATTCGTTGGGACGGCATCGACGGCAACTTCCTGGGCGGTTTCCTGTTGCTGCAAGTGGCCAACTTTACTTACGCCGCAGGCCAGGTGCTGTACAAACACCTGGTCGCCCGTTACCCCAGCGACCTGCCGCATTACCGGCGCTTCGGCTACTTCTACCTTGGCGCATTGATCATCGCCTTGCCCGCGTTCCTGATGTTCGGCAACCCGCAACGGTTGCCAGACGCAGCGGATCAATGGGCAGTGCTGCTGTTCCTCGGATTTTGCTCCACGGCGCTGGGCATGTATTGGTGGAACAAAGGAGCGTGCCTGGTCAACGGCGGCACTCTGGCAGTGTTCAACGTTCTGCATGTGCCGGTCGGGCTGCTGATCAACCTGCTGATCTGGAATCAGGACGAACCCCTGGGGCGTCTGGCTTTTGGCGGGGTACTGATTCTGGTGTCGTTGTGGGTGAGTCGGTTAGGGCTTGCACGCAGGCATGTTTTGAGCTGATGCATGTCTGAGGGGCTGAGATCATTGCCGCTGACTCAACGGTAAGTTACATTTGTTGAAACCTTCTGTTGAGTCCGTAGCATGGCTACTCCCTTCGATGCGCTTCAACCCATGCGACGATTGATCCAGCGTCTGACTCAATTCGCGACTCCCGAGCGCTATCTTTTTACGCCCGATGATCTGAGGGCAATAGTCCCCGACATTTCTTTGGGAGCGTATAAAACCCTATTAAGCCGGGCTTCCTCAGATGGATACCTGTCCCGCGTCTGCCGCGGGCTGTATCTGTTTGAACCTGCCAAACCCGACTCTGGTCTTGTTTTATTTCATGCAGCCGCCAGGATTCGGGCCCAGCAGTTTAATTACATCAGCCTGGAAACAGTGCTGAGCGACGTCGGGGTCATCTCACAAATCCCGATCCAGTGGATCACGCTGATGTCTTCGGGGCGTAGCAGCACGATCTCATGTGGCAAGTGGGGCAGCATTGAGTTTGTACATACCCGCCAAACGCCACAGACCCTCGTAGGCCATATTCATTACGACGCAGCCTGCCGATTATGGCGAGCGTCGCCAAGGCAGGCGCTGCGCGACATGAAAGCCGCGAAACGGAAAATGGATCTGATCGACTGGAGTGTCGCTGATGAGCTTATTTGACGAGCTGGTGAACGAAGCGCTCAAGAACAGGCAGGACCTCGCACCGTTGCGCGTGGTGGTTGAAAAAGAATTATTGCATCACGACATCATGCTGGCACTGAGCTCCGCCGGGATGCTCGCCACGTTGACCTTTATTGGCGGGACCTGCCTTCGCGCCTGTTATGGTTCGAATCGTTTAAGTGAGGACCTGGACTTTACTGGCGGTGCCGATTTCAGCCGCCAAAGTCTGGCCGAGCTGGCGCGGGTACTTATCTCAAGCCTTGAGACCAAATATGGACTTGAGGTCCAGATCAGCGAGCCTGTTCGCGAGGAGGGCAATGTTGATACCTGGAAGCTGAAAATCCAGACAAGGCCTGGGCGCAGGGATTTGCCCGCGCAGCGAATCAACATTGATGTGTGCTCAATCCCCAGCTACCAGCCTCAGCCAATGCTGTTGCTCAATCCGTACGGCGTCGATATGGGCACCAGCGGTTTGATACTTCAGGCCGAGACACGCGAAGAAATTTACTCTGACAAAATCGTGGCTTTTGCTCTACGTCCCAACAAGATCAAAAATCGTGACCTGTGGGATATGGTCTGGTTGCGTCAGCAGAACGTAATCCCGGCATTCCCACTGCTAGCCAGTAAGCTGCGTGACCATAAGTGCGAAGTAGCGGCTTTTTTGACCTTGCTGAAAGAGCGTATCGATTTGCTGGATAGCGATCCGGTTGTGGCAACGGATTTTCGCAAGGAGATGACCCGCTTTCTGCCCTCTCAGTTGGTCTTGCAAACGGTAAATGATCCTGCCTTTTGGGCTTTTCTTGTGACGCATATTCGCAGTCTATATGTACCCGTAGAGCAGGCCTTGATCGGGGATGCCTCCTCCGCCAGTTTTAAAATGTAATCCCGGTGGCAAAAGTGGTCAGCTGTGGAGCTGACCACTTTAACGGTTGTCATGGCGTCTGCGCTTCTGCGTGTCCCGCCAAACCCACCCGCATATCCGACCCGCTCGGCTGCTGATAAACGCCAAGCCCGAACTCCGGCAGCACCGCCAGCAGATAATCGAAGACATCACCCTGAATGCGTTCGTAATCGGCCCACACGGTGGTGCGGGTGAAGCAGTAGATTTCCAGCGGCACGCCTTGGGAGGTGGCTTCGAGCTGGCGGACCATGCAGGTCATGTCCGGGTGAATGTCGGGATGGCTTTTCAGGTACGCCAGTGCGTAAGCGCGGAAGGTGCCGATGTTGGTCATGCGTCGGCGGTTGGCAGATAGCGCTGCGACGTTGCCCTGAGCCTGATTCCAGGCGAGTAGTTCGGCCTGTTTGCGGCTGATGTAATCAGTCAGCAGGTGCACCTGGCTGAGCTGCAACTCCTCATCGTCACGCACGAAGCGCACGCCGCTGGCGTCGATGAACAGGCTGCGCTTGATACGTCGCCCGCCGGATTGCTGCATGCCGCGCCAGTTTCTGAACGACTCGGACATCAGGCGCCAGGTCGGAATGGAAACGATGGTCTTGTCGAAGTTCTGCACCTTGACCGTGTGCAAGGTGATGTCCACCACATCGCCATCGGCGCCGACCTGAGGCATTTCGATCCAGTCACCGACCCGCAGCATGTCATTGCTGGTCAGTTGCACGCTGGCCACGAACGACAGCAACGTGTCTTTGTAGACCAACAAAATCACTGCCGACATGGCACCCAGACCGGAAAGCAGCAATAGCGGCGAACGGTCGATCAAGGTCGCGACGATGATGATCGCGGCAAAGATATACAGAATCATCTTCGCCAGTTGCACATAGCCTTTGATCGAGCGGGTGCGGGCGTGAGTTGTGCGGGCATAAATATCGAGCAGGGCGTTCAGCAGCGTACCGATGGCCAGCGTCATGAACAGAATGGTGAACGCCAGAGCGATGTTACCGATGACGTTTTGACCCGTTTTGCTGAGGTCAGGTACCAGATTCAGGCCGAACTGGATGACCAGCGAGGGGACCATTTGGGCCAGGCGATGGAAGACCTTGTTGTGGCGTAAGTCATTGATCCAGTGCAATGCGGGTTGGCGGCCCAGTATTTTCGTGGCGTGAAGGACCAGAAAGCGCGCCAGCCGCCCGGCGACCAGTGCGACGATCAATAGCAACAACAGCCCGAGGCTGGCATGCAGGACGGGATGCTGATCCAGGACGGCCCAGAGTTCCTGGGCACGGCGCCATAACGATTGAATATCCATGGGGTGTCTGAAAATCCTCAAGAAAAAAGCGCGGCAATTAGAACATTCATGGGCCTGATAAAGGGCTACGTTGGTAAATTGCGTAACAAAATCGGCCGTTGGTAGTAAAGAAACTCGGCTCGGGCGCGCGAAACCGTTACGCTATGCGCCGTATTTTTGTATTTCGTCGAGGTAACACCCGTGTTTTCCCAATTCGCCCTGCATGAACGCCTGCTTAAAGCCGTGGCCGAGCTTAACTTTGTCGAGCCGACGCCAGTGCAAGCTGCGGCCATACCTCTGGCGCTGGAAGGGCGTGATCTGCGGGTGACGGCGCAAACCGGTAGCGGCAAGACTGCTGCATTCGTATTACCAATCCTCAATCGTCTGATGGGCCCGGCCAAGGTTCGCGTCGACATCCGTGCCGTGATCCTGCTGCCGACTCGTGAGCTGGCGCAGCAGACCCTCAAGGAAGTTGAGCGTTTCTCGCAATTCACTTTCATCAAGTCCGGCCTGATCACCGGCGGTGAAGACTTCAAGGTGCAGGCTGCCATGCTGCGCAAGGTGCCGGATATTCTGATCGGTACCCCAGGCCGTTTGCTGGAGCAACTGAACGCCGGCAACCTGGACCTGAAAAACGTTGAAGTACTGGTTCTCGACGAAGCCGACCGCATGCTGGACATGGGTTTCTCCGAAGACGTCGAGCGTCTGGCGAATGAGTGCGCCAACCGTCAACAGACCCTGTTGTTCTCGGCCACCACCGGTGGTGCCGGCCTGCGCGAAATGATCAGCAAAGTGCTGAACAATCCGCAGCACTTGCAAGTCAACAGCGTCAGCGAGCTGGCTTCCGGTACGCGTCAGCAGATCATCACCGCGGATCACAATAGCCACAAAGAGCAGATCGTGCACTGGCTGCTGGCCAACGAGACGTATCAGAAGGCGATTATCTTCACCAATACCAAAGCCCTGGCTGACCGCCTTTATGGTCGTCTGGTGGCGTTGGACTACAAAGCCTTCGTGTTGCACGGCGACAAGGATCAGAAAGACCGCAAGGCCGCTATCGACCGTCTGAAACAGGGCGGCACCAAGGTGCTGGTGGCGACCGACGTCGCAGCGCGTGGTCTGGATGTGGAAGGTCTGGATCTGGTGATCAACTTCGACATGCCACGCAGTGGTGATGATTATGTGCACCGTATCGGCCGAACCGGTCGTGCGGGTGCAGAAGGCCTGGCGATCTCCTTGATCTGCCACGGCGACTGGAACCTGATGTCCAGTGTCGAGCGTTACCTCAAGCAGAGCTTCGAGCGTCGTACCATCAAGGAAGTCAAAGGCAGCTATGGCGGGCCGAAAAAGGTCAAGGCTTCAGGCAAGGCAGTTGGTGTGAAGAAGAAAAAGACCGACGCCAAGGGCGACAAGAAAAAAACCGGCGCCAAGGCACCGACCAAACGCAAAATAGCCAACCGCCCGAAGACCGATGCCCTGTCGCTGGTCAGCAAAGACGGCATGGCCCCGCTGAAAAAGCGCAAGACGGAAACGCCTGCGGCTGAGTAAACCCCGCCCGCAATTCTCGCGCAGGAGCGGCTTGAGCTGGTCCTGCGCTGAGAGTCCTGATCCATACTCTCCTCCATCCAATCACCACCGGGCGGCTTCGGCTGAACGGGGCGCGTCAGCACCTGTCACACGTTCAGCTGCAAGCCTGATGACGAGATGTCACAGGCGGCTCACCCACGTTGACTGGAGGTAATAACAATGGACAAGCCTTATGACTGGGATCTCGTTGAACGCCTGTTGCATGAAGTGCAGAACAGCGCCGACGACACCTTCAAGCCCCGCAAATACGCAGAAGAACATGCGGCCGCGTCTGCCGCGGCAGGTGAGCCAGTAGGTAATCTGGATCACCTGAAAGCAATTGCCGGTGAATACGAGAAACTGCTGCTGGATCGTGGATTTATCGAATCGCGTCCGGAAAAAGAGGGCGGTAACGGCGAAAACTTCGTCCTGACCCCGCTTGGTGCCCGGTTGCTGGCGCTGATCGACAGCAGCATCCCCGGCAATGATCACCCGCGTCAGGTGCTGGACGAGCAGCACGACGCCCTTGATCCCGCGACCTTTGAAGAGGTTGCTGCCAAAGCGCAGATTGCTTGAGGCATGCCTGCAAGCCGCTGAATTGAAACGCACCCCTGTAGGAGTGAGCTTGCTCGCGATAGCGGTTCGCCTGTCATGTATTTCGTGACTACCTGACCACGATCGCGAGCAAGCTCACTCCTACAGGGCCCAAGTATGGCGAATAGAGTGCATGCTCGACAGATTCAGCTCGCTTGAGCCGCCTTCAAACAGCTCAAATCGGTAAAGTCTTTTCTGGTGTCGGCGATCTTGCTCAACAGGCGTTGGCGCTGTTCTGGCGTGCTTTGCGCCATCAGGTCCACCAGCAACGAGATTGCCGCTTGCTCGGTCCGGTCGTAGGCTTCGCGGTACTCAGGTGTCCAGAAGGTCTCGCGGTCCTGCAGCAGTTTGGCAATTCTGTCGGGGAAATCCGGCGCTTTGCGGTTCTGCACTGTGGCCACAAACAGCTTTTGCCAATTGGCCCGGTTATCAAGCCAGGCCCGATTCTGTTCGCCCAGTGATGCCGACCAGCTCTGGATGCGCTGCAGCTGAGCCTGGTTAAGTTTCCCCATCCACGGGCTCAAGCGTTTCTCCATGCGTTCGGCGCGATCACTGATCTGCCTGGGCAGCGGTTCTTTGAGGAATTCATTCTCGCGTTTACGCTGGTCCTTGGCGAAGGCGTTCTGCATCTCCAGGACTTGCTTGTCATCCAGTTGGGCAAGCAGCTCGACGGCCGAAGGGGTGATCTGTCGTGATATCTGCCCGATCGCCAGCTTGGCCTCATCAGTGCGCGCTTGCAGTTGATCTGACGTGACCTGATTGGTCTCTACCATCCGTTGCAGGCGGTCCAGCCATCCCAGATAGCCTGGCAACTGAGTCGTGCAGTGCCAGCTCAAATGCTCTTTGAGGCGCTCATCAAACCAGTCTTTTTGCGAAGCATTCATCTCCAGATAATCGCTGAGCGACCATGGAATGATGATGTCCAGATTACGATAAGCCAACCCGATTCGGGTGCAGCCACCGAGGATGAACAGCGCCATCAACAATGAAATGAAGGCTTTGTACGGGGTGCGCATAACGACTCCTCAGTGGACCTGCCTGTTTGTGTAGAGCGGGTCCAAGAGTAGCAGTTCACTGAATCAGAAAAATGAGCGCACGGCCTTGAGGGTGAAGGTGCCTTCGCAGTTGGCATTGTGCCCGCTGTAGGCGCTGCAATCATTGCCGGTCAGGCTGGAGCCGCTGTAGATCAGGTTCATGTCGACACCCAGCCATGGCCGCGACAGGTTCAGCGACCAGTCATTGAAGCTGGTGACCATGCTGCCGTCCGATATTTGCTGCGGAGCATCGTATTGGTGATTGGCGTACTGCATGCGGATGCCCAACCCCAGTTGTTCGATGCCGCCCAGATCGACGATCAGGGTGCTGTCGCGGCGGCCGATGTCATTGCTGAAAGCTGCGCCGATGCGGCTGTCGAGGATTCGCAGACCTGCATAAAACTCGTGGGTGTCTATCTGGCTGGTGTCTGGGTAGCTGTAGCGGATCATGCCCAACTCATAACCGAGTGTCTGATCGAACGGCTTCTTGAAACCCATGTAGGAGTCGACTTCCAGCGTGCTGTCTTCGGTGACACCGGCGTTGGGTGACCATTGGCCAAAGTAAAAGCCGCTTTCGTGGGTCAGATCGAGCCCGCCGTGGAATGAACCCGAGCCACTCTGCGTGACCAGACCCTGGGCCATGCTACGCGTCGGCGAAGTGCCCAATTTAAGGCTGAAGTCTCCCAACTCCCGCTCAATCACTTGGGCAGATGCGTGCGGACAAACAATCAGGGCGCTTACGGCAAGCGCGCAATGGCGAAAATTGAGCATCGTGCTCACTCCTTCATGTTACGGAGGGGGCAGGTTGAAATGGCCATAGGCCCAGTAGGAACAGCAGGGGAACCGCGATCTAGAGCCTCGCAGCATACCTACGAAAGTCGTAGAGCGAAGACCGTTCGTCGATCCGCAGGGGAATCAGTTCGAAGCAGTCGCCTGAGCTGACGGGATGATCAAGCTGCGAATGACCACCAACGCCTGATCAAACGAGGGGTAGCCGCTTTTCGCAACATCCAGCTCTGCGTACTCGGCGCGGTACGCTTCGGATTTCTTTTGATCGGTCATGCTGAGTTGCTGTGAGAGCAGCGCAATGGCCAGCGGATGCTTGTGGCTTGCGGCGTCTTCGAGCAATTCGATTACACGGGGTTGGTCCGATTGCTGGCGAATCAATAGCACCGCCAGGTAAAACTCGGCTTCACCCGATGCATCATTCATCCCTGCCCGGCGAAGCATGGCTTCGGCCAGTTCATAGTTCTCCCGGTCGGCTTCACTGATCAACAGTTTGGCTTGCAGCATATCGTTCTGATAGAGCAATTGCTCTGCGCGACAGTCGCTACCCGCAGGGTGGCCGTCGTCAGAAACGGTATTGCAGTTGTGAGATGCACAACCCGTCAGGTAAATCAGTGCGCCGAACAGCATCCAGTTCTTCATTCGTGCATTCCGCAAAGGCTGGCTTCAAGACATCATCCTGCCCGTCGTCGAGCCACTAGGCAATGGGGTCTTGCAGTCAGGTTGAAACGGTTGTGTGCAACGAAGATTAGCAAGCTCTGGCGCCTTGGGAGTCAAGACGCATAGAGATCGACAACTGGAGCGGGGAGAGGATTACTTTTTGCCGAGGGTGATCTGTTTGGACGGGCCGAAGGTCTGGCCGCTGACGCCTTTTGCAATTTGCTGAATTTCGCCGCCGGACTTAAGGAAAGCAGCAATCTGGGCGTTGATCGAGTCGCTCGTTTCAACGGCTGGAGCTGGCTTTGCTTTCGAGTTGGATGCTTTTACGCGCATGGCTGCCATTAACCTATATAAACTTGATACGGCCAGCAATGGTACACGAATGGCTTGACAATTGCTTGGGAAATATCCCCTTAAACCTTGGGCGTAATTATCCGGAATCTGCCGCTAAATAATTATTAATGTCGGGCTAAGCGGTTGTTTTAATTGATAAGTTATTTCTGTAATTATTTTTCGCTGGCTGGAAAAACAGCTTTTAAATCCCCCGTGCATCTGACGAATGGAGCGCATGGCGGGCTCATCGCCATCAGGCAAATATCTGATTTTTCTGACCTTTTCGAATGCGGGGTGCAGCGACATTCTGCGTCAGCATCATTGCCCGCAAACTCGGGTAGAATGCCGCCCACGTAATGAGGGTATTTGCACATGGCTTTAATCGGGCGTTACAACAGCTTGCAAGTGGTTAAACACACTAACTTCGGTCTGTATCTGGATGGTGGGGCGGACGGCGAAATTCTGCTGCCTAACCGTTATATCCCCAAAGACATTCCCAGCGAAGATGAAGACTGGCTCAACGTTTTCATTTATCTGGACAGCGAAGACAAGCTGCTGGCCACCACAGAAAAACCCAAGGTTCAGGTCGGTGAGTTCGCCAGTCTGAAGGTGGTTGAAGTCAACAGCATCGGCGTTTTCCTCGATTGGGGCCTGCCCAAAGACTTGCTGCTGCCTTACTCCGAAGAGAAACGCACGTTGCAGGCCGGTGATTACTGCGTGGTGCATGTCTATCTGGACAAACACACCCGCCGCATCACCGCGACGGCACGTCTGGATCGCTATCTGGACAAGACACCGGCCAGCTACAGCGTGGGTCAGGAGGTTGACCTGCTGGTGGCAGAAGCGACCGACATGGGCTTCAAGGCGATCATCAACAATAAGCACTGGGGCCTGATTCACAAGAATGAGGTCTTCAAGTTCATGCGCGCCGGCAAGCAAGAGAAGGGCTACATCAAGGAAATCCGCACTGACGGCAACATCAGCCTGAGCCTGCAGCCCGTGGGCGAGCAAGCGGCCAGCAGCCTGAACAGCAAGATTCTCGGCAAGCTGAAAGAAAACAACGGTGTGTTGCCGGTCAGTGACAAGAGCGATCCGCAGGTCATCAGCAACCTGTTTGGCGTCAGCAAAGGCAATTTCAAGAAAGCCATTGGCGCGCTGTACAAACAAGGCCAGATCGTGATCCACGCAGACCGCATCGAGCTGGTCTGACGTTCATCGGTTAAAGCGGGAGCGACGGATCGTTCCTGCTCCGCATGAGGTCCAACCGGTCAGCGCTCATCAGGGCGTTGCGCTCAATGCGGATCAACTCAGACAAGGACGCCCTTCATGAAAAGAACCCTCACGGCTTACTTCAGCATCTTGCTGACCTTTCTGATTGTGGACGGTATATGGCTGGGCTTGCTGATGGGGCCGACTTATCGGGCATGGCTGGGGCCGTTGATGCTCGACAAGCCGGTGATTGCTCCCGCCGTGGTTTTTTACCTTCTGTACGCAGCCGGGTTGCTGGTGTTGGCGGTTCAGTCAGGGCTGCGAAGAAACAGTATCAGCCATGTCGCAAAGCGCAGCGCCTTTCTTGGACTGGTGGCTTACGGCACCTATGACCTGACCAACTGGGCCACGCTGCAAGGCTGGCCTGCGCAGTTGGCACTGGTGGATCTGGCGTGGGGAACGTTTGCGTCGGCGGTGGCGGGGACGGTCGGTTTTTTGGTTGCTCGACGGGTAGCTTGATTCCTGGCGTAGAAACCCGACTGAAATGCTATTGCTGTAGACGCACTCCACTCGTCCAGACGCCGCGCTGTCGCGTAGCAGACACAGGTTCTGTAGGAGCGCACGAGCACCGCGAGGCCGCGATAGCGGTGGATCAGGCAGAACGCTATCGCGGCCTCGCGGTGCTCGTGCGCTCCTACTAGACAATGTTTGTTGCGCGACAGCTTTATGCAGCTCAAAGCATCAGGGCTGCAGAAAACCCGAAAAACTCAATCCCGCACCCAGCGGCCGTACATCCTTCAAATACGAATCCTTATCGGCGCTCAGTTCCAGGCTGACAGTGGATTTGCGCTGGCCTTTATTGCGGATCACCAGACCTTCCATGTGATCACGCAAAAATACCGTCGTGACTTTCAAGTGCAGCAGTTGATCGCTGCTCGGCGTGTACAGCAGCAGGTGCATCCATTCGTACTGACCCACCGCCAGACGCGGTACCGGCAGGTCGAACCACCAGATGTTCTTGTTGGTGTTCAACGTGGCGAAGTGGGTGTTGTTGGTACCCAGCACGGCACCGCCCAGTTCCTGGTTGCGGCGTGCGATGGCCTGCTTTTTATCGAGTTTCATAATGTTCCTGCGGATCGTTGTCTTCAGCGCGACGAGCGTTGCCCGGCGCAGCCGGATTGCGTTGCGCATTCTCGTGGGTTGCCGCGCAAACTTAAAGGCAAAGTTTTTCTGCTCCCGTTTTTATGCGCCAGCAGGCAAGCAGACGAACGGCTATGACGCTGGTGAAAATAGTTGAAACTCCCCGCAAATGAGTCGGGTCAATCATTACGTCGAGGCGATGACCTCTCATTGATTCTGCGGAGTAAAACCTATGAGCAGCACTGGCGATAAAGTTAAAGGCATGGCTAACGAAGCAGTCGGTAACGTCAAGCAAGGCGTGGGTAAGGCGACTGACAACTCCAAGCTGAAAGCTGAAGGCAAGGCGCAGGAAATCAAAGGCGAAGCCCAGCAAGCCAAAGGCAAAGCCAAAGACGCTGTGAAAAAAGGCGTTGATAAGGCGTAAGCCGATTATCCAGGTTAATCCTGGCGTTGAGTCACGGCCATCTTCGGATGGCCGTTGTCATTTTTACCCTTCCAGAATCGAGGTTTTGAAACCTTTTTCAGGCGCTCCAGTCCACTCAATTAAGGTAAAACGCCATTATCTGCGAACAGCTTGTGTCAGAGGCGCAGTACCCATCAATGTGAATGTGTAAGCTGCGTCAGTTATGTAGCGAAGGAGACGCCATGATTTTCCCGGAATTGCGCCAACTGCCACTGGGCAAGGTGATGGTTCGTACGGTCAGCGAGTTTCTCGATGACGAGATGTCCACCTACGCGTCGGCGTTGGCCTACCAGATGTTGTTTTCGCTGTTTCCTTTCTTGCTGTTCTTGATCGCGCTTATTGGCTTTCTGCATCTGCCCGACTTCTTCTCCTGGCTGCGCCTGCAGTCGGAACTGGTCCTGCCGCCTCAGGCGCTGGAGCAAGTCAATCCGGTCATTGATCAATTGCAGCAATCCAAAGGTGGACTGCTTTCGATTGGTATCGTCATCGCGCTGTGGACTGCCTCGGCGGGCGTGCGCTTGATGATGAGCGCCATGAACGCTGCGTACGATGTGGTCGAAGCGCGCCCGGTCTGGAAACGCATTCCGCTGTCGGTGGCGTACACCATCGGCATCGCCATGATGATGCTGGCGGTTGCTGCATTGATGGTGACAGGGCCGCAAGTGATGAACTGGATCGCCGCACAAATCGGCATGGAAGAGTTCATCGTGACGCTCTGGACCATCCTGCGCTGGCCGCTGATCGTCATCCTGCTGATGGTGGCTGTGGCGTTGATTTACTACGTCATGCCGGACGTGAAGCAGGAGTTTCGCTTCATCACCCCCGGCTCTGTGCTGGCGGTGGTGGTTTGGATACTCGCTTCGCTGGGGTTCGGCTATTACGTCAAGACGTTTGCTGACTACAACGCCATGTACGGCAGCATCGGGGCGATCATTGTCCTGCTGCTGTATTTCTACATCTCGGCAGCGGTGCTGTTGCTGGGTGCTGAGATGAATGCAGTGGTCGAGCACATGTCCGCTGAAGGCAAGGACAAGGGTGAAAAAGTAGAAGGTGATGGTGCTATTGAGTCCACTGAGAAACAGCACGTTTCCGGTCTGGGTCGTGATCATTCCCTTCCACTGCCTGCCAAGGCGGGGGAATCCTGAACACGACTGTGGCAGGATGACGTTTTTCCAACACGGAGCCCGGCCCGCATGATCCGCCCTATTTTGAAAATGGGCGATGAGCGTCTCTTGCGCATCGCCCCACCTGTGCCTCAATCGATGTTCGGCAGCGCCGAGCTCAAGACCCTCATCGCCGACATGTTTGAAACCATGGAAAGTGTGGGTGGTGTTGGCCTGGCAGCGCCGCAGATAGGCGTTGACCTGCAATTAGTGATTTTCGGGTTTGAGCGCAGCGAGCGGTATCCGGACGCTGAAGCCGTGCCCCAGACGATCCTGCTTAATCCTGTGATTACGCCTTTGCATCCTGCCGTTGAAGAGGGGTGGGAAGGGTGCCTGTCCGTGCCGGGTTTGCGTGGCGTGGTCAATCGCTTTCAAAGCATTCGCTACGAAGGCTTTGACCCGGACGGCCAACCGATCCAGCGCGAAGCCTTTGGCTTTCACGCCCGGGTGGTTCAGCACGAATGTGATCACCTGATTGGCCGCCTTTATCCCTCGCGCATTACCGATTTCAGCAAGTTCGGCTTCATGGACGTGATGTTCCCGGATATGGACCCGAATGCGGATGAGTGAGTCTTCGGTAGAGTGGATTCGCTTTCTGTAGGAGCGCA
>NZ_LOHF01000016.1:0-87632 GCF_002158995.1 Pseudomonas caspiana | reverse complement strand
CCGCGAGGCCGCGATGGCGTCCTGCCTGATACGCCGCCATCGCGGCCTCGCGGTACTCGTGCGCTCCTACAGGTCCATTGTTTGATGCGCGACAGCGTGGTGTCAGGGACAACAGGTCTATGTCTGCCGCTCCCAGCGCATGGCTACCAAATCTTTAGTCCGCTGATACCGCGCCAGTTTGTCCGCCAACATCGGCGGTAAATTTGTTTCGGACGCAAAGCCTGACTGCTCGTAAAACCCCACCAGGTCCGGATGGCAAAACAGCCAGACCGGACCGTGCAACTCTTCCAGAGCATTGACGATCAAGCGCCTCGCAATCGCCTGCCCTCGCCACTGCGGTGCCACGAACAGCCCGGTTAACCAATGTCCTTCCGCCACCGGAGTAAGACTCAGTGCGCCGATGATTTCCTGCTGCCGCGCTACCCACATCTGCGCCGCGCCAGACGAACGCATGGGCGAGCGATGGGCGCGGTAGAACTTGTCCAGCAGAGGCTGGCAGAGCGGCGGCAGCAGGCAGATTTCAATCTCGGACATGGGGCTGGGCGCACTTCAGAGGGGGCGGCAAGAATGGGTCCGTATCATAGCGTCGAATGGGTGTATAACAGAGGCCAGATCCTTAACCCTGGAGCATGCATCATGAGCAAAGGTATGGATTCAAAGAAAGCCGCCAAGAAAAAGCCCGCCAAGACCGCCGACGAAAAACGCGCCGACAAAAAAGCCAAGAAGTCCGATACCGGGCTTTTTGGGCATTGATCCCAAACGGCTGAAGATGACCATTTGTGCGCAGCTGAAAAAACCTGTGGGAGCGGTGCTTGCCCGCGATAAGGCTGGACGCGATTTACTTTAGACCATGTTGTTCTTATCGCGGGCAAGCACCGCTCCCACAGGAATGCGTTCCACTTCAGCATTTGTGGTGTTTGCGACGCGTCCCCGGTTGCTCATAGGCCATTGTTTATTCGCCTCCCGCGCACGCTCCGCATTTTTCATCTATGGTTGGCTCAACCGCTTTGACCGGATTTGCCATGATTCAGGGTTTTGCCGAATTACCGATGTACAGCGCACCAGAGCGCGTTGCGCAGGCCAGCGAGGCGTGGCTGGCGCGGATTTTCGAAGTGCTCGGCGCACAGCGTTTGCAAGGCGTCGCGCTTGATCTGCCTGAACTCTGGTTGTCCCCACAACTACTGCTCGCACAGACCTGCGGTTATCCGTTGATGACGCTGTTGCGCGGCAAGGTTCGCCTGATCGGGCGGCCTGTCTATGAACTGCCCCATAGCGCCGATGGCCTGCATTGCAGCTTGCTGGTGGTCCGCGCTGATGACCCTCGTGGCTCACTTGCGGATTTTCTCGGCAGTCATGGCCTGATCAATAGTGAAGACTCCAACTCCGGCATGAACCTGTTGCGGCACACCCTTGCACCGCTCCAGCAAAACGGGCTGTTTTTCTCGCAGGTGTCCCTTACCGGCGGCCATCGCCACAGCCTGCACTGGCTCAAGGAGCGGCGGGGTGATATTGCCGCCATCGATAGCGTGACCTTTGACTATCTGGCCCGTGATGCCAGCGAAGAAGTCAGCGGCTTGCGTATCCTGACGCGCACTGCACATGGCCCATGCCTGCCCTTCATCACGGCGTTGAGCGTTGATGTCGCTCAGGCCGAAGTCATCCGTCACGCCATGAATCAGGCCTTGTCGGACTTGCCGGATGTCGCACAGGCGCTGGCGATCAGTCAGGTATTGGCAGCCCATGAAGATGATTATCAGATATTGCTCGACTATGAACGTCAGGCGGCCGAGCAAGGGCTGCCTTCATTAGCTTTTTAAGGTAGGAGGCAACTTGTTGGCGAGAGGGGCCTGACGCGAATCTTCCGGCACGTCGCCTGGACATGAGTACAACTTATCGTCGTATTGAGATGTCGTACCTTTCAACCCTACATATCACTGTATTCCCAGTCAGGCCGGTTCCGGCCATCCAGAGGTGACCATGACATCAATCAGAACGCTGCTCGGCTGTTCACTTCTGGCCCTGGGCCTGCTGGGCCAGCCCGCTAGTGCGGCGGACAAGACAGCGCCGATCAACTTCGGCGACATCACGTGGGAAAGCGGCAGCCTGATCACCGAAATCCTGCGCACCATCGTCGAGAAAGGTTACGGCTATCCCACTGATACGCTGCCGGGCAGTACGGTGAGCCTGGAAGCCGCGCTGGCAAAAAACGATATTCAGGTCATTGGTGAAGAGTGGGCCGGACGCAGCCCGGCCTGGGTCAAGGCCGAAGCTGAAGGCAAGGTGCACGGTCTGGGCAATATCGTCAAAGGCGCGACCGAAGGTTGGTGGGTGCCGGAGTTCGTGATCAAGGGCGACCCGGCCAAAGGCATCAAACCACTCGCTCCGGACCTCAAGTCCGTGGCTGACTTGCCGCGCTACAAAGACGTCTTCAAAGACCCCGAGTCCCCAGACAAAGGCCGTTTCCTCAACAGTCCGACGGGTTGGACCTCAGAAATCGTCAACACCCAAAAGCTCAAAGCGTATGGTCTGAACGACAGTTACGTGAACTTCCGTACCGGTTCGGGCGCTGCACTGGATGCCGAGGTCAGTTCGTCGATTCATCGCGGCAAGCCAGTCTTGTTCTACTACTGGTCGCCAACCCCGCTGCTGGGCCGCTTCAAGCTGATCAAACTGGAAGAGCCGCCGTTCGACGCTGAAGCATGGAAAACCCTGGCCGATGCCAATAACCCGAATCCACGAGGCACCCGTTCACTGGAGCCGCGCTTGAGCATCGGCGTCTCTGATGCATTCCACAAACAGTATCCGGACCTTGTAGCGTTCTTCGAAAAAGTCGACCTGCCCATTGATCTGCTCAACCAGACATTGGGTCAGATGAGCGAGAAGCGCCAGCAGCCTAAAGAGGTTGCCCAGTTGTTTCTCAAGCAACACCCTGACGTCTGGAAGGCCTGGGTGCCTGCCGAAGTGGCCAGTAAAGTCAGCAGCGGCCTGTGAGGGTCGGACACCCGGGCAGCACCTGAAAAGGCTGAAAGTTGCGACATGAATACTGAGGTTGTTCTACAGACCAAGCGCATGATCCTGCGTGAGTTGAGCGGTGCCGATGTGCCGCCAATGGCGCAGATCCTGAGTGATCCTGAGGTCATGCGCTATTCGGTACGTGGCGTTCTCAGTGAGAGCGCAACGGCTGAGTTCGTTGACTGGTCGTGTCAGTCTTACGCGCTTCATGGTTTCGGGCCGTGGGCGGTGGTTGAAAAAGCCAGTGGTGAGTTGATGGGCTTCTGCGCGCTCAATCGGGAGAACGTCGAAGGGATCGAAGAGGTGGAGATTGGTTATCGTCTGGCCCCGCAGTTCTGGGGGCGAGGTTATGCCACCGAAATTGTTCGTGCGACTCTGGCCTATGGCTTTGAAGAGCTTGGCCTGGGCTCGATTATCGCTATTGTCCAGCCTGCCAACATCGCCTCGGTGCGAGTCATTCAGAAGGCAGGTTTCAACGCATTCGTGTACAGCCAGTACCACCGCTTGGGCGTCAGAATTTATCGGTTGAATCGGGATGAATGGATAACAGAGGAGGCTTCATGACGATGCACAAGTCGGGTGCCGTGCATCTGTTTTTCGTCTTGCTGCTGGGTTTTCTGGCGAGCACTCAACAGAGTGCCCGCGCTTCGGAAGTCGATGACAGTGCGTTAGCGTTCGTTGAAGATCGGCATCTGGGTGAAAGCCTTGGCTGGCTGAGTTATCAGGTTGCTTCGCGAACGGCGACCTTCGGCAGCATTGTCGAGTCGGTTGGCAAGACGCAGGCGCAAGAGCTGGTCAAAGGCGAGTTGCAGCGTTTGCAGCCGCAGTTCCAGGCTCAATGGGATCGCAACATGGCCGCTGCCTACGCCCAGTCCTTCAGCGCTGACGAGTTGCGCGCACTCAACCGTGGCGATGACCAGCCAATGCTGGCTAACAAGCTCAAGGCCAAACAGAATGAGGTCGGCATGGACATGAAGGCGCGCTCGGCCGATCTGCTCAAAGACTTTGTCTCGCAAGCGCTGAATAGCGCTATGGCGAGGCTGCCACAGTGATGCACATTACTTTTTTTCAGACTCAGGCAACGAGGTAGAACCATGGACCCATTCATGCAGGCCGCAATCGACGAAGCTCAACTCGGACTGGCCGAGGGCGGTATTCCCATCGGTTCGGTCATCGTCCATGACGGCCAGATCATCGGCCGTGGACATAACCGCCGGGTTCAGGAAGGCAGCGCCATCAAACATGGGGAAATGGACGCGCTTGAAAATGCCGGTCGCCAGCCTGCAACGGTGTATCGCGATGCCGTGCTTTACACCACGCTGTCGCCTTGCTCGATGTGCAGCGGGGCGATTCTGTTGTATGGCATCCGCAAGGTCATCGTCGGTGAAAACCAGACGTTCATGGGCGAAGAAGAACTGCTGCGCTCACGCGGGGTGGATGTCGAAGTGATCGACAATCACACCTGCGTAGACATGATGAAAGGCTTCATCGCGAGCAAGCCTGAACTGTGGAATGAGGATATCGGGGAGTAGGACGCTGGTGTCCTGCCCCCTGTCAGACAAGATGTACCGGTAGGAGCTGCCGAGGGCTGCGCAAGCAATCTTCCTGACATATCGTCATCACAGCCTTCGGCAGCTCTTACAGGTCATGTCCGCAATGTCGGAGAATGGTGGTGTTCACCCAGCCACCTTCGCCACCCCGAACAACGAAACCCGCAATGCCCCGTCCCGTTTTTCCAGCCTGACCGGCGCTGTACCGCCCGGCATGCTGACCTGAATCAATCCTGCGTCCACCAAACCGGCATGCCAGGCGGCGCTGGCCACAGCGCTGGCGCTAGTGCCGGATGATGCGGTGGGGCCTTCGCCGCGTTCGAACACTCTGGCAACGACCTGACTTGCTGACTGCCCCCACGCCCATTGCAGGTTCACCCCGGCCGGGCAAGGTTCGCCTGTGCCGAGTTCACCTTTGGCAAAGGCAATACGCGTCAACGCCGCGTTCAGCTCCTGCTCATGCAACGCTTCGAACGCAGGCAAATCTGCTGGATCGTTTATCAGCGTGACGCAATGAGGATTGCCGATGCGTACGAAAACACTGTGGTTCCACTGCGGGTTGATCCGCGTCAGGGGATTTACCTGACTGGCCGCATGCTCATTGAGCAGCACAGGCTCCAGGCTGGCGCTGAGTGCGCCGACAGCCTGAGGTCCGAACGTCGGGCTTCCAAGTGCCAGCCAGAAACCCGAATCGCCATCGATGCGGGTGGGTTCGACCTGGGTGGTCACCGGTGATGCAGTGTTGTGATTATCGTGATGAACCCGTAGCTCAAAGCCTTCCGTGCCGACGTAAGCGTAATCAGTCAGGAACTGGGAAAAGATGGTCATGCCGTTGCCGCTGCGCTCGGCCAGCGTGCCGTCAGTGTTGACAATCAACAGATCAAAAGGCCCTTGTTCTTCAAACGGACCTATCAATAGGCCATCCGAGCGGTGCGCTTTAGCGCCTGTCGGTCGCGCACCCTCTGGCCAACTGCAAAGTGCACGCACTGCTGCGCTGGCCCATTCGCTTCGGCTCAATGCTGCATCGGCCGGGTCGTCAGCAATGGCGATGCCCAACTCGCGTAGAACTTGAGGTGTACAGACGGCGTAGATATTGCCGCGTGCGTCGTAAAGCTGACTCATGAGCGGTTCACAGTGAGGTCGAAAGGGGGCTATTGAGAAGCAGCCCTGTGTGCGCAGGCAAGCTTTTTCAGCGAGCAGATGCTTTCGTAGGAGTGGTTCCTCTCCGGAACGATGCTAATCTCGTCTCATTCATTAGTGGCAATCTGATCTTGTTCGGATCAGTGCTGGAGGGGTACGGATGTCGGTGCAGTTACGCAATAACGTCAATGTCATGGGAGAGGGGCCTGCAACCCTCGTGTTTTCCCATGGCTTCGGTTGCGACCAGAACATGTGGCGGTTCATGGCGCCGCATTTCGCCGAGCGATTCAAAGTGGTGGTGTACGACCTGGTGGGCAACGGTCAATCGGATCTGTCGGCCTATTACAAACGCAAGTACGACTCGCTGGACGGCTACGCCAGCGATCTGCTGGAGATCGTCAAGGAGTTCGCCGGGCCGGGGCCGGTGATTCATGTCGGCCATTCGGTCAGTTCGATGATGGGCGTCGTTGCAGACTTGCGTGAGCCCGGACACTTCGCCGCTCACGTCATGGTCGGTCCATCGCCTTGCTACATCAACGATGGCGACTATGTGGGCGGTTTCACCCGGCAAGACATCGTCAACCTGCTCAGCACGCTGGCCGCCAACTATTTTGGTTGGGCAGGGACCATGGCTCCGGCCATCATGGGCGCTCCTGACCGGCCTGAACTGCGCGAGGAGCTGACCCAGAGTTTCTGTCGCACCAACCCTGAAGTTTCCCAGCAGTTCGCCCGGGTGACCTTTATGGCCGATCACCGCAAAGAAGTGGCGCAATTGCCGACCAAAACCCTGGTGCTGCAATGCAATCAGGATTTTATCGCGCCACTCGATGTGGGCGATTATCTGCAGCGGGTCATGCCCGACTGCACACTGCGGGTCATCGATAACATTGGGCATTGTCCGCACATGAGCAACCCTGATGCGTGTATTGCCGCAATCGATGAGTTCCTTGGTACTTCGGGAGTGGTGACTTTTGCCGGTTGACGTCGAATTGAGTACTGACAGCGACCTGCTGTTTGAGCGCGCGGCGTGTGGTCTTCTGCTGACTCGCGACGACGGCACGATTCTGCGGGCCAATCTGACTTTTTGTCTGGGGCTGGGGCTGGAGCAGTCGAGTATCGCCGGGGCGCGCTTCCAGGACTTGTTGACGCTGGGCGACAAGATTTTCTATCAGACACACTGGGGGCCGCTACTGACGACGCAGGGCTCGGTGTCGGAGATCAAGCTCGATCTGGTGCACCGCGACGGCCAGGCCCTGACCATGATGCTCAACGCCATACGCCGGGAAACGCCTCAGGGTGTGGTGCATCATCTGGCGCTGATGAGTGGCGAAGAGCGCAATAGGTATCAGCGTGAGTTGACGCAGACGCGGCTGTCAGCCGAGGAGATGCTGCTACAGCAACTGGCATCGCAAAAAGAGCTGTCTTCGGTGCAGAACCGTCTGCGTCTGGCGCAGACCGAAGCAGACATTCGTGCCACCTTCGCCGAGCAGATGGTGGCTATCGTCAGTCATGACCTGCGCAACCCGCTCGCAGCGATCAAGATGGCGGCCGGGCTGATCGGCCTGGAATCGCTCAGCGAAAAGCAGCAGCGCAGCCTCGGGCTGGTCAATCAATCCGTGGGGCGTGCGCAGCGTCTGATTGTCGATCTGCTGGACTTTACGCAGGCGCGGGTTGGCAGTGGCATTTCCGTGGTGCCCCAGCCGCTGCAACTGCATGAGGTGATCGCCGCCAGCGTCGAAGAGCAGCGGTTGATATTTCCCCGACGGGTGCTGGTGCATAAATGCATTGGCGAAGGCTTTTGTACGGCTGACGCCGACCGGTTGTTCGAGTTGGTCGACAATCTCGTGAGCAATGCCGTGGCCTATGGCGCAGCCAATGCGGATATCACGATTACTTCGGCATTCGAAGCGCAGTGGATCAGGATTGCAGTGCACAACTTCGGCCCGCCCATCCCCCCGGAGCGCCTCGAAGGCCTGTTCGAGCCAATGCCGCACGGCGTTGCGGATGATGACCCGAGCCGGAGCATCGGCCTTGGCCTGTTTATCGTCCGTGAAATCGCTCGCGCCCACTGGGGCGATGTCAGCGTGACCTCCAATGCCGAAGAGGGCACTACGTTTACCATCAACCTGGCCCGGCCAGTGGGGTGAATCAAACCCACACCGTCATCCACGTCGATACCAGCAGCAACAGCGCCATGCTGCGGTTGAAGCGTTGCATGCTCACCGGTGACTGGCAGAACCGCGCTGCGCTGACGCCCAGCCAGGCCCAGGCGGTCATGCACGGGATGGCGATCAGAAAGAACAGCAATGATAGATATGCCACGCGCAGGGCCCGATCGGCTTCTGTACCGGCAAAAACACTGACGACCACCAACGCCATCATCCAGGTCTTGGGGTTGACCAGTTGCAGGCCGGCTGCGCCTATCAGACCCAGTCGCGGGCCTTTGCTGTCTGTCTGGGTCGGGTCGATGGCCCTGGCTGGCGCGCGGAAAATCTGCCACGCCATCCAGCTCAACCAGGCGATGCCAAGCCACGACATCGCGGTTTGAACGCCCTGATGGCGAGCCAACACATCGCCGATGCCTGTGCCCACCAACAACACCAGAGCCGCTGCTCCGCCACAGGCGCCCAGAACCATAGGTCCGACACCCGTCCAGCCATAGCGTGAGGTGTTGGTCATGACCAGAATATTGGTTGGGCCGGGCGTGATGGATGACACGAAGGCAAACAGCATAAAGGGCAGAAACTGTTCCATGGAGCGCTCATTGGTGATGGATCGTCAGGCCATCATCACCCTCGCTGCTTCGTCAGTCTGGAAGGTTTGAGCAGCGCTTGCGGTAATGGGCAGGCGTCATCCGGTAAGCCCGCTGAAACCAGCGACCCAGATGGCTTTGATCGGCAAAACCCAGTGCCGCAGCGACTTCTGCGGGAGATTGGCCGCTGGCCAGTAAACGCCGCGCCTTCGCCAGACGCAGCTGGATCAGGTACGCGTGGGGCGCGATGCCAAAGGCAGCCTTGAACGCTCGTGTCAGACGAAACCGGTCAACGCCCGTGACCTGCGCCAGATCATCCAGACCAATGTCCTGGCTGGCATGGCTGTGCAGAAAATCGCGAGCGGTCTGTGCCACTAACGGCAAGCGCGGATCGGGTGTTACTTGAGTGCGCCAGCGCATGTGCCGGGTCAGGTTCGACAGCAGGTCATCCAGAGCAGTCTGGCGCACGATGCGCATTTCACCGCCATGCAGCATTTGAAAGGCCGTGGCGGTGGCGCTGGACAGGCGCGCGTCATCAGCTTGCGTGTCGGCGAAGCTGATCTGGCAGGCCGCCGGGGTGTGCTCAAACAGCGAGCGCAACTCCCGGTCCAGCCACTTCGGGTCCAGATACAGCGTCAGGTAGGTGAAGCCCTCCGGAGACGGAGCATCGCCGTCATGAATTTCACCCGGCTCAAGCAGAAATATCCGCCCCGGCGTACTGACACGGCGCTGACGTCTGCAATGAAATTGCTGGAGGCCCTGCTCGGTAATGCCGACCAGATAGCTGTCATGCCAATGCGGATCATAGGCATGACCCTCAAAATGCGCGCGAATCGTCTCGATACCGGACTCACTGTCCTGCTTCAAGTCGATCCAGTTGCTATTGGCCATTGCTGGGTCCTGTGATTACGGCGGTATGCGCTGCGTTTGAAAAAAACGGGTTTGGGTCGCCACGTTTCAGTGGATTTTTGTGGAGTGGATTCTCGTCGGTTGAAATACCAGTGTCTGGAAGATTTGTGCAGGTCTCAAGGGCGCAGTTCGAAACGACTCCTGGCCAGACACTCGCCGTTGATCAGGATATCCAGTTCATGCACGCCGGGGTAATGCACGCGGGTGGTGAAGTTGCGTACCTGCAGCTTGCGCGTTACGGCAACAGACTCACCGGGCTCCAGTTCCAGAGTCTTGAGCTTGAAGACCTTGGCCGAGGTGCCGCCGGATTTCTTCACGTAGTGAATGGCGTAGTCGATGATCAGTCGCTTTGCGCTGCCGTTGAGGTCAACTGAAAGGCCAGGCTCAGGTTGTCACCCAAGTGAATCGTGCCCGGAGTGATGCTGACCTGCTCGACAATTACCTGTGGCTTATGCCCGGCGCCCATGATCGTCAGCGCGCGACGATCGCCTTTTTTGATCAGTGAGCGCAACGCGTGGCGGGCAATCCAGGCGGTGTGTGGGTTGTCCAGCGACCAGCTTTCAATCTGTTCCAGCACCCAGTCGGGGTTGTCCTTGCTGATGTCGTTCAGATGATTGGCCACTGACTTGCGCACGTAGAGGCTGCTGTCGGTCTTGAGACTATCGAGAATCGGTAGCACCGGCGTCGGGTCGATCATCAATGTCTCCAGGCGAAATGACCACGGCAGACGTGGACGGCTGCCTTCGCTGGCCAGTCTGCGCACGTGTTCATTCTCGTCCAGTGCCCAGCCCTGCATGATCTGCAGGGCACGCTGGAAGTCGAGGCGCAGGAAATGCCGCACGGCAAACTCCGACGAGCCGAAGGTGGTGAAGAACTTCAACGCCTGCATCGAGCGCTCAAAGTCCTGTTGACCATACAGCGCCACGTATTCAGGCAGGATCAGGCTGACAAAGCTGCTGTTCAGGCGCGGCGCGAGTTCGTAGAGAATCCCCAGCGCCTCGCTGTACTCGGCCGGTAAACCGGCGTGCAGGCCGCGACTGACGCGGTTGAGCCGTTGCATCAGTGACTGGCTGTCCAGATCGTGGGCGACATGAGCCAGAAACGCCGGGGTATCGAACGCGGGGTAAATCGCAGTGGTCTGCTCGGCGATGTGCTGCAACCGCGCACGATTGAAAATTTCCTTCAGTGCCGGCGCGGCCTGGGTGGTGTCAGTCATGGTGATGTTTTTCTCTGGGTGTGAACGCGGAACCCTGTTGGAGCGAATTGATTCGCGATGAAGGCTTCAATGTGTCTGAAGATGTATCAGATGTTCTGGCCTCTTCGCGAATAAATTCGCTTCCATGGTGCGGTTGGAGTCTGTGTGGCTGCACATCCTTGTTACAAACTCACACCCGCGCGGGTTGATCATCCACCCTGTTGAAGGCGAACCTAGTGGTGCAATCGCCATCAAAGACCCGGATCGTTACCGTTTCCAACAGAAGGTAAGTGATGAACAGTTTTGCGCGACGCGTCGTACTCCTCACATTGGGCGGCCTGCTGACAACCGGGTTGACCAGTGTTGCCCAAGCTCAGACCTTACCCAACAGCACGCTCAACAACGGCAATCCCAATAACAGCCCTATTCACCGCGCCAACCCTAATAGTCGACAGGGAACCGTTCCGGCAACACCCCCTGTGCGTGGCCCGAGCACGGCCCCTAATCCTCGGCCGCCTACTTTGGAAAACGGCGGCATCGGCAACGGCTACCCAACCCGGCAACAAGCACCTCGCCCGTCCGACAACAACACCGGGCAAAACCGTAAAAACACTGATTGAGACCCGCGTCCCCCTCATGTCGGGGGCTTTTTCATGACATAAGGAATCGTCCATGCATTGCAAAACCTTGATCGCTACGCTGTGTGCCAGCGCATTGTTGAGCTTGCCGCTGAGTGCTGCTGCAGGTCCGGTACAGGACTTTAAAACCGAGGAGGGCACCATCAGTGTCGAAGAAGTGGCCAAAGGGCTTGCTCATCCTTGGGCCGTGGCCTTTCTGCCAGACAACAAGGGCATGCTGGTCACTGAAAAACCAGGCAACCTGCGAGTAGTGTCGCCTGACGGCACCTTGTCCGAACCGTTGTCTGGCGTGCCGAAAGTCTGGACGAACGGGCAGGGTGGTTTGCTGGATGTGGTGCTGTCTCCGGACTTCGCCAAAGACCGTATGGTTTACCTGACTTTTTCCGAGGGCAGTGAAGACGGTAAAACGGCAGGGACTGCGGCAGGGCGTGGACGTCTTTCAACGGACCTGAGCAAACTCGAAGACTTCAATGTGATTTTCCGCCAACAGCCCAAACTGTCGGTGGGCAACCACTTCGGCTCGCGGATCGTCTTTGATCGTGACGGCTACCTGTTTATCGCCCTTGGCGAGAACAACAACCGCCCAACCGCCCAGGATCTGGACAAACTACAAGGCAAAATCGTGCGCCTGTTTGCCGATGGCAAGGTCCCGGATGACAACCCGTTTGTTGGTCAGAAAAACGTGCGTCCGGAAATCTGGTCCTACGGCCATCGTAATCAACAAGGGGCGGCACTCAACCCATGGACCGGCACCTTGTGGACCAACGAACATGGGCCTAAAGGCGGCGATGAGGTAAATATCATCGAGCGTGCCCAGAACTACGGCTGGCCGCTGGCGACTCATGGCATCAACTATTCCGGCGAGCCGATCCCGGAAGCCAAAGGCAAGTTTGTTGAAGGGACCGTCAAGCCTTTCCACGTTTGGGAGAAATCACCGGGCATCAGCGGCATGGCGTTTTACGACGCGTCACGCTTTAAAGCGTGGGATCACAACCTGTTTATCGGCGGACTGGCATCGGAAGATCTGATTCGGCTGGAGTTTGAAGATGGCAAGATCGTTCATGAAGAACGTTTGCTGGGCGAACTGAAGAAACGCATTCGTGATGTGCGTCAGGGGCCGGATGGTTATATATACGTGCTGACTGATGAAGACAGCGGACAGTTGTTGAAAGTAGGTTTGAAACAGTAAAAACCTGCAGGAGCCAACTTGTTGGTGATGCGGTGGTACAGGCAGTAACTAGTTAACTGTCTGCACCACCGTCTTCCCGAACACGTTCAGTCCTACAGGTAATTAGCAACCAAACTAATAACGATTAGTTATCCTGCTTGTCCTTCACGATAGCGCCGGTTTTGGCGTTCACTTCCACGTCCCATTCCACGCCTTTGGCATCGCGCAGTTCAACCTGATAGATGTAGTTGCCTTGCTTGTCCTGGTCCAGTTCAGTGTCGTGAATGGTGAAGCCAGGGTGCTTGTCCTGCGCCAGTTTGTTCAGCTTTTCGAAGTCCATGATCGCACCGGACTTGAGCAGGCCAGGGATCTGATCAGGACGCACGTCGGCTTGGGCAGCACCGGCAGCGGCAGTAAGGGCAACAGCAGCAAACAAGGCATTCAACGTTTTCATGGGTATTCCTTTTGATTGATCTGGTGTTATTGATCCGGAGGCAACTGATTCGTTCCGTTGCCTGTTGAAGCCAGATTAACCAGCGATACTTAATTCACGCTTAATATTCATGGACAGTGCTGCTTGATTGTTGGGGACTGCGGTTTGGCTGAAAGTGGAACATCAAACAATCGATCAAATGTCCACTGAAACACTAATGCGTAAAAGAAGAAAAAAACGAACAATGCCAGATTGGTTGCCAGTGCCGACCACCAGGAAATATCCAGCCAGCTGGCGATCACCGGGATCAACATCAACGTCAATCCGCCCTCAAAGCCCAGAGAGTGCAGCAGCCTGCGCTGCCATGTTCGGCTGCGTTGCGGCTGGCGTGCTTCCCAGTATTCGAATCCCCAGTTGTAAACCATGTTCCAGACCAAAGCGGTGGCCGAGAGCAGCACCGACAGTGCGCCTGAGTAAACCAGGCTTTCGTCATAAGCCCAGGACAGCGAAGGCGACAAGACACCGATAGCAATCAACTCATAAAGCACGGCTTGGACGATTTTGCGGGTGGGACCTTGCATGAGCGGCTTCCATTTCGGCAGTGAGTTCCCAGCCACCCTAACGACGGATCATGTGGCGCAAAAATGAGATAAATTGAGCCTCGTTCAATTCATTTGATGTGTGCTGTGAGGCTGCCTGTGTTCGCCAAAATACCGCTGACTGCGTTGCGCACCTTCGAGGCAGCCGCCCGGTCAGGAAGTTTCAAAGCGGCCGCTGAAGAGCTTTTTGTAACGCCTGCCGCGGTTTCATATCAGGTCAAAGCGTTAGAGGCCTGGCTAGGAACGCTGCTGTTTGAGCGATTGGGTAAAGGTGTGCAACTGACTGACGATGGCGAGCGCCTGTATCGTGATGCTCACCGTGCCTTGCTGGACATGAGTCAAAGCCTCGCCGGTCTGCAGTTTCGGCCGGACCACCACACGCTGGTGCTATCGACAACGCCAGCGCTCGCCGCATCGTGGTTGATCCCAAGGCTGGGTGATTTCTATCAGGCCCAGCCGCACATCAATGTGCGGGTTGAAACGAGCAACGAACTGGTGGATTTATTGCGTGACTCTTGCGTCGATCTGGCCATTCGCACTTCAAGTCGTACCGATCCGGCATTGGTCAGCCAACCGCTGATGACTGAGCGTTTTGCGGTGTACGCCGCCCCTGGCCTGGCAGATCCGGCCACACAAGACAGGGTGCAATTGATCAGCCTGCGTTGGCAGATTCCCGGCGGCTTTGCTGTGGATTGGACTACCTGGTGTGCAGCGGCAGGCCATCATCAATGGTTGAATCAGGCTTTGCTGCGTGAATACGACGATGAACATTTCGCTTTGAACGCGGCTATTGCCGGGCATGGGCTTGTGCTGGCCAGTAACGTACTGGTGGCGGAAAGCGTTTCCAAGGGACTGCTGAAGCCCTATCGCCCGGATATCAGCTTATCTGGGCCAACTTATGTTGCCGTTTGCACGCCGGGTCGTGAACGGCAACCGCCCGTGAAGGCATTTCTGGACTGGCTTGAGGGTCAGGCAAGTGACAGCTCTCAAGCCATTTAGTAGAACGGGCGTCGATCCGACCATTCTGCCTTGGCAATCACTCATCCAACCCCCTAGCCATTGCCCGCCGTTTTGCTATTCTTCGCGCCCTGCGACGCAGTGTCGCGTCCTCTCTCTTCCGTGACCGGGGTCCTTATGACGGCCATTGTTCGACCACGTCCTCAGCCGCTGTCCCGGGCTGACTACAAAACCCTGGGCCTTGCGGCGCTGGGCGGGGCGCTGGAAATCTATGACTTCATCATTTTCGTCTTCTTCGCGCTGACCCTCAGCCAACTGTTCTTCCCCCCGGAAATGCCCGAGTGGCTGCGTCTTCTGCAAAGCTTCGGGATTTTCGTGACCGGCTATCTGGCGCGTCCGCTGGGCGGCATTTTGATGGCCCACTTTGCCGACCGGTTGGGTCGCAAGCGGGTGTTCAGCCTGAGCATCCTGATGATGGCGCTGCCTTGCCTGTTGGTCGGGATAATGCCTACTTATGAGCAAATCGGATATTGGGCACCGCTGATCCTGCTCGCGCTGCGCATTCTGCAAGGTGCGGCGGTGGGTGGTGAGGTTCCCAGCGCGTGGGTGTTTGTGGCCGAACACGCCCCGAAAGGCCATCGCGGTTATGCCTTGGGCGTGCTGCAAGCGGGTCTGACCTTCGGTTATCTGTTGGGCGCGCTGGTCGCCACCTGGCTGGCAAAGGTCTTCACCCCGGCGGAAATCCTTGATTACGCGTGGCGAATTCCTTTCCTGCTGGGCGGCGCCTTCGGTATTATTGGCGTATGGCTGCGCCGTTGGCTAAGCGAAACGCCGGTGTTCATGGCCATGCATGCTCAGCGTGAAGCCGCCACGGAGTTCCCGCTGACAGCCGTGCTGCGCGAGCATCGCCAATCGCTGCTGCCCGCAGCATTGCTGACCTGCGTGCTGACCTCTGCTGTGGTGGTGCTGGTGGTGATTACCCCGACCGTCATGCAAAAGCGCTTTGGCATGAGCGCCAGCGATACCTTTGCCCTCAGTAGCCTGGGCATCGTGTTTCTGAATATCGGCTGTGTGCTGGCCGGCATGCTGGTGGATCGCATCGGCGCATGGCGCGGGGTAATTGTCTACAGCCTGTTGCTGCCGCTGGGCATCGGTCTGCTTTACGCGAGCCTGATCGGCCAATGGTTGGCGCCGGGTATTGCCTACGCACTGGCAGGGCTGGCCTGCGGCATCGTTGGCGTGGTGCCTTCGGTCATGGTCGGTTTGTTCCCGGCCACTATTCGGGTGTCGGGCATCTCGTTCACCTACAACATTGCTTACGCGCTCTGGGCCAGCACCACACCCTTGATGCTGATTGCGCTGATGCCATGGAGCCCTTGGGTATGTGTTGGCTACGTCGCAATCATGGGCGCGGTTGGCCTGGCGACAGCCGCTGTATTCGGCATGCGTCGTGGCATGAAGGTCGACGCGGTGCTTGCCGGCAACTGACTGGGCGCAGCAACCCTGACACAGCTCAAAAGTGATCGGTAAGACTGCCGAAGGCTGCGATTGCGGTATGCCTGAATGAATGCTTCGCAGCCTTCGGCAGCTCTTACAAGAAACGCATCCCCCCCTTTTGCGGACGCCACGCTCGCGCACAGCTCAGGTCACACCCAAGTCACGAGGCCGGCGAAAGTGGTGTGTCTGACTAAACGCTATCGTGTGCGGTCGCCGTCGGTTCTCTATCTCCGCTACTTACTTCCCAACACTTACTTCCCAACTTTGATTGCCGTGTCTGTCAGTTGGTATCTATTTGCTGTGTGGGAAATGTCTTTTTGTATATTGGGATCTAGATATTTGTTCTGTAATTAACTTGCAAATCAATATATTTGTAACGAGTGATTGTAATTGTTATTCCGAATGTTTATCGTTTCTGTCTATACAAGTCATGGTTTTGCCGCCGCTTTGGCCTATTAAGTATTATTTTGTAGGTGTGTCTGAGGTTTATGTAGGAAGTTTCTGTTTGAGTTAATTCGCTGTACTCATTTTCGTTAAAGAGTTGGCCGCTGTTTATAGGTGTGCGTCGTCATGCCCAAGGTTTAGGTATTGATTTGCTGTCGCCGCAAAGAGATGTAGATAGAGAATTCTCCTACGGGTCGATCAGGGAAGAGGAAGTGAGTACCCCCTGTACTCCGTGAAATAGATGGCTGGCAACTGTATCAGCCCTCTGTGGAACAACAATAAAAACTGCACAACACAAACACGTAAACAACAAGGGAGTGATGTCATGAGCGTTTCGCTTAGTCAGGGGCATGATCAGGCGTGGGAGCAACCCATGCATATACCACCGACACAGGTGGGGCAGCGGTTTCAGCGATTGGTTGCCAGGCAGGCAGCGATGTCCAGAGCGCAGTTATGTGATCAGCAGGCAGCTTTGCTAGGGCCGCAAGGTAAGTTTTCGATGTTCTCCCGGCAAGTCACGGCGCAGGGTCGGCAAGCACCAGGGCTGACCGGGACGAAGGAGTTCGAAGATTTCGACCGCCAGCAACAGGTTGAAAAGGCCGCTGATTTTGTCCTTGGCTTGCACCAGCGCCGGACGCTGGGCGACAACCCTTTTCATGACCTTTCGCGCCAAGAGCTGTGTTGCATGGTGTTCGATGAACTGGCGGCGTGCACTCTGGCGGAGCGTTTCGCTGCATGGCAAGCGCTGCGTCATCGCGACAGCCTGTACTTCATCAGTCTTATCGCTACCACCCGGCATACTGTCGAGCGGCGCCTGGTCTTCACTGGATTACTGGAACACTTCGATGCGCTGTTACCCATAGAGCAAAGTATCTACCCCCTTGGCTATCGCCGGGCTCAGCAAAATCACCTGGATCGGGAGGAGGCGCTGTATGGCAGGCTCGAACTGCCAAAAACAGTGAGTGAACTGCTTGAAGAGCATACCCCCGACTGGATATTGAAAAACTTTTGCATGAGCAAGGCCGCCGTTGATTGATCGGGGTTGAACACTATTTATATGTGAGAGGCGCTTAGTTCGAACGTATAAAGAGAACTGCTTCTGAAGACAGTTGCGAAAATATCAGTGCTCCTGAACTCATGTTCAGGAGCAGTTCTTTATGGAAATGCTCATGCAGTAGCACTTGTTTATATCCATGATTCACGCAGGGATGTGTCAGTGAAAATGATCATTTACACCACAACAATGGAATTCTTTTAAATTTCCAGACCCCAGATGAGTACGTCGTTCTGCGAACTGCTGTTCAGGTCACGACGCTGAGGTTTCGATCCCCAGTCGTGGGTAATCCGTCGCCGTAGGGGCTGCTGAGCAGACCCGGTTACGGCCTGTGGTTTTGGCGATATACAGCGCTTTGTCAGCTTCGTTGAGCCACATGGCAGCGTCGGCGAGGTGCGGGCCGAATGTCGAGATACCGATGCTCAAGCTCAATCGCAAGTGGGGTAATTGCGGGTCGTGCAGGGCGTGGACGTCCCGGCGCAGTTGCTCAAGGATTTCCCAGGCCAGGGTTGCGCTGGTATTGGGCAGGATGACGCAGAACTCGTCGCCGCCGTAGCGTCCTGCCAGATCCGAGTCGCGCAGGTTGGCCAGCAATGCCGTGCTCAAGCGCTTGAGCACGCTATCACCAACAATATGGCCCTGCGTGTCGTTAATAGCTTTGAAGTGATCAATATCGATCAACGCAATGGACGTCTGTCGCGACAGCGCCACACTTTTGTTGAACTCAAGCTGCAGCAGGTCCTTCCAGGAACCGTGATTGATCAGGCCAGTGAGGCTGTCGGTACGGCTCAACTTACCCAGAATGTGCTTATGCTCGCTGAGCTTCACCGCCACCCGATAACTCATGTAGCCCACGAACATCGGGTAGAACACCAGCACCGGCAAACAGGCGTAGATTTGTGTGGGAGTGCTGAAGGAGACAAAGGGTTGGCGAAACAGATACCAGGAAATCGCAGCGCCGATCATTTGCGCAATCAAACCCCGCAGGAACAGCCGTTTTCCCCCGGCAGCCAGGTTATGCATGGCCATCATCGCCAGCACAGTCACGGTCGGTAATGGATTGAAACCCATCGCCCCGGCCCAGAAACCACCCGCCAGAGAGTCAACGAGGATGTTCCGTTGCTCTGCGTTAAACGGTTGGCGAGCGCTCGTTGCCAGCCACAGGGCGATAGGCGGCCAGATAATCGAGTTGCATAGCATTACTGCCCACACCCAGGCAGGGGGATGCAATGGGTACATGGTCGCCGCGACACTGAAAAAACCAATGCCTACGCCAACGCTGCGTACCCAATATATGCGTTTGGCAAAGGACCTTCCCCTGCCGTCGTGGTTTCTCATGGCGCTCTACCGAACTTCGATCTGAAGGCCTGGCAGCCTTAGGTCAGAACGAAATATCGGATTCTCGCTCTCCCGCACGGGGTATGGGAAGAGCCTTTGGCCATTATTGGACAATAACGTCACAAATTGTCGCAGTCTGTGATGGTTAGCGTACTTTCCCTGCTATTTAGCCTTCATCTGGATGGCTATCACCGCTGTCGCGATGGCTAGCAAGGCGACAAACGCAGCCACATATCCAACGTCAGACAGGCTCAAATGCTCAATCGTCAGCCCGCCAATCACAGAACCCAGACCAATCCCGGCGTTGGCTGCTGAGACGTTAAGCGTGCCAGCCAGTGCTTGAGCGTGAGGTGCGGTTTTCATCACCCGGATCTGGCAGATAGGGAACAGCGCGGTATGGGCGATGCCCCACACCAACAACACGGCGCACAACAGTGGGATCGAACCGGCAGCCGGTACCGTGGCCGTCATGCCTATTGCTAGCAACAGAGCGAAAACAATCGTCGAACCCAGTGGGCTGCGATCCACATAACGACCGCCCAGGCCATTACCAATCAGGCCCACTGCGCCGAAGCCCATCAACCACCAGCCGACCTGTGCCGGGGCTATCAAAGCGATGCGTTCCAGCGTGTCGGCTAGATACGTGTAGGCTGTGAACATGGCCGTGAACACCAGAATCGACAGCAGCAGATTGACGATGAACTGCGGGTCGCTGAGGATTTTCGCCTGCTTGGCCAGGCCGACTTTTGCAGTTTTCTCGATTGAAGGCATGGACATCCACAACAGCAACGCCATCAACAACGACATGACGGTCAGTGCCCAAAAGGCCCCGCGCCAGCCCACTGCGTCGGCGAACAGCGTACCCAGTGGAATGCCAAACAGCATTGCTGCGGAAATACCCAGATAAACCCGCGCTACCGCTTTACCGGCCTGGCTTGGCCCTGCCATCAAGCTTGCGGTTTCACTGGCTGTGCCCCAGAACACTGGCAACGCCAATGCCGGAATGAAGCGGGCGAATGCCAGTAGCCACACATTGGTGGAGACAGCCGCCAAAGCGTTGGATGCGGCGAAGATCAACAGAATCGCCACAAACGTCTTCTTGCGATCAAGGTGCGAAAGCATTGCTGTCAACGGCGGGCCGAATAGCATCACCGTGAAGGCGAACAAGGTGACCAGCAAACCCGCGTCAGAGATAGAAATCCCCAGATCACGGGCCATGCCCGGCAGCATGCCGATGATCAGGAATTCGGTGGTGACGATTACAAAACCGGCCAGCGCCAGCATGGCAATCGCCAAATTAGCGCCAGTGGCGCGTGCGCCGCTGGCAGAACCAGCAGCGGTAGTGTCTACAGAAGGCATTGGGATAACTCGAATTGAAATAATGGCACTAGCCTATTCGAGAAATCACTTCTTATCTTTGGTGGTTTTTCCGTGCACTATGGAATTAATTTCACCAGTCGACACCACTCATGATCTCTGCCGACCGCCTTAAAGGTATATCCACGTTTGTTGCCGTGGCCAATGCGGGAAGTTTTACCGCAGCCGCCGAACGTCTGAGCCTGACCAACTCTGCGGTCAGTAAAAGCATTGCCCGGCTGGAAGGGCGGCTCGGCATGCGCCTGTTCGAACGCACTACCCGCAGCTTGGCCCTGACGGAAGAGGGCACGGCTTACTACGCCGTCTGCACCCGCATTCTGGATGAGCTGGCTGACGCCGAAACTGCGTTGGCCGCACAGCGCACGGAGCCTGCCGGACATCTGCGCGTAGACCTGCCGGCATCGTTCGGTCGCATCCATGTGCTGCCATTGCTTCTGGAATTTGCCGAGCGGCACCCCAAGCTACGCCCGCACGTTTCCTTTACCGATCGTTTTGTGGACTTGATCGAAGAGGGCATCGATCTGGCAGTGCGCATCGGCGGCTCGTCGGCGTGGCCATCGACCCTCGGCCATCGTTACCTGGGCACCGAGCGCGTGATTTTTTGCGCCGCCCCGGTTTATTTGCATCGTCACGGCACGCCACAAACCTTTGATGATCTGGCTGATCACGCCTGCATTCTGTACGGCAAAGACAAAGGCGGCACCAGCCCATGGGTGATCGTCGACGCCACCGGGCAAACCCAATTGCGCATGGTCGATGGCCGCATCGTCGTCGGCAATGGCGAGGCTCAGGTGGCCGCCGTCGTGGCGGGCAGCGGTGTTGCGCAGCTGGCAACCTGGCTGATCAAAGACCAGCTCCAGCGCGGCGAATTGGTAGAAATCCTTCCACACCTTGCTACTCAGGGCCTCGATCTGCATCTGGCCTGGCCCCGCAATCGGGAGTCACTGCCCAAGGTGCATCAGTTGGTGGAATTGCTGTCGGCGACGTTGCGGATGGATTGAGCGGGACAGCAAATGACGTCTTTAAAAAACTACCTGATTTGGAATGCTTTTCTGTAGGACCCCACGAACACCGCGAGACAGCGATGGCGTCCTGTCTGATACACCGCTATCGCGGCCTCGCGGTGCTCGTGCGCTCCTACAAATCTGTGTTTGCACTTCACTGTGCTTTGGCACTGCGCATTCCTTTACCTATTTCCCGCCGTAATCCCTTTCAGCAACTCGCCATGCGCCTTGGCGTCTTTCTCCAGGGAAATCACGTTGACCATCGCCATGCGCTTGCCTGAAGCGGCGGTCACGGTGCTGCTCAACACTTTGCCGCCGTCGACGCTGCCGGAAATATCCAATTGTCGAAGGCCCAAACCTCGACGGACCATTTTCTTCACGTCGCCCAACTGCCTGAAGTCCTGGTAGCTGGCTTTCTGCTGTTCGATGGTCGCGGCAATGACGCCGCTCAGCGTGGCGTTATCGTTGCTCGACACCGTTTCGCGGGACTCCAGCGGCGTTTCGGTGATGATCACCACGCGCTTGGCGGCTTTGTTCATGTACAGCGAACCGGTTACCCCGGCAGCTTTGGCTTTCTCGTCTATCTCCGGCATCGGGCTGTTCACGTATTCCTTGGGCAGGCGGAACACCCATTGCCCCTCCAGCAGCGACACCTTCTGTTGGCTTGGCGCTTTTTGCTGAGGCGCAGCAGCCAGATTTGTACCTTGCAGACCCATCGCCAATGCAGCGGCCAACAGCAGAGTCTTACAGCTAAAAAACCGCATCGGATGTCCTCGAAGAGAGCGCCGGAGTGATCGCGGCGGGAGATGCTGGCATCCTGCCCTAAGGGAAGATTGATGTCGAATTTCACTACGTACCCGTAGGACTGGCTTAAGCCGGGAGGGCGTCATTGCGGAGGAAGGCAATGCGATGAATGCACCGGCCTACTCGCGGCTATGCGATCACCTCAATCCACCGGCAACGCCATCCTCACTTCCAGCCCGCCGCTGCGCCGGTTACGCAAGGTCAGCGATCCACCATGCTCAAGCACCGTTGCCCGTGCTGCGGATAAACCCAACCCCACGCCGCCGGTGTTCTTGTTGCGCGAACCTTCGATACGAAAGAACGGCGCGAAGACCTGCTCGTGCAGCTCCGGAGCAATTCCCGGCCCGCGATCCTGCACCAGAATCTCGACCCACCCTGCGCGAGCATTGAGGTGCACACTGGCCTCATGACCGTACTTCACGGCGTTATCGATCAAATTAACCAGCGCTCGCTTGATGCCAATCGGACGCCCCACATACACAAAACGACTGGTCCCCACGAACTGCACGTCGATTCCCGCATCCTTGAAATCATCCACCACCGTGAGCAGCAGCTCCGCCAGATCAAACGCCGTGGCCGGTTCCAGCCGCGCATCATCGCGGAAGAACTCCAGCGCGGAATTGACCATTGTCTGCATTTCATCCACGTCCCGGAACAGCTTGGTTTGCTGCTCTGCATCCTCGATGAACTCCCCACGCAAGCGCATGCGGGTCAGCGGCGCGCGCAGGTCGTGGGAGATGGCGGCAAGCATCTGGGTGCGATCGTTGAGGAAGTGCTGGATCTGCGCCTGCATCGCGTTGAAGGCCAGGATCGCCTGACGGATTTCATGGGGTCCGATCACCGGAATCGGCGGCGCTCGAAAATCTTTGCCAAAACGCCTGGCCCCTTCGGCAAAACGTTCTAGAGGCGTGGCCAAGTGTCGAGTTGCAATCAGCGCCACCACGATGGTCGACAACAGCACCAGAACGAGCACGACCAGGTTGCGCATAAACGGATCGAGGCCCCATTTGCGTGTGGCCACGGATAACTGCACCCAAGAGCCGTCGCCCAACTGGATCACTAAGGCATACGGTCGCCCGACCTGATCCGGGCCCCAGTCCCTGGGCTCATAGGCCTCGATAATGGCATCAGGCATTTCCAGCAACTCACGTAAAAACTGCTGGCCGTCCTCAAAGCCAGGGTCGGTGGTGTTCGGCAAATTTGCATCTTCGCGACGGGGTAACCACTGCACGGCGAACACCTTGTCGCTGGCCGCGGCGGCAATGCTCTCACGCTGATTCAGGGGCACGGCGTTGATAATTCGCGTGATGGTCGCCGCCTTTTCCATCAGGCCGGTTTCCAGAATAGGCGGGCGGGCCCAGACGCCTGCCAACAGCGTAAAGGCGCCATTCAAAGCCAGCGACGTCAGCATCGCCAGCATGGTCGTCAAAGCGATCCAGCGTGCGACCGTGTCATGAGGGCGATTCCATCTGGTGCGCAGGGCCGATAAAAAACTCATCGCTTCACCACAGACGGGCTGAACAGATAACCACCGTTACGGATCGTGCGAATCATCGGCTCACTGTGAATATCAGCCTCCAATTTGCGCCGCAGTCTGCTGACCTGAACATCCACACTGCGATCAAACGCGTCGTAGGACTCGCCTCGCGCCAGGTCCAGTAACTGCTGACGGGTGAGAATGCGTCGCGGGTGTTCGGCAAACACCAGCAGCAATTCGAACTCCCCGGTGGAGAGCGGAATCATCACCTTCTCCGGCGAGCGCAACTCGCGGCGGGTGACATCCAGCTGCCAGTTGGCAAACTCCAGGATCGAGCGCGAAGAGTCATTGGACACCGTTGCCGCTTCCCCCACACGCCTGAGCACAGCACGCACCCGCGCCAACAACTCCCGGGCGTCGAACGGCTTGGTCAGGTAATCGTCGGCACCCAACTCCAGGCCGATAACCCTGTCGCTCAGTTCGCCCATGGCCGTCAGCATGATCACTGCGATCTTGTGTTTGGCCCGCAATTGCTGACAGAGCACCAGACCGCTTTCGCCGGGTAGCATCACGTCGAGGATGATCAAGTCCGGCAAGCGCCGCTCGATCGCCCGCCACAGCGAAGGGCCATCGGTAGCGACTTCGACGCTGTAGCCATGCTGTTCAAGGAATTTCTGCAAAAGGGCGAGGACTTCAACGTCGTCGTCGACCAGTAGTAAATGGCTCACAGTGGGCTCGCTGCCGGAGTGGATTCGCAGTGCCTATCTAAAATCATTCCTGGCGCTACGTCATATATTTCAACTCGGTAATAAAGCGACCGGCAGGCAATAAAACAGAAATCTTCAGGCAAAAAACCGCAGGCAGGATCAACGCCAGTCCTAGCCGAGATCACCTTGCATGCCCACTCTCAAAAGCGCTCCGCCTGTCGCACGTTTCACCTTCGCTGGTTTCCTCGTCGTGCTGGTCAGCGGCTGCGCAAGTGCGCCGTCCACACCGGCTGGCCCTTGCGACAACGTCAGCTACACCCTTCATGACCCCGCAGAACCGGTCAACCGTGGCATCTTCGCTTTTAACCGCACCGTCGACGATTACGCCATCGCTCCGGTCGCCCGTGGCTATCGCCATCTGCCGGACTTCTTCCAGACCGGCGTGCATAACTTCGTTGCCAACTTCGGCGAACCGAAGGTGTTCATCAACGACCTGCTGCAAGGTAACGGCGAGCGCTCAATCGTCACTTTCGGGCGTTTTGTGATCAACACCACCGTGGGGATCGTCGGTTTGATCGACGTCTCCGGCAAGATGGGCATCGAGCGCCACAAGTCCGACTTTGGTCAGACCTTCGGCGTGTGGAACATCGCCAATGGGCCAATCGTCGAACTGCCACTGCTCGGCACCGGCAACCTGCGGGACGCAACCGGCAAAGTGCTGAGTTTCGTGGTTGACCCGCTGGGCAGCAACAGCGACACCGTGCAGACCCTTGGCACTATCAATACCGTCGGCGGCATTGTCGACGGCCGCGCTGAAGCTTTGCCGTTCACTGACCAACTGCGCAAACAACCGGATTACTACATAGCCCTGCGTGACACCGTGGCCCAGAAACGCGCCAACTTCGTGGTTGAAGGCAAGTCAGGCAAGGTCGTCCCAAGCGATTCAACCTGTCCTGGAGGTGAGACCGATGACGAGTAGAACCGAAGCCCTGGTCCTGCACCGCAGAACCCGAAACCCCAATCCCGCGTCACTGCACAGCCGCGAGATTGAACTGCGCGTTGCCGAGGATGGCCGCCATGTATTACTGAGCCGCTACGTCGAATTGTTCAGCCACGATGACGCGGCGTGGTGCACCGTGCGTCATCATCGCGTGCCGCTGGCGAGCATGATTCGCTGGATGATCAGTCATGGGGTTGAGGGGTAGGGCTGCGGACTTCGATGCCCAACGGGTAACTGACACAATCTTCCTGACACTACACAAAGGGACCTGTGGGAGCGAATTTCATTTCAACTCAGGCAATTGAGGATTTGTTGATCAGTCTGTTATCTGCCATGACATATTGCCGGGTCAGCAACCGAGCGGGATTTGCCAGCCTATGACTTTGTGTCCCCAGTGGTGACACTATTTAAGTGGACCATTTGTGTCAGCGCTGCTGACACAAATAACGCTCCCGTTTCAGCACAGCAAAAGTCTCAGCACTGCCGAGACTTTTGCTTCAGCGCATCCATCCAAAACGAAGATCACTTAACCTTCATCGGCGCAAAGATCGCCCTAATCCCTCGGCACTTCGGATAATCCCCACACCCCCAGAAATTACCCCCGGCGTTGGCTCCAGTGCGGGCGACCTTCAGCACCATTACTTTCTTGCAATGCGGGCACGCCGGCGCTTTTGGCTCCGCTGTTGTTTTAGGTACTGCCTTCGGTTTGACCTTCCTGACCTTAGGCGTAACAGGCTCAGTAGCTGGCGCGCTGGACACGTCAGCTTTATCCGACTGCAACTCAACCACACCCTCACGCTTGCCCCGCAACCAGGCAGAAGCACGAGCAATCAACGTGTTGAGTCGAGAGAGTTTCACAGCATTAAACCTGAAGAGACAGAAGCGGGCAGGGCGCAGACTTTACCAAATCCCGAAGAACGAGCCCACGCATTGTGTTGCTGCGATTGCGCTCAGCAGTCAGCATTGAAGCCTGTGGGAGCTGAGCTTGCTCGCGATAAGGCTGGACGCGATTCACGTTAGATCGCATGGACCTTATCGCGGGCAAGCCTCCCACTGGTCCTGCGCAATCCAAAATATTGTCGCGATATCGTGGAACTGGCTTTAGCCGGGAAAAGGTCCATCCAGTCACCCGAACCATCATTCCATCACCTTCAAATCCCACAAACATTTTCGACAATAGAAGTAGGACCTTTCTGATTCGTTCCAACCCCAACCTCCGCCGCCTGCGGCCTTGTTAGGCTCCGTTTCTTTGCCCCCGCGAGGAGCCGTCGCCATGTCTGATAGACCCAGGACCAACCCCAATAACATGGAGGTTGAAAAGCGCTATGGATTTGGCCAGCGGTCTCCCGAGATTGATCACAATCCACCCATCCTCGACGCACCTCAATATCCCTCGTCTCACAACTACAGCTTCGAAAATCCGCAGCCGCGCACCCTCATTGCTGCCGAAACAGCACCCGCCGCCGAACCCGGTTTTTATATCGTCCCGCAAAGCGTATCGGCCTACGACTTCTACCACGGCCTGTTCGACAACATGCCCGTCAGCGCATTGATCAAGTTCAGTGCCCTTAACCCCAACCTTGAGGACATCGTCAAAGCGGGCACCCTGATCGTCCTCAGCGACCCCAACAGCACCTCATGCACCTACGCTGAATCACAGCTCATGCAGGCCGCCCATCAAGTCAAAGCCGCACTGGCTCCATTGAGCCCTGACGAAGCTGACTTCATGTACCGCCATGCGGCGGAAATTGTCAGCTTCACCGGCCAGACTTCCACCTGGCTTGGTGTCAGCGCTGCCGTGATGGAAAAACACTTGGCCCAAATGGCCAACACCTTGAAAGCCATTGAAGAACTGCACCAAAACAGCTTCCTTAAACACGGCCACCTCAACTCCCCGGAATTCTTCGCCCAACGCAAAGAGCTACTTAACCAACTCGACGCCCACCTCCTGAAATCTACTCGCCTGCGCAGCCTCACCACCATGAGTGATCATCACAGCCTGAAGAAAGCGCTCGGTATTTCTAGCCGCAGCCTCGTCCACCACTGGAAAGAAGCTGGCGGACCCAAAAGCATTCACGGCTACTCAACGCACGTCGAATCTGTAAGCAAAGCCGCCAAATATATGAAAGCAGGTGGCTACATCGGCATAGGCATCGGCGGCGTTTCAGGTGTGCTGGCGATCCGGGAAGTGTGCAGAGGCAAAGACGCCGAGGCGTGCAGGAAGATCAATTTTACGGAAGGGGGGAAGTTTGTTGGGTCGACGGCTGGTGGTATAGCAGGTGGTTTAGCGGCATCTCGACTTGCAGGCCCTGTTTGCGCCGCGTTAACCATTTCTGGAGGATTACCCGGCGTGGCCTGTGTTGTTGTGGTCGTTGGTACCGGGTCATGGTTAGGCACGACTGGTGGCAGTATCGGGGGAGAATCCCTAGGTGAGACTTTGTACGAGGGGATGTCGCCATGATCAGGGCGGATGCTTGGATCATCTGGTTGAAAGTCGCCTTTCTTAGTGGACCAATTCTGCTAACTGTAGCCATTTTGATACTTAACCTATACGTCGCCAACCGTCACTTGGGCGCTCTAGTGGAAGCCTTGAGCAACTGTCGGTACGTCGCAGCGCGGGCGGGTTTGTGTAATCAGGGTTGGTTCGAACGCATCTTCCTGCTTTCCCTGATTGGGGGCATGGTGCAATGGCCGGGTCCAGGGCTGCGGTCAGGTGAAATGGACCCCGATGACCTCAAAAACCTCCCCGCTCACTTGCGCAAACATTTAAAGGTTCTAAGCGTTTTAACTTGGCTGATCGTGGTTTGGATGGTGCTGATCTACGCACTGACAACGCTGCGCTGACCGTATGAATACCCTTACTGCAAATCACAGCTTTGATGCGTCTAAGGATGATTACCCGCAATGGCTGGCATTCTTGGACATCGACCTCTGCTCGCCTTGGGTTGCTTTCGTTTTCGTCTTCATGCTTTTTTTGCTCATGATCTCAAGCTGGTTGCTTGCCCAGTACATCGGTATCCGCCACTTCAGATTTCTGCCTGGACGAGCCTGATCGGATTTGGTTGGCTAGTTATTGCAGGCGTCATTCTCGAGCTCAGATGACCCTGTAGGAGTGAGCTTGCTCGCGATTCGATCTGTGAAAATATTACCTGTGCTGACGCTATCGCGAGCAATGTGGATCGCCAGCCCTACACCACAAAGCCTACTGCCACGTAGGACTCTTCTCTTTTTCTCCCTCAACGACCAGTCCTGTCCGTCGCCTTGCTAAGGTCCATTCCTGCGTCAAACGAACTGGCGCTGAGAACCTGAACATCTCAGCCCGTACCAACCACCTCTGAAACCCTTACGCCATAAGGTCCGTGAGCAAAGACATCAAGTCCGGTGGTTTTCGATCGTCCTTCTAGTTAGTTTCAACCTCGCACTAGCACATCCCTGAAATCCCACGAGGCACGTTATGTCCGACGACAACGACAAAGAGAATGGCAACAACATCAACATTGGCTCTATCGGTAACGCCAATCACATCAATATTGCCCAGAGCCAATCCACCCTGCGTAGGCCCATCGAGTTCGAAGTTGTAGCCAGCAGCGTGCAACGGCTGAGCCGCGCCAGCGTCAACAAAGGCGCCTGGTATTTCGCAGGCTCCATACCGGCGTTTGCGCTGTCCGTCATGTCCATCTTTGCCGATGCGGTGGGTATCTTTTCCTACTTCAATCTCGGCTGGAAAATCCTCGCCTGGGCCATCGCCATCGTCGGCATGTTCGGCCTCGTGTTCTACAAATCCAAGGGCAAGATAGCCCTGCAAACCATTCCAGAAGGGCAGGCGCGTTTCATTGATGGTCGCTGGGTCGAGCGCGACGAAGCTGGTGATTACTTGCTCTATCGCAAAACCGCGGCTTGCAACCATCAGGGCTGCAAAGGAACCGTGCGCATCGAAACGCCGCCGCCTCGTGAACAACACAACCACGACTACATTGGCGTGTGTGACGTTGGTGGCAAACAACACACCTACCGCGTGGACTTCAACGGCATCGGCGAGCGCCAGCACTTCAACTGGGACCCCATCGACCCACCGAAGCCGCAATAAAAAGCCCAAACCCAAGCGCAGATTTGTCTCACCACGGGTGAGACAAATCTCTCAACCCTAAAATAAGTTTAGTGGCGTAATGATGGCATGATACAAAGCAGGTCGGACAAGTCGTCCCGTCAGCTAAGGATTAGCCATGAAAAAGATAGGAATCAGCTTTGCCGCCGTATTGGCAGTGCTCTGCACATTTTCGGTCTCCGCCAAGGACACCAAAACCCCCGATTCAGCCATCGTCCAGCTGTTAATCGACGACTCAATCGCCGCCTATTCCGGCAACTGCCCGTGCCCCTACAACGCCATGCGCAACGGCAGAAGCTGCGGCAAACGTAGCGCCTACAGCAAGCCGGGCGGATACGCGCCACTCTGCTACAAAGAAGATGTCACCAAAGCCATGGTGCAGGAATACCGCCAGCGCATGAAAGGCTAGAAAACCGCAATCCTGTGGGAGCCGAGCTTGCTTGCGACGATGCCTAACCAAAAACACCGCCGCCAACAGCCTCGGTGTCCATGGCACCGCGCCGCCTCGCAATAAACAAAGAACCTGTAGGAGCGGGCTTGCCCGCGATAGCAACCGCCTAATCACCACTAAACCCAGCAACAAACCCAAGCCAGACCTATCACACCAGACCCAACACAAAATCACCCATCAACCGAACCCAACCCCACGCCAAACCGCCCGCCACCACGACAACCGCCCCTTACCCCGCACCGAACCCTCCGGCACCTGCCCATGCGGCAACAACCTTGGCATATCCCGCAACCTGATCCACGGCTCACTGCGCCAATTCAACAGACACACCGACAACTCCGGCCATTGCAGCAGACTCAAACTCGGCGCGTTGTCATTGAGCGGAACACCATCACGCACACAAGGCACCACCTCATTAGTGATCCAGCGCCGCAAACTGCGCTTCTCGGCATGGCAGTGATACACCATCATCTCGTAGATACCCGACTCACTTACCATCAACTCCTCCTCAGCCCCGTAATGAGCGCCGAGCAACACCATACGACGCTGATCATCATCCAGTTTGCGCGTCGTGCGCTCATTCAAAGGCCAACTCATCAACCGACTGAAATCCCGGGCGCAGAACCAGACCTGGGATTCCAGCAGGACCGTGCGCAGTGGGCGGTGATGGCGGTGGAAGGTGGTGGGGATTAGGGCTTCGGGGGTGGGTTGCTTGGGAGGTAGTTGGGAATCGAGGTTTGGCATTAATGATCTCTGCATTTGTAGCCTTCTTACGCTGAAGGTGTCGGGAGTTAAGAAACCCCAAAGCAGAAAAGGCCGGACGTATTTCCCTTGCGGGTCTTGTATTGGTCCACTCCCGACATAACAGAGATTTTAGGACGCGCAGCCGGAGGCCGCAGGTACAAAAAGCCGCATTTTATCGGGTGCGGTCTGGCCGCCGCTTTTGAGGTTCTGGTGCGTTTCTTAGGCGCGGTGCAAGGGTAGGGGGCATGGGGCAGGCGGGCAAGGAGCAAGGTTGTAGGGCATTTCTGAAAATTTTCAGCGCTGATCGCAGTAGCGCTTTACCCATACTGGCCATCTGGCTATGGTGTAGGAATCTTCTTACAAGGATGTTCAGATGATTTCGCCTATCCTTATAGGCTTCAGCTTCCAAGTTGGCCATATTCAGCTAAAGTCTCCAATCACTTGCCTTACGCTATGATAAAGCGTTTCGCTGAATACAGCTCCATGCGATGAAATCTAAAATTCGACGTTGATAAATAGCGCAGAAGGAAATCAGAATGACATTCAAACTGCTTGGAAAAACTACTGATTTAAAAAGTGGCGCGCACGTAATTTATTGTCAGGCATCTCCCGATAAATACTTGGATATAGTTGGTGAGCGTTTTGGCGAGTTTTCAATTCAACGTAAAAGGGAGACGCATAGGGCTTACAAAAGGTTAAAAACAGACATAATTGCAGGATCGCTCCTGCCATCTATAACTCTATCTGTTCGGCATCATCTTGTTAAGGATATTGCCAGTCATTTTCACGATAATTCAAAGTTAGAGGAGTTATTGTCTGGTAATGATGTTGTAGACATTCTTGATGGGCTGCAGCGAACGTTTATTTTATCCGATATTAAGTCTGAAGGAGTAGGGTTTAAGGAAAATCAAGAGCTTCTTTTGGAGTTTTGGCTAGAGCCTGAAATGAGCAAGCTGATTTACAGGATGATCGTTCTTAATTCCGGGCAAAAAGCAATGTCTATGAGGCATCAGGTCGAGCTTTTGTTTTTATCTCTCAAAGAAACCATTGTAGAGAAAGTACCTGGGATTGAAATTATTTCTGAAAAAGATGCTAAAAGAAGAACTCAAGCCAACAAGTATTCTCTGAGCAACATAGCGTCATCCTATCATGCATTTATAACTGCGCAACATGAAACGGAGAAGGAGAATTTAGTAGCTCAGCGTTTGATTGACGAGGACGCGTTTGACTCAACTGAGCAAGAGTTAACAGAGCAGTTTGAAGATTATTTAACATATCTAAGAATATTTTGTAAATTGGATGAATTGTGCTGGATTCGATATTCACAATTAGACCTCGATTCTATTTTTGAAGGCGAGGATGATAGTGAATCTATTTTTAAGCGAAGGTCTTATGAAGAAGCCTTTACTTGGTTAGGTTCTGAGAACGTGATGCTCGCTTTTTTTGGTGCTACTGCCCAATACTTAAACAGTGGTAAGCGTGATCGGATTAACAGCGCACTTGCATCCTTAATTAAAGACGCAGAAAACAACGATGTAGTCGATCCCTTGGGTATTGTTAGTTTTAATAGGGTTAAATCTGGGTTGAACGCTAGAAAAACTAACGTAGGTTTTGCTACTCGCAAGCTGATCGCTACAGGCTTTAAAGAGTTTTTCCGAGAGGATGGAGATGTGAAGCTAAATAAGTGCTGGCCATCTGCTGCGGAGTGAAATATGGAGCTTAAAGGGATTTCTAAAAACATAACAGATATTCAGAAAATGTATAATGATGCCGGTGGAGTATTTAATGTCGAGTGGGTTGATGAAAAGTTAGTAGTTAATGGTTATGTAGCCTTGCCAGTCTTTGAACTCGATTGCTCCGTATCCACTGATGACGATATAGATATTGTGAATGACTGCGGTAAGCTTTTAGGTGTGCTCTGTCCTGTTGGTTTGTTAGGTGCCTCCAGTCCAATCAAGGAGTTGGGCATAAATCGGCTCAATGTCTTAATTCACGATATGGACGACGAGCAATTCGGTCTCCAAAAATCGCATAGCTTCAAAAGTCATTACCTGTTGGTAAACAAGGAGTTCGTGAGTCAATATATGGTTGACTTCTATGATACGGCTCCGATTTGGGGCGGATTTAGCCATAAGCGAAAACGGGCTAGTTATACGCGATCTATTTTGAAAATAGAGTTGCCGTCTAAGATTTTTGTGCCCACCACAAGGCATGAAGCTGACCTAGAAAAAGCGATTTCATCGTCAAACGGATTTGACAGGTTTCTAAAATATTATCATCAGCTTGAATTGCTTTTTGATGTTGTATTTGTTTCAAAGATTCGAAGTCTCTCTCGTGAGTCTATCGAGGGATTTGGTTCTGTAATAAAAGAATATCAAAAAAATGAGTTGGATTCTTTGAAAAGAGTTTTCAAGGATTACGTGATAGATATTTCTGAGTTGTTGTCGATCATGGGTAACTGCTCACCCTATACAGATGTCATGGAGGAAATTTTTCAAGACCACACTAAAGAGGGTAATCCAGCTGTGGTGAACAAAGTCTCAAGGTGGGCAGATCTGGTGGTGTTTTTACAGGGTGTAGATCACTCCGCAGCTGAAGCTAAATCATTAAAATTAATCAGCCATGCTACAGATGATATGTTGAGAAAGTTTATCTTGGAATTGTCTGCTTATTGGATCTACCGCGTGCGGTGTTCTGTGGCACACAATAGGATTGGTGAGTTTATTTTTAGCGATTCGCATGAGGAATTTGTAGTTGAGGTAGGGGAGGCTATGATTAAAGAAGTTTTAAAGCAGCTATTTACAAACAGCGCGTTGGAAGCAATATTGAAAAGTTAAAGTGGCGAAAGTAAAGTGATTTATAGAAAATCAAATGGCAGCGGAGCGCACATTGTGCGCTAGCCGATTTTCAATAGCTATGAAACTTCAGGGATGTTTGTGACTATTTCCGAATAGCTAAAAACTTTCATTTGTGACCAGCACTCCGATTTCTTCGCCCACTCAGAAATCATTTTACCGTTAGCGCCGATGTGTAATGCTTTGTTTATCTCATGCGATAGAGATATTATCTGTTTCTGTAATTGTAGCGAGATAGATTGCTCCCGCCAGATGGTTTGGAAATTAAGTTTTTCGCCTAGTTTTAGTGAGAGTATTGAAATTGTGTAGATTGTAATGTTGCCTTGGAATGCTGGGAATAGCGGTCTGATTATTTTTTGCGCTGTTTTGAATAGAATTGATTTCGCAATCATTTCTTTGAACTGATTTTGATCGGGGATAACGTTGTTTCCTGAAATCTCTTGCTCACTTAAATCGTCCATAAATGCTTGGAAGTTTTTTTGACTTCCTAAGCTAACTATGTAAGGCTTTTGATCCCAAGTAAGTAGAAACTTTGCAAGATCTGGTTTGGTTATTTTGCGGTAGGTCGGGATTTCCTGCTGCAGTTTTTTCTTTTGGACAGGTGTGGTTGCTTCTTTTTCAAGCATTACCTTGTAGCTTCCAGCGGAGCGCTCATAAAACCAACGTCCAACTCCATCCGGGCAATATGTTCGCAGTGAGAGCTTTTCAAGTTCGCGATGAAATGGCTTGTTGGCCGAGAGGTCAGACTGCTTCACAACATTCTGGCTATTAGCGTAGCGAGAGATGTTTGAAATTAACTCCTCGTCATCTTCTTGCCCGTTCCGAAGTACAATTATTTTTGCCGGCACCCGGACACGACTCAGATCTATCTCGGGATTCTTTTTCTTCGCGAAATAGATTGACGCCGTTGTTTGACCGCCATTAACGATTTGCATACCCTGAAGCCAGAGAATGCCAGTTGAACCATCGGTAGCGCGATCTAACTTGGCAGCATCGGCTACGACGACAATTCCATTATTGTAGGCCATAAACCGATCAGGGTTGTTCCTCAGGCTGTCGCGGATCCCTTTGTTAACGCCTTTGCTGTTCACCCCTAAAAAGGAACGTACGTTTGCTTCAAGAATGCGAGGACCATATTTTTCATAAAGGAAACGCAATGCTTCACCGGGAACTGCCGTAAGGGCGTAGTCGTATTCATCTTCTCCAACACCTGGCACCCACACACTTTGTAGTGCAGTGCCACAGAGTTCTTCGAAGTTTACTACGAGTTCATCTCGAGGGCGCCCCTGCTGCCAGTGGTTGAAGAGTCTTTGAATATCCATAACTTCAAGACGAACTTGTTTGTTCTCTATATCTTGAGGTACGTAGTTTCTTGTTTTGACTTGGCCGTCCGTTATTACGAAAATACGGATACTGTCTAAAGTTTTAAAAATGCGCTCTACTTCCATTACAAGCGGGTAAACTTCATTGGTTCTGTCAATTGCCTTAGACAGCTTTCCTGTCGCACAGAATTTTAGAAAGTGAAGCCCTTGTTTTGCTGCTCGACTGATCTCTGCATCTGGGATGCTTTCAAGGTTTTCCAATCCCTTGTAAAGGCTCACGAAAAGATCAAGGCCGTCAGGATTTCCTTGTTCGTCCGTAGTATCCGATACAGAATAACCGCTGATTTTAACCTTGTAAGCCCCGACCATCGCGCCATAGTGGCAGACGATAGGTTCAAAAGATATTCCTTCCTCCGCCATATGCGTCATTACATGTTCTGTAAATATCGCTTCTGCGGGCACAGGTGCCTCACCGGGTGCAGTATCTTTCAGTACTTCTTCCCGAATAGATGCCTGCGTTTCTCGCAGAAAGTCCACAAGTTCCATCAAATCGCTCCAAGTTGCTCAAGCACGGCTGTAAGAGTATGGTCGTCGGACGATATTAATGCTATGTCAAGTTCGTACTGCGCTTGGCGGATTGCTGTATGTACGGTAGTTCGTATAAGCCTAGGGAAATTGCCGTCTACTTGATGCAATCGTATCTCGGTGAGGGAGAAATTCCGGATGTAGGTATTTGCGTGCATATCAATGTATCCAACTTTATGGAGCGCCTGCTCAAAAAGTCCAGTTGCTGAGAAATCTGCCATGATAATACCGCGCAACTCCTCAACGAGTGCGGGTAGCGTCATACCATGCTCATTAATCGTGAGCCGGAGTGCAGCTATAAATAATGGCGGGGATTGGGCATCATCCAATTGCTCCAAGGAAGCAATTCTGACTGGGAAGCCTTGCGTTGCCATTGTGGATTTGACTTCGATTGCACCGGTGCCTAATTCGAAGTCATGAAGTCCGTCAAGCGGGCCTTTCCATCCATTGACCGCAGAAAAAAATGGCAATCCTTCGTCAAACAGATTCCTTAGAAAAAGTAGCTCTCCTACGAGTCCCTGTTCTGCCTCGAGAGTGAGGCCAGCGCGTCCTCTTCTCATAAACTCTTGCCAACCGCGAACTCTTCCGAGAAGTGTTTGATAGGCAGCATGCTCAGAGCTTTCAATAGCTGCGCTCAATCGACTGCACACATCCACTACGACTGCAGCAAATAGCTCAAGGCTTCCTGCTGGTTGGCGAATGATGGCAAGCCACTGATGCTCGCCTAGGGTTTCGCCAAGGTTCACCCGTTCGATACGGAATCCTTGTCCTTGAGGCAACTGTGAAGTGGGCGCTATCTTTGTTTCTGAAAAGCCAATTAGAACAGTCTCTTCATTTCCAGGAGCGTGTCTAGCAGCCTTAACCTTTATGGTATTTTTTTGGAAGAGGTCAATAGTTCTCCATCCCGGTGAAGAAGCATCACCGGAAAGGGCCCTCCACGTGCTCAGCAAATCTGTACTACTCAGCGCCGCCATATTGCTGCTCCCAAAGTAGGTTCGTAACGACATACGGCACTGACTTGCCCGCCTTGCTGGAAGGGAAGCTGATCGCAAAGGCAACGATAGGTCTTTCGACGTCTGAAACTTCAGACTCTGAAGGGTCCAGAAGGGACAGCAGTAGAAGCCCTTTTTCAGGATGAGCTATAACGTTATCTCCTCCTAGGCCTCGGATCCTCCTGATCCACGGACCACTTGGTACATCCGGCAGATTTTGACCTCTTGAACGGCCGGGATCAGGTTTCCAATTTTTTTGAGTTAATTCAAGGGCGGCGTTCCACGATTGCTCATCAAGGTCTAGAGCTTCATCCTTAGGAGAAAGGAGACGACCGATCGAGTACTTATCATCAGCATCAGGAGACTTATTTTTCCGTTTCGTTCTTTTTACTTGAGCGCCGGATACGTCCTCCGTGCGTTCAGAAACTCCCCCGCCGACTACCGCAACCGTCCACGTGGTAAGCTCGTTGGAGCGAGTCATCTCCTCAATAAAGTCCGCAAGAAGATCGCTTCTCACTTTTCGGGAGTCTGGATGCGTTTTATATCCTCTCAGAAAGTCAATTATATGTGGCGCCTCGACTTCAGTCCAACTTACACCGCTCCAGTTATCCAGTCGACCATTGCGGCTCTGTGATGGGATTGGAGACGATGTACCCATGGCTGCTACAAGGGATGTAAATGCTTCAAGGTTTTGGTCGATCTTGGTCTTGTTTTTGAAGAAGCTAACGGTTTCTACAATATCTCCACTGAAAGAAAGGTACAGAGTCTTGGCTGTCCGCATCTTCAGTGGAGAAGTAACCAACAGGACTGGGTGTGACACAACTTTTAAACCGTAGTCGCGAGGCGTAAGCCCGCTGTCCATCATGAAGTCGAATTCGGCTCTAAGCTCTTCCGCAGCGTCGGCAATATGCTCAAACCACTCAACCAAATCCGGAGTCGTGTAGAGTCGACACAAGTCCAGATAGCCAGGTCGATAGCCAAACCAGCGTCCCATCTGCATCAGAGTGTCATACATTTTGGAGGCTCGAAGAAAATAGCTGACGCATAGGCCTTCAAGGGTCAAGCCTCGAGCTAGCTTGTCGCCGCCTATTGCAATAACTTTTAGCCCGGTAGCGCTATCGGCGTAGTCTAATGCATCCTTCGCTGTACCATTGATCATGCGTACATCAATCTGATCTAGGACGTCCGGTAATGCGTGCTCTATCTTAAGCCAGTCGATAACCATTCCATCAGACTGTTCAGAAAACTGCTCCTCTAAGCTGTCACTGGTCGCAAGGAAGTCTCTGTCCCAGAGGTTACGCAATTCGCTGAGAATTTCGGCATGATCGATCCTTCTTCTAAGTCTTTGTCTCAGCTGCATGACATAGTTTCGGACTTCCCCATGTACATGCTGCTGAACCAAGTTGAAACGTGTGACATGTACAAGCATAGATGTATGCTCTGCTCCCTGTCCTCGCAACTGGCGAATTACACAAGCCAATATAAATGCTTGAATAGCTTCAACTAACGAAGGAGGCATATCATCCGAGGGTACATAGCTGCTTTTATGACCGACAGGCATCCAACCGCTTTTCCCATCTTTTGAACAGTGATCCGAGACAGGCCTCACCAGATCTAGTGCGCCGACACGGCCATTTTCCCCTGCCAGCCCAAAAACCCTCGATGGCCCTACATAGCTGGACGGTGCTGAAAGATTTGTAATAAAAGCCGCTGGGAAAAGGTCAGGACCTTCTTTGGTCGTTTCACCTTGTTCATGAATATAAATATTCGCAAACGGAGTAGCAGTGTAGCCTACATAAGCCTTTCTCGAGAATGAGTGCAATATCTGGCGGATAAGGCTGTTTATTGCAGTTGGCGCATGTTCGAGATCAGGCTGCCCTTTATCGTCTATAACCTTTTCGCCTGTATCGACAGAGGCATGGTCTGCTTCGTCATCAATTATCAGTAATGGTAGGTGCGTGACTAATGGGCGGCCAGTCTCCGGGTCTGTAGTTTCTGCCACATGCTTATGAATCCACTTCAATAATCGCTGCAATACCGTTTTGTTTTTCTTGACCACAAATAGCCAAGGTTTTTGTTCTGGTGAGACGCCAAGATTTTTTACGAATTTTGTGTTGAAGTCGCCTGTTTCTGTCCTATTGGTTACATACTGCGGACGTAATGCAGGTGAGGGGTCGATTTTCCCCACTCCAATTGATACGTTACCTTCCCCTTCAATGGGGCTAGTCTGGTAACCGAGAAAACCTTCATCCAATCGCATTTGCGTCTGAGAGCGCAGGTTGTTGTGGAGGCCAGCCAGCACAATAATGATCTTGTATCCGGCATCAGCTGCTTTGCAAATGAGGCCAGTGTAGTTTCCGGTCTTACCCGACTGGACGTGACCGACTACCATGCCCCTACGGTCCCATGAGCCTTCGCGTTTAGGGTCCTCTAGCATGGAAAGGATGTTGTCAGTAGTCTCGTCAAGTGCTTCCACAGCACTCCACGGTAGTTTTTGCTCTTGCCATTCCCGGTAGCGGCGCCAATATCGCCATTCCTTCTTCGCCTCGCTCGTGAGCCAAGGAATATGTCCAGCCATATCTACAAGAGATGATTCTTTACCGACCCATATACTAAATCGTCTAATGAGCTCGTCAGTGACTGCGTCACGATCTAGACCCTCACCCTTGTTGGGCATTATTTTCAGCACCATATCGATTTTTTGCGAAATGAGTGCAGGGGTGATGGCTGACTTGTCCTGTTCGTCCACCAGCATTTCCTGGACGATCTTGACCACGCTCCATTTGTTGTCATCGGACATTTGTCACTACTCCTTGAAGTTGTCAGGCAGGGCATCTACCAACGAAGGGAACGCATGGAACGGCTCTGTCATTCGAAGTTGTTGCCTAGCTGAAGAGGCCGAATACCCCTTCTTCTCGATCATGCTGCGGTACATGATCATCAGAATCTCATTAACCTCAGCAGCCTGGGTTTTTTCAAAACCGGTGCGGGGGGTATCTTTATTTTCTGCTGTGTCTATCCATATCCGCTGGACCGGCACTGTTTCTTCAATTACTCGAAGCATTGCTTTGATTTGCGGTAGCAACACTCCAGCGTCATCCAGAATATTTCTCACTGCTGGGTGGTCTGTGTCTATCCTATATCTTATGCCGCTAGCAAGCCGCTCGACTTTCCAAGCTTCGGCCACCTGTTTGTTACCTAGCATCACTGGCCTGCCTCTGTGAGCAAATGCTCGTCGTGCACGCGTGCGTGTTGCCTCAGCTAGACGGGTTAGCCAATCTCTTAGGTATACCGGAGGTCTAGCGGTAGACTTCCGAATATCTATTTTCCAGTCCGTATCCGTGTCGTTGGGTATATCTAGACGAATTCTTGCAAGTCGGTGTGCTTCGTCCTTTGTCCATGACCTACCTGTTCCTAAACCAAGCCAACTACCAGCAACGAGTAATCGCTCGTTGCGGTACACGTAGAATCCTTGTTGTGCCGTCCAGCCTTCCGGGCCGCTTAGATCTTCAAAATCCTCTGTGGACAGCATGTCCTTATGCGGTAGGACATGGCATTCGGCTTCAATATTTTTAATCGTAGGGTGCTTAAATACCGGAGGGTTGTAGGGTTTTCCGGGATGGTCCGCCATAAACGGGTCCCATGGTCTAACTGGTCGGTCATTTAGCAGGATTTTCAGACGAGGCCGGTTGCCTTCAAGGTATCGATGGAAGACCATTCCTAGATGCTGTTCGACCTTATCGGATAGATTCAAAAAATCTTGAACTGTGCTCCCAGGGGTAATAATCCGATCCATGGTTTCCCACAAGACTAAAGTGCCTTGGCCTGATTTGGAAAGCTGCTCTAAATATCCTTCCGACTTTGGATGGGGACCTTCCAAAAGGTGCCATCCACCATCAGAGCTATTTGCTAGATAATCCAGATCCCAGCGCAAGGACTGCATGCCGTCGGTGCCGATTGTTGCCACTGTGAGCCTACGGCACTGTGAAAAAGATGCGGTCTTCAATCCGAGTCCGAAGCGTCCAAGATCAGACTTGGATCTCTCTTCCAGCGGGTTACGCTCACCCAAACGCATTGCCAAATCGAGGCCGGCCGCCGACATTCCAACTCCATTATCCAAGCAGGTAATTCTTCCAATGGAGTCTGCCCAGACGAACTCGATTCTGACTTCTGAGGCGCCCGCTGCAATACTGTTATCAATAATGTCGGCCAAGGCCGTCTGAGTGTTGTAGCCGAGCCCGCGCAATGCTTCAACCATTGCGCTAGCCTTGGGTGGAGCATTTCGACTTTTGAATATGGCTGACAAAGTGACGCTCCCTGTCGAGTGTGCATTGGTGAGATCGGCTTTATTTAGCCTTTCTTCCACTTCTAAGTATTCCAGCGACGATATCTGCGATCTGCCTCGCTAAGAGGGGAGGGACCGCATTGCCGACCTGATGAAACTGCTGTGTTCGGTTACCTAAGAAGAAGTAATTATCTGGAAACGTTTGCAGGCGCGCCGCCTCTCGGACTGTCAAACTTCGGCATTGCCTGGGGTCGTAGTGAATAAAGTAGTGACCATCCTTCGCGATATGACTAGTAATCGTTGTTGACGGGATACCTGCCCTTTGTACGCGAAAACGGTCGCTGAATTTTCCAGTTGTCCAATTTTTGTGGTCTGGGGCTAAACCAGGAAGATCAAAATCATGATGCCCTTTGGGTGAGTTTTTGTATGTGTCGGCAAAAGCCGCAGCGTATACGTACCTACGGAGGTCGGAACTCATATGGCCCCTAGCTTCATGATTGAGCCAGTACTTGAGCTTTGGGTCGAGTAACCAGCTGTCGAGATGGGTTCGAGTCACGCCATTTGAGGAGCGTTTTTTCAGGACCCGCAATCCTCCGGAGTTCATATCACCGCTGTCGTAGCTGCTGGCCAAAATACCTAGCTTGGTCGCTAAACTAAGCCTCTCGGGCTCATTCTCAACTTGAAGAAGGCACTCCCTGCTTAAATCTTTCAAATGCTCACGTATAACCTGCGCCCACGAATCTGGTGAGTCCTTCATTTTAGTCAGCGTGCTTCGAAGTGGAGGCAGACACCCTATGACTTGGTCTATTGATGGCCCTGAGGCGGTGGAAAGCTTATGGTTTCCAATAGCATCTAAATATTCTTCGGACACACCTAGCAGTATCACCCGGTGCCGGGCTTGGGGAACTCCGTATGCCTCTGCTCGAATAATGTAGTTGCTCGGGGTGATGCTGTCTGGCGGAGCCCCACTTTCATACACATCGTCGGCTACGAGAGAGCAAATCCGGTATTTGGGGCCAGTGCTGCTCTCTCCCAAGGCTGCATCCGGGTCCGCAAGATCTCGCAGAATTTGAGGGAACATCTGTTCCCCACCAACCTGTGATGAAAGAATCCCTTTCACGTTCTCCATTACGAACACTGCAGGCCGCTTTTTTTGGATGATCCGTAGGTATTCCCTATATAGGAAGTGACGATGGTCATTTTCTGCCAAGTAGTCTACTTTCCCTCGATTCCTAGCTCGCCCTACGATCGAATAGGCTTGGCACGGCGGGCCGCCAATCAGCACCCAAGGTTTGGTTTCATCCAGACGGTTTGCTAGTATTTTGTCGAGCCGGATATTTCCTTCCTCAGTACCAAGCTCCAGCAGTTGCGCTTCGCTATCGGCATGCTTCCAAGCTTCTAGGCTTCTAGGTGTGTATGGCTCTGCCACAGTTGCCGTTTCACAGAAGTTGTAATAGTCCTCCAAGGCTTCTGCCTGTTCATTTTTTAGCAATCTATAAAAGGCCCGGAGTCTCAGCGTTGAGCGCGCGGAAGCCTCCATCTCGGCAGATACCTTGATATCGAAGGTCGTACCGTGATCGTCCGAGTGAGAAGAGAATCCCTCTCCAAGTCCACCAGGGCCCGCAAAGAGATCTACAACTTGGATAGAATTGCTACGACTCATGAAACCACGCTGTTTTGAGGAAATACGAAATGGACGTTGTTGATCGGGCCACGAGATCCCGCATGATGTCTGCCATCAGAGGGAAGGACACGAAGCCTGAACTGATAGTCAGAAGTTTTTTGCACGCCCAAGGCTACAGATTTAGGCTTCACCGTAAGGATTTGCCTGGAAAGCCGGACATTGTACTGCCTCGACTGAAGGTCTGTATTTTTGTACACGGATGTTTTTGGCATCGCCACGTAGGCTGCAGATACGCTGTCATGCCCAAGTCGCGGGTAGATTTCTGGACTGCAAAACTCGAAGCCAATGTCGATCGGGATCGGAAAACTTTGGAAAACTTGGATAGGTGTGGGTGGAATGTTCTTATAGTTTGGGAGTGTGAAGTCAAAAAGCCGGAAGTGATGTTGCCTAGGCTGCTTTTGCGTCTGAAAGAAATCGAGCATCAGCTGATGAGCTAACGAGCGTCTCTGCGAGATCACGAGACCTCATCCAATGCAGAAAGCAGGTTTGGCACCCATGAGTGGCAAACCCATCCGCCGGAGGAATTCCTGTTCAAATAATGGCTCAGGGAGCCGGAGAGTAGCTTGTTGATATCGGAAATTGCATAACCTAGTACCAACTCGGCGTGCGCTGATCGGTCCCCCGGATTGTCCACAAAATATCTCAGCACATCCAAAGCCGTTTCGCCAAGTTTTGCAGTTCGCTCCATGAGGACGTTTTCAACACGCGATATCGCGTTGGGCTGTTGTGTTATCAGCCGATCATCGATCCAATCGAAATCTTCAAGTGGTCCAGCAAGGTCAGGAGCCCGCGCGCCCTCTTCGATGGGGCGATAGCTACAGAGCGCTTCTTGGGTACGTTTTGCCGCTTCTCTTAGATGTTGGTCGTTTATCTTTGGAGTTTGTATTTCGTCAGCGGACTCCCAGCCCCAGTCATCGTCACCCTCGTTTTCGGGGACCAAACCTAATGCGATTTCCTGCTCCAAATTATCTCCATTAGGGGCTAGGTCAGTATTGTTGTCTAAAGCTTCATTGCCCTCAATAGGGTGCGATAGTAGGAACCTGTATAGCCGTTCGGATTCCTTTCTTTCTCGCAGAAAATCGACAAGCAAAGCACGTGCTTCTTGCTCTAAGCCTAAGCATGTCAGCGAAGATATTGAGCTCAAGATTCCTGAAGGCAACTCTCCTCGGAAACGAATTTGGAGAAGGTCCGAACAAGCATTTATTTGAGTAGGAAGCGGCGAGGGCAGTAGCGATGTGACGAGTGTTGTCCAATCCTCCCAAACGGCGTCTTGGCTGAGGGAGGCTGCATCGTCTACTGTGCCGATTTCGATGCAGCCGTTCTTAACAGGCCACAGCTGTTTTCTATATGTAACGGCAGGCTGACCGCCTTCCGTTCTAAGAGGGCGGGTGATGCGGTCAATTTCCAAGCCGCAAGACATCACTCTTACTGTCACTTCCATATCCCTATCGCCTGGCGGGTAAGAGCGTTACGATTCATGTTGTAGTGCTGGCTACATGCTACATGATGCGCAGTAAAGCCGCATCGAAAACGCTGATAGCGTATCCCGATTTGGACTTCCACCAGAGGGACTAACGACTGAAGATCGTACGGCATCCTCGGTCAGACTTGAGAGATCACTCTTGGGTTGAAGATTGCATCGCGAACAAGTTCGCCCCTACCGAGGTCGGGGACCATGCCATTTTGCACAGGTCATAAAAAAGCCAGAAGCTTTACGCTTCTGGCTTTTTCCATTTTCAAATCATCGCTAGGTAGCCGTCCCCATTTTTCATATCTGTATGAATGCAATGGCATTGATTTTTTTGACAATTGTCAAAATCACTGGCGGAAAGATGTCTAGATACTTTGGATTTTGCTTGTTTTCGGCAAAATAAGCTGGCGGCTGTTATGCAAGATAGCTATAAATCGCCGTGGGCAATAGCCCATTGTGCCCGTGTTAACTGATTGGGCTAGGGGGTTGCGCGAGGGAAGGTGGGATTTAGATAAGATGGTTTTTTAACGCGTAATCGCGCAGTATTGCTCTTTCAATCATGGGGTAATTTGTATAAGGTAGTAACGGGTGGCTAACACTAAGTTTTTTTGTTTTAACGAGGTTGTTAGCTAACTGAGTATGTCCCAAGTATTTGTCTGCTTGCGAAATGATGCAGTACTTTTCCATTATCTGTGAAATCTTGATAACGTCACTTTCTAGCAGATAAGCAGGCTGGTAATTTCCAACCCTGCTAACAAAGCCGGATGCTATGAAAAGCCGGAAGAATGGTACCGCAGAGATCTGGTATTTTTCTCTTACGCTTGAGATGTTCTCTAAAATTAGTAGCTTCCCAGACTTGAAGCCGGTTGAATTGGGACGGCTCGGCAGTAAAAATACATTGGCGACGTCGTCGATTTTATAGAGATGCGTTCGAAATGAGTCCGTTGACACCCCAGGTATTGTGCTGATTCCGAACTTTAATAACGCTTGGTCTACGCATTTTAACGGAATATTTAACCATCCGGCGATGGTCGATGCTGATGCATAATGATCATAAAAGTCATCTACGCTTTTCTTTTTAATCGGATTGCTGAAGTTATCGATTGTTTCTATAGTTTCCAATGCTCCGGAATTAATCAAGAGCGCTATCATTCGGATCGGGAGATGTAGATGACGACATGCTTCAAAGTGGGTGAGGCCATATTCTTTGGTCCTCGGAAGCTCTTTCATAGCGTGTATGAATTCAAGGACTGGAAGGCGTAAATAATAGTAAGTTGGGTTTTTGTCGATTCCTGGTCCAGTCACGGGCTTGATACCTGCTTTCCTAAGTACGGCACTGGTATGTCTTTGCTTACAGCTTAATAGTTTGGTAGCTTCGCTCGCGCTTATATATTTAATTTTGAATTTAATTAGCTCCTTTTCCTTGACTAAGTAGCCATTTTTTTGGTTGCCGCCTACAGTAGCTGGGATCAGCTTGGCTTCTATGAGGCGTCTGAGCCCCGCAGGCCAGCACCCCACAAGCTCTGCTGCCGCTGATGCACTCAGCCAAACGCCCAAGTCATTTGGATCATGTTGCGGAAGACTTGTCCAAGACTGTGTCCGCTTTTCATATTTTTTAGTATGAGGGGTACACCATTCAATTACCGCTTTACTTGTTTCAATACTCATCACATGTAGGCGCACTCTTTGGCTTTTGAATTCTGAGTTGCGTAATCCTAAGTGTCGAAGCGCACGCCGTATTTTATCGACAGGAATTTTGGTGTTTGCTGACAGCATGTGCACGGAAATGTAATGCCGGCAAAAGTTTGCTATGTCAGTAGGATCAAATAACCAGTCATCTGTCCGCCAAGAAATTGGGTGTAGAAGCTTTTCGTCAATGGCGCCGCGCAGAACGACTTTGCTTAGCAGTAACTCTTTTTTTAGTTCGCCTAGGTTCATGCCTGAGATAGCTTTCTTTTGGCTGAAGCCGTTGTTAAGTTTTAGTTGGAGTATATGCACGGTCATCTTTTGCACTTCTTGCCAACGATAACGGCCTATTGATGAAAGAATGTTAGAGTTCTTTCGGACTATTCTCCATTGATGTGAGGCCAGTTTTTGCCAGTTGGAGATCTGGCGGCTAGTTAACTCAAAAGAGGATATTAGTGGGGTTGTGCACTCTCTGAACGGAGTGTCGGTGCTAAAACTGTGTCGCAGGAAAATTTTCACACAATCCTGACATTGCTTGGCCGGGATCAGGGAAAGTTTGGCGCTAATAATTCGTCTGGGTATCTCGGGGTATAATGTGTGTAACGTTCCCAGGTGGTAGAGGATTGCCTTCTGATTAGTTTCCAATAGGGCAAATGCCAGCGCCACTATGGTTCTTACTGCGCTGCACTCAGTTGGATCTTTTGTGTGAAAGCCTAACAGCCGCAGATAGTCATTAAATTTATCAAATCTGTCGGTATCTCTTTCTCGGAAAATTTGCAGTAGCTTAATCTCAATGAGTGCTTCCGCTGATGTGCAAGTCGGGGAAATTGGCAATTCTGCACACCGGCACTTTCCAGATAGCAGGTTAGACCAGCGGAGCTCTGTTCCGCAGTTGGGGCATTTAGCCAAATACCGGCGTAAATGATAAGGACAGTACACTGCAAGCTTCAGATCCTTGATGAAATGCTCGTGACCTGCTGCCCAGCATTCGGAGCAGAACGCAGTTTGTTGTTTTCGCACCATGTCAGCTCTGACTACTAGTCCGCAGATTATGAGAGGCGGGCCCTCCAGCAAAGGTCCAACCGGTTCGTAGAACCCGCTCAGAAACTGTTTTGCATCCCAGCCGGACATGGTTGCAATGGCTTGGACTGCTGGATGAGTGCGAGACATTATCGACTCATGGCGAAGGGCGTCACCAAAGAGGCTCTGAAGGTCCGCCTTGGCTATACATCCGTGTCGAATGGCCATGCGTTTCAGGACGCTGCTCGGGCTTTCTTCGGGAAAGGGTTTAGGGATGAACAATATCCTACTCATTTTCCTCCCCCCCCACGTCCGCGTGATTCATTATGAGAACCAGCGCTTCGTCATAGGAGAGCAAAAAAGGGTTCCCATCTGACAGACTCTTTGGCAACGCTACGTATTGGCAAGCAGTGATGAAATCATCGGCTGTCAACTCCAACCGCTCTTTTCGGCACAGGCACGTCTTCAGCGCATCGTTGATGACTACGCGCATGCGTTTCAGGTTTCCGCGGGTACCAACGAATAGAGGAGCAGCGATCGTTGGATCATTAAGGTGGACACCTTTTTCGAGTGGAGCCAATTGATACATTGCCGTATCCAGATGTTTCAGCGTCGCAAAGTAATCGGAGTTATCCCCCGTTTCATAGCTGAAATCTGAAAGCTCGGCGAAGTATGGATATCTGTTTTCAAATGCTTCGTCTTCGCGCCGGATATCACGGCACAGGCCGGTGCCAGAAAGGATTACGGGAATACCGGAGCCGTTGAGGAGCGAAACAATCCATTGCAGAGAGTCCAGCCGTACTTTTTCGGCGACGGTAGTGATGCAGAGGCGCTGAATTTCGTCGAGAAAAATTATCCTTACCTGAGATGTTTTAAGGCACGTGATGAGCTGATGAGTGAGCTTTTCAACAGTGCCACTGGGGGTGGCATTAATCAGCAGGCGCAGCATGTTGGTGATTAAACCTTTGACGGTTGCCGGTGAGGGGACCTCGCAATAGAAGACGGGAAGGTTGACATAAACGCCGTCTTCACGATGAGCTTCTGAGTTCCCGGTATAAAGCTTGCGAAAGTAATTACACAGCGTGGACTTCCCGGTCCCGCTCGGGCCGCAAAGCAGAGCGCATACCGGTTCACCCAGAGCCTCGGTGTTCTCGATCGCATTCTGAATCTGCGAGAAAGCCTGCCGATACCGCGGATGGAAGACAATTTTGCTTTTGAAGGTTTTAAGCACTTGTTGACGCTCGAACTCCATGATGGCGGACCTCATGCTTATAATCTGATGGATCGCCAGAGACGTGGGTACCCCTGGCAGCGGGTAGGAGTCCGGCGGTGACGCACTCTGCATCAGTGCTACCGACCGCCGGATACATTGGTGTTGGCTAACGGGGCTCAGCGCATCCCAAATGGCCGGCGACTCAACGCCTGACGTCTGGTGGTGATCGCTGGCTGGCCCTGCGCCCGTTTGGAGTGGCCCGGGCAGACGCCTCAAGAGCGACTCCGAATGGCCTCAGACCTCCTCGGACGAATAGTCGTCGGGTGTATTGTCGTGGTAACGGTAGGCCGTCGGCGATGGTTTAAGCGGCTGTTGTTTGCCGGCGCTGGAGGCGCGCCGTATCTTGGGCTGCAGTGAGCCTTTTTCTTCGGCTCGGCTGCGTTTACGCCGCTGGGCTGGTGTCTTGACTAAGGCCAGTTCATGCAGCAGTGCCACCCTGGCGCGGCGTGCCTTGTGCGAGTCGAAGCTTTTACGCTCGGCCCTCAGGCGTTTAAGCGTCAGTTGGTGAAGGTGCATGGTCAAGCCTTGCTGGTAGTCAGGCTCCACCGCCTGCAACTCCAATACCTCGTCGGGATAGCTGGGATGGCAGGCCCACGCCTGGCCGAGGTCACTTGGGTCGTAGTAAACCAAGAGCTTCTCTGCTTTGGGTTCGCGATTGGCCAGGTACCCTACCGCAGGCCCGGTCCAGAACAGCGAGTTGTAGCGAAGCCGCCCCTGTTGGGGAGAGGCTTCGAACGCACTGAGGAAGTGCTGGCGTAATTCCGACTGCGAATAGCGCCGGGGCGGAAACATCGCGGAATACGCCGCCTCCCAAGCAAGGCGGGGAGAAGTATTCAGACTGCTGTGCAGGCGCTCGCAGTACACCCGCGTCACCCAATGGGAAAAGGCGTGCCGGACCTCATCGATGGTCATGCATGCGTTATTTTCGGAGCTGTAGTCACCCCGTGCGGTGACGTTCGAGAAAGTTGTGCCTGGCATCACGTGGGCGATCTCTTTCGACCAGACGCCGAAGAAGGCTTCCACGTGAGGCTTTTGATTGCCGGTGGCAGGTTCGCAGTAGCACACCTCGCCGCCCAGCATGGCGATGATTCGACGCAGATTTTGCGCGACGAACTCCGGACCGCTGTCGAAAACGTACCGGATGGCAACACCGGCGTAGGTGTTATCACTGGATAACGACCGCTTGAGCGTCTGAAGGGTAGTGTCCAGAGAGGGGGGATTAAACCCGATGGACCACGCATACGGCATTCGTGTGTAGACCTCAAGGAACACCGTCAGATAGGGGCGGCCGATCACCTCACCATCAACGCCCACCACCATCACGTGCATTTGTTGCGTGTCGGCCTCAACGAGTTCGAACAACCTCCCAGGCCGAGGCCGTTTGCGTGTCCAGCCTTGGTGTTTCTGGGCATACTTGCTGCCCTGCTGAGCCTGAGCTTTCTCATAAGCGTCAAGCTCCCGAAGGATCCGGTTAAGGGTCGACTCCGAAGGGACCTTCAAGCGATCATGGCTGGGTCTGCCTTCGTTGAATGCTTCCAGCTCCAGAACAATGGCATCGATCACCTCAGTTTTGCATGCCGGTTCGGCCTTCAGATAGAACTGGCTGACCTGCTGATTGATCACCTGCTGAACTTCCCAGGGCTGAAGGGCCAGACGATGTTTCGCTCTCTGCCGTCGGCCGGGTATCAGGGCCAGGCTGCTGTGCCCTGATTTGCAAAATGCCCGAACCCAACTGCGTGCCGTGCTGAAGCTGGGCGGGCTGATATCGTTGATGTCCTTAGCTAGGGTGCTGATCATCAGCGAGCCGCGCTCCTTCGGCATTTTCCCGCCAAAGCGTTTGGTTAGCGCATGCACATAATGCCAGCGTCGGTCGAATGCAGCCGCGTAAGGCTTGGGGAGCCCCGAAAGGATTTTCTGCGGATCCTTCTCGATGGGGGCTTCCTGATCTTTAACTAGGTCGCAGCGCTTCAGTGCACGTAGCAGAACTTCTCTGGTTTGGCGCAACACGATCCGGCGGCCTTCTACGGCGCGCAGTTGCACGGTTTCACCTTGTTGATCGACGACCTGAAAGCGCTGGCCGCGATAGCGGTAGTGTTCACCGATTTTGAATTCAAAGATGCCCATCATGGCCTCCGTAAATCATGCTGTGTGGGGTGAGCCTATGCTCAAGGTTGACCCGCAGTTCATCCAGAAAGATGGCGTGGCTGATATCTGCGGGAGCGAGCCCCTTAGCCAGCAGTGCGGCAATGGTTGCCTGTTTTCCGGCCCGCGCGACGACCTGGGCACGCACTTCAAGTGCCGCCCGTTTTGAGCTGTTGAAGCTGTGGTGATAGAGGTAGCGCAGGTTCTGAGTAACCAGAGAATGAGGCAGTTGGTCTTGAACGAGCCAGCGGAGGAGCACTCCATGCTCCTGCAGCATGGCTTCGATGGTCGTCGTCCACTCACGCATGTGAGGGCTGGTCTGAGCATCCGGTAGCAGGAACTTGTGGTACATCGATTGTCCGTTGCTGAGTGCAACGAGGAAGTCAGCCTTGTAGCGCAGTTCACCCTTGCACACGGTTGAGGGCCGGCACTGGTACGTGCGTACATCGTGGCGATACTCGAGATGAACGCAATAATCCGCCTGCATGAGGTTGCCGCAGGTCATCGGGCCATGGTTTTTTCGCGACGGGAAAAACGTTACCCGACTGCCTGGGCGTCCTTTGTTTAAGGGCGCACGGGTCCGGTTTTCAAGAAAATCCGTGGATGGTACAAGCATGGTGGTGTTCCTCCAGAGGGCGCGCCTAATTAGGTCGTGATGACCATTAAGCAAGGTCATCTGCGGCGAGCGCGCCGTGAATGTGAGTGCCCAAACTGCGCGCGGTATCAACGGCGGGACTGTCGTCGCGACGATCGGGGGAGCACTAAGGCTATCGCGGCGAAGATCAGGTCGATGAGTTGTGCGCGGTGCAGGCCTTTGGCGTGGGGAGTACGCAGTCCGGTGAAGTCCCATGAACCAGCCGACGCCACGAAAGAATCGCGTCGGTGCCTGGCCTGTACCCTGGGATTACTGGACGGCATTGCACGCCCGGCCTGTTCGGGGGGTGTTTGGCGGCGTTGGTGAGAGAAGCGAGTGGGCCAGGACGAGGATCCGAATTGTCCATGCCAGGTGCTATCCGGGATTTTAGGCCCCCCTTTGGACGGGGTACTGCGTAGGTACAATCGATGGCGATGCATGTTCATGTCCTCCAAGTGGATCCGAGCAGAGCGCCGGATCGCCAACTCACTGTAGTCCCGTACATACCGTCATACTGCTGACGAAAACGTCTCGTTTTTCGAGATAGCGACTGGCTATGAGTCGGCAGATCAACGACTTACGTTCGTCCCGATTTCGCATTACGTGGCGAACGGCTCTAACGCGTCACGGCCACGGAAAATGGCACGGGATCTGCGATAGGCATTTTCTATGTCCATACAAATTAAACGGTTGCCGCAGCTGGGTTTTCGCATTAACCGTCACGAGTGGGTGGCAGCTTGGCCCAGTACGCAGGGGGGAGTGAGAGGCGCTGGCGTCTGTTGCGTAACGTTCTATAGTTGTGTACCGGGGCTACGGGGGCAGGAGATGACAAAGTGTCGACACTTTCCGGAACTGCAATACGGCGCTGCTGCAATCGGTTCCTTGGCGCCCGGCTGTACCAGATATCGAGGGCCCGTGACCGGGACGAATTTGCCCGATGGTGCGATTATCTGGATCGTCCGTCTCTCCATGCCGCACCGGGCAGTCAAGGGATGGCTGGTAGAGGCGGAGCCAATCCCAAATGGCTGCGCCTGCTGGATGACGGAAGCCAGTTGCAGACCCATTGCCTGAAGCGTCTGCTCGCAGCGTTTCCGGAGCTCAATGAGGTGCTTCAAAATCCCTTGTGGACACTGCTGACATGGGACTCTGAGGACGCAGAGAGCCCTGCGGCCTTTCTACAGGATCTTCTCCCCAGTTGCCGTGCCCTGGCGCCGAGTTCCTATCGCTGTCGCGTCAATGCGCGGATGAGTTGGGCACTGGGTGTGCCTGACTGGGCCACACTGGCGATGCCACTGGCCCTGCTACGCTGCCAAGCCCCGCGCCGGACGCCGCAGCGCCGGTGGCTGCAGGAGCATTTTAACGATTACCTGACGCTCGCGTCGCTCTCGCCAGAGTGCCATGGCTGTTTTGCTGACCTGTGGGTACTCATCGATCAGTGGCTACATGCCAAAGGGCTGGAGCCCACTCCGTCGCGACCCTTTTGGCCGGTCGACGCCGCCGCGTTTGATTATCAGTGTGCCTATTGTTACGGAAGGTGCGACGACCTGAAGGAGTTGGGATGGTTGCCCGCCGATGATCGCCCCTCGCGACTGGACATTGCGATGCTCTGGTGTCTCCACCTTGGGGGGAAAGTCTTTGTCGAAAAACTGCAGGGCAGTCTGAACCATGGCGCGCGACGCTGCCCGCCCCAGTTGCTGCGAGCGATAAAGGCGCTGGACCCGCAGCTCGAAGTGCCCAGCGCGGTGCGAGTGGACCGATCCCGTGCTGGCTAGCACAGTGGCCAGACCTCTATCCGTGCTGGCGTACGGACGGGTTTCACACGCGGTGCGTCGGTGTGTCCAACAGGCGTTGCAGTTGAAGAATCTGTCGCTGCTCATGCCGTCGGTACAGGGCATCGCTGCGCTGCTTGAGCAGAGCAGCGCGCAGACGTGCGCGTAATTCTGCCTGCTCCGTTTGCCACTGAGCTTGTGCTTGCTGGTGACGATGGACCTGTTGTTCCCACTCGGCTTGGGCCTGGCTGTACTCCCGGGAGTCGGCAAGCGCCTGTCGGCTTGCCAGACGCGACTCGGTGAGCAGCCGTTCGTTGGCCCGATTGAGGGTGGCTAGCTCTTCCTGTTTGGCGAGTAAGATTGCCTGCAGGGTCCGAAGTTCTTTGGCCAACTGCTGGACCTGCTGATCGTGTCGAGCCAGTTCCTGTTCGCGCTGATTCCGTTGTTGCTCCTGATAGTGATCCCGCGAAGCCTTGAGGTGATCGTGACGTTCGCCCAAGGCTGTGAGGTGCGCTTCGCGCTCACCTAGCGTGTGTTGCACATGCATCAATTGCCGTTGCTGAGCCTCGAGCTGGCTCTGCAGGTCGCGGGCATGGCTCTGCGCCGTCGATTCGCGCTGGCGGTGCTCTTCCACCTGGGCGTCCAGGCGCCGGACCTGATCCTTTAACGACGCCACCAGTTCGTGTTGTTGCGCCTGAGCCTGCGCATGCCGTTGCCAGGCTTGCTCGAGCCGGGTTTTATCGCCCGCGACCGCTTGTTGGGCTGCCTCCTGCAGCCGCTCGGCTACACTGCTGATCAGGCGTACCAGGTCGTCTTCCAGAGCAACCGGTGCGGTAGGTGCCTGCACGGCACTGAGCTCCTGCAGATAACGCAGGATGGTGCTTTTGGAGCCCGTGTTGCCCAGTTCAATTCGCACCGCGTCGATGCTGGGGCGGATGCCACGAGCTTGCAATGCGTCGCGAGCCTTCTGGACCAGCGCCTTGTTGATGCCACCCCGTGCCATGGAACGTCTCCTACGATTTCGTAGCGTGTTACGGAGTATGTAAGTACGGGTGTACTTCTGTCCTCTGGTTCCTGAAGACAGGCGACGGACTGACGTTTGAGAATGCTGAATTCTCGAACGTGACGCGCTTTTTCCAAGATGTTGACTGCAAACGCAGTACGCGAGGAGTGCAGTGGCATGAGAGCCAATGTCGACCGATACCTTAGCGCCGCCCGTCGCGAGAGCACCGCGCGGAGGTATCAGCAAGCAATTGAGCATTTTGAAGGCAGCTGGGGCGGACTGCTGCCAGCTTCCAGTGAGGTCGTGGTGCGATACCTCGCCGACCATGCCGAGCGTTTTTCCGGCAATACTTTGCGCACTCATCTGGCAGCGTTAGCGCAATGGCACAAGAGTCATGGTTTTATTGATCCGACCAAAGTACCTAAGGTGCGTGACGTGCTGCGCGGTATTCAGGCCGAACACCCAAGGCCGGTGAAGCAGGCTGAGGCTCTGCAATTGCAGGCGCTCGAGGCGTGCATCATGGGGTTACAGACCCAAATTACTTCGGGCAACGACTGCCAGCGGTTGCGGGCGCTGCGCGACCGGGCGCTCATTCTGTTGGGTTTCTGGCGAGCCTTTCGCGCCGACGACTTGTGCAGCTTGCGCGTTGAGCACATAAAGCTACGCAGCGAAGAAGGGCTGGAGTTGTTTGTGGCCAGCAGCAAAACTGACCGAGAGCATAAAGGTCGGACGGTCACCGTACCTGCGCTGAAACGATTGTGCCCCGTAAAGGCTTATGAGGAGTGGCTGCAGGCGAGCGACCTTAGTCAAGGGCCGCTGTTTCGCTCAATCGACCGCTGGGGCCACCTCGGTGTTAAGCCTCTAAACCCCAACAGCATCTCACGGTTGTTGCGTCTGGCTTTTGCCCGCAACGGGCTGGATGGCGAAGGCTACAGCGGTCATTCATTGCGTCGTGGCTTTGCGACATGGGCCAATCGAAACGAGTGGGGCACCAAAGCATTGATGGATTATGTCGGATGGAGAGACGTCGCCTCTGCCATGCGTTATATCGACAGCAACGCATATTTTGGTGAGTGGCTTGATAGCAGGTAATGCCGACGCTATTGAGGGGGCCGCGCCGAGGCACCTTCCCGCCCTTAACGGCGTATGGCGAAACTGCCGCAAAAGGATAACGCTTCCATCGAGCAGGTAAGACGCAAGTAGCCACTTTGCCAGCTACAGCATCGTCGGTTTATTAAGTCCATACGTCAGTGCGCAGGTGAAAAGAGCTGGAGTCCACCCTGATGCCAATTGGGCAGTCATCACACTCGATTTCGATCAATGGTATACGTTTCACATCTGTTTTGAACAAAGACTCGCCACGATCCCCGACGCAATTCTGGGTGGGCCAAGATTGTGTCATAGAAACTACAGACCTCTTGGCTGATTGAAAATCGACTGATGATAAGCGATGACGCTGCTGGCCCTTTGTCTCAGTATGTGCATCTTCGCATCCTGTAAGGGGAGAGCTGTTGCAGGAGTAGTCAGCGATACAGGCACTAAATAAAAAAGCCCGCTATACGGAAAGCGGGCTTAACGTTGTTTCGCTATAAGCTCAGATGGCCTTGGCGGTGAGCCGTGATAATTGTTTTATTTTTGGGGTGTCTCTGCATTGGCTGGCAAAAAAATGAGGGTGCTTTTTCTATTTGAAATCACATCCTCCTCATTGAGATATGCCTTTTCATACCCTCCCTTAATGTACGTCTCTGCTTGGTCAGAGTAGTGCTTGTCGAACGGTACGCCACTCTGCCCAACCGGGTTGATGGTCAGCGCTTTAGCGGCGTCGGCGAAGTCGATCAGGCGCCGGGTCGATGGGCCGTAAGTCACCGGCCATGGTGCAGAATCGATCTGTGCCGACAGGTTGTTGGTCACTTCATGAGTGCCAGGAGCGGCAAATGGGCCGACGTTGACGATCTTGTCCAAGGGCTTCTGCGAGCCTAGTGGATGGCCATGAGTCAGGGTGTGGGCCTTACCCCATTGCCACTGCGAAGGGTCATCGCCGAAGGTTGCCTTGAGGTGCAGCAGGCTGTGGTCCCAGGCGACCTTGACGGTCTCGGTGCGGTGGCCGTTCCACCAGGGCGAATCTGGCGATGCGGTCAGGCGCGGTAAGGCGGCGTCCACCGCCTTGGTGTTTAGTAGGCTCTCAAACATTGCGTCGCCCAGTTTCGGGTGGAAAACGTTATAGGTGAGGTTGAACAGGAACTGGTTGAACAGCGTGGCACTCGTGGAATCCACCGGGTAACCGCCTCTCCATGTAGCCAGTTGCTCGACCAGTCTCAGCTCCGCCGGATCCTTGACCACTTCACGCAGTACTGGCAGTAGCGGCGCTAGTAGCCTTGGGCCGTATGCGTTGGTGGTGCCCAGTTGCAAAGCCTTGCTGCTTTCCAAATCCCATCTCACGCTGTTGTCGCTTAGTTGCGCGTTTAACTGCTGGCCACGGTCGGCGAGGTTGTAATAACCGGGGATCGGCATGCCTGTAGGGGACGCAGGCTGCGCGTTGGCCGATACCACATAGCCGCGCGCCGGATTTTCCTCTTGGGGGTTGGTACTGAACGGGTAGAACCCAAGCTTATCCGCTTGAACGGTGCTGCCGTCCAGTATAAAGCTCGGGTTGACCCCTGTTGGACGGACCGGCAATTGTGCCGCGGCCCACCAGCCAATATCGCCATTTGCATTGGCCCAAACGATATTCAGGCCGGGTGCCTGGACTTTGGCCGCGGCCGCGCGCACCTTGTCCAACGTGTCGGCGCGGTTGAGCTGGTAGAAGCCGTCGAAGATCGGGTTCTCGGTATCCAGGAACGCCCACCACATAGCAATCGGCGTTTTACCGGCGCTTTCCCCAAGCACATCATTGATGATCGGGCCGTGGGGCGATGTGCGCAGGGTCAGTGCCACCGGATCTTGACCCTTGACCGCGATCTGCTGTTCGCTGCTGGTCATATCTACCCATTTGTCGTGATACCAGACTTGGTTGGGGTTGTCCGGGTTTACCTTCTCGGCGATTAGATCAAGGTCATCGTTCTGGAACATGGTCAGGCTCCAGCCGAAATCTTTGTTGTGACCCAAGAATGCCACTGGCACCAACGCATTGTGATAGCCATAAAGCTCGAATCCCGGCGCCGTCAGTTGCGCCTCGTACCACACTGATGGCACCGAGAAGCTTATATGTGGGTCACCCGCCAATAACGGCTTTCCACTCTTGGTGCGATTGCCGCTGATGGCCCAAGCGTTGCTGCCTTCAAACTGGGGCAGGCCGTTCCCGGCCATGGCTTGTTCGCTCAATTGGGCGATGGCACCGAGGTCTTTCCAGTCGCTGGCCGCCAGGTTTAATGCACCTTTTGGCTGCCAGTCTAGATCGAAGACCTTCAGGTATTCGCTTCCGAGTTCATCGCGAACGTAGGTTAGCAAGGGTTCGGTACGGAAGGCGATGGCAAAGCTGTAGGCCACGTAGCCGGCAATGCTGAAAGTGTCTTCGGCAGTAAACGGACGCTTTTGAATTCCCAGTACGTCAAACTCCATAGGTTTGGCGTGACTGTCCTGGTATTGATTAACTCCGTCCAGATATGCTTCCATGGCCTTCCAGGACGCAGAGTTATGGTCCATTTGCTCGACGTATCTAGAAGCACGTTCTCGAATGCGCAGGCTGCGGAAGAGTTTATCGGTATCGAGCAGCTTGGGGCCCAGCACCTCGGCCAGCTCGCCACGGGCCAGCCGCCGCATGATTTCCATCTGAAATAGCCGATCCTGAGCATGCACGTAGCCCAGGGTGCGGTACAAGTCGGTCTCGTTCTCGGCATTGATATGCGGCACGCCACGGTCGTCGTAGTTCACTGCGACCGAGCGTTGCAGATGGCTTAGACCCACCGTCCCCTCGCGGGTCGGCTGCTTGCTGTACACGTATAAGCTGGCGCTGAGGACTATGAGTAGCGATAGAATCGTGAGCGCCCGTAGAGCATTTTTCATAGAACATCCTGGCTAAAAAAGGGAGACCAAAACTGCCTAAAGTTACTGTGGGGACATCAGGCTGAATGTTGCCATCATGATCGGCTGCACCGATCATTCACCTTTGGCGGTATCCAACAATGTTGGCGGAAGTAAGATCTGCTTTCACCTCCGGGGTCGGGGTAATGCAGGCCGTTGCGGTTGCTGAGAGGGAACGAATCGTCCAGTGCCACAGGCGCTGCAGATGCTCCCATGCCTGCTAAGCAGTCACCGGGTGCGATCATCGTTGTGCGGGAGGTGGCGCTATGAAGGCATGTGAGCGTGCGAGGTCGACAAATATCATGTAGGGACCAATAAGATCTTTTTAATCTTCCCATAAATTCTTTTAAAAACAGTTGGTTAATAGATTTTCGTTGAGATATTAAGGTTTGGCGCCATTATTTTGGCGTAATATTTGCGAATTTTGCAACATTATATTTTTTGCTCATAACGATGAGGCGTAGGGGCATCGGCGCAGTACCCGGAATGAGATATGTTTGGAGTCCGGTCGCCTCAACCTCGCTACTTCAATGAACCGCGCTGATAATCCCCTTACGTGCCCATCTGCCGTCAACTTGGATCGCAGCAGGCAAAGCCTTTTTCGTATAACGAACTCGGGGCATGACGCTGATGCGCGTTGGGCCTGAGTACCGCCAATGTGACCTGTGGATATTATTTGTTAGTTTTTTGTGGTGTCGCGTACTTTCATTTTCATTTAGCCTGTTAAGGGCCAAAATAAGAGTTGCTCGCCCTGAACTCTCCTTGATACCAGCTTTAAAAAACTGGTTTTCTTTGAAGTCTGCTGTCCTCGCAGGCGATTAATGCTTTTATCAATATTAGACGTTCTCAAAATCCTATACCTCGAACGGCAGCGCCGTGAGTTTAATCTGACTCCAATCAAATCTGGTGCTGGGGCTATCTCATCTATATTTAAAGCACGCAAGGTTAGGTGGTTCAGTGAGCTGTGCTACTAATTCACTTGCGTTTTCATTGGCCTTGAAAACTGATCTGCAGCATGTGCTCACGGCAGGCCGAACTTTTTTTATTTTTTTTTGGAGCTCTGGGCACGACAGGTGAGCGTTGGACCCAGGCATAGTCAAGACGTATGCGTTGATATTATTTGTTAGTTTTCTGGAGTGTCGCGTTCTTTGGTTTTCATCTATTTTGTTCTGGAGCAGAATACGAGCTGCTCACCCCTTTACTCTCCTTGATAACCAGCTTTAAAAAGCTGGTTTTTTTTTATGTTCATCTAGCCCTTGTGTTTCAACGTTCGGGCCAAGATCAATAGACCTAAAAAAACTCGCTATCCCAGATGCGTTGAGCTATGGGTCTAATCTGCCAGCTCCAGTCAAATCTCGTGCGGCGATATTGTCTATATTTGGACGTAGAGCGGTCGCATTGCATCATCGTTCTGGATCTTTGTGCGCGTCTAATAGCAGGCCGGGTACCGTAGGGGATGTTCTCGGCTTGATCACTTTATCAATAGCTATCTGGCCAACTACGGCTTATGACAAGCCACCATCGCCCATGCCGCGCTGATCCGTGCGCTCGGATCGATCAGGGAAAGGATGGCAAGCGCAACCCGGAAATGCATCAAGCTAAAAATGGGAGCCATTACTACTTCGATGTCAAAGCGTACTTTGGGGCTCGACGATGGGGCAGGGCTGTTCCACGGCATGATGGTCATTCGCGCTGGTAATCCGAGTCGACAAGGTGCCATGGGTGGCGAGATCATAGTCTGTGCTGAGGTCTGCTATATCGATCTCGAGAAGCCCGAATGATATGCGGGACGCGAAGTCATCTGACAGGTCGCATATCGGCGACGCCCCTAAAAAAATAGGTCAAGCGCAGCGTATTTTACGAAGTAATACATAGGATCGAAAAAAGCAAAGGGTCAGTCTCGCATCAGGGTTGATGCATCCCTCTGGGGTGATCAAGCGCCAGTTTGCTTAACCCAAAGTGCGATCCGGGTGGCCTGATGAAAAGCACCGCTCAGACAGTGACGCTATTCGCCTGTCTCACCTGTAGATGTAGCGTCAACATTTGCTCTCCGGCGCAGGATGGTCGCTTCTATGATATTGATAATCACTGCTGCGAGGCGCTAGAGGCACCAGGGAAATAGTAATTACTCATCACATTTGCCTGATGTCAAACGGTTACCTTTTTTTTGAAGGCGCGATGCTCAGGCAACTAAAAAGCCGTCTGCTTCGGATCTTTCTTTGGCGTAGTGCTAAAAAGTAGGGTGTAGGATTTTGCCTACAATGCATTAGGGCGTTCCTTACAGCCTTTGCTGATGGGATTGCTTAGTCTCGTTTCTTACATATCTGCGAGCCAATGGATGCTTGAAGTAAGTGTGTTTTAACGTTTAGCGTTCATTTGCTTGAAAGTTGGGGGGGGGAGGTTAGCCGGATGCGGCGTGTGATAAAACGCTATGGTGCATGGGGGGGGAGATGTCTTTTGTAAAAAAATCTTCTGCGTTAGCTGATGCTATTAGCGACGCGCAGCCATGCGGTGTCAGCGTTGAATACGATGCAGATTTTCTGCAGTTGGAGCAGGAAGTTCTTGGCAGGCCAGAGGTTGAATACGGATCGAGCGTGACTCAAGCTGTAGAGCCGAACTGGCAGTCGGTTATGTCATTGTCACTTTCGCTGATGGGAAAAAGCCGGGACTTACGCGTAGCTGTTCACCTGACTCGTGCGCAATTGAATGTATACGGTTTCGCCGGAATTGCTGATGGACTGGAGCTGATCCAGGGTTTGCTTGATAGGCAATGGCGGGACGTTCACCCGCAGCTTGATCCAGATGATAACAATGATCCCTTGCAGCGAATCAATATACTCTTGTCACTCTGCGATCCAGTTGGCATGTTGCGCGAATTGCGGGATGCACCATTGGTAAGTGTGAGATCTCTAGGTAAGTTTAGCATTCGCGACATTGAAATCGCCAGCGGAGAGATGCTAGCTGTTTCCGGACCAGAGAAGCCAACGTCGGCAATAATTGAAGCGGCTTTTAATGAGGCAGATCAGGGTGAGTTGATTGGTACCGAGAAGTGTCTTTCAAACGCATTGGCGTGCACTATTCGAATCGAGCAGTTGCTTACGGAAAAAGTGGGCGTCGCTCGATCGATTGACTTGAGTCCGCTGTCTACACTTTTGCATCGAGCTGCCGAGAGTGTGCGCCGTCACTTGGTCGTCAATCCCGGAGAGGGTCAGGTCATGCAAGTGGCTGCCGGCGCAGGTATGTACTCTCCTCTTCAGCTTGGCATTGCTAATCGTGATGACGTTAAAAATACGTTGGATAGATTGTGTTCATACTATATGACTCACGAGCCCTCAAGCCCTGTTCCCTTACTGTTGGCGCGTGCACGCGAACTGGTTGACAAGAAATTTATGGAGCTGGTGCAGGATTTGGCGTCTGATGGCCTCGCTCAGTTAAAATTGATTAGTGGGACGAATTCCGAAAGCTGAATACTTGGTTCGTGATTATCTGCTTCGGCTGTCTTTGCCGAAGTGCGTTGGTTATGAAAGTGAATGTATTGGTCGTTTAGTGTTACACGCTGTTTATTGGTCGCAAATAAGTGTGCGGAGCAGTCGCTCACTGCATGTCTGAAATTTAACCTTCATACCGCAGGTAGGTAGTTATGGCAGGTAATAGTCAAAAATTTATTGCTCGAAACCGTGCTCCTCGTGTACAGATTGAATATGATGTGGAAGTTTACGGTGCTGAGAAAACAGTTCAATTACCATTCGTAATGGGGGTTTTTTCTGATCTCTCAGGGACACCGGCAGAGCCACTGCCGCCCGTGGCTGAGCGCAAATTTTTGGAAATTGATGTCGATAATTTCGACGAATGTTTAAAGTCGATGAAGCCGCGCGTTGCTTTTTCTGTGGAGAATTCACTGACCAATGGGGGTGAATTTCCTGTCGAGCTCACGTTTGAGTCCATGGCTGATTTCACCCCGGGTGCGGTGGCGCGTAAAGTCCCTTTGCTCAATGAGCTGCTCGTGGCACGTAATCAATTATCGAATCTGCTTACTTATATGGACGGTAAAGTCGGCGCGGAAGAGCTGATTGCGAATTTATTGCATGATCCAGTATTGATGCAGGCGTTGAGTTCAATGCCTAAGGCCGATGATCAGTCTGACTAGTCAAAAGTAGGACTTACCACCGTGGCGTGGAATTGGCGAGTAATTGACTTATTAAACTGAAGGGTACCATTATGTCCACTGCTCAATCAGACTTGACACAGCAAGCAGAAGAAGTGGTTAGCTTGGAGGTTGGAGATTTTGCCAGCCTGCTGAAGAAAGAGTTCAAGCCCAAGACAGAAAAATCCAAGACTGCTGTTGAGGACGCTGTGCGGACATTGGCCGAGCGTGCGCTGCAAGGCACAAACCTAGTGTCCGGTGACGTCTTGGCAACCATAGAAGGCTTGATTGCAGAGCTCGATCTTAAGCTGTCCGAACAAATTAACCATATCCTGCATCATGAAAATTTCCAAAATGTTGAAAGCGCCTGGCGCGGTTTAAATTATCTGGTAAACAACACTGAAACTGATGAGTCCCTGAAAATTCGGGTGATGAATATCTCGAAGTCCGAGGTGCATAAGACGCTGCGTAAATTCAAAGGCGTTGCTTGGGATCAAAGCCCGATATTCAAGAAATTGTATGAAGAGGAGTATGGCCAGTTTGGCGGTGAGCCTTATGGTGCTTTTGTAGCGGATTATTATTTTGATAATAGCGCACCTGATGTCGAGCTACTGGCGCAAATGGCCCAAATCAGTGCTGCCGCCCACTCTCCATTGATAACTGCCGCTGACCCAGGGGTGATGCTCATGGATACCTGGCAAGAACTGGCGAATCCTCGAGATTTGACCAAGATTTTCCAAACGCCTGAACACGCTGCTTGGAGGGCCTTTCGCGCTTCTGAGGATTCTCGTTACGTAGGCTTGGCTATGCCGCGTTTCCTGGCGCGTGCGCCCTATGGTGCAAAGACGAACCCAGTCGAGGATTTCAATTTCGAAGAGGCAACCGGCGTCAGTGGCAGCAAGGATTTCACTTGGGCCAACGCCGCCTATGCCATGGCCGTGAATATCAATAGATCCTTCAAAAACTACGGCTGGTGTTCGCAGATTCGCGGTATAGAGTCGGGTGGTGTAGTCGAAAATCTCCCCGTGCACACCTTTCCGACCGATGAAGGCGGGATTGACATGACTTGTCCGACCGAGATCGCCATCAGTGATCGGCGCGAGGCGGAGCTCGCGAAGAACGGTTTCATGCCACTGGTGCACAAGAAAAACAGCAATTTAGCTGCATTTATCGGTGCTCAATCTTTGCACAAACCAGCGGAATACGACGATGCGGACGCAACAGCCAACGCCAATTTGGCAGCACGCCTGCCCTACCTGTTTGCGACGTGTCGTTTCGCGCATTACCTCAAATGCATCGTGCGGGACAAGATTGGCTCATTTAAGGAGCGTTCCGATATGGAGACTTGGCTCAATAATTGGATCGGTCGCTATGTAGAGCACAATCCCGCTACCGCATCGGAAGCTGATAAGGCTCGCAAGCCATTGGCCGGGGCAGAAGTTGTGGTCGAAGAAATAGAAGGCAATCCAGGTTACTACGGTGCCAAGTTTTACCTGCGTCCTCACTATCAACTTGAAGGTTTGACTGTGTCTCTGCGTCTGGTTTCGAAACTGCCATCGACAAAGTCGTAACGGCAGCACTAAATCAAGGCTTACATGCTTTTTTTAATTTTCGAAAAAGCGATAAAATAATTTAATTTATAGGTAAATTTTCATGATCCTGCTTAATCTTGGTAACAAAATAAAAGGAACTTCTACGGTCGATAAGCATACTGGCTGGATTGCTATTAGTTCAATTCAAATGGGCGTAGGGCGTGGAATTACAGTTGCCGATGGCGGTGCTGACCGTGACACTACTAACCCCTCTTTCTCCGAGATTACGTTCACCAAAGATACCGACATTGCATCCTCGGACCTGTTTATGGAAGCAATCTGTGGTAAAAGCTTGGGTAAGGCCGAGATCCATTTCATTCAAACCGGCGGCGCCGATAAAACGCAGCAAGTGTTCCTGACCATTGAGCTGGAAGGAGCGATTATCACCTCCTACACCGCTAATAGTGCAGGTGAGCGTCCACACGAAACTCTCTCGATCAACTTTACCCAGATCAGCTACCAATACAATGCCTTTAGCGGCGACAAGATCACCACAGGTACTGCGAAGAAGTGGGATTTGCTGAGTAACAAAAAACTCTGATTGTTTCATTGCTCGCTGGGCCTCCTTCCCAGCGATAAGCCTGTGTGGGTTACCTGCTCGTTTAGGAGGCCGTCTTGAACACTTCCTGGCCATACTGCACCGTCCCGCGGGTTGGTAGGTCTTGTGGCATTTCGAAATCCGTTATAGGCGGGTTCCATGGCTGAGTTGACCAACATAGAAAGATTGCAGCCGTCTTTGCTCGATAGATTAATCGATGAAGATACGCAGCAAACTCATGAGGCTCGGGATAAACGTGTTTTGTCCAAGCAAGGATTGCGCAAAGCTGTGTTACGAGATGTAGGCTGGCTGCTCAACAGCACCAGCCTGAGCAGCGTGCAATCCATGGAGGCTTATCCGCAAGCGACTCACTCGGTTTTGAATTTCGGACTGCCTGATCTAGTAGGGCGAACTGTAACCGGATTGGATCAGGCCGAATTAGGCCGGCGCATCTGTCAGGCTATTTGGGATTTCGAGCCACGTATTTTGCGCGCTACCGTTCGTGTTGTTCCATTGAAACAATCCGAGGTCAATCCGAACCAATTGGTTTTCGAGATTCAAGGTGAACTATGGGGGCAGAGTCTTCCTGAGCGCCTGTATCTGAAAACTGAACTGGACCTTGAAGGCGGCAATGTTCAGTTGTTCGATGTTGATGAAAGGAGTGTTCGATGAATCCTAAGTTTTTGCGGTACTACGAGCGCGAGCTTCAACATTTGCGAGAGATGGGGGGGGAGTTTGCCAAGGATTTTCCAAAGATTGCCGGACGGCTCGGTTTGGAATCTCACGCTTGTGCCGATCCATACGTGGAGCGGTTACTGGAAGGCTTCAGTTTTTTGGCTGCTCGTGTGCAACTGAACATCGACGCGGAATTTCCAAGATTCATCAACCATTTGCTGGAGTTGGTTTACCCACAATATTTAGCCCCCATGCCTTCAATGGCTGTGGTTCAGCTTCAACCAGATCTGAGTGAAGCACGTCTGGCCCAAGGTTTCAAAGTGCCACGTGGTACGTCCCTGCACAGCCAGTTGGGCAAAGAGGACCAGACTTGCTGCGAGTTTCGCACAGCTCATGATGTGACCCTTTGGCCCGTTGAACTCGTTGAAGCACGCTATTTCTCCTGCGCCGGTCAAATAGGCGCAATTGATCTGAGCCGCATTGGGAATATCAAAGCCGCATTACGTCTGCGCCTACGGGTAGGGGCCGGCTTGTTATGCAATGACCTCGCTCTGGATAGACTGTGTCTGCATTTGCGCGGTGGTGAATCATTGCCTGCTCGCATCCTTGAACAGTTGTTGGGTCAGGTATCTGGTGTCTTGGTCATGCCGTCACAGGACTCTGGTGCGTGGCATGAATTTCTACCGAAATCAGCGATTCGAGGAATGGGTTGCAGCGACGAAGAGGCGCTGTTGCCGTCCGGCACCCGCTCATTTCAAGGGTATCGTTTACTGCAGGAATATTTTGCGCTGCCGCAACGCTTTCTCTTTGCTGAAGTGAAAGATCTGGGGCCGTCTATGCGGCAATGCTCCGGGTCCGAAATCGACGTGGTGGTGCTGTTCGAGAAATTCGAGCCGATGCTTGAGCAAACGGTGAGTGCAAGCAACTTTGCCTTGCACTGCACTCCGGCCATCAATTTGTTCCCAAAGCGCTGCGATCGAACCCACCTAATCGATCAGCGGGCTGACTATCATGTTGTGCCGGATCGCACGCGGCCCATGGATTATGAGGTTTACCAGGTCCAGAGCGTAACCGGATATAGCAGCGGTGGTGACGTACAACCGTTCCAACCTTTCTACACCTGTAATGATTTGCAATCGGGACAGGAAGCTGCTGCTTATTATCAGATGCGTCGCGACGCGCGGTCCTTATCAGAGGAGCAGCGCCGTCGTGGGCCACGTTCGAGCTATGTTGGCAGCGAGGTATTTCTTTCGCTAGTCGATGCCAACGAAGCGCCATTTAGTAGTAGTTTGAGGCAGTTAGGCGTCGAAGCCCTATGTACCAATCGCGATCTCGTACTGAGTATGCCAGTTGGCAGTGGCAAGACCGATTTCACCGTCGAGTCTGGCGCCCCTGTTCGCTCAGTGCGCTGCGTAGCGGGGCCCACTCCACCGAATCCTTCCTTCGCCGAGGGACAGACTGCTTGGCGCCTGGCCAGCCATTTGTCGCTGAACTATCTTTCGTTGCTGGACCAGGATGCAGAGCAGGGCGCTATTGCCTTACGAGATCTATTGCGCCTTTATTGCGCTACTGAAGATTTGGTCGCTCACAAGCAAATCGACGGGCTGCGATCGGTAGTGGCCACGAATATTGTGCGTCGTTTACCCCTGCCTGGGCCAATCACTTACGGGCGCGGATTGCAGATCCACGTTACCTTTGACGAGAGCCATTTCGAGGGAAGTGGCGTCTTTGTCCTAGGCTCCATACTTGAGCAGTTTTTCGCCAAATACGTCTCACTCAATTCGTTTACCGAGACAGTCATCAAAAGCACTACACGTGGCACGATCATGCAGTGGCCCGCACGGGGTGGGCGATGCGAGATCCTGTAGAGCTGCTGCTTCGTCTGGAAGAGCATCCAGAGGACTTTGACTTTTACTCTGCGCTAAGGCAAATCGAATGTGCCTACCCCACGCAACCACGCATAGGCCAGGCGTTGCGCCCCGCACAGGAAGCTGTGAGGTTCGGCCATAACCTGTCGTTGGCTTTCGAGGCTTCCATTTTGGCTGGCGTCCACAGGCGTAGCGAGGGAGTAACACCGCGGCTGCTGGTCAATTTCTTCGGTTTGACTGCCTCCAACGGACCACTGCCTATACATCTGACGGAATACATTCGTGATCGTCTGCACCACATGAATGACCCTACTCCCTCGAGATTCCTTGACATCTTCCACCACCGGATGATCAGTCTGTTTTACCGGGCGTGGGCCACTACGCAGCCGACCGTGAGTCTGGACCGTCCGTTGGATGATCGTTTCTCCAATTACGTGGGATCGCTGATTGGTATCGGCATGCCCTCGTTACGTGAGCGCGACGCGATACCCGATTATGCGAAGTTGCGAAATGCCGGGCATCTTGCAAGGCAGTGTCGTAATGCCGATGGACTGGCTGCGACGTTGGGCGATTTTTTCAAGACGCCGGTACGTGTGCAGGAGTTTGTCGGTCACTGGATGAAATTACCGGCAGATAGCCTGTCGCGTTTGCATAGTGGCTCAAATGCTCTGGTATTGGGGATGACCACGGTCCTTGGCAAGCAAATCTGGAACGCCCAGCATAAATTTCGAATTGTGATGGGGCCGGTGGACGCCGAGCAACTCTATCGTCTTGTCCCCAACGGCGAGAGCATGAAGCGATTGCGTGCATGGGTGTTCCAGTACTCGGGACTTGCACTGGATTGGGATGTCAACCTGATCGTCCAAAAATCCCAGGTACCCACATTACAGCTCGGAGGGACTGCACGATTGGGCTGGAGCAGTTGGCTATGTAGCCATACACCTGCTCAAGATGATGCCCAGCTGGTTATCAAACCGTACAGCACTTCGCTCCCGGAATTTACTTCAGTTGAAGAGTCAGCTCATGCCTGAGATCAGTCGCGTTGCCTTATTCGGAAAACTTAATGGCTTGTGCTACCAAAGCATTGAAAGCAGTACCTTGTTTTGCAAAATGCGTGGCAATCCTTATGTTGAGTTGGTGCACTGGTTGCACCAAATTCTACAGTTGGCTGATTCCGATCTGCAGTGCATTGTCGGACAGTACGAACTTGATCCTGCCATCCTCGCACGCGATCTGACGGCGGCGTTGGACCGCCTGCCACGTGGCTCTACTTCCGTCACTGACCTGTCTTCGCAAGTTGAAGAAACCGTCGAGCGGGCCTGGGTCTATGCCACATTGATGTTCGGTGAGTCCCAGGTTCGCTCTGGCCATTTGATAGTGGGCTTGCTGAAAACATCAGGGTTGCGGAACGCTCTCCTTAATGTGTCCAAGGAATTCGCAAAAATCAGTTTGGAGCACCTGGGGTCGAAGTTTACCGAGTTGCTCAAAAACTCATCCGAAGCAGGCATGCAAGCCCAAGATGGTTTTGAGGTCTGCTGCGCAAACTATGGGGTTTGTGAAGAGGCAAACGCGGTAGCACCGACTGCAATGGGTCGACAGGAGTCTTTGACACGGTTCACCGTTGACCTGACCGAGCAGGCTCGCCTCGGAGCAATGGATCCGATCATTGGACGCGACGATGAGATCCGTCAAGTTATCGATATCCTCATGCGTCGTCGTCAAAACAATCCAATCCTTGTTGGTGAAGCTGGCGTTGGAAAGACCTCGGTCGCTGAAGGCCTTGCGCAGCGTATTGCTCGGGGCGATGTTCCGCCAAGGCTGAGGGACGTGCAATTGCTGGCGCTTGATGTTGGCTTGCTTCAGGCCGGCGCCAGCATGAAAGGGGAGTTCGAACAGCGTTTGCGATCTGTTATTGATGAGGTGCAGGCAAGTGTCAATCCAGTGGTGCTGTTCATTGACGAAACCCATACCTTGGTCGGCGCCGGTGGCCCTGCCGGTACCGGCGATGCGGCCAATCTGCTTAAACCGGCCCTGGCTCGCGGTAGTTTACGTACCCTGGGGGCGACTACGTTTGCCGAATATAAAAAACATATTGAAAAGGATCCTGCATTGTCCCGGCGATTCCAGACCGTGCAGGTTGACGAGCCTGATGAGAATCGTGCACTGCTGATGATGCGTGGTTTAGCTGCCTCGATGGAGCAACATCACAACGTGCAGATCCTTGATTCGGCCCTTGAGGCAGCAGTTAGGTTATCGAGCCGCTACATCCCGGCGCGCCAATTACCCGATAAGGCGATCAGTCTGATTGATACCGCATGTGCCCGAGTTGCTGTGAGCTTGCACGCAACCCCTGCCGAAGTTGATGACAGTCAGCGGCGCATTGAGTCATTGGAAACCGAACTAGCCATCCTCGCTCGGGAAAGCGACTTAGGGATCGATACACAGGCACGATTAGTTCATGTCCATGATCAGATGGGGAGCGAACTCTCTCGGCTGGAGGGGCTTGAAGCGCGCTGGTCATTCGAGCAAGACTTGGTCGCGAAAATTCTGGAGTTGCGCAGCAAGTTGCATGGAAGCAAGGGTGCCGAAGGCAACCTTGCCCTGGCCGCTGCTCGTGAAACGTGGCTTGTTCAGTTGTGTGATCTGCAGGCAGAGCTTGAGGCCTATCAAGGTGAAAAACCATTGGTACTGGTAAGTGTTGATGAGCAAGCCGTAGCGTCGGTGGTGCAGGATTGGACCGGGATTCCGGTCGGGCGGATGGTAAAAAATGAAATCGACAACGTGCTAAACCTGGTTGACAGGCTCTCACAGCGAATCATTGGTCAACGTCATGCTCTCGAGATGATTACCAAGCGCGTCCAGACTTCACGCGCAGGTTTGGACGATCCCGGAAAACCGGTTGGGGTCTTCCTGCTTGCCGGTACTTCAGGTGTAGGCAAGACAGAGACCGCATTGGCGCTGGCCGAGTCGTTATATGGCGGTGAGCAAAACATTATCACTATCAATATGAGCGAGTATCAGGAAGCGCACACGGTTTCGGCATTAAAAGGAGCCCCGCCCGGTTACATCGGTTATGGCGAAGGTGGCGTGCTGACCGAAGCCGTAAGACGAAAACCTTACAGTGTCGTACTCCTAGACGAAGTCGAGAAAGCTCACCCCGATGTTCATGAACTGTTTTTTCAAGTGTTCGACAAGGGCTGGATGGAAGATGCTGAAGGTCGGATTATTGACTTCAAAAACACCTTGATCTTGCTGACAACCAACGTTGGTACAGACTTGATTGGTAGTTTATGCAGCGACTCGGCGGTTGCTCCCGAACCCGGGAGCATCGCCAAAGCATTGCGCGTGCCACTTCTGGAGGTCTTTTCACCAGCGTTGTTGGGACGTTTGGTAGTGATTCCGTATTACCCGCTAAGCGACGCTATGTTACGAGAAATTATCCGCCTGCAATTGGCACGTATAGCGGTTCGCATTTTTGAAACCCACAAAATTCCATTTTCCTACAGCGATGATGTGTTGAACCTGATTGCCAGTCGATGCACTGAGTTGGAAAGCGGAGGTCGCATGATCGACGCCATTCTGACCAACTCACTACTGCCTGTAATCAGTACCGAAATCCTGACCAGAATGCTCCAAGAGGAGCCGGTTCAACGGGTGAACGTCAGTGTGCAAGGCTGTGACTTTACTTACGCATTCGATTGAGACCGACGTTGTTTCGCGGCAGCGGGAGATCGAACTTTTTTGTTGAAAAACGAGAGTACACAACATGGCAGAAGATTCAGATATCGCAACTCAGTTGTCGGGGGGCTTCGGGCAGGCGGGCTGGGTGGCAAATGTTGGCGGACTGAGTGGCACTAGCGGTTTGCTCGTCGTAGATCGGGACAGTAATGGCGCAATAACCCGTAGAGTGGAACGGCGCGTGGCGGCTAACACTGCGATCACAATGTGTGCGAGTGCGGCGTCCGGTGCCGCAACGTTTTCACAAGCCGCAGGTCCCATTGGCGGGATTGTTGGTAGTGCGGCGGGGATGGTATCGACCGCACTTAAGGGGGGGTTGGCCGCCTACGATGGACAGAAAGCGATTGCCCAACTGAAGCAAATTCAAATGTCGTTGGGTAATCTTTCCAGTAAGGGGTCTCCAGATCTCCAACTCGTCGCCGAGGCTCTGGACTATTGCATCGGTAAACAATCGCTCAAGCGCAATAAAGGGTTGGCTGACGCCTCTATTGTCGGTCAGCCCGGCAATGCTTTTTACAAAGGCGGGAAGGCGATATACAAGTTCGCCAAAGGCACCAAAGGTGTCAATCGCGCAGTGGTTGCGAAGGCTCTGGTACAAATCGCAAAGAAGAATTCTGGGGATGCGTCAGTGATTGCGCGCCGAATCATCGAGATAGTGGCGGCCAATAATTTCGAAAACATTCTCACTAATGCCGTCGCCGATTCGTTGAAGTCGGGTTGAGTTCACTGCGTAAAGACAGGTCGCGGTCAGGCCCGCTTAAGTGGGCCAAGGTATAAGCACTCCCTTGTTGCAGTGGGCGCTATTGCTCTTTGTAATCTAGCTATCAGTACAAGGCTGATTTAGTCATGGCAACCTCTCAGGTCAATCGTGAAATATCTGTTACCAGCACGCTGGCACGCGACGTGTTGTTATTTCGAGGCATGCAAGCCACCGAAGGTCTGTCTTCGCTGAGCGAATACAATCTGGAACTCTACAGCGAGCGGGTTGACTTAAATATCGACGCGCTGTTGGCAACGCATATGACAGTCACAGTCAATTTGCGGCGCGGGGGGCAGCGATACTTCAGTGGGCTTGTTACGCGCTTTGTCGTGACCGGTCGCAGCGGACGTTATGCTACTTATAAAGCGACACTTAGACCGTGGCTTTGGTTTTTGACCCTGAACTCGAACTGCCGAATTTTTCAAAATCAGAGCGTTCCTGAGATTCTCAAATCAGTCTTTGCAAAGTACTCGATCGCCGATGTTGATGTTTCCAGTTTGAGTGGGACTTATTCCCCGCTTAACTATTGCGTGCAGTATCGAGAGAGTGATTTCAATTTCGTCAGTCGGCTGTTGGAGCAGGAGGGCATTTATTATTACATCAAGAGTTCACTGAACCAGCACACCTTAGTATTGGCTGACTCATACAGTGCCCACGCACCCGCATCAGGGTATGCAGAAATAGACTATATGCCTGCCGCAGAAAATGCCTCACCCGACAGTGAAGTAATTTACGATTGGCAAATGGGCGGCGAGGTCCAGTCGGGTGCTTTTGTATTACAAGATTTTGATTTTGAAAAGCCGTCTGCCAACTTGTTGGCTAAATCGGTTCTTTCGCGTGGCTATGGGCAATCGAGCTATGAGCATTATGAATACCCAGGAAAGTACAAGGAGCGCAGGGATGGCGAGGCCTATGCCCGGTTGCGTTTAGAAGCCTTGCATGGCGGTTATCGTCTCGTACAGGGCGCAACCCGGGCGCGAGGGCTGTTTCCTGGGGTGCTGTTCACCCTGACTAGCCACCCGCGCAGCGATCAAAACATTCAAATGCTGATGGTTAAAGCGACTTACGTGTTGTCTTCCGATGCCTACGAACCAACTCCTGTAAGAGAACCGACGCCGGTCTTTACCAGCGAGTTCATCGCTATGCCCAGTCAGCAGGAGTTCCGGCCGGCGCTTGTCACCCGTAAGCCTCTGATCACTGGGCCACAGACGGCCATAGTGGTGGGCAAAGAGGGGGAGGAAGTCTGGACCGACCAGTATGGTCGTATCAAGGTGCAATTTCATTGGGATCGCGAAGGCCAAGGGAACGAAACCAGTTCCTGTTGGGTGAGGGTTGCGCAAATTTGGGCGGGTAAGCGCTGGGGCACTTTATTCCTGCCGCGTATCGGTCAAGAGGTGGTCGTCAGTTTTCTCGAGGGAGATCCTGATCAGCCACTGGTCACAGGTAGCGTTTACAACGCTGAATGCATGCCGCCCTATACGCTTCCTGAACACGCTCTGCGTTCAACAATGAAGAGTCAGTCGACAGCGCCCGGAGGGGGCTCTAACGAACTGCGGTTTGATGACAAGCAGGGAGCTGAACAGGTGTTCCTTCATGCAGAAAAGAACCTTGATCAGCGCATTAAGCAAGATTCATTGGATTGGGTTGGTCGGGACCGTCATTCCAAGGTAGTGGGTACTCTGCGTGAGCAGGTTGGCGGTGATCGGCATTCTAGCGTCGGCGGAGATCATTACGAAAAGGTCGATGGCGGCTTATCGATTTCGTCAGGTCGCAACATGGTTTTCGATAGCGGGATGAAGTTTGGTGTGGTTGCTGATCTTGATGTGCATATCAAGGCAGGGATGAACGTTGTCATCGAAGCAGGCGCCAGCATCACGTTGAAGGCTGGTGCTGCTTTCATGACGATCGGCCCGGCGATCGTAGCCTCCGCAATTCCCCTCCCTTTGCCCCAGGCATCAGCTGCGGCCAACGCCATGGCGTTGGCTGCCAATACTGGTCCGGCTGGAGTGCCGCTTACACCAAAGGAGGCCGACGATGGCAAGTCAAAGTCGTAAGTATCTCCTGACTTCGGGCGAATTTCATTTTCTGGACAGGAGCCAAAAATGCCTTTGAGATTACGCGTGACTCATTTCTGCAGCCAGCCGGCTCAGACTGAAGTTTCTGCCGTGTTTGCGGTAAACGGAGGAACTTTGGGGCGCTCTTCGAACAGCGACCTGATGCTTGACGATCCAAGCCATTACGTTGCGCTTGTCCAGGCCCGGATTGTTAGTCGGGCTGATCAATACTACTTGATCCAGACCGGAATCAATCCCAGCGCAATCAACACCAGGTTGGTGGAGAGTGGCAGCGAGACACTGTTGCAGGATGGAGACTATTTGATTGTCGGAGATTATCGGATAGAGGTTATCGTTGAGCCGCAGACTGCCGTGCAAGAGGGTAATGGACCACAGTTACTGGATGAGGCACCGGTAATGCCGCTTACGGCACAGCAATCGTTAAAATTCATGGCATCCAGTTCGCCTCTGGAGGGCCCTCTGAATGTGCCATCGGACTTGGGCAATGGATTGCCCGACGCTTTGGCGTGTTCCCGAATTCTGGATGATAGGCCATTGCACGCGAGTGACGCATGGCAGGCTGGGCCGCTGGGCCTAAACCTCTTCAGCGATTTACTGGAACTGTCTTCGCCTATCCTCGATATAGCGTTAAACGAGGAACTGGTAACCGCTATCCGGGGTACAAGAAGTGGTGATTTTTTTCCAGCAGATCCAGCTCACACATTACCGACACTACAGTTTGGTGAAGCGGCCATTGCGGCAGGAGCGAAGATCATACCTGACGATTACGATCTGCTGACTGATGTGCTGAAAGAGTTACCTACTGAAAAGCGAGACATGCCGACAATTGGATCTGCGTCAGCGAAGGAAAATGACAGCGCCGTCTTTAAAGCGTTGCTCGATGGACTCGGGTTACCGGATCTTCATACGCGCCACCCCCCAGTCGAACTGGCGTTTCTGGTCGGCGAGACACTGCGTGAAGCCACTGCGGGGGTGATGGAGTTGTTGAGGACTCTACCGCACGACATTGGGGTTTTAGAAGACTCTGTTAACCCGTTGAAATGCGTTGCCGACCTCGACTGTGCTTTGGGCCAAATGCTAAAAGGTTGTGACAGCACGGAACTCTCTACTTTAGCTGCCTACAGTGAAGCTTTCGATGAGCTCAAAAGACATGAGCAGGGGGCGATCATTGGTATGCGTACTGCGCTGAGGACGGTGGTACAGCGCTTGGACCCTGCAGGAGTTGATAAGTATGTAGGTGATCCCGGAGTACTGGACAAATTGATACCTATAAGGCGCAAGGCCCGAATGTGGGATCAACTGGTCGCGCATTACAACAGCCATAATATGGAGGAGCACGTGCAACGACTACTCGTGGAGAGTTTTACGGTTGCCAGTAAAGCAAAGGTTATACGCCTCCATCATGAGCGCTGAAGTTAATTACCCCACTATTTCGTTAGCGAGTAAGAGTTTATGTCTTGGAACAGTAAAGTTATATGGTCAGAAGGCATGTTGCTGCAGCCTCAACATTTACAGCAACACGACCGTTTCCTGCAAGCGCAACTGGAGGCCCGCGTCAGCGGCTTGCGGCCCTACTTTTGGGGTTTCTCCCGGTTGGAAATCGATCAAGAACTTTTAGCCCTTGGTAAGTTGTCGCTGCGTTCTTACAGCGCGGTAATGCGAGATGGAACACCTGTTGGTATGCCTTTTGAAGACAATGCGCCACTGCCGCTGGAGATTCCGCCGGATGCCCGGGACCTGACCGTGGTTTTAGCGCTGCCAACCCGCAGGCCTGGCGTATCGGAAGTCGATGATCGTAATGGCCAGGAAAACTTCGCTCGTTATCGTCCTGCCGAATACGAGGCATGGGACAGCAACGGTCTGGACAACAGCGCATTGATGCATGTTGGCAAGTTACGCTTGAAGCTGGCTTTCGAAAACACTGTGGCAGACGCGCATACAACGTTGGGGGTGGCCCGAATCATCGAGCGCCGTGCCGACCAAAGTGTGCTACTTGATCCGCACTTTTGCCCCCCGTGCCTCGAAGTCCGTGTCGCGCCCGTGCTGGGGAGCTTCATGGATGAGCTACTCGGTTTGCTCAACCAGCGTGCAGCGGCTTTGGCGGCGCGCCTCTCGCAGCCTGGCAGTAACGACGTAGTAGAAATTACTGATTTTCTGTTGCTGCAAGCGCTCAATCGCAGCGAGCCCCTGGTTCGTCACTTGTCCGGTATGACGGGCCTCCATCCGGAACTCTTATACCGGGAGCTGGCTACATTAGCGGGAGAACTGGCAACCTTTGTGCAAGCGGAAAAGCGTTCTACGCGATATTCAGTCTATCGGCATGATGGTTTGGCCGAATCATTCTCACCGCTCATCCAGGATTTACGCCACTCCTTATCGGCAGTAATTGACGCCAGAGCAGTACAGATTGCACTGGAGGAACGTCAATATGGCATCCGCGTAGCGGTGCTTCCAGACCCGGAGTTGCTGCGCTCGGCTTCTTTTGTTCTGGCGGTAAATGCTCAAATGCCAAGTGAAGCCATTCGCAGCAGTTTCCCTCCTCAAGTCAAGCTGGGTTCTGTAGAAAAAATTCGCGAACTGGTGAATTTTCAGCTACCGGGTATAGGCCTACGTCCATTGCCGGTTGCGCCGCGGCAACTGCCCTTCCATGCAGGTTTCACCTATTTTGAGCTTGAGAAGAATAGTGAACAGTGGCTACACCTTACTAATTCGGCGGGTTTTGCGCTGCATGTGGCAGGAGAATTTCCTGGGCTTGAAATGCAGTTTTGGGCCATTCGATCTTGAGCAAAGGTAGCGGGACGTGAGTTTGAACGATGCGCTTTTTGGGGCGAAGACTTCGCAAGGTGAAGGTCTGAATCCGCTGGTCCGTGCAGCAAATCCGTTATTGGATATGGTCATGCCTTTACGTTTGTTGGCTGCACCACCTGATATGGAACAGTTACGCCAGCGTCTGATTCATACAATCCAGGTGTTTGAGGCACAAGCATGCGCCAGTCAAATCAATATTGAGAAAGTGGCTGCGGCGCGTTACGCGCTTTGTACTCTTATTGATGAAACTATTTCAGGTACCTCATGGGGGGGGGGAGTTTGGAATAGCCGTAGTTTGTTGGTGACGTTTCACAACGAAGCTTGGGGAGGCGAGAAGTTTTTTTTGATTTTGCAACGTTTGAGCCAGGATGTTCACAAAAATCTCGATGTACTTGAACTGATGTACCTCTGCCTGGCGTTGGGGCTTGAAGGACGCTATAGAGTGATGGAGGGTGGGAGAGAGCAACTGACTTCCCTGCGTGCCCGTCTTCTCCAGTTGATTCAGCAAAAGCGTGGTGCTGTAGAAAGGGATTTGTCGGTATGTTGGCGCGGTACTGAAGCATCGCAGCAATCGGTATTGCGATCCGTGCCACTGTGGGTATTAACGGCTGTAGTAGCGGCGCTTTTATTGGTGTTGCAGATGACTTACAACTGGTTACTGAATAGCTACTCTGATCCTGTTTATTCTCAACTGCATGAGATTCAAGTCACGCAGCCATCAAAAATCGCGCAGTCGATAGATCCACCGACGGCTCCCAAAGTTGAATCAGCTGGCATTTCGAGATTTCTCGCACCGGAAATAGCCACAGGTTTAATCAGTGTCAGAGAAAGTGCTGGCCGGTCAACCATTACCTTAAGTGGAGATGGACTTTTTGCTTCAGGCAGTGCCGAGGTGGCGAGTACTTTCGAACCGCTTCTGGCTCGTATCGGCGATGCACTCGGCACAGTACCCGGTGATGTGTTGGTGGTCGGACATACTGACAACATCAGACCTTCGATGATGGCACGCCTGTCATCCAATTTCGATTTGTCCAACGCCCGGGCCAAGAGTGTCACTCAACTGCTGGCCTCACGTGCGGGTCCACCAGAGCGTTACTTGAGTGAGGGACGCGGGGAGACTGAACCGTTGGTTCCTAACGATACGCCAATCAATCGTGCTCGAAACAGGCGAGTTGAAATCATCTTACTTGCACCAGCACAGATGCAGTAGATCTCTTGGATCCTTTCAATGAAATTACGTGAATGCCTATGAAACGATATTTTGGCTGGCTAACCAAGCGTTGGTCTTTGTCATTGCTCGGTGTTTTGCTCCTGTCTCTGCTGGTCTGGTATTTAGGCCCGCTGCTAGTCTTTGATCGCAACGACATGCTGGCACGGGAGGTTTGGCGATGGCGAGTTATCCTACTGTTGTTTGTCATTTGGGCGGCCTACTTTATTTATGTTTTTTTTCAGGCAAGGCAAGCCAATCGTTCATTGATTAGCAGCGTTTCAGGTCGACAGCCGTTTGGCAGATTATCGGGGGGCCGGGAGTCGCAAGCTGAAATCATGGCCTTGAGCGAAGGTATGCGGGAGGCCATGGCGATACTACGTAGGGCCAATCCTGGCTGGAATATGAGTGGCCAGTACCTATATAAATTACCTTGGTACATGATCGTCGGCACGCCAGATAGCGGCAGAACCACCATGCTTTCTCAGTCGGGCCTGAATTTCCCGCTTCGTGATTCGTTGGGGAAGAGCTCGCTTCGTGGGGTGGGCGCCACGCTGCATTGTGATTGGTGGTTTGCCGACGAGGCCGTATTACTCGACACGGCGGGTCACGACCCGACAGATGATAGTTTCACGCAGGCCGATAAGACGGCGTGGAATGGTTTCCTTGGGCTGTTAAAAAAACACAGACCTTTGCGGCCGATTAACGGCGTGATTGTGACGATTAGTGTGGGTGACTTGTTGCAGCAGAGCGAAGCCGAAAGGCAGGCGAACGCTCAAGCAATCCGTGCCCGTATTAACGAACTGCATGAGCGACTTGGCTTACGTTTTCCTGTGTACGTAGTCATAACCAAATGCGATTTGCTGCCGGGATTCGTCGAGTTTTTCGAGCCATTCGGTCTTGAGGAGCGTTCTCAAGTATGGGGGATTACATTCGAACTACCTCAAACCGAAGCCGATGGTCAGTCTTGTACAGTATTGACAGCGTTCCCTATTGAGTTTAAGGCGCTGGAGCGTCAACTGCTTGCACGGACGCTGGAGCGTGTGCAACAAGAGCCGGATTTGGTGCGTCGCGCATTGCTCTATGGATTCGCGCAAAAATTCGCCAGTATCAAAGACGTTTTGGCATATTTTCTGAATAGTGTATTCGAATCCAATAGCTATCAGGAGCCAACCTTACTTCGTGGTGTTTACTTCATCAGTGGCAATCAGGTGCGCACGTCGTTTGACCAAAAGGCAGCGTTAATATCCGAGTTAAACAACGGATCGTCTTCTAATTCTGAACCTGTCAGTGGTCGCAGTTATTTCATAACGCGGCTGATGCGGGAAGTAATATTCAAAGAATCAGGGCTGGCAGGTTCGACCTTTAAAGAACAGCGTCGCCAACGCACTGTCAAGCGTTTTGGTGTCGTCACTATAGGGTTGTTTTTGCTGGCATTGGCAGCGACCTTGACGGTTAGCTACGACCGTAACAAACATCTCGTGAGCGTGGCGGAAACTGATGCGGCAAAACTTGCTAAATTGGCGGAGCAGTTTTCCAATGCCGACACCAAGCCTGTCACATTAGCGCAGACACTGCCTGTGCTTAATGCCGCCCGGAATCTATCAGCCGGGTTTTCCGATGGTGCTCTTGAGGTTTCACCCATCAATGGTATGGGGCTTTATCAAGGTTACAAACTCGGAGATGGCGCTGTCCTTCTTTATCAGCGGCTTTTACGAAATACACTGTTACCAGCGATTGTGGCAGATATCGAAAGCTCACTACAACGAGGCGAAGCCAGCAATGAGGAGTTCCTTTACGAAACCCTGCGGGTTTATCTGATGTTGGGTTATCGTCAGTACTTTGATGCCTCTGCTGTGCAAGCCTGGGTCGAGTTTGGCTGGCGCAATGGAGCGTTGTCTATCAACGACACACAGCGCCAACAGCTATTGGCCCATCTAAGTGCGATGCTAGCTGCTTACCCTAAACAGATTGAGCCAGTGCGATTAGATGCAGCATTAGTATCTCAGGTCCGCTCAATACTTATACGCACACCACTTGCTCATCGTGTCTATTCTCGTTTGAAGAAACGGTACTTAAAATTAAAAACTGCGGAACTGACAGTTAATAATATCTCTGGGCGCGACGTGTCGTCATTACTGATGCGAAAGAGTGGCGAGTCACTGTCGCGCGGTGTTAATGGGCTATATCGAGTGGCTGGCTATCGAGAGCTACTTGCCAGAAGCGAGCAGGTGATAGCAAGTATGTCCCAGGACAGCTGGGTGCTGAATGATCAGGACTCAGCCGGAATGCATGAAAACTTCCAGTCTTTGAAGACTGCGGTGCTGGAGCTCTACTTCACTGATTACATCCGTGAATGGGATAGCATTCTGGCCGATATTCGTCCAGTTCCATTAACGAACCTGGGCCAAGCTGCTGAAGTAATAAAAACACTCAGTGCGCCTGATTCGCCAGTAAGGCTATTACTGTTGGCGGCCGAGAGAGAAACCCGCCTAGAGCGGCTGACCGAAGGGGTAGACAATAATCCCGTCGACCATGCGCAGTTGGATAAGTTTGACGAAGCGCAGAGGAAACTGTCTTCCGTACTCGACTTTGCAAGCACACCCTTGGTGGCGACCCCAGTACTTGCCAATTCGGTTGATCGGCATTTTGCCGACCTGCATAAACTAGTGGGGGGCGCTGGAGGACAATCTTTGGAAGAGGCTTTTGCGCTGTTAAGAGAGGCTGGGCAATACTTCGATGACGCTGAGGAAGCGCGTCGTAGCGGCACGCCCCCCCCCAAAAATGACATACTAATACGTCTCGGAAAGGCGGCTCCAACCCAGATTGCGCCGTTATCCTCGGTTTTTCGTGATATCGCGGAGAGGGGGGGCGCCTTGACCATGGGTAGTGCTCGTGAACGTCTAAACGACCTTTGGAGGGCTTCTGGCGCATCTTTTTGTCGCGATGCAATTGCTGATCGATACCCGCTCGTACGCAGTGCCTCGCGAGATATCACGGCAGATGATTTTGGCAAGTTCTTCGGCCCTGGAGGAATTGTCGATGATTTTTTCAACAGAAATCTTGCCGCCTATGTGGACATGAGTCGCGGCCAATGGCGCTGGCGCACAGTAGGCCCCACGCCTTTGCACATATCTCAGGAAGTCCTCAACCAATTTCAATATGCAGCTCGCTTGCGCGATATGTTTTTCGTTCCTGGAGCACGCCAACCTTCGCTGCGCTTCGACCTAAAAGCGCTGACAGCGGATGCGGCCCTTTCAAGTGTCAGTCTTGATATTGATGGGCAGCCCGTGTTGTACGAAAGTGGAACGCCGGGCACCTTTTCGCCGATTTTATTACCCAGTGGTAAAGGACGGAATCAGGTGCGGCTTAGTGCATCATCTGCGAGCGGGGGAGAGGTGTACAGTGAAGGCCCATGGGCTTGGTTACGTATGATGGACAAGGGTAAATTGAATATTCAGCAAGGTGAGCGGTACCAACTGACCTTCAGTTTAGGGGGCAGTAATGTGGTCTATGAACTGCGACCGAGCAGCGTCATCAATCCATTTCGTCAGAGTGCGCTCGGACGATTCCGCTGCCCATCTTTTCTTTAGCACCTGCTCGAAGTTGTAGGACCCAACGAAGTTTAGGGCACCGACATTACCTACGTTTATATATATGAACGTAGGTTGTAATTTTCTGCGGTGCTGTATCTGTCTTCTCGCTTGGTTTTCGGCCAGTTAATGAAACTGCCGGTGAACGGTGGCTGAGCTATCGATGCATCACCGGTAGAGTTTTGGAGGCGTAAAATGGAACGACAGGCAGGGGTCCATATCGACCATGGTAGTACCTATAGAAACTGCAATCGGCCCAGCTTTTGGGAGGCGAACAATTTGGTTGCCAATGAGTCGTCGGAGCAACTGCGATGACAATGTCGTAGTCTAGAACTTGTCCAGCTTTTGCAGCAGGAGAGAATCAAGCGGAAAATTTATACCAAGGCGGAATGTTCTTGGGCTGATGTCTTCGTTTACATCGAGAGTTCTGCGATGCAAAACATCGTTATAGCTTCAAAACTGCCGGTGCCGCTGGGGTTTGGAAAAGCCCAAGCAATGGGCTTACAAGGTGTTTGGATATCCCGGATTGCTAATACCCTCCCGACTGTCGCTTGATTAGTAAATCTTTATCAGGTAGTTATGGTTTCAGCTCCGTTAACCATCAACGGAGCTTGCTTCTAGGGTAAATAGCTTGGGTACCGATTCACCGTGTAAGGAACCCTTACCCGCAGTCTTTATTTTTTGACCATCCTGCTATTCTTGTCTCGACTGTTCTGAATTCGACGAGCAATTGCAGGAATTCTGATCCCTAAGAGGAACATAGACAAGCCTGCATATATGACCCACTCTTTCAAGTCCGCGCGTACGATCCAGAGCATATGCAGCAAACTTAAGCCTAGAATCAGGTAACTGAGCCGATGCAGTTTCTTCCAGCGCCTTCCCAATTGGCGCTGGCTATAGCGATTGGACGTTACCGCCAGCGCCAGCAATCCAAGAAATCCTAAAGCGCCGACGATGATATATGGCCTCTTGACCATCTCCACGCCCAATTGAGCCCAGTCGAAGTTAAGGATAAAAAAGCCATAGCCCAGCATGTGCAGCGACGCGTATGTAAAACACCACAACCCCAGCTGCCGGCGAACCGCGACCCATCCGGACCAAGCAGTTGTTCGCTGCAGTGGCGTCATGGTCAGCGTGATCAGAAGTAACATGAGGGTTCCTAACCCAAAGCGCTCAATCAGCACTTTCCCAGTATCAGGCCCTAGCGAGAAAATCCACCCTTGGTAAAGCCAAAACAACGGCACCGATGCTGCAGCCACGAAGACGTATAACCGCCAGAACTTGAAGCGCGTCAATAGTTTCTCCTTAAATCCATACTCGTATAAAGAGAAGCGACCTGTTCTCCATATCCGTTGAACATTACGGTTTGACGAATATTCGGGCTAAAAAGTCCGCTAGGTAGACGGCGCTCGTGCGCCTGGGTCCACCGAGGGTGATCTACATTCGGGTTCACGTTGGCATAAAAACCATACTCATTTGCCGCGATACTTTGCCAAGTCGTCTTGGGCTGTTCGCTCGTGAGACTGATGCGGACGATGGACTTCACGCTTTTAAAGCCATATTTCCAAGGCACCACTAGACGCAAAGGCGCTCCGTTCTGATTCGGCAGTTCCCGTCCATACATACCCACCGCAAGGATCGCGAGCGGGTTCATCGCTTCATCCAGGCGTAACCCTTCTATATAAGGCCAGTCAATTAATGCGAAACTGGAACGCTGGCCGGGCATAGTTTTCGGATCTTGCAGCGTTTCGAAGCGAATGTATTTTGCCTTCGCCGTAGGTTCGACCTTCTTGAGCAACTCGAAGATCGGGAAGCCCAGCCAGGGGATAACCATAGACCACGCCTCCACGCAACGCAGACGATAGATACGCTCTTCCAACTGGTAAGGCTTCATAAAGTCCTCGAGCGCGTATCTACCAGGCTTGGCGACTTCGCCGTCAATGACCACGCTCCAGGGCTCAGTGTTCAACGAGCCTGCGCTTTGTGCCGGATCCCCCTTGTCCGTCCCGAATTCGTAGAAGTTGTTGTAATGGGTTGCGTCCTTGAACGGCGTGATCTTTTCGTCATTGGTGGCAATTGATTGCCACTTCGTCTTAGGCAATTTTCCTCTGAACCAGTCCGGGGGAGCGCTGGGACCTGTATCGGGATAACGTAAGGCTTCTTGTGCCTGTGCCGAGCGAGGTATTGCGCTCAGGGTGATCCCTGCGAGCGTGCTACCGACTAATGCGCGGCGGGAAAGATAAATGGATTCGGGCGTGACATCCGACTCTTTACAATCGGATGTTGAGGGTATTTGGATTAGCATTATGATCCCCGCAACTATGTTTGGAATTCCAGGTTGAAATTAAATCACCTGAGGGGCTCAATCGTTCCGTGATTGTGACTGGCGAATTTCACCAAATGTGGAAGTATTTTTCAAAACTTCCCTAAGCCAGTTGAACCCCATCATTGCATTGTCGCCGTTTACCCGTCACGAGTCGCGGCACTATAAGCCTGGAGCAATGCTAGTCCCCACTGCTTTATTCTACACGGGGTGCGCTGGGGTGCTCAGTGAAACTAATTTGGTTTCGCCAATGCGGTGTCTGTATATTTCTCGCAAGTATTTAATCGCCTTTTTAACGCTTTCTCGCGACAGACGGATGTCGTTGATGGAGATGTATTTGTCTTTGTCATGTATGAGTTCGCGATATTTTTTCTCATACATTGGCTTGATTGCGTACCAATTTGTATCAAGAATTTTTGCCGGGTTCTCAAAATCGTTTAATAAATAGTCAATAAGCCCTTCGTCCAGGTTCTCGTCACTGATACAGTCCAGAATTGCATTATCTATTGTGTCATCGAAACGGTAAGGTGTCTTTGCAAAACATCGTTTGACGAATGCCACTATTAGCGTTAGGAAGTCATCTGACAGGCATGGGCTCTTGGCTACAAGTGTTGTCAATGACAAGTTGGCCGATGCGCCAATCACCAATGCGTAACGCTTGAGTGTCGTATTGGGGAATAAGTTGTTTAGATGAGTCTTCAGTCGGTTTAAGTCTGTGAATGATAATTTATAGTCTTTTGGAAGTGATACGATTGACACCACCGAAGAGCAATTTTTGTAGAAGTGCAGGTCACGCAGTGAGGCCCCATCGTAGCCAGAGCTTTTATATTCCTCTAACGAAGCCCGATAGCGCTTCGCTTCGACTGGCAATATGCTTATTCCCTCAATGGCTCGAGTGTCTGTATTGAAGTGGGGTAGGTCGATCGAGCGAAAGAAAAGATCATCAATGTCTAAGTGCTGTTGTTCTTTGTCCGTGTTCTTGAACTTCTCTATACCCTGCGGCTGAGTTTCTGAAACTACTGACTCAGCATAGGCAATGGCCACTGGACCGGCGAGGCTCATGAACAAATCGTTTGCATCAAGACGAATGGTCTCACCGATATCCATGCCAGCGCGACGAAAATAACTATTATCGTAGTCAGTGGTAACAGCTTGTGCTGTTAATATATTGAAAATTTGCTGAGCAATATATTGATTGGCGTGTTTTTCCATTGCGTTGACATCGGAGCATAAACTGTTTCCACCCTCTTCGGCGTATCGCATGATGTCGTTCGAAATTAGCATCATTGCGTTCCACGGCCGAATACGCTCCATGACATTTGAAGTACTGCTCACTTCATTCGCAACGTTGTAAGAGAAATCCCACTCTTCAGATAGATATTTGCACAGCAGGCGACCGGCGTTAATGTGCAAAGCTTCTGACATTTCCCCGCTATGCTGGGATACATTGGGAAGCACACATATGCCGCTGCTAAAGATAGGCTCGAATACGAACGAGTGACTACTGTTTCCGTTGTCCTCATCCGTAGGCTTGGTGTCAAAGGTTTTATTCATGTATGAATGTTGCTGCGCCAAACCAAACTCCGACGCCATGCCAGAGCCCGTGCCGCCGCCAGCGCTGAAAATTGAGAAGTAAAGGCGTGACTGGTTCGCCTTTATGCCGCAACTGTCGATGAGGTATGAATGAATCATCTTCCAGTCAAGGCTTGAGAACTGTTGAGTCTCCCTGTTGAGAATAATCTTGGCCAAATATTGGCCTAAAATGGGGGCGTTGCCGGCGCCACCAGCATGAACTTCTGATAAATCCATTATCTTCATTTTACTGTAGTAACGAAGAAATCCGCTTTTCTGACCTCTTCGCGACAAATGTATTCTTCCAGCTATGTCTTTATCAAGATCACCCAGAATTACCAAGGGTTCAACCAGGAATAGCGGTTTACTCATTTTATTTGGCAGCAGCCGAACGTTATGTCTAATCCACTGGGCAAAATTAGATTTTTTTTCAAAGCGACTCTTCCCAATTGGAAACCATCGCTCCGAGGTGAGCTCTTCGTTTGAATAAAATTTTCGCGCATTGAATACAAGCTCTGCAACATCCAAAGCAATATTTGAACCGCAGTGGCCAAGACCAATAAGGCATACTGATGGGAATGATTGGCTACAACGTTGCTCGTTATCGCCATCAATGTGTGGCCGCTTGGGAAAGACTAAATCACGTAAGTCGTCCAGGTTGCGCACGATGCGGTCGGCGCTTGATTCGCTGAAGTAAAAAGACCGCTGAGCGGAAACCGATGCGATTCGTGCAGGAAGGCTCTCTGAGCAAGATTTTTCTTGCTGACACAAATCCATAACTCCCGGAACCATATTGCCAATATCATCTTTATCTTCCATACCGCCCCTGTAAAAACCTAGGTATATAGGCTTTATTCTAGTCATCTAATGTACTGGACAGTCCAAAAAAGCTGTCGTGTGTCTTTCGATGCTAAACGCGATTGACGAGTGCGGTGAGTATTAGCTGTGATTTGTGAGTATTTGTGTGATTGTTGGGGGGCGCATCATTAGCACAGATCGTGTCTATGCCCACTGTATGCGCCCCTCATTTGCAAGGAGTTTTATAGGTAAGTATAGCGATTTGCTGAGCTAGTCCAGTAAGAGCTATAGCGTCTCAGCTTTAGGCTCTATTTGTAGGGCGATCCTTACAGGTGTTTAAGGGGCGGACTACTTACGAGTCGTTCTGTCCGGGATATCTTTTCGGGTTGTAATTGTTTGGTTTAGGTGGGCTGAAGCAATAACAGTTAACTTTCAAGTCTTATTTTATGGGTGCAATTTGAAATTACTCTCTAGGAAATCAATTTTTTTACTGGCGGTGTTCATTCTGCACCCGGTCGCGGCCTTCGGTAAGAAGCAGCTTCAGTCAGATCTACCAGATTTGCCAATGGAGGCCAGTCCAGAATTTCCTCTGGGTCAAATGATGGAGGCGGCTGCTGCCCAGCTGAGTGAAACCGCCAGGCGTGAGTCAATTCACCAAGAATTTGGTATGAGTGCTCTAGAAACAAGTAGTGATGCTGAGTCGCAACGTGAATCTGTCAGCAATCTCTCTATTCCTTTGGCTGACAAAAATTTATCTTTAGGCCGTCATTCAGTATCAGTCTCAACTCAAGACACGCGGTTTCGGCTGGGTGGCGGTATCTCTGGAGGTGAGGCAGCCACCAAGATTGAGCTTGGCAAGCTGTTCAGTGATCGCTTTGCGGTTGGAGGGATGGGGCAGTTTGGTAAGCATCAAAGTGAATGGGTGGGTAGGGGCGTTTACCTTACTCCAGATAAAAAATACGAATTCGACAATGCTTTATCTTTCATGAGAGGAACGCCCTTATTTAATTTCGACTCAGGCGAGACTCGCACGCCTGTGACGCAGGTGTCCGGAGTGTCTTCTGTTCGCCATTTATTTCATCCTGAGAGCGGTATTGGCTTTCACTCCATCGGTGGCTCAGTTTGGGCGGCGCAAGCTCAAAGCAAAAGCAATCTGGCCGCCAAGCTGGTCATCAAAGAAACTCCAACCTATTACAGCTTTCTTTATGACCCCAGAGAGATTGCTACTGGAAAGCTGAAAGGTACCAGCGTCGATGCTCAATATGCACCCACTCAGTCTTTGGTGTTCAATGGGTCCATTGGCATGGAAGAAGTGAGTTATGCGATGGGCGATAGCTCAAAAGAAATACAGCGTCGGCCTTATTTTTCAGGGGGCGTTAAAGCCGAGTTGTTCAATAACTCATTGGTAAGTCTTGGAGTTTCAAATGGCGTTGCACGTAATTTGAGTCTAGGGATGTCCTATGGCATTTCGCGCCTGACTGTCGGGGTGTCCAGCGGTAGGGATGGGGCGTTGAGTAACAAAAGTCTAATGTTTGATATTGACCTTGGCGCACTGTTGTCTAAGAAAAGTGCGGGGTCAAATGAGTTTTCTTCATCCCTGGCCAGAAGAGAATCTATGCAGGTGTACTCTAGTCAAGCGCTTCTTGAGAAAGCCGTCACAAGACCGATGAAGCTTCCAAGCAGCTTCCTTGCAAAAGTAGATCGCACAGGCGTTAAAAGAGTCACCGTAGATAAGAGTAAGTTGCCGCCAGGCACTAAGGTTAGCGCGAATAGTAATGAAGTTGTTATTCCTATCGGAATTGCCGGGCTTAGGTTGGTCAGCGCTAAGCGTAACGGCAGTGATATTGGCTTGCCTGACGCGTTTGTACTAGGTTCTGGAGAAGTTTCTCTGAGGACTAACAATTTGCCAGTGCCTGGCGGTATCGATACCTATACCCTGCGCGTCGTTGATTCGGTCGGTGCTACCTACGATTTAAAGGTCTCAGTAGGCTCAGCTAATAGCTGAAATATTTAATTATTTATTTTTGAATTTCCTTTGGAAATATATATGTATTTCAAAAAAAAACACCTGTCATTGCTTTTAGGTTTGGCTGCTTTGATTTTGTGTGTCATGGCGGATGCTCAAACCAATTTGAACATACTAAGTATTGTCGTTGAAAAGTTAACCAGCAGGCCTGTGTTGACTTTTTCTAAAAACTCTCTGGCGTTGCAAGTTGGAGAGAAGGCTTCTAATGCGGCGACGTCGGATCAGCCAAATAGTAAGGGCGCAATTTCTTATGAATCCAGCAATAATACGCTTCTAAAAGTAACGCAAGCAGGGGAGGTAGAAGCGCTTGCGCCCGGAATAGGCACCATTTCGGCGACTCAGGCTGCCGATTTACCTGGTTTTGAAAGTGCGAAAAATAGCTATACCGTAAAGATCTATACGTCTTTGAGCGCATCCAGTGCTGTGGCGACTAGTACCTATGCCGTGGGGGATAGTGCTAACGTTACACCTGTTATCGCTACCGGTGGTACCGACAACCTCACTTATAGCGTATCTCCCGGCCTGCCTGCCGGTTTGAGCATGAACGCAAATACAGGAGCAATCACGGGCACCGCCAATGCAGCGGCGGCTCAGGCCACTTATACCGTGACGGCTACTGACAGCGCCTCGCCTGCCCACACGGCCACGGCGACGTTCGCCTTAACGATTAATGGGGCCTTGAGTGCAACCACTGCCGTGGCGACCACGACCTATGCCGTGGGGGATACTGCCAGCGTGAGGCCTGTCACTGCTGCTGGTGGTACTGGCACCCTGAGCTATAGCGTATCGCCGACGCTTCCGGCCGGGTTGAGCTTGAGT
>NZ_LOHF01000015.1:7473-154109 GCF_002158995.1 Pseudomonas caspiana | reverse complement strand
GGGATCAGGCTCTACCTCTGCGCAACGCATGACATGCCGTCCCTCCTGCCTTTTTCGCAATAAAGCACTTTTGTGCCACGCATTTGTGCCCGCTTCATTTCCCGGCATGCCAGTAAATTAAAGGCATGGTCCCGCAGAGCGACCGACAACAAAAATTTCCAGCTCGCTTATGACATCTGCCAACTATCGGGAGCCCTTTACATGACAGCATCCACTATCCGCACCTTCAAGCTGGCGAGCCTGGCCATTCTCACCGGCTGCGCCAATATGGCGTTCGCTGAAGACATCACGTTTGTGTCTCAGGGCGGTGCCTATCAGGAGGCGCAGAGCAAGGCGATCCTGGAACCGGCGGCCAAAAAACTTGGCCTGACGCTCAAGCAGGACAGTTCGCCCAAAGCCTACCCAATCATCAAGACTCAGGTCGAAAGCGGCAAAGTCACCTGGGACGTAGTGGATCTACCGACGGGCGACTGCGTGCGCGGTCAGCAGGAAGGCCTGTTCGAAAAGCTTGACCCGGCGCTGATCCCCAACGCAGTGCAATTACCGGCGGATCTCAAAGATGAGTACAGCGTGGGCTACATCAGCTACTCCACGGTGCTGGCTTATCGCACCGACGCCTTCAAGGGCGACAAGGCACCCAAAACCTGGGCGGATTTCTGGGACACGAAGAAATTCCCGGGCCAGCGTTCATTGCGTAATTTGCCGCGCCCGACCCTGGAAGTAGCCCTGCTGGCCGACGGCGTCGCGCCCGACAAGTTGTACCCACTGGACGTGGAGCGCGCCTTCAAGAAACTCGAAGAGATAAAACCGCACATTTCCACCTGGTGGACGTCGGGCGGTCAGTCGGCACAGCTGATCAGCGATGGCGAAGTGGACATGATTCAAGCGTGGAACGGTCGTATCACGGCTGTTCAGGCCGACGGCGCGCCAGTGGCCTTCGATTACAATCAGGGCATTCTGGAAACCAACTCCCTCTGCGTCCTCAAGGGCACACCGCACAAAGCGGCGGCGATGAAGTTCGTCAACGAAGCCATCGACGCGAAACTACAGGCAGCACTGCCGATGATCATTGATTACGGCCCGCTCAACCCGAAAGCCTTCGAGACCGGCACCATCCCGGCAGAACGTGCTGCCAAGCTGCCCTCCTCACCTGAAAACATCTCCCGTCAGGCATTGCTGTCGGCCAAATGGTGGGCGTCTGCCGAGGGCATCAAGGCAGAAGAACGCTGGTTGTCGTTTGTGCAGAAGAAGTAATTACTACTACAACCTGTAGGAGCGCACGTGCACCGCGAGGCCGCGATAGCGTCCCGCCTGACGCACCGCTATCGCGGCCTCGCGGTGCTCGTGCGCTCCTACAGTGACGATCCTTTCTTCCAGACACCTCAACGCAGGACATGCCGTCCGCACGCCTCATTACGCAATAAAGCACTCTCGCGCAGCGCATTTCAGCGGCTTCATTTGCCGACATCTGGGTACATTGGAAACTGCACGGTCCCGCAGAGCGACCGGAACAGAAAGACACTCGTTTTAAGCATCTGCCCCATCTTTCGGGAGTCGTTCACATGCCAACACTCAAGCACGGCGCCTTCCAGCGCTTCAGCCAGAACAAGTGACGGGAGAAAGACATGTCCAATGCTTATCTCGCCAAATCCCTGCCTGAATCCGACAATCAGCAACAACCGCCGCTGACCAACAGCGATGCCCTTGCCCGTGAGGAGCGCAAGGAACACACCTCAATGATGTTGTTGCTCACCCCGGCGCTGTTCATGGTGATAGTGCTGTTGATCCTGCCGATGTGCTGGCTGGCCTTTCAGTCGGTGCAGACTGAAGAAGGCTTCTCCCTCGCCAACTACCTGCGTATTTTTGAAGAGCGGATCTATTGGGACACGTTCGTCCTGACCTTCAAGATCAGCCTCATCGTCACTGTACTGTCGGTCTTCCTCGGCTTCCCTATTGCTTATGCCGCGTCACGCCTGCACGGCTTCTGGGCCAATCTGATTCTGATCTGCGTAATCATCCCGTTCTGGACCAGCGTGCTGGTGCGTTCCTACGCCTGGCTGGTGTTGCTGCAACGCCGCGGGCTGGTCAACCAGACGTTGATCGACATGGGGATCATCGATCAGCCGTTGAACCTGATGCACAACACCACGGGCACGGTCATTGGCACGCTGCATGTGATGCTGCCGTTCATGGTTCTGCCGCTGTATTCAGTGATGAAAAAAATTCCGCAGGACCTGATGCAAGCCTCGGAAAGCCTCGGGGCCAAGCCTTTTTACACTTTCCGCCGAGTGTTCTTGCCGATGGCGGCACCGGGAATCATGGCCGGTTCGATTCTGGTTTTCGTCATCTGCCTGGGTTTCTTCATTACGCCCGAGCTGCTCGGTGGTGGTCGCACGATCCTGGTATCGATGCTGGTGCAACGCAACGTTGAGCTGTATCACGCCTGGGGCGCCGCGAGCGCGGTAGGCCTGGTGTTACTGCTAGTGGTGTTCCTGATTTTCTGGGGGATCAACAAGTTCATCCCTATCGAACGCATTCTGGGAGCGCGCTAAATGAAACTGGTCGCCTATCTGCGTCATATCCGCCTTTCCCACGCGCTGTTCACGGTGCTGGTGGCAGCGATTCTGTTGTACCTGATTCTGCCGGTACTGATCGTGGTGCCGATGTCGTTCTCCGAAGCGCGCTTCCTGCAATTCCCGCCCAAGGAATGGTCGCTGCGCTGGTATGCGGCGTTCTTTCAGAGCGCCGAGTGGATGTCGGCGGCACGGGTCAGCCTGATCACCGCCGCTGTTACCACGCTGGTCAGCCTGCCCATCGGCATGGCCGCGGCTTACGCGATCAACAGCTCCAGCCTGAAGGTGGTGCGCACCCTGCAAATCATTCTGCTGCTGCCGATGATGGTGCCGATCATCCTCATCGCCGCCGGGGTGTTTTTTGTGTACGCCAGGGTGGGTCTGATCAGCACCATGACCGGACTGATTCTGGCGCACATCATGCTGGCACTGCCCTACGTGATCATCGCCCTGCTGGCAGGTTTGCGTAACTTCGACATGTCTCAGGAAATGGTCGCTCGCAGCCTGGGCATGAATCGCTTCCGGGCGTTCATGGCCGTGACCCTGCCGCAGATCAAGCCAAGCCTGGTCTCGGCCACACTGTTTGCGTTCATCACCTCGCTGGATGAAACCGTGGTCGCGCTGTTCATCTCCGGCGGCGACAACCAGACCCTGACCAAGCGCATGTTCACCGCACTGCGCGACGAAATCGACCCGACGATTGCGGCCATCAGCTCGATCCTGATTCTGGCTTCACTGTTGTTGGTGGTGATCGCGGGGCGTAATAAACCAAGTTGAAAACACCACCTCGGTAGGAACTGCCGAAGGCTGCGAAGGCAATTTGTCTGACACACCGTTTCGCAGCCTTCGGCAGCTCCTACAGGGATATCGGGATAGCAACATCTGCCGCCAGCGCTGCAAATTCAGCATCTAGCACCCGCACCAGCGGCTATCTCGGCATCGCCCGCTGGGCAGACATTTTTACAATGAGTCCATCGTTCGGACCTTCAAGGCACCTTGATCATGTTGAAAAATACCCTGCGTGACCCTTCCCTTCTCGTCGAGCGCGCCTACGTCAATGGCGAGTGGATTGATGCCGATGACGGCGCTACGCTGGACGTGACCAACCCCGCCGACGGCAGCGTGATTGCCCGGGTTCCGGCCCTTCAAGCCGCGGAAACCCGTCGCGCCATCGCCGCTGCTGAGGCACGTTTCGTGGCCTGGCGCGAGGTGCCGGCCGCCGAGCGCGCGCGTTTTCTTGAAGTCTGGTTCAAGCTGATCATGGACAACCAGGAAGACCTGGCGCTGATCATGACCGCCGAGCAAGGCAAACCGCTGACCGAGTCGCGCGGTGAAATTGCCTACGGCGCCAGCTTCGTCAAATGGTTCGCCGAAGAAGCCCGGCGCATCTACGGCGATACCATCCCTTCACCGGTCGCCGACCGACGCATCATTGTGCTCAAACAGCCGATTGGCGTCGTGGCCGCCATCACCCCGTGGAACTTCCCTAACGCGATGATCACCCGCAAGTGCGCCCCGGCGCTGGCGGCAGGCTGCCCGGTGCTGGTCAAGCCGTCGGAAATGACCCCACTGTCAGCCTTGGCGCTGGCGGTACTCGCAGAACGTGCGGGCATCCCGGCCGGCGTATTCAACGTGCTGACCGGCTTGCCAGCCGGAGTTGGCGGTGAAATGACCAGCAACCCGGCGATACGCAAGCTCTCGTTCACAGGGTCAACCAAAATCGGCCAGTTATTGATGAGCCAGTGTGCGAGCACCATCAAACGCTTGAGCCTGGAACTGGGTGGCAACGCCCCGTTCATCGTCTTTGATGATGCGGACCTGGATCTGGCCATTGCCGGGGTCATGCAGAGCAAATTCCGCAACGCTGGGCAAACCTGCGTCTGCGCCAATCGCATTCTGGTTCAGGACGGTATTTATGAGCGTTTTGCCGAGCGCCTGAGCGCTGCCGTGGCCGAATTGAAGGTCGGCGATGGCCTGCAAACCGGCGTCACGATTGGTCCGCTGATCAATGCTGCGGCAGTCGACAAAGTCGCCCGACACATTGGCGACGCGCTGGAAAAAGGTGCCAGTGTAGTGATTGGCGGCACGCCTCAGGGCGATGGGCTGTATGTCCAGCCTACCGTTCTGCGTGACGCCAAAGCCGACATGCTGCTGGCCAGCGAAGAAACGTTCGGTCCAGTGGCCCCGCTGTTCCGCTTCAAGGACGAAGCCGAAGCGCTGGCGCTGGCCAACGCTACTCCCTATGGCCTGGGCGCGTATTACTTCACTCAAGACATGCGCCGCGCCTGGCGTGTGGGTGAACGGCTGGAGTTCGGCATGGTGGGGTTGAATACCGGGATTATTTCCATGGAAGTCGCTCCTTTTGGCGGCATGAAGCAGTCAGGCACCGGCCGTGAGGGCTCAAAGTACGGCCTCGACGAATTCCTCGAAGTGAAGGCCTGGCACATCGGCGGTCTGGACTGACAGCCGGCCTCAAACACAGACACCGCCGGGCAGCAGATCCTGTTATCCCGGCGGCTCAAAACGGCACGAACACGGTCAGCGGCTGTGTTCAGATGGATGCAGACACCCGCTCTGCACAGGAGGATGCTTCATGAATTTCACTGAAGGTTTTGAGTCGGTCAGCGTCAATCAGGTCTGCAAGGATTACGGCAGCCTCAAGGCGCTGAACAATGTGAACCTGAAGGTTGAGGCGGGAGAATTCATGTCTTTGCTGGGCCCTTCCGGCTCGGGCAAAACAACGCTGCTGAGCATCCTCGGTGGATTCATCCGCGTCAGCTCCGGGAGCATTCTGTTTGGCGAGCGCGACGTGACGTTGATGCCGCCCCATAAGCGTGAAATCGGCGTGGTGTTTCAGAATTACGCGCTGTTCCCACACATGACAGTGGGCGAGAACGTTGCGTTCCCCCTGCGCGCCAGAGGGGAAAGCGCTGCCAAAAGCCTGGGTCGCGTGAAGCAAGCGTTGGCGACAGTGGAACTGAGCGGCTACGAAAACCGTTCGATTGCGGCCCTTTCCGGCGGTCAGCGGCAACGGGTGGCACTGGCCCGGGCCATCGTCTTTGAACCCAAGCTGATCCTGATGGACGAACCGCTTTCCGCTCTCGATAAACAGCTGCGCGAGACCATGCAGATTGAGCTGCGAGCCCTGCACAAACGCTTGGGTGCAACGATGATTTACGTCACCCATGACCAGCGTGAAGCGCTGACCATGAGTGACCGTATCGCGATCATGCGTGGCGGCCAGTTGGTGCAGGTGGATACGCCACGTCGTTTGCACGATCATCCTTCCGATGACTTCGTCGCCAGTTTCATTGGCGAAAGCACCCTGATCCCGCTGCAACGCAGTGACAGCGGCCTGAATCTGGGGGCTACGGCACTGCGTACGACCCGCGCTATTCCACCTTCGGGCGATGTGTTTCTGGCATTGCAGTCGGAAAAACTGCTGCTCGACAACGACACCTCAGGCCCGGAATGGAACCGTCTGCGCGGTCGTGTTTCGGACATTGTTTTTCAGGGGGAAAGCCTCAAGGTGTTCGTCGACCTGGAAGGCGGCCCGACGGTCAGCCTGCGTCAGCCAAGCCATCACGAAGGTAACCTCAGCCTGCCGCCGATTGGCTCCCCGCTGCTCATGCGCCTGCACCCGGAAGACACCATTGTTGTGCCGCGGGCAGTGGTCTGACGCAGGGCTTTTATGTGGGAGCTGCCCAGGTGTCCCTGACACAGCGCTGTGCGAATCAACCCAGAACTGTAGGAGCGCACGAGCACCACGAGGCCGCGATAGCGATTTGTCTGACGCGCCGCCATCGCGGCCTCGCGGTGCTCGTGCGCTCCTGTAAAAAAACACTCCACGTCAGGTAAGTGCATTTATTTGACAGGAGCAAGCTCTGCTTCCACAGGATTTACAAACCACTCAAGTTTGCCTGCAACACTCCACAGCGAATTATTTCGCAACCTCCCTCCAAAACAGTCGATCACAGCGCTGGCCCGGGCAACTACAGTGCTTGTGATTCTGGCCAGTGCTTATCCTGATCACATCACCTGCCACTCTGGCGATCACGGAGATTGAGATGAATTCTGCACTGACTGAAAACCAACGGCTGCTCGCTCTGCGTGAGCAGCACATCCCGCGCGGCATCATCACGGCTCATCCGGTTGTCGCTGCACGTGCCGAGGGCGCGCAGCTGTGGGATGTGGATGGCAAGCGCTATCTGGACTTCGTCGGGGGTATCGGCGTACTCAATGTCGGACACAATCACCCGCGCGTGGTTGAGGCAGTACGTCGCCAGGTCGGCGAGATTTCCCATGCCAGCTTTCAGGTCGTGGCCTACGAGAACTACATCCAGGTCGCCGCGCGACTGAACAAGCTGATCGGTGGCGATGAACACTACAAGAGCGTGCTGTTCACCTCCGGCGCTGAAGCCGTAGAGAACGCAATCAAGATCGCCCGTGGCCATACCAATCGTACGGCGGTGATTTCCTTTCGCGGCGGCTTCCATGGACGAACCCTGCTCGGCGTAACCCTGACGGGCATGAGCCAGCCGTACAAACAGAACTTTGGGCCTTTCCCGGCCGAGATTTATCACGCCACTTACCCGAACCCGTATCGCGGAATCAGCAGCGACGATGCGCTGGCGGAACTGGATGAGCTGTTCGCCACCGATGTTGCACCCGATCGCGTGGCGGCGATCCTCATCGAGCCCGTACAGGGCGACGGAGGTTTCATCGCCGCCTCCAATGAATTCCTGCAAGCCTTGCGTGCGCGCTGCACTCAGCACGGCATCGTGCTGATTCTTGATGAAATTCAGGCTGGCTTTGGCCGCACTGGCACCATGTTCGGCTTCCAGCACGCAGGTATCAAACCTGATCTGGTTACGGTCGCAAAAAGCCTGGCAGGCGGAATGCCGCTCTCCGGTGTAGTAGGCCGGGCCGAGATCATGGATGCGCCGACGCCCGGTGGCCTGGGCGGTACATATGGCGGCAATGCAGTCGCTTGTGCTGCGGCGCTGGCGGTGCTGGACCTGTTCGAAGAGCAGGATCTGCTGGGCCAGGGGGAGAAACTGTCCGCGCAGTTGCGGGACGGTCTGCTGGCCCTGCAAGCCCGCTACCCACGCATTGGTGATGTCAGAGGCCTGGGCTTCATGCAAGCCATCGAAATGGTCGCCGATGATAACAAGCAAAGCCCGGATGCAGCGCTGGCGCAGAAAGTCATCGACGAAGCGCGTAACGCGGGTCTGCTGGTGATCAAGTGCGGTGTACACCGTAACGTGGTGCGCTTCCTTGCGCCGCTGGTGACCACCTCCGAGCAAGTGGCGGAAGCCTTGCAGATGCTTGATCGCGCATTGGCGGCAGCCTGCTGAGCACCTGCGTTGCATGACCTGCCCGGCCTGCTCACCCAGTGCCGGGCTTTGGTTTGAAACTAGACGGAACCGACAGTGGTTGCTCAGGAGCGAACAATGAAAGTCACCCAGTACAAGGCATTGGGATTTTCCTTTGGAACACTGGTTGATCGAGAACGGGGCATCCTTGAAGGACTTCGACCGCTGGCAGTGCATAGCCGATCCGCGCCCGATGACGAGCAGTTGCTCGAAGCTTATCGACGTATCGCCGACGAGTTGATCAGCAGTGGGTCAGACGGCAGTCATACCGCGTTTCACGGCCAGCTATACCAACGTCTGGCTCACCAATTGCATATGATTCCTGACTGGGATCAGAGTGTTGCTTTCAGTAGCTCCTCTGACCATTGGCCCATATTCGAAGACGTTCCAGGTGCATTGCAGTACCTGAGCAAGTTCTACCGTTTGATACTGATCGCCCCACCTCACGGCATCAATGTGAGCTCGCTGATCAGCCGCTTGCCGGTGACGTTCGACGCTGTTATCGAACCCAGCAGCATTGATTGGCACATGAGTCTGAATACTGCGTTACTCCAACTGGAGCTGGAGCGATCAGAACTGTTACCGGTGCGCAGTACGGAAACCGATGACCCGTGGAATGAGCGGGTGGATTTCCCGGTGTGTACATTGCGACGGGGTCACAGCCTGCCTTGGAATCATTCACCGCAGGCACTGGACGGCAATCGCTGTGAGTACGCGAGTCTGGCAGACCTCGTCCATGCGCATCAAAAAGCGCTGCATGCCTGAGGCGTGCAGGCAGGATTTTGAAATTGCGAGGACTGAACCATGGACGCAGCAACGAAGCTCGATCGTATCGACATCAACATCCTGGTCCAATTGCAGAAAGACGGGCGAATGACCAACGTCAGCCTCGCCGAAGCTGTCGGTCTGTCTCCCAGTCCTTGCCTGCAAAGGGTTAAACGCCTCGAGTCGGCAGGCTATATCAGCGGCTATGAAGCCCACGTCAATCTGGCCAAGTTCGCCAACTCGGTCACCGTCTTCACCGAAGTCACCCTATCCGACCACAAGCGTGGAGACTTCGTGAAGTTTGAATCGAGCATCCGCAACATCGATGAAGTGCTCGAATGCCATTTGATCAGCGGCGGCTACGACTATCTGGTGCGCTTCCTGTGCAGCAGCATTCAGCACTACCAGGAATTGATGGAGTCGATCCTGGACAAGAATATCGGCATCGAGAAGTACTTCAGCTACATTGTGATCAAGTCACCAGTGGTAAAAAGCACCGTGCCGCTGCGGAGTCTGGTTAGAGCGGTGTGACAGGCACAACACTCAGTTGCTCCTGGCCACAAAACTCAACAGAAAGCTTTTTCTGTAGGAGCTACCGAAGGCTGCGAAGCATTCATTCTGATACGCCGCCATCGCAGCCTTCGGCAGCTCCTACAGGTTCAATGTTTTACGCGAACCAGCGTAGCGCCATAATCACCGGCCAATCACATCCAGTAATTGCTGCCAACCCGCCGCCAGACGCACGCCCGGTGCGCGGAATGCGTGCAGGGGAATAGGGTTGAATTTGTCTCCGCAAAGCAGACCCAGATCGACCTTCTCTCCGGCCGTCATCTTTGCCAGTTGCCCACCCATGTAAGTCGACATGGCAACCCCGCCGCCGTTGTAACCGATCGCGTAGAAACTGCGTTCGTCCAGTTGTCCGGCATGAGGCAGGTAATCCAGCGTCATGGCAACCAGACCGGACCAGCGAAAATCAATCTGGTGATCACGCAGTACCGGAAACACCTCTCCCATGCTGCGCTGCAAGGTACGGAAGGCGCTCTCGGAATCGTTCTTGCCAAAGGCACCTCGCCCGCCAAAGATCAGCCGGTCACCGACGACCCTGAACCAGCGCAACATACGCTTGGTATCACCACATACCTGACCACCCGGCATGATTTGCGCCAGTACATCAGCGGGTAGCGGCTCAGTCGCAATGATCGCGCTGCGAAACGGGATCAATCGGCGATGCAACGTATCGGTAGCCCGGGTCTGATCGGAATAGCCATTGGTGGCGTAAATCACCTGCCGCGCGCTGACGCGCCCTTTAGGGGTCATGACAATGACGCGGCCTGCCTCGTGACGAACCTGGTTGGCCGGGCTGTTGATGTACAACTTCACCCCACGCTCAGTCAGGCTCTTTGCAATGCCACGCGCGTAGTTGAGCGGGTGAATGCCACCTGCTTTCGGCGTCAGCAAGCCACCGGCGAAAATCTTCGATCCGGTGGCCTCGCGAACCTGTTCGGCGCTGATCATCAGCGAAGACGTGCCACCGGTTTCCCGTTTGATCCAGTTTGCAGTGGACTCGAGCCCGCCTAACGCATGAACGTTATGCGCGGCGGCGATATGCCCGCCCATGTGCAGTTGCGCCCCTGACAAGCCAAGGCTGTCGACCATCTCCACCAGACTGTCCACTGCCGCATAACCGGTGCGATACATGTGCAGGGCAGTATCACGACCGAAACGCTCCATCAGCGTCGGAAAACCAACCCGGAACTTGGGTGAAACCACCCCGCCATTGCGCCCGCTGGCGCCCCAGGCGAGCGTATTGGCTTCAACGATCAACGGCTCACGGCCGCTCAGGGCAATATGGTGCGCCGCAGACAGTCCGGTGTAACCGGCACCGATGATCACCACGTCACACTGGCGATCGCCTTCAAGCGATTGCAGTGCAGGAGAAGATTGGGCAGTTGCCGCCCACAAGCTCTGAACAGTCATGGCCAGCATCCGGCTAAAAAGAACAAAGGCGCTCGCGGCATTGCCCGGGCGCCAGAATCGTCAAACCCGCTCAAGGCACCCTCAGCCGAGTTCTTTCTCGACTGCGTCGGCCAGTTGCGCCAGCGAAGTGAAATGGTAATGCGGCTCTACTCGCTCGGACTCAAGCGTGCCACCGGTACCCTTCTGGGCGAAACGACGCTCGATCCAGCAGGTTTGATAGCCCAGACGCATTGCCACACCGATGTCGTGATACTGACTCTGCGCAACGTGCAGGATGTTTTCGAACAGGATGCCTTGGGTAGCCAATACGCCACGGGTATAGGCGAAGAACTGTGGGTCAGGCTTTTCAAAACGGACGTCGTCCACGGTCACGCGCACGTCGAACGGCTCGTCCAGCGTCTTGGCCATGAAATCCAGCGCCCAGATGCGCGAGTTCGTCGTGGCAACCAGCTTGAAGTGCTTGCGCAGACGCTTCAGTGCTTCAACCGAATCAGGGAACGCCGGGAAGTTTTTGACCGCCAGGCTCAGGCCTTTGGCGTATTCATCGTTGTCCGGCAGCCCCAGTTTCGAAGCAATGACGTGGTAGCAGCGCTCCAGATCGTCCGGCCACCAGCCCGAGTCGGTCTGGGCACGTGCTTCGCGATAGGCTTTGAGAATGTCGTCATTACTGCAGGCTTTACCCGCTTCGCCCGCCACTTCACGCACGTGAGCAAGGATGCCTGCCTCGAAATCAATGAGGGTGCCAACGACATCGAACGTCAGGGCTTTGAATTGCTTGAATGACATAAGGCGCTCCGCAAGATAATTCATAAGGGAAAGCAAGCTGGGTAAACCCATTATCTGCCTGCTCTCCCCATGAAATATTCCGTTTTGTACGGGCCTCGAAGCATAACCTACGGTTTTTTTACTGTGTGCGGCACACCTGATCTCAACGAGCCGGTTCCAAGTGGGTTGCCAGGCCTAAATGTGGGTAAAGCGCATCCACTTGCAGAAGGTCAGCGCGCATTTCTTCGATGATCCAGTCGCGGATATTTTCCACCACCGGCCGCACCGGACGACTCGCCGGAGTGACCAGGCAACAACGCCGCGACGTGACCCTGAGCTGCTCGACGGCCGGTACCAGTTCGCCTTTGACCAGGCTGTTGGAAACAACCGTCAGCCATCCCAGCGCCATACCCTGACCCAACAAGGCGGCCTGCACCACCACCGCATAATCGGAGAATATCAACGCATTTTCGGAGCGGCCGGACGAGCCGAAATCCTGCGCCCAATCACGGTCCTGGTTGTCCATGCAGATCAGCGTCGGCGGCTGTTTTTTACCTGTGCCGTGCACGACCTGTTTGAGGTATTGCGGGTTGCAGACTGGCAGCATTATTTCAGGTATGACCAGCATATCCGTGGCTTTCAGACTGCCTGAGTCGAGGTAGCGCATGCCCAGATCGACATCCACCAATGGTCCGCCAATCCGGCCGGACATCAACTGAAAGCGCATGTCCACGCTGGGAAAACGCTGATTGAAACGGCTCATGCGGGGCATCAACCAGTGGGTGGTGAACGCCGTTGACACTGACAGCGTAACCGTTTCGATACCCGTGGCACGGGACTCGATTTCGCTGATTGCCGACTCGATCGTACTAAAACCTTCCTGGACCCTGCGGTACAGAATACTGCCGCTTTCGGTCAGTCGCGCACCACCGCGCATGCGCTCAAAAAGCTGCACGCCGAGATGTTCTTCCAGGCGTGACAACATCCGACTGACCGCTGGCTGGCTGACGCACAGCTCATCCGCCGCCCGCGTGAAGCTGCCACACCGTGCGGCCGCCTCGAAGACGAACAGGGAACTTGAACTGGGAAGCTTTCGACGAAGATTAGACATGACCTGAGCTTATGCCTGAAGCAACTATTAGTAAATTGTCGGATGCAGAAATAGATGCTTATTCTTGCGAGCGACTGAATGTGCTTTCTACGCCCATTGCGATCCGAGACCGACATTCACACTCAGCACTTCCTTCGTCACGTTCCCTCCTCCCAACGAGACTGCGCCCGATTATGGAAAATGCACTGAAGTTTTATATCGATGGCCGCTGGGTAACACCCGCGGGCGACACGCAACTGACGGTCGTCAACCCGGCGACAGAGCAGCCCTTCTGCAAGATCGCCATGGGTAATCAGGCTGACGTTGATGCCGCCGTATCAGCGGCGAGGCGCGCATTCCCGTCATTCGCGCGCACCTCGCCTGACGAAAGGAGACTACTGGTCGAGCAGATTCTGGACGTGTTCATGCAGCGCTACGACGAAATTGCCGAAGCGATCATGGCAGAAGTCGGCGCACCCAAAGCGCTGGCTTACGACTGGCAAGCCGGTATTGGCAAGCGTCACCTGCAGCAACTGCTACGCACGCTGGACACGTTTGATTTTCAGAAAACCACCGGCAATACGCTGATCAACCTTGAGCCTGTCGGCGTGGTCGCGTTGATAACCCCCTGGAACTGGCCCATCAATCAGGTCGTCTGCAAGGTCGCCCCGGCATTGGCTGCGGGCTGCACGATGGTTCTCAAACCCAGTGAGATCGCCCCGTTGAACGCGGTGTTGTTTGCCGAGGTCATGCATGACGCCGGGGTGCCTGCCGGTGTATTCAACCTGATCAATGGCGACGGCCCTACGGTGGGCGCAGCGCTGGCTGCCCATCCCGACGTGGACATGGTGTCCTTCACCGGCTCCACCCGGGCCGGCGTCGAGGTCGCTCGCCTGGCCGCACCGACCGTGAAGCGGGTCCATCAGGAGTTAGGCGGCAAATCGGCCAACATCCTGCTGGACGATGTCGACCTGGAAAAAGCGGTGACCTCCGGCGTGAACGGCTGCTTTGGCAACAGCGGGCAATCGTGCAACGCACCGACCCGGATGCTGGTGCCTGCGGCGCTGCATGACCGAGCGGTAGAGTTCGCTCGTCGCGCCGCCCTGGCTCATCAGGTCGGCGCCCCCAGCGACCCGCAATCCACGATGGGACCGGTGATCAGCGAACGGCAGTTCCAGGCTATTCAGCGGATGATTGCCATAGGCATTGCGGGAGGTGCGCAACTGGTCTGCGGCGGCCTGGGCCGGCCTGAAGGTCTGGAACGTGGTTACTACGTGAAACCTACGGTGTTTGCCGGGGTGACACCGGACATGACCATCGCCCGGGAAGAAATATTTGGACCGGTGCTGGTGATTCAGGCCTACGACGATGATGAGCACGCGGTGGCGTTGGCCAATGACAGCGTGTTTGGCCTGGCCGGTTACGTGCAGTCATCAAACCTGCAACGGGCACGAGACATTGCCTTGCAACTGCGAGTGGGTGGTGTCTACATCAACCATCCCGACTGGAACCCCGGCGCACCTTTTGGCGGTTACAAGCAATCCGGGAATGGCCGTGAATATGCCGAGTGGGGGCTGGAGGCTTTTCTGGAGACCAAGGCGATTGTGGGGTATCAGCCGTAACGGTCGAGCCGCGGAACGCAATATTCGTGTAGATGACTTTGTAGGAGCTGCCGAAGGCTGCGATAAGCGTTGTTTCAGAAAACCATTTCGCAGCCTTCGGCAGCTCCTACACAAAAATGCGCCCTACAGGATCATTTTTGCTGACTTTCAGCCTTGATCAGATCCGCAATCCGCTCGGCAATCATGATGGTCGGCACGTTGGTATTCGCGCACGGAATTGAAGGCATCAACGACGCATCACATACTCGCAGGCCAGTGACGCCAATCACCTTTCCATCACTGAGCGTGACGGCCTGCGGATCGTCCGCCCGACCCATACGGCACGTGCCCGATGGGTGCCAGGTGCCGCCGACATTTCTCCGGACAAAGTCGGTCAGCGCCGCATCATCCGCAACCAGCTTTTTCAGCGTCACCCCCTGAGTCACCAACCGGTGAATCAGCCACGCCCGAAACGGCCCGGCGATATCCAGCAGCAGACTCAAGACCCCGCGAAGCAAGCCATTGACCAGCCCAGGCTGCGCCACTTTAGCGACCCTGGGCGAATAACTGGAGGGAAACGTTACGCTGCGCTGTGCACTGAGCTGCGAGGCTGAAAGCGTCGCCGCGCCAAGTTTCAACGCTTGCTTTAGACGCTCCAGGTCCCGCGGATCAGAAAGCATGCAGAAATCCACTTCAGGTTCCTGAGCCGGATCACTGGAGGCCAGCCGAACACGACCTCGGGAATACGACTTGTTGACCCAGAAAAACATCGTGCCCAATCGATAGCCCAAAGAGTGCCAGCCGGAACGCGAGAGAATCGCGCCGTGCATGTCGCAAGGCACGGTGTCCGGCAAACCCGAAGAAAAGCGCACGATGGCCTGCTCGTGGTGTTCGCTGGGGAACGCCGTGCGCCCTGCTTTGCTCAACAATGCCGAGACCGCTATTGATGGATGCTCCATCAGATTACGGCCGACACCTGGACGATCCGCGACGACGAAAATGCCTGACTGGACCAGCTCATCGGCAGGCCCGATGCCGCTGCGCATCAACACCGCAGGGCTGTGAATCGCCCCTGAGCAGACAATCACTTCCTTGGCAAAGAGATCAATCGAGGTGCCGTCCGCCAGGACAACGCGCGCGCCTACCGCCTGATGAGACTTGAACAGCACACGGTCGACCAGACATTCAGTGCGTACTTTCAGATTGCTGCGTTGGCGCACTTCATCGGACAGATAACACACGGACGTGGGGATCCGTTCCCCCTCAGGACTGACACCGATTGCGCCAACAAATACACCCGGCTCCCAAGGCCCGTTCTGGTCGGCTTTTGTAGCCAGTCCGCCTTCGCCCAGCACCTTCATGACCGCCTTGACGAAGGGTGAGAGAAATTCCTGCGCGGTGCGGCGAATCCTCAGGGGCCCTTGCTTGCCATGCAACGGACCGTCGAAGTCGGTATCGTTTTCCAGCTTGCGGAAGTACGGCAGGCAATTGTTCCAGTTCCAGCCTTCAGCACCGAGTCGCTGCCATTCGTCATAGTCGTCGGGCGCGCCACGATTGGTCATCAAGGCGTTGATGGCCGAACCTCCGCCCAGCAACCGAGCCTGTTCATAGCGGCGCTCGGTGGAGCGCTTGCCCATCAGCGCCGTCAGTTGGCGCCAGATATTGCGCGTATCCAGATAGGCCCGCCCCGGATAGCGGCTACGCATCTCGGCAGGCATATTGCCCGCCGAAATATCGCGCCCTGCTTCGATCAGGCACACACGCGTGCCGGGGTCCTCGGACAGCCGCGCAGCCAACACACAGCCAGCCGAACCGCCGCCCAGAATCAGGTAGTCGGTACCTTTCACAGCGCTGGCCTACTGGACAAACTTGAGCCAGCGATCCTTCGCGGCAATACCCGCGGCCGACGACCACCACTCCTCGGACATCAGCGCCTGCTTCGCGGCGTTATCCGGAGAACTAGGCAGCTCTTTGGCACGTTCGGCGGTCAACTTTCCAGTGCCAAACGCGGCCGGGTTGCCAGGACCGTAATCGATGTACAGCGGCAGGTTGGCCTGCAGGTCTGGCGAGAGCGCTTCGTTGACGAACTTGACTGCGGTGGCGTAATTCGGGGCGTTCTTCAGGATGCACAACTGGGTGTTTTGCAGGATGCCTTCGTTGTAGGTGAACGAGATATCAGGATTGTCTTTGCGCACAGCACTGGCACGACCATTCCAGATCATCAACATGTCCACTTCGCCGTCGTTGAGCAACTGTGCGGACTGCCCGCCCGAACTCCACCAGACGGCGATATCGGGTTTGATCTGTTCGAGACGCTTGTAGGCCCGGTCTACGTCCAGTGGGTAGAGCTTGTCTCGTGGCACGCCGTCCGACAGCAACGCGGCTTCCAAAGTGCCCATAGGGTCGTTGCGTAATGAGCGGGTGCCGGGAAATTCCTTCACATTCCAGAAGTCAGCCCAGCTCTGAGGCAGCTTCTTCAATGTTTTGGTGTTATAGCCGAGCACGGAAGAATAGAACTCGTAAGCGACCGAGTAAGGCGTGCGATAGGCTTCGGGCATGGCCTGCACATTAGGCATTTTGCTCAGGTCGAGTTTCTCGATCAGCCCTTCATTGCCACCCCGGATGCAGTTGGAGGGTGGCGTATCGATCACATCCCAGACCGGCTTGCCTGCCGCGCCTTGGGCTTTGACCATGGGCAAGGCGTCAGGAACACTGTCTTGTTTGATGGTGATGTTCAGGCGTTTGGCTGCCGGGTCGAGGATCGCCTTGGTCTGGGCCTCCTGATAAACCCCGCCTTGGGAAACGAAGGTGATTTCTTCTGCCGATACTGACATCGCGCACGATATCGACACGCACAACAGGGATAAGACTGAACCCAATGAAACGGTTTTCATGGCAAATCTTCCTGAACGTAGAATGATTCGGCAGCTGCAAAAACCCTGTTCTGAACACCCTGCAAAAACCAACGCATGCTCAGGTTTTAAGTTTTTATTGTTACCGAGCGGGTCTACAGGACGTTACAAGAGCGGGGGGCGGTCCGGCAATGCATCAATAATCATTGCTGACATGATTTTAGGTTATGGCGTTTTTTGGAAGGCACTGCTCCGCTACCCATGGCTCCACGCTGTCTCGCGGCGAACACTGGACCTGTGGGAGCTGCCGAAGGCTGCGATGGCAGTGTGTCAGGATGAAGGCTTCGCAGCCTTCGGCAGCTCCTACAGAACATGCATCCGATTCAACGGTTTGCATTTTGTTATTGAGCGCTACCGCTTACTCACAATGCCGCAGGCACCGCAAACGGCAGGCGCTTGGTCAGTTCTTGCGCGAGGTACCGGGTGAATAGCGAGATACGCTGCGGGATGTGGCGTCGATGCTGGTACACCGCAAAGATATCGCCGCGTGGCGGTTGATATTCTTGCAGTACCGCCACCAGCCGCCCGCTTTCCAGATGTGCCTGCACATCCCAGCGCGACCGCAGGATCAGCCCGTGACCTTCCAGCGCCAGACGGAGTGCCACCTCGCCGTCGTTGCTCGACAGCGTGCCGCTGACTTTATGGGCAAAATCCTGATCGTCCTTCTGAAAGCGCCAGATCGCGTAATCACTGCCAAACTGACGCAGCAAGATGCAGTTGTGCTCGGCCAGGTCGGCCACGCGCTTCAATGCCGGCCGCCCCTCCAGATATTGGGGTGAAGCACACAATATTCGCGGGTTTTCCAACAGGCGAACCCCAATCAGCCGCGAGTCTGGTGGCTCGCCCATGAACACACCGATGTCGAACTGATCATCCAGCAAGCTCACGGGCTGGCTGGTCAGCTCCAGAGAAATCTCCAGCTCGGGATGCAGACGGGCAAAGCTCGACACCACGGGCGCCAGATGTCGACGGCCAAAACCCAGCGTGCCGTTGATGCGCAAGCGCCCCTGCAAGGTGGGCTGCCGACTGTTCAGAGCACTTTCCAGCTCGTCAAGCTGACGCAAGATGGGTCGCCCGCCTTCCAGGTAAAGCACGCCCTCCGGAGTGAGCGACAATTTGCGCGTGGTGCGTTGCAGCAATTGCACGCCAAGCCGCGCTTCGAGTTGGCTCAGACGCTTGCTTACCGCAGGCAGTGATAGCCCAAGTTGCCTCGCGACTTCAGTCAGGCTGCTGCGTGTGGCGACCTGCTGAAAGAAACTCAGGTCATCGATCATGCTCATCGATTGTTTCCTTGAATCTAAGAATGGCTTTCGCGGATGACTAATTATTAATCCGGGGACACTGCATACACTGAGCCTCGTCAGCCATCAACCCTGGAGTAAAAATCCATGAGCAAGCCCCATTACAAAATTGCCGTCATCCCTGGCGATGGCATAGGCAAGGAAGTCATGCCCGAAGGCGTACGCGTGCTGGACGTGGTGGCCGCGCAGCACAACCTGGAGTTGCAATGGGACTGGTTCGACTTTGCCAGTGCCGATTACTACCTGGCCCACGGCAAAATGATGCCCGACAACTGGTTCGAAATTCTCAAAGGCTATGACGCGATTTACTTCGGTGCAGTGGGCTGGCCGGACGTTGTGCCTGATCACATTTCCCTGTGGGATTCCCTGCTGCAGTTCCGCCGCGAGTTCGACCAGTACGTGAACCTGCGCCCCTGCCGCCTGATGCCAGGCGTCAAGGCACCGCTGGCCAATCGCAAGCCCGGGGACATCGATTTCTGGGTAGTACGGGAAAACACCGAAGGCGAATACTCAAGCGTTGGCGGCAAGATGTTCCCTGGCACCGATCGCGAAATCGTTCTTCAGGAAACCGTGATGACCCGCGTTGGCGTCGACCGCATTCTCAAATTTGCGTATGACCTGGCTCAGAGTCGCCCGAAGAAACACCTGACGTCTGCGACCAAGTCCAACGGCATTGCGATCACCATGCCGTACTGGGACGAGCGCGTCGTGGAAATGGGCAAGAAATACCCGGACGTGAACGTCGACAAGTACCACATAGATATTCTCACCGCGAACTTCGTGCTGCATCCAGACTGGTTCGATGTAGTGGTGGCCAGCAACCTGTTCGGCGACATCCTCTCCGACCTGGGTCCGGCTTGCACAGGCACCATTGGTATTGCGCCCTCGGCCAACATCAACCCGGAGCGCCACTTCCCGAGCCTGTTTGAGCCGGTGCATGGATCAGCACCGGATATCGCAGGTAAAGGCATTGCCAACCCGATCGGGCAGATCTGGTGCGGTGCGATGATGCTTGAACATCTTGGCCATCCAGAGGCAGGCGCAGCGGTGCTCACCGCGATTGAAACCGTGTTGGCCATGGGACCGGAAAACGCCCCGCTGACTGCTGATATTGGCGGCAAGGGCAATACCGAAGCACTGGGCAAAGCCATCGCGGTTGCCTGCGCACGATAAGGAGCAGTCCGCATCGCCTCTCAACTGGACTGAAATGCATTATCTGTAGGAGCCCACGAGCACCGCGAGGCCGCGATTGCGGCGTGCCAGGTAAACCGTCATCGCTGGCCTCGTAAACTCGGTGAGCTCCTACAGGTCTGTGTCTGTTCTGCATCAGTGTTGTTATTGGGACACACGGCGATCTTTTATCAAAATTAACGCACACGCTATTGAGGTATGGTTTTCGCAGAACCGGCTACACACCAATTAAAGCGAACCCCGCGTGCCGACACCGGTCTGCTCCTGTATCACTTTCAGGAAGATCCCTTTTATGTCCACGCAACGCAGCCTCACTCTCCTCGCCCGAAGCGGCTATGCCGCTCGGGGTGTGGTGTATCTGATCATTGGTATTTTTGCCCTGCTCGCTGCGCAAGGTTCGTCTCAGCCCAAAGACAGCCACAGCAGCCTTGAAGCGCTATTGAGTCAGCCTTTCGGCAACGTAATGGTCGCGATTGTGGTGGTCGGCCTGCTTGCATTTGCAGCCTGGCGCGTCCTGCAGGCTACTCGCGATGTGGACCATCACGGCACAGAATTAAAAGGCCTGGTGATTCGCACCGGCCTGCTGGTAGGCGGCGTGACCTATGGTGCACTGGCGTTTTTTGCCTTGGGCCTGCTAATCAGTGCGCTCAAAAGCTCCGGTGATTCAGGCGGCAAAACCCAGGACCTGCTGGCGTCCATCCTGTCGTGGGATCATTCGAATATCCTCGTTTACCTGGTAGCACTGGTGCCGTTAGGCGTGGGTATCACCCACATCATCAAAGGCTGGAAAGCCTCTTTCGAGAAGTACTTCGAAGCCGATGAAGAGGTGATGCGCTATGTGCGTCCGGTATCGCAATTCGGCCTGATTGCCCGAGGCGTGGCATTCATCGAAATCGCTGCGTTGCTGGCCATCAGCGGTTCGAGCTATGACGCCATGCACCCGCCCGGTCTTAAAGACGCGCTCAATGGCCTGCAGGATCTGCCCGCTGGAGGCATTGTGCTGATGATCGTGGCGCTAGGTCTGATCGCATTTTCGGTGTACAGCTTTGCCGAAGCCGCATGGCGCAAGATCAACATGGACGTGCCAGATGCCCCGCATGCGGTCACGAAGCATTTCAGCTGAGGAAAAATCCCCGGCGGTTTTGCCCTTTAAATAAAACCGATTGCTGGCCCCTCGCCTCCAGCCGAGCTTGGCAAACTTGCTTTCTTTTCAGAAGCTTAGGGGCTGGCATTTATGCGGATTCTTCTATTGACCGTAGCGACGCTCGCGCTTGCCAGCGTTTCACCGGCGTCGCAAGCCAAAGAAGTCACACAGAGCGGCCGGTCGATTTGTACATGGGGTTCGGGTATTGCCGCAGGCGCTCAGGAGTCGAAACTCGACGGGATTACTTTGTACGGTGCACGCAAGAAACTCCAGGGCCGCAAGTTCAATCAGCCCTGGATGCGCATGACCGCCATGGGTATCACCGAGCAGACCTATAAAAGCACCTCGCGACTCAAACCCGCTGCGATCAAACAGACTTATTACGAGCAATGCATCAAGCACGAGCTGGCGCGACGCTGAGCCCTATATGGATGTTCAAGGCGCAGCCCCTGAAATCACGCTGTCTCGCGACAAACGATGAAAATCTGTAGTAGCTGCCGAAGGCTGCGATGGCGGCGTGTCAGGATGAATGCTTCGCAGCCTTCGGCAGCTCCTACAGGAAGTGCATTTCAATCCGAGGGTTGCATTGATTCATTGGCAAAACATTGACCCCGCGCAATCAGAAAATCCCACTTTTCAATTAAGTCAGCTCTTCAGTCATCTACCACTAACCGGCTAATTACTTGCGCCCTTTCAATGCTCTGCTATAGCTAACACTTCCCCGCTTTCTCGATAGAGGCAATGGAATGTCAGCTGCCAAGAAAATGAGCGTTAGCCAACTAACAATGTTGACTGCCGTCAACATGTTAGGCTCGGGCATTGTTTTACTCCCTTCAAAACTTGCAGAAGTTGGCGCCATCTCGATTCTCTCCTGGCTCGTCACAGCCACGGGTTCTCTGGCCCTGGCTTACGCTTTTGCCCGCTGCGGCATGCTCAGCCGAAAGACCGGAGGCATGGGCGGTTATGCCGAATATACCTTCGGTAAGGCGGGTAACTATCTAACCAACTACACCTATGGCCTTTCGCTACTCATTGCCAACGTAGCCATCAGTATTACGGCTGTTGGCTACATCCAGGTGTTGTTTAATGTACAACTTGATTCCATGCAAGTCGGTCTGGCAACTATCGCGCTGTTGTGGGTGACGACTTTCGCCAACTTCGGTGGCGCGAGTATTACCGGCAAAATAGGCGCCGTTACCGTGTGGGGCGTCATCGCCCCTGTTGTGTTGGTCTCGACCATTGGCTGGTTCTGGTTCGACAGCAGCGTCTACGCCGCAGGCTGGAACCCCCATGACAAAAGCTGGTTCGAGGCCGCAGGGGCATCGGTGGCAATTACGCTCTGGGCGTTCTTGGGTCTGGAGTCGGCCTGCGCCAACACTGACGCTGTGGAGAACCCGGAGAAGAACGTGCCCATTGCGGTACTGGGCGGCACGCTGGGAGCGGCGGTTATCTACATCGTCTCGACCAACGTGATCGCTGGTATCGTCGACAACCCGGAACTGGCTGCGTCCACCGCGCCGTTCGGTCTGGTGTTTGCCAAAATGTTCAACCCCATGATCGGCAGCATCGTCATGGGCCTGATGGTGCTTGCGTGTATCGGCTCGTTGCTGGGTTGGCAATTCACCATCGCACAAGTGTTCAAGAGTTCGGCGGACACCGGCTATTTCGTGCCGATTTTCTCCAAAGCCAACAAGGCTGGTACGCCCATTGTGGGCATGCTGATACTGCTGGCGGCCCAGACAGCCCTGGGTTTTCTGACGATAAGTCCGGACCTCAGCAAACAGTTCGACACGCTCGTTAATCTCGCGGTGGTCACCAATCTGGTGCCGTACATTCTGTCGATGGCCGCACTGCTGACCATGCAGAAGGTGTCCAACGTACCGCCCAACACCGCGCTGATCACCAACATCGTGGCAACGGTAGCCGCCGCTTACAGCTATCTGGCGCTGTACAGTTCGGGCGCCCAGGCACTGATGCTCGGTGGCGTCGCCACCATCTTCGGCTACACCCTGTTTGGCTTCGTCAACAACCGGCTGATCCGCCTTGAGGCGGTCAACAATAGCGTGCCGGTACAGACTGTCAGCGCGCAGCACCTCAGCGCAGACCCCATCCCCGTCAACAGCCTGAATTCCACGCCCCTGGAGGCAAGACCATGACTGAATACCGCCATTTGCTCGGCATGCTCGCGTTATTGGTGAGCAGCGCACCCGACAAACGCACGGTGTTCGGCCGTGCCCTGAATCAACTGCTCAGTGATGTCGAAGAACGCTCCATCAGTGTTCTGGTTTCCGAAAGCCTGGCCGATGCCAACTCGATCCTGCGCTCGGACCCGGCCGTCCAGTGCGTACTGCTCAGTTGGGAAATGGACAAAAGCGACAACCATGAGGAATGCATCAAGCTGCTGACCAATTTGCGTGAACGCAACACGCGGGTCCCGGTGTTTCTGATCAGCGATCGCAGCACTGCCTCGAACATTCCGCTGGTGGTGATGCAGCACGCTGACGACTTCATCTGGCTGCCCGAGGACACCAGCCGGTTTCTCAGCGGACGGATACTGGCCGCCATCGAGCGCTATCGTCAGGCGGTGTTGCCACCGATGTTCGGCGCACTGCTGAAGTTTGCCCGCAGCTATGAGTATTCATGGCACACACCCGGCCATGCAGGTGGTACGGCGTTTTTGAAAAGCACCGCAGGGAGGGCTTTCTACGAGTTCTTCGGTGAAAACCTGCTGCGCTCGGACCTGTCGATTTCAGTGGGTGAACTGGGTTCACTGCTCGACCACAGCGGCCCTATCGGCCAAGGCGAGCGTTACGCAGCGAAAGTCTTCGGCGCTCATCGCACGTACTACGTCACCAACGGCTCTTCGACCTCAAACCGGGTCATTCTGATGGCCAGCGTCACTCGTGATCAGATTGCGCTGTGCGACCGCAACTGCCACAAGTCTGCCGAGCATGCGATGACGTTGTCCGGCGCTATTCCGACCTATCTGGTGCCGACCCGAAACCGCTTCGGCATCATCGGCCCGATTCTGCCGCAAACCTTGAGCCGCGAAGGTGTTCAAGCGGCGATCGCCAACAACCCGCTGGTCAAGGAAGGCATCGACCCGACTCCGATCCACGCCATTGTCACCAACTCAACTTACGACGGCCTGACTTATAACGTCACGCGTGTCGAAGAGTTGCTGGGACAAAGCGTTGATCGCCTGCATTTCGACGAAGCCTGGTATGGCTACGCACGCTTCAACCCTCTGTATCGCGACCGCTTCGCCATGCACGGCAGCCCGGACGATCACGATGAGTCGCGACCGACGGTATTCGCCACTCAGTCCACCCACAAGCTGTTGGCGGCCCTGTCACAGGCCTCAATGATCCATGTCCGGAACGGACGCAATCCGATCCCGCATGGACGCTTCAATGAGTCGTTCATGATGCACGCCTCGACGTCGCCCAATTACGCGATCATGGCCTCCTGCGATGTCAGTTCGGCGATGATGGAAGCGCCTAGCGGTGAGATTCTGACCACTGAATCCATTGAAGAAGCCATCGCGTTCCGCCAGGTGATCTCGCGTATGAAAAGCGAGATGCTCAAAGGTGACGACTGGTTTTTCTCCTGCTGGCAGCCGCCAACCGTTCAAGTGGATGGGGCCGCAGTGGCATTTCACGAAGTCGACCCGGTCACGCTCAAGACCGACCCCAATTGCTGGGTTCTGCACCCTGACGAAGTCTGGCACGGGTTCGGCAACATCGAAGATGGCTATTGCATGCTCGACCCGATCAAGGTCTCGGTGCTCAGCCCCGGTATGGGCGACGACGGGCAGTTGCTGGATTTCGGCATCCCGGCCTGTGTGCTGAGCGCCTATCTGGGTCGTCAGGGCATCGTGGTCGAGAAAACCACCGACTTCACCATTCTGTTCCTGTTCTCCATCGGCATCACTAAAGGCAAATGGGGGACGCTGGTCAACGCTCTGCTGGACTTCAAACGCGACTACGACAGCAATCTGGAGCTGGAACTGTGTCTGCCCGATTTGCTGGCGGCCAATCAGCAGCGTTACACCGGCATGGGGCTCAGGGACCTGGCCGAAGATATCTTCGCGGCCATGAAAAAACATCGCACCACGGCGACCATGGCTCAAGCTTTCGGCATGTTGCCGCAAGCAGAGTTCAGCCCCGTGGAGGCATACGAGAAACTGGTCAAGAATCAGGTTGAGCTGGTGACGCTGGAACAAGCAGCGGGACGAATTGTTGCCACCGGTATCGTGCCCTACCCACCCGGCATTCCACTGTTGATGCCCGGCGAAAATGCGGGGCCTGCAGATGGACCGCTATTGGCCTACCTGAAGGCACTGGAGAGTTTCGACACGTCCTTCCCGGGCTTCACCCATGACACCCATGGCATTGAAAGTGACGCCGGGGTTTACCGGTTGTTGGTGTTGAAGTGATGGGGGGTGACATGTAGTTATGTAAGAGTTAGCGCTGTGTCTCTGACACCACGCTGTCGCAAAGCAACATAGGACCTGTAGGAGCTGCCGAAGGCTGCGATCGCGGCGTACCAGAACCAATGCTTCGCAGCCTTCGGCAGCTCCTACAGATCAATATCGTCACGAGAAACTGCGGTAGTTTTTACCCCATCAAACGAACGTCGCACCCCGCGTGTTCACGAACAGCGAATAAACCGAGTGGCTGCCCGCCATGAACAGCCGGTTGCCTTCACGCCCACCGAAGCACAGGTTCGGGCAACGCTCCGGCAAGGAAATGTGACCGATGGCTTTGCCATCCGGATTGAACACTCGAACGCCGTCGAGCTTTTCCGGATCAGCCTTGGGATCACTGTTGCTGCCCCAGCCACACCACAAGTTGCCACTTTCATCACACTTGATGCCGTCGATGCCGGCGAACTCCAACCCTTCAATGTGCTTGCGACGAAGGCCCAGCGTGCCGTCTTCATTGACGGCAATCGCCCAGATAATCCGATTGGGTTTGGCTCGACCTTCAACCACGTAAAGGGTTTTTTCGTCTGGTGAAAAACATAGACCGTTAGGCCCAGCCAGATCGTCAATCACCCGGCTGACTTTGCCGCTCGTCCCATCGATGCGATACACCGCATGCGGCAACTCCGGAGTGACTTTGTGCCCTTCGTAGTTGTTGCCGGTCTGGAACGGTGGATCGGTGAACCATATCGAACCGTCACGCTTGCAGACGATGTCGTTAGGCGAATTGAAAGGTTTGCCCTCGTAGTTATCTGCCAGCACGGTAATGCTGCCGTTGTACTCGGTACGCGTCACGCGGCGACCTTCCTTGCTCGTCGTCGAGCCCTCACAGACCAGTAAGCGGCCCTGACGGTCGCGGCACATGCCGTTGGAAAAGTTGGAGTTGTCGCGGTACACCGACAAGCCACCAGTGACTTCGTCCCAGCGCATGATGCGGTTGTTGGGAATGTCGCTGAACAGCAAGTAGCGACCGTCACCGATCCAGACCGGCCCTTCAACCCAGCGCAAACCGGTAGCCAGGCGTTCAACGCTGGCGTTGAAGATGCGCAGCTCCATGAAGCTGTCATCGAGGATGTTGATCAGCGGATCCGGATAACGCTGGCTCAACGGCTCGGCGCTGGCAAGTCGAGGCAGCGCAGCGCTACCCAGTGCAGCAACCCCGGCGGATACGGCCAGCGAGGTTTTCAGGAATGCTCTGCGGCCGTGGTCGGCGGTGGTGTCCCGTTGCGATGAATCCATCGTGCATCTCCGTGGTTTTATTGTTGGACGGGATGCTCGTTGTACATCGGCTTAAGTCATCGTACAAGTGTTAAGCACAAGGGTTTGCCAGATATTAGCCTGCTGGCAAACCCTCGCAATCGATACTGGTACCGGATAAATCAATAGGGGCTGGCGGTCGGACGAACGATCAGTTCGCTGACGTCGACATCTGCTGGCTGTTCAACGGCGTAGGCAATTGCCCGAGCAATGGCCAATGCCGGAATCGCGATTTTGCGAAACTCGCGCATCTCGGCGCGCCCGCTTTCATCAGAAATACTGTCCGCCAGTTCAGACTCGGTGACGCCTGGGGAAATCACGGTGACGCGAATGTCGGCACCGGTCTCCTGACGCAGGCCTTCGGAAATCGCCCGTACGGCGTACTTGGTCGCGCAGTAGACCGCCGCAGTCGGACTCACCGCATAAGCACCAATCGAAGCAATGTTGATGAACTGTCCGGATTGCTGTTTCTGCATCAACGGCAAACCGGCCGCGATACCGTGCAGCACGCCGCGAATATTGACGTCGATCATCTGGTCCCATTCGGCCACCTTCAACGCATCCAGCCTGGACAGCGGCATGACGCCCGCATTATTGATGATCACATCGACACGCCCGAACTGGTTGACGGCGTAATCGACGAAGGCTTGCACATTGGCGCGGTCCGTCACGTCCACTGCCTGATACTGCGCGCTCCCACCGGCGGCAATCAGCTCCTTGCAGAGCTCCGCCAACCGTTCAGTACGCCGCGCGCCGAGCACAACGTGTGCGCCCTTCTCTGCCAACAGCCTGGCCGTCGCTTCACCGATACCGCTACTGGCGCCGGTGATTACAACCACTTTGTTTTTGATGTTCGACATGATTGTTGTCCTTATCTGAGTGATGAGCCGGGTAGCTCGATACGCATTCAGAGTAAGGCGATAACGCGGGAGCAATTAGACCGATCCTTCGGAGTGATTGCCTGATTCTGCGGTGGGGTTTGCGGAGAAGAATAACTGTAGGACCGGCTAAAGCCGGTCCTACCGGCCTTCTCTTTGTCGCACTACGCATGGTGTCAGGGTCGAATGACGCTGACACCATGCTCCTCAGTTTTTCTCAGGTGTCTTCAGTGACTCTGGAACCTGAGTAGTTGGCACGAAGGTTTTATCTTCTTCGGCCTTGGCTTCTTTGGACTCGGCCTGCGCCTCTGCAGCCTTGGCATTCTCTTTGGCCGCTTCAGCTGCTTTGTCATTCGCGTTTTCGGCGTGTTGCTGAGCTTCCTGCGCCTTGTTCTCGGATTTCGGATCACAAGCGGCCAGGCCAATCGTAGACGCCAGCATCAGACTGTAGGCAAGAGTTTTAAGCATGGGGTGAATGTCCCTGATTGAGAATGTACTGCTTCGAACCGCGAGCTAGAGCGTTGGTTCCATACAAGCACAATGTCCCTTCATTCATCATGCGTTGGCATTACCGGTCCGGACGAAAGAGTACCGGTCAATGTCTGTCCTTAATTGCCAGCCTTGCTTGCGCCAATAATCAGCAGCCGCGTGGTTGGTTTTAAAGACATCGATGTGGCACTTGAAAATGCCTTCACGTTCGAGACTGGAAAGGCAGCGCTCCACCAACTCATTGGCAATGCCCTGCCGCCGATACTTATCCAGTACCAGCAAATGCTGCAAATAACCTCGTCGACCATCGTGACCACACATCACACAACCAACAAGTCCGGAATCTGCCTCAGCTACGAAGCTCATTCCGGGATTGCGTTGCAGATACCTGGCAGTCGACTCGCGAGAATCTGCGTCCCGGACAGAAACGCCGGGCGTGCTGCTCATCAGGGCAATGACTGCGTCGTAGTCGTCCATCGTCATGATGCGAATAGTGAACATTGATAGCGCTCATCAGCCATGGATGTCGACCGACGAAGCTAGCAGAAATCCGGATCGAAAAAAGTTGCACTTGTGTTGCAGGAAGGGAATCGCCATGATGCCGGCGCCAAAAAAGGCACAATGACATCACCGCAAAGCCACCCGAAGTGGCAGTACGCACACGAGTAATGGACAGAAACAATGACTGGAGCCGTCATGAAACACCTGAAAATCGCCGCCCTTCTAATGCTTTCAACCGTACTTTTCGGCTGTGTCAGCAGCCGCTCTGTCGTACATGTACAGACGCCACAAAGTGCAAATGGCACAGGCCAGAAGGTGATAATTACCGCGCTCGACGAGCGTCGTTTTGAAACTGCACCGAAGCAGGCAGACACGCCTTCCCTGAAACACGCTGAAGAAATTTCCGACAAAAAAATCACCGAGCGCGCCATCGGCAGGAAGCGCAACAGCTACGGCATGGCCATGGGTGACGTATTGCTTCCCGAAGGCAAAAGCGTTTCCCAACTCATCGCCAAAAGCGTCGCTGAAGGTTATCGAAAGGCCGGTTATCAGGTGGTCGAGGCTGCAGAAAAGAACGGTGAGACCCAGGCTGTGACCGTGCATATCACAGAGTTCTGGTCGTGGTTTTCGCCCGGTGCGTTTTCAATTGCCGTCAACAACAAAGCGCGCCTGAATATCACCTCCACAGGTCAACCCTCCCCAATCAGTCTCATCACTGACAAGCGCGAATCCATGCAACTGGTCGTGGAAAGCGACTGGAAGGTCATCACCGAGGAAGGTCTGCAGGCGATCACTGAGGCGACGGTCAAAGAGCTGTGTGCCAAAGGCTCCTGCAAGAAGTAAAACGTCAAGGAGATCCGGGAACTGTCGCGCGCAATACCGACAGTTCCCAGCGTCAAGCATAGTTAGAACGTTACGCTGGCGGTCAGACGCGCAGTGCGTGGCTCACCTACGTTTACCTGCAATTGGCCGGTACCTGTGTTGGACGGGTAGTACTCTTTGTCAAACAGGTTATCAACGTTCAGCTGTAAGCGGGTCTTATAATCCTTGGTTGGAAGATCCCAACGCAGGAAAGCATCGGCAACGGTATAGCTATCCATCCAGAAGCTGTTCGCGTTATCCCCCGGGCGCTCACCCACATAACGGGCGCCGCCACCGGCATGCCATTGGCCCGTTTGTTCAGGAAATGCAAGGTGGTGAGTGAGATACAGGCTCGCAGTATGCATCGGGGCATTGTTCAGACGTTTGCCTTCGTTGGTCGGGTCGTCGAGAATTTCGGTATGAGTGTAAGCGTATGTACCGATCAGATCCCAACGCTCAGCCAGCTTTCCAGTGACATCAAGCTCCAGGCCTCTTGAGCCTACTTTACCTGCCAGTTCCGCCACGGATACGCCATTGACGGTGGTTGTTGTGACCACGTTTTTCTTGACGATGTCGAACACCGCCACATTAACGTTCAGACGCTCCGAAGGGTTGTATTTGGCGCCTAACTCATAGCTGCGCCCCTTCTCAGGATCAAAGGTATTACCCTGATCATCGACGGTGTCGTTAGGTACAAACGACCGGCTGTAGTTGCCGTACAGTGACAGAGCTTCAGTCGGTTGATAAACAAGCCCGGCGAATGGAACGAAAGTGTCACCATTGTCGTCGCGGTTGACTTGAAAGCTGCTGCCCACCCCCTGATCACCGTACTGATCGTAATGCTGCTGACGTCCACCAAAAACCAGAATCCACTGGTCATTCAAATGCCAGTTGTCCTTGAAGTAAACAGAGGTTGAAGTCAGCTCATTGCGAGCATCGCTTTGTGTCGGACTGACAGTGCTGGGTTCAGCCAGCCGACCGTACTGCGGATCAGTGATATTGATTGCGCCACTGGCAATGTTCGCATTTCGATAAGTTTTGCCCCGGTATTTGTCGAGCGCCTCATTGTCCACGCCGACCAGAATGTCGTGACGCTGGCCAAACAATTGCTGCTCGCCGATAAAGTCGAGGCTGGTGTAGCGTGTTTCATAATCGTAATGTCCGCCATTCGCGGCACGTCGCAAGTTGCTGCCAGTCAACGTCACAGGCTGGGCAATCGCCAGACTATAGCGATCATTGTTCCAGCCATACGTCACCCGCGTCTTCCAGTCATCATTGAGCTGATACTCAAACTTCGCGGTAGCGGTTTCGCTGATGCCGACGGTCTTGGCCCAGCGCTCATCCAGACGATCCTTGTAGCTCGCAGCAGCCGGTTTGCCATTGGCGAAGACCGTACCGCGGTCGAACGGGCTGGAATAGTCGTTGTACTCATAAGCCAGCGTCAGCTTGGCGCGTTCGCCGGTCCAGCTCAGGGAAGGAGCCACCAGCGTGTGCTCATTGACCCCGTAATTGCGCCAGTAATCTTCGTGGCCGCGCTCGGCAACCAGACGATAGGCAAGCCCGGTACCTTCGACAGGCCCGGTGGTGTCGACGCTGAACGTACCGCCGCCTTCGCTGTAGCCGGAACCGGTGATGGTCGTGCTGCGGGTGTATTCAGGCTGCTTGCTGACAACGTTGATCAGGCCACCCGGTTCGATTGCGCCATACAGCAGCGACGCGGGACCTTTGAGGACTTCCACGTGGTCGGTGGTGGCCCCCAGGTTGTGCCCTACTACCGAACGGATGCCGTCGCGCAGAATGGCTCCGTCGTCGTTGGTGCCGAAACCGCGCTTGATCAACGCGTCCTTGGTATTGCCCAGCGTGTTGGATTGCGAAACACCGCTGACGAACTTCATCGCATCGTCCAGCGACTTGACCTGAAAATCATCCAGAGTCTGCTGGGTTACCACGTTGACTGACTGTGCTTCATCCCTGATCGGCACTTCTGACTTGCTTGCGGTACTGCTGGTGGAGCGAACATACGGGCTGCTTTCGATATCACCAGCGGCCTGAATGTCGGTGGCAGGCAGCTCGGTAACGGTGTCTTCAGCGTGAGAGAAGGCAGGCAGCAACACACAGCCGAAAGCCAGGGAAACGCAATAGGCGCGACGCATAGGGATGAACACAGAGGACAATTCCGGGCACTAATGGGAATTGTTATTATCTACGAACCGTTTCCAAATGTGTAGGCCTTTGCCTGTTGCCACAACGGACGGATCGTCGCAGGTGCCAGCGGTCTGGCTTATGAGAAAGCCGGGAAAATGTACGAATTGTGGTTGAGTATGCCTCTTGCCCGTCCAGCCGAAAAAACCTTCGCTATATGAATCCGCCCTTAAGGACAGAACAGTTTTGCCGATAGGCTTACGGCACCTACTCTCTTATTAAAGGCAGAGCGGGTCATCTCCCAACGTTCTTCGAACAATCTCTGCAGGACATGCCGATGAGCTGGCTTCATGATGCGAAACTGTCGACCAAACTGATTACCGCCTTCGGGCTTTGCGCATTTATCACCCTGGGTGTTGGTGTGCTTGGCAGCCGGGGTGTTTCTCAGCTCTCCGATAGTCTGAAACTGGTATTCAGCAACAACCTGGTGTCGGTGGCTAAAACTGCAGAGGCGAAAGCCAAAGCTGTGGAACAAACACGTGACATGTACCGCCTGTACGTCGCCACCAGCGCCAATGCGCCGCAGAACGAAAAAGATGAACTTCTGGCGTCCATGAAGGCTAATCAGCTGGCGAGCGAACTGGCCTATTCGACTTATCGCAAGACCCCCCTGGCCGATGACGAACGTCTCGCTGGCGACAAAATGGATAAGGACTGGCCGGTTTATCAGGAGTTGGTGCAAAAATTCGTAGCGCTCATGAAAGCCGGTGATCTTGAGGGCGGTCGCGCCTTGCTGCTCGGTGATCTGCAAAAAAATTACCGGATTGTCATGGACGAACTGACTCTCATGGTTGAATCCAACAATCGTCAGATCGGCGAGGGTGCAGCGGACGCCGACGCGATGGAGTCTTCGGCAAAGACTGCGCTTTACACCGGCATTACGCTGGCGTTCATTGCCGCCTTTGCTCTTGGCCTATTCATCAGTCGCCTGATCAGTCGCCCCATCGCAACAGCGGTGACCAGTGCTCAGCGCATTGCCAATGGAGACCTGACTCAGAACATCGCCAGCACCGGGCGTGATGAGGGTGGCCAGTTGCTGAGCGCGTTGAGCGATATGCAAACCAGTCTGAAAGGCACCATCCAGCAAATCGCCAGCGCCTCCGATCAATTGGCCTCGGCAGCCGAAGAGTTGACCACCGTCACCGATAACAGCAGCCGTGGCCTGGTGCGCCAGAACGACGAGATCCAGCAAGCGGCCACCGCTGTTACCGAGATGACCTCGGCGGTTGAAGAAGTTGCGCGTAACGCAGTGTCTACCTCCGAAGCATCCAGATCGACCAGCCAGCAAGCCACCAACGGTCGCGACAAAGCCCGAAATGCAGTGTCCGCCATCAACAATGCCACGACTGAAATCGCGGCCTCGACCACGATGGTCGAAGACCTGGCGGTACAAGTCCGTGATATAGGCAAGGTGCTGGATGTGATTCGCGGAATTGCCGAGCAGACCAACCTGTTGGCCCTCAACGCGGCGATTGAAGCCGCCCGTGCAGGCGAACAAGGTCGCGGTTTTGCGGTGGTAGCGGACGAAGTTCGCGCCTTGGCGGCCCGCACCCAGGCGTCGACCGGGGAAATCGAAGGCATGATCAACTCGGTGCAAACCAGCGCTGACCAGGCCGTTCGTGCCATGGGTAAAAGCCAGTCTCTGGTGACGGACACCCAAAGCCTGGCTCAGGCTACCGGTGAAGCACTGGAACAAATCGCTGAAGGCATTTCGCAAATCAACGAGCGCAACATGGTTATTGCCAGCGCCTCAGAAGAGCAAGCCAACGTGGCACGTGAAGTCGACCGTAACCTGGTCAATATCCAAGACCTGTCGACCCAGACCGCCGCAGGCGCAAACCAGACCAGCGCCTCCACTCAAGAGCTGTCGAATCTGGCGCTGTCGTTCAATAATCTGGTCAGCCGCTTCCGCTTATAAACCGTGAATCGGGCAGCGCGGCCTTGGCCAGCCGCGCTGCTGAAACCGGCAGGCGCTCAATGACGGCAATGTTGCTCTGCAACTGCTCCGTCGTTGAGGGTGTTGTGAAGCTCCCTCCACCGGCCATCGCCATCGGTCACGGTAACGTACTCCAAGGCACCGACGCTACTGATCGGCCCGACCGGTGCGGGCAAATCTTTTCCGGCCTGACGCATCTACGAACTCAAGCACAGCCGACATCAGACCGAAAAACCCTTTGTCGAAGTCGACCCTGTTCGGCCCTATAAAAGGGGCGTTTACCAGCGCATTGACTGCCCGCGGAGCTTTGCTGCGCTCAGGCATTGAGTGGAAGCAAATCAATGGACAGGATTAAACTCACCGCACTGACCTACGCCATCCAGGATTTTCAATGAAGTACAAGCTGAACGATTACAACGGCGTGATCATCGATCCGACGTCTTTTTCTTTTGAAAAAGCCGATCTTGACGCCGCCATCAAGGGCTTTCTGCTTTTCATGGAAACCGAAAAGAAGGGCCTGGCCTGGATCACCCTGCCCATCTCCCGAACCAGCAGTATCGAGCAGTTCGTGGCACACGGTTTTATCTTTCACAGCTGCCTGCCCGAAAGCCTCACGCTGGTTAGAAAGCCGCAGGAATCGACGTACGTGCCGTTTATTCCGACGCATATCGTCGGGGCCGGGGCAATCGTGATCAATCAGAACAACGAAATTCTGGTGGTCAGGGATCAAGGCTTTACGGGCTTTAACCTGCCCGGCGGCCACGTGGATCCGGGCGAGCGGATTCAGGACTCGATCGTTCGCGAGGTTCTGGAGGAGACCGGTATCGAGGTCAGCTTCGAGGCCATTCTTGGCTTCACCACCCGGCACCCTTATGAATTCGGCAAATCCAATATCCACTTTATCTGCCGCCTCAAGCCGCTGACTCAAGCCATCGACGTCATCGATACTGACGAGATCGCCGAGGCCAAATGGATACCCATTGAAAGCTACCTGGCAGACGAGAAGAACGGCCTGACCAATCGAGAAATCGTCAGCCAGATCGCTGAGAGCAATGGCCTGACAATCGCTGAGTTCCAGAACAACAGCGGCCGCTTCAAAAAGCAGGAAATCTTCATGGCGGTAGAAGCGAAGCTTTAAAACTGCAGCGCCGCGCATTCGCACGACCGGCTTTAACCGGGAGTGCGGTATTGCTGACGAGACAGATTTAGCGAATGTCCCGGCGCCTTCGCGGCTGAAGCCGCTCTTACGGAGTGTAAGTGAACGGTTAGGCGTCAGGATGCTAGCGCTGACGTGATGCGCTGCACTAACTCGGCTTCGACCAAGGCTTCATCCGGGCCTTCGTGAAAAACAGCGCAGGTCACGGCAGTCCCGCCGTGAGTGCAGCGATAAACCGCGATAACACTCACCGGCCCTACGCCGCTGTGGCCGCTCAATGTCAGGCCTCCCGCTACGCCGCCTTGCATCAGGCCCAGGCCGTAACCCGGAGTCAGCCATGGGCGCCCGGGTAGCGGGCCACCAAGGACAAGCGCAGCCTGCATTTCGTCTAATAACCATCGAGGCAACAGGTCGCCCGCCAGCAAACGATCCAGAAGCAGCGCCGCTTCTGCCAATGGCCCAATCAACAAACGGTGATAAACCCAGCCGGGGTCGTAGCCAGCGGCAATGCCCTGACACGCAGCCTGCATGTCTTCACCAGCGTTCGCCGAACGCGCCCGCGTAACTCCCAACGCAGACAACACGCGCTGAGCGAGTGCCTCTTCGAGCGAAAGCCCCGTCAGCCGCTCGATCAAGCGGGCCACGAACAGATAACCGACATTCGAATAACGCCAGCCTTCGCCGGGCGTGTAACGCAATCGACTGGCGTCCAGGCGCTGCAGCATTTCATCCGCAGGCCAGGCACGCTCGCCGCTGGCCACTGCGGTGTGGTACTCGGGCAACTCGCTGTAGTCTGCGAGCCCAGCCTGATGACGCAGTAATTGGCGCAGGGTAAACGGTCCTTCAGCCACCTGATCATCCAGCCCGACGAGGCCATCGCGAACCAGCGTCAGCGCTGTTGCGGCGAGGACCGTCTTGGTGAAGCTCCACCACGGGACTAATGTTTCAAGTGCATCAGGCGGTTCGGTTACAGCTGGGCAGCCGTTGGTGATGAGGGAAAACGACATATGTTCAATTTTTCTCGAAGAAGTCACTGAATGCTACCCGGTAACGCCATGAAAAGCAGGCACTCCTAAATCCCCCGGTAGGGCTGGCTTTAGCCGGGAGAGCGATATGTCTGACGATAAAAATGCGGCGTATGTACCAGCCTCCTCCTGGCTAAAGCTGGTACTGCGGGATTACAGATCACCGCAACGGTGTCAGTCGCAACGCAATTGCGTTTACTATCCCCCTCATTTACTCAGGAGCACAGACCATGGCAACAGCCTCTGCAAACATTCGTGTACCCGCATCCGCCGACCAGGTCTGGCAATTGGTGGGTGGTTTTCTGTCCCTGCCGGACTGGCTGCCGTTCATTGTCAGCAGCGAATCGTCTGAAGGCGGACGTGTTCGTACGCTGACCACCGCTGACGGCGCAGTGATCGTCGAAAAGCTGCAAACCTTCGACGAAGCCAACCGCACTTACAGCTACTCGATCGTGGAGGGTCCGTTCCCGGTGACGAACTATCTCGCGACCTTAGTGGTGGCTGCCGCGGGCGATCAGGAGACAATCGTTACCTGGTCCGGCAGTTTCACCCCCGACGGAATCTCCGACGCAGAAGCCGAAGCACTGTTTCAAGAGGTCTACGAAGGTGGTCTGGGCGCTCTGCAAGCCAATTTCTGACCACGGGAGGCCTGCGGAACTGAACTGACAGCGCTCGTTACCCTCAATATTGCTTCACTAAATGGCATTTCGCAGCACAGCGCAAAATCGCGCATCATGGGCGCGGTCAGTTCAAGGAGACATTAATGCGCGTTACTTTATCTTTTTTGCGTTTTGCCACCTTGTCACTGGGTTTGGTATTTACCGCCACCGCTGTGGCGTCGGAAGAGTCTCAACTGGTCGATTCCATCAACAATTTCCGCAACCAGTCACAGCGTTGCGGCGATCAGGTTTCACAAGAGTTGCCACCTCTCACTGTGGACACTCGTCTGGTGCTTTCTGCGACCAGCCCGGTGGATCTGCAGCAGGCCATGGCGCGCGCCACTTACCCGATGGTCAATGTGCAGGCGATCAGCCTGTCTGGTCCTCGGGATGCGCAGTCAGCCATGAATACTATTCAGGAAAGCTTCTGTCGGGTGGTGCTAGACCCACAGTTTGTCGACATCGGTGTCAGCCGCGAAGGCCGTGACTGGCGCATCGTACTGGCTCGGCCACTGCTGACTGCGCGTCTGGGAGACTGGCAGGCCGAGGGTCAAAAGCTGCTTGCGCTGATCAACGCCGCGCGAGCCAAGGCTCGACAATGCGGGGCTCAGGCCGTGGCCGCGACCACGCCATTGACCTGGAACCCGGCACTGGCGTCGGCAGCTGAAAACCACAGCCGGGGCATGGCCAACAATAATTTCTTCGACCACATGGATCGCGACGGCCGTATGCCAGGTGATCGAGCGGAGCTGGCCGGTTATTCAGGCCAGCAAATCGGCGAAAACATCGCAGCCGGACAAGGCAGCGTCGCCAAGGTTGTCGAGGGCTGGCTGGCAAGCCCCGGTCACTGCGCCAATCTGATGAATCCGGCTTTCAAAGAACTGGGCGCAGCGTATGCAGTGGACCCCAAGAGTGATGCGGGCATCTACTGGACGGGCGTGTTTGGCGCGCAGTGACGGGGTCTGTGGCCAGGCTGCTTTCATCAATCTGCCTTGTAGGAGCTTACGAGCACCGCGAGCGATTACGGTCTGCCTGATACACCGCTATCGCCGCCTCGCGGTGCTCGTGCGCTCCTTCAGGAATCGTCACTCAGTGACAGTGATAATCGCCAGTCTTGTGGTTGCGATGGCAACCCTTGGAATCGGTACCACCGCTGTGAGCCAGCGCGGTGACTGAGGCCATGGACAGGAACGCGACGATCACGACGGCAAGCAGCTTCATAGACAGTTCTCGGAGCTAAAACAGCGGGAATGGGATGAATAGGCGCAAAGTATGGCTCATTGATATCACCAATCATAGCCCACCGTTAATTCATGCCCAGCCCAGCGTTGCTGCTGTGATCAGCAAATACCGCATACCTTTGGCAAATGTGACGATCAACAGAAAACTCCACAGCGGTTCGCGCATTACTCCTGCCACCATCGTCAGTGGATCGCCAATGATCGGCACCCAGCTCAACAGCAACGACCAGCGTCCGTATCGCATATAGAAGCGTTGGGCTTTTTCCAGGCTGGTTTCGCTGACCGGGAACCAGCGCTTATGGCGAAACCGCTCCACCGAGCGGCCCAATAACCAGTTCAGCAATGACCCAAGCACGTTGCCAAAGGTCGCGACCAGCAGCAGCGCTGTCGCTGTGTAATGCCCGGAAAGCAGCATGCCCACCAGCACTGCTTCGGATTGCATCGGCAATAGCGTCGCCGCACCGAATGCAGCGAGGAATAACCCGAGGTAGCTGGAAATTTCAAACACTCAAACACAGCCCGTTCAAAGGATCATCACAAAGCCCTGATCAATTCCTTGATCCTGGACGCCAGTGCCTCGAGCGCGAAGGGTTTGGTGAGCACTTCGGTCAGCGGCTCAAGGTGGCATTTGTCGAGCACCGTGGTTTCCGCGTAGCCCGTGATGAACAATACCGGCAGGCCCGGTCGGCATTGCCGCCCGGCATCGGCCATTTGCCGGCCATTGATGCCACCAGGTAATCCGACATCCGTCACCAACAGATCGATTCGCACGTCCGATTGCAGAATGCGCAACCCGGCCTGACTGTCAGCGGCTTCGATGGCCACATAGCCAAGACTGCTCAGCACCTCAGTCACCAGCATGCGGACCGATGACTCGTCATCGACCACCAGAACCGTCTCACCCTGCCCCGTCAAAACTGCATTGCTGACGGGTAGTGGAAACTCCGGAGGATCTATTTCCCGCGCATGACGTGGCAATTGCAGGCAAACCGTCGTGCCCTGATCAACCTCTGAGCGAATCCTTATCTGGCCGCCGGACTGCCGGGCGAAGCCATAGATCATCGACAGCCCAAGCCCGGTACCCTCGCCCACCGGCTTGGTCGTAAAAAATGGTTCGAAGGCTTTGGCCGCCACTTCGGCGGTCATGCCACAGCCGCTATCAGTGACACGAATGCTCAGGTACTCGCCCGCCTGCACTTCGGGATCAAGGTCATGGCTTTCATCCAGGCATTCATTACGTGTCTCAATCAAAATCCGACCGCCATGAGGCATGGCATCCCGAGCATTGATACAGAGGTTGAGCAGCGAATTTTCCAGCTGGGCCGGGTCAATCAACGCAGTCCAGAGATCTGCGTCAGCACGCACCTGTATGTCGACGGAAGGCCCGACGGTACGACGGATCAGCTCTTCCATGCCCATGATCAACGTATTGACGTTGGTTGGGATGGGCGCGAGGGTCTGACGGCGCGAGAACGCCAGCAGCCGGTGAGTCAGCGCCGCCGCCCGCTGTACCGCCCCCTGAGCCACAACCAGATAGCGATCCACATCGGCAACGCGCCCCTGACCCAGGCGCATCTGCATCAATTCCAGGCTGCCGGAAATACCCGCCAACAGGTTGTTGAAGTCGTGTGCGATTCCCCCCGTGAGCTGCCCGACCGCCTCCATTTTCTGCGACTGACGTAGCGCTTCTTCAGCCACCTCGCGCTCGATGATAGCTTCGCGGATACGTTGCTCCAGGGTCAGGTTAAGGTCCTGTACCGCTGCTTCGGCCTTTTTCCTGGCCGTTACATCAATGGACGAGCCGATCAGCCCGATGACCTCACCCGTGTCACTAAACAGTGGCGCCTTGACCGACAACCAGGTCGCTGCTGAGCCGTCAGCGAGTCTGACCTGTTCTTCTACTTGCTCAGACACGCCACCATTCATGATCCGCTGATCGGTGGCCATGATGACCCGAGCCTGATCCTTGTCCTCAAGATAATCGAGGTCGGTTTTACCGATATAAAACTCGGGAGGTTTGCCGATCAGCTCTGTGGTGCCACGGTTTGCAACCAGCATGCGCCCCTGGCGGTCCTTGGCATACACAACGCCAGGAACCGCGGCCGTAAACGTGCGTAACAGCGCGGTAATCCGGTCGCGTTCAGCTTCAGCTTCGCGACGCAGTTCGATATCCAGAAGCACGCCGAGAAAGCGCGTCGGTTTGCCCTCCTGATCAAACTCGACCCGGCCTTTGGCCTCCAGCCAGCGATAAGTGCCGTCGCGATGCAGCACACGGTATTCGCATTTGAAAACGCCGCCACGCAGCAAGGTCAGACCGATTTCGCTTTCCACGCGCGCCCTGTCGTCAGGGTGGATGGAGGCCGTGACCTTCTCCAGCGGCAAGCCTTCTACGGCCTCCTGTGGAGTCAAACCAAACGTAGCGGCATATCGATCATCGCCAATGACGTGGTTGTCCTGCACATGCCACACCCAAGTGCCGATGATCGCATCGGCATCCAGTGCGAGCTGCAACCGCTCGGCCGCATCTTTTGCCGGAAACTCAATCGCTCCGCTGTTATCCGGCCCTTCGTCCTTAAAATCGCTGCTCATGCCCAACCATGCTTATCGTGATACCGAGGCCCTGGCGGGCGATTGCGCTGAATGGTGCCGATGCGGGCGAGCTATTACAAGCCGTTGCAATGACTAGGCGCTCAATCGGGAAATAACGTCGTTCAATCCGACGGACAAACCGTGCAGATCATGGCTGGCCGCCTGGGTGCGTTTGACGTTGTCCTGATTGGTGCTGGCGATCGCTGTGATTTCGGTGAGATTGCGCGATATATCCTCAGCCACTGACGTCTGCTCTTCAGCCGCCGTAGCGATTTGCCGGTTCATGTCGCGAATCGCCTCAACGGCGGTGGTGATACGGTTGAGCGTGGCGCTGGCATTACTGACCTGCTCGACACTCTCTTCGCTACGACTCTGGCCGCCTTGAATTGCGATTACCGCGTCGCTGGCACCGGTCTGCACCGAGTTGATGATCTGGTTGATCTCGGCAGTCGACACCGCCGTGCGTTGCGCCAATGTGCGCACTTCGTCAGCCACCACTGCAAAGCCGCGTCCGGCTTCACCGGCTCGCGCAGCCTCTATAGCCGCGTTCAACGCCAGCAGATTGGTCTGATCCGCGATACCGCGAATCACTTCGAGCACCTTGCCGATACGCACGCTGTCGGTTTCCAGCCGCTGAATCACATTGGCGGTATTGCCGATTTCACTGCGCATCAGATTGATGGTGCTCATGGTCGACTGCATGACCTTGTCACCTTCCCGCGCATGGTGATCCGCATCATCAGCAGCTTTGGCTGCCTGAGCCGCATGCCGGGCGACTTCCTGTGCCGTTGCCGACATTTCGGTCATGGCCGTCGCGACCTGGTCGGTGCGCTCGAACTGCTCGTGGGTGCCTTGAGCCATAAGCGTCGCAATAGACTTCAGCTCGTTGCCTGCAGTGTCCAGATCCGACGTGCTGCGCTTGAGCCTGTTAAAAGTATCCGCCAGAAAATCCCGCAGGATATTGGCCGCGACCGCCAGATGACCAAGTTCATCCTGACGCGTGATATTGACCCGCTCGCCGAACTTGCCTTGACTCAACTGCGCAACGTAGTCGATCAACATGCGGATTGGCGCGATCAGGTTGCGGTTGACCACCCACCATGTCAGCACACCGACCAATAGCGCGGAAGCCAGCATGATCAACGCCCCCAACAGAATCGTCCGGTCGGCCGCGTTGCTGATCAGCACTGACTGCTCGCCGCTGATCTTGCGCAGGCTGTCTACCAACTGACTCATCTGCTCACTGGCGGCACGGTCGACGCCTTTCACCGCGACATCACCGGCTACCGGATCGCCACCCGCCGCAACAAATGCGTCGCGGCCCTTGCGATAAGCTACACCCAGAGCTTTGTGTTCATCCCTCAGCTTCTGCACCTGGGTCAGCGTCGAAGCCGGAACACCCTCTACCAGTGCGAGCTTCCCGAGGGATTCCTGAACCTGACGTTCCTGTTCCTCGAACTGCGCCCAGAACTTGTCACGATCGGCTGGCAACTTGCCACGCAGCAAAACGTTCTTCCACTCCTGCACCTGAATCTTGAACTCAAGGTTGGCCTCGTCGACCAATTGCGACGCATGCACCGGACCTTCGAGCAAGCCGCGGTAAGACTGGACGTTATTGGAAAGGAACTGGAAACAAGCCAGCGCAATCAGCAGCACCAACACCAGACTGCCACCCAGCATGCCCAGAATCTGGAGTCGAAGGGATTTAGCCATTGAACGAACACCTCGGGGGGGAGGATCTGCGGCGGCGCGCAGACCAGAAAATTTCGACTTCCTTGTGCAAGCGTTACGGACGAGAGACTCGTAACGTGCCTGTCTGCGCATCGGCTTGAGGGGCGGGTTCTTGAGGGCCGCTGATCGTGTTGAGTGGTATCACGAGAATTATGTAAACGAGCGTCGAAGCTCTTTTTGGAGACCCGCAACTGAGAGCTCTTCTCAACCAAACACAAACCGTTGAATTGAAAGACCCAGCTGTAGGAACTGCCGAAGGCTGCAATGGCGGTGCGTCAGGTTTAACGCTATCGCAGCCTTCGGCAGCGCCTACAGAAAATGAATTTCGATCAGTCCACCTGCCCAAACACCTGACTCGGCCGCCGCAACGTCGGGTCAAAAGGGTTGATCCTTGCGCTGATCACTGCCGCCTCTCGCTTGAGTAACTCCACCACGGTCAACAGCCGATCGGGCCCAAGGCGGTCGCTGATGGTGGCGACGCTGAGGGCGGCTACCGAGCGGCCTTCGCGGTCGAATATCGGGACTGCGAGACCGGCCATGCCCGGCAGCGCGCCGGTGTTGCGTGCGGCGTAGCCGAGGCGGCGGACGTTTTCCACTTCTGAGCGCAGGAACACTTCGTCATAGAGATGGAAGTCTTTGAGGCGTGGCAGGTTGTAGCGGATGACGGTGTCGCGCTCTTCTTCGGGCAGGTACGCGAGAATGGCCAGGCTACCCTGCCCCACGCCCAATGCAACGCGCCCGCCGATATCACCGGTGAAGGTGCGGATCGGGTAAGGGCCTTCGCTGCGATCCAGGCAAACAGCATCGAAACCGCTGCGCGCCAGCAGGAACAGTGAGTCGCCCAAAGATGCCGAAAGACGCAGCATGCTCGGGCGGACCACGTCGCGCAGGTTGCTGGTCTTGCCTGCTTTGGCTGCCAGAGCGAAGAACTCGATGCTTAGCCGATAGCGTTTGCTGCGCTGGTCCTGTTCGACCATGCCTTCATCCATCAGGCTGCGCAGCAGGCGGTGCGTGGTGGGCTGCGAGAGGCCGACTTGCTGGGCGAGTTGGGTGACGCGCTCGCCCTCTTCGGAGCAATCCCCCAGGCAACGGAGCACCGCAAACAGCCGCGAGACTGCACCCACACCGGTATCCTTTGAATTTTCATTCCGCTCAGTGGAATTCATATGATCACTTTTCGATAACTAATTCATTGAACGAAAGAACTGAAAGAAATATATCGTCCAGTGAAATTCACCCTTTCGCCCATCCTAGTCTTCGTCTTAATCTCAGTCCACAGGGCGATTTGAACAAAACCTGGTAGCCGACTCAGAGCGAGCACCAACGTCCACAGCAACTGCAAAGCTTTCATTTCGCATCTGCCCATAACAAAAACGCACTGCAACGCTGTGCGTGATGAAAAGGTGGAACGCAGCTATGGCTTTTTTGCAGCTTGAAGGTCTCTCCAAACGCTACGGCAGCATCGACGCCGTGGTCGCCACGAATCTGGCAGTGGAGAAAGGCGAATTCGTTTCTCTGCTCGGCCCGTCGGGCTGCGGCAAGACCACTACCCTGCAAATGATCGCCGGCTTCGTTGATGTCAGCGACGGGCGCATCATCCTTGATGGCCGTGACATCACTCACGCCAAACCCAGCAGTCGCGGTCTGGGGGTGGTGTTTCAGAGTTACGCCCTCTTCCCTCACATGAGCGTTGCCGACAACGTCGCCTTTGGCCTGCGCATGCGTAAAGTGCCAGCGGCGGATATTCAGCGCCGGGTGGCTACGGTGCTGGAACTGGTACGCCTGAGCCAGCACGCCCAGCGTTACCCGCGTGAACTGTCAGGCGGTCAACGGCAACGGGTTGCACTGGCAAGAGCGCTGGTGATTGAGCCGCCGGTGTTACTGCTCGATGAGCCACTGTCCAACCTCGACGCCAACCTGCGCGAAGAGATGCAGTTCGAGATTCGCCGCATTCAGCGCGAAGTCGGCATCACCACGTTGATGGTGACTCACGACCAGGCAGAAGCACTGTCCATCAGTGACCGCGTGGTGGTCATGCAGGCCGGGCGTATCACCCAGATTGACGAGCCATACAAACTTTATGAACACCCCCGTACGCGGTTCATTTCGGGCTTCGTCGGCAAGGCCAACATGCTGCCCGGTGATCTGGACAACGAGGGCTGTGCTCAAGTGCGGCAGACACCGGGCGACGGTGCGCTGACCCTCAGCCTTCGTCCGGAAAAGATCGATCTGGTGGCCGCTGGCACCGGGCGTTTGCAGGGCAAGGTCATCACCCGTTACTTCCTTGGCAGCCAATGGCTGTACCGCATCGAAACCGCGATCGGCGAGTTGACCGTGGTGCGCCGCAACGACGGCGATGCGCCCATGGAAGAAGGCACGGCGGTGGGCATGGATTGGCCCGCCGGTTTGCTGCGCGTACTGGATGCCGACGAGGTGCACCCATGAGCCTGCTGGCCGATATGCGCCGCGGCGGGCGCGGCTATTTACTGTCGGCACCGGCACTGGTGATGTTCACTTGCCTGCTGCTGGTCCCGCTGGCACTCACGCTGATCCTGTCTTTCAACGTCTTTGACTATGAAGTCGGGGTTAAAAGCGACTCTTATACCCTGGCCAACTATGGCGAGGTGCTGACCGATTCGTACTTCTACGAAATCTTCCTGCGCACCTTCTGGATCAGTGCGCTGGTGACCTTGCTGTGCGTGGTTATCGGGGTGCCTGAAGCCTATATTCTGAGCCGCATGGGCACGCCCTGGCGTTCGATCTTTCTGATTCTGATCCTCACGCCGCTGTTGATTTCCGTAGTGGTGCGCGCTTTCGGCTGGAGCCTGTTGCTCGGTGCCGATGGCCTGATCAATCAGGGCATACAAGCGCTGGGCGGCCAGCCAATCAAAATGCTTTACACCCCTTTCGCCGTGATCATTGCACTGGTGCACGTGATGCTGCCGTTCATGATCATTCCGATCTGGACCTCACTGCAGAAACTCGACCCTGCGGCTGAGCAGGCCGCGCTGTCCCTCGGCGCGAGTCAGGCCAAAGTAATGCGCCTGGTGGTGTTGCCTCAGATCATGCCGGGCATGTTGTCCGGCACATTGATTGTTTTTGGCTTGTCGGCAAGTTCCTTCGCGATCCCCGGCCTGCTCGGCGGACGCCGCCTGAAGATGGTTGCCACGGTGGTCTACGACCAATACCTCTCCGAGCTGAACTGGCCCATGGGTGCGACCATTGCGGTGGCGCTGTTGCTGGTCAACCTGCTGGTCATGCTGTCCTGGAACCGCATGGTTGAAGGCCGCTACAAGAAAACCCTGGGGGAATGAACCATGTCTAAAAACGGTCCTTTGGCCCTGTCGTTTCACGCCTTGGTCGTGGTATTCATGCTCGCGCCACTGGTGGTGGTCTGCCTGGTGGCTTTCACGCCAGAAAACACCCTCAGCTTGCCGACCTCAGGTTTTTCCCTGCGCTGGTTCCGGGCGATCTTCGAGCGTGCCGACTTCATCGACTCATTCTATAACAGCCTGATTCTGGCGTTTGTTGCCGCTACGCTGGCGACGATTATTGCCGTACCGGCAGCGCTGGCGATTACCCGTCATCAGTTTCCAGGGCGCAACTTCCTTAACGGGTTGTTTCTGTCGCCGATCATCATTCCCCATCTGGTGCTGGGTGTCGCGATGCTGCGGTTGTTTGCGCTGATGGGCGTCAACGGTAGCTTCTTCTGGCTGACCCTGGCCCATGTGGTGATCATCACGCCTTACGTGCTGCGCCTGGTGATTGCCGCAGCCATCGGCATCGACCGCAGCGCCGAACAAGCGGCCGAATCACTGGGCGCCAGCCGCTTCACGCTGTTCCGCAAAATCACCTTGCCGATGATTCTGCCTGGCGTGGCCGGTGGCTGGTTGCTGGCGTTCATCAATAGCTTCGACGAGGTGACGCTGTCGATTTTCGTGACTTCGCCTTCGACCCAGACGCTGCCGGTGCGCATGTATGTCTACGCCACAGAGTCCATCGACCCGATGATGGCCGCCGTTTCCGCGGTTGTTATCGCGTTGACCGCGGCCACCATGATCATCCTCGACCGGGTTTATGGCCTGGATCGGGTGCTGGTCGGCAAACATTAATCCGAGGCCTGGAGCGCGAACCTCATGGCATTGCTCAAACGTTTGGCCGAACAAGACCGCCCGGCGCTGGCCTTCACCCTTGACGGCCAGCCTGCCAGCGGCCTGCAAGGCGACACCTTGCTCACGGCGGTATTGACCAGCAGCGACCACTTGCGCGGCAGCGACTTCAGCGCTGAACCCCGCGCCGGATTTTGCATGATGGGTGCGTGCCAGGATTGCTGGGTGCGCCTGGGCGATGGTCGCCGGGTGCGCGCCTGTTCGACGTTACTTGAAGGTGGACAAATCGTCAGCCGTGATCCGGGACGGCAGCTATGAATACGCATACCGCGCAATCAGTGGTGATCGTCGGTGCGGGGCCTGCGGGCATTCGCGCTGCGCAAACCTTGCATGCTCATGGTGTAAAAGCCTGTTTGCTGGACGAGGGCCTACGGGGCGGCGGACAGATTTATCGCCGTCAGCCTGAAAACTTCCGCCGTGATCCAAAAGCGCTGTACGGCTTTGAAGCGGGCAAGGCCGTCGCCGTGCATCAGACCCTTGATGCTTTGGCGTCGCACATTGACTATCGTCCGCAAACGCTAGTGTGGAACGCCGAAGAACAGCGACTCGATACCCTGCAGGAAAACCGTGCAGGGAGCATCGACTACAGCCATTTGATCATCGCGACCGGTGCCACCGACCGCATTCTCCCGGTGCCCGGCTGGACGTTGCCCGGCGTCTACAGTCTGGGCGCGGCGCAGATTGCCTTGAAGTATCAGGGATGTGCCATTGGCGAAAAAGTGGTGTTTGCCGGGAGTGGCCCCCTGCTTTACCTGGTCGCGTATCAATACGCCAAAGCCGGCGCGAACGTGGTTGCAGTGCTCGACAGCGCGCCCTTTTCCGCTCAGTGCCGCGCCCTGCCCGCGCTGTTGGGTCAACCGCTGACCTTGGCCAAAGGTTTGTATTATCGGGCCTGGCTGACCGCCCATGGCATCGCCGTGCATCAAGGCGCGACGTTGCAACGCATCGACGGTGACAAGCGCGTCAACGCCGTGCAGTGGCAACGCAACGGCACCTTACAAACGCTGCATTGTGATGCCGTGGCTTTTGCTCATGCGCTGCGCAGTGAAACGCAATTGGCAGACCTGCTCGGCTGCGACTTCCAGTGGAGCGCGCTTAACCGTGCCTGGCTTCCTGTTTGTGACAACGCCGGGCGAAGCAGCATTGCGGGGGTTTATCTTGCAGGTGATGGCGCCGGAATCATGGGCGCTGATGCCGCAGAAATGGCCGGCGAGCTGGCCGCGTTGACCTTGCTTGCCGACACTGGGCAAAACATTGATAGCGGACGCAGTGAGCATTTGAAAAACAAACTGCAGAGCATCCAGCGCTTTCGGCACGGGCTGGAAACAGCGTTCCCCTTTCCCGTTGAGTGGGCCGCCAAGGTTGCTGACGAAACCATCATCTGCCGCTGCGAAGAAGTGAGCGCCGGTGATATTCGTACCGTCGTCGAAGAAGGTCACTGGGAGATCAATCGGGTCAAGGCCATGTGTCGGGTCGGCATGGGACGTTGCCAGGGCCGGATGTGCGGGCTGGCGGCAGCGGAAATCGTCGCGCACTGCAGCGGGCGGGAACTGCAAGGCATTGGACGGCTGCGTGGTCAGGCACCGATCAAGCCTTTGCCGTTTGGCGTGGAGGCGCAGTCATGAGCACCGTGATTGAAAGCGATGCGCTGATCATTGGCGGTGGCATCGTCGGCGCGTCAGCCGCTTTGTTTCTGGCGTTGAAGGGCAAACGCGTGACGTTGCTTGAACGTGACTTCTGCGGCTCGCACTCCAGTGGCGTCAACTACGGAGGCGTGCGCCGTCAGGGTCGGCCGTTGAGCCAATTACCATTGTCGCAACGGGCTCATGGCATCTGGAGCGGCTTGCGTGAACTGATTGGCATCGACGGCGAATACCAGCGCTCCGGGCATCTGAAACTGGCCCGCAGTGAAACCGACATGAACGCCTTGCGCGCTTACGCCGAAGCCAGCCGCGACTTCGGACTGGACCTGCAATTGCTGGATCGCGAGCAGTTACGCGCGCGCTTTGCCTGGGCGGGGGATGTCGCGGTGGGCGCGTCCTTGTGCGCCGACGACGGCCACGCCAACCCCCGTCTGGTTTCCCCGGCATTCGCCCGGGCGGCCAGGCGAGCGGGTGCGCAAATCTTCGAACAAGCCAAGGTGGATGACGTCAGCCACGACTGCCAGGCATTTGTGGTGCGCACGGCCAACGGCCTGAACCTGCGTGCGCCATGGTTGCTCAACTGCGCGGGTGCCTGGGCCAGCGATCTGGCTGCGCAATTTGGTGAGCCGGTGCCGATGGTATCGGGCCACCCGGCCATGTTGGTCACTGAGCCACTGCCGATGTTTATGGACGTCAGCACAGGTGTCGAGGGCGGTGGAATCTATGCCCGGCAAGTCGCCAGAGGCAATTGCGTACTCGGCGGCGGTCAGGGCTTCGCGCTGGACCTGGCCCGCGCCAGGCCGGGGCAAGCCACCGTACTGGAGATCCTGCGCAATGCGGTCGAGCTATACCCGCCGTTGGCCGGTGCCCAGGCGATTCGCACCTGGAGCGGCACCGAGGGTTATTTGCCGGATCGCGAGCCGGTACTCGGCCCGAGCATGCTGCAACCAGGCCTGCTGCATGGCTTCGGTTTTGCAGGTTCCGGCTTCCAGATCGGCCCCGCTGCCGGCGAAGCCCTCGCCGAGTATGTATGCACCGGCCAGTCAACGATTGCCCTGGATGCTTTTTCCATCCGCCGTTTTCAACCCACTGCCCACCCCTGTAAAACCGTTAACCATTGATTTCATCACTTTGCACAGAGGAAGGTCGCTGCAATGAAGAACGTAAAACGTATCGCATTTACCGGCTTGTCATGTCTGCCCCTTGCGGTGTTACTGGCCTCTTCCCCGGCCCACGCCGCCACGACCCTTTATCTGGGCATGAACGGCGGCACCATGGAGCGTCTCTATGCCGATCAGGTGTTGCCTGCTTTCGAGAAAGCCAACAACGTCAAAGTGGTGATCGTGCCGGGGACCTCTTCGGACATCCTCGCCAAGGTTCAGGCCAGCAAAGACAACCCGCAGATGCACGTGATGTTCCTTGATGACGGCATCATGTATCGGGCGATTTCCATGGGCTTGTGCGACAAGTTGCAGCCAAGCCCGTCGCTGGCCGATCTGCCGGCCAAAGCGAAGATCAAGGATGAAGCCGCTGCGGTAAGCCTTGGTGTGACCGGGCTTGCCTACAACACGAAAATGTTCACTGAAAAAGGCTGGGCAGCGCCGACCTCGTGGATGGATCTGGCAGACAAGAAGTTCAAGGAGAAAGTGGTGTTTCAGTCCATGGCCTCCTCCACTTTCGGGTTGCATGGGTTCCTGATGTTCAACCGCATTCAGGGCGGCAGTGAAACGAACGTGGAGCCGGGCTTCAAGGCCTGGCCGAAAACCGTAGGCCCGAACGTGCTGGAATACATCGCCAGCTCGGCGAAGATTTCCGAGATGGTGCAAACCGGTGAAGCCGCGCTGTTCCCGCTCACGCCCACTCAGGTAACGGCGCTGAAGATCAAAGGCGTGCCCGTCGAGTACGCACCGCCGAAAGAAGGTGGCGTGGTGCTTAACGTGGCCGAGTGCGCCATCGCTAAAAACGACCAGCCGGAACTGGCGCAGAAGCTCGCGGCTTACCTGTTGACGCCAGAAGCGCAGGCGCCAGCGCTGGAGTTCGGGGACCAGATCCCGTCCAACCCGAAAACCCCAACCACTGACAAGACCAAGGGTCAGGTTGAGGCGATGAACAAGTACCTGGAAACCGCAGTGACCATTGATTGGGATCAGGTCAACCAGACCCGTCCAGAATGGAACGCGCGCTGGAACCGGACTGTAGAGCGGTAGTTAAAACGCCCGGCCACCTCGTCCTTGTAGGAGCTCACCGAGGTCGCGAGGCCAGCGATAGCGGTCTGTCTGACACTCTGTGATCGCTGCCCTCGTAACCTCGGTGGGCTCCTACAGGGCCGTGCTTGCCCGTGAAATACCTTTAATACCAAATGTTTCAACTATCCCGCCCCTAAGCAGTCACAACCCTATCGCCCCGTATTTGCGGGGCCCCGTTGTGAGAACACAGGCCGGATGAGTTTCATTCTTTGCATGACTGTACTGGGCGCGTTGCTAATGATGCTCGCGCTGACTTCCTCTTATTTGCGCTGGCTACCCGTCACGACGTCGGCTGTGTGCCTTGCGTTCGGCTTTGCCATTGGCCCTGCCGGGCTAGACATGCTGGATCTGGATTTCCGCGATGCGTCCAGCTGGCTGGAACGTCTGACCGAAGCCGCCGTGTTGTTTTCATTGTTTAGCACCGGGATCAAGTTGCGCCTCCCATTGAACAGCAAGGCCTGGCATTCAGCTTACTGGCTGTCCGGCCCTGTAATGCTGGCGACCATCGCTGGCACCGCGCTGGCAGCGCATTACTTGTTCGGGCTGTCCTGGGGTGTTTCGATCCTGTTGGGCGCCATGCTCTCGCCCACTGATCCGGTGCTTGCCTCGCTGGTTCAGGTCAACAACGCTCAGGACTCTGATCGTTTGCGCTTCGGTTTGTCAGGTGAAGCGGGACTGAACGACGGCACCGCCTTTCCATTCGTGATCTTTGCCCTGCTTTTTCTGACCCATGGTTCCGGTGACATCAACTGGATACAGCACTGGGCAATAAAGAATCTGCTATGGGGTGTGCCCGTGGGACTGCTGATCGGCTACGGCCTGGGTCGTGGCGTCGGGCACTTGATGATTTATCTGCGGATCAAAAATGCCGACAGCGATACCTCCCCTAATGACTTTCTGGCCTTGGCATTGATTGCCATTGCTTACGTCGTCGCGAATGGCTTGGGCGCGTTTGGCTTTCTGTCGGTGTTTGCCGCGGGCCTCGGCCTGCGACAGGCAGAAGCGCAGATTACCCAGTCCGACGTCCCGGCCGAGCATCTGGCACAACCGGTCATAGGCCATATGAGCGGCAGCATTGAGCGCACCACTGTCGCGGAAAAAGAGGATCTCAGTGAATCGCAATTGGCGGCGGGGGTCATGATGGGCGATATGTTGGCCTTCTCTAGCCTGGTTGAGCGCTCGATGGAGGTGCTGTTGATCACCCTGCTCGGCGCATCGCTGGCTTTATATTGGGATTGGCGTGCAGTCGGTCTGGGGCTGGTGCTTTTCTGCATCATCAGACCCTTGGCGGTATGGCTGCTGATCAGCAAACGGTTGCTCAACAAACGTCAGAAGGCACTGGTCGGCTGGTTCGGCATTCGTGGGATCGGCAGCCTGTTCTATCTGTGCTTTGCCCTCGGTCACGGGTTACCGGATGACGTTGTGCGGGTCAGCATCAGCCTGACGTTGTCAGTCGTAGCACTGAGCATTCTGTTGCACGGTGTCAGCATTCAGCCGCTTTTGGAGCGCTATGAGCGCAGTATGAGCAAGGAACAACGCTGACTTACACTCGTTTAAATGTTTTTGAAACCATTGTGAACCATTCATTCAAGGGGCAGCCCAATCTTCAACGACGTGCATTTGCATGAGTAAATGCTTTTTGCCTCGCGACGTAACTGGCGAGTTCCGAGCCCACGTTTGCGTCACCCGTTTGAAAGGCAGGAATGAAGAATGCGCATCCTCCTGATAGAAGATGATCCGATCCTGGCGATGATTGCGGCCGCCACGCTAGGTGCTGAACATGAAGTGATCGGCCCCGCACACGATGTGTCCCACGCGCTGGAACTGGCTGGTGAACAACGGGCAGACATCGCCTTCGTGGATATCAATCTGGGAGGCAATGACGAGGGTATCGCACTGGCTCGCAGGCTGCTGGACCAGCATGGCCTCAGCTCGATGTTCATCAGCGGCCAGATTCTGACCGCCAGAGCCAATGCAGACGCCGCACTTGGCCTGTTGCGCAAGCCCTACGCTCCGCAGGATCTTGCGCTGTGTGCACAGGTGGCCCGAGCATTACTGGATGGTCAGTCCCTCGCCAAGCTACCCGCTCATAATGCCTTGGAGATATTCCATACAGCCCGGTCACGATTACCTACGGTCAGCGTTAATGAAATCCGAACCTGAGGAGAAGAATCAGCCGGCGACCCTCGGTGAGATTGAGTTTCGCGAATTGGCTGACCACGCTCCAATCATGATCTGGCGCGCCAGAAGCGACAAGCATTGTGACTGGTTCAACAAACCCTGGACTGATTTTACTGGCAAGAGCCAGCAGCAATTGTGTGGCTATGGCTGGAAAGATGACATTCACCCGGACGATCTGGACGATTGCCTCGTGGCTTATCACCAAGCGTTTGACGAGCGGCTGCCGTTCAAACAGCCTTACAGGGTCAGACGCCATGATGGCCAGTACCGCTGGATGCTGGACAGCGGCGCACCGTTTTACCGTGACGGCCAGTTTGCAGGTTACTTCGGCAGTTGCGTTGACATCACCGAACAGCGAGAGATGGCCGAGAATCAGCAGGCACTGCTCGCAGAACTCAATCACCGTGTTAAAAACAACCTGCAGTTAATCATTAGCCTGCTGCAACTTTCCAGCCTGCGCGCCCAAGGTGATGAAGCCAGAAATCTGATGCAGTCAGCTATCGCGCGTGTGGTAGGCATTGGCGCGGTTCAGGAGCATTTGCATCGCAATAGTCTGAACCAGGTCGATCTCGCGCAGTTACTGCCTGATCTGGCACGAGGCTTTATCGCGACCCAGTACGGCAAGACCATTGCGCTCAGCCTTCACACCCATCCGGTCCTCGTCCCGCTACAAATTGCATCCAACCTGGGCTTGATTCTCAACGAGCTACTGGACAATGCAATCAAGCATAGCAATGGCGAAGGTATCGAACTGCACATTGAGCCATTGGATGCGGCATCGGCGCGGATCTGCATGTGTGATCAAGGACCGGGGTTCAGTGATGAAGTCTTGAACGCCTTCTCCGCTTCTGGCACGCCTTTAGCCTTGAGCCTTGTCGATGCGCTGTCGAAACGCTGCGGCGCGACCGTGCAGCGCAGTAACAAACCGCTCGCCACAGGTCATGGCGCACAGGTGGAACTCATCTTGAAGCTGGATACCGCGCAGTGACAGGGGCGGCGAATACCCTTACTACACGTGGCCTGCAGGCCGGTGATTGAGTCTATCGATCACCTCATCGGAACAAGCGATTGGACTGCGGCAATTCGACTCAGTAGCTTGCTTACTAATTCGGTGGGCAAGCTCAGCTTGCCCGCATTGCCCGCATTGCCCGCATGCGACCGCGCTGTACCGCGCACCACTCGTCTCTGAGCAAGCCTCGAATCACCCCTATGAACAACAGGAACCTGCCAACATGCCGTGGCGCATGTTGCGCAATCAGACCGGACGCTAAAACCCCGAATATTGACTGATGACTGTCAGCCGTCGCGTGCCCGCACGCGCTCGCGAAGTCGCTTCACTAGAGCCATGATTATGTCCGTGAATACCCCACAACAGATTGCTGAAATGACCGTCGAAGCAGGCGTGAAGAAAGCACACCTGCCCATGCTTTCAGTGCTGATTCTGGGCTTTCTGGCAGGCGCTTTCATCTCTCTGGGTTTCCTGCTGGATATCCACGTCAGCACTATGATTCCCGCGCAGTGGGCCTCGTTCGGTAATCTGCTGGGCGCAGCCGTGTTTCCCATTGGGCTGATCCTGGTCATTCTCGCCGGCGGCGAACTACTGACCGGCAATATGATGAGCCTGCCAATGGCGATGTTTGCAGGGCGTATCAAACTCTCGGCGGTAGCGCGCAACTGGTTGCTGGTGACATTGGCCAATCTGCTGGGTGCGTTGTTTGTAGCGTTTTTCTTTGGTCACCTGTTGGGTTTGACTGAAGGCCCATTCCTGGCGAAAACCGTCGCCATTGCCACCGGCAAAGTCAGCGCCGATTTTGCGCAAGCGTTCATTTCCGGTATTGGCTGCAACTGGCTGGTTTGCCTGGCGGTGTGGTTGTCCTACGCAAGCAAGGACGTTGCAGGTAAGATCCTCGGCATATGGTTTCCAGTGATGGCCTTTGTGGCCATCGGTTTCCAACACGTTGTGGCCAACATGTTCCTGATTCCGGCGGCAATATTTGCCGACGCACTAAGCTGGAGTCAGTTCGTGGACAACTTCGTCGCGGTATTTTTGGGTAACGCCGTGGGTGGCGCAGTGTTCGTGGGTCTGGCTTATTACGTTTCTTATGGCAAAACCATGACATCGGCCGATAACCCTGTAGCATCGACCGCCAGCTCGCAAAAAGTATGAAACTTGCCCGGATCAGTGCTGTTATATGACTGTTGGAGAATGTGTTGAGAAGGTGGAAATGTCAGACCGTATCCTGATGGACAGCTTTGCACGCAAGGTCGATTACCTGCGGATGTCAGTGACAGACCGTTGCGACTTCCGTTGCGTGTATTGCATGGCCGAGGAAATGACTTTTCTGCCGCGCCAGCAAATTCTGTCGCTTGAAGAGATTTATCAAGTTGCTGAACAGTTTGTAGCCTTGGGCACGCGCAAGATTCGTCTGACCGGTGGCGAGCCGCTGGTTCGGTCCGGAATCGTCGGGCTTTGTCAGCAGATTGCCGCCCTGCCCGGCCTGCGTGAGCTGTGCATGACCACCAATGGCTCGCAACTGGACAAACTCGCCCAGCCGCTGTTCGACGCTGGCGTGTCCCGCCTGAACATCAGCCTGGACAGCCTCGATCCGGCGCGCTTCAAGGAAATGACCCGTACCGGTGACCTGAGCAAAGTCATTGCCGGGATCGACGCCGCCAACGCAGCCGGTTTCGTCCATACCAAGCTCAACTGTGTGGTGATGCAAGGCCGCAACGACAATGAGATCAACGATCTGGTCGCCTTCGCCATCGACCGCAAGCTGGATATCTCCTTCATCGAAGAAATGCCACTGGGCATCATCAGCGATCACAGCCGGGCCGAATCTTTCTACTCCAGCGAGCAGGTGCGCGAGCGCATCGCCGAGCGCTATACACTGATCAATTCCACCGAATCCACTCAAGGGCCATCGCGTTACTGGCGACTGGCTGAAGCGCCGGATATCCGTATCGGCTTCATCTCCCCCCACAGCCACAACTTCTGCGCGACCTGTAATCGGGTACGGTTGACCGTTGAGGGGAGATTGTTGCTATGTCTGGGCAACGAGCACTCCGCAGACCTCAAGGCTGTGCTGCGCGCCAATCCCGGCCAGCCGGAAAAGCTCGAGAAAGCAATTGTCGATGCCATGCAGCTCAAGCCCTGGAGCCATAACTTCAGCGTCAACGATGAAGTGCAGGTGGTGCGGTTCATGAATATGACGGGTGGATAGTTAAGCCTGTTGAGCCTGTGGGATCTTGCCCAAGCGCGAAAAAATGGAGACTCTATGGTTATCGGCAAGTTGACGTGGGACCGGCTTTAGCCGGGAAGGCGGTATTTCTGACAAGGAATATGGAGTGCCTGCCCCGGCCTCTTCCCGGCTAAAGCCGGTCCCACGTCACACCGTTCCCCATGAAAAGCAGCGCATTGACCACCCTACCCCTGCTTAACCATTCCTTCGAACGCCTCTTCAATCGCACTGACATTACTCGGCCGTACCAGACGGCTGAGTTCAACGCCGTCGCGCATAAAGATCAGCGTCGGCCACAGTTTGATTCTGAATGAACGTCCCAGCGGTCGTCCGCTTCCGTCTTCGATTTTCAGATGGCGTACACCGGGGTAGTCTGCCAGCACGCTGTCGACCAAGGGCTCGGCGGCTTTGCAGAAGCCGCACCAATCGGTGCCGAACTGGATCAGGGTCGCACCCGGATAGGCATCGACTTCAGCACGGCTCGGGGCCGTTGTAGCGTATGGCTCATTGCTCATAGGTAAGTCTCCGGATACTGCAAATGCATCTTGACCACGCTTTCGTGATCAATCTGTCACGTTTGAGCGGTGGTGTATGGCGAAGTTCGGGCGTAGATCAGACCTGCATCCCGTCTCTGGCGATGACCACCTGCTCCGGCAACTCATGCCCATGCTCCATCAACCATGCATCCAGCGTGTGCCCGATGTGGTTCAGCACAGCCTTGCCCGGTTGCAGGTGCTCGATGATTTCAAGCGCAAGGTTCAGATCGTTATGGTTACGCGGGGTTTGCGGTTGCGGCGGCATCGAACAGTCAAGAACCAGTACATCCAGTGGCTCGCGTCGCAAGTATTGCGCAGTGGTATCGGGTAAACCCACCGTATCGGTGAGGTAAGCGATGCTCCTGCCCTCACCTTTCAAGAGATAACCCAAGGTCGGCTTCGAGTGCAGCAGCGGTAATGCAATGACGGTCAGTTCGCCGAACTCACGGGTCTCGAACGCATCGAACGGCTGGCTGAAATCAAGAATACCGGGATGTTTGTACAGGTCAGACAAGCCTTCCGGATCTTGCGGCCCGTGTACCGGAATGATCAGTCCCTGCCCCCAGCGCAAATGCAGCAGCCCCTGAGCGTGGTCAGCATGGTAATGAGTCTGCAGAATGCCGCTCAACGTACGCGGTGGAAAACGCTCGGCAAGGTCGGTCAATCCGCTGTCGATCAACCAGCGTTGATCGCCACACTCGATCAAGCCACTGCACGGTAGCCGCCGTAATTGATGATCGGCCGTTGCCGCCAGACATGCCGGGCACTGGCAGCCATAAACCGGCACCTGCCGAGCATCCGCGGTGCCCAGCAAGGTCAGACGCATACGTGCTCATGGGCGATGTACTGCAACAGGCGCTCGGTGGTCTGCTCCAGCGCTCCCGAGTTGTCGAGCAAGCGTACCGCTGAATCGCTGGCCAGCAACTCAACGGTGAAACGGGAGTTGCGTTGCAGCCTCGCTTCGATGTCAGCCACCGATTCCCTGCCTCGGGCAAGCAAGCGTTGGCGCAAGGTATCGTCACTGACCGTCAACAAGATCGCCAACAACTCAGGATAGCGCTGGCGAGCCTGAGGCAGATGCGCACGCGAGCCGTTGACCAACACGTCCTGCCCTTCGGCCAGCCATTCATCAATCTGTCTGGGGATGCCGTAATGCAAGCCGTTGGCCTGCCAGCTCAAGGCGAAGTCACCCTGCGCCTGCATGGCCAGAAACTGCTCGACGGTCACGGCCTGCGCGGACTCACCCACGGCTTCCGCCGAACGCGTGATGACGCGCTGCACGACCCGGCAACCGCGCCGGGTCAGTTCATCGCGCGCGCTATCCAGCAGGCTGTCCTTGCCCGAACCGGACGGCCCGATGAGATAGATCAACCTGCCCGCCATCAATACACCCTCTTGCCTTGTCGCCAGACCTGCTGAATAACCGGCAGCGTACCTTGAGCCCTGACATGATCAGCCCGGCTCTTATCAGCCCTGACGTGGACCAGATCGGCACGCAACCCGACTCGAATTTCCCCGCGATCGTCCAGCCCGGCTGAAACCGCCGGAGCCCGACTGACCATCGCCACCGCCTGAGGCAGCGTGCAGGACTCGCCCTGCCCGGCCAGCGTAAACGCCGCCTGCAACAGGCTGGCCGGATAATAGTCGCTGGAGAGAATATCCAGTAGCCCTTCTTGTGCCAGATCGACGGCTGCCACGTTGCCCGAGTGAGAACCGCCGCGTACCACGTTGGGTGCGCCCATCAACACGCTCATCCCCAGACGCCGACAACCCTGCGCAGCCTCCAGGGTGGTAGGAAATTCAGCAATGCTCATGCCGTAGCCCGCGGACTCCTCGACATGAGCCAGCGTCGCGTCGTCATGGCTGGCCACCGACAGCCCTCGAGCCAGACAATCCTCAACAATGGCGCGGCGATAGCGGTCGCTGTATTCGCGGGAATTGGCTACCTGCTCGACGATGAATTCATCCATCTGCGCGGTGGTCAGGTGGTATTTACCCATGTAGTACTCGCGGTACTTGGACTCAAGCGCGAACTGACGTTGACCCGGCGAGTGGTCCATCACTGAAACCAGTTGCACCAACGGCTGCTCCACCAGATCGCGGAACACGCTCAAGGTATCCGGGTGGCAGACTTCACATCGCAAGTGAAGACGATGCTCGGCACGGGTCAGACCCGCCGCATTGGCGTGGGCGATCGCTTCAAGCATGGCGGGCAACTGCTGCATGCGCTTGCCCTTGGGATTCACGTCGCCGATAGACAGCGCGTCGAATACCGTGGTGATGCCGGACGCAATGATCTGCGCATCATGGCTGAGCACGGCCGAAGCTGACGGCCAGTCTACGCCGGGACGCGGCGACAGGTGCTTTTCAAGGTTGTCGGTGTGCAGCTCGACGAGGCCAGGTAGCAGGAAATCACCCTGTAAATCCTGCGCCTGAGGCAACTGGCTACGGCCGGTTTGCATGTCAGCGATCAAGCCATCGCGCACTACCACAGAGCCGTTGAACACCTGATCGGCCGTGACCACTTGTACATTGGTCAGAATCTGTTCGGTCAGCATTGCTGCAGCTCCTTGGCGGTCAGGTCCACCGGGGTCATGTCCAGATAGCGATCGGCAACCGCCTCACGGGCGGTGCGGTCATGGAAGATCCCGATCAACGCGGCACCGGCATTTTTGGCTTCATTCATCAGCTCCAGCACCACCTGGCGATTACTGTCATCCAGCGATGCAGTCGGCTCGTCCAGTAGCAGCACCGGCCACGGCACCATGAAGCCTCGGGCAATATTGATGCGCTGTTGTTCGCCACCGGAAAAAGTCCCTGGTGCCAGTTGCCACAGGCGTTGTGGAATGTTCAGGCGGGTCAGCAACTGTTCGGCGCGGGTCTTGGCGTCGGCTTTTGACCAACCGCGTGACAGCGCAGGCTCCATGACCACATCCAGACTGGAAACCCTCGGGATCACCCGCAGAAACTGGCTGACGTAGCCCAACGTCTGGCGTCTTACCGCCAGCACCTGCCGGGGCTCTGCGCCGACCAACTCCAGCCACTGGCCGTCCTGCTGCACGCGAATGCTGCCGCCAGCGGGCAAGTAGTTGGCGTACAACGTACGCAGCAAGGTGCTTTTGCCTGCGCCGGAATCACCATGCAGCACCAGGCACTCGCCGCCGCGAACCGTGAAGTTCATACCGCGCAGCACATTGAGCACCACGCCGTTTTGCTGGTGCAAAGTGAAAGTTTTCGAGAGGTCGCGGACCTCGATCAGCGTATTCATGAGACGTCCCCCAAAAGGCGGTTCACGGTTGCAGTACCGAAGACACCAGCAACTGCGAATAAGGATGCTGTGGGTCATCAAGGATCTGGTCGGTCAAACCGGTTTCCACCACCCGCGAGCGACGCATCACTATCAAGCGGTCAGCCAGCAATCTGGCGACGGCCAGGTCATGGGTGACGATTACCACCGCCAGGTCCAGCTCACGCACCAGTGCGCGCAGCAAATCCAGCAAGCGTGCCTGCACCGAAACATCGAGTCCGCCGGTAGGCTCATCCATGAACACCAGTCGTGGGCTGGACACGAGATTGCGGGCGATCTGCAGCCGTTGCTGCATGCCCCCGGAGAAAGTGCGCGGCAAGTCGTCGATGCGCAGCGGATCGATCTCCACCTGAGTCAGCCAGTCAATTCCGGCCGCCCGCAATTCTTGATAATTGCGCACGCCCTGCGCCATCAATCGCTCGCCGATGTTGGCTCCGGCGGACACGCCCATGCGCAGACCATCACGCGGGCTTTGCTCGACGAACCCCCACTCAGTGCGCAGCAAGGTCCGGCGCTGGGCTTCAGTGGCGCTGTACAGATCGAGCATCTGGCCGTCCTTGCCGCGATAATCGATGCCGCCACGGTCTGGCGGGCAGCGGCCACTGAGCAGCGACAACAAGGTGGACTTACCGGAACCGGATTCGCCGACGATGCCCAGCACTTCCCCCGGATACAGTTCGAAGTTGACGCCCTGACAGCCTTTGTCGGGGCCATACAGTTTGGTCAGGTCACGTACCTTGAGCAGCGGCTGGGTGCTCTCGGGCAGAGGCGTAATGTCGTGGCTGGCTTGCGCGCTGATCATTGGCCCGCCTCCTGTTGATGGATGACACGCTGAGCGCAGTAATCGGTATCGGAACAGACGAAGCTCTGAGTGCCCGCGTCGTCAATAATCAGCTCATCGAGATAAGAGTCACGACTGCCGCAGATGGCGCAGTTGTGCTCCCAGCGCTGGATCTCGAACGGGTGATCCTCGAAGTCCAGGCTCACGACTTTGGTATACGGCGGCACCGCGTACAGTCGTTTTTCTCGCCCTGCACCGAACAGCATCAACGCCGGGCTCATGTCGAGTTTGGGGTTGTCGAATTTGGGAATCGGCGACGGGTCCATCACGTAGCGCTCATCGACCATCACCGGATACGCGTAGCTGGTCGCGATGTGGCCGAAGGTGGCAATGTCCTCGTAAAGTTTGACGTGCATGACCCCGTAATCATTGAGGGCGTGCATGGTCCGGGTTTCGGTTTCCAGCGGTTCAATGAAGCGCAGCGGTTCGGGAATCGGCACCTGATAGACCAGAATCTGCTCGGCACTCAACGGTGTTTCCGGGATACGGTGGCGGGTCTGGATGACGGTCGCTTCGGGCGTGCGCTCGGTGGTTTCGACACCGGCAGTGCGGGCAAAGAAGCGCCGGATTGACACGGCATTAGTAGTGTCGTCCGCACCCTGGTCGATAACCTTGAGCACGTCTTCTGCGCCCAGAATCGCTGCCGTCAGTTGCATGCCACCGGTGCCCCAGCCATAAGGCAACGGCATTTCACGGCCGCCAAATGGCACCTGGTAACCGGGGATAGCCACTGCCTTGAGCAAGGCGCGGCGGATCATGCGTTTGGTCTGCTCATCCAGATACGCGAAGTTGTAGGCCTCGTCGCGCTGGGGCTGGGGTTTCGCCTGCTGATAAGCATTCATGGCTTGGACTCCTTGTGTGCAGGCGCACGCAGCTTACGGATCAGCCCCAGTTCGGACTGGAAGTCGACGTAGTGCGGCAGTTTCAAGTGCGAGACGAAACCGGCAGCCTCGACGTTGTCGCAGTGAGCGAGCACGAACTCCTCCTGCTGCGCCGGGGACTGGATTTCTTCATTGAACTCCTCGGCGCGCAGAGAGCGATCCACCAGCGCCATGGCCATGGCTTTGCGCTCTGCGTGGCCGAACGCCAGACCGTAACCGCGGGTGAACTGCGCCGGTTCAGTGGCCGAGCCAACGAACTGGTTGATCATTTCGCACTCGGTCACTTCGATAGCACCAATGGCAATCGGGAAGCCCAGCTCTTCAGGTTCGATCCAGACCTCGACTTCGCCGATACGGATTTCCCCTGCAAACGGGTGATTGCGGCCATAACCACGCTGAGTCGAGTAACTCAGAGCCAGCAGAAAACCTTCATCGCCACGGGCCAGCGCTTGCAAGCGCTGCGCGCGATTGGCCGGGTATTCCAGGGGCTCGCGGGTGATGTCGGCGACCTCTTCGCCGCTGTCGGCTTCGTTTTTGATCAAGCCTTCCCGGGCCAATAAACCCAAAACACGCGGGCAGGGTTCAAGAGCGGCGTTTTCTTTTATCTGCGGGCCTGGGTATTCGCCGTCCGCCAGTAATGTGAAGTCCAGCAGACGATGGGTGTAGTCGAACGTCGGGCCGAGCAATTGCCCGCCGGGGACGTCTTTGAAGGTGGCGGAGAGGCGACGATTGAGCTGCATGTCCGAGGTATTGATCGGCAGGCTGGCGCTGAAGCGCGGCAGCGTCGTGCGGTAGGCACGCAGCAGGAAAATCGCTTCGATCATGTCCCCCGCTGCTTGCTTGATGGCCAGCGCCGCAAGCTGCTCGTCATACAGCGAGCCTTCAGTCATGACGCGAGCCACGGCCAGCGGCAGTTGCTGTCGAATCTGCTCGACACTGAGCTCGGCAATTGACGTATCGCCCCGGCGTTTTTTGGCCAGCAGGCGGTGGGCATTATCGATGGCCTGTTCGCCACCTTTGACGGCGACGTACATCAGGCACGCTCCTGTGCAATTTGTGTGACCCGGGTGCTGCGCGGCAGGCCGAGCAGATCGCTGTCGGCGACGAAGAACACATCCAGCCCACGGGGAAAATCGTTGTGCTGTTCGCGCTGGCTCCAGAATGCGTGGCTCAACGGCAAGGCGACTTTGTTTTCGCTTTCAATGCCCGGTCCTTGCCAGCTCATGGAGCTACCGCCGCCAAGGCTCGACAGCTGGACCAGCAAGGTGCAGGACTGGTCCGGATAACGGTCGTTACCCAGGTCGAAGCCAGACAGATCGTGCAGTTGGCTGTCGTCCAGCAAGGCGAATCGCGCATGGCGGCGCTCAGTGACAACCGGGCAGCCGCAGTGAAAGGCCAGGTTGGCGCGAATGGCCGGCGTGTCGAACGCCGGGGCCAGCCACAATGCGGTGTCGATATCCAGCAAGGCGAGGCACAAGGCATGGGTGGCTGAATCAAGACCGATGAGTGCCGGGGGTCGTTGTGCCGCCTGCAAAGTGTGGATGACACCCGGGCCTGCCAGCGCCTTGAGGGCTGCGCGAAAACTGCGCTGGGCGTCGAGTACCGGGTCGGCGAATGCCGGTTGCAACAGAGCTGCATTCATCAGTCTTCTCCTCTGACAAGGGTAAAGAATTCCACTTTGCTGGCGGCGATTTCGGCGTCCTTGTCAGCGCGGCGCTTGAGTTGGGCGCGGGCCAGCGGCTCGATCAGTTCCCTGAGCCAGTGCTGCTGTTGCGGGCCTTGCAGATGAGCATCGGCCAGTGCTGCCAGCTCGGCGCGGGGCTTGTCGCGTCCGGCCAGATAGCTGTAACCGGTGCGCCCGTCAGCCAGACGAACGACGCAACGGGTTACGCTCATTTCACCGACATTGAACGGAGCGCCGGTGCCGCCCATGCGGCCGCGAACCAGCGTCATGCCGATTTCCGGGGCGCGAATCAGTTGATATTCGGCGTCACGCAACGCTGATTCATGGCGGCTCAGTTCGTCGCCGACGGCGCGGGCGAGTACACCAATCCAGCGCTGACGCGCAGCAATAGCGGGGTCTGTAGCAGGGTTCATATGAGGCATCTCCATCAGACGATGAATTGATACTGGAAGCGGTCAGAGCGACTGGTGGAGCGCGATAGCTCCACCGGCCGACCGCTGCTGTCGCGGGAAACGGTGAGGACGGTGAGCACTGGCAAGTGACGCGGCATCATCAACAGATCCGCCTCTTCGCGACTGGGCAGACGCGCCCCAACCAGGCTCAAGGTTCGGGTCAGCGGCAAGTCGCGGTCGGCCAGGAACTGGCGCAGCGAGCCGCGTCTGTAACTGGCCAACAACTCTTTGCGAGTGGCGCAGAAACGATGGCGAATCAGGCTTACGGGATGGCCGTCGAGTTTGCGCAGGGTGTGCAGTTCGATCAGCGGGGCGTATTCATCAAGTTGCAAATGTTCGGCGTCCTCGACGCTGGCCGGGCATTCCTGACGTTGCAGCAGAGTGGCGTCGACACCAATCCCCTGGGCTGACAATGACTGGCTGTAAGCGCTGTCAGCCCGCATTGGGTAGATCAGCGGGCGCTGCAAAACCTGCGTGCCCTTGCCCTGACGCCGCAACACACTACCCTCGCGCACCAACTCATCGATGGCCCGGCGGATCGTGTGACGGTTGACGTCGAAACGTGCAGCGAGCTGAACTTCAGCGGGCAAGTAATCACCTGCGGTGTAGCTGCCGAGCTCGGCACGCAGAATGTTGGCGAGTTCGAGATACAGCGGTTCGGCTTGTTGTCTAGACATGTCCATGACTAAAAAACACCTTTCTCAAGCAACGTATGAATTCCTTCTGCAGGAGCTGCCGAAGACTGCGAAACGGCTTTTTTGAAACACCGAGCTTCGCAACCTGCGGCAGTTCCTATGGGACGAAGGTGTGCCATGCGATTAAATAAACTGCTTGCGCAAACGCTGGGACACGATGTCGATAGCGCTGACCACGACGATGATCACCAGCAACACGGCGCAGGTCTGGGTGAACTGGAATGCACGGATGTTTTCCCAGAGGATCACACCGATCCCGCCCGCACCGACCATCCCTACTACGGTTGCCGAACGTACGTTGGATTCGAAGCGATACAGCGCGTAAGAAATCCACAGCGGCATGACCTGCGGGATGACCCCGTAGATAACTTCCTGCAAGGCGCTGGCACCGGTGGCGCGTACGCCTTCAACGGGGCCCGGATCAATCGCTTCCACGGCTTCGGCGAACAACTTGGCCAGTACGCCGGTGGTGCTGATCCACAACGCCAGAACGCCAGCGAACGGACCGAGGCCGACCGCCACCACAAACAGCATGGCGAAGACCATCTCGTTGATGGAGCGAAACGAGTCCATGACCCGGCGCAGCGGTTGGTGAATCCACCAAGGGGTAATGTTTTCGGCGCAGAGGATGCCCAGCGGCACCGAGCAGACAATCGCCAGCACCGTGCCCCATAACGCAATTTGTACGGTGACGATCATTTCCTTGAGGTAAGAACGCCACTCGTGGAAATCAGGCGGAAAGAAATCGGCGGCGAAAGTCGCCATGTTTCCCGAGTCTCGGTACAGCGCCAGCGGATTCATTTCGGCGCCCTTCCAGGCCCAGGCCAGCATGGCCAGGAACAGGCCCCAGCCCAGATATTGCGGCCAACTGCGTTTACCAGCGGCCTGGGTATAAGCCACATGGGTCATGCTCGTCATAATCGGATCTCGTTCAGCAGGAGTTTGCCCGTGGTCTGGACGCCGCGCTGTCGCACAGCAAACGCGATTCCTGTAGGAGCGCACGAGCAACGCGAGGCCGCGATGGCGGTGTATCAGGCAGATTGCTATCGCTGCCTCGCGGTGCTCGTGAGCTCCTACAGAAAAAACATTCCAATTCGGATAGTTCTTTTTTTGAGAGCTGGGCACCCCTTGAAAAGGCGCGCCCTGGATCAATCAACCCGCGCTGGCGGTATTTTTCTTTTCAAGCTCGGTCAGGCGTTCCTGCAACTTGCTCAGGCCCGCATCAATGTCCTTTAGGCGCTTGGCTTTCTCGTCGGCATTCAGGCTGGTGCTGGCGAGGGTTTCAGTGCGCTGCTTGAACAGATCCAACTGACGGATCGGCAGCAATTGGTCATCACTGGACTTGAGGAACTTGCCCAGTTGCATGCCTTTGAGGACGGCTTTCTCTTCGTCGGTGTTGCCGTAATCGGCAAAGAATTCACGAATCTTGTTTTTGTTTTCATCCGACAGAGCCTTGCTCCAGACCATCGGATCGGACGGAATCAGCGGCGACTTCCAGATCACTTTGAGCTTGGCAGCCATGTCCGGCTGAGTGACCTCGAGGCGATCCCAGCTTTCGGTGTTGAAAGTCGCCACATCCAGCTGGCCCTTGGCAACGCTGAGCGCGTTCACTTCGTGACTGGAGTTCAAAGTGCGCTTGAAGGCAGTAGCGGCATCGACGTTGTTCTTGGCGAAAACGTAGTAGCCCGGCACCAGATAACCGGAGGTGGAGTTTGGATCACCGTTACCGAAGGTCAGGGTCTTGGCATTCTTGAGCATGTCCTCGACGGTATTGATCGGGCTGTCCTTGCGGGCAATGATCACGCTCCAGTAGCCCGGCGCACCATTTGCGGCCGACGTCTGAGCAAAGATTTCGCCGTTGGAGCGGTCCACCGCCTCCATCGCTGCCTTGTTGCCCAGCCAGGCCACATCGACCTTGTTGAAGCGCATACCCTGGATGAGACCCGCGTAGTCCGAGGCGAACGTAGCGTTAATCTTCAGCCCGGTTTTCTTACCCATGTCATCCAGAAATGGCTGCCAGATGCTTTTCAGGTTCTGCGAAGACTCGGTAGACATGATGCCGAAGTTGATAACTTTCTCGTCGGCATGGGCAGTGCCCAGCAGGCAACTGCCCAGCAACGCGGCAGACGCAACGACGCGACCGATACGGTTCAACATGGAAGCACTCCTCAGTTTGGATTTGGCTGTTGTTGTGTTCGGTTTTTTTTAAAAAATGGGTGGCTGCTCAATTACGAGCCAGCACCAGACGAGGTGGGGCTACGATGCGTCGGCCCTCCTCTGCAATCATCAGGCTGGTGTCCACGTCTGCGCCGTACAGGTCGTTGAGGAACTGGCTGCTGAGATTCTGTGCATCGCCATCGAAATGAATCCGTCCGCCTTTGAGCGCCACCGCGCGGGGGCAATAACGCACCGCGTAATCCACCTGATGCAAGGTGACGACCACTGTTTTACCGTCGGTGCGGTTGATGTCGGCGAGGATTTCCATGACCTTGCGGGCGGACTCAGGGTCCAGCGATGCGATAGGTTCATCAGCGAGGATCACTTCAGCACGCTGAGTCAGCGCCCGTGCAATGGCGACCCGCTGCTGCTGACCACCCGACAAGGTCGAGGCACGCTGGGCGGCCAGATCGACAAGACCGACGCGATCCAGTGACTGCAAAGCGCGTTGCTTTTCCTCGGCGTTGAACAGGCCGAGATTGCCGCGCCAGCCTGGCATGCGCCCCAGACAACCGAGCAGTACGTTGTCGAGCACGCTGAGACGGTTGACCAGGTTGAACTGCTGAAAGATGTAGCCGATATCGGAACGCAGCTTGCGCACTTTGCCGTTTAGGCGGCCCGCCGCCTGCACTTCCCGCCCCAGCACCTGCACGCTCCCGCCATTGCCACGATCACAGCACGCCAGCCCGGCAAGATGACGCAGCAACGTGGATTTGCCAGAACCCGAAGCACCGATCAGCGCGACCATTTCGCCTGGTTGTATAGACAATGCCAAATCAACCAGCGCGGGTTTGCGCGCAAAAGTCTTGTTCAGACGCTCGACATGGATGGCTGGGTTCATGGGCTTCTCTGTCTGGTTGTTGTGAGTTGCAACTGACAGTAGGCCTGGGGTGTTTCAGTGGGGTGAACTGCAAGTGACGGTTAGGTAACCGTTTTGTGAAAGGTTGAGGTGTTGCAAAACGCTTCCAGAACGAGCGTCAACAGCCGGAAACAATACCGCTCGGTTCAGCCCCGCCAGCACGACTAGCCTTCGTTGGCCTGATCGTCGCGCAGGTAAACCCACCCTTTCAATATACATATAAGATATGCATAATGAAGTTCAGAATTCAGTTCGACACCGCCAAAGCCAGACAGAACCTTGCCAAACACAAGGTTCGGCTGGCCGATGCAGAAGCTGCCTTATACGACCCAAGCGCGCTCACCCTTGAAGACAACGATCATGATGAGCAGCGCTGGGTAACAGTTGGAGACGATGGCAGCGGGCAGATACTGGTTGCGGTTTATACCTACCGCGACCCTAATTTCATCAGGTTGATCTCTGTCAGGAAGGCTGAGCCTCAGGAGATCAATCAATACAGAGGTCAATAATCCAATGAAAGACCAATATGATTTCTCCAATGCAAAACGCGGAGCAGTCGCAGCAAGCAAAGGCAAAAGCCGAATTACCATCATGCTGGACGATATCGTGCTTCAAGCTGCGAGGGAGCGTGCAGATAGTCAGGGTATCGGCTATCAGACCTTGATCAATGGCTTATTGAGGGAGGCATTGGGCTTCTCGACCCAGCCTCTGACCATTTCAGAACCACAAGCGCGCTTCAGTGCCGATCTGCCACTCAACACCTTTGATCGAAAACAGATTGAAGCCTTGGAAGCACAACTGAACAGCATGGCCAAATCGCTGCAAGTGTTCCTTAGTGACAGCCGAAAAAACCCTCAAGTTTGAAACCCTGCCGTGGTGACAGCGCAAAAATATCTGGGGCTTGCACGGCGCCAGTGGTAGCTTTGCGCCATCCACGGAGACAGTTCATGAAATGGCCTTCACTGGTGATAGCCATCACCGCCCTGCTTGCAAGCGGCACCGCTCGCAGCGAAATATTCAAATGCATATCGCCTCAGGGCTCCGTCAGCTTCGCGTCAGTTCCTTGCGACGAAAGCAACGCCCAAACCTCTTTACAAAGACCAGGCCCACCCAAGATGTTGCGCCAGGGTGAGCCGGTTGATCACGCGCACAAGATCAACCTGAAAGCCACTGAAGTTCTGAAAGTCAGCGGGCGTGCGAAGTTCACGGTCTATGAGACGGAAAGTTACAAGCAATACCAAAAAACCCGCCCGCCTCCACCGACCGCGAAATCGCTGTGCGAGAGTCCTCGGTATGACAGCCAGTGCTTTGACCCTTCAGGTGGGCAGTCGGTCAAGACAGGCAAGTAACCTACCTTCAGCCTACGCCCTGCACCTGAACGTCGACCTGCAGGGCCGACTTTAGCCGGTCCTGCGGTATTAGCGGTAATCAACAATCAGATCAAATTCTGAAAGTGCCCACCAGATGCTGCAAACGCGCAGCCTGCTCTTCCAGATACGAACAAGCATCCAGCGTCAGCTTCAGGTTATCGACGCCCTCCTGGTTAAGCGTGTTGATCTGCGTAATGTCGACATTGATAGATTCCACGACTGCTGTTTGCTCTTCAGTCGCAGCCGCTACCGACTGGTTCATGTCGTTGATTTCATCGATACGGCGAGTCACGCTGCTCAACCGCTCCCCCGCCTGATTGGCGACAGTCACACTGCTTTCGCTCTGACGCTGGCTTTCGGTCATGGTGACCACTGCCTCACGTGCGCCGACCTGCAGTTCCTCGATCATCTTCTGCACTTGCTGCGCCGAATCCTGAGTGCGGTGCGCCAGGTTGCGAACCTCATCAGCCACTACCGCGAAACCACGCCCGGCCTCGCCTGCACGTGCAGCTTCAATCGCCGCATTAAGGGCCAGCAGGTTGGTTTGCTGGGAAATGCTGGTGATCACTTCCAGAATCTGACCGATGTTGACGGTCTTGCCGTTGAGGTTCTCGATATTGGCGCAGGATTCGCTGATCTTCGTCGACAGCTCGTTCATCGCGTTGATCGTCTGCTGCACGACTTGCTGACCATCACTGGCCAACTGGCTGGCATCGGCAGACTGCTGAGAAGTGCGTGCAGCGTTCTGGGCAATCTCCTGTGCCGCAGCACCCAACTCGTTGATAGCCGCAGCGACACTTTCGGTGCGGTTGGCCTGCTGGTCGGAATTGGTCATGGACGAGTTGGAGGCTTTCACCACACGCATCGCCACATCGCCCAACTGACCGGCCGTTGAGGCCACCTCGCGAATAGAGCCGTGAATACGCTCGACAAAACGGTTGAACGACTGCGCCAACTCACCGAACTCATCCTGGGAGGTGATGGCCAGACGCTTGGTCAGGTCGCCGTCACCGTCTGCGATGTCACGCATGGCGCGTCCCATTTGATGCAGCGGTTGCATCAGGACGCTGATCAGCATGCCCAGCAACACAATGATGATCACCACAGAAATGACCATGGCGGTAATAGCCGAGGTGCGGAATTCGCCGAGCATTGCGTAGGCCGCATCCTGATCCAGTACCAGCGCAACGTACCAATTAGCCGAGGAAACACCTTCTACTTTGGTCAGCGACATGATTTCTGCTTTGCCGGCAGAGTTGATTTCGCTCACACCTGCGGCGATTTTCGGTGTATCAGCGGGATAGGCTTCGCTGATGTTTTTCAGAATCAGCTTGCTGTCCGGGTGAATCAGAATCTTGCCATCACCGCTGACAATGAATGCATAACCATGACCACCGAAGTTCAGCGAGTTGATGGTCTTGGTAATACTGTCGAGGGAAATATCAGCACCGGCAACGCCAATGAACTGGTTCTGGTACTTGACCGGTGCTGCCAGTGTCACGACCAACTTGCCCGAGGAAGCCGCAATGTACGGTTCAGTCACAACAGTGCCAGGCGCATTTTGCGCGGCCTTGTACCAGCCACGCGCACGCGGATCATAATCCGCTGCACGGTTACCCGCAGGCACCGAAAACATTACCCCGTCTGTGCCGCCGAAATAACTGAGCTGGAAGTTATCGGTGTAAGCAGGAATGCCAATGGAGCGTTGCAGATCAGGAATCGCTTTGCCGTCCGCAGCGACCCGCTGCGCCATGGATTGCAATAGCTGCGTGCGGCTGTCTAGCCAGGTCTGAATGTTCTGGGTGGTCAAGCCACCGAGCTGTTGAAGTTCAGCAAAGACATTGGATTTCAAAGTCTGACGTTGTCGATAATCGTTAACGACAATAAAACAGGTAAATGCGACAACGACCACCAACGCGGCGGCGAGCAGAATCTTTCTGCTGAAACCCAGACTTTTCATCATTACGGATACTTCCATTACAAAAGAGTTACTACGGCGCACAGCTGTTCACTGAAACAGCGAACACATTGCGGCGTTTGTACTGGCTCTTTGTGTAAAAGGATAGTGGCCGGGAGAAATATATTTATTGGATCCAAATAGTCGGACGTATGACAAGTTAGTGCGCGATGAATGGTTACATATAATGGATTTTAAGGCCTAAAGATTTCACACACTCTGCCGAAGGTGACAGATATTAGTGGATCGACAACATGAAGTCGGCGCCTACGTAACCTCTGGTAGGTGACGCAGTCTTCCAGATTGAACACAATCTGCAGGAGCCTCACCGAGGTTACGAGGCCAGCGATAGCGGTTTTTCTGATATTCCGCTATCGCGGCCTCGCAGTGCTCGTGCGCTCCTACAATCCGGGCTTGATGCACGACAGCTGCCGCAAGGCAGGATTACCTCAAGTTAGTCTTCACCAATTCAAACACCTCATCCCCACGCCCGCTTAATACCGCGCGCATCATGTACAGGCTGAAGCCTTTGGCCTGGGCCAGTTTGATTTTTGGCGGGATACCCAGCTCCTGTTTGGCGGTGACGACATCTACCAAAACCGGTCCGGGGTGATCGAATGCCTTGCGCAATGCTGCGGGCAACTCTTCGGCGCTTTCCACCCGAATACCCAGAATGCCTGCACCCAAGGCGATACCGGCGAAGTTGGTCTCATACAGATCAGTGCCGTGGGGCACGTAGCCGCTGGCTTTCATCTCCATGTCCACGAAACCCAGCGAACTGTTGTTGAAGACCACCATTTTGATCGGCAGGTCCAGCTGGCGCACGCTGAGCAAATCCCCCATCAGCATCGATAGCCCGCCATCGCCGCACAGGGAAATCACCTGGCGATCCGGATGCGCAGCTTTCGCCCCCAACGCTTGAGGCATGGCGTTGGCCATAGAGCCGTGGTTGAACGACCCCAGCAGGCTGCGCTTACCGTTCATGTGCAGATAGCGCGCTGCCCACAGGGTTGGCGTGCCGACATCAACGCTGAAGATAGCGTCGTCATCAGCTTGCTCATCAATCAGACGGGTCAAATACTGCGGATGGATCGGGTTGCCGGGCGACGATGGTGTGGCCAGGTCGTCCAGCCCTTCGCGCGCCTTGGCGTAATGCTTGAGCGCTTTGTCGAGGAAGCGGCGATCCTCATGGCGATCCAGTTTGGGCAGCAGCGCTGCGAGCGTTTCCTTCACGCCACCAGTCAGCCCCAACGCAATCGGCGTGCGTCGACCCAGAGCAGTGGGGTCGATATCGATCTGGACGATTTTAGCGTCCGTCGGGTAGAAGTTCCGATACGGAAAATTACTGCCCAGTATCACCAGTGTGTCGCAGGACAGCATCGCGTGATAACCAGAGCTAAAGCCGATCAACCCGGTCATCCCGACATCGAACGGATTGTCGTATTCGACGTACTGCTTGCCGCGCAAGGCATGCACCACCGGCGCTCCGAGGCGATCGGCCAATGCCACCATTTCGTCGTGGGCGCCGGCGCAACCCGCGCCGCAGAGCAATGTGATTGCCTTGGATTCATTGAGGATATCGGCCAGTTGCTGAATGTCTGGCTCGCTTGGGGTGACCGTCGGTGGCGCAGTAGCGACCCACTTGGCCAGTGCGTCCGGGGCATCGCTCAGTGCGACGTCCCCCGGTAACACGATGACGGCAACGCCACGCTGACCAATCGCTGCGCGCATGGCACGTTCAAGCACTCGAGGAAACTGTTCAGGCGTGCTGACCAGTTCGACGAAGTGACTGCACTCCTTGAACAGCTCTTGAGGATGGGTTTCCTGAAAATAGCCCAGGCCTACTTCAGAAGAAGGAATATGCGCGGCAATCGCCAATACCGGGACCTGATTGCGATGGCAGTCGTAAAGGCCATTGATCAAGTGCAGGTTACCCGGCCCGCAGCTACCCGCGCAGACCGCAAGTTTCCCAGTGCTTGCCGCTTCAGCACCGGCGGCGAAGGCTGCAACTTCCTCGTGGCGAGTGTGCATCCACCGGATCGAGTCGATTCTTTCCAGGCTATCGGTCAGGCCATTGAGGCTGTCGCCGCTCACCCCCCAGATACGATCGACGCCAGCACTGGCGAGGGTTTGAGCGAGGTGATCGGCAATGGTTTTGGACATGCTGGTTTCCTTGTCGAGACAGGTGGAAAACGTAGCCAGTGGCTTGGCACGCATCAATGATCGACCGACTGTGTGGCTCACAGTTCAGCCTTTGATCTGACACAGGTCGATCAGTGAAACGCAGATTCCATGTAAAGCCTTCGCTCCGACACAATCATCATTGCCTGAAAACACCAGCCTGAAACCTATACATGTGGTTCACCAGGTTTAGCCCGACCGCTTTCGCGGGCCAATCGAATTGCCGCCCACTCGCCTCAACAGCCAATCACCCACCTGCGGGAGATTTTATGTTTGCCTGCAAGCTTGCTCGTTTGCCTTCGACCTTAGGACCGGCGGGGCGTACGCAATTGCACGGTCTATGTGGGAGCTGAGCTCGCTCGCGATGAAAGCAACAAAGTGATCCGATAGATAGCGTCCAGCCTTATCGCGAGCAAGCTCGGCTCCCACATAAAACCGCAATACCTAGACGTGCGGCTCAACCGGTTTGGCGGGTGCCGCATATTGCGGTTTGAGCTTGCCGTCTTTGTCCAGCAGCCACGCATCAAGAATTTCCCTGACGACGGGACCTGCGACACGGCCGCCCGCCTCGCCGTTCTCGATCATGACCGCCACTACGATCTTGGGATGATCGGCCGGGGCAAAGCCGACGAACAAGGCGTTATCACGGTGGCGTTCGAGGGTTTTGGCACGGTCGTAACGCTCACCCTGCTTGATCGCGACCACCTGTGCCGTGCCGCTCTTACCCGCGATACGGTACTGCGCGCCCTGCGCCGCCGCACGGGCGATGCCGCGCGGATCGTGCATGACCATCTGCATGCCGATGTTGACCTGATTCCACTCGTTGGGATCATGCAGCACGATGTTCGGCATCGGATGCTCGTCCACCGGAGCGCTGCCGCCGACCTCCATGGCCAGATGCGGTCGCACCCACACACCCTTGTTGGCGATCAATGAAGTGGCTTGAGCCAATTGCAACGGCGTGACCTGCATGTAGCCCTGGCCGATACCCAGAATCACGGTTTCCCCCGGAAACCATGCCTGCCGACGCGTTGCACGCTTCCACTGACGCGACGGCATCAACCCCGCCGACTCTTCGAACATGTCCAGCGAGACCTTCTGGCCCAGTCCGAACATGCTCATGTAGTCGTACATGCGGTCGATGCCCAGCTTGTGTGCCAACGTGTAAAAGTACGTGTCGTTGGACCGCATGATCGCTGCGTCCATATCCACCCAGCCATCGCCGCTGTGGTTCCAGTTGCGGTATTTGTGATCAAAATCCGGCAGCTGGAAATAACCCGGATCGAAGACTTTGGTCGAGGCGTTCACGACACCGCTGTCGAGACCGGCAATTGCCACTTCGGGTTTGATGGTCGAGCCCGGCGCATAAAGACCACGCAGAACCCGGTTGAACAATGGACGGTCGATGGAATCACGCAGCGCTGCGTACTCCTTGAAGCTGATCCCGGTCACAAACAGGTTGGGATCGAAGCTCGGTTTGCTGACCATCGCCAGCACCTGACCGGTCGCAGGGTCGAGCGCCACCACAGAACCACGTCGATCACCCAGTGCAGCTTCGGCAGCTTCCTGCAAATGGATATCCAGGCTCAGGGTGATGTTCTTGCCGGGTGTCGGGTCGGTGTGTTTGAGCACCCGCAGCACACGCCCCTGGGCGTTGGTCTCGACTTCTTCGTAACCGACCTTGCCATGCAACTCCGACTCGTAGAAACGCTCGATACCGGTCTTGCCGATGGATTGAGTGCCGCGATACTCAACGGAGTCCAGCTGCTTGGCTTCCTTCTCGTTGATCCGTCCTACGTAACCAATGGAGTGGGCAAAGTGCGCGCCCAACGGGTAATGCCGGACGAATTGCGGCTCGACGTCGATGCCCGGTAACAGGTACTGATTCACTGCCAGCACTGCGATCTGCTCTTCGGTCAGCTCGTACAACAATGTCACGGGTTCAAACGGGTGGCGCACTTGCTTTAGGTCTTTATCGAAGAGGATGCGCTCCTCCTCGGGCAGCTTGAGCAACACCATGACTTCGTCGATGACCTTGTGCCAATCCCCCGCCCTCTCGCGAGTCAGCGTCATGTTGTAACTGGGCCGGTTATCCGCCAGCACCACACCATTACGGTCGTAAATCAGGCCGCGCTCAGGTGCGATTGGCAGCACGTGCACACGGTTATTTTCAGAAATAGTCGAGTGATAGGCGAACTCGGTGACTTGCAGGAAATACATCCGCGCAACAAGGCACGCGCTCAGGATAGCCACGAGCAATGCGCAGGCAATCAATCGCTTGTTGACCAACCGTGCATCTTTCTCGTGATCCTTCAAAGGAATTGGATCGGGCATTTCTACAGCTTCTCGGTAGATGGCTAATACAGATGCTGGTCGCACAGCAAAAATATGTGAGGAGATGTTTCCGCACGCGACAGGGTGCGCACGATACCAAGAAGTGCCTGTTCAGTGAGGATTTGTCTCGCCTGATCAGCGTGAACGGTAGGCAACAAGCAGGGGATTATTACTTTGAGCGTAACAGTCCATTGTGAAATGAGTGCGGCGCAACGTTTGGCAACATATCTATCATGGCGGACGTGCGGAAAAGATGATCTCGGAAACTGGCTGTTGCCTGCTCAGCATGCGCTACGTCCATGCGGCGTTGCCAGAGACCTAATGTCACACCCTCACGTGAGCTTTCATTTGTCCCTCCACCGGACAAACACCGTGTATTGACCGCGATACGTCAGCTACTGATGGGACCCGCTCCTGTCGTAAGCGTTCGCAGGAGCCCTGAATGCCTGACCTACCCCCCAAAGGCCTGACCCGCCGCCAACTTCTCGTGTCTTCCGCTACCACCCTGGCTGCCGGTGCCGCTGCCAGCGCAAAGGCCGCCACTCTGACCGGCGTACCGCAATGGGTGCCTTTTGACCACAACGGTCCGATGCACTACGAAACCCCCGGCTGGCAATTTTTCACCGCCGACGAAGCCCGGGAAGTCGAAGCCATTGTCGAGCGCCTGATCCCGGCTGACGACCTGAGCGTCAGCGGTAAAGACGCCGGTTGCGCCGTGTTCATTGACCGCCAACTGGCGGGCGAATATGGGACCTTTGATCGCCTGTACATGCAGGGCCCTTTTGAAAAAGGCACGCCGATGCAGGGCGATCAATCGCCATTGGTGCCCCGTGAGCGTTATCGCCTGGGCCTTGCTGCCCTGACCCGGTACTGCCAGAAGCAGTTTCAGAAAACCTTCAGCGCCCTCAACGGTGAAGAACGGGACAAGGTTTTGACCGGCCTGGAGAAAGGCACCATCGAGCTGGAGGACATCGACGCGAAACTGTTCTTCCAGCAGGTGCTGGGCAACACCATGGAAGGCTTCTTTGCTGACCCGGTCTATGGCGGCAACCGCGACATGGTGTCGTGGAAAATGATCGGCTTCCCCGGTGCCCGCTATGACTACCGCGACTACATCGGGCGGCACAACCAGAAGCTCGACCTCATACCGATTTCCATCATCGGCAACGCCGCCTGGCAGAAGAAGGGTTAATCGTCATGGCTAGAAAACTACCTTCCACCGACGTGGTGGTTGTCGGACTCGGCTGGGCCGGATCCATCATTGCCAACGAATTGGCCGATGAAGGATTGAACGTGATGGGCTTCGAACGCGGCCCGTGGCGTGACACCGCTGCCGACTTCAACATCGCTTCGGCCACTGACGAATTGCGCTATGCGCGCCGTCAGGATCTGATGCTGCGCACCAGGCAGAACACTTGCACCATCCGCAACAACGTCACGGAAACAGCCTTGCCCATGCGCAGCTGGGGTTCTTTTCACCCCGGCAATGGCACCGGCGGCGCGGGCAACCACTGGGCCGGCATTGCCTTTCGCTTTCAGCCTGAAGAATTCCGCCTGCACAGCCACCTGACCGAGCGTTACGGTAAAGAGCTGCCCGCCGAATTGACCCTGCAGGACTGGGGCACGGACTGGGAAGAGATGGAGCCGTTCTACACCAAGTTTGATCGCTTGGCCGGCGTGTCTGGCAAGGCAGGCAACATCAAGGGCGTGATTCAGGAAGGCGGTAACACATTCGAAGGTGCGCGCTCGGAAGAATATCCGAATCCGCCTACCGAGCAGACCTACGCGCCAACGCTGTTTGCCGAGGCCGCCCGAAACCTCGGCTATAAGCCCTTCCCGGTGCCGTCGGCGCTGGTTTCCCGGGCTTACACCAACTCGCTGGGCGTGACCATGGGTGCCTGCACTTTCTGTGGTTTCTGCACCAACTACGGTTGTGCCAACTACTCCAAGGCCAGCGCTATCACCACGATACTGCCGGTCCTGATTCGCAAGCCGAACTTCACCGCCAAGACCAATTGTGAAGTGTTACGCGTGACCATGGACAGCACTGGCAAGCGCGCCACCGGGATCATCTTTGTCGATGCCAATGGCGAAGAGTTCGAGCAACCTGCCGAGCTGGTGGTGATCAGCGCGTTCATCTTTGAAAACGTACGCCTGATGCTGCTATCCGGAGTCGGCAAGCCTTACGACCCGGTGACCAATACCGGCACCACGGGCCGTAATTACGCTTACCAGACCGCCAACAACGTGCGTCTGTTCTTCGATGACAAGAACTTCAACCCATTCATCGGCGGCGGTGCCATTGGCATGGGCATCGACGAATTCAACAACGACAACTTCGACCACTCCGGTCTGGGTTTCGTCGGCGGCGGCAGCACTCGGGTCACCCCTATCGGCGCAGCGCCTATCGAATCGCGCCCGGTGCCACCCGGCACGCCAACCTGGGGCTCGCAATGGAAGCAGGCGACCGTCAAGAACTACGCCAACAGCATGTCCATCGGCTGTGAAGCCAGCAGCTATTCGATCCGCGGCAACTACCTGTCGCTGGACCCGACCTACAAGGACCCACTGGGGCGACCATTGCTGCGGATCACCTTCGACTTCCCGGAAAACGATCGCAAAATGGCTGCCTATGTGACGGGCAAGGTCCACGAAATCGCCAAGAGCATGAACCCGATTCAAATGGTCGACAGCGCCCAGACCGGGCACTGGAACAGCGCGCCGTATCAGTCCTCGCACATCGTTGGCGGCTTCATCATGGGCGCGGACCCAAAGACCAGCTCGGTGAACAAATACCTGCAGGTGTGGGATGTACCGAATCTGTTTGTGGTCGGCTCCTCGGCCTTCCCGCAGAACCCTGGCTATAACCCCACCGGCACTGTCGCAGCACTGGCTTTCAAGGCAGCCGATGCGATTCGCACCCGATACCTGAAGCGCCCTGGGGAGATGATCCCGGTATGAAAACTCTACTTTCTGTCTGTGTCGGCGTACTGGGGCTGACCCTTAACGTCGCGCACGCCGGTACAGGTGCCGACTCGTACAATCTGGTGGAAAAGGGCCGCTACCTGACCACGCTCGGTGACTGCACCGCGTGCCATACCCTGCCCGGCAAACCGGCCTTCTCCGGCGGCGTAGTGCTCGATACACCTTTCGGCAAACTGCTGGGGGCGAATATCACGCCTGACCCCGTCACGGGGATTGGCCGCTGGACGTTCGAAGACTTCCAGAACGCTATGTCCAAAGGCCACGGCCTGGACGGCAAACGTTTGTACGGTGCCATGCCGTACACCGCTTACACCAAAGTCACGCGTCAGGATAATCAGGCGATCTGGGCCTACCTGCAAACGCTGGATGCGGTGGACAACAAGGTTGAAACCAACCAGTTGCCCTTCCCGTTCAACGTGCGCACCAGCCTGCTGGCGTGGAACCTGATGAACTTCAAGGAAGGCGAATTCAAGGCCAATCCGCAGAAGTCCGAACAGTGGAATCGCGGCGCTTATCTGGTCGAAGGCCTTGGGCATTGCGGCACATGCCACACCCCTAAAGGCCTGACGGGGGGCGACAAGAATGACCAGTTTCTGACCGGTGCCAACCTGCAGAACTGGGTCGCGCCGAACATCACTGGCGACGCCCACAGCGGTATTGGCAGCTGGACCGAGGACGACATCGTCAAGTACCTGAAGACCGGTGCCAACCGTTTCGACATTGCCTCCGGGCCGATGGCTGAAGAGGTCGAGCACTCCTCGCAACACTGGAAGGATGCGGATCTCATGGCCGTGGCGGTGTACCTCAAGGATGGCGCGAAACCGGCTGCGCCGCCCAAAGCGGTGGATGCGAAAGATCCCGCCATGGTTGCAGGCAAGATGGTTTATGCAGATCGCTGCTCAGCCTGTCATGTGGGCAATGGTGAAGGCACAGAGAACCTGTTCCCGAAACTGGCGATGGCCCCGCTGATCAACAGCAGCGACCCATCGTCGTTGATCCGCGTGGTGCTGGCAGGCAGTCGCGCCGGGGCCACCGATGCAGCGCCGACCGCACCGGCCATGCCGGCACTCGGCTGGGCGCTGTCCGATGACAACGTCGCCAACGTGCTGACCTACGTGCGTAACAGCTGGGGCAACGCGGCTCCTGCGGTGTCCAGTGCGGACGTGAAAGCCGTGCGCGAGGCCCTGCAGCCGAAGTAAACGATTCACCTCCCCTTTGCCCGGCTTCGTCATGTCGCCGGGCATTTTTTTGTCTTTCACTTTGTAGGACCGGCTTTAGCCAGTCCTACGAGATAGCGGAGTTAAACGGGATTCAGATCAACCTGGCTAAATCCATCTCTTCGCGCGCCTGCATGATCCGCGGCAAATTGTGCTCGATCCAGTTGGTCAGGTTCTCGACCTGCAAAGCGACTTCTTCTCCCAGTGGCGTCAGGCGATACTCCACATGGGGCGGCACCACCGGCAGCGACTTGCGGTCGATAAAGCCGTCAGCCTCCAGATGCTGCAGGGTCTGCGAGAGCATTTTCTCGCTCACACCGCCGATTTTGCGGCGCAGCTCGCTAAAGCGGTGCATACCGCTGCGCAGTACTACCAGCACCAATACACCCCAGCGACTGCACACATGATTGAGCACCAGCCGCGACGGACAATCCGCCGCCATCACCTCGCCCACTCGCGCGTCGATTACTGCTGCGAGCAATGAACTGCTGTGCTGCTCTGATCCATTCATGACACTTACCTTTTTGTACGTACTTACGAAAGGTTAGCATCATGTTTATGCTCTGGCTTCCCTTAAATACATCCAAGGAACCAAGCATGTACGTCATTACTGGAGCCACCGGCCAACTCGGCCGTCTTGTTATTGAAAAGCTGCTTGCTACCGTACCCGCCGGGCAAGTCATCGCCGCCGTGCGCAGCCCGGAAAAAGCCGCCGACCTCGCCGCACTGGGCGTGCAGGTACGTCACGCCGACTACTCCCAAGCCTCAACCCTGGACAGCGCTTTCAAAGGTGCGGAAAAAATTCTGCTGATTTCGTCCAGTGAAATTGGCCAACGTGCCGCGCAGCATCAGGCCGTGATCGACGCAGCCAAACGCGCTAACGTCAAACTGCTCGCGTACACCAGTGTCCTGCATGCTGACACTTCGCTGTTGGGTCTGGCGGAAGAACACCGCCAGACCGAAGCCGCGCTGCAAAAATCCGGTGTGCCGTTCGTTCTGCTACGCAATGGCTGGTACACAGAGAATTACACCGCTGGTGTCCCTGCTGCGCTGGAACATGGCGCAGTGTTCGGCAGTGCCGCCGAGGGCCGTATCAGCTCGGCGGCCCGTGTTGATTATGCGGATGCAGCCGTGGCGGTGCTGACCTCGACTGAAGATCAGGCTGGTCGAGTGTATGAGTTGGCAGGTGATGACGCTTACACCCTGAGCGTCTTTGCCGCCGAGATATCGAAGCAGACCGGCAAAACCGTGCCGTATACCGACCTGCCGCAGGCTGACTTCAAAGCTGCGCTGATGCAGGCAGGCCTGCCGGACTTCGTCGCAGAGCTGCTGTCAGACTCGGATGCAGCCGCCGCCAAGGGCGCACTGTTCGACGACAGCCGCCAATTGAGCGCCTTGATCGGACGCCCTACTACGCCGCTTGCCATTACTGTCGCCCAAGCGCTGAAGCGCTGACGACATCGCTGCTCGCTCTGCCTCGTCAGGGCGAGTACTGGTTCACGGATCGGATGCGCCGGGTTGATTTAAACCGAATGATTTTTCCCCGCAGCTGTCCTAGAGCTACGAACAGAGCATTACGCACTGAGCCCTAGGAGCTGTATATGAAGAGCAAATCACTCGTCGCTTGCCTGGCAATTCTTGGCTGCGTTTCTTTGACCAGCCTGTCAGTGCAGGCCGCCGATGCCCCAGAGCCGACCATTGAAAAATCCAAGGACAACATGCATGAGCTGGAACTGGGTTCCCGTGCACCTGAGAAATTCCGCCGTCCTGAAGAAGGCCTGAAGGACTGGAGCAAGCGTGGCCTGAAAGAGCCGGCCAAAGAATCTCAGTGGGTGCAGATCCACGACAAATACGTGCAGGTACAGCTCACCAACGGGCAGATCACTGAAATCGTGCCGGTGAAGAAGTAAAAGTATTGGCCTTGTAGGTCAAACTCCGATGTCTTGCGGTAGACATTGAACGCTGTAGGAGTGAGCTTGCTCGCGATACGTTTTTTCAGTCGGTAAATAATCGCCTGACCTGACGTTATCGCGAGCAAACACCCTGCAGGACCGGCTTAAATCCGCAGGATTGCAGCTTCTTTTAATGGAAGCTGCCGTTTGATTTAAAGAAAAATCCCTCCCGACGCTTCGATGCGCTGCCCATTGATCCACTTCCCGCCATCCCCCAGCAACATGCTGATCGCCGAACCGATATCGTCTGCTTCGCCAACCCGGCCCAACGCGGTGCTGGAGGCGATCATTTTGTTGACCTCTGGATTGTCCCGTACGGTCCCACCGCCAAAGTCAGTTGCAATAGCGCCAGGGGCCAGCACGTTGACGTTAATACCCCGTGGCCCGAGTTCTTGCGCCAGATAGCGGGTCCAGACTTCAATTGCGCCCTTCATGGACGCATAGGCCGCGTAACCGACCATACTGAAGCGCGCCAGGCCGCTGGACAGGTTGATGATCCGGCCTCCATCAGCAATCAGTGGCAGCAGTTTCTGGGTCAGGAAAAACGGCCCTTTGAAATGTATGTTCACCAGTTGGTCAAACTGCGTTTCGGTGGTTTCGGCGATGCTGTTATAGATGCCGGTACCCGCGTTGTTGACCAGAAAATCGAAGTGTTCAGCACCATATACGTCTTTCAGTACGCCTCGCAGCTGGTCAGCGAATGCATCAAAGCTGTCGCTGCGGCCTACGTCCAGTTGCAGCATATGCGCCTTGCCACCCAGCGCCTGGATTTCTGCCACCACGGCCTCGGCGTCTGCCTGACGACTTTGATAGGTACCGATGATGTCCACGCCTTGCGCCGCAAGGTTCAATGCAGTGCTTTTACCCAGGCCACGGCTGGCGCCAGTGATGATCGCGATTTTTCTGCTCATGATGATGCCCTTCGTTTGGTGAGTTCAGCTTTAGGTGTGCAGCGATTGAGGAAAAGTCTATTGTTCGCTTACAGACCGATAAACCCTGCCAAACCGAAATCAGTGATCGGTAAAAACGAACAATAAAGGCCATACCGTGAACAAACTGGAACTGTTGCGCTCGTTCGTCCGCGTTACCGAATTGTCGAGTTTCACTCAGGCCAGTGAAGCCTTGAGTCTGCCGCGCTCCACGGTGTCCGAACATGTGCAGGCGCTGGAGGAACTGCTCGGTACCCGCTTGCTGCTGCGCACCACGCGCAAAGTGCAGGCCACACCGGACGGCGCGGTGTTGTATGAGCGTAGTAAAGATATGCTGGCGCAAATGGACGAGCTGGAAAGTCTGTTTCGAAGCGACGCGATGCTCAGCGGTCGTCTGCGAGTCGACATGCCCACCGCCATGGCGCACAACATCGTCCTGCCGCGCCTGAGCGATTTCCTCGCCGAACATCCCGGCATCGATCTGGAAATCAGCAGCACTGACCGCCGCGTGGATCTCATCCGGGAAGGCTTTGACTGCGTACTGCGAGTCGGTGATTTACCGGACACCACGTTGGTTGCGCGCCACCTGGGTGACTTGTCGATGGTTAACTGTGTCGGCGCCGGTTACGCCAGCGAACATGGTGTGCCACAAACCCTCGCCGACCTGCAGCAACACCGGATGATCCATTACGTGATGTCGTTCGGTGCCAATACGGCGTTCTTTGAATATCAGGAACAGGGCAAATCCCGCACCGTAGCCATGCCCCGCAGCATTACCGTCAATAATGTACAGGCCTATGAGGCGGCCTGTCTGGGTAACCTCGGGATCATCCAGTCGCCACGTATGGGAATGCGCAAACACCTGCTCAGCGGCCATCTGGTGGAGATCCTTCCCGATCATCGTCCGCTGCCCATGAAAATTTCTCTGTTGTACGCGCATCGTCGACATTTACCAGAACGTTGCAGGGTATTCATGGACTGGCTGCAGAAGCTGATTGCCGAATACAACGCGCCCTGAAAGAATCGGCGCCCCTTCAACGCCGCGTGTCGCGGTCGCCCCGGAGCACGCGATGGAACTGCACATTGTCATCAAAGGCCGCAAAGATCTGGCGAATCAGCTCTACGAGCAATTACGTGACAGCATCGAATCCGGGCGGCTTGCTGCCGGTGTGCAGTTACCGCCCAGCCGTTTGCTGGCGGCGCAACTGGGTCTGTCGCGCAAAACCATCTCCGACACTTATTCACGTCTGACCTACGAAAACCTGCTGGTCGGCAAGATTGGCAGCGGTACCTTCGTCAACAACTTGCCTACGGCGCAATCGCGCAAGCAGGAAGCCTGTGATCTGGCCAGTGCCGCCGTTCTGGAAAGGTGGCAAAACCTCGAATTGGGTTTGCGTCACCCCACGCGTGAAGAAACCCGACGCGGCGATTTTATTGGCGGCGCGATCAGCCATAACCACTTCCCCGCCGAGCAATGGCGACGCTGCGTGCAGCATGCCTTGCGGCAGTTGGCCAAAACACCCGGCCTCTACAGTCAACCGCAAGGGCTGGAGATTCTGCGCAAGGCCATAGCCGGGCATATCGCCTTCGCCCGCGGTGTGCGCTGTGTCGCGGATGACATTGTTGTGTGCAACGGTGCGCAACAGGCACTGGACCTTATTTCACGGGTTCTGACCGAACCCGGCTGCTGTGTTGCCATGGAAGAGCCAGGCTATAGACCGGCGCGTCTATTATTCTCGGCGCAAGGCGCGAAGGTGGTGGGCGTCCCCGTGGATGAAGACGGCATGCAGGTCGATGCGATTCCAGAGGACGCCCGGTTTATCTACGTCACGCCGTCGCATCAGATGCCGCTGGGCATGCCGATGAGCCTGGCGCGACGCCAGGCCTTGCTAGACAAGGCGCGGCGGATTGGCGCGATTATCATCGAAGACGATTACGACAGCGAATTCCGCTACGAAGGCCAGCCTACTGACTCACTGCAGAGCATGGACCGCCATGGCGTGGTCGCCTACGTCGGGACTTTTTCGAAAACCCTGCTGCCGGAACTGCGCCTGGGTTACGCGGTGTTGCCTGCTGCCATTTATGCAGCGGTCATCAAGGCGCGGCAACTGACCGACTGGCATACCAGTACGCTGAATCAGTGGGCGCTGGCCAAGTTCATCGACGACGGTTTACTGCAAAAGCATATTCGTCGCTGTCACGGGATCTATGCCGGGCGTCGGGAACGTATTCTCGCCCGCTTTACCACCGACCTTGCGCCATGGTTTGAAGTCATACCGGCCACGGCAGGCTTTCACATGGCGCTCTGGTGCAAGGTGCCACAGGATATCAATCACCTCATCCAGCAGACTCGCCAACACCATGTAGGCATTTACTCCCTGGCGCCGTATTACCAGTCCACGCCTGACCGCGCCGGTATCTACCTGGGCTTTGGTGCCATTGAAACCCTGGACATCGACCCGGCGCTGGACCGGCTGCGGGATTTATTGCTGACGGCTTGAGTGTTGGCAAGGATGCGCTACTCTCCGCAAATACGAACCTGTGAGCTACACCCCGGTGTTCCTGATCCCACCCTGGAGCGCAGCAACCTGGAACCCGTATCAAAAACGAATAAACACATGATTTTTAATGCTTTTTACCTGTAGGAGCGCGCTTGCCCGCGATAGCGTCAGCACAGGCGATAGATGCAACGACTGACAGACCGAATCGCGGGCAAGCGCGCTCCTACAGATCCCGGTTATTGCGAGACAGCGCGGTGTCAGGGACACTGGCCGATCTTCCTGCAGGAAATCCATTTCAATTCAAAGGATCGACACCACATGAACCCACCACCACAAGCGCCCTACTTCTGGCGTGAGGAGCAGTTGCCTTTCATCGAGGCGCGTTCGGTGGGCGATGGGCGAAAGCTGTGTTATGCCAAGCACTCCCATGAAATATTTTCCATTGGTGCGATCACGGCCGGTCAAAGCACTTATCTGCATGAAAAAAGCAGCCAGCAGGTGCGTGCGGGTACGGTGGTGCTGATGAATCCCGGCGACGTCCATGCCTGCAATCCCATCGCCGATCAGCACTGGTCATACCTGATGCTGTATGTCGACACTCAATGGCTGACCCGCCTGCAACATGAACTGGGCCTCGATCACAATCATGACTTTCAGCCGATTGCGCAAACCCACAGCACTGCGCCCGACCTGTTCAGGGGTCTGAATCACCTCTACACCACCCTGATCGACAACCAGGCTGACGTTCTGCACAAGCAATGCACCGCTGTCGCTTTCTTCAGCAAGATGCAACACACCCTTGGTAGCGTCTCGATCCGCCCGGAGCTGGCAACGCAGCGAGTCGAACGTGCAGCCCAGTACATCAACGATAACTTCAAAAAACCGATCACTCTTGACGACATGTGCGATGCGGCAAACCTGTCCGGTTCATACCTGATTCGCGCCTTTGAACAGCGTTACCACATGACGCCCCACGCTTACCTGATCAACCGCCGCATCCAGCATGCTCGCAGGCAACTCAAAGGCGGCCAGTTGATCGCCGACGTGGCTCTGGAGCTGGGCTTCGCTGATCAGGCGCACTTTCAACGTGCGTTCAAAAAGCATCTGGCCGCAACACCGGGGCAATATCGTCTGCAATAGAGCCTAATACGCCAACAGATACAACGCGCAACCCACCAGCAATAACGCCATGCTGCGGTTGAAAACGCGAATGCCCAGCGCGCTTTTCAAATACTGACGCAGGAAGGTCCCGGCAAAAGCCCAGCACGCCAGGGACAGATAGCAGATCACAAAATAGATGAGCGCAAATTGCCAGATCAGGCGCGTTTCGCCACTGGCGACAAACGCCCCCATTCCGGCAATGCACGCCAGCCACGCCTTGGGGTTCAGCCACTGCATGATCGCGCCCACCAGCATCGAAGGTTTATCACCCTCACGCTCGACGTCCAGTTGCCCGTCATCCCACGCCAGCTTCCAGGCCATGTACAACAGGAATGCCACCCCGGCCCATTTGATTGCCAGGGTCAGAAACGGCAAGTGCAGCAGCGTTTCATGCAGGCCAAAGCCGATCAGAATCAACAGCAGGGTGAACCCCAGCGTCGCACCGGTCACGTGCAGCAGCGCCGCCCCCAGGCCATAACGCGCTCCCGAACTCAACGCCACGATATTGACCGGGCCGGGGGTAATTGAAGAAGCCAGCGCAAAGGCCGCCATGGACACCAACACACTCATTCGAACACCTTTAACCTGATCAGAAATGACCCGGTCAAAGTAGGGATCAGCCGTGGCGGCGTATTGAAGAAAATCACCCAGTGCACAGCACCCCTGACTCTTGTGGCTGGAATCAGGCAGAATGGCCCGCACTGGACGGGCAACTAAACAGATTTGCCCGCCAGATGCCTTCATTTGCAGAGCGCAAGCCATGAACAGTTTTGAAGAATCAATCATCGCCGCGGCTCAGGACGCGACACCTAACAACACCGACGCAGAACGTGCACAGGCCAAAGCGGCAGCCATCGAGGCCGTGGCCGAGATCATGAAAACCACGACCGGCCTGCAGCGCACGCTGGCATTGGCCGCGTTACTGGACTCCTATTCCGAGTCCGACCTGGAAGACGAGTAAAAAACACGCGACAAACACGCTGAATTTGCGCAATATATCAATTGGCCATCTCTGTTCTGTCGATGGCTGCTTTGACCTGGATGTCAATGCCACTCGGCCCCTGACTTCCGGAGTTATACGTTGAACATCGAAGACCTGAAAAACATCCAGAGCGACTTGCAGCGCACTGCCAACGATCTCGAAGGTGTTTCCCTCAACCTTTCCGGGCATCTGCTGTATTTACAGCACTCCATCCACGCTCGGGATGTCACAGACGTGGTCCAGCAGATCGACAAGTTGCAAGCCTCCGTAGAAGACTTGCGCGACGTCGCCCAGCGTATCGACTGCTGACTCAGTCTTTGGCCTGGGATAATGGCCTGGCGACCTCCTCCAGTGACCTGCGCTCCGCCGCGACGCCCCATACCCCCTGAACACCCGCAGCAATCATCATCAGCGCTGCGCCAATCAGGTAACCGATCAACACGTTGCTGCGGTCCTGAGTCTGAATCAACTCACCGAACAGCGTGGGCCCGATGATCCCGCCCAGACCGGTGCCGAAGGCGTAAAACACAGCAATCGCCAAGGCTCGAATCTCCAGAGGAAAGGTTTCTGCCACGGTCAGATACGCCGAGCTGGCCGCCGCCGACGCGAAAAAGAAAATCACCATCCAGGCCACCGCTTGTTGGGTGACATCAAGCAAGCCTTGTTGAAACAGATAACCGCTGATGGCCAACAACACACCGGATATGGCGTAGGTCAGGCTGATCATCACGCGTCGGCCGATCACATCGAACAGTCTTCCAAGCAGCAACGGACCGCAGAAATTACCCAGTGCCAGCGGCAACACATACCAGCCGACCTGCTCGGAGGGCACGTTGTAGAAATCGGTGAGCACCAGCGCGTAGGTGAAAAAGATCGCGTTGTAGAAGAACGCCTGAGCGGTGAGCAGCGTCATGCCGACCAGCGCTCGCTGGCGGAAGCTGACAAACAGGGTGTGGAAGATTTCCCGGATGGGCGTGTGATCGCGCGCATGCAGGCGCAAGGGTTTGCCGGTCAGAGGTGGCAGTTCATGGCCTTGATCGCGAAGCCGGTTCTCGATTTGCTCAACAATGCGGGTCGCCTCCTCCGCTTGCCCGTGGATCAACAGCCAGCGCGGGCTCTCTGGCAACCACAGGCGCATCAACAAAATCAGCAGCCCCAATGCCGCACCAATCCCGAAACACAGTCGCCAGCCAAGATCGCCGCCCACCCACTGCGGATCCAGCAACACGATAGAGCCACCAGCGCCCAACGCCGCACCCAGCCAGAACGTACCGTTGATGGTCAGGTCAACCCAGCCCCGGTAACGCGCGGGGGTGAATTCCTGAATGGTGGAATTGATTGCGGTGTACTCACCGCCGATGCCCATGCCTGTGAGGAAGCGGAACAGCAGAAAGCTGCCCAGACTGAACGAAAACGCGGTCGCCGCTGTGGCACCGACATACAGCAGCAAGGTGATAAAGAACAGTTTGCGTCGCCCCAGACGGTCAGTCAGCCAGCCGAACAACAAAGCACCGAGTACCGCCCCGGCAATGTAGACAGCACCTGCAAGCCCGATATCGCTGTTGGACATCTGCAGCGCCGGGCTGCTTTTCAGCGCACCGGACACCGAACCTGCCAGCGTCACTTCAAGGCCATCGAGTAGCCAGGTAATGCCGAGGGCGAAAACCAACAGGGTATGAAAGCGCCCCCATGGCAAACGATCCAGGCGTGCGGGGAGATCGGTTTCGAAGACCTGGCCTTCGGGGCTTTTCTGGCCAGTCGTCAGTGAAGCTGTGCTGTTCAAAAGCCGCTCCATTTCCGTCGGAGTAGACAGCCCCATCGCGCCATCAACATGGCTATGGTAGAGCTGGCGAAGGCTGCGAAGAGGGTATGCCAGATATAACGCTTTCGCAGCCTTCGGCAGCTCCTAAAGGGTAAAAGTTCAGCGTTGACTCAACTCACCCAAAACCACATCAACGTGAGGTTCGCTGTCGAGATCAATCCAAACAGGCCCCACGCCGCGGTCTTGACCAGGCGGCTGTTGACGAAAGGCCCCATCAATTGCCGGTCACTGGTAAAGCGGATCAACGGCCACAAGGCGAACGGCAGTTGCAGGCTAAGCACAACCTGACTGAGCACCAGCATCTTGCCCACCGCCCCATCGCCCAGCCAGATCACTCCGATCAGCGCAGGGATCAAGGCCAGGGCGCGGGTAATCAAACGCCGTTGCCAGCACGGGATTTTCGCCTGTAAAAAGCCCTCCAGCACCACTTGCCCAGCGATGGTCCCGGTGAAAGTGGAGCTCTGTCCCGCCGCCAGTAACGCGATGCCAAACAACACGCTGGCCACCGCTCCGCCTACCAGAGGATCAAGCAGGTGGTAGGCGTCCTGAATTTCCACCACGTCGGTATGCCCGCTCTTGTGAAAAGCCGCGGCGGCAAGGATCAGGATGGCGGCATTGATCAACAGTGCCAGGCTCAGGGAGGCAATAGTGTCCAGCCGGGCGAACTTGATGGCACTGGCTTTGCTCGCGTTATCGCTGCCATTGACCCGGGTCTGCACCACCGATGAATGCAGATACAGGTTATGAGGCATCACTGTCGCGCCGAGAATACCGATAGCCAGGTACAGTGGCTCCTGACTACTCAGCACATCCCAACTGGGCTTGAGGCCCGCAGCGACGTCAGGCCAGAAAGGTTTGATCAGCACCAGTTCCACGGTGAAGCAGGCACCAATGGTCGCGATCAACCCCAACACAATAGCTTCAAGACGGCGAAAGTTAGCCCCTTGCAGTGCAAGCACTATCAACGTGTCAAACGCGGTCAGGACGACCCCGGTGGTAATCGACACACCTAACAACAGGTGAAACGCCAACGCCGCACCCAGCACTTCCGCCAGGTCCGTGGCGAGAATCGACAGCTCGGCCAGCAGCCATTGCCCTTTGGCTACGCCTGGACTGTAACGTGATGCAGACAACTGCGCCAGGTCGCGCCCCGTGGCGATGCCCAGCCGCGAGCACAAGTTCTGCAAGACCATGCCGGACAGGCTTGCCAGCACCACCACAAACAGCAGCGCATAGCCGAATCGCGACCCGGCCTCAATGGCCGTAGCCCAATTGCCGGGGTCCATGTAGCCAATGGAAACCAGCAGGCCAGGGCCAACGAACAGAAGCATCTTGCGCGCCAGCGAGGCATTGGCCGGAATGGCAACGCTGTCGGTCACGGCAGACGGGCAAAAGGGAGCAGTAGCAGTGGTGGGCAGTTTGAACTTCACAGGAACCAGGCTGGCAGCGGAGCGGAAAGCCAATCTTAAAGATTCGTGACATATCTTGATACAGCCAGCGATTTGCCTTCTCGAAAGAAGCTGTGGGAGCAGGGTTCGCCCGCGATAAGTCTGGACACTCCTTAACGTGAACCGCGTACAGCCTTATCGCGGGCGAGCCCTGCACCCAATGGTTCTGCGCGTCGAAGGATCCCCTTCATTTCAGCTAATAACCAACCCGAATAAAAATTTAAAACCAATTAAATTCAATACTTAGCAATTTTTATCCAAATAAAACAAAAAACAAGGTGAAACCAGCAATCATTACAAATTGTAAAACCGCTACCATACGTCATCAAAAATAATGGAAGCCTGCGTATGTCCTCCCCTTCTATCGCCAGCAGTTCGGCAGCCGGTGACAGCGTTGATCCGATCCGCGCGGCGCAGATTTCTGCGCGCATCGATCGCCTGCCCGCAGTGGCTACGATCTGGAAACTAGTGGCGTTATTGTCCATCGGTGGTTTTTTCGAGCTTTATGATCTCTTCCAAACTGCTTACATCAGCCCCGGCCTGCTGCGTGACGGCATCTTCGCCACCGGAGCGCAGGGTGTGTTCGGCTTCTCCGATCAGGCCGCTTTTGCGTCTGCTACGTTTCTGGGCCTGTTTCTGGGTGCCAGCCTGCTAAGCCCCATTGCCGACCGTTTTGGCCGTCGGGCAATTTTTACTTTCGCCCTGATCTGGTACACCGTCGCCACGGTATTGATGGGTATTCAGAGCGACGCACTGGGCATCATCTGCATGCGTTTTCTGGTGGGGATCGGCCTGGGGATTGAGCTGGTTACCATTGATGCTTACTTATCCGAACTGGTGCCCAAGCGCATGCGCAGCTCAGCGTTCGCATTTGCCTTCTTTATTCAGTTTCTGTCGGTACCCGCTGTGGCGCTGATGTCCTGGTGGCTGGTGCCGCAAGCGCCGTTCGGAGTCTCTGGCTGGCGCTGGGTGGTCTTAGCCAGCGCGGTATTCGCGCTGTTCATCTGGTGGCTGCGCTCACGCTTGCCAGAATCGCCGCGCTGGCTGGCGCAACACGGACGCTTCGAGGAAGCGGAACGCATCATGGATGACATTGAGTCACGCTGTGAACGCGACCATGGCAAGCCATTGGACGCCCCGGAACCGGAAATTGTCGCTGTCTCGGGCAAGGGCCGATTTGCCGATATCTGGCAACCACCTTATCGCCGCCGCGCATTGATGTTGATTGTGTTCCACATCTTCCAGGCCATTGGCTTCTTCGGCTTCGGCAACTGGCTGCCCGCGTTGCTGTCCGGCCAGGGCGTAAGCGTCACTCATAGCCTGGGCTACGCGTTCATCATCACCTTGGCCTACCCACTGGGTCCGCTGTTGTTCGTCAGGTTCGCCAACCGTTTCGAAAACAAATGGCAGATCGTCGGTTCGGCCTTAGGCTCGATGATTTTCGGCACCCTGTTCGCTTTTCAGACTTCGGCGGTAGGCCTGGTGTTTTGCGGGGTGATGATCACTTTCTGCAACGCATGGCTGAGCTTTAGCTACCACTCCTACCAGGGAGAGTTGTTCCCGACCAATATTCGCGCCCGCGCCGTGGGTTTCTGCTATTCATTCAGTCGCCTGTCGACAGTGTTCAGCAGCCTGCTGATCGGTTTCTTTCTTGAACACTTCGGCACGCCCGGCGTGCTGGCATTTATCGTCAGCAGCATGTTGATAGTGATCATTACCATCAGTGGATTCGGGCCGCGAACCCGTAACCTGGCACTGGAAAACATTGCGCACCGTTAATACATAACGGTGCTGCGGCGAGCCCGATCATCACCTCACCTGAAAGAGCTGAGCAAGGCTGCTTAACTGAAGCCTGCCCGGCCCAACTGCTAGAGAGGAGGTATCCCATATGGTCGGCTCCCGCCCGGAAAATCCAGATGCTGCGCCGAAAGATGTTCAATACCCGCAAACCGTCCCGGACCCCGTAACCGATGAGGCCGATCCGGAAGATGAGTTCGAACCAGGAACTGAGTTGTTGCCAGAAAAAGGGGATTTCCACCGCAATAAATCCAGCGATTGATCGCTGAACACTACACCCGTTGCAGGTATAGCAAGCCGGCCGTGTCGTCAGACACGGCCGGTCAACCTCATCAACTCTGTAACCACTCGACGTTAGTTATGCCGAAGTGCTCCGCGTAAGGTTTCGAAACGCGAGGTACTTTTTCTGTTCGATATTTGGGTATACGGGCAATACCTGCATCAACGCTGGCATGATGCCATGCTTCGGAATTATCCATGTGCTCTGCACTGATGTAGAAAGACTTGAACGCGCCGTTTAGCAAATAATCGATTCTGTAATGTTTGTACTGTGACATCCAGGCAGCGCCTCCTTGTGATTTACTTAGTGCAATAGAGGACCTTCCGCCTTTCCAAAAAATTCACTCTTTTTTCACAAATCGCGACCAAATAACAGTTCACCAACTTGCTCGACGCGTCATACGTTCATACGCTTGATTCAATGTAAAAAAGCTGATCAACGAATGCACAGACGTTTAGCTAAACGACTCAAGTTGGCTCGATCCACCCCCATTTCTCGCGCGACTTCGATCCATTTGCCCTCATGGCGCAACAGCGCCTGCTCGATCATCTGCTTTTGATAAGCGTCAACGGCGGTCTTCAAAGTCGTCCCGGCCTCCGGGACAGTTGCCCCCCTTTCCTGCCGATGAGACTGCACTACAACGGCGTCCTCTTGCAGGCCAACGGCATGGGCTTCAATGGTCAGAATACGCGGTCGTTCGATACTCAACGAAAGGGACTTGAGCACGGCGCGACTGATCAGATGCTCCAGCTCGCGCACGTTGCCAGGCCATGTATGAGCCAGCAACAGCTTCTGCGCCTCACCGTTGAGTCGCAAACTGCGCAAGCCCATGCGTGCACGATTCTCTTCAAGGAAGTACCCCGCCAGCAGCAAGACATCACGGCCGCGTTCGCGCAACGGAGGTACCAAGAGAGGATAGACGCTTAGCCGGTGGTACAGATCAGCGCGGAAACGACCGGACCGGACTTCCTCGGCCAAGTCGCGATTGGTGGCAGCGATGATCCGCACGTCCACCTTGTTTTCCTGATCAGACCCGACCCGCTGCAGTTGACCGCTTTGCAATACACGCAACAGCTTGGATTGCACTGCTAACGGCAGTTCACCGACTTCATCAAGGAAAATAGTCCCACCATCGGCCAGTTCGAATTTGCCGCTACGTCCGTTCACAGCACCCGAGAAAGCGCCTTTGACATGGCCGAACAGTTCGCTTTCTACAAGCGTTTCCGGCAAGGCCGCGCAGTTCAGGCTGATCAGCGGTTTGTGAGCACGGGGCGAACTGAGGTGAATGGCTTCGGCAACCAATTCTTTGCCGACCCCGGTTTCCCCCGTGATCAGCACCGACAGAGGGCTGTTGCCCACCAACTGGATCTCCTGAAGCAAACGCTTGTGCACTGGGCTCTGGCCAATCAGCTCCCGCAGCCCGCGACCACCTGCGGCCCGCTTGTAGACTTCAGCCAATTGACGTTGATCTTCAAAGCCACGCGCCAGCTGATTGATGCGCTCACTCGCCATTACCGTTGCGGCAGCGAGCCCTGCGAAGGCTTCCAGGTTGTCCAGATCGACCTGACCAAAGCTGGAGGGGTCAAGGGAGTCCAGAGTGATCAGGCCCCAGGGTTTGTCCTGAAAGTACAGCGGGCAACCCAGGCAATCGTGAATTTCCAGATGCCCCTGATGACCCTCGACCAATCCGTCATAGGGGTCGGGCAACTCACAATCCATGGAAAAGCGCGTTGGCTTCGGGTTTTCCAGCAGGAGCTTCAATCGGGGATGTTCTTCGACTCGAAAGCGGCGGCCAAGGGTATCGGCGCTCAGACCTTCAACCGCCAAAGGAATCAGCACATCGTCTTCCAGCTTGAGCAAAGCGACCGCGTCGCACGGCAGTAACTGCCGTAATGCACTCAGCAACCGCCGATAACGCTCCTCATCAGGCAGCTCGCGGCTAAGGTCTGCCACCAGCGGCACAAGGGCGCGTAGCAGTGGATTGCTCATCATGACGGCGTTCCATCTGACCGAAAATTGCGGTCATTATGACTCGCTGGCTACCGACGAACAAAGCATGAATCACTGAATTGGAATGCGCCTCCTGCAGGAGCTCACCGAGGTTACGAGGCCAGCAATGGCGATGTTTCAGGCGAACCGCGACCGCTGGCCTCGTAACCTCGGTGAGCTCATACAGGGGTTGCGTTGTTAGATGACGGCATGGGTTCCAACGATACGGTGCGATCACCTCGGAACCGGTAGACACAGTCAGATTCGATATGAGTATCCGACGCTGGAAATACCGGTTGGGTTGTAAGCCTGATGAAACACTTGCCATGTTTATCAAGGCTTACAGCGTCGGGAAACTTTCTGACGCCAGCGCACTGACGATATAAGCAGAGCTGTTTAATTTTATTGAGGTGGCGAAAGTAACATTCCGTTTCATAGTGCGCTCAACCCCGGCAGGAGCGCACAGATATGGCCAGAATTCAGGGAAGAGTTCATGAGACGAACCCCCAGACTTCATTCCCCTTAGTTGTTGATCTCGATGGCACGCTATTGCGATCCGACTTGTTGATGGAAACGTCGATGACATTCATTCGAAGTCATCCACTGCAAATTTTTAAACTGTTTGGATGGTTATCGAAGGGTAAGGCGGCGCTCAAAGAAGGCCTGGCCCTCAATACCCAGATCGACGTCACCGTGCTGCCGTATGACCCGCAAGTGATCGAAATGATCGAAGCCGAAAGGGCCAAGGGACGGATGATCGTATTGGCGACCGCCAGCCATGACAGCCTGGCAAAACGCATTTCAGAACATTTGCAGCTCTTTGACCTGGTGGTGGCCTCTAACGCCGAGCGCAACCTGACAGCAAACAAAAAGCGCGACCTGCTGGTGGGACACTACGGTCAGAACGGCTTCGATTACGTCGGTAACTCCATGGATGATCTGCCTGTGTGGGACGCAGCCCGCGAGGCGATTGTGGTTAATCCATTCTCGGGGGTCGAGAAGAAGGCCAAGGCTCAGGGCAACGTTAAAACCGTCATCAACTCGAATACTTCAAGCCTGCGCGACTGGCGCAAGGCGTTGCGCATGCACCAGTGGATGAAGAACGCCTTGATCTTCGTCCCATTGCTCGCGGCACACCAGTTTGGCAGAGCAGATTTGCTGATCAACGGCGTACTGGCGTTCCTGTTCTTCGGCCTGTGTGCTTCCAGTGTCTATGTACTGAACGATCTGCTGGATCTGGCCGATGATCGCCACCATCAGACCAAGCGCAAGCGGCCGTTCGCCAGCGGCAAGCTGTCGATCAAGGCCGGGCTGATTATCGTACCTGTCCTGTTAATCGCCGCGTTCGGTGGTGCTGCTCTGTTGCTGCCTTGGCAATTTTCTGCGGTGCTGGGTGCTTATTACGGGCTGACGCTGGCCTACTCGCTGAGCCTTAAACGGCAAATGGTGTTGGACGTAATAGTCCTGGCGATGCTTTACACCGCCCGCATCCTGGCCGGTGCAGCCGCGTTCAGCCTGCCTCTGACGTTCTGGATTCTGGCCTTCTCGATGTTCATGTTCCTCAGCCTCGCACTGGTCAAACGCTATGCCGAACTGCGCGAGGCACGGGCCAAAGACTTGATGGACAAGGCGCGAGGCCGCGGCTACTACCCCGGCGACCTGGACATGATCGCCGCGTTGGGTGCCTCCTCCGGCCATCTGGCAGTCATGGTTCTGGCGCTGTACATCCACGAAGGCTCGACCGTCGCAATGTACGGCCATCCTCATGTCATCTGGCTGACCTGCCCTTTGCTGCTGTTCTGGATTACCCGGGTCTGGATGCTCACCCATCGCGGCCTGATGAACGATGACCCGGTGGTGTTCGCGATTCGCGACCGCATGAGCCAGGTGATCGGCGCCCTCTTCGTCCTCGTGTTCTGGATTGCCGCATGACCGAACCTTTGTATTCCTGGGGCAGATACCCCCGAACAGCTCAACACGGACACGCCTGTCCCTGGATCGATGGCCTCACCGATCACATGCACAAGGTTATTGATCGGCACCACACAAGCCTGCCCTACGGCAACGGCCGCAGTTACGGTGACAGTTGTCTGGCCGCCAGCGATCAGGTGCTGCATATGCGCACGCTGGACCGCTTCATTCGCGCTGACTGGAGCACCGGCAAAATTCGTGTGGAAGCTGGTGTCACGCTGGCCGAAATCCTCGCTGCGGCGATCCCTCAAGGCTGGTTTTTACCGGTGACACCGGGCACCCAGTTCGCCACCGTGGGCGGCGCCATTGCCAATGACGTGCACGGCAAGAACCATCATTTGCGTGGCACCTTCGGTAACCACGTCCTGCGTTTCGGTCTGCTGCGCCACGGCGAGGCGGCGCGCATCTGTTCGGCCGTGGAAAACACCAGACTGTTCGCCGCCAGTATTGGCGGCCTGGGCCTGACCGGCGTTATCAACTGGGCCGACCTGCAACTGATGCCGGTGCGCTCAAGCCAGATCGACAGCACGGTGGTGCGCTTCGCCAATCTGGCCGAGTTTTTCAGCCTGTCTGCGGAACTGGATCACCAGCATGAATACAGCGTGGCCTGGGTCGACTGCCTGGCCAAAGGCGCCAATACCGGACGAGGCGTGTTCATCGTCGGTGATCATGCACGTTATGGCTCCCTTGAAGTCGAGCGCGGCAGCCGTCTGAAAATGCCGCTGACACCTCCGGTCTCGTTGATCAATAACGTATCGCTGAGGGCGTTCAACTCGCTGTACTGGCGTGCGCATCCGGGTAAGCGCACCGCAAAACGAAGCGCCTACGAACCATTCTTCTATCCGCTGGATCGCATCCTGCACTGGAATCGCATCTACGGGCGCCAGGGTTTTCAACAGTATCAATGCGTGATTCCCGACGCCAACGCCGAAGCGGCCATGGCCGAATTGCTCGGGTCTATTGCTGACTCAGGTCAGGGATCTTTCCTCGCGGTGCTCAAGCGCTGCGGTGATATCGCCTCTCCCGGCCTGCTGTCGTTCCCCCTGCCCGGCACCTCACTGGCGCTGGATTTCCCCAACAGCAGTGACCTGCAACACATCTTGTTCCCGCGTCTGGATGCGATTGTCCGGACGGCAGGCGGCCGTCTGTATCCGGCCAAGGACGCCCACATGAGCGGCAGTGATTTCCGCCAGGCTTACCCCGCCTGGGAGCGTCTGGAAGCACTGCGCGATCTTTCCCTGATGTCGCGCTTCTGGAAACGAGTGATTTTATGAAACGAGGCCTCTTATGAAACGAGTGTTGATCATCGGCGCTACCTCGGCTATCGCCACCGCCTGCGCCCGACTGTGGGCTAATGAAGGCAGCGACTTCTTTCTGGTGGCGCGTAACGGCGACAAGCTGGAACAGACCGCAGCCGACCTCAAGGGCCGAGGTGCCAAAGTCGTTAGCCTGCACGAGATGGACGCTACGGACATCAATGCCCACCCGGCCATGTTGCAAAGCTGCCTGCGGGCGCTTGGCCAAATCGACGTCGCGCTGATTGCCCATGGCACCCTGCCCGACCAGAAGGTCTGCGAGCAGGATGTCGCTGTTGCTCTGCAAGAGTTTGCCAACAATGGCACTTCGGTTATCGCCCTGCTGACCTTGCTGGCCAATCAGTTCGAAACTCAGCGCTGCGGCAGTCTGGCTGTGATTTCGTCAGTCGCCGGGGATCGTGGTCGGCCTTCCAACTATTTGTACGGCGCGGCCAAGGCTGCGGTTTCGACCTTTAGTGAAGGTTTGCAAGCGCGGCTGTTCAAGGTTGGCGTTCACGTATTGACCATCAAACCCGGGTTTGTCGATACACCGATGACCCAGGGCCTGTCGCTACCCGCCGCACTGCTGGCTCAGCCACAACAAGTGGCGGAACGCATCGTTGCCGGAATCGCCCGCAAGGCTCCCACGCTTTACACACCCGGTTTCTGGGCGTTGATCATGCTGGCCATTCGCTCGATACCACAGCCATTGTTCAAGAGGCTGAATCTATGAGCGAAGCGCTGTTGCTCTCGGGCTGGCGTTACCGCGCAGTGGTGCTTTCGGTGGTGTTTTCCGCGCTGGGCTACCTGGGATTTTCCCTGTGGGGCGGCTGGGAAGCGGTCAGCAAGGCAGTAGGTGAAGTGGGCTTGATCGGCATTGCCATCGCGCTGCTAATGTCAGCCGCCAACTACGGGCTGCGTTTTCTGCGCTGGCAGACTTACCTGAACGTACTTGGCCATCCTGTGCCGTGGCGGCCCAGCCTGAAGATCTATCTGGCGGGCTTCGCCCTGACGACGACGCCCGGCAAGGCTGGTGAAGCGCTACGCGGGGTTTTGCTCAAGCGTTGGGGCGTGCCCTACCCCCAGAGCTTTGCTGCGTTTTTCAGCGAACGCCTCTCGGACCTGTTTGCTGTGGTTTTGCTCACCCTGTTCGGCCTGTCGCTTTACCCGGATTCACGGCCCATGATCATCGTCGGAGTGGTCTTGGTGTGCATCGGTCTGCTGGTGCTTTCACAGCGCAGACTATTGGAGCGAATAGCTACGGCAATCCCGTCCGGGGGCGGAAAGCTGATCGGGCTCAGCCGCCATCTGCTTGAAGTTCTGCTGGCTGCCCAGCGCTGCCATCGACTGAGTCTGCTGTTGGGCGTGACCTCACTCAGCGTCGTGGCCTGGAGCGCTGAAGCTTTGGCGTTCCACTGGATTCTCAACTGGATGGGCGCCGATATCGAGCTGACTTTCGCGGTGTTCGTCTATGCGCTGGCAATGCTCGCCGGGGCGATCAGTTTCATGCCCGGCGGGCTGGGCGGCGCCGAAGCGGTGATGGTCGGGCTGCTGGTCTGGAAAGGCATGTCCAGCGCCGATGCCATTGCAGCCACGGTGCTGATTCGTCTGGCGACCCTGTGGTTTGCCGTGGCCATTGGCGCCGTGATGTTGCTGCAACTCAAGGCAGACAATGCGCAGGACCGGACACTGATTGAACAATCAACTTCGGAATAATTCACCGCACAGGAGTCATGCGATGGTCCAGGGAAGTCACCGTCAATCGTCAAATGCAGTGGCGTTTTTGTTACTTTGCGGCGCAATAGTCGCCAGCTTTCTTGCCTCCAGCGGGCCGATCCAGTGGATGGACAATGGCGTGTTTCTCGCCGAAGCCTCTCAGGGGCACTACTTCAGTCAGTCCCTTGGCCCCCTGGATCATCCGCTCTACCAGTTCATCAATACGCTGGTCTTCGACCTGTTCGGACCTCACGTACTGAGCCTGCTGAACTCGATTCTTCTACTGCCGCTGGCGTGGATCATTTACTCGCTGGCGGTGAATGTAGGCGGCAGTCAGCGTCAGGCCCTGTTGGCAGCCGCGGCAACGATCCTGGCTCACGGGGTGTTCTGGGTGTCGACCAAGGCAGAGGTTTACATTCTCAATTCGCTGTTCGTGTTGCTGGCTTACCACGTGCACCTGGATCAGAGACCACGCTTTGGCGCCCTCAGCAAATTGCTGGTCATTGGCCTGCTGACCGGCCTGGGTGCGGCCATTCACCAACTGACATTCGTGGTGCTGCTACCGCTTTACGTGCAGTTGCTCTACCAGCATAAGTTGCGCACTGTAATGGCCATTCCGGGTTTCATCCTGGGCTTTTCGGTGGCCTTCCCCGGGATTGCCCACGACCTGCAATCGGGCATGAGCCTCATTGATATTGCCCATCGCTACCTGACTGGCTCCTCGGTGCGCGCGCAGACACCCAACTGGGAAGGCAGTCTGTTCCGCTTTGATGACATGTGGCATGAGAAGAACTCAGTGTTCATTCTCCTGTTGTCGCTGATCGGCCCTCAGGTGTTGGGGCTGATCCTGTTTCCCAAAGATCAACGCTTGCGCCTGCTGTGGTGCGCGGCTGCACTGAACTTTGTGTTTGCCGTGTCTTACAACGTTACTGACCGCTTTACCTTTTTCCTTCCGGGTATTGCGCTGCTGTGCATCCTTGGCGTGATCAGCCTTACCCGATTGCTGCCAGCCAATCGCAGCGCGCAGTCGCTGCTGAATCTGTCAGTGCTCAGCTCACCGATTGCCATTCTGCTGGTTTACTCGTTGTACGCGACAGGCGTCATTCGTCTGCCGGTACACAGTGAATCACTGCCTTTTCGCGACGACATCCACTACTTCATGGCCCCGTATCTGCCTGATCGCTCGGCGGAGCAGTTTGTTCACGTCTATGAACAGACTGCCCCACCCGGTGCGCTGATCATCGCCGACTGGACACCCATGGGCGCCCTGCGCTCGGCTCAGGCCAGCGGTGCATTGCAAGGCCGTACGCTGGAAATGTGTGAGGAAGTGAACGACATTAAAGTGTTTCTCGCAGGCCACGGCGCATTCCTGACCCGGACCAGCTACTGCGCCATGATTGGCGAACGCTTCGTGCTGGAGAATGCGGTGGTGGGGTATGCATTGCAGAGTCGCTGACCCTGTTAAGCCGGAATACGATCGCCCGGCTCCCACAGGTTTGATGGGATCTCGCGATTGGCGCAAAGCCGCGGGACCGGCTTCAGCCGGCCCCACGTCGCCAATCAGATGGCGGGCAAACTTAGACTCTCCCACATTCTCCCATCAAGGCTGCCAGAGGGTCTCAGCGCCATCGAGCTTACGGTCCAGGAAGCTCGCCGCGCTGATCAGTGCCAGGTGGCTCAGCGCCTGAGGCGTATTACCCAGGTGGTGCCCGTAACTGTCGAACTCCTCGGCGTAAAGTCCCACAGGGTTGGCGTAGCGCAGCAGCTGTTCGAACTCCAGATGCGCCTGCTCGACACGCCCGGCGCGAGCCAGGCATTCGACGTACCAGAACGAACAGGCTGTGAACGCGCCCTCCTCACCTGCCAGCCCGTCGTGATGGTCATCATCGTTGCGATAGCGATAAACCATGCCGTCACGTACCAGTGTGGCTTCAATAGCATCCAGGGTCGCCACCCAGCGCGGATCACTGGCACCGACGAAACGCACCAATGGCATCAGCAGCATCGATGCATCAAGATTGCGGCTGCCTTTGTGCTGCACAAAATGACCAAGGTCAGCGTCCCAGAAGTTGTTCCAGATGTCGTCATGAATGGCTTGACGCTCCTTGTCCCAGCGATCAAAAGGGGCAGGTAACGAGCGCTTGAAAGCCAGACGCAAAGCTCGGTCCAGAGCCACCCAGCACATCAGCCTGGAATGCAGAAAATGCTGGTCGTCGCCGCGCATTTCCCAGATACCGACATCTCGATCGCGCCAATGCTCACAGACGTAATCCACCTGCCGTGTCGCGTGCTTCCACCCTTCATAAGAGATCGCTTCGCCATACTTGTTGGCCAGGTAAACGGCGTCCATCAGCTCGCCGTAGATATCCAGCTGAGTCTGTTTGTACGCCTCGTTGCCGATGCGCACCGGCAACGCGCCGCCGTAGCCGGTGAAATGCTCAAGGTGCTCTTCGGGTAGTTCTTCACGACCATCGAGACTGTAGAGAATACCCAGCTTGTTTGAATCCTCGACGCAGTCACCCAGACGACCGCGCACCCAGCGCATGAAGTCATTGGCTTCCTCGGTATATCCCAGGCGCATGAAGGCATAGACCGTAAACGAGGCATCGCGAATCCAGCTGTAGCGATAATCCCAATTACGCTCGCCGCCGGGCGTTTCCGGCAGACCAAACGTAGCAGCAGCGACGATGCCGCCATGTTTGCGCGAGGTCAGCAGTTTGAGGGCAAGCGCCGAGCGGTTGACCATTTCCCGCCAGCGGCCGCGGTACGCAGACTTATTGCTCCAGCGCCGCCAGAACGCCAGGGTGTCAGTGAAGTATTTCTGGCATTGCCCGGCACTGACCTGAGGATCGTCGATACCGCCGAGAATGAACTCCACAAATTCGCCCTGTTTAAGGGTGAACTCCGTGATAGCTGCCTGATCTTCAACCTGCATCGGCACATTGGCCGACAGACGCATACCGGGCTGACCCGGTGCCTCGAAACAAACGTCATCACCGTCTAGCTTCGCCACCGTTTCAGCGCGGCTGTAATCCAGCCGGACCCGGCACTGCATACGAATCGTTGCCTGGCCGTAACGCAGCTCGACACGACGCACCACGCGCGGTAAATCTTCGACATCGTCGCTGACCGGCATCAGGTCGGTGATTTCAACCACCGCGTCCTCGTCGATCCAGCGGGTTTGCAGCACGTTGGTGTCCGGCAGATAAATCTGCTGGCGGCGGGCATTGGGTAAAACCGGCGCGAGTTTGAAAATACCGGCTTTGTTGGTGTCGAGTAACGCACTGAAAATCGACGGGCTGTCAAAATCCGGCCAACAGCAAAAGTCGATGCTGCCAGTGTCAGCCACCAGCGCAGCGCTGCGCATGTCGCCAATGATGCCGTGATTTTCAATGTGATTTTGCGGTTCTTCCGGGAAATCAGCCATTGTCTCGAAACTCCGGATACAGGCTCATGCCGCCATCGATAAACAACGTGGTGCCGTGGACATAATCGGACAGGTCCGACGCCAGCCAGACCACTGCGTTGGCCACGTCTTCGGCTTCGCCGACCCGGCCATAAGGGATCAACTTCAGAAGTTTGGCTTCTTTGTCGCCCGCCATGGCCTCCTCGTTGATAGCGGTGCGTATGGCGCCCGGTGCAATGCTATTGACCCGGATTCGCTGCTCGCCTACTTCCTGGGCAATGCTGCGCATCAACAGATCCACTCCCCCTTTGGATGCCGCGTAATTGGCGTGGCCCGCCCAGGGAATCAACTGGTGTACAGAGCTCATGTGAATGATCTTGCCCATGGCGCGAGACACGCCAGGCCGCATGCCTTGGCTGATGAACTGCCGCAGCGCGGCGCGAGCACAAAGAAATTGCCCGGTGAGATTGACGTCGATGACTTTGTTCCAGTCCGCCAGAGACATGTCGACAATGGAAGCATCTTTTTGCAGCCCGGAATTGGCCAGCAGAATGTCCAGATGACCAAAGTGTTCAAGGGTTTTAGCGAAGAGCTGCTCGACCTCTTCTTCCTTCGACACATCGGCACCGATGGCTATCGCCCGGCCACCTGCAGCGATGATTTGCTCGGCAAGCTTTTCAGCGGGTTCGGCCTGGGAGTTGTAGTTGACGACCACCGCCGCGCCCGCCGCCGCTAAAGCCTTGGCAGCCCCTGCGCCCAGGCCGGAACTGGCCCCGGTGACCAAAGCGACTTGTTGCTCCAGTGAAATATGCATGGATTAAAGCCCTCTTGATCAACATGTAAAGCTGACCGGCGAGGCTTCGTTGAAGTTCAGTGCAGTGCTGGTGATGAAACGCCAGGTCAGCTAGCATCGCTTTTTTTGTATTTGCCAGGACTGCCTGCCCATGAAAATCGTTTCGTTCAACATCAACGGGCTTCGTGCCCGCCCTCATCAGTTGGCAGCGCTGATCGAAAAACACCAGCCCGACGTTATCGGGCTGCAGGAAACCAAAGTCTCGGATGAACAGTTCCCCCAGGCCGATATCGAAGCACTGGGCTATCACGTTCACTTCCACGGCCAGAAGGGCCACTACGGCGTGGCCCTGCTCTCCCGCAAAATGCCATTGGCGCTACACAAAGGCTTCGAGACAGATGATGAGGAATCGCAGAAGCGCTTCATCTGGGGCACATATGCCGACGACAATGGACAACCGATTACCATCATGAACGGCTACTTCCCACAGGGAGAAAGCCGTGACCATCCGACCAAGTTCCCCGCCAAACAACGCTTTTATAACGACCTTCAGGCACTGCTGGAAACCCGCTTCAGCAACGACCAACCGCTGATCGTCATGGGCGACGTGAATATTTCCCCGGAAGACAGCGACATCGGCATTGGCCCGGACAACGCCAAACGCTGGCTGAAAACCGGCAAGTGCAGTTTTCTGCCTGAAGAACGTGAATGGATGGCACGCTTGAAGAACTGGGGCCTGGTAGACAGCTTCCGCCACCTGCACCCGGAAGTCATCGATCAATTCAGCTGGTTTGACTACCGCAGCCGAGGCTTCGAGGATCATCCCAAGCGCGGCCTGCGCATCGATTTGATCATGGCCTCGAATGGCTTGCAGCCGCGCATCAAGGCCGGTGGCGTCGATTACGAACTGCGCGGCATGGAAAAACCGTCTGACCATGCGCCAATCTGGCTGGAATTGAGCTGATTCCGGATTGACGTGGGACCGGCTTTAGCCGGGAAGCCTGCATTATTGCCGATACAAATCCGGTGGATGTACCGGCCTCTTCCCGGCTAAAGCCGGTCCCACGACCCCACCATTCATAAATCCAACTGTCATATTCCGGTAATCGTTTCGACTTAATCTCCCGGCACTTTCCTTATATTCAAGGTGCCGCACATGCTGCGCGCTGCGTTTTTGCTGGCCGCCCTCGCCTTGACAGCGTTTGACGCGACCGCCAGCCTTCCTTTACCCGCGGACAGTAAACCCGTGCTACGCATTCATGGCTCAAACACCATTGACGCGCAGCTCGGTCCTGCGTTGGTTGAAGGCCTGTTAAACAAGCAGGGACTTCACAACGTTCACCGCGAAGCGGGCCCGGCCGCCAACGAACTCCGCGTGATCGGCACTGCCCCTGACGGTCAACAACTTACAGTCGAGGTCGAAGCTCATGGTTCCGGTACAGGGTTCAGTGCCTTGAAGGCCAGAAAAGCCGACATCGCCGCGTCGTCACGTCCAATCAAGGAAGCCGAAGCTCAGGACCTTGCACAAATCGGTAACATGAAAAACGCCGCAGCCGAGCAGGTCATCGCCATCGACGGAGTTGCAGTTATCCTGCACCCCGGCAACCCCCTACGCGAACTCACCACAGAACAGCTGGCTCGCATATTTTCCGGCGAAATCCACAACTGGCAGGAGTTGGGCGGCAAGGATGGAGAAATCCATCTTTATGTCCGTGACGAACAATCGGGCACGTTCGAAACGTTCAAAGAACTGGTTCTGCTCAAATACCGCAAGGCGCTTTCCCTTGGCGCGAAGCGTTTCGAGTCCAGCGAGCAACTTTCTGACGAAGTCAGCAGGGATCGTAACGGTATCGGTTTCATCGGACTGCCCTACGTACGTCACTCCAAAGCCGTGGCGATTGCCGACGGAGGATCCCGGCCGATGCTGCCCACATCAGGCCTGATCGCCACAGAGGATTACCCTTTATCACGACGCCTGTACCTCTATATCCCAGTGGAGGCGCAACACCCTTGGGCGAACGCGTTGGTCAACTTCGCCCAGAGTGCGGAAGGTCAGGCCATCGTGGCGCAAAACGGCTTTGTGGCGCAGACCGTACAGGCCATCAAGGTCCAGGCCACGGCGCAAATGCCTGGCGAGTATCAGGCGCTGACGCGAGAGGCGGAACGCCTGTCAGTGAACTTCCGTTTTGCTCAGGGCAGTGCCCGACTTGATAACAAGGCGTTGCTCGATGTAAAGCGAGTAGCGGACTACCTGAAACAGCACGACAAACTCGATCAACGCGTGACGCTGGTAGGTTTCGGCGATGCCAAGAGCGATACACGGCGCGCACAATTATTATCTCGGCTACGGGCAATGGCCGTTCGACGGGAATTGATAAAAAACGATGTCACGTTGCGGGATGTTCTTGGTTTAGGCGACGAGATGCCGGTTGCAGCCAATGAACTCGATGACGGACGCATCAAGAACCGCCGTGTTGAGGTGTGGGTGGATTGACGGGGATGGCAGCCGCGACAGAAAACCGAAGTAGCCACTAAAGACTCTCCAGCTCGGCTATTCTCCCGAGTACACGTTCAGGAGGCCTTATGAACACGCCACCGCCCGAGTCCGAAGACCGCAAACCGCCCACATTCTGGCAGATGCTACACAGCGTCATCGCCGCCGCGTTTGGTGTGCAAAGCGGAAAGAACCGGGAGCGAGACTTTAACCATGGCAAACCCATCCATTTTGCCGTTATAGGCCTGTTGTTTACCGTTTTCCTCGCAGCGCTGCTGTTCGGTGTGGTGAACCTGATCCTCTATTTCGCACTCGATTGAACGCACCACCTAGTGCGGCAATGGTCGGGACAAAAATGAGTAGTCGGTGCTGGCAGGCTGGCCTTTCAGGCTCAGGGTGCGAAAGTCCACACCGTAGTCATCGCGCTTGCTGTTCGAGCGTATCTGTTTGAGATCACTGATCCCCACCAGCTTCATAACCCTGGCTTGCTGGCTCCCGATGGCTTTGCGAGTAGCTGGATCAGTCGCGTCGTAATCATTCAACAAAACCATCGCCAGCCCGCCCAGCATGAAATGTCCACCGGCCAGCGCACTAATCTGGCCATTCTGTAAAGCGTTCAAGGAATGGGGCGCCCAGTTGATGGTGCTGAACAACACATCTTTACCCGGCTCGCGGCCCATTTCGCGCACCGCGTCCATGGCGCCGAATGCCATCTGATCGTTGGAGGCCCAGATCAAGCCAATGTCGGGGTAACGCTTTAGCAACACCCGCGCCTGTTCAAGTGCCCGATCCCGTCGCCAACCGCCCAACACAATCTGTCGCAGACGAACTTCGGGATGCTCAGCCAGGGCGCGAAGCATGCCCTGCTCCCGCTTCAGTGAAACCGGCGTTGAATTGGTACCGGAAAAAGCGAGCATCTCTATCGACTGATCTGGCTTCGATGTCGCATACAGGCTGATCAGACGTTTTGCCGTCAGGTAACCGCCCTCCTCATCGTTGCCGATCAGGCTGCCGATAAAGTTCGGGTAGCGTCGCGGTAGATCACCCAGAATATTGACCTGATCATCGGTCAAGGTGTTATTCACGGCGAAGAGTGTCACGTCGCTGCCCTGAGACAAGCGAAGAATCTCGGGGGCAACATTGAGCTCGTTGGAAAACACCAGATAGTCCGGGCGAAACGGCCCTTGCAAGGCATCCCGAGCCAGCTCGATAAGTTCTCGCGTGTCACGGTTGCTATAGCGCACGGTTAAATCCATGCCGAGGCGAGTCGCTGCCGCCTGCATGAATCGCGCATACGCTGACCAGTAGCCATCGCTGGCAGGTCCCGGACTCAGAAACAGCACTGATGCGGCGCTGGCCGGACTCAACCAGCAACCCAGCACAACAGCAAGTGCGGCACAGCAATGTCTTGTCATACCCACAAGCCTTGATAGAAAGTCAAAAGACCGGTCTGGAGATCTCTGATTAGCTATCGGCCGCTGAGCTGATTGTCTGCACCATTAAATGAGTATTCGATTTTATTATTGGTGGCTGACCCAGAACACGGCAGCTCCCACAACAAGAATGATGATGAAAAAGATTGCCCAGGCGTCGACATGGCTGTCGTTCTTGGAAACTTTGGGGTGGTTGCTCATTAAGATTGCCTCTTGTCTGTTTTATTAGTGGCAGCACGAATGAAACGATGAGTCTTTGGTTATTTCAGGTCAGACTCGACCCTAGTAAAGACGAGCTATGCCCATACCACAAGCAGGGTTAAAGGCGTCAGACCAAAGGCTTATCGCCGTTAGCTATTTGCATATAGGCAAACGCCACTTTTGCGTATATCCGCAAACTGTTATCTTCCCCCGGCTCCGTTAGGAGTGCGCGGCCGTGCGCGCAGATTTGCTGTGGTAATTGCCTGAGAACAGGACCTATATGTACGTATACGACGAGTACGACCAGCGGATCATTGAGGACCGCGTAAAGCAGTTCCGTGATCAGACCCGACGCTACCTCGCGGGAGAACTCAGCGAAGAAGAGTTTCGCCCGTTGCGCCTGCAAAATGGCCTCTATATCCAGCGTTTTGCGCCAATGCTGCGCGTGGCGGTGCCTTACGGCCAGCTGACCTCACGCCAGGCACGGATGATGGCGAAAATCGCTCGCGATTATGACAAGGGTTACGCGCACATCAGCACACGGCAGAACGTTCAGTTCAACTGGCCTGCGCTGGAAGACATCCCCGATATTCTGGCTGAGCTGGCCACCGTGCAGATGCACGCCATTCAGACCAGCGGCAACTGCCTGCGCAACGTCACCACCGATCAGTTCGCCGGCGTAGCGGCTGACGAGTTGGTTGACCCGCGTCCATGGTGCGAAATCGTCCGTCAATGGACCACATTCCACCCGGAATTTGCTTACCTGCCACGTAAGTTCAAAATCGCGATCAACGGTTCCACCAGCGACCGCGCCGCTATTGAAGTTCACGACATCGGCCTCGAGCCGGTTCTGAATGACAAGGGCGAGCTGGGTTTCCGCGTGCTGGTTGGTGGCGGTCTCGGCCGTACGCCAGTGGTAGGCGCGTTCATCAACGAGTTTCTGCCGTGGCAGGACCTGTTGAGCTACCTTGACGCGATCCTGCGGGTTTATAACCGTTATGGCCGTCGTGACAACAAGTACAAGGCGCGGATCAAGATTCTGGTCAAGGCACTGACTCCTGAAGTGTTCGCCGAAAAAGTTGAAGCCGAGATGGCCCACCTTCGTGGTGGCCAGACCACACTGACCGACGCTGAAGTGCACCGTGTGTCCAGGCACTTCGTTGACCCGGATTACAAGGCTCTGGACGATTTCAGCAGCGAGCTGGCGAAGCTGGATCAGGAGCACCCCGGCTTTGCCCGCTGGCGTACGCGCAATACCCTGGCGCATAAAAAGCCGGGTTATGTCGCGGTCACCCTGTCCCTCAAGCCTACCGGTGTTGCGCCGGGCGACCTGACTGACAAGCAACTCGATGGCGTCGCTGACCTGGCCGACCGTTACAGCTATGGCCAACTGCGCACGTCGCACGAGCAAAACATCATTCTTGCCGATGTCGAGCAGTCCCAACTGTTCGCCCTATGGCAGGAGCTGCGTGAGCAAGGCTTTGCCACGCCAAACGTGGGCTTGCTGACCGACATCATCTGCTGCCCTGGCGGCGATTTCTGCTCGCTGGCCAACGCCAAGTCGATCCCGATTGCCGAATCCATCCAGCGCCGTTTCGACGATCTGGACTACCTGTTCGACATCGGCGAGCTGGACCTGAACATTTCCGGTTGCATGAACGCATGCGGTCACCACCATGTCGGCCATATCGGCATTCTGGGCGTGGACAAGAAAGGCGAAGAGTTCTATCAGGTTTCCCTGGGTGGCAGCGCAAGCCGCGACGCAAGCCTGGGCAAGATCCTTGGCCCTTCGTTCGCACAGGACGCTATGCCGGATGTGATCGAGAAGCTGATTGACGTTTACGTTGAAAAACGCAACGAAGACGAGCGCTTCATCGACACTTACCAGCGTATCGGCATCGACCCTTTCAAGGAGCGCGTCTATGCAGCGAATAATTAAGAACAACGAAGTCATTGATGAAACCTGGCACCTGCTGCCCAAGGAGACGTCGTTTGATGAGCTGTCCAATTGCGACGATCTGATCGTTCCCCTCGCGCTATGGCGCGAGCACGGGCACGCGCTGGCTGCCCGAGACGGCGGTCTGGGTGTGTGGCTGGACAGCGACGAAGAGGCTGAGGAAATTGGTGCTGATGTCGACAAGTTTCAGGTCATTGCCCTGAACTTCCCGGCGTTCACCGACGGCCGCAGCTACTCCAACGCCCGCCTGCTGCGTGATCGCTATGGCTACAAGGGTGAACTGCGCGCTATCGGCGACGTACTGCGCGACCAACTGTTCTACCTGCATCGCTGCGGCTTTGATGCGTTCGCGATTCGCGCTGACAAAGACCCGTACGAAGCCCTTGAAGGCCTGAAGGATTTCTCGGTGACGTATCAGGCAGCAACCGACGAACCGCTGCCGTTGTTCCGCAGACGTTAAGTCGTTAGCGGCTAAAAAAAGCCCAGGCCTGGATTTCCAGACTGGGCTTTTTTTTGCAGGCGGCGTTTTTCGGATTTACCAAAAGCGCTGTTGTGTCAGGCGACTCCACCAGCGCGTCAACAAACTATCCAGCGACGTGCTGGCCGCCATGCCCATGCGTTCTTGCAGGCTTTTACGCTGCACATAATGCAAGTGGAACACTTCAGCAGACTTGGCACGCTCACCGATGTATTCGTCACTGGTCTTGAGCTCATCCACCAGTTGCTTGTCGAGTGCTGCAACGCCCAGCCAGACTTCGCCGGTCGCCACCTCATCGATTGCCAGTTGCGGACGGTAGTTGGCGACGAAGTTCTTGAACAGATCGTGGGTGATGTCCAGATCCTGCTGAAACTTCTCACGGCCTTTTTCAGTGTTTTCGCCAAATACGGTCAACGTACGCTTGTACTCGCCTGCAGTCAGCACTTCGAAGTCAATGTCGTGCTTCTTCAGCAGACGGTTGACGTTAGGCAATTGAGCCACGACGCCGATGGAACCCAGGATAGCGAAAGGTGCGCTGATGATCTTGTCACCAATGCAGGCCATCATATAGCCGCCGCTGGCCGCCACCTTGTCGATACATATGGTCAGCGGAATACCTGCCTGACGGATGCGGGCCAGTTGCGAAGACGCCAGGCCGTAGCTGTGGACCATGCCGCCGCCGCTTTCCAGCCGCAGTACGACTTCGTCCTTGTCCGTCGCCAGGGTCAACAGTGCGGTGATTTCGTGACGCAGGCTTTCAGTCGCGGACGCCTTGATGTCACCGTCGAAATCCAAAACGTACACGCGAGGCTTGGGCTCGGCTTGCTTCTTGTCTTTCTTGAGGCTCTTGGCCTGCTCTTTACGTAGTGCTTTGAGGCGATCCTTGTCCAGCAGGGATTGCTCAAGACGCTCACGCAGTGCCTTGTAGAAATCGTTGAGCTTGGTGACTTGCAACTGCCCGGCTGACCGACGACGACCTTTGCCGCGCATAGAAGCAATGGCCACCAGCACAATGACGATAGCGACAACCAGGGTGACCGTTTTGGCCAGGAAGCTGGCGTAATCGGCTAAAAACTCCACAGAGACTCCTCATTTGGATTGCGCCCTTACCATTCAAGGGTCGCGGATTGCTCAAGCATACCGGCGCGGCCTGTCGGCGACCAGCCGCTAATCGCTTGCGGATGCCCCATTCAAACAAGCGTATGTTTTTTCATTGACACGCCTTCGGCATCCTCATAACCTCGCAAACACTTCAACGTACCGAGTAACGGACGTGGGCAGCATCTATCTGATACGACATGGCCAAGCGTCTTTTGGTGCCGACGACTACGACGTGCTGTCTCCGATCGGCATTCGTCAGTCAGAAGTGCTCGGCGCGCATTTATCCCGGACAGGCTCAGGGTTTCATCGCTGTATCGCTGGCGGTTTGCGTCGACAGCAGCACACTGCTGAACTGACGCTTGGCCAACTCAATGCTTGCGGGCTGAACACGCCTGAACTGGAGATCGATTCAGCCTTCGATGAGTTCGACGCCGAAGCCGTGATCCGCACTCTGTTGCCCGCCATGCTTGAAGATGAGCCCGAAGCGCTGCACGTAATGCGTAACGCCGCTCAGCACCGTGCCGAGTTTCAACGCCTTTTCTCACTGATAGTCTCGCGCTGGCTCAGCGGTAGCCATGCCAGTGAAGGCTTGCAGAGCTGGCAGGGATTCGTGGCTCAGGTTCAGGCCGGGTTGAATCGAATACTTGAACGTGCCAAAGGCGGCGAACGAATTGCCGTCTTCACCTCCGGCGGCACCATCACCGCCCTGCTCCACCTGATTACCCGGATGCCGGCCGAGGAGGCGTTCCAGCTTAACTGGCATATCGTTAATACCTCGTTCAACCAACTCAAGTTTCGCGGTCAACAAGTCTCTTTGGCAGGCTTCAACGACCATGCTCACTTACAACTGATGAACATGCCGGAACTCATCACTTATCGATGAGCCAGGCAAACCTTGTTGCAGAACAACCACTAAAAAGGATCGAACCATGACCTCCGTAGCCGACGCCGTTCAAGCCATGAAAGCCAAGTTCAACCCAAGTGCCGCTGCTGGCCTGGACCTGGTTTTCGGCTTTCGCATCGATGAAGACAAACATTTCTCGCTGATCGTCAAAGACAGCACCTGCGAGCTGCAGGAAGGCGAAAACCCTGACGCACAGGTCACGCTGGTGATGGACGGCGAAACACTGGAAGGTATCGTCAGCGGCGAAACCGACGGCATGCAGGCTTTCATGGGCGGCAAACTGCGCGCTGAAGGCGACATGATGCTGGCGATGAAGCTCAGCGAACTGTTCCCGGCCTGATCGCTGCGCCTTGAACATGAAAACCGAAGCCTGCGTGCTTCGGTTTTTTTTGGCTGTTTTTTGTTTGATCTCCTATAAAAAACTATCTGACTTTAACCAGTTTCATCAGGAGCTCACGGGCAACGTGAGGCAGCGATAGCAGCCTGTCTGACACGCCGAAATCGCGGCCTCGCGTTGCTCGAGCGCTCCTACAACTAGCGTGGTGTCAGGGATCAGAGCTATCAAAACCGATGATCGACCAGCAACACGGCGGCCAATAAGACGGCTCGCACGTTGTTAGCACCATTCGATTAGTCAATGATCTACGCGCACCATAATAAGTAGAAGGGATAAGCATGGCGCTTACTGACCAGTCCACACAGATCCGCGCAGGCGAAGAGCTGGATGCCGCGCTCATAGACCCCTACCTCAAGGCACAGATACCGGGCCTGGAAGGAACGCCCCAGATCAGCCAGTTTCCCGGCGGTGCATCGAACCTTACGTATCTGGTGCAGTACCCGAATCAGGAGTTCGTGCTGCGGCGCCCACCCTTCGGCCAAAAAGCCCGGTCGGCCCATGACATGGGCCGCGAATTTCGCATCATCAATCAGCTAAAGGATGCGTTCCCGTACTGCCCGAAGGCTTACTTGCACTGCGTGGATGAGTCAGTGATCGGTTCCGAGTTTTATGTCATGGAACGGATCAAGGGCATCATCCTGCGTTCAGACTTGCCAGCCGATCTCAACCTCGATGCCGACCAGACCCAAACCCTGTGCAAAAGCTTTATTGAACGCCTGGTGGAATTGCACCGCGTGGACTATCAAGCCTGTGGCCTGGGTGATCTGGGCAAACCGGAGGGCTATGTGGAGCGCCAGATTCGCGGCTGGACTGATCGCTATGACAATGCCCGCACGCCGGATGCGCCAGACTGGACGCAGGTGAAGGCATGGCTCAAGGACAAAATGCCGGCGGACCATCCAGTGCCCGCCATCGTCCACAACGACTATCGCTTCGATAATGTGCTGCTGGACCCCGCCAACCCCATGCAGATCATTGGCGTCCTGGACTGGGAGATGACCACCCTTGGCGATCCATTGATGGACTTGGGTAACACCCTGGCTTACTGGATCCAGGCAGACGACCCTGCCCCGGTCCAATTGATGCGACGCCAGCCCAGCCACGCACCGGGCATGCTGACCCGTCAGCAGTTCGTTGACTATTACGCCGAACGCTCGGGCATCCGCATCGATAACTTCGATTTCTACTACACCTACGGGCTGTTCCGTCTTGCCGGGATCGTGCAGCAGATCTACTACCGCTTCTTCCATGGTCAGACACAGGACAAGCGCTTTGCACAGTTCATCCACATGAACAAGTTGCTTGAACACATGAGCCTGCAAGTGATTGGCAAATCCGCCCTCTGACTACGACCCAATACTGCGACCAAACAAGGAAAACACTATGTCCAGAACCGAGTTGTTCGACCTCGACGGCAAGATCGCTTTCGTCTCAGGGGCCAGCCGCGGCATTGGCGAGGCCATCGCCAGATTGCTCGCTCAGCAAGGCGCGCACGTGATTGTCAGCAGCCGCAAGATCGAAGGCTGCCAACACGTGGCAGATGCAATCATTGCCGATGGCGGTCAAGCGACTGCCATGGCTTGCCATATTGGTGAGATGGAACAGATCACGGCGGTCTTCGCGCAGATTCGTGAGCAATTCGGGCGGCTGGATATTCTGGTCAACAATGCGGCCACCAATCCGCAATTCTGCAACGTGCTGGATACCGACCCTGGCGCGTTCCAGAAGACGGTAGATGTGAATATTCGCGGCTATTTTTTTATGTCGGTCGAAGCTGGCAAGCTGATGCGCGACAACGGCGGCGGCAGCATCATCAATGTGGCATCGATCAATGGCGTCTCTCCCGGAGTTTTCCAGGGGATTTATTCAGTCACCAAAGCTGCGGTGATCAACATGACCAAAGTATTCGCCAAGGAATGCGCGCCTTTTGGCATCCGCTGCAACGCCCTGCTGCCCGGCCTGACCGACACCAAATTCGCTTCGGCACTGGTCAAGAACGATTCCATACTCAAGACCGCCCTGCAGCAGATCCCGCTCAAGCGAGTGGCTGATCCGTCCGAAATGGCCGGTGCCGTGTTGTACCTGGCGAGCGCAGCGTCCAGCTATACGACGGGTGTTGCGTTGAACGTGGATGGCGGGTTTCTTTCCTGACACAGCCTCTGCCGCAAGCCAGGTAAAAATGCCTTGCAGGAGCTGTCGAAGGCTGCCATCGCGGTGCGTCAGGATAAATGCTTCGCAGCCTTCGGCAGCGCCTACAGAGGAAGGCGCATCCGCGACACGCTGCAAGCTCCTGCAGTAATATACGCCGCTTGTGAGGCAGCCTTTTCTGCCCGATTGCCAAGTAAGCCCTTCCCATGCCATTTGAACTGAGTGTCGAACCAAGCACCCTGGCGGTGCTGGTTGTCGTTGCCTTTATTGCAGGTTTCATTGATGCGATTGCCGGGGGTGGTGGGTTGCTGACGACCCCGGCGCTGATGACCGCAGGCTTGCCGCCGCATCTGGTGCTTGGCACCAATAAACTCAGTTCGACCTTCGGCTCGGCGACCGCCGGTTTCACCTTCTACCGGCGCAAGCTGTTTCATCCACGGCAGTGGACTCGCGCCCTTATCGGAACCGCTGCCGGCGCATTGATCGGTGCTGTGATCGCTCAGTACCTGCCTGGCGAATGGATCAATCAGATGCTGCCGGTGATCGTCTTCGGTTGCGGCCTTTATCTGCTGTTCGGCGGCACCCCTAAGGCTCCGATCAACAGCGATGCGCCCATCAAGAAAAAGTGGCAGCTGCCGCAAGGCCTGGGGCTGGGCTTTTACGACGGTGTGGCAGGTCCGGGAACCGGTGCCTTCTGGACGGTCAGCTCGCTGCTGATCTATCCGCTTGATCTGGTCAAAGCCAGCGGCGTTGCACGCAGCATGAATTTCGTCAGTAACGCAGCCGCGCTTTCGGTGTTTATCTTTTCCGGTCAGGTGGACTGGCTGATTGGTTTGAGCATGGGCATCTCGGTCATGCTCGGCGCCGCCCTGGGCGCCCGCAGCGCTATCAAGGGCGGGGCAAAATTCATTCGCCCCGTGTTCATTACCGTTGTGCTGTGCCTGACCGCGCGTCTAGCCTGGCAGCACTGGTTCGGGGGCGCCTGAGCGCTGCGCCAGATACAACTCAATCAGGTGCCGGGCGATAGACCGGCTGGCCGGCAATGGCGGTAGATCATTGATATTGAACCAGCGTGCGTCTTCGATTTCGTCGGCTTGAGGCACGATCTCGCCGCTCTCATATTCAGCATGGAAACCCAGCATCATTGAATGCGGAAACGGCCAGCACTGGCTGCCCACGTATTTGATGTTCCTGATCCTGACCTGCACCTCCTCCATGACTTCGCGGCGCACACAGTCTTCAGCTGACTCCCCAGGCTCCACAAACCCGGCAAGCGTGCTGTAGACGCCTGTCACGAAGCGCGGCGAACGAGCGAGCAGGATTTCGTCGCCACGTGTAATCAGCGCGATCATGCTGGGCGATATACGCGGGTAAAAACGCAGGTTGTCATGCTCGCAATACATGGCCCGCTCACCCGGGACCTGCACTGTTGGCCTTCCGCAACTGCCACAAAACCGATGCTCTCGTGCCCAGGTGCTGATCTGCGCGGCATAGCCGAGTAGCTGAAAGACGTGGTAATCACCGGACAACATGAACTGACGCAACCCTTGCCAGGTGCAGCCTTCAACCTCTACAGCTTCTTTGAGTACATACAGATACACCGGCTCGCCATCGAAATGGCCGATACCGTGCTCGCTGCTGACCGGGAGATCCTGACGCTTGAGCCACTCCCGGGGAAACATCGTCCCATTACCATCCAGCAGGAAACCTTGTTCGCTGTGGACTACAGCCCAACCGCCCGGAGTCTGAACATCCAGCACGGCGGTGGTCCAGCGACTAGGGACTGACATAAAAACTCCCGTAACCCAGTTGATCTGGTGCTTGATCTAGTTTTCAAAAACGGGCTGGTGCTTGCTCATCTGTGCAACCATGGCCGCTTTCAGGTCCGCTGATTGCAGCATGGCGGCGTTCCAGATGGCAACGTGTTCCAGCCCGTCATCAACGCGGTGATCACGCATGTAGCTGATCATTTCCTTGGTGCCCGCAATGGCAATGGGCGACTTGGCAGCGATTTCGCCAGCAATGGCCAGCACGCCTTCCAGCAGACTGGCACTGTCGGCAAACACACGATTGACCAGGCCAATCTCGCGGGCTTCTCCCGCTTCGACCGTGCGCCCGGTATAAGCCAGTTCACGCATGATGCCGTCACCGATGATGCGAGGCAGGCGTTGCAGTGTGCCGACATCGGCGGCCATGCCCATGTCGATTTCACGAATCGCAAACTTTGCATCTTCGGCGCAATAACGCATGTCGCAGGCTGACACCAGATCGATGGCCCCGCCGAGACAATAGCCTTGAACGGCTGCAAGAACCGGTTTACGGCACTTATCGACCGCAGTGAATGACGCTTGCAACTGCTGAATCTTACGGCGCAATGTGCGGGCATTACGACCTGCATCCTTGCCCAGCTCGTTGGCGACCGAAGCCAGCAGCATCAGATCGATACCCGAAGAAAAGTGCTTGCCCGCCCCACTCAGCACCACAACACGCACTTCATCTGTCTCATCAATCCACTGGAAAATATCAATGATTTCAGACCAGAATGCAGCGTCCATGGCATTGACCTTTTCCGGTCGATTGATCTGCACGTGGGCGATGTGATTATTGAGCTCTACAACGAAGGATTGATAGTCAGACACGGAGGTTCCTCTCTTGGTTTTTTCTTATTCTAGCCACGACCGGATTCAGCCAAAGACTATATCAAGGCTGGGCTTTACGCGATAAGGCCGCGGTTGTGCCATTTCCCGGATCACGCCCCCCAGAAGCAGGCTGAAAGCGGGCTGCACGGTACGAAAGTCTGAACGCTCAACGTACTGGGCGGTCCAGTAGTGTGTAAGTGATAGTGAGCTGCGTCATAGGCATTGACAGCGCAGCGGCCGATTTCAAGGCTATGCCACACCCCTAAGGTCGCAAGAGGGCGATTCTTGACTACATCAAAAGCAGCAACCGGTATTGTGGGCCTCGATGACATTCTGGCGGGCGGTCTTTCCCGTCGGCATGTGTTTCTCCTCGAAGGCGAACCGGGCACAGGTAAAACGACTGTAGCCCTGCAATTTCTGCGTGCAGGTGCCCTTGAGGGCGAACGATGCCTGTATATCACGCTGTCGGAAACCGACATAGAACTGCGCGATGGCGCAGCGTCACATGGCTGGGATCTGGACGAGAACATCGTAATCTTCGAGCTGACGCCTCCAGAAAGCTTGCTCGACGCTAATAATCATCAAAGTTTGTTGTATTCCTCGGATCTGGAGTTAGGCGAAGCAACGCGTCAGATCTTCGAAGTTGTCGAACGAGTGAAACCTACTCGGGTCGTTATCGACAGCCTTTCGGAAATCCGCTTGCTGGCGCAAAGCTCCCTGCGCTACCGACGACAGATACTTTCCATCAAGCATTACTTTTCGCGCTATGACGCGACCGTATTGCTGCTGGACGACCTCACCACTGAGGCGCTGGACAAAACCGTGCACAGCGTAGCGCACGGCGTTATCCGGCTTGAAGAATTGAACCCGAACTACGGCGCAGAACGACGTCGCCTACGGGTTGTGAAGTACCGCGGGCAGAAATATCGCGGTGGCTTTCATGACTTCACCATCATGGCTGACGGCATCCACGTGTTTCCTCGCCTGGTCGCTGCGGAACACCGCAAGCATTATGAGCGCGGAGTGTTATCAAGTGGCCTGATTGAGCTTGATGCGCTGCTGGGCGGCGGGATTGATGGTGGCTCCAGCACGTTGATTCTAGGCCCCGCGGGTACTGGTAAGTCGCTGATCTCGCTGGTATTCGCAGCGGCAGCGGTCGCTCGCGGCGAACGTGTTGCGCTGTTCATCTTCGATGAAGAGTTGGGCCTGCTGTTCAATCGCATGCGCAAAGTCGGGATTGATCTCCAGGCGCTGCAGAAAAGCGGCAACCTGCTGATTGAGCAAGTCGACGCCGCTGAATTGTCTCCGGGCGAGTTTGCTCACCGGGTACGAGCCAGTGTTGACCAACAGCAGATCAAGACCGTGGTCATCGACAGCATCAACGGCTATCAGGCTGCTATGCCTGAAGAAAATGCATTGGTTCTGCACATGCACGAGTTGCTGCTCTACCTCAATCGCCAGGGAGCAGCGACCTTCATGACCGTTGCCCAGCATGGTCTGGTGGGCGACATGCGCGCTCCCGTCGACATTACTTATCTGGCCGACACCGTCATGTTGTTGCGCTATTTCGAAGCCAAGGGCGAAGTCCGCCGAGCGATTTCCATCATCAAGAAACGTACTGGCACCCATGAATCGACCATCAGGGAGTATCGCATCAGTCATCAGGGCCTGAAAATTGGCAAACCGCTCGCAGCCTTCCAGGGCGTGCTCAGCGGCATCCCTCAATACGCAGGCTCTGACAGTCCCTTGTTGGGAGATAACGAGGAGTGAGCACCCTAGGACTGTTATCGGAGCGGGCAATCATCCTGGCCCCCAGGGGCCGGGACAGTCAGATTGCTTTAATGATTTTGCAGGAAGCAGGATTTCCCGCGCTGGTTGCACACACGCTTGCTGACTTGAATGAGGAACTGAGCCTCGGCGCCGGTATGGCAATCATTGCCGATGAAGCGTTGCGTGGCAAAGACATAGGGACGCTGGTGCAGACACTGGACCGCCAGCCGCCCTGGTCAGACCTTCCTGTGGTACTCCTTACCCATCACGGTGGCCCGGAGCAGAGCCCTTCGGCTTATCTGGGCAAATTACTGGGTAATGTCACGTTCCTCGAGCGCCCTTTTCACCCCTCTACCCTGGTCAGCTTGGTCACCACCGCGATACGCGGCAGGCGACGGCAGTACGAAGCCAGGGCGCGCATGGAAGATCTGGCGGAAAGCCAACTACGCCTGCAGACCGCACTCAAGGCTGGACGCTTGGGGTCATGGCAGCTGGAAGCGGAGTTTCTCAAACTCGATTGCTCCGATATCTCCCGATCACACTACGGACGCTTTGACGACGCGCGCTTCGACTACGACGACTGGCTCGACGCGGTTTACCCCGAAGACCAGCCACGCATGCAATCGGCGCTGCAGCGCAGCCTGGATAGCGGCGATGATTTCATCATTGAATTTCGTAACGTCTGGCCTGACGGTTCATTGAACTGGGTAGACGTCAGGGCCCGTGCCATTCGAGCCAAGAACGGTCGAGTCAGCTCACTGGCTGGGGTAACGTCGGACATTACCGAGCGCAAGCAGGCCGAGGCGCAACTGCGGCGACTCAACGAAACCCTTGAGCAGCAGGTCGAAGAACGAACCTCCCAGCTCAAGCACAACGAAGAAGTCCTGCGTCAATCGCAAAAGATGGAAGCGGTTGGCCAATTGACCGGAGGCATTGCGCACGACTTCAACAACATGCTGACCGGGATCATTGGCAGCCTGGAGCTTCTGCGAAGGCGGCTGGCTCGCGGTAACACCGAAGACCTGAACAGCCTGATCGACCTTGGCGTAACCTCAGCCAACCGTGCCGCAGCTCTGACCCATCGACTACTCGCCTTCTCCCGTCGGCAGTCACTGGACTCCAAGCCAGTGGAGATGAATCAACTGATCAGTTCGATGGGTGAGCTACTTAATCGCAGCCTCAACGAGAGCATTCGTCTTGAATTGCACTTGCATGAGCAGCTATGGACCGCAGAAGCCGACCCCAATCAGCTTGAAAGTGCCCTGCTTAATCTGGTGCTCAACGCCCGGGACGCCATGCCTGACGGTGGCCTGCTGATCGTCGAGTCTTCCAATCAGAGTCTGGACAGATCCTTCACCAACGCTCACGAAAATCTGCTCCCGGGAGACTACGTTGTACTCAGCGTCAGTGATACCGGATACGGCATGCCGGAAAATGTGATCAGCCGCGCTTTCGACCCGTTCTTCACGACGAAACCGATTGGTCAGGGCACCGGACTGGGCCTTTCGATGATCTATGGCTTCAGCAAACAGTCCCACGGCCATGTTTCGATCAAAAGTGAAGTGGGCAAAGGCACGACGGTGCAGCTCTTCCTGCCACGCTTTAAAGGTCAGCAAACTCAGGACGAGCAGATTATTCATAGCCCGGAAAGCTTTGCCAAAGAAGGCGAGACTGTCCTGATCGTTGAAGACGACGCCGCAGTGAGAGTGTTGGTTTGCGAAGTGTTGAGCGAACTGGGTTACAAATTCGTAGAGGCCAGTTCCGGCCCGGAAGCAGTGCCTGTTCTGGAGTCCGGGCAACGCGTCGACCTGCTGATCAGTGACGTGGGCCTGCCCGGAATGAACGGCCGGCAACTCGCCGAAATAGGCCGACAGCTACGGCCTGGCCTCAAAGTACTGTTCATCACAGGTTATGCCGAGCACGCAGCGGTCAGGGCGGGCTTTCTCGACGATGGCATGCAGATGATCACCAAGCCCTTCGCCTTTGACAATCTGACGTCAAAGGTCCGGGAAATGATCGAAGAGTAGGGATTACGGCGCCATCAGAACGAGTGACTGATGGCGTGGGGAGCCGTTGATTCAGGCCAACAGCTTTTCGATCTGCGAATGCAGCGTTTCCATATTGAACGGCTTGGCAAGTATCGGTGCCTTCCTGGCAATGGGACTGCCGGACTCGACGATTTCTGCCGGGTAACCGCTGATGAAGATAACCTTCAGTTCCGGTCGTAATTTAACCGCAGGCTCGGCGATCATTACCCCGGATATCCCTCCCGGCAGACGGTAATCAGTGATCATCAAATCAAGGTGGGGCTTGGTCGCAAGAATTTCGAACGCCTGTTCGCCGTTTTCTGCCTGCAACACTCGATAGCCCTCGCCCGACAGGTAATCGGCAAGCAACATCAGGATCAGCGGCTCGTCTTCGACGATGAGGACGACATTTTCTGCATCAGAGCTCATGGAACTGCCTTCGGTTAAATAGCTGCCTTTACGACCATGGCGGTTGCCGTAGGTTGCGTAAATATCGGATAAATCTGACGCTGACCGCGCCCGCCCCTAAACCGGAAGGCAGACCCGGAACATCGAGCCCTCGCCCTCTTCGCTTTCCACAACGATTTCCCCGCCATGGGCCGAGACGATCTGGTCGGAAATGAACAGTCCCAAACCGAGGCCGTGGACGGCATGGTTGGCCGCGACCCGCTCGAATTGCTGGAAGATGCGTCGCTGGTTTTCCTTGCTGATGCCAATCCCTTGATCACGAACTTCGACCCGGGCTTGCCCCTCCGTCACGTACACCCGAACTTCAATCGGCTTGCGAGCGCCGTAACGCAGCGCGTTTGTCAGCAGGTTGGCAATCACTTGCTCAATACGGAACTCATCCCACACGCCAATGACCGGCTCTTCTGCCGTGAACGTCACGCTGGATTCCGCCGCCGCGATTTGCGCCGAGAAACTTTCGAGCAAGTTACTTACCAGCTCGGCAAGGTCGAAAGCACTGGTGCGGATAGAGAGCTTGCCAGTGCGGATGCGCGACACATCGAGCATGTCCTCGATGAGGCGGATCAGACTCTGTATCTGGCGCTCGTCGCGATCAACCATGGACCTCAGCTTGTCCATGGTGAACGCTGAGGCGTTGTCTTTGGCCAGATGCAACTTGCGCAGCTGGGTTTCCAGAATCAGCCCGTTCAGTGGCGTACGGACCTCATGGGATACGATTGACATAAAGTCATCGCGCATCCGCACAGCATGCTCCAGCTCGTTCTGGGTCACCTGCAGCTTCGCCAGCAACTGTTCCTGCTCTCGACGGCTCTGCTCCAGAGCCTCGACTTGCAGCTTCATCGCCTTGCGCTGGCGGTACAGGTCGACGAACACGTTGACCTTGCTCTTGACCGCATGGATATCCAGAGGCTTGTGCAGAAAGTCTACGGCGCCGCTTTCATAACCCTTGAAGGCGTAGTTGAGTTCACGCCCTGCCGCACTGACAAACACGATCGGGATGCTCTTGGTGCGATCCGTGCCGCGCATCATCTCCGCAAGCTCGAAACCGTTCATGCCTGGCATCTGAACATCCAGAATAGCCATGGCAAATTCGTGTTCCAGCAGCAGCGACAAGGCCTCATCGGCGGATAATGCCTTGTACACCTCGCGATCTTCGCGCTTGATCAACGCTTCGAGCGCCAGAAGGTTCTCCGGCAGATCGTCGACGATCAGCAGCTTGGCTTGAATATGACTCAGCATGCAATTCGTTCCAGCTCGACCAGAAGTTGGCCTATATCATTTAAAGGCAGAAGGTAATCAGGATGCTGCAATGCCAGTGCCGCTTCAGGCATGGTGCGCGCCTGGGCCTGATCCGGATCCTGAACAACCGTCATGCCGCCGGACAACTTGATGCATGACAGACCAAAAGCGCCGTCATTGTTGGCGCCGGTCAGTAAAAAGCCTGCCAGACGCGGCCCGTAGGCATCCGCGGCGGACTGAAATAGGATGTCAATACTGGGTCGCGAATGGAACACGCGGTCCTCCTGACTCAGGGACAGACTGAAATCGTTTTCCACCGACAAGTGATAACCCGGTGGTGCGAAATACAACGTGCCTGGCGCTACATCTTCCTTGTCGTCCGCCTCTTTGACCTTGATCGGTAACCTTGCCTGAAATACAGGAGCCAATTGGCTAAGGCGGTTTTCAGGCACGTGCAGAACGGTAAGAATCGGCAGTCGATAACCGACTCTCAGGCTTGCGAAAATCTTCAGCAACGCTTCAACACCGCCGGCGGACGCGCCCACCACGATGGCATCTACGACCGGCAGCGAGCTCACACTGTCTTCATCGCCAGAAAATGATCTTTTCATGACTTGCGGTAGATCCGTTCCGGTTTCACCAGGGGCTCGAATTGGCCACTGTAAGCAGAGAAATCCAGTGTCTCTTTACTGCCCAGGACTAAAAAGCCGCGATGGCACAGCGAGTCATGGAAAAGTCCAAAAGCACGATCTTGAAGTTTTTTATTGAAATAAATCAATACGTTACGGCATGAAATCATCTGCGTCTCGGAAAAAACGCTGTCGGTTGCCAGGCTGTGATCGGCAAACGTCACGTTCTCGCGCAGCGTCTTATCGAATATCGCGTAGTCGTAGGCACTGGTGTAGTAATCGGAGAAAGCACGCTGACCACCCGCCTTCTGATAGTTGTCCGTATAGGCGCGAACGTTTTCCATTGAGAAAATCCCCTGCTGCGCCTTCTCCAAAGAGCTTGGGTTAATGTCAGTGGCGTAAATAATGGTTCGCTCCAGCAAACCTTCTTCGCGCAGCAGGATGGCCATCGAGTACACCTCCTCGCCCGTGCTGCACCCCGCGATCCATATTTTGATCGATGGATAGGTACGCAGCAGCGGCACCACTTCGTGGCGTATAGCCAGAAAGTGCGATGGATCGCGAAACATTTCGCTGACCGGAATTGTCAGGAACTGCAGCAACTGCATGAAAGCCTGCGGGTCGTGAATCACCCGCTCCTGCAACGCAGAAACCGTGGCGCAGTCAAACTGGCGAAGCGCGTGGTGAATACGGCGCTTCACCGAAGCGCCGGAATAATCACGAAAATCGTAGCTGTATTTGAGATAAATAGCCTCAATCAACAGACGTATCTCGATGTCCGTACTCTTGTCTTGAGACATTGCGGAACCTTTAACCTTGGGTTGGATGCTCAACTTGGGCTTGTCCAACTCAAATACGTTCCATTTTTGGCAACCAGACACGAATAAGCGAAAACAACCGATCCAGATCAATAGGCTTAGCCAGATAATCATTGGAGCCGGCCTGCAGGCAGCGTTCCTGATCATCTTTCATCGCCTTGGCGGTTACGGCAATAATCGGCAGTTTGCGCCAGCGCGGGTCTTTACGGATCTCAATGGTCGCTTCATAGCCATCCATCTCCGGCATCATCACGTCCATCAACACCAGGTCGATATCTTCAATTTCATTCAGCTTGCTGATCGCTTCAATGCCATTGCGTGCCACTTCAATCACAGCGCCTTTATGCTCCAGGGCGCTGGTCAGGGCAAAGATATTTCGTACGTCATCGTCTACGACCAGAATCCTGCGCCCCTCAAAGACCTTGTCACGGCTACGCGCGGTCTTGAGCATCTTCTGACGCTCATTGGAAAGCTGCGACTCGACCTTGTGCAGGAACAGGGTGACTTCATCAAGGAGACGCTCAGGTGAGCGCGCGCCTTTGATGATGATAGAGCGTGAATATTTCAGCAGCTCGGTTTCTTCATCCCGGGTCAGGTTGCGGCCGGTGTAGACAATAACCGGTGGGAACGAGCAGATTTCGTCGGTGGACATCCGCTTGAGCAGGTCATTGCCCAGCATGTCCGGTAGTTTCAGGTCGATGATCATGCAGTCATAGATGTTATCGCGCAGCAGATCCAGCGCGTCCTGAGCAAAACCGACGGCAGTGATTTCAATGTCGTCATCACCGATCAACCGGGCAATGCTGTCGCGCTGCAGGGCATCGTCTTCTACCAGCAAGATGCGCTTGACCTTCTGGGTCAGCTTGGATTCGAGCTTGGCGAATACATCCTTGAGTTCTTCACGGGTGGTCGGCTTGACCGCGTAGCCCACCGCGCCCATATGCATCGCCGCTTCCTGGCGGTCTTCGACCGAAATAACGTGCACCGGAATGTGTCGCGTCGGTGCCAGCTCTTTCAGGCGTTGCAGAACCGTCAGCCCCGAGTGATCCGGCAGGCGCATGTCCAGCAGGATCGCATCCGGCGTGAATTGTGCTGCCAGATTAAAGCCGTCGTCGGCTGCATGGGCCACCAGGCAGTGGTAACCCAACTCATGAGCCAGGTCGAAGAGGATTTTGGCAAAGGCCACCTCATCTTCGATAACCAAAATGCATCGTTTGGTCGAAGGCAGCTTCTCGCGATCATCGGCAAATGTCGGCACCGGCGCTCTGGCCGGTGCTGCGGGAGCGGCAAGCGGCTGAGGAGTGAACACCTGCAACGGCGCAACAGGCGCGGCGATTGGCGCAGGAGCTTGACCATATTCCAGTTGCACCGGCTCGACATACTGCTCTGGCAGGATCAACGAGAAGATACTGCCCTGCCCCGGCTCGCTGGTGACGGTGATCGAACCACCCAGCAAGCCCGCCAGATCCCGGGAGATGGACAAGCCCAGACCGGTACCGCCATAACGTCGATTGGTGGTGCCATCCGCCTGCCGGAACGCTTCGAAGATGCTCTCTTGCTGTTCCGGGGCAATGCCGATCCCCGAATCGCGCACCGTAAAGACGATGCCGGCACTTGGCTGGCGTGAGACGACCATACTGACGGCGCCGGATTCGGTGAACTTGATCGCGTTCGACAGCAGGTTCTTCAGAATCTGTTCCAGACGCTGGCGATCGGTGTACAGCATGGTCGGCGCGCCAGGCTGCAATTCCACGTGGAAATCCAGATTCTTATCAGTGGCCAAAGGCTGGAACATGTTGCGCAGCCCATCGACCAGACGAGAGACGCTGCTGTTTTCAGGGCGCATGTCCAGCTTGCCGGCCTCGACCTTGGAAATATCCAGAATGTCGTTGATCAGGTTGAGCAGATCGTTACCGGCTGAATAAATAGATTCAGCGAACTTGACCTGTTCAGACGTGAGATTCTCCGCAGGGTTCTCCGCGAGCAGCTTGGCCAGGATCAACGAGCTGTTGAGCGGTGTGCGCAACTCGTGAGACATGTTGGCAAGGAACTCGGATTTGTACTTGCTCGAACGCTGCAGCTCATCGGCACGAGCTTCAAGTTCGACCTGCGCAATATTCAGCTCCTCATTCTTGCGATCAAGCGCGTCACGCTGATCGGAGAGAACCTGAGCCTGGTCGGCCAGTTGCTCGTTGGTCTGCTCCAGTTCGGCCTGCTGGGTTTCCAGATGAGCCTGAGACTCCTTGAGAATCCTCGACTGCTCCTCCAGCTCTTCGTTGGCGGTGCGCAGCTCTTCCTGCTGAACCTGCAGCTCTTCGTTGAGCTGCTGGGTTTCAGCGAGCACTTCCTGCAAGCGCTGGCGATAACGCGCAGCCTCGATAGAGGTACCGACGTTGTCGGCAACGAGCTCCATGAACTCAACATCACGCTCCGTCAGGGGACGCAGGAAGCCCAGCTCGATGACACCATTGACTTGATCGTCGTTGCTGGTCGGTACCACGAGAATGCTACGCGGATCACCTTCACCCAGCCCCGAAGAGACTTTGAAGTAATTACTGGGCACCTCATCAAGACGGATGATCTTGTCTTGCTGCGCAGCTTGACCGATCACGCCCTCGCCGCTGTAAATCGACTGTTCATGCTGTTCCTGCTCACGGGAGAAACCATAGGACGCCACGCGCTTGAGTCCGCCGTGCTCCTGACGCACGTAAATCGCCGCGACAACGCTGCCCAGGTACTGAGCAAAAAACTGCAAAACATTGGTGCCCAGATTATTAAGGGTCAATTGCCCTAGAACCTGCTCGGCCAGCTCGCTCTGGCCATTGCGTAACCAGGCGACTTTCTTCAGGCGCTCGGCGTTTTCTTCCTGAAGCTTCAGGTTGTCGCCATAGGTACTGGACAGGGCCAGCAAGTCTCTACGACCGATGTACGCCAGAATACCGCTGACGCTCAGTACAAAAATCAGGTAAAGGCTAACGCACAGAATGGTAGTGCGTGTAACGTCAGCATTGCGCGCTAGACGCAGTTGTTGCTCTATCGCAATAACTTCCTCGTACTGGCTGCGAACCTCGTCAGTCAACCGCTTGCCTCGGCCGGTTCGCAGCGGAGCGATGTATTCGCCTTTAATACGACGCTGATTGATCATTTCCTCAGCGTACTGTTGCCAGTCATCCTGCAGCGCCTGGATGCGTTTGAGTCGATCCACCTGAGGCGGGTTGTCACTGACCAGCACCTCAAGCCCTTTGAGCTCAGCAGCCAGCGCCGGTTTTGCCAGTTCATACGGGTCGAGGTAACGCTCATCCCCCGCAAGCAAATAGCCACGCATGCCCGTTTCCATATCGATGGAAAGCTTCAATGAGCGGTTGGTATTGTTGATCACTCGATCGGTATGTTCGACCCACTGGATGACCGAGAGCAGATAGCTGATCAGACCAATGAAAAAGATCGCGCTGATCACGCCTACGCTCAACGGCAGAGTGACGTTGCGGCCAAGCAATTTACGAAAACGTTGCTCATCGACAGTAGACGGACGGATCATGGGTCATCCTTGGTGATCATCAAACCATGAAGTGTGCCGTAAAGTTTAGAAAAAGACTCTCATTTCTGACACAGATGGCTGAATTTTCTGACATTTAATGGAAAAAATCACATCTTGTGTCGCACAACGATTACATAATGGCCAATGCGCCACCCGAGTGAGTGCATCGATTGGTCATTCGGAACTTCCCGCGTTATTTTGTTTACTCATAAAACGGTCGTATCCATCAGTACGCCCGCTCAATGTCACTTTTGAAGGAATTCACACATGTCCGCCCCCACCAGCACCATTCTCGTGGTCGAAGACGACGCCATCGTACGCATGCTGATCGTCGACGTGCTTGAAGAGCTGGAATACACAGTGCTCGAAGCAGAAGACGGTGAAGTGGCTGTAAAGGTGCTCGAAGATGAGTCAAAGGTTATTGATCTGATGATGACCGACCTGGGCCTGCCGGGCATGGATGGCAGAGAACTGGCTGCGATTGCGTGCGAACTGCGCCCGACCCTGCCCGTTCTTTTCGCCAGTGGCTATGCCGAAAGCATTGATGTCCCGGCAGGCATGCACAACATCGGCAAACCGTTCTCCATCGACCAGTTGCGTGACAAGGTAAAAAGCATTCTTGGATAAGCACGATTCGCAGCACCTCCTGGAACAACCGGCTTCAGACGCGCCAACCCACGTATTGATAATTGGTTATGTGTGGCCCGAGCCGCGCTCCTCGGCAGCCAGCGGCCACGTCATGCAGCTGATCCAGTGTTTTCTCGAGCAAGGCTGGCAAATCACTTTCGCCAGCCCTGCCACTGAGGGCGAACACAAAGCAGACCTGGCAGAGCTGGGTATCCATGAAGTCAGCATTGAGCTGAACAACAGCAGCTTCGATGTTTTCATCAGTGAACTACAGCCGGATATCGTGCTTTTCGATCAGTTCATGATTGAAGAGCAGTTTGGCTGGCGAGTAGAGAAGCATTGCCCGAATGCACTGCGCATCCTGGAAACATCAGACCTGCAAAGCTTGCGTCACGCACGCCATCAGCAGCTCAAAGACCACCTTAGTACTTCATCCCAACCTGATGATCTAGAAGGTTTTTTTGAAAAATCAGCACGCACTATTTATTCCGCGATGGCCACAGGCGATCTCTCTAAGCGTGAGGTTGCTGCGCTTTACAGATCCGACCTCAGCCTAATGACATCCGACGTGGAAATGCAGTTGCTGACCCGTGAATTCCGGTTGCCAGAGGCCATCCTGCACTGGTGCCCGCTGATGATCAGCAGCATCCCTGCAACCGCACGGCCGTTTAACGAACGAGCGCACTTTCTGAGCATCGGTAACTTTCGGCACGCCCCGAACTGGGATGCCGTGCTCTGGATGAAAAACGCCATCTGGCCCCTGATACGCCAGCAACTGCCCAAGGCCCAACTGCATATTTACGGCTCCTACACGCCGCCCAAGGCCACTGCGCTGCATAACGCGGCACAGGGCTTTCATGTCATGAACTGGGCGGAAGATGCGTTGCAGGTCATGTCCGAAGCGCGCATTTGCCTGGCGCCATTGCGCTTTGGCGCGGGCGTCAAAGGCAAGATTGTCGACGCAATGCTGTGCGGCACGCCGACCGTCACAACGCCAATCGGTGCCGAAGCCATGAGTGGCGACCTGCCCTGGCCCGGCAGCATCGCCAACAGCGCTGAGCGGATTGCTGCTGAGGCTGTGCGGCTCTATCAAGACGAAGAGCGTTGGCATGAAGCGCAGAGCGCTGGCTGGGCGTTGCTTGAAGCGCGCTATCGGCATAACGAGCACTGCGCGAGCCTTATCGCCCGCATCGAGCATCTTCGCCAAAACCTGCACGCCCATCGAGCCGCAAACTTTACCGGCGCAATGCTGCGCCATCACCATCACAAAAGTACCCAGTACATGGCGCAGTGGATCGAAGCGAAGAATCGCAACCCGGCGTCAAGCCTTTAGGCGCACCTCTATCTCGGGGCCATGCAATGTGACCAAGTGGGACCGGCTTTAGCCGGGAAGAGGCCGGTACAGCCGCTGAATATGTGGCGTCTGACAGGCAGCTTTCCCGGCTAAAGCCGGTCCCACGTCATCATCAAGGCTAGCCCGCTATTCAGGCGCCGCAGGGCATCAGGTATATCGTGCACGTCTACTACATTAACCAATAAAAACAATAGCTTGAGATTAAAATCTAAAATCTACATCTCATTCCGCAGCAGATACGTATCCATGATCCAGCCCTTCTCCCGCCGCGCATTCGCCCTCGCGTGCTTGATCTGCTCACAGACCTCATCCAGTGGGCCCGCAATCAGAATTTCATCGGCGGTACCCAGGTACGCGCCCCAGTAGATATGCAGGCCCTGGTTGAGAAATCGGTCAAACGTGCAGTGTGCATCGAGCATCACGACGGTGTTTTCAGGTGCTGCATTCTGCTCGAGGGCCAGTCTGCGCCCGGTGGTGATATGGATGGACTCGCCTATGCGGTTCAGGGGAATACGGTGCTGTGCCGCCAATGCCTGCACGCTGCTTATTCCAGGAATTACTTGATAATCAAACAGTTGAGGTGAGTCATTAAGAATCAACTCGAAGACTCGCAAGGTACTGTCGTAGAGCGTCGGCTCGCCCCATATCAGAAAGGCCGCCGTTTGCCCCGCCTCGACTTCATCAATGATCAGCTGCTGGAAAAGCGCTGCCCGCTGCTCATGCCAGCGTGCAACTCCTTGCTGGTATGAATGGGGGTCATCTTCCCGGGACGGGTCGCTAACCTGTAGCAAGCGATAGTCATCACCGGTGATGTAGCGCTCACAGATATCTTTCCTCAGGCGCAGGAGATCGTCGCTGGCGTAACCCTTGTCCAGAATGAAAAACACTTTGGCGCGGTTCAGCGCATTGATAGCCTGAATGGTGATCTGCTCCGGGTCGCCGGAACCGATGCCGATCAGGAGGATGGTTTTCATGAATTCACTCCAGATGGAACTGATTGGCGCAGGTGCTGCATCAAACTCAAAGCCCTGTGGAAGAGATGCCTGGTCTGGGCGGCATTCCGGCATTCCGGCGATAAACGATAACGCGGCGTGTCTTATGGCGGCGTCTCATGCATCGCGGGCAAGCCCTGCTCCCACATAGATGGCACGTGCCAGTTGTCACAGGAAACTCTGGGTGTTATCGCACACTCAGATAGTGCACATTAACAGCCTGGCATTCTGGACATCGGCCATATGATGACAAAAACAACAAGAGTCACAGACCCCTCTTACGAATTGATGGACGACCACAATGGGCTGTCGATCATCTACCGCGAACACGGCTTCCCCTGCCCTTTAGTGCGCTGGCATTTCCATAAGGAATACGAGCTGCATCTGATCGTGGCCAGTTCCGGCAAGGTCTTTGTCGGCGACTACATTGGCAACTTCTATCCCGAGAGCCTATTCCTGACAGGCCCCAACCTGCCCCATAACTGGATCAGCCAGATCGAGGAAGATGAAGTCGTCAGTAAACGGGACATGCTGGTGAACTTCACCGACGAGCTGTTTGAAAGCGGCAGTCAGATATTCGCCGAACTCAAGACCCTGGCACCTCTGCTGGAGCGCGCTCAATACGGTATCGAGTTCCGCTGCAAACGAACCATCCGCCAGGCGACAAAGTTGATGCAGAAGATCGCCGACTCAAAAGGCATCAGTCGCCTCGGGCATTTCCTCATCCTCCTTGAGCTGTTGGCCGGGTGCGATGACTACCAATTGCTGTCAGGCAGCAATTCAGCGCCAATGGCCGATGAGCACAGCGTAGACCGCACCAACCGCGCCGTGGATTACATCTTCGCGAACTACGCCCGGGAACTGCCCCTGGAAGAAGTGGCCGATTATCTCGGCATGAAACCCACTTATTTTTCTCGAGTCTTCAAGCAGGCCACCGGCCGCTGCTACGTGGAATTCGTCAATCGCCTGCGCATCAGCAAATCCTGTGAGCTGCTGGCTGACGGCGATAAACCAGTGACCGATGTTTGCTTTGAATCGGGCTTCAATAACATCTCGAACTTCAATCGACGCTTTCAGCAGCTCAAGGGCATGACTCCATCGCACTATCGCCGCCTGGCCGTTCAGCGCCTGACAGAGCAAAACCTGTACTGATTCACCGCGCAGCCTCGTGCAACGTCTACGCTAGGACTGCGCCGCAGACGGTTGCGGCGCGGCCGCAGCAGAGTCCAGGGCGTTTTTCCGCGTGGCAATCAGTGCAAAAAAGTATCAGTCCAAGTGTCTTGCAGGATTTGTCATCTGCGCCTGCGCCCGCTGTAATCAATCCACATCTTCCTTGCCTCCGGAAGACACAAAAACAATAACCGACCTTCTGTAGCCCTCCGGGCGCAGAAGAGGAGTGATAAATGAAGACCTCTGCAAAAGTTCTGCTTGCCGGTACCTGTCTGACACTCTGCGCCACCGCTTCTGCGGGCGAAGTCACCATCGCTACGGTCAACAACAGCGACATGATCCGCATGCAGCGGCTGTCGAAAACTTTCGAAGAACAGCATCCCGATATCAAACTCAAGTGGGTCGTCCTCGAAGAGAACGTATTGCGCCAGCGTCTGACCACAGACATCGCCACCAAAGGCGGACAGTTCGACGTGCTTACCATCGGCATGTACGAAGCATCGCTGTGGGGTGCCAAAGGCTGGCTGCAAGAAATGAAGGACCTGCCCGCCAGCTACGCGCTGGATGACGTGTTCCCGTCAGTACGCGATGGCTTGTCGGTGGACGGCAAACTGTTTGCACTGCCTTTCTATGCAGAAAGCTCGATTACCTACTACCGCACTGACCTGTTCAAGGCCGCGGGCCTGACCATGCCGGAACGCCCTACCTGGACGCAGATCGCCGAATTCGCTGACAAACTGACCGACAAGTCCAAAGAGCAGTACGGTATCTGCCTGCGAGGCAAAGCGGGCTGGGGCGAAAACATGGCGTTGATCAGCACAGTCGCCAACTCGTTTGGCGGTCGCTGGTTCGATGAGCAGTGGAAGCCGCAGTTCGACCAGCCGGAATGGAAGAACGCGCTGAATTTCTACGTGAACACCATGAAGAAATCCGGCCCTCCGGGCGCTTCGAGTAACGGCTTCAATGAAAACCTTGCGTTGTTCAACAGCGGCAAATGCGCCATCTGGGTCGATGCCAGCGTGGCCGGTTCGTTTGTCACCGACAAGAGCCAGAGCAAGGTCGCAGACAGCGTAGGCTTTACTTACGCGCCTCATGAAGTCACCGACAAAGGCTCGGCATGGTTGTATTCATGGGCACTGGCAATCCCGACCAGCGCAAAAAACCAGGCTGACGCCAAAGCCTTTACCGAATGGGCGACCTCAAAAGAGTACGCAGCACTGGTAGCCGAAAAAGACGGCGTGTCCAACGTGCCGCCTGGGACTCGCGCCTCGACCTACACCGATGCGTATAAAAAAGCCGCACCGTTCGCCAACATCACGCTGGAATCGCTGAAGGCAGTGACGCCCAAAGCGCCAACCCTCAAGCCTGTGCCTTACGTAGGCATTCAACTGGTGACCATTCCTGAATTCCAGGCTATCGGCACGTCGGTCGGTCAGCAGTTCTCCGCCGCGCTGGTAGGCACGGCAACCCCTGATGCTGCCTTGAAAAACGCGCAAAGCTCCACCGAGCGGGACATGAAGCGTGCAGGTTATCCAAAGAAATAGTCGCTGCTGACTATCAGTCGGGGTGCGTGCGCCCCGACACCCTGCTCTCCTTTTGCACCCAGGATCGCCATCATGACAACCTCAACTATCAAGCCTCAGGCCGTCACGCCCGACGACAATCCGTCAGTTAAAGGCAGCGTGACAAAACCCGGCTGGTTTCTGGTCAGCCCATCGGTCCTGCTGTTGCTGGTGTGGATGATCGTCCCACTGGGCATGACCATCTACTTCTCGCTGATCCGTTACAACCTGCTTAACCCCGGCGAGAACGAATTCGTCGGCCTGGAAAACTTCGAATACTTCGTCACCGACAGCGGTTTCCTTCCCGGTGCGACCAATACGCTATTGCTAGTCGGCAGCGTGCTGTTGATCAGCGTGGTGCTGGGTGTGCTGATTTCCGCACTGCTGGAAGCCAGCGAGTTTCTCGGTCGCGGCATTGTGCGCGTGCTGCTGATTTCGCCGTTCTTCATCATGCCCACCGTGGGCGCGCTGATCTGGAAGAACCTGATTTTCCATCCCGTGTCCGGGATCCTCGCCTGGGTCTGGAAGCTGTTTGGCGCCCAGCCGATTGACTGGCTGGCCAACTACCCCCTGCTGTCGATCATCATCATTGTTTCGTGGCAGTGGCTACCGTTCGCCATCCTGATCCTGATGACCGCCATGCAATCGCTGGATCAGGAGCAGAAAGAAGCCGCACGGCTTGATGGTGCCGGGCCTATCGCTATTTTCTGGCATCTGACGCTGCCGCATCTGGCCCGGCCAATCGCTGTGGTGGTAATGATCGAGACCATCTTCTTGCTTTCGGTATTCGCGGAAATCTTCACCACCACCAATGGCGGTCCGGGTTTCGCATCGACCAACCTGGCATACCTGATCTACAACCAGGCCTTGCTGCAATTCGACGTGGGCATGGCGTCCGCTGGCGGTTTGATTGCCGTGGTCATTGCCAACATTGCTGCAATCATCCTGATCCGGATGATCGGCAAAAACCTCACTGACAAGTCCTGAGGGCCGAATCATGATGACGCTCAAACAATCCCGACGCCTGCAAAGCGTGCTGCTCGGCACCTTGTGCTGGCTGATAGCGGCGCTGATCTTCTTCCCGATTTTCTGGATGGTGCTGACCAGCTTCAAGACCGAGATCGACGCGTTCGCCACGCCGCCGCAATTCATCTTCACGCCGACCCTGGAAAACTACCTGCACATTCAGGAGCGTAGCGACTATTTCCACTTCGCCTGGAACTCGGTGGTCATCTCGTTCAGCGCAACCATCCTGTGCATGCTGATCGCGGTGCCTGCGGCTTACTCCATGGCTTTTTTCGAGACCAAACGCACCAAGAGCACGCTGCTGTGGATGCTCTCCACCAAAATGCTGCCCCCGGTGGGCGTACTGATGCCGATCTACCTGCTGGCCAAGACGTTCGGCCTGCTGGACAGCCGCATTGCGTTGATCTTGATTTACACGCTGATCAACCTGCCCATCGTGGTCTGGATGATTTACACCTACTTCAAGGACATCCCCGGGGAAATCCTCGAGGCCTCGCGACTGGACGGTGCCAGCACCCGGCAGGAAATCTTCAAGGTGCTGATCCCGATCTGCAAAGGCGGCCTGGCATCCACTGCGCTATTGTCGCTGATCCTGTGCTGGAACGAGGCGTTCTGGTCATTGAATCTTACGTCGTCCAACGCAGCGCCACTGACTGCCCTGATCGCCTCCTACTCCAGCCCCGAAGGGTTGTTCTGGGCCAAGCTCTCCGCCGTCTCGACCCTCGCTTGCGCGCCGATCCTGATCTTTGGCTGGATCAGCCAGAAGCAACTGGTGCGCGGCCTGTCGTTCGGGGCCGTCAAGTGAATAGCACCTCTCCTGTAGGAGCGCACGAGCACCGCGAGGCCGCGATAGCGGTCTGCCTGATACACAGCCATCGCGGCCGTCGTCACTTCCGTGCGCACTTATCAACCTACGCATATCTGCCCGAATGGACGCGAATTTCTGTTGGAGCGAGGCTTGCCCGCGAATCAGCCGACGGGGTAAGTCAGATGCACCACGTCATCGTTCTTCGCGGGCAAGCCTCGCTCCAACAAATCTCGAGCTCCCTGTTGACATGGATAACGGGACCGTTCCAACAGGGATGCTGTTCACCCATTTCTGAAATATCGAAGAACAAGAACGGAGGCCACCATGGCTAACCTCAGCATCAGAAATCTGCAAAAAGGCTTCGACGGTCATCAGATCATCAAAGGCATCGATCTGGACGTGAAGGACCGCGAGTTCGTGGTGTTTGTAGGCCCGTCGGGCTGCGGCAAATCCACCCTGTTGCGACTGATCGCCGGGCTGGAGGATGTGACATCCGGGACCATCGAGCTGGATGGCCGTGACATCACTCAGGTAACACCTGCCAAGCGCGACCTGGCCATGGTGTTCCAGACTTATGCCCTTTACCCGCACATGACCGTGGGCAAGAATCTGTCTTTTGCTCTGGATCTGGCCGGTGGCGATAAAGCCGTCATCAAAAAGAAAGTCGATGAGGCAGCGCGCATCCTTGAGCTGGGCCCTTTGCTGGAACGCAAACCCAAACAGCTGTCCGGCGGTCAGCGCCAGCGGGTAGCGATTGGTCGCGCGATCGTGCGCAACCCGAAAATCTTCTTGTTCGACGAACCCTTGTCGAACCTCGACGCCGCCCTGCGTGTGCAAACCCGTCTTGAGCTGTCGCGCCTGCACAAAGAACTGCAAGCGACAATGATTTACGTGACCCACGATCAGGTCGAAGCCATGACCCTGGCCGACAAAGTCGTGGTGCTCAATGGCGGCAAAGTTGAGCAAGTGGGCTCCCCGCTTGAGCTGTATCACCATCCGGCGAATCTGTTTGTCGCGGGTTTTCTTGGCACGCCAAAGATGGGTTTCCTCAAGGGCAAGATCAGCCGGGTCGATGCTGGCGGTTGCGAAGTCACGCTGGATGCGGGCGCCACGATCAATCTGCCGTTCGGTAATGCGCAGCAGAGCGTTGGCGACCCGGTGACGCTTGGGATTCGCCCGGAGCACCTGAATCTGGCCAAAGAAGGCGACTGCCAGATGCAAGTCATTGCCGACGTTAGCGAGCGTCTGGGCAGCGACACTTATTGCCACGTGCGGACCCGCTCCGGTGAAGCCCTGACCATGCGCATTCGTGGGGATCTGGCCAGCCAGTACGGCGACACCCTGAACCTGCATCTGGATAGCGCCCATTGCCACCTGTTCGACGCTCAGGGTTTGGTGATTGCCAAAGCCCTGCCGGTCGCCGCCTGAGAATTAGGGATCATTGCCATGAAACTGAACAAACAGAACTTGTCTCAGCTTGGGGACAGCATCGCCCTGCCCGGTTACAGCCCTGAAAGTACAACTCAGGGCATTGCTCACATCGGTGTGGGTGGCTTTCATCGCGCGCATCAGGCGTTTTATACCGACGCACTGATGAACAGTGGCGAAGGCCTGGACTGGAGCATTTGCGGCATCGGTTTGCGCCCGGAGGACCGCGGCGTGCGTGATGCTCTGGCAGGTCAGGATTACCTCTACACACTCTATGAACTGGGCGATACCCCCGACACTGAAACCCGGATCATCGCGTCCATCAGCGCCATGCTGCTGGCCGAAGACGATATCCAGACCGTCATCGACAAGCTCGCCAGCCCGCAGATTCGCATCGTGTCGCTGACCATCACGGAAGGCGGATACTGCATTGATGACAGTAACGGCGAGTTCATGAGCCACTTGCCGCAGATCCAGCATGACTTGGCGTACCCGGATGCACCGCGCACCGTGTTCGGATTGCTCTGCGCCGCGCTGGCAAAACGCCGCGCCGCCGGCACCCCTGCTTTCACCGTGATGTCCTGCGATAACCTGCCACACAACGGTGCCGTGGCGCGCAAGGCCTTGTTGGCATTCGCTGCGCTGGGTAATCCGGATTTGCATGACTGGATTGCCGAAGAGGTCAGCTTTCCCAATGCCATGGTCGACCGCATCACGCCAATGACCAGCACATCCCATCGCCTGAAGCTGGCCGATGAAAAAGGCATTGATGATGCCTGGCCAGTGGTCTGCGAGCCCTTTGTGCAATGGGTGCTGGAAGACAAATTTGTCGACGGTCGTCCGGCGTGGGAAAAAGTTGGCGTGCAATTCACCGACGACGTCACGCCTTACGAAGAGATGAAAATCAAGCTGCTCAACGGCAGCCATCTGGCGCTGACTTATCTGGGCGCACTCAAGGGTTATCGTTTCGTTCATGAGACCATGAATGATCCGCTGTTCGTCGCCTACATCCGCGCGTACATGGATCTGGATGTCACGCCGCAACTGGCGTCGGTGCCGGGCATTGATCTGGAAGGCTACAAGGACACGCTGATCGAGCGTTTCTCCAATCAGGCGATTGCAGATCAACTGGAGCGAGTCTGCTCGGATGGCTCGTCAAAGTTTCCCAAATTCACGGTGCCGACCATCAATCGACTGATTGTCGATCAAGGTAATCTGGAGCGCGCATCGCTGGTCGTGGCCGCCTGGGCGCTGTACCTGCAAGGCAGCGAAGGCGAAAACGGCGTGGCCTACAAGATCGTCGATCCCCGTGCGGACTTCTGTAAGGCACTGGTGGCCGACGATGTCCTGATTGTTCAGCGCTTGCTGGACGTCGAGGAGATCTTCGGTACTGCCATTCCCCAGTCAGCCGAGTTTGTCGCCGCCTTCGAAAAGAACCTGAACAGCCTCAAGCAGTTGGGCGTCAGCAAAACTCTGGAAAACCTGTTGGCCAAAACCGCCTGAGGTGCCTATGTTTCTCGGAATCGATTGCGGCACCCAAGGCACCAAGGCCATCGTACTCGACGCAGTCACCGGGCAGGTTCTAGGCCAGGGCGCTGCGCCGCACAGCATGATCAGCGGTCACAACGGTCGTCGCGAGCAGGACGTGCAGCAATGGCTGGACGCCTTCGAAAAAGCGACTGCCGGGGCGCTGCTTGACGCGGGCATTTCCGGAGAGCAGATACTCGGGATTGGCGTATCGGGCCAGCAGCACGGCCTCGTGCTGCTGGATGCCGACGGTCAGGTGCTGCGCCCGGCCAAACTGTGGTGCGACACCGAAAGCACACCGCAAAATGATCAGTTGCTGGAGTATCTGGGGGGCGAAAGTGGCTCGCTGCGGCGTCTTGGCATTGCCATTGCGCCGGGCTACACGGTGTCCAAACTGCTCTGGACCAAAGAGCAGCACCCCGAACTCTTTGCGCGCATCGACAAGATCCTGCTACCCCATGATTACCTCAACTACTGGCTGACCGGTCGTTGCGCCAGCGAATATGGCGATGCATCGGGTACCGGGTATTTCAATGTGCGCACTCGGCAGTGGGATCTAGCGATCCTTGAGCACATTGATCCCAGCGGCAAACTGAACCGGGCACTGCCTGAATTGCTGGAGGCACACGAGCCGGTCGGTACGATCTTGCCGGAGATTGCTCGACGTCTGGGCATCAATCCCAACGCTGTGACTTCCAGTGGCGGCGGCGACAACATGATGGGCGCCATCGGCACTGGCAACATTCATCCGGGTGTAATCACCATGAGCCTGGGTTCTTCGGGCACTGTTTATGCCTTTGCCGATCAGCCACAGGTCAGTGAAAAGGCGTCAGTCGCGACCTTCTGCTCGTCCTCCGGCGGTTGGCTGCCCTTGATCTGCACCATGAACCTGACCAACGCCACCGGCGTCGTGCGGGAGCTATTGGGCCTGGACATCGCTGCTTTCAATCAGGCCGTAAGCCAGGCCCCGATTGGTGCCGAAGGCGTATCGATGCTGCCGTTTCTGAATGGCGAGCGTGTGCCCGCCCTGCCCCACGCTACCGGCAGTATTCTGGGACTGGACGCCACCAATCTGACCCAGGCCAACCTGTGTCGGGCAGTGGTTGAGGGCACAACATTTGGCTTGCGCTATGGACTGGATCTGTTGCGCGCCAGCGGCATCAAAAGCGCTAACATTCGCCTGATCGGCGGCGGCGCCAAGAGCGCGGTATGGCGGCAGATCGTAGCCGACATCATGGATACCCCGGTGATTTGCACCGAGCAGGCCGAAGCAGCGGCGTTGGGTGCTGCAATCCAGGCCGCCTGGTGCCGCGCCAATCTACAGGAAGCAGGCGAGACGCTGGATATTCTGTGTGCCCGTTGCGTCAGCCTCGATAACAGCAGTGAAACCCGGCCCGTCCCACAGAACGTCGCCAGCTATCAGCAGATCTATGAGCGGTATCGCAATCAGTTGCAGGCGCTCTGAGCCAACTTCTGAGCCCGACTGACGCATCTATTTCAGGAGCACCTATGTTTCTCGTTTGTGGCGAAGCACTGTTCGACTTTTTCAGCCAGCCCGACAAGGGCGGGCAACTCAACAAGCTGGATTTTCAGGCTATCGCGGGCGGCTCGCCCTTCAACGTCGCCGTGGGCTTGCGGCGCCTTGGTGTCGAGGCCGGACTGTTTGCCGGGCTCTCCAATGATTACTTGGGCCAACGCCTGCGCAGCGTGCTGGATAAAGAAGGCGTAAGTGCTGATTACCTGATCGACTTCAAAGCCCCCACCACCCTGGCAATGGTGGCAGTTGGTGCCGACGGCTCGCCGCATTACAGCTTTCGTGGCGAGGGCTGCGCGGATCGACAACTGCGCCTTGAACACCTTCCAGAGTTGGATGAGCAGGTACGCGGGATTCATGTCGGTTCGTTTTCACTGGTGGTTCAGCCCATCGCCGACACGCTGCTGGCCTTGGTGGCCCGGGAGAGCGGAAAACGGCTGATCACCCTGGACCCCAATGTGCGCCTCAATCCGGCGCCGGATATCAACCGTTGGCGCGAACAGATCAACGCTTTCGCCGAGCACGCTCATATCATCAAGGTCAGCGACGAGGACTTGGGCCTGCTCTACCCCGACCAAGACCCACAGATCGTCGCCCAGAGCTGGCTGAGCAAGCGTTGCCAATTGGTGGTGTTGACTCAGGGTACTCAAGGAGCAACGGTCTTTACTCGCCAGCACGGCAACTGGTCGGTACCGGCACGAACCGTCACCACCGTAGACACGGTGGGTGCAGGCGATACCTTCCAGGCGGCGCTGATTACCTTCCTGACCGAACACCAGCTCGACGACCCGCTCAGCTTGCCGACCCTGCGCAAACATACGGTCGATGAGATGCTCAAGTTCGCCGTGCAAGCGGCGGCGCTGACCTGTACCAAGGTCGGGCCGGACTTGCCGTATCGGGACCAGTTGGGGTGAAGGCTCTAGAGCCAACACTTAACGGGAAGCGCGGAACTGTGTGGGAGCCGAGTTTGCTCGCGCTAAGGCCAGAAGTGTTCTGAAGTGAACCGCGTCCAGCCTTGTCGCGAGCAAGCTCGGCTCCACACCGTTCGAGATAGCATCAACTTGCGGGCAAACCTGCGCCTGACTCAGGCACCCTTGAACAGACTCGCCAGCAACAGGCTCTCCAGTCAAACAAAAGCCAGCCTCAAACCAGCGCCAGCCTGGCCGCCAGGATTTTGCTGTTCACGTCAGCGGTAGTCTGTTGTTGCTGCTCTTTCAGGGCGGCCTGAAGTTTGGTGTCGACATCCAGTTTCTGCTCAGGCGACATGGCTTCGTACTCATCTTTGCTGACGCCGGTCAGTTGTTCGCGCATCTTCTCCGCGGGCGTCAAATCCATGTAGTCGCGGAACTCCTCTTGAGCCGAGGTGAACTTCGAGACACCTTCGGCCACGTCAGCTTCGCTGGTCACCGCAGAATCGCGGGCAGCAATGTTGCTGTCGTTGGCCGCCGAAATAAACGAAGGCTCAGTTTCGGTTTCAGCTTTTTGCGTAGCCGTTTTCAGGCTGAGCAGCATTCTGGCGAAGGCCTCGTCATAAGCTGCGTTCTGCTGGCTACCGTTATTTTGCGCGACGGCATCAACGGCCGGGACCGCGCTGGCTGCGCCGACCGGAACCGAGAATGCATCGGTTGCCACATCCTCTTGAATCTTGCGACCCACCGCCTGAGAAACCAGATGATGGAGCGCACTGATACTAGCGGTATTCATTGCTCACCTCCTGTTGCCAATTGTGCTGCCCAGCAAGCAGAGCAATACCGATGCCACTTTACCCACCGCGGCGAAAGCCTCGAAATCCGTGGGCTGCTGGCATGCTGATTGGCAAGTGGCAGGAACAATCCGGCAATCCACGGCCAATTGTGGCCGAGGATTGCCGGTCACCTAGATATTCAACTGCAGCCGGTCTTGCGGTAACGGCACGGCGAAGAAGTAGCCCTGGGCCTGACCAGCGCCGATCTCGCGCAGCAGATCAAGAGTTGCCTGATCCTCGACGCCTTCGGCAACCACCGTCAGATCAAGGGATTCGGCCATCCGTACGATTGCCCGCACGATGGCCCGACTGCGGGAGCTGGTGGTCAGTTCCAGGGTGAACGACTTGTCGATTTTCAAGCCGCTGAAATGGTATTGATGGACGTAACTAAGGGACGAAAAGCCTGCGCCAAAATCATCGAGCACTACCGACATACCATGGTCTGCAAGCTGCTTCATGGACTGACGGGCCAACTCGGGCTCTGCCACCAATGCACCTTCGGTGAGCTCCAGACATATCCGTGAGGGTGCCATGTCGTAATTTGCCAGCAGGGTCAGCACTTCTCCGGCAAATTCGGGACGCGTAATACTGTAGCTGGAGCAATTGACATGCACCGTTGGCCAGTGCTCATTGCCAGGCCGCGCGAGAATCTCCACCACGCAACGCAACATGTACAAATCCAGCCGGCCAATCAGCCGCAACCCCTCCAGTGCCGGCAGAAACTGCCCTGGGGCCAGGATTTTACCGTCGGGCTGGCGCCAGCGAATCAGCGCCTCAAGGGCCAGAAGCTGGCCTGTGTTAACGCAAATGATCGGCTGAAAGTAAGGAATCAGCTCGTCATTGCGCTTGAGGGCGTTACGCAGAGCAGCCTCGCGCTCGACCTGATCGGAAACTTCGCGGCGCAGCTCCTGATTGAACACCGCGAAGCTGTCACGTCCGCCATTTTTGACCCGGTACATGGCCATATCGGCGTCACGTAGCAAATCCGCTGGCATCTGGTGAAACTGGCTGTCGGCACCGACAACGCCAATGCTGCAGGATGAAAATACCGCGTGCCCGTCAATGAAGAACGGCAGGTCGAAGGCAGCGAGGATTCGCTCGGCAATACCAATAGCCACGTCCAGCGGTGCGCCCGCCGCCAGAACGGCGAACTCGTCGCCGCCCAACCGTGCCAGCAAGTCTGTTTCGCGCATGCAGCCACGCAGACGATCAGCGGCCTGCGTCAGTAACTGATCACCAAAATGATGACCCAGGCTATCGTTTACGAGTTTGAAGCGGTCCAGATCTATGAACATCACTCCCAGCTCGCAACCATGACTGCGAAAGTCCATCCAGGCCGCCTGCAGGCGTTGCTGTAAATGACTGCGGTTGGGCAAGCCGGTCAACGAGTCATGAGAGTTTTCGTGCTGAAGCTTGGCATTGGCGTAATCGAGCTCGCGAGTTCGATCCTGAACCCGGGCCTCCAGACGCAAATTGGCGGTATGCACCGCCTCCGCTGCACTGCGCCGGGACAACGCGGTATCGATGTGGCGGGAGACAAAGGTCAACAGTTCCTGATCGCGCAGTGAGTAGCGCACTAATGGCGAGTAGCTTTGAACGGCCAGCACGCCACGTACATCATTGCCGTCGAACAATGGAATGCCTAGCCATGAAGACGAGCGGATCCCCTCCCTGACCACTTCGATTTCACCCGCCCTCTCAAGCCTCAGGGTTTCATCCTGATCAATCAGGCAGGCACGGCGCTGACGAATAACGTACTCAGTAAGGCCTCGCTGACCGCGGCGCGCAGGCGGACGCGTGGTCTGGCGCTCATCGACATAGTACGGAAAGGTGACTTCCGCCGTGGACGTGTCGAACAGAGCGATATAGAAGTTCAGGGCGACCAGCAGCTCCCCGACGATCAAGTGCAAACTGTGGAACAACTCCGCCATGTCACCGGGTTGACTGGACAACTCAGCAATCTGAAACAGCGCGCTTTGCAAATGCTCGGCACGTTCGCGTTCAGCGACCTCCTGCCTCAATGCAGCGTTGAGGGCCGACAACTCCTGAGTCCGGAGCATGACCGTTCGCTCAAGATCGGCGCGGTGCAGAATACGATCCAGCGCCATGGCCACATGGCGAACCACCACCAGAAACAAGGCGCGATCTTCGGCACTGTACACCCGGGAAACGTCGTAAACCTGCATGGCAAGCATGCCAAATACCTCATCCGAGGCATTCTTCAGGGGGGCGCCCATCCAGAACTCGGGCTGATGCCCGACGCAATAAAAGCGCTTCTGCGCACGCGCACGCTCTATCCCGGCAGCATCGACAAAAAGCGGCTGGCCACTGTTAAGAACATATCCGGTCATCGACAAGCGGGAGCGGTCCAGGTACTCGTAAGCTTCGGACTCTAGCGCTTCAACATCGGTGATATCGATGTAATACGGATAGGTGATTTTGTCGCTGCCAGGGTCATAAAGCGCGAGGTAGAAGTTCTCCGCGTCGATCAGAGAAGCCAACTGATGATGCACGCCTTCAAGAAACGCACTGCGATCCCGGGTCGAACTGGCAAGATAGGTAATTTCATACAGCACCCGTTGGGTGATCTGAGCCCGAGCCAACGCATCGATCTGCAGACGAGTGCCGAGACGCAGGGCAAGCGCAGCGAGTTCAACGTTAGTCGCCTGGCTTCGCGGCGCGACAAGCCAGGCCAGAACGCCCTCACCCTTGCCGGCAGCCCAACGCTGCAATGCGTATTCACGACAGAAATCGTCGAACCTGTCGTTGGCGACACTCACCGACCAACGCATCTGACCTTCGCCATGCCCCAACAAGTGCATGGGATCGCCGACGGCATACACCGCCCATGGCACATCCCCCATGCATTCCTGAATGGCGGCAAGTACAACTTCGATAGGTTCACCAGCGGGATTCGCCATAGCAGCCAGCCCGACGTCAGCCAGATGTCCGGTCGCGGGATCTTCGCCAGGACTCAAATGCGGTCGGTCTAGGGCCAAGGGAGGAACACTCATGAAAGCTCCGAAACCAGAGACAGCAGGCGCTTATATTCGCGGCGCCGACAGAACGGTGCAAGTGGCATATTCATATCAGCTGCAAGAATATCGCCAGTTTTATTGGCAAGCGCACTTCAGCCTGGGGGCAGGTTCACTGGATCCCTTATAAATCTGCTTGAAAAGCTATCAACGAGGAGTGACAGAACAGAGTTAGAAAGGCGGGCATATCGACTTATAAAAAAGGTTTAGTCGACAAGGTGAGAGGTGATGCTGGAAATACCTAAAAGCTGCGCTTGGTCCAGTATCGCTGAGGGTTGCGCATCAACACTTGGCATGACCAGACCGCTCTCTGCATCTCCGAAGTGCAACTGCAACAAGTGCAGGGCCGCAACGTGAGGCAGCAACTGGCGCTGCGCCAGCTCGAGCTCGTGCTGGCGCACTTGCCCGTTGAATCGGTATGAAACGAGGTGACGAAAAGTCATGCCATTCACGCTGCCGCTAGCTGAGAGCCGGACCAAAAACGTCCGAACGGTTTATAAACGCATTCCATCGACCGAAGGAAAGGCTTTGACGAGCAGTTGCGGCCAACCAGAGAGGACCCGTCGTCCGGTGCGCGCCCACCATCCCCATCATTACTGTGGTCGCATCGTTCAATTCAAGCATCAAGGTGCTTGCTTGAGTGCTGAAATCATTGTGCATGGTCATGATGAGCCTTCCAAGCGACGGAGAGATTGGGACAATCAGCTCCTTGCAATTGATATCGACCCCTTTGAGATCGGAATAGCGTAAATCTTCCGATGGGCGGTATTTAATAAGCGCGTTCAATCTGAGCGCGATAATCGGGATCAGCATACACATCGTCCTCAACACCCTTTTTATGCACCTTTCCGGGGCAAAAATAACGTGAGTTCCTTAAGGATTGCGTTCTAGCAGAGCTACCAGGGATGGACGAAACACGATACCGCCGCTGAACAACCGGTCGTTTAGGCATCCGCGGCATCGATCGCAAGTGCGATGCATAAGGAGAGCGTCTGATCGCTCAAGTTTTCTCAAGTACGTACCGATAGACAGATAAGGCTTGGCCATATGGCACCAATCGTGCTTAAGTCACATTTGTTAAGGTTTTGTGACATTTAAGTTACCACCCCAGGCATCCTGATCACCTTCACGAAATTGAAGTTAGGCGCCGGATTGACTTCATGGCGCTTACACAAGGTGAACCAACGATGAAAGAACGGGCGACAATAATCTGCAAACGCGACGGCAGGATTCTGTACGTACGCAAACCCAAATCGAGATGGGCTTTGCCAGGCGGCAAGATCGAAGACGGCGAGACGCCCGCGCAGGCTGCAGCTCGCGAGCTCAGCGAGGAAACCGGGCTGCGAGACCTCGACCTTGTCTATTTGTCTGAGTACGAAAAAGACAACGTCATGCACTACATATTCATGACCTTACTGTCGTCATCGGCCAAACCTGAACCACTAAATGAAATTGCGGCGTGCAAATGGTCTCACGCCAAAAATGTCCGGGAGCTCAATGCCAGCGCTGCAACCAAATCGATCGTCAAATCGTTTGCCAGACAGTAAGTCCTGACTGCTCAGCGCGTTCTATTTAATCAGTATCACTGGCACGGAAACCTCATGAATTACGCGGTTGGCTACAGAGCCCAACATTAGCCCGCTGAAACTGCCAAGGCCCCGGGTCCCCATTACTACGGTATCGCACCCCAATTGTTTAATGGCAGCATTGACCTGTTCAGCCACATTCCCCATTGCAGCATGGGTTTTGTGCGCCACCTCTGCCGCAGCCAGAGTCGCAGCGGCTTCCTTTAGCACCTTATCGGCCTCATCCAGTAGCCCATTGTTTATTTCTTCGATCATGCTGGCAGTCACGTAATCACCGTACACAACGGCGCCGTGCTGGGCATTGATGACGTGAATCTGCATTGGGCTCGCACTGTCACGTGCCTGTTCAATGACGTATTGAAGTGCCCGTTTTGAAGGCTGTGAGCCATCATAAGCGACCAGAACGTTATGCATGACGTATCTCCCTTGGTGTGTAAGAACAAGATTAGGCAGACCCTATTCCCGCCGCCACCGCTAAGGAGAGTTGAGTTGATCCAGCTCAATTTCTGCAGGCTTTTTATTGAGTGAAAGATTATTTTGACTATAAAAAACCCCGGCTAATGCCGGGGTCTGATGGGGCGCGGGGGATTCAGGTTCTGGCCAGCAAGCCAATCGTAAACCCGTCGACCGAAGCAATCTTGCCTCGCCACAAAACGCCCTCTGCGCAAATCGGGCTCTGGTCATTTGAATAAGTTTTACAGTTTTTCAAATGGATGAAATGAAATGCGGTCGTTTCATCCGCCGACTCTCCGGGAGTGAAAGACAGGATGATCTGCTTCATCGACTCGTCAACACCGCCGTCAAACTGCGCCAACGGTGCCGCCATGTCCTCAGCCAATTGCTTGAAATAAGTATCGTGGGAAATCAACTGACCCGATACAAGATTACCGCCGACCGATAGGGTTATACCGATTTCCACCGGCGTCGTTACGACAAACTTGACCAGAAATTGCAGCAACCAGTCTATTTGCTTGCCTTGGTCCTTCAGATGCGCGATCAGTTCATCATATTTCACGTCCGAGGACGTGCCCGTGAGGCTCTGCTCTACTTCCGACATCGACAGCTCCTTGCCATGCAAGATAATGAGCTTTAGCTATAGCTCAGTTTTGTGAAAAACGAAACCTGAGGTGTCTGCGTATCTCCTCAACGAGCAGCCATTGCCGCCGACAGGACGAGTCCTGCTTTCCGGTTAATCCAGGCCCCAGCTAAATTGAATTTTCCGTCTCTGAATGACTTGCCCTTAATACTCCCCCCCCCC
>NZ_LOHF01000015.1:0-6629 GCF_002158995.1 Pseudomonas caspiana | reverse complement strand
CCCCCCCCCGGAAACAAGCACAGACTGAATGGATCGGTGCATGGAGAATCCCGGCCATGGCAACGCTTTCCGTAACCTGAAGATAAGAAAACTATCCAAACGAATATCAACGGTTTATGACGATAAGCCATTTAACGGAGAAGGTCTTTGTCGCACCACTAAATGATGCCAATATAATATTATCTAGCTGGCATCATCGGGAGTGGAGGATTATGAATAAGAAAAAGTATGCAATCATTCCTGTCTCGCTGCTCGAACGAATCTCAGCATCAATGACCGATGATGCGATGAACATGCCCTCGGTGATGCTGGAACTACAGGCGCTACTTTCAACACCAACCGAGCTTCACATGACGCAGGACCTTCGCTTTATTTTGAGCAGGCCCAATTTTGGCTGCCAAGCTACTGCGCAGGTGCTACGAGGATTGGGCCACTATGTTCCAGAACGCACTGAAGACGAGCAGGCGGCAACCATTCACTGGCTGCTGAATCACTACCTGCGAGATCCACATAACTGGCGCATTAATTCTCTTGAAGAGTTCAACGCGGCAGCAGCGCTGCTGAAAAACGCAGCAGATTATTAGCCATACAGCACAAACCCTGCCGCGACATAGCGCGACCCTCCTCCGGAATCAGAGCCGATTGAACCCTTGCAGCGCCGCCGTGACTAAACAGTAACGACCAAGGGAGAGCAAGGCTATGGGTAATCCAGAAAGTTGGAACGTGTTAGCTGCCATCATGAATATGCCCCTGCTGTGGATCATAGTGGCGGTCATTTTGGTGGTAGTAGAGTTTTTGGTAGTGATGCGAATAATCAAGAGCGAAGGCAGCCGCGAAAGCAAATGTCTCTGGATTTTGGCTCTGGTATTCGTTCCCGTTCTGGGGTTGCTGGCCTGGATAGTAATGGGCCCGAAGACCAAGACAGTCCGCTCAGAATCTCGCGGCTGACCGGTCTCCCTACTGGCGCAACGTTTGCAACGTACACCAGTAGCAACACTCGAAAGACGTAATGTTGACGCGAAATCAACACACCAGCTCATGGACGCAGCGATGCGCCGGGAATCCCCAGGAGATACACCGTGTCAACTCTCAGTGAAATCGCAGCGAATCATGCGAAAGCCGCTAAAACACTGGATGCAGAGTCGACTTTGCTCAAGGCGCTATGCACTCCGCCATCGCATACATGCGATACACCTGCCAATACTCATTCAGCGCAGGTACCGTCTCATGCAACTGCAACGATTGATGAGCGCCTTGCGGGACAGCGGATGTATGCTCGAACAGAGGCTGGCATGCAGCATTGCGGTCAGTGACTGTTGCGTTCACTAGGGATTTTGAGTGCGCGCAAAGGATAAGGCGCGAGATAAGGCCGCTATCTGTTAGCGGCCTGCTCGTCTGCGGTTAACAGCTTTTCAACAATATTTCCTAAACTGCTGAATAGTAGCCAACAAAAAAGGGCCCACCTCTCGGTGAGCCCTTCTAGACCGGCAGCAGGACCGGATTTTGTTTGGTAGGCGCGACTGGACTCGAACCAGCGACCCCCACCATGTCAAGGTGACCGTGAGTATCCGCTAAGCTATTGATTATAAATGGATATAGCCGTTAACCAAAGCAACCAGAACAGTGCGAACCACCCTATAAGAATCAATAACTTACACCTGTATTTTGCTACAGCTTTTCGCCGAATGTGCGGGTTAGCAGGTGTATGACATCTGCGCCTTCCATGGGCCTCCAGTGCCCATGGATCACCTTCCCCCCGCTCCTTTCCCCATTGAATCGTACGGAAAGTGGTACGAGCTGCAGCCCCTCCCCGGCGTGCTGCCGACGAACACCACTCCTAAATCAGACACACCTCGATTACTGTATGCGCATACAAAGCTTGAGTTTACCTACCATGAACATCGACGAAGACACCTCAGCGCGGCTTGGCCGCCCTACGTTCCTGGAAATGTACAAGCACCAATAAGCCCTGCTGGGAGGCGAGCCCCTCCAAACTCAGGCGCTGCTTAGTAAAGCTTGGGCAAACATTGCAGAGATCGTAGAGACCTCCGAAGAAGTGGATACCGGCAAAATCTCTGTTGAATGGCAATCAAGAAAGCACTCGCCAACATCGCCTAACCGCAAGACTAAAGCTCTTTTAAAAAAATACAAAACCATCATACTTACAACATATAAATAGCGCTTAATTTCATATTTTAGCCAGTATGAAGAACCGTCTATTAGCCTGCCTTCTAGCCTCCATTGGTTTCAAAAGCAAAAGCTATTCAAGCAACAGTAAAAATCAATCCCTCTCTAAAAAATCAACTCACAAATACTCACTTATCTACCCAACCTGAAAAAAACTGACATCCTAAACACAAGCCTGCACGGCGAAGCATCACTCGCTCAAGCCATTCAGCTTTTTTTTAATTTCAAACGTGATAAAACTCGATATACCAAATACGAACAGCACTCAATCAAAATCATGAAAATTGCGAAATACTCAAAAATTAAAACTCTGAACACAAAAAACTCAAAAACTATATTCATCACAAGAAAAACAATGGGTATAGATGCTTTCACACCAATCATACTTATTATCATTGCCACAAGCATTGTGTATTACCTTCTACCTCTCAGCTACCTATAACAATATCGCTTTCTCACCTGAGAGCTTTTTTTAAAGGCGCGAGTTATCTTATTGTTCTTTTCTGACATTAACTGATAGGCTAGTTCTTCGATCTTTATACAGCCCTCACAAACGCTTTGTCTCGTACCACCGCCTACCTTGAGTCCAAGATGCATCAGACTGGATCTGCGCAAATCACCCCCAGCCAGAAGCACCTTGCGACACAGAGCATCACATATCTCTCGCGGCAGCACATTCGCGCATTACAGGAAGTCAGGAATAACGCTGCTGCGGCGATCATCAATACCCTAAATAGTGGTTTTACCAACCAAAGTCTAGAAGACAGATTAGTGTGAAGTATTTCAGCGCTGTTAAATCGTCCTTCGATTGCCTGGTAGCGGAAATCGCTCTTCAGCACAGGTCAGCGCGACACGGCGAGAGGTAATAGTGAAGTTGATCAGGACGCTATCTGCTTGCTTGGCAGGGTTCATCCTTCGTTTACGTGACCATAACAACGCTGGCCATTAAACACATAGGCAGCCAATCAGATCGGGTTCACAGTAATTCTGACCTGAGAGTTTCAGTCCGGCTCGGGCATGATCGAACTCGCGGGATTACGCAAGCTCAAGTATAGCGCTTGCTTAAGCTGCCCGCTTACCCGCCCTGCCCACCCGCTCCTGTCCCATGAGGGATCGGACTAGGCGTTTATGCCGCGTCTCAGCGATTGCTACCAGGATTTTAGCTTCATATGTTTCGATGCCTTGGTTATAGAAGGCATCGGGCCTTATAACCTAATAACTTTATTTTAGTGATTATTACTATGCCTCACCTCAACTACTAAATTCTCCAATGAAATCTTACTAATAACTGAATTGATATTCCTTCTGTTGGTAACGTCGAGATTCGCATCCCACTCATCAAGTAGTATTATTTTTTGTATACTATTCAAAAGCAGTTTAAGCTCAGCGATTTGCGCCTGACCAGTTGAAACTTCGTTGAATTCTCCGCAAAATCTCGCCCCGGGAGTGACTAGAATCGACTCTTTGTAAAGACCTTTCAAAATCTTAAGCAGTGATGATTTCCCCGACCCATTATCTCCAGATACAAGTAGTCGAGCAGGCTGTACAGATTCACTAGAGACAAGGTCCATCAGCTCATTAATGCTGTATTTTTTCTGGGAATTAACGTCTTGAATAGAAATTTTCTCGCGACTTAGCTGACGACTAAGATCCTGTTTATCAAGGCTCGAGACAAATGACAGAAGGTTCCTGATTTTTTGTCTCATTAATATGAAATGGCTTAGATACAAACTCAGCGAATGAACACTACCAAATAGTTGCAGCGATCTAGGCAGCAACGCTACTAACACACCCAATTCAACATGAGAACTGCTACCAAAAAAATAAATTGACGCGGTTACTATTGTGACGGAAATCACTATGGGTGCGCATGCAACCATTTGCTCTAATTTATTGTAACGCTCTGCAAAGCCATAAAACGACTTTGCTTTAGAACTAAATTTTCCCCCTTCAGAAGCCCCCATCAAGGTGGTGCCAAACATACCATTAACTATTAAGCCATCAATATCAAGCAGAGCTGAAATCTTGCTACTCTGCACTTCACTGGCGAGACTGTTAATTTTCGACTTAGAAACATAAACCAGCACTAGAGAAACTATTAGAGATACACCCACAGCGCTTCCAATCCAAACACCGAGACTAAAGAAAAACACCCCCAGCGTGAGTACAACATTCAAAACCATCGACAGAATATTTATGTAGAATGGCACAGCAGCTTGAATGGTGGAAAGCGCTTCAGAAGATAGCCATTGATTAATTGACCGACGATTTTTCTCAGAACTCAAACCAATATCTGAGCAAAAAACCTCAACAGACTTGAACACATAGCTGTTCCATATCTGATTCTGTGCCTTTACCGAAAATATTTCACCGATAGAACTGACAAGGTAAGCCACCAACGCCAAAAAGAAAAAAATAAGAATTTCAATTTTTCCTTTAGCGAGATCACCAACTGAGACCGATGAACCGGCAAGTGCAATACTCCAAGTGGACGCAGCTAAAACTAGCTGTTGAACACCAGTAACAATTAAACAAATTATAAAAAAACGATTCCGAATAAACATTTTTCTACACCATAAAATAGTGATAGCCGACCAAAGCAACCATCAACACTATCAAGAACTTCGCAGCCCTCATTGCAAGTAACAAAAGCTGCCTTCTTCGAGCAGCCCTAGCCAAAAGAACTTGACCAGAAGTAAAATTTAATAAATTTTTTATTAGAGAACTTTTTAATAAATGCATTTAGAAACACAACCTTAGTGACTGGCGAATATACCTTTCCTTTTAACAGCACTAAACGAGGTATCTGGCAGATTTTTTGAGAAGGTGGCGGAAGCCGGCGAGGAAAAATCTTTAGACATTTCAACATTCCTTAGTCAAATTTAGTGAAAGCCGACCCCAGTAATAGGAATCATTCTCATGATCTAATGTGTTACAAATCTTGTCAATCGCCCGATTTGATAAACGCTTTTTTTCGGCGTTTTCCATGAACCGTCCTTCGTCTGAACGACAGCGGTAACCTCTACTTTTTGGATAGCAAACGAGCGTGGATAAGGTCCGCTGGGGATGGTTGCCGTTCTGGGCGAAGGGGAATATGCCTGACCCGATCAGTGCGCGGGTCGAGACAGTGGCAACCGGGGTGTTTTTCAAACAACTTTGTCCTAATGACCGTGTGCCAATGGGTGGTTTGAATGGGTCAACGATCCTGCCGACCCGAAGAAAAAGCAGCCCTACTTCATAAGGCTGAAAAGCCATACGCCGATGTTCTTTGGCGGACTGGCGCAGGTGACGCCCGGGCTGGAGCCGCGCGAAGAGGATGGCTTTGTGATTATTACGGCGGCCAGTGACCAGGGCATGGTCGACATCCACGACCGGCGACCGCTTGTGATGACACCGGAATTTGCGAACGAATGGCTTGAGGTGGACTTATCGCCCGAGCGGGCAGCAGAGATCGCGACGGAATGCTGCAAACCGGTCGACGATTTCGAGTGGTACCCGGTTAGCAAAGATGTGGGCAACGTTAGAAATCAGGGCGCACAGTTACTGCACCCCGATCCCCATGCCTAGAACATCATTTCCTGATATGAAAGCCCTCTTCCCCCTTTTGAGTCGGGACCATTCCTAACACTGACTTGAGCTCACGCCAGGGGTATTTGCCCCGTTGCGCAGCTGGACAGTCTTCAGCGTTTACGAATGGCTCCCCGGACAGATCAACCTGCTGAGTAGCGAGGCATTGAGTACAAACCATAAAGCTTCCCATCATCGACCAGCGTCCAGTCCAACCAATAACTTGGTCGCTGATGCGGTCGCTATCACTCAGGGATTCGCAGTACTCGTAAACATCAAACTCCTTTGGCATAACTCCTCCTTGTGCACAAAATCGGTGAATACCGAAAGCTCACCTTTTTGAGTTTAGGAGCTAAGACAGGACGCGTAATGCCACCGGTCGCAAACGACCTCCACATTGATCAGAAAAGCCCTCCAAGATCAGCCGGTGCCCAGTTGGTTATAACCAACTCTCCACTTACTTCGGCCTGAACCTGCCGCTGATTAGTGGTGGTGTAACGGATGCTCAAGGTTTCCAAGTGGAAACCATCGAAAACCCGGCGAATATCCGGATGGTCGTTGATGCTGACCATCACCTTGCCTTTGCAGCGCCGCATGAAGTCGGCCATCCGCTCGTAATTCTCAAACGCAAAGTCGACGCCATAGCCGCTGGTCTGCCAATAGGGTGGGTCCATGTAATGAAAGGTGTGGGCACGGTCATAGCGTTCAGCGCAATCCAGCCAAGGTAGGTTTTCAACGTAGGTGCCGGACAACCGTTGCCAGGCTGCAGACAGGTTCTCTTCAATCCGGAGCAGATTGATGGCAGGCGCAGTCGTAGCAGTGCCGAACGTCTGGCCAGCAACCTTTCCAGCGAAGGCATGGTGCTGCAGGTAAAA
>NZ_LOHF01000014.1:164495-167934 GCF_002158995.1 Pseudomonas caspiana | reverse complement strand
TGCCGAGTCCATTTCCATCCGCGCTCAACGCAACTGGTCCGAGCACGTCCTCAACGATCAGTCGATTCAGGTCGACAACCAGCGCAAGGTCAAGGTCACCGGCTTGTCCAGCCACGAATCGCACGACGAAGAACACCACCTTACGCACGGGGCTCGTAAAACCCAGGTGCTGGCTGATGACTCGTTGACGGTGGTCGGCAGCCAATACATCAGCGCGGCTAATCACCTGGTCAGCGCAGCCACACAAGTGCATCTGCATTCAAGCGTAGACGTGGTGATCAATGCGGGAATCTGCGCAACGATCAATGCCGGTGGCCACTGGATAAGTATCAGCCCGGCGGGGATTTTCAGCAGTGTGCCCATTCAGCTTGGCGGAGTGCCGTTGTTGGGGATGCCCGCGGTTCCTGACTTGCCTGCAGCGTTGGCACCTCAGGTGGCGTTGCCCGCAAATCGGTCTTTGATTCCAGAGGTACAACTCGAGGCTATCGAACGCGGTGCGCCGTTTTGCCAAGCCTGTGCTGACGCCAAGAAGGAGTTGTCATGAATAGCGCTCGCTCGATGCAATCTCGACTGCCTGACGATTTTCCCTGGGATCAGACGGTCGGACTCCTGCTTGATGCTATTCAGGTCAAAAATCTGATTCAACGTCTTTACCAGTGGAGCCCGGCACCCAAGGTAAGCGTGCTGTATCACGGCACCCGGTGGGCTGAAATCAGTCGACTTTCACCGTGCCTGGTGCGCTTGCATGATTCTGATGATCCAGTGCTTTTGCAGTTTCTGGCCCACAGCCAAGAGTTACGGGGGTACCTGCTGGTCAGTGACGGTTCGTGGGACGAGTTGTTGACTCATATGCGCTGGCTGACCTGTTTCAAGCCGCCTCATGGGGACGAAATGTATTTACGCATCTCCGATCCCGCAGTGGCGCATGCGTTGTTTGCAACACAGCGTGATCCAGGGCTGGACCTTTTCGGCCCCTGCCAGCAGATCATTGTTATCAACCTGACGCGGGACGGCTGGACGCAGTTCAAGCGCCTGGGTGACAAGCACATCCCGCAATACGGCAAGCCGTTCATGGCGAACGATGCTCAGTGGGTGGCTCTGAAAGATGTGGCTTTTGACAAGTCCATGGGCGCGCTTTACCAGCACCTGCAGCGCTTCTTTCCCGGGTACCGGGCCGAGTTGACGCCTGAGCAGCGTCTGGAGCGTATTCACCAACTCGCCCGCTCCGCCATCGAAAAGGGATTCGAGACAGAACAGGAAATCTGGTTATACGCCAACGTCTTTGGTTTTCTGGGGGATGACGTACTGCGGCAGCATCCTGGCATTGCTGAGTTGCTGACAGTCCGTTCGGAGCTGAGCACTCTGGAACGTGTTGATCGCGCTGCGACGATTGCGGCAGAGATCGCTGGCGCCGGAAACCTGTAGGCGCTCACCGAGGTTATTAGACCGGCGATGGCGGAGCGTCAGATACACCGCCATCGCTGCTTCGCGCTGCTCGTGAGCTCTACAGAGTGCTCGCCTGCTGTACCTCGGTGAACCGTGCAGCAATGTTCTGATTGGGTTTTTGTTCGCGTAGTTTTTTGACCGCTTGGTTCATGCGTTTCAGCTCTTCACTGGGCCTGGCCCACTGCTCCGCTGGCAGCGGCTCGGACCAGCTTTGCATCGCCTCAGGTATGGCGGCGCGGCCGATGTTTTTGATGTGGCGGATTTCCCATTCGGTGAGGTAATTGGGCAAGGTCCACAGGGTCAGCACGTGGTACGTGTACCACCAGAACGGATAGAAGAAGCCCACCTCGCGATTTTTGCGCCGACGCCGCATCCGCTCCCGTGCGTTGTAAAACGTATGCAGACCTTCATGCGGCGGGTCGCCAGGGTTTTGTAGCTCCAGTGGGTCTTGGATTTCCTTGAGGGTGTGAACCTCGTATTCCATGTACGCGCGGATCGCCTCCCAGTTGCATACCGCCAGATCAAACCCGGCGCAGAAAAACTCCAGGCTGTAATGCTCATCGTGAGGCGGATGATAAAAGCCGACGCCCATGGCGTAGCGGATGTCCATGCCGTACTGCGTCACGCTCCGGGCCTGTATGACCCAGGCGGATAGCGATTCCCACGGGACGAAAATCGGCTCTGTTTGGCCACGGGGGACGAAGCAGACTTCGCGGCGTTGGCGATTGAAGCGGGTGGGGATGACTTCTTTGTATTTGAGGAGGTGGTGGAAGGTGACGCCGAGGAAAATGGTGAGGGCTGCGGCGGCGCCCCAAGAACCCACCTGCAAACCATAAGGCATATAATCCAGAGCAAACTCTGTAGCTAACTTAATTCCGCTACCCTCTGCGAGGGTGATTAACCAGATGAGAATGGTTGCAAACAAGCCAAACCACCAAATAGCCCAGAAAGGTATACCTAACGTCATTTGCCACCCGAACACCGCCGGTAACCCCACACCAAAATCCAGATAGGTGTCATTAACGGCGCCTACGGCGTGGCCGTAATCCTGCGCGGGCAAGTCAGTGGGCAGTGGTAGTGGAGCTAGATAGATGACTTGACCCGTTGGAAACTTTTCAATCATTCCTGCATGAGGGGCATGATGAATCGGCGGCGGGCTTTCTTGAGTTTCAGAGGTCATAGTCCTTGGTTCGCTAAATCAGGGTTTGGGCCATATAGAAAAGAGGGTGTTTGTCTTCCGGCTGGCGGTTGGCCTGTAGGAGCTTCAACCCGGTGTCGATGGCACCGCGATGTCTCGCGGCAACGTAGGACCTGTAGGAGCTGCCGAAGGCTGCGATCGCGGTGTATCAGGAGAAATGCTTCGCAGCCTTCGGCAGCTCCTACAGAAAATGCATTTCAATCCAGTGGTTTGCCTGTTGTTTGACGAGAGCGAACTTGTTTGCGAGGCGATCTTTGTGATGTCGGATCGACGTATCGCCAACCAGTTGGCGCCTACAGATTCGTCTAAGCTCGTTTGGCCGTATTTCGATCCGCCTGCTGGACCTCGGCAAATCTGGACGCAAGGTTCTGACCAGGCCGTTTCTCGCGCTGGGCTTTCACCGCCTGGGTCAGGCTTAGCAATTCCTCACTAGGCTTGGCCCATTGCTCCTCTGACAGCGGCTCCGACCAGCTTTGCATCGCCTCCGGAATGACTGCACGACCGATGCTCTTGATGTGGCGGATTTCCCATTCGGTGAGGTGATTGGGCAAGGTCCACAGGCTCAGCACGTGGTACGTGTACCACCAGAACGGATAGAAAAAGCCAACCTCCCGATTTTTGCGCCGACGCCGCATGCGTTCTCTCGCGTTGTAAAACGTATGCAGACCTTCGTGAGGCGGATCGCCGGGGTTTTGCAGTTCAAGCGGGTCCTGGATTTCCTTGAGGGTGTGAACCTCGTACTCCATGTACGCCCGAATTGCCTCCCAGTTGCACACCGCCAGATCAAACCCGGCG
>NZ_LOHF01000014.1:58682-163784 GCF_002158995.1 Pseudomonas caspiana | reverse complement strand
TTGCGTCACGCTCCGGGCCTGTACGACCCAGGCGGATAGCGATTCCCATGGCACGAAGATTGGCTCGGTATGACCTCGAGGGACAAAGCAGACTTCCCGGCGCTGGCGGTTGAAGCGGGTGGGGACGACTTCTTTGTATTTGCTTAGGTTGTTGAAGGTAATTGCGAGGTAGATGATTAAAGCGACTAAAGCGCCCCATCCTCCCATTTCCAGCGTGTAAGGCATTACTTGTAGCGCAAACTCTAGGGAGTCCCTCATTGAGTTTCCGTTAACAATTCCTAGGAGCCATGTGAAAAAAGGCGCAAAAAGCCCATAGAACCAGATCGCCCAGAAAGGTGTCCCAAGGCCCATTTGCCAGGCGAAAACAGCGGGCAAACCGACTCCAAAATCCAGATACCCGTCGTTTACTTCTCCCACAACGCCGCCGTAATCCTGCGCCGGTAGATCGGTGGGTAATGGCAATGGGGCCAAATAAGTCACTTGGCCGGTTGGGAACACCTCCAGCATGCCAGCGCTCGGCGCGTGATTGATGGGCGGCGGGCCAGTCATGTCTTTTTCCATCTTATTTTTTCACCTCAGGCATGAGGTCGGGATGAATAGCGAAGTACTCGCATTGTTCTCCCGGTGGATCGAGGTCGACCGCCGGGAAATCGCCGCTTTCGCCAAACATCGGGAAGCAAACCTCATACACGTTGGCTTCGTATTGCCCCTTTGAAGTGATAGGTCCCAGCTGAATTGAGAGCACGATATCTGTGTGGCTGGGCAGCTCTGAATTGATAAGGCCGAGCACATCCGTCAATTCCACGATCAGTGGGTTGCGCGCCTTGATGTGCAGACGATCTTCCAGGGCTGTGCTCAAGGGGCTCCAGCGCTCTGGCCTGCCCATTCGGCCTTCGACTTTGCGTATCAATTGATAGCCGCCAATATTGAGCACGGAAGAACTGGCATGACTGCCAAGGGGCTTTGTCAGTTCAGCAGCAAACAGTGTCGGGAAATGCAGCAAGAATCTGCGAGGGGTGTCATCGCTACTCGGTATGATTTGTATACGTGGGGCCTGGTAATGCGCGCGCAGCTCCTTCAAATAATGAGCAAGAGGTAAGGAAAGACACAGGTTGGAGTCCTGACCCTCGGCCCATGGTGTGCTCAGCAGCCAGCGATCGTGCCGGCTGAGGTTGTTGCGGTTGAAGTACCAACTGCCGGACAGCTCCAGGGCAGTAAACAAAATCCCTGCCAGGTTAAAACGTAAAAATACTGTAGACAGGCGCACACCTGCAGCCGCCCAAGCGGCTGTCCTCGCAGCAGTTCCAGCTTCTGCGGCTAGAACATGGCTGAAGGTTTGAATCGTTTGAGCGAAGCCATAACTGTTGCTAGCCAGAAAGCCGCTGTTGCCCAGCATGCTGATGGTGGCCCCAATCTGCGCATCGCTATTACCGCTGCGCACTGAGTCTTGCCAATTTTTATGGGAATTCGCAAGGCTCATAGTCGCAGCAATGATCCCTGCGACGTAGCTCACCATTCCAAGGCCAATATGCAATTTCCCCATTTGCACATGAACACCGAGCAGTTCAGCTTTCTTGAAGTTTTTCGCCAGCTCTGCGGCATGGGCGCTAAGCGCCGTGTCTGCAATACCCTGCGCTGCGCCAAATCCTGCAGCTATGGTCGCCGCAAGAGAGTTAAGGAAAGGCATTAGGTCTCTAGAACTCTTCGGTTGCGAAAAAACCTCCCTCTGCACCACAACCAAATTCACCACCTGCGCCAAAAACACCAGCAACCCAGCCCCATCCCCGAGCAGCCCGGCCTTCGGCGCCACCGTCACACCCTTTCGATAACTCTCCAGCACCGACTGAACCTCCCGATGCTGTTGCGCAGGGAACACCAACGCCAACCCCGGCTTGCCGGGGGCCGCGGATTGCAGGTGATTTGAGTCGGTCGGCAGGTCCGCGATGGGGCTCATGAGCTTGGCAAGTTGTTGTTCCAGTTCAGCCAAGGAGTGTCGAGTGGTTTGGCGTTGCTCCTTAAACCAGTTGGCATCGGGACTCAGATGCCAGGAACGGTCTGCGGCCCTGCGCTCGCGAGACATGCTGGTCAAGGTGCGCAGACGATCACGATGCTGCTGGACGGCCTTGATGGTCTTGCCAAGATTTTGCAAGTCTTCGGCGCTGGCTACCTGGAACGTCACGTTCTCCCGGCGTGCTGTATCAAGAATCGCTACGCCCGCCGCCTTGGGCAGACTACGAAACAGGGTATCCATGTCGGGCAACTGGCCCTTGTCCATCTGCTGCAAAAAAACCTGCACCGCCTGCTGAATGCCCATCTGCAACGCTGGAGCCAGTGTGCCCCAGGCAGCCGTGAGGTTGACTTGAGAGGCGGGCGATAGCCGCCCGGTGTCGAGCACCAGGCCTGCACCCCATTGTTTGAGGCGTTCCAGCCATTGCGGTGCGTCCTTGAAAAACAGCCAGCTCGCGTTTGTGAAGACAGCAAACTGCACTCCGAGCTCGGTTTGCGCACTCAACGGCGCGGCGTAGAACATCGGGCGGGACATTGCCGGGTTGTTGTTCAGCCAATCCAGCACTGAATCAACGGCTTTGTCGCTTCGGCAGATGTCTTTCAGGCAGGCGTATTCGGTGAGCAGGGCGTGATCAACCTGCTCGCTGTCCTCGACGTCGTAATACCAGATGGCCCGATGCAGGCGGTTTTTGATCAGCAGATCGATGCGATCCTGGGTGATCTTTTCCAATAGCTCGTTGAGCGGTTGCAGGATTGCCCGTTGCTTCTTGAGAAAGGCATCCATGCGGGGGCGGTCGATCAAGTCATTGATGCCGCGCTGGCCGAATTTGGCGCCGTAGAGCGCGTCTTTAGTGGGTTTGTCCATCTGGCGATACAGCTTCCAGAGGCTTTTGCGATGCCGGGCGATGAAGGCCGGGCTGGTGCCGACGAAACGTTGTTCGAGTTGATATTGCTGAATGGTACTGGCACGTGCCTCAATGCCGTCATCCATGCTCAGCCGGTCCGGTTTGGCTTTTTCGAGGCGTTCCTGCAGGTCTGCCGGTACGTCGGGATCATTGAAATAGGCCCCCGCTTCCTGACGGTTATCCTGGCTCATCACCTCTCGCAACGTATTGCGGGTCTGGGTGCGCTCAGGCTCGGGCAGGATTTCCAGACCATCAAGCAAGGCTTTGAGCGTCCGGTCCTTTTTTGCGCGTTCGTTCAGATCCTCCTCGTTGATCTGGGTAAGAGACTCGATGTAGCAACCCAGCAAGTAGTCGCGCTCGACCTGACCTTCCTCGGTTCCGCTGTTCGCCCATTTCTCGATCTGCCCGACCACCTGATCCTGATACTGCGCCAGATCACGCATCACCCCGACGTCATCCCGAACGGCCAGGAACAAAAAATCCCGTTTATGAGCGGTGGTGATCTGGCTGGTGAATTCTTCAATAATTGTCTGGCGATACAGCGGTGTGTGTTCCCAGGCGTAGGGAATCTTCGTCGAGTTATCGTCAGGTTTGTCCGCCCGGCTGCCGCTGCTTTCGGCCAGCCAAAGTGCCATTTTCCGTTCGTTGATCAGGTCCCGGGCATTGCCGCGCTGAATATTTTCGAAGCTGACGCGCTGCATGAAGTATTCGCGCTCGGTAGCGACTTTCATGACCTGAGCGCATTTGAACGCCGTCCACTGGACCTCGGAAAAGGAAACGTGCAGCACGCTGCTGCGAGAAAACGCCAGCGCGGGATCAGCCTCGATTACGTCCGGTCGACGATCCTTGGTGATCTGATCGCCCTTGAACAGCAGAGCCGCAATGGAGCCGTCGGTAATGCTGTATTCATGCAAAAAGCCAGTGGCGCTGTCGATGATGTACAGATAGCCATCGCGCAGCAGACGAAACCCCAAGGGCAGGGCTTGCAACGTGTACGGCATGGCGATTTCGACGGACGGGTCGAGGTCTTCTACCAGCCCGTAACGCACCGGCAGCAGTTGCAGGGTCTGGCTCATCAACGGACAAAACCCGCCAGCATCAGGCGCTTCGGCAGGTTGGGCGTTGGCGACCAGATTGGCCATGTGGCCACGCGGGGTTATATGAGGGTTGGTCATGCAGGCTCCTTGCCTTGGGCTGGCGAATCGAGGAGGCCAGGGTCCAGATGGCGGAGCGTGTAATCTCAAGCCCGACCCTGAGCGAGGGCGGGAGAGTGGCTGATGAGCAGCGGGTGCTCAATGCATGGAAAGCACTTTGGGAAAGGCCCTACGTCACGCGTCGTAGATTCATACAACTAATAGCCAGGCCATGGCTTGCGCGGGATTTACTTACTGCCAAGCAAATCCACTTGTCATTACGCTATAATCCCGCCCTTTAGCTGTTCCTCGCCCCGCTGCGAGGGCACATATTTTTCTCAGGCGCGTGCCGCCTGCATGCAGACTAAAGAGGCTAGACCCCAGTGGCATTGACGATTCTTGGCCTGTCCGGCGCCCTTAGCCATGATCCTTCCGCCGCGCTGTACATCGACGGCAAGCTGGTGGCAGCGGCTGAAGAAGAGCGCTTCGTTCGCGATAAACATGCAAAGAACCGTATGCCCTACGAGTCGGCGAAGTTCTGTCTTGAGCAAGCGGGCATCAAGCCTTCGGATGTCGATGTGGTGGCGATTCCGTTCGCGCCTATCAGCTTGTTCGGCAAAGCGCGCTGGCACTATGCCAAGCGTTACTGGTACGCCCCGGACCGTGCGCTTGATGCGCTGTTGATGGGCAACCGTCGCTATAAGCGTTATCGCAACAAGATCGTCTGGTGTCTTGAACAATTGGGCTTTGATCCTAAAAAGATCAAGATCGAGCCGGTCGAGCACCATTTGGCCCACGCTTCCAGCGCTTACCACTGCTCCGGTTTCAAAGAGAAAACCGCGATCCTGGGTATTGACGGCAAGGGTGAGTACGCAACGACCTTTTTTGGCTACGGTGAGAACGGCAAGATTCACAAGATCAAGGAGTTCTTCGATCCTGACTCCTTGGGCGGCCTGTATGGCGCAATCACTGAATTCCTCGGGTTCGAGATGCTCGACGGCGAATTCAAGGTGATGGGCATGGCGCCGTATGGCGATGCCAGCAAATACGATTTCTCGCGTCTGGCGAAGTTCGAGAACGGCGAACTGGTGATCAACACCGAGCTGGCCAACGTTATCGGCCTGCGTCGTTATAAAGAGAAAGGCAAAGGTTTCTACTTCTCGCCCAAGCTGATCGAGTGGCTGGGGCCCAAGCGCGAAGGCGACATCGCCGACGAACCTTACATCCACTACGCCGCGAGCATGCAAGCGCTGTTCGAGAAGCTGGCGTTGCAGATGATGGATCACTATCTGGGTGACATCCTCAAGGAAACCGGCAAGATCGCTTTCGCGGGCGGCTGTGCGCTGAACGTCAAGCTGAACCAGAAAATCATCGCTCGCCCGGAAGTCAAAGAGCTGTTTGTGCAGCCAGCATCGGGTGACGCGGGTACTGCAGTCGGTGCGGCGGCTTACGTCTCCCACGCCCGTGGTGTGCCGGTTGAGAAGATGGAGCACGTCTACCTCGGCCCGTCGTATACCAATGAAGATGTGATCGCTGCCTGCGCCCGCCATCCGAGCAAGCCGGTCTGGCGTCAGATCGAAAACACCCCGGAGCGCATCGCGCAAATCATGGTTGCAGGCAATCCTGTGGCCTGGTTCCAGGGTCGTATGGAATTTGGCCCGCGTGCATTGGGTGGTCGTTCGATCATCGGCTGCCCGAGCGTGGCTGGCGTGGCTGACCGCATCAACCACCAGATCAAGTTCCGCGAGCGCTGGAGGCCTTTCTGCCCGTCGATGCTCGACACCGTTGCCCCGCAGATGATCAAGATTGATCACCCTGCACCGTTCATGACCTTCACCTTTGAAGTGGCTGAAGAGTGGAAGACCCGCGTGCCGGAAGTCGTCCATGAAGATGGTACTTCGCGTGCCCAGGTCCTGAAGCGCGAATACAACCCGCGCTACTACGACATGATGAAAGCGCTGGAAAACCTGACCGGTAATGGCGTGTCGCTGAATACTTCGCTCAACCGTCGCGGCGAACCGATGATCTGCTCGCCGACAGATGCGCTGAACATGTTCTTCGGCTCGGATCTCGAGTACCTGATCATGGAAGATATTCTGGTGGTCAAAGACGGAGTGGAGACATACGAAAATGCCTGAGCCGTTGGTCAGCGTCGTTATCCCGGCCTATAACTATGCCAAGACGCTGCCTCGTGCAGTCAATTCAGTACTTGCTCAGCTCGATGAAAATACCACCGAGTTGTTCGTGATTGATGATGGTTCGACCGACACCACGCCTCAAGTGCTTGACCAGTTACTCGCCGAAAACTCAGGGCGCTTCAGGGTTTTGCGCAAGCCTAATGGCGGGTTGTCGTCCGTGCGTAATCGTGGAATCGAAGAGGCACGGGGCCAGTTTCTGATATTTCTTGATGCAGACGACGAGATGGCTCCCGGTGCGCTCGATGCAGTGTTTGAGCACATTGCGGGCAACCCTGAAAGCCGTTTGATCATTGGCGGCCACTGGTCTGCGTTTGATGATGGCCGTCGTTCGGTACATGTCCCCAAGCCGCTGCCCGCTAGTGCTGAGCAGCGCGTACGCGGTTATTTGCTGGACAAGACAATTTCGCTCTCCAACGGCGCCTGCGTGATGCATCGCAGTGTGTTTGAGCCTGGACTGTACCCCGAGAACCTGCGTAACGCAGAAGACATACCCGTGTTTGCTCAGGTGCTCGCACGGTTTACCTGCAGTGTTATAGATAAGCCATTGGCGATCATCTATAAGCATGCCGACAGCATGCGGCATGATCTCAAGCAAAGCCTTGCCTCAGGTCTGAAAGTGGTCGACGAGGCATTTTCTCCGCAGCGCATGCCTGCGCAGTTGCAGAGTTTACGTCAGGCTTTTCTTGCGCAGCGCTGCCTGTCACTGTTTCGTGATTGCTACGGGGCAGGAGACTACGAAAACGCCAGGCTTTTTTATTTCCAGGCTTTACGTGCTGACTGGCGTTCTTTGACACGCTGGTCCTACACGCGCAAAGCCATTCGGTTGTTGCTCAAGTGAGTGGGGGGCAATCCACTCCATCGCCGAGTGTCATGGACGGGGTCCAGGCGGAGGGCAGTTGGGCACTGAAGGCTCGTCAACTTGATCGCTATCGCTGGAAATTAATGCGCGAACGCCACGGAAGGTTTGGCAGTTTTTTGCGTATGGCTCGTGATGTGCTCGTGGATGTAGCACAGGGAGTTCGTGCTCGCGTGTGCCTGAGCGCGTCGGTAGAAAATGAGTCTTGCGAGGTGCTGCTGCTACATTCCGCGCCGAAGTCCATGGCATTGCAGCGCAAGAATATTCTGATCGGCGCCGTGAAGGCTCGCGGCGTTGACCTTAATGAATCCGCCTTGTTATCGCCACCCCAGGCCTGCGCACGGCGCCAGTTGCTGCTGCCCCCTCAACCCGTTCCGCTACGCTATCTGGCTTATGCGGCTCACGCCCAATGGATTGTTGCGAAGTACAGGCCGCAATTGCTGATAAACGAGCGAAACGGAAGCCTTCATGCGCCGTTCCTGCGCCTTGCTCTAGCCGCGCGTGGTGCTCGGCTGTTGCATTTGGCCCATGCTGCGACGCTTGAGTCATCGCGTCGACTGGGGATGAATGACTACGATTATTACGGCGTCTTTGGCCATAGTTCTCTGGTGGCGTTACAGGCGCGCAGTCTGCGATTCGGTGAGTCCACGGTGGTACTGCTTGGCTCATACCTGGCTGACGAAACTTATGAGTTACCGTTGGCAGACCCTGCGCTCAAAACATTGCTGGTTCTGGGTGTTGGTCCTGATCGGGAGAAGGAGGCTGGCTATATACGTACGTACGAACTGCTTCGCGACTGGGCTGAATGCCACCCTGACTACCGTTTGTTATTCAGGCGTCATCCGCGAAGTCGCGCGCAATTCTGGAGTGATGCGTCCGCGCGTTTATCCAATGTTGAATTGCTTGATTCGCAGTGCACATTGTCAGAAGCGCTGGCGCTTGCGAGCGTAGTTGTCAACATCATGTCCAATGCCGGTATCGAGGCTGGTCTTGCGGGACGGCCGGTGATCCATGTCAATGCTGGAGAAGACGTGGATATCTTCTCTCATTCGCTATTTTTCGGTGAGCAGATCCGGGACGGCGAAACGTTTTCGCGTCAGTTGAAGGTTGTCGACGATGACTATCAGGCGCATGTAGTTCAAGCCCGGAAATTTGCCGATTACCACTTGGTGCATGGCTCCCAGGGTTTGACAAAAACCGTCCAGCTTATTGAAAGCCTGCTGCACGATCGGGATCCAGAACTCGATTTCGAGACGGTTTCACTACCCGCTGCCGATTGACCGTTCAGTCGTAGCGTGTATTTCAGCGTTCAAGTACCAAAGCTAATTCTTTTTCACTGCATACTTGTTGGTGGCGAAAATAATGGGCAAGAAACTCTTCGTCTTTGAGTAGCCACTCGCGGTCGGTCTTGTAACGCAGCATATGCCTGAAGTTGCGCAAGCGCAGGCCTTTGCCGAGTGGCTTGCGCTGGGCGCGCAAGTCGGCGATATCGATAAGACCCAACGAGTTTTCCTGTGTCAGTACGATGTTTCCCATGTGGGCTGATCGAAAGTAGATGCCCTTCTCGTGCAGGCTCGCAACGAATTCGCCCAGCTTTGCCCGGAGCCCATCGGGATTCTCGATGATTAGTTGGCGTAGCGTACGGCCGGGCAAAGGGTCGTAGTGTACTGCATCACGTTCAATGCTCGGAATACGATAAACCTGGCGGACGGTTGGGCACTGGATTTCCCGAGCTCGCAGTGCCTTGCAGTTATCTGCAAAGCGTTGAGCGTACGGAGACCACAGAGCAGAAGTCAGCAGGCGTTTACGGCGAAACAGTTTCAAGATTGTCCCATCTGTCAGGCAAAGGACTTTGTCACCTTCACCGTCGGCTTCAAGAACATCGGCGCCTTCGCGCATTTTGATATAAGCAGTGTGGTCGAGCTTTTGCATCAAGGCTCCAAGGCTGACTTGATGGGGTGTGCGGTGGGGCATGCTACCGTACTGCGAGCGCAGCAAGAAATCGCTGTGCTACAATCGCGCCACTTTTTGGGTGCTTTTTGTTATGTGGTGACAGTGCGCTCCCTGCTTTCCGACCTGTAAAATTACGACGTATCTTGCCCCTTATTTCATGCCTCTGGCTTTTGGCGTCTTGCGCGTGACGCAACTGCAAAGAGCGACGCTACCCGTGCAATTGACTGTAAGCAGCATGGCAGACAGGCACCTCTTTTCGGACTTTATAGATGGTAACGCTGTTCATTTCGCTGGCGAAACATCAGGGCCTTTATTTCAATCGATTGCTTGATGAAACCGAATTGCAAGGCAAAGTTGTCACCGTTGGGCAAATGCCGTGGCCTCGCACACTACGGTTCTCCCGAGGGTTTTCAAGAATCGACTGGCAAGCCCTGATTGAGGAGAAATGTGAAGAGCGGCGGATCAAGAAAAAGTATGACGGATTCTTGTACCGGCTCCTGCTGAAGCTTGAGTTGAGCTGGATGGCGCTGCGGGCCCAGGCGCTTCTTGAGCGTGAGCGTCCAGATGCGCTCGTGGTCTGGAATGGTTCCCATCGTTACTGCAAGTTGTTGACGGCGCTTGTGCCGGCCGAATGCAAAACGTTCTACGTCGAAAATGGTTTGCTGCCTGACACCACAACGTTCGATGCCAAAGGCGTGAATTACCTCAACTCGGTTCCTCGCAACGCCGATTTTTATCTCAACTATCCCCATCCTGTGGTTGATTTTCAGCCTGCCTCGGTGTTGATTCCACGAAAGCCTCGTGCAGGTGGTGTACCCCCTATCGAGTTGCCAGGGCAGTTCATATTTATGCCTTTTCAAGATGATCGGGATTCTCAGGTCCGGTTGTTTTCTCCTTGGGTTAACAACATGTCGCAGATGTTCGCGTTGGGGGAACGTCTGGCAGAAGAAACCGGAATGACGGTGGTTTTCAAAGAGCATCCGTCCAGCCGCGAAACTTATCCGGAGTTGCATGAGCGAACCTCCGAGCGGCTTTTGTTTGCCAATGGAAATGCCACTCAGCAGCTGATTGAATCCAGCCAGTTCGTGATAACGCTTAATTCAACTGTCGGCCTGGAAAGCTTGCTTCTTGGCAAGCCGGTGATGACGCTCGGTCTGGCGTTTTTCAACATCGATGGGTTGGTGGTGCACGCTGAAAATTCCGATCAGGCCGTTGCGTGGGTGCGCGCATTCCCTTGCTGGCCACTGGATGAGCGTCTGCGGCACAACTTCCTTCACTACCTGTCGGAGCACTACTGCATCAAAGGTGGTTGGAAAAATGCTGACAAAGCGCACTTGCTGCAGGTTGCCCGTCGTATAAAAGGTGAGTAGAGATGCTAGTAGCGATGAAGAAACTATTTCAAAAAGGCTACCTCGCAGGCTGGGCATCGATCGGTCTACTTATACTGTTGTGCGGCCCTTGGGTGATGCCGAGCAACAAGCTCTATCACCAACTGATTATCTTCTTCCTTTGGCTTCCAGCTTTGCTGGCCTTGTTTGGGGGATATGTTCGACCCCTTATCAAGCTGCCAGAAATCTTTTTTTTCCTGGCTTTTTCCATCTGGACACTTTTCATATTCGGCGTTGAAGGCAGCGACGAACCAGGCAAGAGTAAGGTCGTGCTTTACGTAACTCTGACGCTGCTTGGGGTTTTGTTAGCGGCGCAGCATGGCAGATGGCGACTCGAATCGCTGTTGATGTGCGCTTCGGTTATCGGCGGTTTTTTTGCAACAGTCTCCGTGGTCTATTTTTACATCGAGCCCCAGTCTACTGGAGGGCGGATAGTCGCTGTGGGTCTGTGGGATACGATTATCATGGCTGCCCACGCCGTGGGGGCATTGGCTATTCTCGGCTTGTTTACGTTGCGAAGCTGGCGTTTCAGCCGGCCGGTGTTTCTGCTTTTACTGATTCCAGCAGCGGGTTATGTAATCTTTCTGGGGCTCAGCCAGACCCGCGGCGTCTGGATCGCGTTTTTGGCTGCGATGATCGTGATGGTTATTGCCCGGCCTTCACGGCTAGGTGTCAGCTTGATCGTCCTTATGGTGATAAGTGTTGCAGGTGTTGCGTTGTTCTACCCAGAGCTCTTGCTACAGCGTGGCGTTTCTTACCGTCCAGGCCTGTGGTCTGGAGGGGTTCAACTCATTGAGCAACATTGGGCTACAGGCGTTGGGTTTCACGAGTATCTGATCACTGTCCCGGTTGCCGGCAGTTTCAAGCATCCGCACAATCTTTTTCTGGACACGGGAGTACGACTGGGTCTCCCCGGCCTGCTTATATTTTGCTGCCTCTGGGTGACAGTGGGATGGCGCGGCTGGGTTTCGCGGGCTGAGCCACTCGGGGGAGCGTTGTTGGCGCTTTGGTTTTTTTCAAGCGTATCGCTGATGACTGATGGTATCGGTCTGTGGCTCAAGCCCAATGCGGACTGGCTGATCACCTGGCTGCCTGTTTGTCTGAGCATCGTGCTCGCGTCTCGTGCGGCATCGGCTGAAACCCATGAGCCGCACCCTGTAAAGCCAGCTCGACCCATCTTGTAATTGGTTCACTGGTACAATCACGTCCCTGTATTTTTTTTCATAAGCACGAGGCGCGCCGAATGGCCAATCCCGACCAGCAATCGAGCATGAAGATTTACTTGCGATTGTTGAAATATGTGGTCCCCTATTGGGGCGCTTTTGCTATCAGTATCGTTGGTTTTGTGCTTTTTGCCTCCAGCCAGCCGATGCTTGCAGATATGCTCAAGCATTTTCTCGACGCGCTGCAAAAGCCTGACGATACTAAGTTTCTCGGCGTTTCGTTGGTTCTTGGCGTGCCCTTGTTGATCGTACTTATCGCGGTTTACCAGGGAATAGGGTCATTTCTGGGCAACTACTATCTGGCCAAGGTCGCTCGTGGCGTCGTCCATGACCTGCGTTGCGCACTGTTCGACAACTTGTTGACGTTGCCTAATCGCTACTTCGATAACAACAACTCTGGTCATCTGATCTCGCGCATTACCTATAACGTGACAATGGTCACGGGCGCTGCAACGGATGCAATCAAAGTCGTTATACGTGAAGGTCTCACCGTTGTTTTTCTGTTCGGCTATCTGCTTTACAGCAACTGGAAGATGACGTTGGTGCTGGTTGCGATCCTGCCCTTCATTGCCATTCTGGTGAGCAGTGCGAGCAAGAAATTTCGGAAGCAGAGCAAGAAGATTCAGGTGGCAATGGGGGACGTGACTCACGTCGCGTCGGAGACCATTCAAGGCTACCGCGTGGTTCGCAGTTTCGGTGGTGAGACTTATGAAATCGAAAGGTTTCATAAAGCCAGCGAAGACAACATGAACCGAAGCATGGGGATGACACGCACGCAGTCCATCTACACGCCGGTTCTGCAGTTGGTAATCTACATTGGCATGGCTGTGCTGATGTACCTGGTTCTTTATATGCGCGGTGACGCCTCCGCAGGTGAGTTGATTGCTTACATCACCGCAGCGGGTCTTCTTCCCAAGCCTATTCGGCAGTTGTCTGAAGTCAGCGCAACCATTCAAAAAGGCTTGGCGGGTGCCGAGAGCATTTTTGAGCAGCTCGATGAGTTACCGGAAGTTGATACCGGAACTCAGGAAGTGGAGCGCGTAAGTGGCCGCCTTGAAGTTCGCAATCTCAGCTTCCAATACCCCGACACAGACCGGCTTGTGCTTGATGATGTTTCGTTCACCGCAGAAGAGGGGCAGATGGTCGCTCTGGTCGGACGTTCTGGAAGTGGCAAGTCGACTCTGGCTAATCTGATCCCGCGTTTCTATCACCACGGTAGCGGGCAGATTCTGCTCGATGGCCTTGATGTCGAAGAATACAAGCTGACCAACCTGCGTCGACACATTGCTCTGGTCAATCAGCAGGTGACCCTGTTTAACGATACGGTTACCAACAACATTGCCTACGGTGACCTTGCCGGTGCGCCGCATGAAGATGTGAAGCGCGCCGCCGAGGCCGCTTATGCCGATGAATTCATTGCGCAGATGCCTCAAGGCTACGACACAATGATCGGCGAAAATGGCGTCTTGCTTTCCGGTGGACAACGCCAGCGACTGGCGATTGCCCGGGCGCTGCTCAAGAATGCGCCGTTACTGGTCCTCGATGAAGCAACGTCTGCGTTGGACACTGAGTCAGAACGTCATATTCAGGCTGCACTGGACGAGGTCGTCAAAGGCCGTACGACGTTAGTGATTGCTCACCGTTTGTCGACCATTGAGAAAGCCGACCTGATTCTGGTCATGGACAAGGGGCGGATTGTCGAGCGGGGTAACCACCAGCAGCTGCTTGCGCTCAATGGTTACTACGCTCGGCTGCACGAAAAAGATTTCAAGGAAGAAAAGGTTGGCGTCACAGGAGGCGCCGTTTGATTCTCGGGTATCTTCGCAACTGGCGTGAGCGTGGCTGGACTCAGATTAGTGCTGAGGAATACGCCGCTGTCTGGGCGCGTTATGGTGGCAGCGTTGCAACTCATCCGCAGGTCGTGGAGCGGTTGTCGACGCTGGTCGGTATTCCTGTGCGCTACCTTGGTGTGCGGCGCGATGGTGAGCTGATTGCAGGTCTTCCCACATGGGGACGCCATATTGCGTTGTCGCGAGATGTCACCAAGCGCCAAGGCCTGCGTGGCATGTTTGATCTGGGTAACTCCGAAATAATTCTTCCGGTCTCCAGCGATTGTGCGGTGCAGGTACGCCACCGCATGCGTTACGTCTCGCAGCTCAATGTCGATAATATCGCCAGCCTTCGCGCTCAACCCGAAGGGCTTGCGTTGGCGCGTCGCCCAGAAGAGTACAGCAAGAAATTTCGCTATAACCAGCGGCGTGAGCAGCGACTTCTGGAAGAAGCCGGCGGGCAGATTCGACCCATCAATGAGCTGAGTTCTGAAGTACAGGCAGCTATTTATACTGACCTGTTTCAAAAACGCTGGGGCTTCGATGTTCCGGGCAAGTCGCATTTGCCAGAGGTGTTTGCACTGCTACGCGAGTTCATGACAGGTTCTGTGGTGTATCTCGCTGATCGCCCTGTCGCTATTCAGATTCTCTACCGTGTGGAGGCACCCGAATGGATCAGCCTGGAGTACGTGAACGGTGGGGTTGATCCTCAAGCCAACGAGCTCAGTCCCGGCAGCGTGTTGAGTTACGTTAATACCCAAGCCCAGTGGGAATATGCCGAGTCACTAGGCAAGCCACTGCGTTACTCGTTTGGCCGGGCTGACCGCGAATACAAAAGCCGCTGGTGTAACACTCACCCGGTTTATCAGATTTAACAGGTAGGAGTGGGCATGGTCGGTCGGAAGGACGAATTGCTGAAACGCCATCGGCGGCGCAAGCGTTATTCGACGCTTGGGGCAGTGGCAGCACTCGTGTTGCTGGCTTGTTTCGTTGCGTGGTGGTTGTTGCCGTTACTGATGCTGGTGGGCTGGCTGGCACACGAGGCTTGGTTTTCGGACCATTTGTTTTACGACCCTGCCAGCGACTACCTCTACGAGTTTCCGCCTGATGTGCGCAAGTTTGAAGTCCAGATCCAACAAGGGAAACTGCAGCTGGCGACGGCTGCTTCGCTAGAGTCAACTGACACTTTACTTCTGGAACTTCACCTTAAATCCACTTGGCTGGGTCGCTGGCTCGATCCTTATGTGCAGGTCGGCGATGATCGCCAGGATTTCGAGCGCGGTGTCGCGGGCAAGCGTTACTTGAACCTTTCCGGGCAGACTGAGGCGTTGGTCAGCGGTGGGCTCCGCGTTGCATTTCACCGCTGTCATGCCGTTGGCTCTTTGACTTTTCATGCCATGAGCAATCCTGACTACAGCGCCCGGTCTCTGCTGGTTTTAGCGCCCCATGCCGACGATGCCGAACTCGCTGCGTTCGGGCTTTACAGCCGCGCCCCTGAAGCCGCGATCATGACGTTGACCCAAGGTGAAATCGAGGCGGATAGCTATCGCCGTTTCGGTCTCAATACTGCTCAGGCTGCAGTATTGAAGGGGCGTTTGCGTACCTGGGACAGTCTTGCGGTTCCTTTATGGGGAGGCGTGAAACAGAACCGGTGCGTTCAGTTGGGCTACTATTGCCTGCGGCTCGCTGAGATGCAGGAGCAGCCATCGGTGCCGTTTGGGTCCCGCGAGTCGGGAGAAAGCGACATTCGTACCTGGCGAAAGGCGAGCGCATTCGCTCTGCCTTCGGAAGCTGACGGACTGCCCACCTGGAATAACCTGGTGGCTGATATTGTGCGTGTGCTAGAGCACTTCAAGCCCAATGTCGTTGTGACCCCACACCTGCAGCTAGATCCCCACCGTGATCATGTCGCGGCAACACAGGCTTTGCTGCAAGCTATTGAGTTGAGTACATGGCGCCCAAGCACCTTGCTGCTTTACGCCAATCATTTGCATGACAATGATCGCTGGCCTATGGGGCCTGCCGGTTATGGCGTCGCTTTACCTCCATCCATCGCGCCGATGAAACCGTTGCGGGTGTGCAGCATTCTTCTGGATGACAGTCAGCGCCTCGATAAAGCAATGGCTTTGGCGATGCAGCATGACCTGCAGGACCCGCTGCCACCCAAGAAGCGCGCTCGCCGGTGGATCCAGCAGTTACTGGCGGGGCGGCGCTGGCCAAATACTGGGGAAAACGAATTTTTCCGCAAGGCAGTACGGCGTCATGAGTTGTTCTGGGTGCTGGACGTGGAGCCTTGCTCCTTTGTAAACAAGGTATAGCCCGCGCGGTGGCGTCGTGTGCCAAACCGGCTATGTTATGATCCGCATCGTTTTTTTGTCTTCGGAGTCTCCATGAAGTTATCCATGCCAAGGTTTGATCAGGCACCAGTCCTGGTAGTGGGCGATGTCATGCTCGACCGCTATTGGCATGGCGGTACCTCAAGGATTTCGCCGGAGGCACCCGTGCCTGTGGTCAAGGTTGAGCAAATCGAAGACCGTCCAGGCGGTGCTGCGAACGTCGCCTTGAACATTGCTGCGTTGGGTGCGCCTGCCTCGCTGGTTGGTGTGACCGGTGAAGACGAGGCTGCCGAAAGCCTCTCCAATAGCCTCAAGGCCGCAGGTGTGCTGGCGCGCTTCCAGCGCATTGCCAATCAGCCGACCATCGTCAAGCTGCGGGTCATGAGCCGCCATCAGCAACTGCTGCGCATCGACTTCGAAGAGCCATTTACCACTGACGCCGAGGCTTTGAGCGTTGAAGTGGAAGGGTTGCTCGACGGCATCAAAGTCTTGGTTCTGTCCGATTACGGTAAAGGGGCGCTGAAGAACCATCAGGCGCTGATCAAAGCGGCTCGTGATCGCAACATCCCGGTGCTTGCTGATCCGAAGGGCAAAGATTTTGCGATTTACCGTGGCGCCAGCCTCATCACTCCGAACCTGAGCGAATTTGAAGCGATCGTTGGCCACTGCGTTGACGAGGCTGAGTTAGTCGCAAAGGGCGCGCAGTTGATGAGCGAACTGGATCTGGGCGCGCTGTTGGTCACCCGTGGCGAGCACGGCATGACGTTGTTGCGTCCGGATCACCAGCCTTTGCATCTGCCTGCCCGCGCTCGTGAAGTGTTCGATGTGACGGGGGCAGGCGACACCGTTATTTCTACCCTGGCGGCGGCTATCGCTGCTGGTGAAGATCTGCCTCACGCGGTGGCGTTGGCCAACCTTGCTGCGGGCATCGTCGTGGGAAAACTGGGTACGGCGGCCATCAGTGCGCCGGAGCTGCGTCGGGCGATCCAGCGAGAAGAAGGCTCTGAGCGAGGTGTTCTGGGCCTTGAGCAACTGCTGGTGGCCATTGACGACGCCCGCGCACATAAGGAAAAGATCGTTTTCACCAACGGTTGCTTCGATATTCTCCATGCCGGTCATGTGACGTATCTGGAGCAAGCGCGTGCTCAAGGTGATCGCCTTATTGTTGCGGTCAACGATGACGCGTCCGTCAGCCGTTTGAAGGGGCCTGGGCGTCCGATCAACAGTGTGGATCGGCGTATGGCGGTACTCGCCGGGCTAGGAGCAGTGGATTGGGTGATCAGCTTCCCTGAAGGCACACCGGAAAACCTGCTCGGCTACGTCAAGCCAGATGTGCTGGTCAAAGGCGGCGATTATGGTATCGACCAGGTGGTCGGCGCGGATATCGTCCAGGCCTATGGCGGTGAGGTTCGGGTGTTGGGGCTTGTGGAAAACAGCTCTACCACCGCGATTGTCGAGAAGATTCGCGGGCAGTGAAGTGATCCGCTCTTGAGTTGTGAATGCTTACTGTGGGAGCCGGGCTTGCCCGCGATAAACGATAACGCGTTATGTCTTCTGGCTGCGTCTCATGTATCGCGGGCAAGCCCGGCTCCCACACTCAGACCGTATTCCAATGCCACATAGGTTGCGCTTCAGCTTTTAAACGTCACCAACTTCAATAATTGCCGGGCCTTGCCTGTCAGGCGTTTGAGTCCGGTTTTCTTTGGCGGTGGCGTCATGCCTTGCTGGCGTAGCCAGTCCTTCCAGCGAATCCTCTCGTCACGCACCACCCAGCCTTCCTGTGCTGCAAAGCTTTCAGCCAGATACAGGCCCCGGGTTCCGGCCGGTGTCAGCTTGTCGCGCTTCAAGGTGTAAAGCTCGGGCAGCGGCACGCCATTTTCCAGCGGCATCAGGTACAGATCAGGCTTGCTTCGATTGAGGCGGGCGACCAGTTGATCTTTTTCGAGACACTCATCGACATGGAACAAGCTCAGAGGCCGCGCTTCCTTGGGGACCTCCAGACGCATGTCATAAATAAGCTGCAACGATGCGGTGGGCAAGTGTACGTAGGCGCGAGGCCGTTCGATCAATGTCATGCTACCGCAGCGTACCGGGCGTGCAGCGCCTGATAGCGTGCTGAGACGAAACGGCATCGCTTCACGGTAATGCAGGGCTGCGGCGTAGGGCGCCGGTAGCCAGATGTCGTTGAAGCGCCCGCTCAGCCAGCCTTGTGGTGTTTCAATCAGGCACTCTTCAGCGACCTCCTGAATGGCGGTGTGCAACGGCAGATTGAGTTCGTGAGCCGGGACATAGCCCGAGATCAGCTTCAACACTACATCGCCACGATCCTGGCGACGCTGGCGAACCAATACCCAGTAATCGCGGTTTTGCCAATTCAGTGTCAGGCGTACCGAAACCCCCAGATTAGCCAGCTCCGTAGCGAACCGCTCGGTGTCGGCCACTTCTATTTTGCGGCGCCGCTGCAAGGTCTGGGTGAAATTGAGTGGCATCCCGATGCTTTGATAATTGAGGCCTTCGGGCGTGGCTTCTACGAATAACGGCAGGGTCTTGAAGTTGCTTGGATTCTTCCGAATCAAAGTTCGCGGCATATCGGCTCCTTCTTGCGTTGGGGTCGGCCGCCTACATCAGGCTGGACGGCGAATCACGGCAGCGGCTGTGGCTACGTTATGGACCAGATGCATCGGGTTTATGGTCCCGACAATAGCACTGGCAACACCCGGATGGGCAAACAGCAATTCGAAACTGGCCTGCACCGCATCAACTCCAGGTCTCAGGCAGACATGACCGCTGGCCAACGCTTTCTTGACCAGAATGCCTTTGCCGTGGGCAGCAGCGTAGTCGAGCACTGGCTTTTCGCCTTGCTCGGAGAGGTTGTAAGTGACCATGGCGCAATCACCATCACGCAACGCCAGCAGGCCGCCCTCTACGGTTTTGCCGGAAAAACCGAAGCCACGAATCTTGCCTTCACGTTTAAGGTCAGCGAGGGTCTGGTAAACATCGCTATCGTTGAGAATCGCCAGATCATTGCCGTCGGAGTGCACGAGCACCAAGTCGATAAAATCGGTTTCCAGACGTTTCAGGCTGCGCTCCACCGAGGCTCGAGTGTGTTCAGCGCTGAAGTCGTGACTCGACTGACCGCTTTCAAACTCCTCACCCACCTTGCTGACTATTACCCAATCCTGCCGCTGACCACGCAGCAAAGGCCCCAGACGTTCCTCGCTGGTGCCGTAGGCGGGTGCGGTGTCGATTAAATTGATACCCATGTCACGTGCCATCTTGAGCAGCATTTGCGCTTGCTGATCGTCCGGGATAGTAAAGCCGTTGGGGTATTTGACGCCTTGATCACGGCCCAGCTTGACCGTGCCCAGGCCCAGTGGCGATACGCTAATACCGGTGCTGCCCAGCGGGCGATGCAGCTCGTGTAAGGTCTTTACGCTCATGGCAGCAGTTGATCCCAGACAGGTATGGCCAACGGTGGCTTGGGCAGATCGCTTAAAGATGGCTGCGGCGTCGGGTGGATTTCTTCGTGGGACAGCTCGGCCAGCACCCGATCGGAAAAGTCCGGAGCCAACGCAAGCTTTGTTGGCCAGCCCACCATCAGGCGGTTCTGCACGCTTAGAAATGCATTGTCAGGACGCACCAACCCGGATTGCGCTGGTTCTGCTCGATCAACCCGCAAGGTTGCCCACTCGACTTGAGTGAGATCAATCCACGGCAACAAAGTGCCCAGTTCTTTTTTCACGGCAGCGATTTGCTGGGCCGGGTCACGGGCTACGCCATCCGCCTCGGCGACATCGCCGCCCACATACCATACCCATTGACCGTTGGCGGCCGGATGAGTCGTGACCGTCAGCCGCGGCTTGGGTCCGCCGCCGAGGCAGTGGGCATACAGCGGTTTCAGGCTCGGGCCTTTAGCGAGCACCATGTGCAACGGCCGACGTTGCATGGCGGGTTGCGCGATGCCGAGTTTTTTCAGCAGATCAGCGTTGCCTGCACCCGCACACAGCACCACGCGCTGGGCGAAAATATCCCGACCGTCGACACGCATGCCTACCAGGTCATCGCCATCTACCAAGGGTTCCAGATCCTGACCAGCCAGTAAGCTGCCATCGGCCAGGTCGGCCAGTCGCTCAATCAGGCTTGGTACATCAATGACCAGTTCAGCCAGGCGATAAACCTTGCCCTTGAACTTCGGGTCCTGCAGGGCTGGCGGCAGGTCAGTGCCTTTGACTTGATCAACGCGACCGCGCACGGCCTTGCTGGCAAAGAAACTGGTGAGGTTGCCCGCGAGTGTGCCGGGCGACCAGAGGTAATGGGCCTGGGAAAGTACGCGTACGCCACTCAGATCAAGCTCGCCGGTGCCTGCCAGCGCTTCACGCCAGCGACGTGGCATATCGGCGACGGCTTCTGATGCACCCGACAACGCGCCATGCAGCGCGTATTTGGCACCGCCGTGGATAATCCCTTGGGATTTAAGGCTTTGTCCGCCGCCGAGGCTGGCGTTTTCGACCAGGACAGTCGAGTACCCCTGGCCGCGCAGTCGGGCATTGAGCCAGAGGCCAGCAACGCCGGCACCGACGATCAGGACGTCAGTGGAAATAACGGAAGGCATGAGCACCTCTGTGGCCGAAAGAATGCGGCCATTATAGAGGAACGCGTTTTCAATGCCCGGCGGTTTTCGAAAACAGCTGTATGACGACGACACCCAAGACAATCAAGCCCATGCCGAGCATGGCGGGGATGTCGAGTTTCTGCCCATAGATGAAAAACGCGGCGACACTGACCATGACAATCCCCATGCCCGCCCAGACTGCATAGGCGATGCCTACCGGAATCGTACGAACTACCAGGATCAGCATCCAGAAGGCGATGGCGTAGCCGCAGATAACCAGCAACAGGGGGAGCGGTGTGCTCAGGCCCTTGACGGCTTTCATGGAAAGGGTGCCGATGACTTCAGCACAAATGGCGATGGCCAGCAGGTAATAAGCAGGCATGACGGTAACTCCTCTTCGTATGCCGCGTATTTTAGCCATCACTTAGATGGGGTAAAGTCATTACCTATCGCTATGGGAGATAGGTTTGGCCATGCAGTGGAATCTTGAGCAAATGCGCCTGTTCGTCAGCGTGGCCGAGCAGCGCTCGTTTTCAGCTGTGGCGCGGGGTATGCATCGCGCGCAGTCAGCCGTCAGCAATTCAATCGCCATGCTCGAATCGGATTTGGGTGTGAGCCTGTTTGAACGCAGTAGTGGCCGCCAGCCGCGCTTGACCGAGGCTGGTACGGCATTGCTCGAAGAGGCGCGCGAGCTGTTGCGTCAATGCGAGCGTATCGACGGACGCGCTCTGGCGTTGATGCGCGGACAGGAGGCGCAATTGCGCGTGGCGCATGATGAAGCCATGCCTTACCAGCCTGTGCTCGATAGCCTGGAGGCGCTGTCCGAACGCTTTCCGACCCTTGAAGTTCAGCTGGCCAGCGGTGCTCAGGGCGACGTAGCGCGCAAGTTGCTGGAGCGGCGAGCAGATCTGGGTTTGCTGTTTCATCACGAGCAGATGCCCGCCGCGCTTGAACGCAGGGGGCTGGGTGGTGTGGAAATGGTCACGGTTTGCGCAGTGGGGCATCCGTTAGCGAGCGAGAAACGGGTCACCCGGCAACAACTGGCGCGGCATCGCCAGTTACTGATCGCCCCGCAACAGAGCGGTTATCCCGGTGGTGAGCAACTGAGCCCGCAGGTCTGGCGGGCCGACAGTTTTTATGTGATGGCCGAGCTGTTAATGCGCGGCCTGGGTTGGGCCTGGCTGCCCCGGCATGTGGTGCAGTATCCGACCTATCAGCACCAGATGATCGAGCTGGTCGGCGAGTGGACGCCGCCACCGTTGGTAGTGGAAATGGTCTGGCGTCGTGACGAGCCGCTTGGTCCGGCTGCGCAGTGGCTTTCCGAAAGTTTTGCCCGGCATTTGCGCGCCATTGGCTGATAAACTCCGCGCCCATGAATAGAACTTTATATACCTTGCTGTTTCATCTCGGTCTGCCGCTGGTGGCCGTTCGCCTGTGGCTGCGAGCGCGCAAGGCTCCTGCCTATCGCCAGCGAATCGGCGAGCGCTTCGCCCTCGGTTTGCCAGCCATGCAGCCGGGCGGCATCTGGGTGCATGCGGTTTCGGTGGGGGAAAGCATTGCTGCCGCGCCAATGATTCGTGCGTTGCTTGCCCGTTATCCACAGCTGCCGATCACCGTCACCTGCATGACGCCGACCGGTTCGGAGCGGATCAAGGCGATGTTCGCCAACGAGCCGCGCATTCAGCATTGCTACCTGCCCTATGATTTGCCGTGGGCGGCGGGCCGTTTTCTTGATCATGTGCGACCAGTGCTCGGCGTGATCATGGAGACCGAGCTTTGGCCTAATCATATTCATCAGTGTGCCAAACGCGGCATCCCTGTGGCCTTGGCCAATGCGCGTTTGTCCGAGCGCTCGGCGCGGGGGTATGCGCGGTTTGCCAGGCTGACCCGGCCGATGCTGGAAGAAATGAGCTGGTTCGCGGTACAGACCGAGACCGAAGCGCAGCGCTTTCGGGATTTGGGTGCACGTTCTGAATGCGTGGCCGTAACCGGTTCGATCAAGTTCGACCTGACGATCGACCCGCAACTGTTGACCCGTGCCGCGCAGCTACGTGAAGAATGGCAGACGATTGATCGCCCCGTCTGGATCGCGGCCAGCACCCATGCGGGAGAGGATGAAGTTGTTCTGGCGGCTCATCGGCAGTTGCTGATCAGCTATCCTGATGCGTTGCTGATTTTGGTGCCGCGCCATCCGGAGCGCTTCAACAGCGTTCATGATCTTGCCGTGCAGCAGGGCTTTGCGACGGTGCGTCGCTCATCCGGTGAGCCAGTCACACTGCAGATCTCGGTGCTGGTGGGCGACACCATGGGCGAACTCCTGTTTCTCTATGCCTTGGCCGACATTGCTTTTGTTGGTGGCAGCCTGGTGCCCAACGGCGGCCACAACCTGCTCGAGCCTGCCGCATTGGCCAAACCGGTGTTGAGCGGCCCGTATCTGTTCAACTTTCTGGAAATCGCCGCGATGCTGCGCAATGCCGACGCACTGATTGAGTGCGGTGATGCAGCGAGTCTTTCGGCTGCCGTGCAGAGCCTGTTCGACCAGCCACAACGTGCCCGTGAGATGTCCGAGGCGGGGCTACAAGTGATGAAGGCCAATCAAGGTGCATTGCAGCGGTTGCTGGATGGGCTTGACCGCTTTCTAAGGTAGGAGGCAACTTGTTGGCGAGAGGGCCTGGCGCGGTGTTTCAGACGTATCGCCTAGCGAACAAGTTCGCTCCTACCGCAGTTGCGTGGCGGCGCTGGTTTAGGAGGTCGCCTCATGCTTTTCTGTAGGCACTCACGAGCACCTACAGGTTTCCGTTTGCTGCTCGACAATGATCTCTACCGTTGCGGCGGTCTCTCGAAGTTCTTTTTCGCGGCCGCTGCCAGATCCGGTGGCAGGAAGTCTTTGTCCGGGTTGTAGTCGGCTTTCAGGTAGCGCGACAAATCCTGCAGGTCGCCGGGATTCAACGTGCCTGCTGCCTGCTTCAAGCGCAGGTTGTCGAGGATGTAGTCATAGCGGGTGTTGTTGTAGTCGCGCACCGAGGCGTACAGCTGACGCTGGGCATCCAGCACGTCGACGATGTTACGAGTCCCCACCTGATAACCGATTTCCGTGGCTTCCAGCGCGCTCTGGTTGGAGATGATTGACTGTTTGCGGGCCTGAACCTGCTCGACATCGGTATTCACAGCGCGGTGCAGATTGCGAGTGTTCTCCACCACTTGGCGACGCAAGCCCTCGCGGCGCTGTTCGCTCTGGCTCAACCTTGAATACGCTTCGCGCACTTGCGAACTGGTCAGGCCGCCGCTGTAGATCGGGATATTCAACTGCACGCCAATACTGCGCTGCTCTACATCGCCCCGGTAGTTCTGCCCGGTGTAGTTCGGGTTGCTGAAGCCCAGCGCATCGTTATCGCCGCGCTGGTATTGGGCCACCGCATCAAGGGTCGGGGCGTGTCCGGCCTTGCGCTGGCGCAGGGTTTCTTCGGCTGCGCTGACTGCGTAATTGCTGGCCAGCAGATTGAGGTTCTGCTGCGCGGCCGTATCAACCCAGGCTTTTGCATCATTGGGCATCGGCGCCAGAATCGGTAACGTGTGGACGATGCCCTCAATGGAGTTGTATTCACGATTGGTCAGCGTCACCAGCGCTTGAAAAGCATCATCCACCTGACGTTTGGCAACGATCCGGCTGGCGCGGGCATTGTCGTAGCTGGCCTGGGCCTGCAGCACGTCGGTCTTATCGGAAAGGCCAACATCAAAGCGCTCGTTGGCTTGATCCAGCTGACGCTTGAAGGCCGCTTCTTCAGCTTTGGTCGAGGCCAGATTGTCCTGGGCGCGCAGCACGGTGAAGTAGCTTTGCGCGCTTTCCAGAATCAGGTTCTGCTCGGTGGCCGACAGCTCCAGTGCTGCTTGTTCGTTGACGGCTTCGGCGGCCTGTAACTGGAACCAGCGGTCGGCACGGAAAATCGGTTGGCTCAGCGTCGCCTGATACACCGTGCCGCTGCGGGTAGCGACGGCGTTGGGTTGGTCGATGCTGGTGCGGGTATTGTTGACGTCTGCGCCTGCAGACAGATTGGGCAGCAAGCCTGCGCGGGCCTGCGGCACGACTTCCTTGCGAGCGGCATAATCGGCGCGGGCTGCTGCAAGATCGGCGTTGTTGTCGACAGCTTCCTGATAAACACTGACCAGGCCGGTCTTGGTTGGCAGCGGCAAATCGGCTGCCCAGGCAATCGAACTGCAGGCACATGACACGGCAATGGCCAATGAAAGTTTGTGCAGCATGGGGTGTTCCCTGTTCATGATTATGGTGCCAGTCCGATTCGAAGAAACTGGTTAGCGAGTGTAGAGGCTGGGGGACCTTGCAACAATCAGGCAGGCCATTTATCCAGCGTTTGAAAACGTGCTTGGCGTTCCGGGCCCGTCCCGACTAGACTGGCGACGTTCTTGTCGGGGTGCCTTGCTTTGAGGCTGAGATCGGTTAAACCGGATCCCGTTGAACCTGATCAGGTTAGCGCCTGCGTAGGGAACAAGATTTCTCGTCTCCCGGCGAGTCCTCTTGAGTGTCGTCCGGGGTCTTTGGTTCATATCTGAACCTGACATTCTTCCGCTCGATACTCAGCACCAGCCTTGGTGCGTCTTTTCGTCTTCAGGTTCGCTCCGACAATTAATCCGCCGCTGGATGATGTCTGGAGAGCCCGTGATGAGTACAAATCTAAAAAACGCCGCCAACCTGAGTGAGTCCGCACAAGTCGACTCTGGATCGGTGCAGCCGTTTACCCGCTCGCAAAAAATCTATGTTCAGGGTTCTCGCCCGGACATCCGCGTGCCCATGCGCGAAATCACCCTGGACGTGACTCCTACCGACTTTGGTGGGGAAATCAATGCGCCGGTGACGGTGTATGACACGTCCGGTCCTTACACCGACCCGAACGTCATTATTGATGTGCGCAAAGGCCTGGCTGACGTGCGTTCACCATGGATCGACTCGCGCAATGACACCGAGCGTCTCGACGGCCTGACATCGAACTTCGGCCAGCAGCGACTGGCCGATGCCGAACTGACCCGTCTGCGTTTTGCCCATGTGCGCAACCCGCGTCGGGCCAAAGCGGGTGCCAATGTCAGCCAGATGCACTATGCGCGTCAGGGCATCATCACGGCGGAGATGGAGTACGTCGCGATTCGCGAAAACATGAAGCTGCAGGAAGCGCGAGCTGCTGGCCTGCTGACTCAGCAGCACGCCGGGCACAGTTTTGGCGCCAACATCCCCAAAGAAATCACCGCTGAGTTCGTGCGTGAAGAAATCGCCCGTGGTCGCGCGATTATCCCGGCCAACATCAACCATACCGAGTTGGAGCCGATGATCATTGGCCGCAACTTTCTGGTGAAGATCAACGGCAACATTGGCAATAGCGCACTGGGCTCTTCCATCGAAGAAGAAGTCGCCAAACTGACCTGGGGTATTCGCTGGGGCTCGGACACGGTCATGGACTTGTCCACCGGCAAACACATCCACGAAACCCGCGAGTGGATCATTCGTAACTCGCCGGTGCCGATCGGTACAGTGCCGATCTATCAGGCGCTGGAAAAAGTCGGCGGTGCTGCCGAGGACCTGACCTGGGAGCTGTTTCGCGACACGCTGATCGAGCAAGCGGAGCAGGGCGTCGATTACTTCACCATCCACGCCGGCGTGCTGTTGCGCTACGTGCCACTGACCGCCAAACGCGTCACCGGCATCGTCAGCCGTGGCGGTTCGATCATGGCCAAGTGGTGCCTGGCGCATCACAAAGAGAACTTCCTTTACACACACTTCGAAGACATCTGCGAAATCATGAAGGCCTACGACGTCAGCTTCTCGCTGGGCGATGGCCTGCGTCCGGGTTCAATTGCCGATGCCAATGACGCTGCGCAGTTTGGTGAGCTGGAAACCCTGGGTGAACTGACCAAGATCGCCTGGAAGCACGACGTACAGACCATGATCGAAGGTCCAGGCCACGTGCCGATGCAACTGATCAAAGAGAACATGGACAAGCAGCTGGAGTGCTGTGACGAAGCACCGTTCTACACCCTTGGCCCGCTGACCACGGATATTGCGCCGGGCTACGACCACATCACCTCGGGTATTGGTGCCGCAATGATCGGCTGGTTCGGTTGCGCGATGCTCTGCTACGTCACGCCTAAAGAGCATTTGGGCCTGCCGAACAAGGATGACGTGAAGACCGGGATCATCACTTACAAGATTGCTGCGCATGCCGCGGATCTTGCCAAAGGCCATCCGGGCGCGCAGATCCGCGATAACGCACTGAGCAAGGCGCGGTTTGAATTCCGTTGGGAAGACCAGTTCAACCTCGGGCTAGACCCGGACACCGCGCGGTCTTATCACGATGAAACCCTGCCGAAGGATTCCGCCAAGGTCGCGCATTTCTGCTCCATGTGCGGGCCGAAATTCTGCTCGATGAAAATTACCCAGGAAGTGCGGGAGTACGCGGCCAACCAGAAGATTGATGCCATTGACCTGGACGTCGCCCAAGGGCTGGCGGAACAGGCCGAACGCTTCAAACAGGAAGGTAGCCAGTTGTACAAAAAGGTTTGATTTATTTCATTAAATAAACCTGCTGGAGCCAATCTCCTGTGGGAGCGAGGCTTGCCCGCGATAAGGTCCTACGCGATCTAAAGTAAACCGCGTCCAGCCTTATCGCGGGCAAGCCTCGCTCCCACAGGTCCGCGTTCCAGCTGATCATTTGCGAGCCCCCACCATGACCACCCCCAACACCTATTCACCCGATTACCCCGTCCCCGAAGGCAAGCGTGTTTTCGGCGCGCGCGATCTGTTTTCTCTATGGTTTTCCCTCGGCATTGGCCTGATGGTCCTGCAAACCGGCGCGCTGTTGGCGCCGGGGCTGGGTCTCTCGGGTTCGCTGCTGGCGATCTTCCTCGGCACGCTAGTGGGCGTGTTGCTGCTGGCAGCTGTCGGCGTGATTGGCAGCGACACAGGCTTGTCGTCCATGGCTGCGCTCAAACTCAGCCTGGGCAGCAAAGGCGCGTCACTGCCCGCACTGCTCAACCTGCTGCAACTGATTGGCTGGGGCTCTTTCGAAATCATCGTCATGCGCGACGCGGCAAGTTTGCTGGGCACCCGTGCTTTTGGCGAAGGCAGCGTGTGGACAAGCCCGCTGCTCTGGACCCTGTTTTTTGGTGGATTGGCGACATTGCTGGCCGTCAGTGGGCCGCTGACGTTCGTGCGACAGATCCTGCGCAAATGGGGCATCTGGCTGTTGCTGGCGGCGTGCCTGTGGCTGACCTGGAATCTTTTCGCCAAGGCGGATCTGGCCGCGCTTTGGGCTCAGGCCGGTGACGGATCTTTGCCCTTTGCCGTGGGCTTCGACATTGCCATCGCCATGCCGCTGTCGTGGCTGCCATTGATTGCCGATTACTCACGTTTCGGCAAGCGAGCGAAAAACGTCTTCGGTGGCACCGCGTTGGGGTTCTTTATCGGTAACTTCTGGCTGATGAGCCTGGGCGTTGCTTACACCCTGGCGTTTGCGCCAAGCGGAGAAGTCAATGCGTTGTTGCTGGCGCTGGCCGGGGCGGGATTGGGGATCCCATTGTTGCTGATCCTGCTCGACGAGTCGGAAAACGCCTTCGCTGATATTCACTCGGCAGCGGTATCCAGCGGGATTTTGTTAAAGCTGAAAGTCGAGCATCTGGCCTTGGCTATAGGCGTTATCTGCACGCTGATCGCCTGCCTTGCGCCGTTGGCGCAGTACCAGAACTTCCTGTTGCTGATTGGCTCGGTGTTTGCGCCTTTGTTCGGCGTGGTGCTGGTGGATCATTTTGTATTGCGCGGGCGCAGCAGCCAGGCGGCTAACGTAGGGTTTCAATGGATGACGTTGCTGGCCTGGTTGGGTGGAGTCAGCACCTATCACTTGCTGGCCAACCTTTATCCGGATATCGGCGCAACACTGCCAGCGCTGATCGTCGCTGGCGTGCTGCAGTTGTTGCTGGGTAAAAAAATTGCTGGGTAAAAATCTCAACCGCGGCCGGGGAACAGCTCCGGTTTGAGGATGCCATTGAGCTGCGGATAAGGAATCTTCAGCTCGATGTGGCCCATGGAATACGGCGCGATGGTGTCCACCTGATACTTCAGAATGAACGCGCCATAGGTCAGAGCGATGTGCGGGGTGCGTTTGAACGGCCAGGTTTTCATGAACTCAGGGTCTTCGTTCATCTTGGTCGACAGCAGCCAGCCCTGATGCGCCAGTTCGGCTTTTTGCCAGAACTCGCCTTCCTTGCCCGGTACGATCATGTCGGCCAGGGTCAGCACTTTCTCTTGCTGGCGCGAGTAGTTGATGAACGCGCGACCAGGAGCGCCGTGTGCGCCGCCCGTGTCCAGATAACTGGACAGCTCGACGACTACGATACCGTCATGTTGCTCACGTACCTTGGCTTGCAGGTAGCTGGCGTTGCGACCCTGGGAATCACGCAGATATTGCTCCTGGTAAGCCTTGAGCGAAACCGGCAGTGGTCCGCTGGAATCCGTGCGAGTCAGTTGCAGCAGGGTTTTCTGCACGATGGCGTCCAGCTTGGGCTCATCAGGGAAGTGCACGGTGTCGATATTCACCAGCGGGCAATCGGCGGCGGTACAGCCCGGCTTGATCAGCTCGGACGCATCGCGCTGCACTTGCAGGGGCGCACGGTAATTGGGTTGGAACAGGCTCTGACACGCACCCAGCATAAGTGCCAGGCAAGCCAGTGAAGCGATCCTCAATAACGACATGTTGATCCTTTGCGGTGGCAATGAAGACGGTTACGTTGTTCGAGTTCAGGCTGCTTGGACTGCAAACAGTGACATCGGTTCGCCGCCAGGCGGATTAGAGTTCGTTTCGCCATTGACCGTCTACCCTGCATGTTCAAGAGGGGGCTGCATAAGGTTGGCGATGCGCGTTAGGATGGCCTCACGTCACGATTTGCCCGAAGCGAGAACCCCATGACCGACCCGACCCGATCGACCCCGACAGATTTTGAAATCACCAAGCGAGAAAACTGCTTTCAGGGCTTTTATAGACTGGACAAAGTGTTCCTGCGTCACGAACTGTTTGCGGGTGGCTTGGGCAAGGAGATCAGTCGCGAACTTTTTGTGCGTCATGATGCGGTCTGTGTGCTGCCGTACGACGCCAAGCGTGACGAAGTGGTGCTGATCGAGCAGTTTCGCGTCGGCGCGCTGGAGAAAACCGCCAACCCGTGGCTGATCGAGTTGGTAGCGGGTTTGATCGACAAGGCGGAGGAACCTGAAGAGGTTGCCCACCGCGAAGCAGAAGAGGAAGCTGGGCTTGTGTTCAGTGCGTTGTGGCCCATCACCAAATACTTTCCTTCTCCCGGTGGCAGTGACGAGTTCGTTCATCTGTACTTAGGTCGTTGTGAAAGCGATGGGGCAGGGGGATTGCACGGACTGGAGTCTGAGGGTGAAGATATCCGCGTCACCGTCTGGTCTTTTGATGACGCACTGCAAGCCGTACGTGACGGGCGAATTATCAATGCTTCGACGATTATTGCGCTGCAATGGCTGGCGTTGAATCGTGCTGAAGTCAGGGGGTTATGGTCGTGAATCTATTGCGCGAGCGCTATCGAGTTGATCTTGCCGGGCTGCAAGCTGCCTGCGAGGCCAACTATGCGCGCTTGATGCGGTTGTTGCCGGACATGCGCAACGCCCAGCGCTCGCGGCGAGTCGCTGTAACACAGGGCGATCAAATGCTCGGCGTGCTGGCGGTTGAGGTATTGCTCGATTGCCCCTACACCACCACCCTGCAAGTCCGTCAGGAACACAGCCTGCCGTGGCTGCCGGTGCCAAGCCTTGAAGTGCAGGTCTATCACGACGCACGCATGGCCGAAGTGATTGGCGCCGAACACGCCCGGCGCTTTCGCGGTATCTACCCGTATCCAAACGCTGAAATGCACCAGCCAGATGAAAAAGCCCAGCTCAATCTGTTTTTAGGCGAGTGGCTGAGCCATTGCCTTGCGTGCGGGCATGAGTTTGAAGCGGTGCGGTGAGCGTTGTATCTCGTCTTTCAAAGAATACATTTCTTGCAGGAGCTGCCAAGGGTTGCGAAGCGTTTACCCTGGCCGCCATCGCAGCCTTCGGCAGCTCCTACAGGCCAATCGTTCGTAACTGAGACCTGACACTCACTCCCGGATTTGCCGACCTGATCGCTTCCCACCATAATTGCCAGACTCTGCCCAAGGAGATGGCTTTTGCCAAACGCCCCCGTTAAGGATTCAGTCCTGCTGGTCCAGCTGTCCGACAGTCATTTGTTCGCCAATGCGGACGGTACGTTGCTGGGCATGTGTACCCGCGACAGTCTGCAAAAAGTCATCGAACTGGTATTGGCCGAGCAGCCGCAGGTCGATCTGGTGGTTGCCAGTGGCGATGTTTCGCAGGACGGCAGCGTCGAGTCTTATGAGGCGTTCCGCCGGTTGAGCGGGGAGATCGATGCGCCGAAACGCTGGTTCCCCGGTAATCACGACGAATCTCAGGAAATGCGCCAGGCAGCGCAGCAAAGCGATTTGCTTGATCCGGTAATTGATATCGGCAACTGGCGCGTGACGTTACTGGACTCGTCGGTACCGGGGTCGGTACCGGGTTATCTATGTGATCAGCAGTTGCAGCTGTTGGCGCAATCCCTGAGCGAAGCCCCCGAGCGTCATCATCTCGTCTGTCTGCACCACAACCCGGTGCCGATTGGCTGCGAGTGGATGAATCCCATTGGACTGCGCAATCCTGATGCGCTGTTTGCGGTACTTGAGCGTTTTCCACAGGTGCGTGCAGTGCTCTGGGGGCATGTTCATCAGGAATACGACCAGATGCGCGATACCGTTCGGCTGCTGGCATCGCCCTCAACTTGCATCCAGTTCGCGCCGGGCAGCGTCGACTTCAAGGTCGACACCACGGCGCCGGGCTATCGCTGGCTGCGTCTGTTCGACGATGGAACGCTGGAAACAGGCGTGTCCCGTGTGGTCGGGCTGGAATTCGAAGTGGATTATGGCGGCAAGGGCTACTGATCTTTTTGTCGTGAAACACACGCAGGCGAGTCTTTCAGCGTTAGTCCCTGTAAACTGCGCGGCTTTGTACCTCCCAGTGTTCCAGGAGCGGACGGCGTGACCAGCGAATTACCCACACTGCTGTATATCCACGGCCTGAACAGCTCGGCGCTGTCGAAAAAGGCTACTCAATTGATCGCATTGATGCGCTCGCTTGGGCTGAGTGAGCAGGTGCGTGTCCCCGAATTGCATCATCATCCGCGTCAGGCCATGGTCCAGCTGGAGTCCGCTATCGAAGAGCTCGGGCGGCCACTGCTGGTCGGCAGCTCGCTCGGCGGCTACTATGCGACACACTTGGCGCAGCGCCACGCTCTGAAAGCCGTGCTGATCAACCCGGCAGTCAACCCGCATCAGCTTTTCGACGGCTTTGTCGGTACGCAGCAAAACCTTTATACCGGTGAAACATGGGAACTGACCCACGACCACGTAAAGGCCTTGGCCGAACTGGAAGTGCCTGCACCTCAGGACCCGAAGCGCGTTCAGGTCTGGCTGCAAACCGGTGATGAAACCCTTGATTATCGCCGCGCCGAATCGTTTTATCGGGCATGCGCTTTGCGTATCCAGGCAGGCGGCGACCACAGCTACCAGGGATTTGCCGGGCAATTGCCCGCCCTGTTGAGTTTTGCCGGATTCGCCCCCGAATTGCTGCAGGCGGTGGATGTTTCCAAGCTTTGAATGTATTGCCGGATTAAATGTAGGAGCTGCCGTAGGCTGCGATTGGTTCGAAAGCCTGGCGTATGCCGGATCGCAGCCTGCGGCAGTTCCTACAGGTTTTCAACTCTGTAACCCCACGAACAACTGATGACGAGACCCCATGGCCAATCCCAGCGCTAGCTCTTATAACGCAGACGCCATCGAAGTCCTCTCGGGCCTCGACCCGGTTCGCAAGCGGCCGGGCATGTACACCGACACTTCGCGGCCGAACCACCTTGCCCAGGAAGTCATCGACAACAGCGTCGACGAAGCTCTGGCAGGCCATGCCAAAGCGGTGCAGGTGATTCTGCATGCCGACAACTCGCTGGAAGTGTCCGACGACGGTCGCGGCATGCCGGTGGACATTCACCCGGAGGAAGGTGTTTCGGGTGTCGAGCTGATCCTCACCAAGCTTCACGCGGGCGGCAAGTTCTCCAACAAGAACTACCAGTTCTCCGGTGGTCTGCACGGTGTGGGTATTTCGGTGGTCAACGCGCTGTCGACGCTGGTCAAGGTCCGGGTCAAGCGCGATGGCAATGAATATGAAATGTCCTTCACTGACGGCTACAAGGCGTCGGAGCTGGAAGTTGTCGGTACGGTTGGCAAGCGCAACACCGGTACCAGCGTGTACTTCGCGCCGGACCCCAAGTATTTCGACACCCCGAAGTTCTCGGTCAGCCGCCTCAAGCATGTGCTCAAGGCCAAGGCGGTGCTGTGTCCGGGGCTGCTGGTCAGCTTTGAAGACAAAGCCACCGGCGAAAAAGTCGAGTGGCACTACGAAGATGGCCTGCGTTCCTACTTGCAGGATTCGGTCAGCGACTTCCTGCGTCTGCCGGACGAACCGTTCTGCGGCAGTTTTGCCGGTAATAAAGAAGCGGTCGACTGGGCACTGCTCTGGTTGCCGGAGGGCGGCGACAGCGTTCAGGAAAGCTACGTCAACCTGATCCCGACGGCGCAAGGCGGTACCCACGTCAACGGTTTGCGTCAGGGCTTGCTTGATGCAATGCGTGAGTTCTGCGAATACCGCAACCTGCTGCCGCGTGGCGTTAAGCTCGCGCCGGAAGACGTTTGGGAGCGCATCGCTTTCGTGCTGTCGATGAAAATGCAGGAGCCACAGTTCTCTGGTCAGACCAAGGAACGTTTGTCGTCCCGCGAGGCTGCGGCGTTTGTCTCCGGCGTCGTCAAAGATGCCTTCAGCCTGTGGCTCAACGCTAACTCCGATCTGGGCATGCAGCTGGCTGAACTGGCGATCAACAACGCCGGTCGTCGTCTCAAGGCCAGCAAGAAGGTTGAGCGCAAGCGCATTACTCAAGGCCCGGCATTGCCTGGCAAACTGGCTGATTGCGCCGGGCAGGACCCTATGCGTTCCGAGCTGTTCCTGGTGGAGGGTGATTCCGCTGGCGGTTCGGCCAAGCAGGCGCGGGACAAGGAGTTTCAGGCGATCCTGCCGTTGCGCGGCAAGATTCTCAACACGTGGGAAGTCGATGGTGGCGAAGTACTCGCCAGTCAGGAAGTCCACAACATTGCCGTCGCCATTGGTGTTGACCCTGGTGCGGTGGACATGAGTCAGCTGCGCTACGGCAAAATCTGCATCCTCGCTGACGCCGACTCCGATGGTCTGCACATCGCGACGTTGCTGTGCGCGCTGTTCGTCCAGCACTTCCGTCCGCTGGTTGACGCCGGACACGTGTATGTCGCCATGCCGCCTCTGTACCGCATCGACTTGGGTAAAGACATTTACTACGCACTGGACGAAGCCGAGCGCGACGGGATTCTGGACCGTCTGGTGGCCGAGAAGAAACGCGGCAAGCCGCAGGTCACGCGATTCAAAGGTCTGGGTGAAATGAACCCGCCGCAACTGCGTGAAACCACCATGGATCCCAATACCCGTCGTCTGGTGCAACTGACGCTGGACGATTTTGAAGTGGCGTCGGAAATGATGGATATGCTGCTGGCCAAAAAACGCGCCGGTGATCGCAAAAGCTGGCTGGAGTCCAAAGGCAACCTCGCCGAGGTTCTGACTTGATGCAAAGCGCCCCGGTGTCCCTGACACCGCGCGATAGCGCCAAACCCGCAGGCGCGCGCTTGATACAGGACGGCGTAGCTGGCACGGTTTCTGTAGGAGCGCACGAGCACCGCGAGGCCGCGATGGCGATGCATCAGCCTGGACGCCATCGCGGCCTCGCGGTGCTCGTGCGCTCCTACAGATCCTGTGTTTGCTTCGCGACTGCGCTGCTAGCAACTCTGCTGGCCGCCCCGGCATTCGCAGCCCCTTTGCCAGAGTTGGCACTTGTCTCTGAGCATCCGGTAGACGGCATGGTTGGCGGCAATCTCTCGGGACTGGCGGTGTGCAATGGTCAGTTATGGGCCATTTCGGATCGCGACGACGACCTGCTCTACCGCATGGATATGACAAAAACCGTCTGGCTGGCTCAGTCGGAGAAGATTGATGTGCCGCCTGCGCCGGAAAGTGATTTACCGGCCAACTTGCGTTCGCTGGCCAAGTTATCGTCCTTCGTTCGCGGTGGCAGTCTGGATTTCGAAGGCATCAGTTGCGATACGGCTGGCAATAAATATGTCGTCAGCGAGGCCCATGCCGAGGTGCTCAAGGTGCCTGCCGAAGGCGCGCCAGTCTGGCTGAAATTGCCGAGCGAACTGGTTGCACAGGCGCGCGCCAACGGCATGTTGCAACACTTCAACGCTATTTTCGAAGGGCTTGCAGTTAGCCCGCAAGGTGACCGGTTGTGGTTGGCCGCCGAGCGCGATCAGCGTGGTTTGCTGGTGGTCAGTCGTGATCAGGACACTTGGCACTGCAAGGGCAGTTGCGTGCTGCGTACAGAACCGGGGAAAGAAGTATTGCCACCACAGGTTGGCGGAAAATCGGTTTCCCGTGACTTTGCCGATTTGTCGCTGTTCAACGGCAAGCTGTTTACCCTGGAGCGTTCGGCCTATCGTATTTGCCGGCGCGCTCTGGAGACGGGCAAGAGTGAGCAGTGTTGGTCGTTCGCCAAAGAGGCGTTGATGCCCAACCGGCTTTACGACCAGCCGTTCGCCCTGACCGAGGCACTGGTGGTAGATGAGACTGGCGCCTGGATCGGCATCGATAACAATTTTGATAAGCGCGCCGACGGCGAGACACGTCCAATCGTTTGGCGTTTCGCGGCGCCTGCTGGCGGTTGGAGCGCGCAGCGGTGAGTCAGCAGCCTCCCGGCAAACGTGCGGGAAAGGTGCTGATGATCGTTGCCTGGGCGGCGGGGCTGTTTCTGGCGACGCGCTTTTTTGGCGAGTGGGAAGACAAACAGGAAAATCCCAACGCCGTGGTCACTTCGCAGCACGGTGATGGTTACGTTGAAGTGCAGTTGGTGGGTAATCGCCAAGGGCATTTTGTCAGCACCGGGAAGATCAACGATCATCTCGTGCAGTTTTTACTGGATACCGGTGCCACTGATGTGGCGATTCCGGGCGAGGTGGCCGACACCTTGCAGTTGCAGCGCGGTGCGCCGGTTTGGGTCAACACTGCCAATGGGCGCAGTGAGGGCTTTCGGACTTCCATCGAGCGCCTGCAACTGGGCGATATAGTCCTGCACAACGTGCGCGCCCTGGTGGTGCCCGGTCTGGACGGAGAACAAGTGCTGCTGGGTATGAGCGCAATGAAACAACTCGAATTTACTCAGCGCGGCGGCACCATGCTGCTGCGTCAGACCACGAAATAATGAGGCCCGCATGAGCGACTCCCTTGACCTCAGCCTGGATGGTGTAGAACGCCGGTCACTGGCTGACTTCACCGAACAGGCCTACCTCAACTACTCCATGTACGTGATCATGGACCGTGCCTTGCCGCATATTGGCGACGGCCTCAAGCCTGTGCAGCGACGCATCGTCTACGCCATGAGCGAGCTGGGCCTGGATGCCGATTCCAAGCACAAAAAGTCGGCGCGTACCGTCGGCGACGTACTCGGTAAGTTTCACCCGCACGGCGACTCGGCCTGTTATGAAGCCATGGTGCTCATGGCTCAGCCGTTCAGCTACCGCTACACGCTGGTAGACGGGCAGGGTAACTGGGGTGCGCCGGATGATCCGAAATCCTTCGCGGCCATGCGTTACACCGAGGCGCGCCTGTCGCGTTACTCCGAAGTGCTGCTCAGCGAGTTGGGCCAGGGCACTGCGGACTGGGTGCCGAACTTCGACGGGACCCTGGACGAACCAGCTGTTTTGCCAGCACGCTTGCCGAATATTCTCCTCAATGGCACCACCGGTATTGCCGTGGGTATGGCCACTGACGTGCCGCCGCATAACTTGCGAGAGGTCGCCACTGCTTGCGTGCGCCTGCTCGATGAGCCGAAAGCTACCGTTGAGCAACTGGTTGAGCACATTCAAGGTCCGGATTACCCGACCGAAGCAGAGATCATCACGCCGCGTGCCGATCTGCTGAAAATGTACGAAACCGGCAAGGGCTCGGTGCGCATGCGCGCTGTGTACCACGTGGAAGATGGCGACATCATCGTCACTTCGCTGCCGCATCAGGTTTCCGGTGCCAAGGTACTCGAGCAGATCGCTGCCCTCATGCAGGCCAAGCCTTCCAAGGCACCGCAGGTCGCGGACCTGCGTGATGAGTCCGACCACGAAAACCCTTGCCGCATCGTGATCATCCCGGTGAACAGCCGTGTCGATCATGAAGCGCTGATGCAGCACTTGTTCGCTACTACTGATCTGGAGTCCAGCTACCGGGTCAACATCAATATCATTGGTCTGGATGGCAAGCCGCAACTTAAAAACCTGCGCGCATTGCTGGTTGAATGGCTAGAGTTCCGTGTCCGCACGGTACGCCGTCGTCTGCAATTCCGCCTCGACAAGGTGGAGCGTCGTCTGCACCTGTTGGACGGTTTGTTGATCGCTTACCTCAACCTGGATGAAGTGATCCACATCATCCGTACCGAGGAACATCCGAAGGCGAAGCTGATCGAGCGCTTCGAATTGAGCGAAATTCAGGCCGACTACATCCTGGATACGCGCTTGCGTCAGTTGGCGCGCCTCGAAGAGATGAAGCTGCGTAACGAGCAGGATGAGCTGAACAAAGAGCGCACCAAGTTGCTGGCCCTGTTGGGTAGCGAAGCCAAGCTGAAGAAGCTGGTCCGCACCGAACTGCTCAAAGACGCTGAAACCTATGGCGACGACCGCCGCTCGCCTATCGTGGAGCGCGCTGAAGCCAAGGCCATGACCGAGCACGACCTGCTGCCGAATGAGAAAGTGACCGTCGTATTGTCGGAAAAAGGCTGGGTGCGCTCTGCCAAAGGCCATGACATCGACGCGACCGGGCTTTCCTACAAGGCAGGGGATGGTTTCCAGACGGCTGCAATGGGGCGCTCCAACCAATATGCGGTATTTATCGACTCCACTGGCCGTAGCTATTCTTTGGCGGCTCATACCTTGCCGTCAGCGCGAGGGCAGGGTGAGCCGTTGACCGGCAAGCTCCAGCCACCGCCAGGCGCAACGTTCGAGTGTGTGTTGCTGCCTGAAGATGATGCGTTGTATGTCATTGCTTCGGATGCGGGCTACGGCTTCGTCGTCAAGGGCGAGGATTTGCAGGCCAAGAACAAGGCCGGCAAAGCGTTGCTGAGTCTGCCGAACGGAGCCAGGGTCATGTTGCCACGGCCGGTTGCTGATCGTGAGCAGAACTGGCTCGCTGCTGTGACCACCGAGGGACGTCTGCTGATCTTCAAGATCAGCGACTTGCCTCAGCTAAGCAAGGGCAAAGGTAACAAGATCATCGGGGTTCCAGGGGACCGAGTCGCCAGTCGCGAAGAGTATGTGACTGATATCGCGGTGATACCACAAGGTGCCACGCTAGTCTTGCAGGCTGGCAAACGTAATTTGTCACTCAAGCCTGATGATCTGGAACATTACAAGGGCGAGCGTGGGCGTCGTGGCAATAAATTGCCCCGTGGCTTCCAGCGGGTCGATGCGTTATTGGTGGAAAACGCCTCTTAATACCCTTTTACAGCTATCGGTCTTCGTTTTGCCATGAAGATCGACGCATAATCGCTGGAGTCATGACGCATATTCACGGATGATATGACGTCTTGAGGCGCAAGCGTGGCTGAGTGCCTGCACGAATTTGTTGAGTTATACACTGTGGCTTGCCTGGCGGCGGCCACCTGGATGGGACGATGAATCTTCTACGCCTTCCCTTTGTTTTGTTGATGACCGGTGTTTTGGGTCTGGCTGGTTGCAGTGTGCACCAACCGACCTCGCTATATCAGCTGGACAGCGGTACACCGGGGCAACCCACGCACGATAAGGGTCTGGCTGTTTTACTTGGGCCAGTCTCAGTGGCGGACTACCTGCAACGCGAAACATTGTTGCAACGTCAGCCGGACGGTAGCCTGACTGCTTCGACCGACGGTCGTTGGGCAGGTAGCCTGTCTTCGGATATTGATCAGCTGCTGCTGCGCCAATTGGCGTGGAAGCTGGACAGCCAGCGTGTCGTGCTGGCGCCTGCGGCGGCGAACTTCACACCTGATGTGCAGGTGGTGTTGTCTATCAGCCGTTTGGACTCGGGCGCGAAGCAGCCAGCGATTTTGGATGCTCAATGGCGTTTGGTCGATCGCAAAGGCAACGTGCGGGACAGCCGGATTGTTCACCTGGAAGAGCTTCACGCCGGGACTTCTGCCGATCAGGTGCGAGCCCAGGGGTTGTTGCTCCAGCGTTTGGCTGATCAGTTGAGTTCTGCGGTCAAGCCGATTTCCTGGCAGCCAGTGGAGGAGCCCAAGAAAGCTCCAGTAGCTCGGGCAAAAGAGCCTGAGAAACCAAAAATCCCTATGGCCTCACCGATACGCACTGATCTGGAAGTGTTCCGCTTCTAGAAACGGCGCAAACAAAAAAGCCCGCAGCGATGCGGGCTTTTTTGTGGGCTGCTATCTGGCATTCCCTGCAGGAGCTGCCGAAGGCTGCCAATGGCGATACTTCAGCGAAATCGCTTTCACAGCCTTCGGCAGCTCCTACAGGTTCGATGTTTTTCAGAACCATCCGCGATTTGGTCAAGGTTGCCCAAGGCCATCGATCGCGGTGCTCGTGCGCTCCTACAGGTGAAGGCGGAAGGTATCCGCAATCAGACCTTGCGCGCTGTCTCGTGCATACGCGCTAACTGGCGCTCAAGCATTGATGGATAGGGCTCCATAAGGCGCTCCACACAGCATGCGCCTTCGGGACTTGCGATCGGGCGGATGCGGGCGCGCTGACGGATCAGTGCGTCATCATTGATCTTGCGCTCAACCAGCAACAGGTTGCGGCTGTGTTGCGACAGGGCCAGAGCGTCTTGTGCGGTTTCCGTCAGCAACAAGTCGATCTGACTCAAACCTGCCAGACCTTCGCCGAGTGTCAGGCCCAGCTGCAATTGCAGGGTGATGCCGCTGTCTGCGACCTCAATCTGCAATGCATGGCTCAAGGCACGCAACAACTCGCCGCAGCAGATGGCGTTGGTCAGGTAGTCGTCGCCGCTTTCCTGACTATGGAACAACATCAATGTGCTGCCATCGTTCAGGGTATGCAGTTCGCCTTCGTAAAGCGACGAAGCCTGATCCAGGCAATCACGATAGCGCTGCAGCAGATCCGTCAGGCGCGCTCGGGGCAGGCGACGCAGTTGATCTTGCGAGCCGAGCTGTACCGCCAGTACGGCGCTAGGCTGTGGGGTGCTTGGGGCGACCGTTTTACTGACCTGCGGTGCGGCGCTGGTATTGTCGCGCAGGTCGGCAAACGGGTCTTCCTCGTCTTTTTCATCTTCTTCGGCGACCAGACGACGCTGTACCGGTGGCGCAGGCAAACGTGGCTTGGGCGCCTCGTCAAAGCCTGGCTCGCGGGCGGAGCGGCCTTTGGCGGCAGGCTCTACTTCCTCGTCTTCCACATAAAGATCATCCGACTCATCTTCAGCGTATTCCGGCTCTGGTTCAGGCTCCGGTTCGGGCATTGGCGGTGCGAAGGATGCACGTAACTGGCGAGCCAGATCACCGATTTCATCCTGGCGTTCTACAGCCGGAGTGTACGGGTCGATATCCCGCAGCCAGATCCGCAATTGCAGCAGCGGAGTGGAAATGTGTCGGCCCAGGCGCAGGCTCAGAGCCAAAGCGAGCGCCAGCAGGATGCCCGCGAGGATACCCATGCTTTGCAGGCTGATGGTCATCGGCTGCTGGAATTGAGACATGTCCAGACTGATCCGCAGATGCCCGGCCATCGTGTCCTGGAAGGTAATCTTGATCTCGTAGAGGCCTTGCGCTTCGCCCAGCAGACCGTTTTTCGGGCGCTGACCGGCTTCGGCGAGGATACGATTGTCCACGCTGTAGATCGCGGCATGCGCGACCAGCGGGTTCTTCACAAGATTGCCCAGCAGCACGTTGAGACTGAGGATGTCGTTGGACACCAGCAGCTCCGTGGCGGAGGTCGCAGTTTGCGTGGTCAGTGCCTGACCCAGCGCATCGGCCTGCTCATGCATGGCCTGCTTGAACTGCAAACCCATCACGCCGGCGTAGATCATCAGCGCCAGGGCGACGAGGATCACGTTGTGGCTAGCGATGCGCAAAGCAATCGGTACACGGCGATGGCGCAATGCCCGGAAGATCAGCAGGAAGAAATTATCAGTTTTAACAGGCGTGGGCCGGTTCACAGAGCACGGCTCTTTCGAAGAAGTTGCCGCGCAGTATAACGAGCGACCTAGGAGCGGCAAAGCGCTGCCTGTGCCCGATGGTCACTGAAAGTGGTTAGAATGCGGTTTTTTTCCACTGCTGGGGTGCCCCTTGCGCGAAATCGTCCTGATTAACATCACCGGTGAAGACCGTCCCGGTCTCACTGCGACCATCACCGGCGTGCTTGCCGAGGGTGGCGTGAGCATCCTCGATATCGGCCAGGCGGTGATTCACGGCGTCATGTCGTTCGGCATTCTTGTCGAAATCCCCGACACCGAGCAGGGGGCTTCTGTCCTTGCGGCCATTCAATCGGCGGCGCATGCACTGGATCAGCAGGTGCGCATCAGTCCGCTGTCTGAGGCGGATTATCAGCAGTGGGTCGACAATCAGGACAACCCGCGGCACATCGTGACGCTACTGACCCGCAAAGTGACTGCCGAACAGTTGCAGCGTGTCAGCTCTATTACGACCCGACACGGCCTGAGCATTGACAGCATTGATCGTCTGTCCCGGCGCATGCCGCTGGATGCGCCGACTGATCACGGCAAAGGCTGCGTTGAGTTCTCTGTGCGAGGCGAACCCGCTGACGCCAAGGCTTTGCAGGCTGAGTTCCTGCAGGCTGCCGAGGAATTGAACGTCGATATCGCTTTCCAACAGGACTCGTTGTACCGCCGCAACCGGCGCCTGGCGGTGTTTGATATGGACTCGACCCTGATTGAAGCCGAGGTCATCGATGAGTTGGCCAAGGCTCATGGGGTAGGCGATAGGGTTTCGGAAATCACCGAGCGCGCCATGCGTGGTGAACTGGACTTCAGCGCCAGTTTTAAAGAGCGTCTGGCCTTGCTCAAAGGTCTGGACGTCAGCGTGCTGGACGAGATCGGTGCTTCGCTTCGGTTGACCGAGGGGACCGAAGTTCTCTTCGCCGAACTCAAACGTCTGGGCTACAAGACCGCGATTCTGTCGGGCGGCTTCACCTATTTTGCCAAGCAGTTGCAGGCCCGACTGGGGATCGACTATGTCTTCGCCAACGAGCTGGAGGTGGTCGATGGCAAATGCACAGGCGTCGCCGTTGAACCTATCGTCAATGCCCAGCGCAAGGCGGATTTGTTGCGCGAGCTGGCAGCGAAGGAAGGCCTGAGTCTGGAGCAGACCATTGCGGTGGGCGACGGAGCCAACGACTTGCCGATGCTGGCCATCGCCGGTCTGGGTGTCGCATTCCGCGCCAAGCCACTGGTCAAGCAGTCAGCCAGACAAGCGATCTCTACCTTAGGGCTGGACGGGGTGCTGTATCTGTTGGGCGTCAGAGAGCGAGAAGGGCGCGGTTAAAGCTGTGGGTTTGAACCAGTGAGAGCGAATTTATTCGCGCAGGCTGCATTTCAAGAGATAGAAATGTATGGGATTGTCCCGGCCTCTTCGCGAATGAATTCGCTCCCACCGCACGGATGTGTTGCTCTTTAAAGCGACGACCACAGCGAATCGAATTCCTGTTCTGCTTTTGGCGCTCCGCCTCCCGCTGCGCCGGGCAGTTCGAAGGTCTCGTATTCGAACTGGTTGTAACTGCCGCTGCTGGTGCGCTGATGACCCAACAGGCCGCGGTGCTCTTCTCCGGCAATGTTGATCATGACGTTGTTACCCTCTTTGAAGGGCAGTCTCGGCGCCAGCAGGGTTGCCGGTTGCTCGATCGCACGAATTTCGGGCAGCAACAACGCACGCATGTATGGGCTGTTCTGTTCGGGGCGAACGATTTGCAAGCCGCAAGGCTGAGCAAAAGGGGCGATCAGTTCGATCCCCATTTGCGTACCCCCGCTGCGCACCTGGCGTACCCAGCGCACCACCGCGACACTCCAGCCCTGACCAGCGTCATCCTGAATCCCGACTAACTCCCCGGCCTGTAACTGCTGCGGCACATCCTTGGGCCATGCCAGGCAGTAACCGCCAGGGCTGTGGTTGACGATGTTCAGTTCAAAGGTCGGGAATGTCTGCTGAGCGTTGGATGCCGCATCCGTGCCATCGGCGTCGGGCTGTTCATACTGGATTTCCTCGTAAGGCAGCATGAGCGCTGAAGTAGTGCCGCGCTGAGTATCGAAGGCTCTGCCCCAAGGATCGTCGGCTTTATCGGCCACCAACTGCAGCGTGAACTCAGCCGCCTTGGTGGCCGGCACTTGTAGCATGTCACTGAAAGAGCGTTTGCCGCCCAGGTAATAATGCAAGGCGCTCATGCCTATGCACAGGCTCAGGCTGCCCTGGCCGGGCGTACGCTGAAACGTGCGCTCGGCGACATCGCCCCATGCCGCAGCGAGATGCTCCAGCAAGTCGGGTGAGAAACCCTGAGGGACCAGAAGTGGCGATTGTGCCCGCTGGTCTGCCGGAGTTTCGATGTAACGGCTGATCATCGCCGCCAACGCCTGGGTGTTCAGGCCGAGCAGGACAGGGTACTGCTCTTCGGGAAACAGCGATTTATAAAGCGGCGGCTTGTCATGTTTTGCTGACAGTGCGAACAGACTGTTTTCGTCAGTCGGAGACTGCAGCCGGACAAATGGACTCCACGCATCAAGGACATCGGCAAGACGGCCAATGTTGAGCTGGCGCATCTGGTTGCAACGCGAGCACCCCATCAGCAAGGCAATGATATAGGTCTGTTCTACCGTTAACGCATGCGCGTGGATGGCCTGCTCATCCGCGACCGGGGCGTTCTGTAGCCCGTGCTCGCAGGCAATCTGATAGATCTTGTGCATCTCCAGCCAAAGGCCTTCCTGCACGGGGCAATACAATTGATTGGCGCGAATCAGTGGGCCGTTGAGGCATTGCAGCGCCCGTTGAAGTGCCGTGGTGAGCAGCGCAATGCGGTCTTTGCTGAGTCGTGGGCTGACGCGCTCGATGATCAGCTTGTAGCCCACCGCGAGATGGTTTTGCAGCGCCTGACAAAGATTGGCCACTTTTCGCGGGCGTTCATCAAGCACGATGGCCTGATTGAGGAAGTGACGTTCCAGATGCTTGCAGACGAAATGCACTTCGGGACGCAGCAGTTCAAGCAGTTGCAGTCGATTGTCGCTGGGCGTCAGCAGCTGATTGAGTTCAGTAAGGCCTTGATAGAGCTGACGAGCTGTTTCACCCAGGTTTGCTTTAGGCAGCGTTGATATCCAACGCTTGAGATCCTTGGGCGTCGCTTCACAGAATGTCAGGCTCGACTGCGTTGGCGCGGGAACGCGCAACAACACAGGAAGGCTCAAATTACTCATGTGACAGGCTAACTCCAACTACCCACTCTGGCCCGAACGGCGGCATTGAATCGATGCAGTAATAACAGTCCTCTGTTAAAGAACTGAAATCTACATCAATCAAACACGAAGTTTCCTACAGAGCCGGTGTTGGAACTCTAGCAGCATCGGCCTGCTGCCGCAGCCCCGCAGACGAATCTAACGGTGCCGGCTCGAGTGGGAAACGTCATGATACGGCTATCAGACCTTGATAGTGGCACATAGTGCCACTATTTTACTGTTTCAAACCTGTACGGGCAGTGCCAAGGCTTGGCCCATGCGCACTGGCGATGTCGCAGTGAGTTGCTCGGCCCACTTCACTTGCTCAGGGCCAAACAGGACGATGGCGGTGGAGCCCAGCTTGAAGCGGCCCATTTCTGCACCTTTCTCCAGATGGACCGGCGCACGAGCGGCTTCGTCATAACGGAACGTTTTCAGTTCGCGTTTGGGAGGCGTCACCAGGCCTGCCCAGACGGTTTCGACGGAAGCCACGATCATCGCGCCGACCAGCACCACGGCCATGGGGCCGCGCTCGGTATCGAAGACGCAGACAACACGCTCGTTACGGGCGAACAGCTCAGGCACGTTTTCGGCTGTAGTCTGGTTAACCGAGAAGATCCGGCCCGGCACATACACCATTTCACGCAACGTACCGGCCAGCGGCATGTGCACGCGGTGATAGTCCTTGGGGGACAGATAAACGGTCGCAAACTCGCCACCCATGAACGGCGCGGATAACGCCGGGTCGCCGCCCAGCAGCTCCAGCACGCTGAAACTGTGGCCTTTGGCCTGGAAAATACGGCCCTGTTCGATGCGGCCCAACTGGCTGATTGCGCCATCTGCCGGGCTCAGGATGGCACCGGGCGTTTCATCGAGCGGGCGAGCGCCGGGTTTCAGAGCACGGGTGAAGAAGGCGTTGAAGTGTTCATAGGCGCTCAAGTCCTCGACCTGCGCTTCAGACATGTTGACCTGATAGCGACGGGCGAACCATGCGGTAAAGGCATTCTTGAACCAGCGCACGCGGCACTCGGCAACACAGCCCGCCAGACGCGACAGCAAGTGATGCGGTAGCAGGTACTGGCTGAGGATAAACAGACGCTCTTTCATCAAAATTCCTGAATTTAATGCTTAAAAATGAGCTGGGTTTTCAGCGTTCAACAGGCGTATCGGGGTGGTTGCCCCATTCTCCCCATGAACCGGCATAGCCTTTGACTCGAGGGTAACCCAGCGCCTTGGCGACCAGATAGGTGAAGCCTGATCGGTGGTGTGTCTGGCAGTGAGTAATGACTTCTTTATCTGCAGTAATGCCCAGGCTGTCGAGAATCTCTGCGATATCTTCACGGATGCGCAGGTTACGCGCCTTATCCATGCCCGCAGTCCACTCGAAATTGATCGCGCCTGGAATATGACCACCTTTGGCAGCGACAACTTTTTCGCCAGAGTACTCAAGCGGCCCGCGAGCATCCCAGATTGCCAGATCGGCAGCGCCCAGGCGACTTTGCACATATTCGCGCGTGGCCGTGGGGGTGTCGTGCAGTTGCAGATCGACAGGTGCGCCAGCCGGTGTCGGAACTTCAGTGGATAAAGGCAAGCCTTCAGCCTCCCAGGCCAGCAGACCACCATCGACGTAGTGGTATTTGGTGTGGCCGATTACATCCAGTAACCAAATAAATCGCCCAGCCCAGCCGCCGCCTTCGTCGTCGTAGACCACATACACCGCATTGGCGTTGTGGCCCAGTTCGCCGAACAGGGCTTGCAGATCGGTTTGAGCAGGCAGCAGACCGGGCGCAGGAGGCTGGCCCAACTGGGTACATTTCGGATCAACGAAATACGCGCCGGGAATGTGTCCGGCGTCGTAGCGAGCGCTGCTGGTCAGATCTACCAGGATCAGTTCCGGAGCATCCAGGCGATCCTTCAGGTCGCTTGGTTCAATGACCAACGGCAAACCAGAGAAGACGGACATGTGCAGCCTCCAATTCAAAAAAAGAGGCGAATTGTAGCCCAGCTGTCAGGCTTTGCGACCACTAAAGCTTGTGAGCGCCCGTTCGATGCACTGGCAGGTTTTACCAAAAGCCTGCACCGAGGTTTCTGAAAACAGCCCACCGCCCTGATCTGCCACAACCAGCATCAATACTTTGTTGTTGCTGCTCAGGGATCGAATCAGCCAGTGCTTGCCCGGGAACAGCGCGCGGAGATTGCCCGGCAGTAGCGCAGAGAACTGTTCGATATTGGCAGGAGTCATGCGCAACTGAGTCGGCTGCGCCAGCAAGCGCTGCAGCACGGTGCTGTCTTTTATAGACAGCGCCAGAGACATCGCTTCATTACGCAGGCCTGCGATCTGATGAACGCGCAACATGGTCCCGGTCTTGTCTGCCATCAGGAGCATCACCCGTTCCATGCCACAGGAGACCAATGCGTCGCGAGCAGTGGTGGTCAGGTGCATGGCGTTGGAGAACGGGCTCGGGGTTGCCAGCAGTTCGGCGCAGAGCTTTCGCCAGTTTTGCAGGGCATCAGGCGAGGGTGGCGGAGCTGCCTGTAATTTGCTGTGAATCCGGCGGGTTGCCCATGGCCAGATCAGGGCTTCTGCCGGGTGCCATAAAACCGGATCGTGATGGTTGCGAGCGCTACTGGCCGCATTCTGGTGGGCCTGTTGTTGCACGTTGTCCATGGTTTGTTGCAGGTAAAGACTGCTCAGTAGCTCCCAACGCAGGCAGTGTGGGCTGTCCCATGCCTGCTGAGCGGCGAGTGCCAGACCATTTCCTAGCAGAACCGTATTGGCGGGCTGGTTAAACCAGCGACGCAGGTTTGGATCGGCATCCATCAATTGTTGCTGTTGCAACGGGTCGTCGTTTGCCCGGGCTATGTGCAACGCCTTGACCAACTGCCGTCGTTCGCTGATCAGTAATTTGTAGCCTTGAGTGACCCATAGAGGCAGGCGCCACAAGGTAGCCAACTCCATACACAGCTCCAGCAGGCTGACGCCAAACAGGGCTTTTTCTACTGCGCGGGACGACTCGCCCTTGTGTATGACCCGCAGTTCCCACTCATCCAGCAATTTTGGATGCGCCAGTGCGATCGGCCACAGGGGCGCCAGAAACAACAAGCTGCCCAGGTGGATGTCTTGCCACAGGCGAGCGAGCCGACTGGCAAACAAGCCGTTGGCCTGCTGCGTCGCGTGCTGGCTGATCAGCAGTAATTGGCGGAAGGTGACCGGGATTTTTTCGTTTTCCAGCGCGGGTAGCCGATTGAGTAGCACCTCGGTGCGCGCCAGGCCCAACCGAGTGATTGCCACTTCCAGACTTTCCGCCGGCTCGGTCAAGCCAGTGCTTTTATGATTGGCTTCACGCATCACGCTCAGTACCAGCGCCGGGCTGTCCTGCATCATGTCGGCGATGTCCCGCAGCGAGCGGCGACTGTCGTTCAGTGCGCTGCGCACTTTACTGTGGCTGGCCAGAGGAACCGGCAATGCAATGCCGTCCAATTGTTTGAGCCACGCATCGAGTGTGTTCGGGACGGGAAGCTGTGAAGACTTTTCTGGCGGCATGCATCAAGGCCCGTGCGACTGAAATTTAGGCAGTGGACACTGCGAAATCATTGGGTGAGACCCGTGTTTGCGGGCTCCCGTTCAACGGCCAACTGGCTTTTCTATTTTTCAGGCTATAGTCTGGCCCACATATGCCGATAAGTAGAAGAAGAGTTTCAAGAACTTCCGAACACGTCCCTGAACCCGACTCAGTAAGTACTTTCTACCTATGGCTAAAATTATCGGCATCATCGTCGTTTTCGCGAGCGTGCTCGGCGGCTACGTCCTTTCACACGGCAAAATCGCTGCGTTGTGGCAGCCGTTTGAGGTCGTGATCATTGGCGGTGCTGCCTTTGGTGCATTCATGCAGGCCAACCCTGGCTACATGACCATGCACGTGGTCAAGAAGTCGCTGAAGATGTTTGGTACTCGCTTTACGCATGCCTTCTATCTTGAAGTGCTGGGCCTGGTTTACGAGATTCTCAACAAGAGTCGTCGCGAAGGCATGATGGCGATTGAAGGGGACATCGAAGACGCAGCGGCCAGTCCTATTTTTGCCAAGTACCCAGGCGTTCTGAAAGACGAACGCATGACCGCCTACATTTGTGACTACCTGCGCATCATGTCGTCCGGCAACATGGCTCCCCACGAGCTGGAAGGGCTGTTCGATATGGAGCTGCAAAGCATCAAGGAAGAACTTGGCCATCCTTCCCATGCCGTGACGGGTATCGCTGACGGCATGCCCGGGTTCGGTATTGTCGCAGCGGTACTGGGTATCGTGATTACCATGGCTTCCCTGGGTGACGGCGACAAGGCAGCCATCGGTAACCACGTAGGTGCTGCATTGGTGGGTACCTTCTTCGGTATTATCGCGGCCTATGGCTTCTTCGGCCCACTGGCCACTTCTCTGGCCCATGATGCCAAGGAAGAGCTAAACGTTTATGAAGCCATCAAAGCTTCATTGGTGGCTTCGGCTTCCGGTATGCCGCCTTCGCTGGCTGTGGAGTTCGGTCGCAAGGTTCTCTATCCCGCGCATCGGCCCAGCTTCAGTGAGCTGGAGCAAGCGGTTCGCGGTCGCTGAGTCATGGAAAATAATCAGCCAATAATCATCAAGCGCGTCAAGCGCTACGAGGGCGGGCACCACGGCGGCGCATGGAAAATCGCGTTCGCCGACTTTGCGACCGCTATGATGGCTTTCTTTCTGGTGCTGTGGCTGCTGTCTTCGGCTACGCCGGAGCAACTGGTCGCTATCGCCGGGTACTTCAAGGACCCGGTCGGGTTTTCGGAAAGTGGTTCGCCCTATGTGATTGATCTGGGTGGCTCGCCGGAAATGTCACCCGACCAGACCCTGAACCCGGAAATCAAGAACACCCCGACGCCGGATACTGTTCCAATCGAGGCCGAAACGGCGGAAGCCAAGGCGGAGGAGGTTGAGCAAGAGCGTCTGGAGCTGCTGCTGCAGGAATTGCAGAACAAGGTTAACGAGAACCCTGAACTGCAGAAATTCAAGGACCAGATCCATTTCGAGATTACTCAGGATGGCCTGCGGATCCAGATTACCGACGCGGATAACCGTCCGATGTTCGACTCGGGCAGTTCGCGGCTCAAGCCGTATTTCGAGGACATTCTGCTGGCCATGGCCGACACCATTAAAGCGGTGCCGAACAAGATCAGCGTGAGTGGCCATACCGACGCCAAGCCTTACACGGGCAATGGCGAGTTTGGTAACTGGGAGCTTTCGGCCAACCGTGCGAATGCTGCTCGCCGCGCCCTGGTTGCGGGTACTTACCCTGAAGGTCAGGTGGCTCGCGTGGTCGGCTATGCCTCATCGCTGCTATATGACCGTAATCAGCCGCTGAACCCGGTCAACCGCCGCATCGACATCGTGGTCATGACCAAGAAGGCGTTGCAGCGCATGGAAGGCAGTCAGAACAGCGGTGCCGGTGATTCACATCCTGCAGCGCCTGCTCCGGGCGCAGCGCCTGGGGCGTCGAACATACAGCCGGCTGATCCGCAGCCCTACGCCCAGCCGCGTGAACTGCGTCAGAAGCTCAACCTGTTCGAAGACGGCACCTTGAAGCTGGATGAAACGAAGAACTAGCGTTCAGCGGAAAAACAAAAAGCCCGGATCTCGAAAGAATCCGGGCTTTTTTGTGCGCCGCTAAACCTGTAGGAGCTGCCGAGGGCTGCGAAAGCGCCTGTCAGACAGTCCCCGTTTCGCAGCCTGCGGCAGCCCCTACAAGGTGAGGGGTCGCTTCTTCAATAACTGCTTTCCGGCAAGCTGGCGATGATCGAGCGATAGCTGTTCATGCGCTGCTGTTGCACGCGGCCTTCTTCCAGGGCGATCAACAAAGCACAGCCGGGTTCGCGGTCATGTTTGCAGTCGCGGAAGCGGCAGGTGCCGATCAGTTCGTTGAACTCGATGAAGCCCGCCTCTACATCCGCACGGCTTACATGGCCCAGGCCAAACTCACGAATACCCGGAGAGTCGATCAGGTCGCCGCCACGAGGGAAGTGGAACAGCCGCGCCGTAGTCGTGGTGTGCGTCCCTTGCCCAGAAAGCTCGGACAGTGGGCCTACGCGAGTTTCGACCTCTGGCAACAAGCTGTTGACCAGAGATGACTTACCCACGCCTGACTGACCGACAAATACGCTGATATGCCCGTCCAGTTGAGCTTGCAGTTGTTGCATCCCATCGCCGTGGTGCGCAGAGACTTCAAGTACCGGATAACCCAGTGTCCGGTAGACCTCCAGCAGCGCGTTAAGCGCCGGGGCGTTCTGCTCGTTGATCAGGTCGAACTTGTTCAGCAGCAGTAGCGGACGAATGCCCGCATGCTCTGCGGCCACCAGATAACGGTCGATCAGGTTGGCGTGAGGCTCAGGCATTGGTGCAAACACAATGACGATCAGATCGACGTTGGCGGCAACCGGCTTGAGTTGCCCGCGGCTATCAGGGCGGCACAGCTCCGTGGTGCGCGGCAGTTGCGCGACGATAACGCCGATGCCCTGGTTGCCAGCGCGCCAGACGACGCGATCACCGGTAACCAGTGCAGGCAGATTGGCGCGCAGGTGGCAGCGGAAAACCTGACCCGCCTGATCGCCGTCCTGCGCTTCGACTTCGACTTGTACGCCGAAGTGAGCGATCACCAACCCCGTTTGCTCGGGGCCAAGGTCGCCGCCCTCAAGTGTTTCCAGCGTTTGGGATTCGCGTTTGGCGGCGCGGGCAGCGCGCTCGCCTTGAATTTTTTCGATGCGCCAGTTTTGACGACGATTGAGTTGGCGTTTGGCCATGGGTGTTCCGAGTGATAAAGCAGCTGATAAGTAAACGCGGGGGAGTCTAGCACGGCGGGGTGAGCTAAACTGCGCGCCTACGCTGAGGAGCCAAATATGCAGAACAAGCAGAACCTGATCTGGATCGATCTGGAAATGACCGGTCTGGACCCAGACACCGACGTCATCATTGAAATGGCCACGATCATTACTGACAGCCAGCTCAACACCCTGGCTGAAGGTCCGGTCATCGCGGTGCACCAGAGTGATGAAACCCTGGCCAGAATGGACGAGTGGAATACCCGTCAGCACGGCGGCTCGGGCCTTACCCAGCGGGTTCGCGAGAGCACGATCAGCATGGCTGAAGCCGAAGCTCAGACCCTTGAGTTCATCAAGCAATGGGTCCCGGAGCGCAGCTCACCGATCTGCGGCAACAGTATTTGCCAGGATCGTCGCTTCCTTTATCGGCACATGCCGACCCTGGAACACTACTTCCACTACCGCAATCTGGACGTTTCCACGCTCAAAGAGCTGGCTGCCCGTTGGTCGCCTGAGCTGAAGTTCCAGAAGGGCAGCACCCATCTGGCGCTGGATGACATCCGCGAGTCGATCGCCGAGCTGCGGTTCTATCGCGAGCATTTCATTAAAGGCTAATGCATCCATCATTCCTGTAGGAGCTGCCGAAGGCTGCGATTGCGGCGTGTCAGATGCGACGGTTTCGCAGCCTTCGGCAGCTCCTACAGAAATTGGTTGTGATCGGTAATTTCGCTCTTTGCCCTCTTTTGGTGCTTGCCCTAAACTGCGCGGCTTCGTCGCAGGGACTGCCGCCATGTTGCTGATGCTTTATCTGATCGCTATTACCGCTGAAGCCATGACCGGCGCGCTGTCTGCTGGCCGGCGGGGCATGGACTGGTTTGGGGTGGTGTTGATCGCCTGCGTCACAGCCCTTGGCGGCGGTTCGGTGCGTGATGTGTTACTGGGCCATTACCCGCTGACGTGGGTCAAGCACCCGGAATACCTGATCCTGACCAGTGTCGCAGCCTTGCTGACCATCTTCATCGCACCGTTGATGCGCCATCTGCGCTCGCTGTTTCTGGTACTCGACGCGCTTGGTCTGGTGGCTTTCACCCTGATCGGCACGATGACCGCACTGGAAGCCGGGACGGGCTTGCTGGTGGCGTCAGTGTGCGGGGTTATCACCGGAGTATTTGGCGGCATCCTGCGGGATATCTTCTGCAACGACATCCCTCTGGTATTCCGTCGCGAGCTATACGCCAGCGTCTCGTTCCTCGCGGCCTGGTGTTTTCTGCTATGTCAGCATCTGCAGTTGCCTGAAGAGCAGAGCATCCTGATTACCCTGTTTGGCGGCTTGCTGCTGCGGCTATTGGCTATCCGGTTTAACTGGAACATGCCCAAGTTTGTCTACAAGGGTGATGAGCACTAACCGGTAGGAGCGAACTTGTTCGCGAGGATTTCTGTCAGGCGGTACGAATTCATCGGTTGAAATAATTTTCTCGCGAACAAGTTCGCTCCAGCCATTAACCGCGGTGTTGGTGCTGCCGCAAAGCCCACTCCACATGCTCCCTCACCAACTCCGACGGATATTCACGTCTCGCCTCAAGCGCCTCAAGCACGGGGATCGTCGACGGCGCATTACCCAACCCCACGGCCAGATTGCGCAACCAACGTTCGTAACCCGCACGGCGTAGCGGTGACCCTTCGGTATTGCTGAGGAATTTATCCTCGTCCCACATGAACAGCTCGGCCAGACCCGCGTTATCCAGATTATGGCGTGGCTGGAAATCACTTTGGTCGGTAGGGCGGGCGAAGCGATTCCATGGGCAAACGATCTGGCAGTCATCGCAACCGAACACCCGGTTGCCGATGAGCGGCCTGAGCTCCTCGGGGATGGCGGTTTTCAATTCAATGGTCAGATAAGAAATGCAGCGTCTGGCATCCAGCACATAAGGCCCAACGAAGGCAGCGGTGGGGCAAATGTCCAGGCACGCAGTGCAGCGGCCGCAATGTTCGGTGGCATGGGGAGCGTCCACCGGCAACGGCAGGTCGACGAATAGCTCACTCAGGAAGAAGAAACTGCCAGCCTTGCGATTGAGCACCAGCGTGTTCTTGCCGATCCAGCCAATCCCGGCCTTTTCGGCAATGGCTTTTTCCAGCACCGGGGCGCTGTCAACGAAGGCGCGATAGCCGAACGGGCCGATGGCTTGCTGGATGCGCTCGGCCAGTTGCTGAACACGTTTGCGGATCAACTTGTGATAATCGCGACCCAGAGCGTAGCGGGACACGTAGGCTTTTTCCGGCTCAGTCAGGCGCTGAGTCATCTCGGTGTCACCCGGCAGGTAATCCATGCGCAACGACACTACCCGCAAGGTGCCGGGTACCAGCTCTTCAGGATGCGAACGTTTGCTGCCATGCGCTGCCATATAGTCCATCTCGCCGTGATAGCCCGCCTCAAGCCAGCGCTCAAGGTGTTGCTCATGTTCGGCGAGATCGAGCCCGGCAATCCCGACTTGCTGAAAACCCAGCTCGCGGCCCCACTCCTTGATCGATTGAGCAAGGGTGACGAGGTCAACAGTATTGGGCGAATCAACAGTAATAACGGGCATGCGCAAGGAGAAACCGGGTGGAGGTGCGTATAATTCTGCCAGACATCGGAGCCAAGAGACGCATGGTCGACACGAATCCCCAATTACCCGACGCGCTGTACAGTGCCGCGCAGGTCCGCGAACTGGACGCACAGCTCATTGCTGCGGGTACTTGCGGCGGTGAATTGATGCAACGGGCCGCCCATGCGACGTGGCGTGCGCTGCGTCGACACTGGCCCGAAGCGCGGGAATTGAGCTTGCTGGCCGGTCGTGGCAACAACGCGGGCGACGGTTATCTGATCGCCGCTCTGGCGCGCAAAGCGGGCTGGAATGTTCAGGTGTTCAGCGTGGCCGATCCCGCCGCGCTGGCTGGCGATGCCGCTGACGCTTACCGCGCGGCAGTCGCTGCTGGTCTGAATGTTCAATCGTGGGCTGATCAGCCGTTGCGCGGTATTGTGCTGGATGCGCTGTTGGGGACTGGCTTGAACGGTGACGTTCGCCAGCCGTACGCCGCGGCAATCGAGTCGATCAATGCCAGTGGCTTGCCGGTCGTGGCGGTGGATATTCCCTCCGGGCTGAGCGCCGATACCGGACGTATTCTGGGTGTCGCGGTGCGGGCCGATCTGACCGTGACCTATATAGGCTTGAAGCTGGGCCTGCTGACCGGTGATGCGCCGGACCTGGTGGGCGAGCTGGTATTCGACGACTTGCAGGCTGATCCGGCCATTGTCGCTCAGGCCACTCGCAGCGCGATTCGCCTTGATACCTTCAATCTGCCGCATCTGGCTTCACGCCCTCGCACTGCTCATAAAGGCCTGTATGGTCGGGTGCTGGTGATTGGCGGCGATCACGGTTTCGGCGGGGCCTGTCTGCTGAGCGCCGAAAGTGCTTTGCGCTGTGGCGCGGGCATGGTCACGTTGGCGACCCGAGCCGAACACATTCCTGCTGCGCTGACTCGCATGCCCGAAGTGATGAGCGCGGCGATCCGTTCGGCTAACCAGTTGATGGCGTTGATTGAGCCCGCCAGTGTTCTGGTGGTCGGCCCTGGCATGGGGCAAGCCGCCTGGGGCCGCAGCCTGCTGTCAGCGGCGGCCAATGCTCAACGTCCGCAAGTGTGGGACGCCGATGCCCTTAATCAGTTGGCGCAAGGTTTTGTTTCACTTCCCGAGGGCAGCGTTATTACCCCGCATCCTGGCGAGGCTGCGCGCCTGCTGGGGATGACCACTAAACAAGTCCAGGCTGACCGCCCTGCTGCCGCGCGAGCACTGGCCGATAAATACCAGGCGGTTTGTGTACTGAAGGGCAGCGGCAGCCTGATCGCTGACGTCGATGGGCAATTAATGCTGTGTGATCGCGGCCATCCAGCCATGGCGACTGCGGGTCTGGGCGATGTCCTCGCCGGGCTGATTGGCGCGCTGATGGCGCAAAAAATGAAACCGTTCGATGCGGCGTGTCTGGCGGTCTGGCTGCATGCCAGCGCCGGACAGCGGGTCGGCGAAGCGGGCCGTGGGTTGGCGGCCAGTGATTTGATTCCAGCCATTCGTCAGTTATTGGAGGAGCAGCAACCGTGTCTGAGTTAACGCTGCATTTGGTCGGTGAAGAGGCCATGACCAGCTTTGGTGAACGTATTGCCCAGGTGACTCAAGGGGGCGGCGTTATTTTTCTGGAAGGGGATCTGGGCGCAGGTAAAACCACGCTTTCACGAGGCATCATCCGTGGCCTCGGGCATGAGGGCGCGGTCAAGAGTCCGACCTTCACCTTGGTCGAACCCTATGAAATTGGCTCGGTTCGCGTATTCCACTTCGACCTGTATCGACTGGTCGACCCCGAAGAGCTTGAGTACCTGGGCATCCGCGATTACCTGGAAGGCGATGCACTTTGTTTGATCGAGTGGCCCCAGCTCGGTGCAGGCTTTTTGCCAAAGCCTGACCTGACCATTACCATTAGGCCGCATGCGCAAGGTCGAGCACTGACTTTGAGCCCGACGGGCTCGCGTGGCGAAACCTGGTGTGCCGCTTTGGCGTTGGAATTCAAATAGAAATGGGGTTAGGTATGCGCATTCGCGCGCTGGTTACTGTAGTGGGTCTGCTTTTGACAGCCCTGGCTGTTGATGCGCTGGCCGCAACACAGGTAAAAAGTGTCCGCCTATGGCGTGCACCGGATAACACACGACTGGTTTTTGACCTGTCCGGACCCGTCCAGCACAGCGTTTTCACCCTGACTTCTCCTGACCGACTGGTTATCGATATCAACGGTGCGACCCTCGGTGGTCCGCTGAATGTGCCCATGGCCAATACGCCCATTACCAGCATGCGTTCCGCTCAGCGGACCGCTACGGATTTGCGCGTGGTCATCGACTTGAAAAAGGCCGTGACCCCCAAGAGCTTCACCCTGGCCCCGAACCAGCAATACGGCAACCGCCTTGTCGTTGACCTGTTCGATGAGCCGGGTGATGCCAATCCGAGTCCGACCATTCCCGATACGGCCGCGAACACCGCGCCTGCCGTACCGGTCAGTCCGGCCAAACCCGAAATCAAACTGACGCCCGTGCCTAACGGCAAGCGTGACATTGTGATCGTGATTGATGCCGGTCACGGTGGAGAGGATCCGGGTGCGTCCGGCAGTAGCGGGCAGAAAGAAAAGAATCTGGTACTGGCCATCGCCAAAGAGCTGCAACGTCAGATCAATGCTGAAAAAGGCTACCGCGCCGAGCTGACCCGAACCGGTGACTACTTCATCCCGTTGCGTAAACGCACCGAAATTGCCAGGGCCAAAGGCGCGGACCTGTTCGTGTCGATTCACGCTGACGCTGCGCCGTCGCGAGCGGCGTTTGGCGCCTCGGTATTCGCCCTGTCTGAGCGCGGCGCTACGTCTGAGACGGCGCGTTGGCTGGCTGATAGCGAAAACCGTTCCGACTTGATCGGTGGTGCTGGCGCGGTAAGCCTGGATGACAAGGACCGGATGCTGGCGGGGGTATTGCTGGACTTGTCCATGACTGCTTCGTTGTCATCGAGCCTCAATGTCGGGCAGAAAGTCCTGACCAATATTGGTCGCGTGACGTCGCTGCACAAATCCCGTGTGGAGCAGGCAGGCTTCATGGTGCTCAAATCGCCTGATATCCCGTCGATTCTGGTTGAAACCGGCTTTATCTCCAACAACGCCGAAGCCGCCAAGCTCAGCGCTGCCTCGCACCAGCAGGCACTGGCGCGTTCAATCAACTCTGGCGTGAAGCAGTTCTTCCAGCAGAATCCACCGCAAGGCACTTATATCTCCTGGCTGCGTGATAACGGCAAACTTGCCCAAGGGCCGCGTAACCATGTGGTGCGTTCGGGTGAAAGCCTTTCGATGCTTGCCGCCCGTTACGACATGAGCCCTGCTGCGTTGCGCAGTGCCAATAATCTGAAGACGGATGAGTTGCGTGTCGGGCAGGACCTGAAAATCCCTAGCTCCGAGGTGGCGACTCAACCATGACCGATCTTCTTCTCGACAGTGTTGAGCCTGACGTTCAGGCCCCCGCCAGCGCAGCAGCTCTAAACGCTGCGCGCATCGAATTGCTCAGCCCGCGGCTGGCCAACCAGATTGCAGCGGGCGAAGTGGTCGAGCGGCCAGCATCGGTCATCAAGGAATTGCTGGAAAACAGCCTGGACTCAGGCGCCAAGCGTATTGATGTCGATGTTGAACAGGCAGGCATCAAGCTGCTGCGGGTTCGAGACGACGGCAGCGGGATTTCCTCTGATGACCTGCCTTTAGCCCTGGCTCGTCATGCCACCAGCAAGATCCGCGAGCTGGAAGACCTTGAGCGGGTCATGAGCCTTGGTTTTCGCGGCGAAGCGCTGGCGTCGATCAGCTCTGTGGCGCGATTGACCCTGACCTCCCGAACGCGTGATGCCGATCAAGCCTGGCAAGTCGAAACCGAAGGGCGCGACATGGCCTCCCGAGTCCAGCCTGCTGCGCATCCGGTGGGCACCTCGGTTGAAGTCCGCGACCTGTTCTTCAATACCCCGGCGCGACGCAAGTTTCTCAAGGCGGAAAAAACCGAATTCGATCACCTCCAGGAAGTGATCAAACGCATGGCACTGGCACGTTTCGACGTGGCGTTCCATTTGCGGCACAACGGTAAGACGATCCTCAGTCTGCATGAAGCCAACGACGACACGGCTCGCGCCAGACGCGTTTCGGCCATTTGCGGCCCTGGTTTTCTGGAGCAGGCGCTGCCCATCGAGATTGAGCGCAATGGCTTGCATCTTTGGGGCTGGGTCGGGTTGCCGACCTTTTCTCGTAGCCAGGCAGACTTGCAGTATTTCTTTGTGAACGGCCGGGCAGTGCGCGACAAGCTGGTAGCGCATGCGGTGCGCCAGGCTTATCGCGACGTGTTGTTCAATGGCCGTCATCCGACCTTCGTGCTGTTTTTCGAGGTTGATCCCGCCGTCGTTGACGTCAACGTGCATCCGACCAAACACGAAGTCCGCTTCCGTGATGGGCGCATGGTGCATGACTTCCTGTATGGCACGTTGCATCGGGCGCTGGGCGATGTGCGTCCCGAAGATCAGCTTGCGGGCGCTGCGCCAGTCACTGCCGTCGAGCGACCCACTGGCCCGCAAGCCGGTGAGTTCGGGCCGCAGGGTGAAATGCGTCTGGCCAATAATCTGCTGGAGCAGCCTCAGGCTCAACCTTATGCGCCGCCAGCCGGTTCAGGCGCGGGCGCTGGTTATCAATATCAGTACACGCCACGCCCCACAGCGACCTTACCCGCCGCCGAAGCGCAAAGCGCTTATCGCGAGTTTTATGCGCCGTTGCCCGGTACGCCTGCCGTTTCGTTGCCAGAAACTCAGGGCGACATTCCCCCGTTGGGTTATGCCTTGGCGCAACTCAAGGGCATTTATATTCTGGCGGAAAACGCTCACGGGTTGGTGCTGGTAGACATGCATGCTGCGCACGAGCGGATCATGTACGAGCGGCTGAAGATTGCGATGGCCAGTGAAGGCTTGAGCGGTCAGCCTTTATTGGTGCCTGAGTCGATCGCGGTCAGCCAGCGTGAAGCCGATTGCGCCGAAGAGCACATCGAGACATTCCAGCGTCTGGGCTTCGAGTTGCAGCGCCTTGGCCCTGAAAGTCTGGCGATCCGACAGATTCCGGCCTTGTTGAAACAGGCCGAGGCCAATCGTCTGGTCAGCGACGTGCTGGCGGATCTGATGGAGTACGGCACCAGTGACCGGGTTCAGGCTCACATGAACGAATTGCTGGGCACCATGGCTTGCCACGGTGCGATTCGGGCCAACCGCCGTCTGGCGATCCCGGAAATGAACGGTCTGCTGCGCGACATGGAAAACACCGAGCGCAGCGGTCAATGCAACCATGGCCGACCTACCTGGACCCAAATGGGGCTGGATGATCTGGACAAACTCTTCCTGCGCGGTCGTTGAATGAGCGCTCTACCTCCGGCCATCTTTCTGATGGGGCCGACGGCTTCGGGTAAGACCGATCTGGCCATGGAAATCTGCAAAGTCCTGCCTTGCGAACTGATCAGCGTCGATTCGGCGCTCGTCTATCGCGGCATGGACATCGGCACCGCCAAGCCTTCCAAAGCGCAACTGGCCGAGTTTCCTCATCGTCTGGTGGACATTCTTGATCCAGCCGAAAGCTATTCTGCAGCCGATTTTCGCAGTGATGCGCTGGCTGCGATGGCGGAAATTACCGCTCGCGGAAAAATTCCGCTGCTGGTCGGCGGCACTATGTTGTATTTCAAGGCTCTACTGGACGGGTTGGCGGATATGCCGGCCGCTGATGCAGGTGTTCGCGCGGAGCTGGAAGCACAGGCTGCAACCCACGGCTGGCAGTCATTGCATGACCAGTTGGCAGCAGTGGATCCGGTGTCTGCGGCGCGCATCCACCCCAATGACCCGCAGCGATTGATACGTGCGTTGGAGGTTTATCGGGTCAGCGGGCTGAGCATGACAGCACATAGAGAACAACAAACTGCGCAAACTACTGATTCTGCGGCTTCTGGTAGACCGCAATTGCCCTATACTGTCGCCAACCTGGCCATTGCTCCGGCAGATCGCAAGGTGTTGCATGGCCGTATCGCATCAAGGTTTTCAACAATGCTGGACCAGGGATTCCTGGACGAAGTTCTGGCGTTACGCTCAAGAGGCGACCTGCACGCGGGTCTGCCATCGATAAGAGCCGTCGGTTATCGCCAGGTCTGGGATCATCTGGATGGAAAGCTGACATGGGCTGAAATGCAGGAGCGGGGCATTATTGCCACTCGCCAACTGGCCAAACGACAGTTTACCTGGCTACGTAGCTGGGACGATTTACACTGGTTGGACAGCCTGGCCAGCGACAATTTGCCACGCGCCTTGAAATACCTGGGGTCGGTCTCCATATTGAGCTGAGTCCTTGCAATAGCCGTCTATCCTTGGGGGGTGGCGGTTCAAGCCAATTGAATTCGAATTATTATTGATCCTTAAAGGAGTGCGGCACATGTCAAAAGGGCATTCGCTACAAGACCCTTACCTGAACACCCTGCGTAAAGAGAAGGTTGGGGTTTCGATCTATCTCGTCAACGGCATCAAGCTGCAAGGCACCATCGAGTCCTTTGACCAGTTCGTTATTTTGCTGAAGAACACTGTCAGCCAAATGGTCTACAAGCACGCAATCTCTACCGTTGTTCCGGTTCGCCCGATTCGTCTGCCTAGCGCAACCGAAGGTGAGCAGGGCGACGCTGAGCCAGGTAACGCCTGATAGGAGTCTGCTTTGTTCTTTGAGCGCCACAGTGGTGGTGAACGCGCAATACTCGTTCACCTGGATGGTCAGGACCCTGAGGCGCGCGAAGATCCGCAGGAGTTTCGGGAGTTGGCCATATCGGCTGGCGCCGATACCGTCGCGTTCGTCAACGTGCCGCGTCATCGGCCATCGGCCAAATATCTGATTGGCAGTGGCAAGGTCGAGGAGCTTCGCGACCAGGTCAAAGCCGAAAAAATCGATATCGTCATCTTCAATCACGTGCTGACACCCAGTCAGGAACGTAACCTCGAACGAGTTTTCGAGTGTCGCGTCCTTGATCGCACGGGGTTGATCCTCGACATCTTCGCGCAACGTGCGCGTACTCATGAAGGCAAGTTGCAGGTCGAGCTGGCACAGCTCGAGCACATGAGCACGCGGCTGGTTCGCGGCTGGACTCACCTTGAGCGCCAGGGCGGTGGTATTGGCCTGCGTGGTCCTGGTGAAACCCAGCTGGAAACGGATCGGCGCCTGTTGCGGGTTCGTCTGCGACAGATCAAAGGCCGTCTTGAAAAGGTCCGCAGTCAGCGTGAGCAAGCCCGTCGCGGGCGTAAGCGCGCCGATATCCCTTCGGTTTCACTGGTGGGTTATACCAACGCCGGCAAATCGACATTGTTCAATGCTGTGACCGATTCCGATGTGTTTGCTGCGGATCAGCTCTTCGCCACGCTCGACCCGACCCTGCGCCGTCTGCAGCTCGATGACCTGGGGCCTATCGTGCTGGCCGACACCGTGGGCTTCATTCGTCACCTGCCACACAAGCTGGTCGAGGCCTTTCGCGCTACGCTCGAAGAGTCCAGCAACTCTGATTTGCTGCTGCATGTCATCGACTCTCACGAGCCTGAGCGAATGGAGCAGATCGAGCAGGTTATGGCGGTACTCGGCGAGATCGGTGCCGAGGGCTTGCCGATACTCGAGGTCTATAACAAACTCGACCTGCTTGAAGGCGTAGAGCCGCAGATACAACGCGATGCCGATGGCAAGCCGCAACGTGTCTGGGTTTCAGCGCGTGATGGTCGCGGGCTGGACCTGCTAAAGCAGGCTGTTGCCGAGTTGCTCGGTGACGATCTGTTCGTCGGCACCCTGCATCTGTCTCAGGATTTCGCCCGGTTGCGCGCCCAGTTCTTCGAGTTGGGTGCGGTGCAGAGCGAAGAATATGACGAGCAAGGCAGTAGCTTGTTGGCAGTACGTTTACCGCGCGTTGAGTTCAATCGTCTGGTGAGTCGCGAAGGACTGCAGCCGCTGGAATTCATCGAGCAACACACTTTGCAATAAAAGCGTGAGAAAGCCGTTGTACGGCTTTCTCGGGCATTCTGTAGCATTGGTCGGCGCGCCGCGGGCGCGTCTTTGCTTTATCAGATGGAGAGCGCTATGGCTTGGAATGAGCCGGGTGGCAACTCGAATAATCAGGATCCTTGGGGTGGTAAGCGCAAGGGCGACGACCGCAAGGGGCCACCGGATCTCGACGAGGCCTTCCGAAAGCTGCAGGAAAGCCTGAATGGGTTGTTCGGTGGTGGTAAGAAACGCAGTGGTGGTGACGGTGGCGGTAACGGCAACCCTGGCAAGGGTGGCGGTTTCGGCTTGCTGGGCATTGGTCTGGTCGTGCTGGTCGCGATCTGGCTGTACAGCGCCATTTACGTCGTGGACGAGCAGGAGCAAGCCGTTGTGCTGCGCTTCGGTCAGTACCACGAAACCGTAGGTTCGGGTCTGAATATCTATTTCCCGCCGTTTGATCGCAAGTACATGGAAAACGTGACTCGCGAACGTGCCTACAGCAAACAGGGCCAGATGCTGACTGAAGACGAAAACATCGTCGAAGTGCCGCTGACCGTGCAGTACAAAATCTCCAACCTGCGTGATTTCGTGCTGAACGTTGATCAGCCGGAAGTCAGTCTGCAACACGCCACTGAAAGTGCTTTGCGTCATGTCGTGGGTTCCACGGCCATGGACCAGGTGCTGACTGAAGGTCGTGAGCTGATGGCGAGTGAAATCAAGGAGCGTCTGCAACGCTTCCTCGATACCTATCGCACCGGTATCACCGTCACTCAGGTGAACGTGCAGAGTGCTGCCGCGCCTCGTGAGGTTCAGGAAGCGTTCGATGACGTGATCCGTGCCCGTGAAGACGAGCAACGTTCGCGCAACCAGGCTGAAACCTACGCTAACGGTGTGATTCCGGAAGCGCGTGGTCAGGCTCAACGCATCATCGAAGATGCCAACGGTTATCGCGACGAAGTGATCTCGCGCGCCAAGGGTGAAGCTGATCGCTTTACCAAACTGGTTGCCGAGTATCGCAAGGCTCCGGAGGTCACGCGTGAGCGTCTGTACCTGGACACCATGCAAGAGTTGTTCACCAATACGAGCAAGGTCCTCGTAACGGGCGAAAAGGGCGGGAACAACCTGCTTTATCTGCCACTGGACAAGATGATCGAAAATGGCCGTAGCGGTAACAGCGCTGCCCCGACTAACGGTGCCGCCGCAGTCGGAGCTGATGCAGGCGCACGCGCCGCAGAGATTCAGCAGCCGCGTACAAGGGAGACTCGCTGATGAGCAATAAATCGCTGATCGCCCTGATTGTTGCTGTAGTGCTGGCGGTAGTTGCCTGGAACAGCCTGTTTATCGTGTCCCAGACTGAACGTGCCGTAATGTTGCAATTTGGTCGCGTGGTTGAACCTAATATTCAGCCGGGTCTGCACGTGAAGATTCCTTACGTCAATCAGGTGCGCAAGTTCGACGGCCGCCTGCTGACTCTGGATGCACCGACCCAACGCTTCCTGACGCTGGAAAAGAAAGCGGTCATGGTTGATGCCTACGCCAAGTGGCGTGTGAAGGACGCGGAAGTGTTCTACACCGCGACGTCGGGCCTCAAGCAAATCGCTGATGAGCGTCTGTCGCGTCGTCTTGAATCCGGTCTGCGTGACCAGTTCGGTAAGCGCACCCTGCACGAAGCTGTGTCGGGCGAGCGTGACGCGCTGATGGCTGACATAACCGCTTCGCTGAACGCAATGGCAAGCAAGGAACTGGGTATCGAGGTTATCGATGTTCGGGTCAAGGCTATCGACCTGCCCAAAGAAGTGAACCGCAGCGTCTTCGAGCGGATGAGTACCGAGCGTGAACGTGAAGCGCGTGAGCATCGCGCCAAGGGTAACGAGCTGGCTGAAGGCATCCGTGCCGACGCTGATCGTCAGCGTCGTGTGTTGCTGGCTGAAGCCTATCGCGAGTCTGAAGAGGCCCGTGGTGATGGTGATGCACAAGCTTCCGCGATCTACTCCAAGGCATACGGTCAGGATCAGGAGTTCTACGCGTTCTACCGTAGCCTGCGCGCCTACCGTGAAAGCTTCGCGAACAAGAGCGACGTGATGGTTCTGGATCCGAGCAGCGATTTCTTCCGCTACCTGGAAAAATCCAAGCCGTGATCTGAAAGCCGTAATCCACCCGCCGGGCGGCAAAACCGTTCGGCGGGGTGATCATGCGGTAAAACGTGTGTATGATGCGGCAGCCGGGAAATTCCCGGCTTTTTTGCGTCTGCACGATTGATTGGCCACAGCAGTGGCAAGATTTTCGAGGACAGTGGTCTGAAAGAGCCATTCTCGGGCGCTCGCCGTGCCCGCAGGAATGGGCGCAGCACCTGACCACTCTCTGCTTTACTCAAGGCTCGCTTCGGCGCGGGCCGCCCGGATCATAGGGGAAAGGCGTAATGGCAACGGTTGACCGCTGGCTGCTACCAGATGGCATCGAAGAAGTACTGCCACCTGAAGCGGCGCGCATAGAAGTAGCGCGCCGTCAGGTGTTGGATCTGTTCCAGAGCTGGGGCTATGAATTCGTAGTCACCCCTCATATCGAATACCTTGAATCTTTGCTCACTGGCGCGGGCTCGGATCTGGATCTGCGCACCTTCAAAGTGATTGACCCGCAGTCGGGCCGGCAAATGGGCTTTCGTGCCGACATCACACCGCAAGTGGCGCGCATTGATGCGCATACCCTGCGTCGTGAAGGCCCGAGCCGTCTGTGCTATGCCGGTAGCGTGCTGCATGCGCAGCCGCGGGCTCTGTCTTCTTCGCGTAGCCCGATTCAACTGGGCGCCGAGTTGTACGGCGATGCAAGCCCGAGCAGCGACGTTGAAGTCATCAGCCTGATGCTCGCCATGCTACAACTGGCCGATGTGCCTGATGTGCACATGGACCTGGGGCATGTCGGTATCTACCGTGGTCTGGCTCGTGCTGCTGGTTTGTCCGGTGAAGTTGAGCAACTGTTGTTTGATGCCCTGCAGCGCAAAGCCATCGACGAAGTGATCGAGCTGACGGCCAATCTGCCTGCCGATCTGGCGTCGATGCTGCGTGCGCTGGTTGACTTGTGTGGCGGTCGTGAAGTGCTGGCTGCGGCCCGTGATCGTCTGGCCAATGCGCCTGCGCCGGTGTTGGCTGCCCTTGACGATCTGCTGACCGTTGCCGAGCGCCTTGCGGCGCGATTCCCTGAGCTCCCGCTGTATTTCGATCTGGGTGAGTTGCGCGGTTATCACTATCACACGGGTGTCGTGTTCGCAGTGTTCGTTCCAGGCGTGGGTCAGTCCATTGCTCAGGGCGGTCGCTATGATGACATCGGTGCGGATTTCGGTCGGGCTCGCCCGGCCACCGGTTTTTCCACGGACCTGAAGACTTTGGTGACATTGGGCCGTGCGGAAATCGAATTGCCTTCCGGCGGTATCTGGATGCCGGACAGTACGGATGCAGCACTCTGGCAGCAGGTTTGTCAGTTGCGCAGTGAGGGTCAGCGTGTTGTGCAGGCGTTGCCTGGGCAACTGGTGGCTGCAGCGCGTGATGCCGATTGTGATCGGCAATTGATTCAGCATGGCGAGCGTTGGCAAGTCGTGCCGCTGGCTTCTTGAGTTTTCCTGTCGGCGGCCGCCGACACCAAGTTTGCGTGAATGAGGACAAGTGTTATGGGTAAGAATGTCGTAGTCCTGGGCACCCAATGGGGTGATGAGGGCAAAGGCAAGATCGTTGATCTGCTGACCGAACATGCTACCGCTGTAGTGCGTTACCAGGGTGGCCACAACGCTGGTCACACTCTGGTGATCGACGGCGAAAAAACCGTCTTGCACCTGATCCCGTCCGGTGTGTTGCGTGAAGGCGTGCAATGCCTGATCGGTAACGGTGTGGTGGTTGCTCCTGATGCGCTCATGCGTGAAATCATCAAGCTGGAAGAGAAAGGCATTCCGGTGCGCGAGCGTCTGCGCATCAGCCCGTCCTGCCCGCTGATCCTGTCGTATCACGTTGCGCTGGATCAGGCGCGTGAAAAGGCGCGTGGCGAGTTCAAGATCGGCACCACCGGTCGTGGCATCGGTCCGGCTTACGAAGACAAGGTTGCACGTCGCGGTCTGCGCATCGGCGACCTGTTCCATCGCGAGCGTTTCGCCGCCAAGCTGGGCGAGTTGCTCGACTATCACAACTTTGTGCTGGTCAATTACTACAAAGAGCCAGCCATCGACTTCCAGAAGACTCTCGACGAGTGCATGGAATACGCCGAACTGCTCAAGCCACTGATGCTCGACGTCACTGCCGCGCTGCACGAAATGCGTCGCGACGGCAAAGACATCATGTTCGAAGGCGCTCAAGGTTCGCTGCTGGACATCGACCACGGTACCTACCCGTACGTCACCAGCTCCAACACCACGGCTGGCGGCATTGCCACCGGTTCGGGTTTTGGTCCGATGTACCTGGATTACATCCTGGGTATTACCAAGGCTTACACCACGCGTGTGGGTTCGGGTCCGTTCCCGACTGAGCTGTTTGACGATGTTGGTGCGTTCCTGGCCAAGCGTGGGCACGAATTTGGTGCGACCACTGGCCGTGCTCGTCGCTGTGGCTGGTTCGATGCCGTGATCCTGCGTCGTGCTATCGAAATCAACAGCATCTCCGGCATCTGCCTGACCAAGCTTGACGTGCTTGATGGCCTCGAAACCATCAATATCTGCGTCGGTTACGAGAACGAGCAGGGCGCAGTCATCGAAGCACCAACCGATGCTGACAGCTACCTTGGCCTCAAGCCTGTGTACGAGCAAGTGCCGGGCTGGACTGAATCGACTCTGGGCGCCAAGACTCTTGAAGAGCTGCCAGCTAACGCTCGCGCTTACATCAAGCGTCTGGAAGAGCTGGTCGGCGCGCCAATCGACATTATCTCGACAGGTCCTGATCGCAACGAAACTATCGTTCTGCGTCACCCGTTTGGCTGATAAGTCGTTGGTATAAAAACAAAGGGTCGCATATGCGGCCCTTTGTTTTTTCTGGTTTTACCGTGGCCGCAGGAACGGCACGGCGATTGCTGTAATAAGCGTCAGAAAAGGTGCCATCATTTTAATGGCGCCGATGGTGGAGGGATTCCCCGTGTCAGCTGTCCTTTCTCTCTTGCGCAGCCGCTTGCTGCGCCCTGTGTTCATTGCCCTGGGTATCGCTCTTTTGGTGCAGGTGCTGGTTGCGGTCGCTCTTACCAGGAGCACTGTTACTGCGCTTGAAGCCGATCTTGCGAGTCGCCTGGGTGTAGATTCGCAACACTTGTCCTCCGAGCTCGAGCAGGCAAGTCGCGAAGTCACTTCAAGCCTCGACAATCTGGCGACCAGTACCAGCCAGCGCTTGAGCGTCGGCCTTGCCGCCCGCCTGAAGGATGAGCAGGCTCAACTGCGTGCCACGCTGGAAAAAGACCTCAAGGATTCAGCCACCGATATGGCCGAACTGTTGGCCGCTGTGGCACCCCGCGCCATGTGGGATAACGACACCCCTACACTGTCCGAATTTGCTCGTCGTGCGCAGCGCAATCCTAATGTGTTGTTCGTGATCTATGACGATGCGGCTGGCGAGCACCTGACTCGATACCTGAATCGCGAAAATCCCCTGATCCAGGCGCTGCTTGCCAAGGGTGAAGGCGAGCGGGCGATGGATAAGGTGCTGAACGCTGCGAAAACAGACAGCTCGGTTTACTACGTCGAGGCCTCCATCAGCCCGAATGGTGTTGAGATCGGCAAGGTGCGCATGGGAGTTTCCACGGCCACCGTCGAAGAAAATCTCGTGGCTCTGGACAAGCGTTTTGCGACGCTGATCACCAGTGGTGGGCAGTTGGTTTCCGAAAGTCTGGCGGGCGCATCGAAGGACAGCTCGGCAGCACTGCGCTCGCGTCTGGATTCCGTGCAAAACGCTGCTTCTGCCATGTCGGCCAATACCACGTCGGCTGTGCAGGAAGCGGCTCAAACGCTGCGGTGGCGGATCGGCATGGGCCTTGCGCTAGTCGGGCTGGGCGTACTCCTGGTTCTGGCTGTGGTGCTGGGACGCAGGGTGGTCAACAAGCTGCTGTTGTTGATTGCAGCGCTGGATGATCTGGCGGCGGGCGAGGGTGATCTGACCAAGCGAGTGAAGCTCGACAGTAATGACGAAATTGGTGACATGGCGGCAGCCGTCAACCGTTTTGTCGCCAAGCTTCAGCCGATCGTCCGCGAGGCAGGAGATGTGGCGCAGCGCACGGGCGTTGAAATCAATGCGATGAGCCAGCGTAACGCGGGTGCCGGTGCTGCTGCAGAGCTGCAGCGCGACGAAGTGGCCGCCAGCCTTCAGGCCCTTGAGCATATGGCTGAAGAAGCTCAGTCCGAAAGCCATGCCATGCAGGCAGCTTTGCGGCAGGTGGTGGACATCCGTCAGGCAACTGATGAAAACACGCGCACTTCAAACCAGGTGGGCGGCTTGATCGAGGCGCTGGCGGGCCAGGTCGAAACCGGTTCGAAAGTCATCGAGCGGCTGGCTCAGCAGAGCGAGCAGATCGAAGTGGTACTTGAAGTGATTCACGGCATTGCCGAGCAGACTAATCTGTTGGCACTGAACGCAGCCATTGAAGCTGCGCGGGCAGGGGAGACGGGTCGAGGTTTTGCTGTAGTGGCGGACGAAGTTCGTGCGCTGGCGAGCAAGACGCAAAGCTCTACCGGAGATATTCAGGCGCACATCGGCGCCTTGCAATCGGGGGCGAAAGAGGCTGTGGCGGCGATTGGACTGGCGGGGCGTCAGGCCAATGAAGGTCTGGCGGTGCTGCGCAATAGCGCTAAATTGCAGCAATCGGTTCAAGATTCTGTTGAGCAGGTACACGCGGCGATTGGTCTGGCGACCAAGGCGGCAGTTCATCAGGCCGAAGGTGCTCACGCCGTGCGGGGGCGAGTGGAGGTCATACATGCTCAGGCACAACGTGCGGCGCAGGTCGTTGAGGAAACCACTGCGAGCGGCAAAGTGCTGGATGGTCTGGCGGCACAGTTGAAGGCGAGCCTGGGGCAGTTCCGGGCTTAATTGCAGGGCGCTGGGGGATTTTTGTGGGAGCAGAGCCTGCTCTGCTCCCACGGGTCCGGCTGCAATCCAAACCCCAGAAAGCACAAAACCGAGCACATGGCTCGGTTTTGTTTGAATTGGTGCCCAGAAGAAGACTCGAACTTCCACGACCTTGCGGTCACCAGCACCTGAAGCTGGCGTGTCTACCAATTTCACCATCTGGGCAGCATCAGCAGCGTTGCACGCCGTTGATGGAGCGCACTATACGGAGCAGGTTTTGATCTGTAAACCCCTGTTTTGGTTTTAATAAATGCTTTCCAGCTTCTGGGAATAAAAATAGAAAACAAAAATCTGAAATGCAAAAACCCGCTTTCGCGGGTTTTTGTGGGAGTCAGTAGATTTTACAATCTGCTACTCGAAATTGGTGCCCAGAAGAAGACTCGAACTTCCACGACCTTGCGGTCACCAGCACCTGAAGCTGGCGTGTCTACCAATTTCACCATCTGGGCAGTACCGACAAGCGTCTGCCTGTCGATGGCGCGCACTATACGGAGCGCTTTTTACACTGTAAACCCCCGTGGCGAAAAAAATCTGAAAAATTTCGCAGGCGGCGTATTCCGGGGCTCTTTTGCGTCTTGTCACAGGTTTTTCAGGCGCTGTTGGAGTCTGAAATTTCCCGTTTCAATAGGTGTATGCCAAACTAGCCCGCATATAGACAAGGTGAAAACTATCTAATGGCCGATTGGCAGTCCCTCGATCCCGAGGCCGCTCGTGAAGCGGAAAAATACGAAAACCCTATCCCCAGCCGTGAATTGATTCTGGCTCACCTCTCCGAGCGCGGTTCGCCGGCGAGCCGTGAGCAACTGGTGGAAGAATTTGGCCTGACAACTGAAGATCAGTTCGAAGCCCTGCGCCGCCGTTTGCGAGCCATGGAACGCGACGCGCAATTGATCTACACCCGTCGTGGCACTTATGCCCCGGTGGACAAGCTGGACCTCATCCTGGGACGTATCTCCGGGCATCGTGACGGTTTCGGCTTCCTGGTACCTGACGATGGCAGCGATGACCTGTTCATGAGTCCGGCCCAGATGCGTCTGGTGTTCGATGGTGACCGTGCTCTGGCGCGCGTTTCCGGCCTGGACCGTCGCGGTCGTCGTGAAGGCGTTATCGTCGAAGTGATTTCTCGCGCCCATGAAACGGTGGTCGGTCGTTACTTCGAAGAGAGCGGTATTGGTTTTGTCATTCCAGACAATCCAAAAATCCAGCAGGAAGTGCTGGTCACTCCGGGGCGTAATAACAACGCGAAGATCGGTCAGTTCGTCGAGGTGAAAATCACCCACTGGCCGACTCCGCGCTTCCAGCCTCAGGGCGATATCGTCGAAGTCGTTGGCAACTACATGGCGCCCGGCATGGAAATCGATGTCGCGTTGCGCACCTATGATATTCCTCACGTCTGGCCTGAGGCCGTGCTGAAAGAAGCCGCCAAGCTCAAGCCGGAAGTTGAAGAAAAAGACAAAGAAAATCGCGTCGACTTGCGTCATCTGCCGTTCGTTACCATCGACGGTGAAGATGCTCGCGACTTCGACGACGCGGTTTATTGCGAAGCCAAACCCGGCAAATTGCGTTTGTTCTCGGGCGGCTGGAAGCTCTACGTAGCCATCGCTGACGTATCGAGCTACGTGAAGATCGGCTCGGCACTGGATGCTGAGTCGCAAGTGCGTGGCAACTCGGTGTACTTCCCCGAGCGCGTTGTGCCGATGCTTCCTGAGCAGCTTTCCAACGGCCTGTGTTCGTTGAACCCGCACGTTGATCGTCTGGCCATGGTTTGTGAGATGACCATCTCCAAGTCTGGCGAGATGACTGACTACGTGTTCTACGAAGCGGTGATCCATTCTCACGCACGTCTGACCTACAACAAGGTCAGCACAATGCTGGAACAGCCTAAAAGCAGCGACGCCCGCCAGTTGCGGGGCGAATACCCGGAAGTGTTGCCGCACCTTAAACAGCTCTATGCGCTTTACAAGGTGCTGTTGGGCGCTCGTCATACTCGCGGCGCTATCGATTTTGAAACGCAAGAAACCCGCATCATCTTCGGGACCGAGCGCAAGATCGCGGAAATTCGTCCGACCACTCGCAACGATGCTCACAAGCTGATTGAAGAATGCATGCTGGCCGCTAACGTGGCCACTGCCGAGTTCCTCAAGAAGCACGAGATTCCTGCGCTTTACCGCGTGCACGATGGTCCTCCGCCTGAGCGTCTGGAAAAACTCCGGGCGTTCCTGGGTGAGCTGGGTCTATCCCTGCACAAAGGTAAAGACGGTCCGACGCCGAAGGATTATCAGGCGTTGCTGGAAACTGTACGTGATCGTCCGGACTATCACCTGATCCAGACGGTAATGCTGCGTTCGTTGAGTCAGGCGGTGTACAGCTCTGACAATAACGGCCACTTCGGTCTGAATTACGAAGCGTATACCCACTTCACCTCGCCGATTCGTCGTTATCCTGACTTGCTGACTCACCGTGCAATCCGCAGCGTGATTCGCTCCAAGCAGGACACGCCGCATGTGCGTCGTGCTGGCGGGGCGACGATTCCGAAAGCGCGTATCTACCCGTACGACGAGGCGATCCTCGAGCAGTTGGGCGAACAATGCTCAATGAGCGAGCGCCGTGCCGATGAAGCCACCCGCGACGTGGTGAACTGGCTCAAGTGTGAGTTCATGAAAGACCGCGTTGGCGAGTCCTTCCCGGGTGTGATCACCGCCGTAACCGGCTTTGGTCTGTTCGTTGAACTGACTGATATCTACGTCGAAGGTCTGGTGCACGTCACTGCATTGCCGGGCGACTACTACCACTTCGATCCTGTGCATCACCGCCTGGCGGGCGAGCGCACCGGTCGTAGCTTCCGCTTGGGCGACACGGTTGAAGTGCGCGTTATGCGTGTGGATCTCGATGAGCGCAAGATCGACTTCGAGATGGCCGAAAAAACCATCAGTGCACCGATTGGTCGCAAACGTCGTGGCGCCGAACCGCAGCCTGTCGAAAAAGCCGCCGCTCCAGAGCGTGCGCCGAGCAAGCGTCCGGCCAAGGCTAAAGCCAAGGCCAGCGCGGAGCCTGAAGCCTATCGGCCTAGTGATGCAGCAGCGAAAAACGCTGAAGTGCGTAAAAGTCGAGAATTGAAACAGGCTCTGCTGGCTGAAGCGAAGGGTGGTAGCAAGGCATTGTCGGGAAAGTCCGGTAAAGCCGGTTCTGCGCCATCATCGGACAGACCTGCTAAACCCAGTAAACACCGTAAAGGCCCGCCGAAAGCGGGTTCGGCCCCAGCCGCGAAAAGCGGCGGGGCGCGCAAGCCTAAGGCCAAGTCATGAGTTCGTTGGAAAAAATCTACGGCGTGCATGCTGTAGAAGCGTTGTTGCGTCACCACCCAAAGCGGGTCAAGCAAATCTGGCTGGCCGAGGGACGTAGCGATCCTCGTGTTCAAGTGCTGGTTGCGCTGGCCGGTGAGAATCGCGTTTCGATCGGCCAGGCCGAGCGTCGTGAAATGGATGCGTGGGTCGATGGCGTGCATCAGGGTGTTGTTGCTGAAGTCAGCCCTAGTCAGGTCTGGGGCGAGGCAATGCTCGATGAACTACTGGATCGTACCGAAGGCGCTCCGCTGATTCTGGTGCTCGACGGTGTAACCGACCCGCACAACCTTGGCGCTTGCCTGCGCACTGCCGATGCTGCCGGAGCGCTGGCAGTGGTTGTCCCCAAGGACAAGTCCGCAACTCTGACGCCTGCAGTGCGTAAAGTGGCTTGCGGTGCGGCTGAAGTCATCCCGTTGGTTGCTGTGACGAACCTGGCACGCACTCTGGAAAAGCTTCAGCAGCGTGGCCTTTGGGTTGTCGGTACGGCGGGGGAGGCTGAGCAGGAGTTGTATCAGCAAGACCTCACCGGTCCGACCATTCTGATCATGGGTGCCGAAGGTAAGGGCATGCGTCGCCTGACCCGTGAACATTGCGATTACCTGGTGCGTCTGCCGATGGCAGGCAGCGTCAGCAGCCTCAACGTATCGGTTGCAACCGGTGTTTGCCTGTTTGAAGCGTTGCGTCAGCGTAATGTGAAAGCGGCCGGCACCAAGAAGTAATATCCCTGTAGGAGCTGACGCAGGCTGCGATTGGCCTTCAATCGCGACGACGGTCCTTCGGATCTTCACAGCCTGCGACAGCTCCCGCAGAGGCTTTACTGCAATTGTTCAAATATTCACCAATTGCCTTGCACCTCTGCATCCCCTTCTCTACAATTGCGCCCCTTGCTGTCACGGCAGGCGCTCATGTGCCTGTCCCTGAGCAAGACTAACAGTGTCATTCACTCCTTGTCTGACCGCTTATTGGCGGCAGGCTACAACCCGTAAGGAGCATTCATGCGTCATTACGAAATCATCTTTTTGGTCCACCCGGATCAAAGCGAGCAAGTCGGCGGCATGGTAGAGCGTTACACCAAGCTGATCGAAGAAGACGGCGGCAAAATCCACCGTCTGGAAGATTGGGGCCGTCGTCAACTGGCTTACGCAATCAACAATGTTCACAAGGCTCACTACGTGATGCTGAACGTTGAGTGCACTGGCAAGGCTCTGGCCGAGCTGGAAGACAACTTCCGCTACAACGATGCAGTGATCCGTAACCTGGTCATCCGTCGTGACGAAGCCGTAACTGGCCAGTCCGAGATGCTCAAGGCTGAAGAAAACCGCAGTGAGCGCCGTGAGCGTCGCGACCGTCCTGAGCACTCCGACAGCGCCGATGGCGTTGATGGTGATGACAGCGACAACAGCGATAACGCTGACGAGTAATCCACGGACCTTTTAAGGAGCCAATCACATGGCACGTTTCTTCCGTCGTCGTAAATTCTGCCGCTTCACCGCTGAAGACGTGAAAGAGATCGATTACAAAGATCTCAACACTCTGAAAGCATACGTATCCGAGACCGGCAAAATCGTTCCAAGCCGTATCACTGGTACCAAAGCACGTTATCAGCGTCAGCTGGCCACCGCTATCAAGCGTGCCCGCTTCCTGGCCCTGCTGGCCTACACCGACAGCCACGGCCGCTGAGACCGGGCAGTCGACAAAGTAGTAAGGGATCTAATGCATGCGCGCCTTGGCTGAATTCATCATGCGGGGACGTTTGCAGGCCATGCTGGTTGTGGCCGGATTTGCGGCATTGCCGCTGTTGTACTGTGTGAGTGCCGCCGCAGCTAGTCTTGTGCTACTGCGGCGCGGTTCGGACGCCATTGGCGTCATTGGTGTGGGAGTGCTTTCAGCGTTGGTTTGCTGGTACTTCCAGAAGGATCCCAGTGCACTGTTAGTGTTGCTGGGGGCTTGTGGTCTGGCGCTGGTTTTACGCGCAGGCCACACCTGGAATCGCGTGCTGCTGGTCAGCGTGGTAGTCGGGTTGTTGTGTGCAGTGAGCCTTGGAACGGTGTTCAGCTCCATGGTTGACAGTTTGAGTCAGGAGTTCGAGAAACTCATGCCTCAGGCTTTCGGTGAGGTCTACGAGAAACTCTCGGCAGACCAGCGAGTTACCTTCGCTTCACTGATTCCGCCTCTGATCATCGGTTCAATAGCGGTTACGTTGCAGGTTTTCAGTGTGTTGTGCCTGATTCTTGGGCGCTATTGGCAGGCGCTGTTGTACAACCCCGGTGGTTTTGGTCGCGAATTTCGTCAGATCAGAATCCCTAAAGGGCTGGCGTTATCGCTGCTGGCAGCGATGTTTGTAGGGCCGATGCTTGGCGTACAAATGTTGGTTCTGTTGCCGTTGCTGAGCGTACCGTTGGCCTTCGCCGGGCTAGCCTTGATTCATGGGCTGGTGGCGCAAAAAAAACTGGCCAATTTCTGGTTGGTGGGGATGTACGTCACGCTGGTGCCATTCATGCACCTGATAGGTCCGTTGCTTGTGGTTATTGCCATTGTCGACAGCCTGATTGATTTTCGCGGTCGTCTGGGATCGAAAGACTCCGATAGCGCGAACGGTGAAGGTTAAAAGTTAAGAGGATTTTCACATGCAACTGATCCTTCTGGAAAAAGTCGCTAACCTGGGCAACCTGGGCGACAAAGTAAATGTTAAGGCCGGTTACGGTCGTAACTACCTGCTGCCTTACGGCAAAGCTACCGCTGCGACCGCTGCTAACATTGCTGCGTTCGAAGAGCGTCGTGCCGAGCTGGAAAAACTGGCTGCAGACAAAAAAGCTTCTGCCGAAACTCGCGCTGCCCAACTGGCTGAGCTGGAAGTGACTATCACTGCCACCGCTGGTGACGAAGGCAAGCTGTTCGGTTCGATCGGCACTCACGACATCGCTGATGCACTGACCGCCTCTGGCGTTGAAGTTGCAAAAAGCGAAGTTCGTCTGCCGAACGGCACCATCCGTAACGTTGGCGAATTCGACGTAGCCGTGCACCTGCACAGCGACGTAGAAGCAACCGTTCGCGTTGTCGTGGTGGCTGCTTAAGCAGTACGTAATCGTCTGGCGACTTGTTCGTCAGAGGGTTAACATCGGGCACGATCCTGTTTACAGGTCGTGCCCTTTGTCTTTCTGTACCGATGGTTTTTACCATCCCTGATTTCGAGTCGACATGAACGATATCTCCGCCCCCGAGCAATATGATCTGCAAACTGCTGCCCTGAAGGTGCCGCCGCATTCCATCGAGGCCGAACAGGCAGTACTCGGCGGTCTGATGCTGGACAACAACGCCTGGGAACGCGTGCTCGATCAGGTGTCGGACGGTGACTTCTATCGACATGACCATCGCCTGATCTTCCGCGCCATCGCACGTCTGGCTGATCAGAACCAGCCGATCGACGTGGTAACCCTGGCCGAACAGCTGGAAAAGGAAGGTCAGACTTCGCAAGTGGGCGGTCTGGGCTACCTCAGTGAGTTGGCAAAAAACATCCCGTCGGTGGCTAACATCAAGGCCTACGCGCAAATCGTCCGGGAGCGGGCGACCTTGCGGCAGTTGATCAGCATCAGCACCGAAATTGCTGACAGCGCGTTCAACCCGGAAGGGCGTAACGCCGAAGAGATTCTCGATGAGGCCGAACGGCAGATCTTCCAGATCGCTGAAGCGCGTCCGAAAACGGGCGGTCCAGTCGCTGTGACCGATCTACTTACGATGGCCATCGATCGTATTGATACGCTATTCAACACTGATAACGCTATTACCGGACTTTCCACCGGTTATACCGACCTGGACGAGAAGACCAGCGGCCTGCAACCGGCCGACTTGATCATCGTCGCGGGTCGTCCGTCCATGGGTAAAACCACGTTTGCCATGAACCTGGTGGAAAACGCCGTATTGCGCAGCGACAAGGCGGTACTGGTTTACTCGCTGGAGATGCCAGGTGAATCGCTGATCATGCGTATGCTGTCTTCGCTGGGGCGTATCGATCAGACCAAGGTCCGTGCCGGTCGCCTGGAAGATGACGACTGGCCGCGTCTGACGTCTGCGGTCAACCTGCTCAACGAACGCAAGTTGTTCATCGACGATACCGCGGGCATCAGCCCCTCGGAGATGCGTGCCCGGACCCGGCGTCTGGTGCGTGAGCACGGTGATATCGCCCTGATCATGATCGACTACCTGCAGCTGATGCAGATTCCGGGTTCCGGTGGTGACAACCGGACCAACGAGATTTCCGAGATTTCCCGCTCGTTGAAAGCCCTCGCCAAGGAATTCAACTGCCCGGTCGTTGCTCTGTCGCAGCTCAACCGCTCCCTGGAGCAACGTCCGAACAAGCGCCCGATCAACTCCGACTTGCGGGAATCCGGAGCGATCGAGCAGGACGCCGACGTCATCATGTTCGTTTACCGGGACGAGGTGTATCACCCGGAGACTGAGCATAAAGGCATTGCTGAGATCATCATCGGTAAGCAGCGTAACGGTCCAATCGGTACAACGCGGCTGGCGTTCATCGGCAAATACACCCGCTTTGAAAACCTCGCGCCGGGCAGTTACAACTTCGAAGATGAGTGATGTGTGGGATGTGTCTGACGACCGCCCGTAGGACCGGCTTTAGCCGGGAGAGCGGTATTTCTGGCTAAGGAAAATTATCGGATTACCAGCGCCCTCCCGGCTAAAGCCGGTCCTACGGTTACGGTTAAGCCCTATTGGGTCGCCACACCTGTCACTCAATTCCGACCACTACCGTCGGACTTGATCAAAATTTGTGCTATATTCCGCGCCCGCGATTTTTCCAACGTGCAAACGTAGGTTCCGACATGCAAGCAGCCAAGCCGTTATTTGACTATCCGAAGTACTGGGCCGAATGTTTCGGGCCTGCGCCTTTCCTGCCCATGAGCCGGGAAGAAATGGATCAGCTTGGCTGGGATTCCTGCGACATCATCATCGTCACCGGTGATGCGTACGTCGATCACCCGTCGTTTGGCATGGCAATCATTGGCCGGCTGTTGGAGTCTCAGGGCTTCCGCGTCGGGATCATTGCCCAGCCTAACTGGCAGTCCAAAGACGACTTCATGAAGCTCGGTGAGCCGAACCTGTTCTTCGGTGTCGCTGCCGGCAACATGGACTCGATGATCAACCGCTACACCGCGGACAAGAAAATCCGCTCCGATGACGCCTATACCCCAGGCGGCATGGCGGGCAAGCGTCCGGATCGCGCCAGTCTCGTTTATAGCCAGCGTTGCAAGGAAGCCTACAAGCATGTGCCTATCGTGCTGGGCGGCATCGAAGCTTCGCTGCGTCGTATTGCACATTACGATTACTGGCAGGACAAAGTCCGTAACTCGATTCTGATCGACGCCTGCGCCGATATTCTGCTGTACGGCAACGCCGAGCGGGCAATCGTCGAAGTTGCTCAGCGTCTGTCCTACGGCCACAAGATTGAAGACATCACCGATGTGCGCGGCACCGCGTTCATTCGCCGTGATACGCCTAAAGACTGGTACGAAGTGGACTCCACCCGTATCGACCGTCCAGGCAAGATCGACAAGATCATCAACCCGTATGTGAACACCCAGGACACCCAGGCCTGCGCCATCGAGCAGGAAAAAGGCCCGGTTGAAGACCCGAACGAGGCCAAGGTCGTACAGATTCTGGCCAGCCCACGCATGACCCGCGACAAAACGGTTATCCGTTTGCCGTCCGTGGAAAAAGTACGTGGCGATGCCGTTCTCTACGCTCACGCCAACCGCGTACTGCACCTTGAAACAAACCCGGGTAACGCTCGTGCGCTGGTGCAGAAGCATGGCGAAGTGGACGTCTGGTTCAATCCGCCTCCGATTCCGATGACCACTGAAGAAATGGACTACGTGTTCGGCATGCCGTACGCACGTGTCCCGCATCCTGCGTACGGCAAGGAAAAGATTCCTGCCTACGACATGATTCGTTTCTCTGTGAACATCATGCGTGGCTGTTTCGGCGGCTGTACCTTCTGCTCGATCACCGAGCACGAAGGCCGGATCATTCAGAACCGCTCTGAAGAGTCGATCATTCGCGAGATCGAAGAAATTCGTGACAAGGTTCCAGGGTTCACCGGGGTCATTTCCGACCTTGGCGGCCCGACTGCGAACATGTACCGCATTGCCTGCAAGAGCCCGGAAATCGAGTCCGCTTGCCGCAAGCCGTCGTGCGTATTCCCTGGTATCTGCCCGAACCTGAATACTGACCATTCGTCGCTGATTCAGCTGTATCGCAGCGCTCGTGCTTTGCCGGGCGTGAAGAAAATTCTGATCGCTTCCGGCCTGCGCTATGACCTCGCGGTCGAGTCGCCGGAGTACGTTAAAGAGTTGGTGACTCACCACGTGGGTGGTTACCTGAAGATCGCCCCGGAACACACCGAGGAAGGTCCGCTCAACCAGATGATGAAACCGGGCATTGGTAGCTATGAGAAATTCAAGCGCATGTTCGAGAAGTATTCGAAGGAAGCAGGCAAGGAGCAGTACCTGATTCCTTACTTCATCGCAGCCCACCCGGGTACCACCGATGAAGACATGATGAATCTGGCGCTGTGGCTCAAGGGTAACGGTTTCCGTGCTGATCAGGTGCAGGCTTTCTATCCGTCGCCTATGGCCTCGGCGACCGCCATGTATCACTCGGGCAAAAACCCGCTGCGCAAGGTCACCTACAAGAGCGATGCGGTGACCATCGTGAAAAGCGAAGAGCAGCGTCGTCTGCACAAGGCGTTCCTTCGCTATCACGACCCGAAAGGCTGGCCAATGTTGCGCGAAGCGTTGATCCGTATGGGTCGCGCCGACTTGATTGGCTCGGGCAAGGATCAGTTGATCCCGCAACATCAGCCTGCAACCGACAGTTACCAGAGCGCCCGACGTAAAAACTCGACCCCCGCCGGTAGCCATAAGGTAGCCAAGGGAACCACACGGATCCTCACCCAGCACACCGGCTTGCCACCTCGCGCCAGCGACGGCAGCAAACCTTGGGACAAACGCGAGCAAGCCAAGGCTGCCGCCGAGGCGCGTAACAGGCAGGCTGCCAAAGAGCGTATGGATGCTGCGAAAGGCAAAGGTCCCAAGCCGCCAAAGCGTAAGCCTGTAGTTCCGCGCTAAACCCGCTTACCAGCTTTTCTGTAGCAGCTGCCGAAGGCTGCGAAAGAGGTGTGGACTAAAGCGCACATCCTTGTAGGAGCCAACAAGTTGGCTCCTACAAGGGCTGCGTTTGCTGCAAGTCAATCAGTCTCAGTGGCTCAGGGCAATCTAGCTCCGAAAAATTTCCCCTCCCCACGCCTTATTTCTGTGCAACGCTTGCACCGCGGGGCACAGTGGGCGCTTTAATAGTGCCTGGTTCTGCCTCGCCACCGAGGAACCGCCGTATTTGCCCGGATGGCATAAGTCTTGCGCGGTTCCGATACCGTCCAGGCTCGCAGGAGGCACGCCGTGTCGATTCATATTGCCTTGCACCATGTCACGCATTACCGCTACGAGAGAGCGGTTGAGCTAGGTCCGCAAATTGTTCGTTTGCGTCCGGCGGCTCACAGCCGTACCCGAGTGCTGTCGTATTCACTGAAAGTCCTGCCGGAAAACCACTTCATCAACTGGCAGCAGGATCCCCAGGGCAATTATCTGGCGCGGCTGGTCTTCCCGGAAAAGACCAATGAGCTGCGTGTTGAAGTCGATCTGGTCGCCGAAATGGCGGTCTTCAATCCGTTCGACTTCTTCCTTGAGCCCTATGCCGAGAAGATCCCGTTCTACTATGCCAGCGAAGAGCAGCGCGAGCTGGCGCCGTATCTTGAAAAACTGCCACTGACGCCGAAGTTTGCTGACTATCTGGCCAGCATCGACCGCACCCCGTTGCCAGCCATCGACTTTCTGGTGGGGCTCAACCAGCGCCTGAGTCAGGACATCGATTACCTGATCCGCATGGAGCCCGGTGTACAAACCCCGGAATTCACGCTGGAAAACGCGTCCGGCTCATGCCGAGACTCGGCGTGGCTGCTGGTGCAGTTGCTGCGTCACTTGGGCATGGCTGCGCGTTTCGTGTCCGGCTACCTGATTCAGCTCAAGGCCGATGTTGAAGCCCTCGACGGGCCTTCGGGCACGGATGTCGATTTCACCGACCTGCACGCCTGGTGTGAGGTTTATCTGCCCGGCGCAGGTTGGGTGGGTCTTGACGCCACTTCCGGTTTGTTCGCAGGTGAGGGGCACATCCCCTTGGCTTGTAGTCCTGAACCGTCATCGGCGGCGCCGATCAGTGGCTTGGTCGAGCCTTGCGAAACCGAGTTCAGCCATGAAATGTCGGTGGAGCGTATCTGGGAAGCACCTCGCGTCACCAAACCTTACACCGAAGAACAATGGGCCGAGATTCAAGCGCTGGGCCATCAGATCGATCGCGATCTGACTGACAACGATGTGCGCCTGACGATGGGCGGCGAACCAACCTTCGTCTCCATTGATGATCGCGACGGTGCCGAGTGGAACACTGCTGCACTGGGGCCGAAAAAGCGTGCCTTGTCGGCCGAGCTGTTCCAGCGCATGCGCAAGCACTATGCGCCGCTGGGTATCGTGCATTTTGGTCAGGGCAAGTGGTATCCGGGCGAGCAACTGCCGCGTTGGTCGCTTAACTGCTTCTGGCGCCAAGACGGGCAGCCGGTCTGGCACAACAATGCGTTGATCGCTGAAGAAACCGAAAACTACGGCGCGACAGGTGAGCTGGCGGGAAGGTTTTTGGCCAGCGTGGCCGAACGACTGAAAGTGCCTACGCGTTTTGTGTTCCCGGCCTACGAAGACAATTTCTATTACCTGTGGCGTGAGGGCGCACTGCCTGCCAACGTCAGCGCCGAAGACTCACGCCTCAGTGACGAACTTGAGCGTGCACGGCTGCGCAAAGTGTTCGCTCAAGGTCTGGACAAGGTTATCGGTCAAGTCCTTCCTCTGGCGCGCTCCGTTGATGGTGATCGCTGGCAGAGCGGTCGCTGGTATCTGCGGGACACCCATTGCCGCTTGGTGCCCGGTGATTCGGCGCTGGGCTATCGCTTGCCGCTGGCATCGCAACCTTGGGTCAAAGCGGCGGAATATCCGTTCATTCACCCCACCGACTTCAATCAGGATTTCCCCGAGCTGCCAGATGACGGGCAAGTTCAGGCGCAACTCACCGGGCTCACCGAGCAGCCAGACGCCAATGCTGAGCGTATGCCGAAGATCGACGAGTCGGCTGACTGGCTGACCCGCACGGCCTTATGTGCCGAAGCGCGGGAAGGGCGTTTGTACCTGTTCATGCCACCGCTGGAAAAGCTTGAGCATTATCTGGAGTTGGTGGCGGCCATTGAGGCCAGCGCTGAAGAGCTTAACTGCCCGGTCTTGCTCGAAGGCTACGAGCCGCCGAGCGATCCGCGTCTGGCGAATTTCCGTATCACGCCTGATCCGGGTGTTATCGAAGTTAACGTGCAGCCGTCCGCGTCCTGGGATGAACTGGTAGAGCGCACCGAATTTCTCTACGAGCAGGCGCGTCTGACGCGGCTGACCACCGAGAAATTCATGATCGATGGCCGTCATACCGGCACCGGCGGTGGCAACCACTTTGTTCTGGGGGGCGCGACGCCGGGTGATTCACCTTTCCTGCGCCGTCCTGACGTGCTGCGCAGCCTGCTCAGTTACTGGCATAACCATCCATCGCTGTCGTATCTGTTTTCCGGGCTGTTCATTGGCCCGACTTCACAGGCTCCGCGGGTTGATGAGGCGCGTAACGACTCTCTGTACGAGCTGGAAATTGCGTTTGCGCAAATGCCCAAACCCGGCGAAGAAGTTGCGCCCTGGGTCGTTGACCGGTTGCTGCGTAATTTGCTGATCGACGTCACTGGCAATACTCACCGGGCTGAGTTCTGTATCGACAAGCTCTATTCCCCTGACGGCGCTACTGGCCGACTGGGCCTGTTGGAGCTGCGCGCCTTCGAAATGCCGCCCCATGCGCGGATGAGTCTGGCTCAGCAGTTGTTGCTGCGTGCATTGGTTGCGCGGTTCTGGCGCGAGCCGTATGCGCCAGCCAAGCTGGCTCGTTGGGGCACAGAGCTGCATGACCGCTTCATGTTGCCGCACTTCATTGAGCAAGACTTTGCGGACGTTATCGAAGAGTTGAACGGTGCTGGTTATCCGGTACGTGCCGAGTGGTTCGCGGCGCATCTGGAGTTCCGCTTCCCTAAAGTTGGTGATTACGCGGTCAGTGGCATCGAGCTGGAATTGCGTCAGGCGCTAGAGCCTTGGCATGTGCTGGGTGAGGAAGGTTCGGCCGGTGGTGCGGTGCGTTACGTGGACTCCTCTCTGGAGCGCCTGCAGGTCAAGATTAATGGCTTGCCGCCGAAACGGTATGTATTGACCTGTAATGGCATTGCGATACCTTTGCAGCCCACCGGACGAGTTGGCGAGTTTGTCGCCGGTGTGCGTTATCGCGCCTGGCAGCCTGCCAACTGCCTGCAACCGACTATTCCAGTACATGCGCCGCTGGTATTCGACCTTGTCGATACCTGGATGCAGCGTTCTCTGGGCGGCTGCGAGTATCATGTCGCGCATCCTGGCGGTCGCAACTACGAGACCCTGCCGGTCAACGCCAACGAAGCGGAAAGCCGTCGTCTGGCACGGTTCTTCAGGATCGGTCACACCCCCGGCAAACTGGAAGTGCCTTTGCTGAGCATCAACGATGAACTGCCGATGACGCTGGATATGCGTTTGCATAGATAACAAACCGGCATCGTTCAGGAAGTACGAACCTTATAGGCGCTCACGAGCACCACGAGGCAGCGATGTTGGTCTGCCTGATACACCGTCATCGCGGCCTCGCGGTGCTCGTGCGCTCCTACAGGGAATCCGGTTTTGTATAAGAGATTCCGTCAGTCGCAAGCAGCTAACCATCAGCTGACATCCGACTGCGCTACTCTGAAATTTTTAGTCTCTGCCGAGCTTTCCATGCGCGACTTGCTTGACCAATATCCGTTGTTCGCGGGTACCTATCACGAAATGCTTGATGCCGATGGCGCTGTTCGCCCCCATTGGCAGCGCATGTATGAGCACCTTCAGCGCAGCACTCCCGCGCAATTGATTCAGCGGCAGGCGCTGTTGGCCCGGCAAATTCAGGAAAATGGCGTGACGTACAACGTCTATGCCGATCCCAAGGGCGCTGACCGGCCGTGGGAGCTGGACCTTCTGCCGCACCTGATTCCCGCCGAAGAATGGCAACAGGTTGCCGCCGGTATTGCGCAACGGGCGAAAGTGCTCAACGCGGTATTGGCTGATCTGTATGGCCCGCAAACGCTTATCGCAAAAGGCCTGCTGCCCGCCGAACTGGTGTTCGGTCACAACAACTTCCTCTGGCCTTGCCAAGGTATCACCCCGCCGGAGGGTGCGTTCCTGCACATGTACGCGGTGGATCTGGCACGCACCCCTGATGGCCGCTGGTGGGTGACGGCAGATCGTACGCAAGCGCCGTCCGGTGCGGGTTACGCTCTGGAGAACCGTCAGATCGTGTCCCGTGCTTTTCCGGAAACCTATCGGGACTTGCAGGTTCAGCACCTGTCCGGTTTTTTCCGCGCGTTGCAGGAAACCCTGGCACGCCAGGCGCCAGCCAATAACGAAACACCGTTAATCGTGTTGTTGACGCCGGGCCGCTTCAACGAAAGCTATTTCGAGCATCTGTATCTGGCGCGCCAGCTGGGTTATCCACTGGTTGAAGGCGGCGACCTCACGGTTCGTGATGCAGCGGTGTATCTGAAGACCCTCAGCGGTCTGCGTCGAGTGCACGCCATCATGCGTCGTCTGGATGATGACTTCTGCGATCCGCTGGAGCTGCGCACCGATTCCGCGCTCGGCGTGCCGGGCCTGCTGGAAGCGGTGCGTCAGGGCAAAGTGCTGGTTGCCAATGCGTTGGGCAGCGGCGTGCTGGAGTCACCGGGTCTGCTGGGATTTTTACCGAAGATTTGCCAGCACCTGTTTGGCGAAGACTTGATCCTGCCGTCCGTTGCGACCTGGTGGTGTGGTGAGCCGCCCGTATTGGCTCAGGCGTTAGAGAAGCTGCCGGATTTGTTGATCAAACCCGCTTTCCCTTCCCAGAGTTTCTCGCCGGTATTCGGTCGAGATTTGAACAAAGCCCAGCGCGAAGCCCTCGCACTGCGCATGCAGGCCAGGCCCTACGCTTATGTAGCTCAGGAATTGGCGCAGCTGTCTCACGCGCCGATCTGGCAGGCCGATGGCGAACAATTACAGCCTCGTGCCATTGGCATGCGTGTTTATGCCGTGGCCAGTTCTGAAGGCTACCGAGTCTTGCCGGGCGGATTGACTCGCGTTGCTGCTGAAGCCGATGCCGACGTGGTCTCGATGCAGCGCGGCGGTGCCAGTAAAGACACATGGGTGCTGGGCGAACTTTCGCAAACCGGTGAGCCCTGGAAAAGCCAGCGCACATTGGGCGTGCATGACTTGATCCGCCGTGACCCGTATTTGCCCTCTCGCGTAGTAGAAAACCTGTTCTGGTTTGGCCGTTATTGCGAGCGTTGCGATAACAGTGCGCGTTTGCTGCGCATCATGCTGACCCGTTATGTGGATGGCGACGATCCTGAAGCGCTTGAGGCCGCCGTGGCGCTGGGTGAGCGTCTGAACCTGCTGCCTCAAGAGGAGGAGGGCGGTACGTTGCCTGAGCGGCTGCTTGCGGCTCTTCTCGGCGAAGAGTGGCCGTTCAGCCTGCGCGCTAACCTGCAGCGCTTGCAGTGGGCAGCCTCGCAAGTACGCGGCAAGCTGTCTCGGGAGAACTGGCAGGCGCTGGTCGAATTACAGCGCGAAGCCACTAGCCTGGACAGCAAGGATCCGGATTTTGGCGAACTGTTGGACTTCCTCAACCGACTGGTCATGTCGCTGGCAGCGTTATCCGGGTTTGCTCTGGATGACATGACCCGGGACGAAGGCTGGCGCTTTTTGATGATCGGTCGGCGTATCGAGCGTCTGAAGTTTCTCAGCAATAGCCTGGCGGCGTTCCTGCGCAGCGCTGCCGTGACCGATCAGGCTGGTCTGGAATGGCTACTCGAACTGGGCAACAGCAGCATTACCTACCGCTCGCGATACCTGGCCGTACCGCAGTTGATTCCGGTGCTGGACTTGCTGTTGCTCGATGATCAGAACCCTCACGCTGTGCTGTTCCAGCTCAAACTGGTATCCAAGTCGCTGAATCGTCTGAACGAAGAGTTCGGCGCGCCTCGCGATGCGAGCCTGGGGACGCTGGTTCGACGCCTGTCGAGTTTCGACCTGGGTTGTCTGGAGAACCCCTTGTTTGGTGACAGCAGTATCAAGGCGGTATTAGAGGGCCTTGCAGACATGTTGCAAAGCATTGGCGATGCCAGCGCACAAGTTTCGGATCGATTGGCTTTGCGTCACTTTGCCCACGTCGACGATATCAGCCAACGTACGGTGTCTGTCTGATGAGCGCCCGTTACCAGATTTTTCACGACACGCATTACAAATACGACAGCCCGGTTTCGCTGGCCCAGCAGTTGGCACACCTGTGGCCGCGACCCAATCCCTGGCAGCGCTGTACTGAGCAGCAGTTGCTGGTCAGCCCGATTCCGACGATTCGCCGTGATGAGTTCGACGTGTTCGGCAACCCGCTGACGCGTCTGGCTTTTGAGCGGCCTCATGATGAGTTGGAGGTCAATGCGCGCCTGCAGGTCGAAGTCCTTGAGCGTGCGCCGCTTAACTTCAATCATTCGCCCGCGTGGGAAATGACGCGCAGCATCATGACCTACAACGCTCGGCCGATGTCGGCGGACATCATGGAAGCCTGTCGCTATCGTTTCGAGTCGCCCTATGTGCATTTGAAGCAATCGTTCATCGAGTTCTCGGCGGATTGCTTCGTGCCGAGTCAGCCGCTGATGTGGTGCGTACAGGCATTGATGGAGAAGATCTTCACCGAGTTCACGTTTGACGGCGAAGCCACACAGGTCGCAACACCCTTGGTTGAAGTGTTGGAAACACGCCGTGGCGTCTGCCAGGACTTTGCCCACTTGATGCTGGCCTGCTTGCGCTCACGTGGCTTGTCGGCACGATACATCAGTGGTTATTTGCTGACTCAGCCACCACCTGGCCAGCCGAGACTGATCGGCGCGGATGCTTCCCATGCGTGGGTGTCGGTGTTTTGTCCGGTGCTGGGGTGGGTAGACTTCGATCCAACCAATAACGTGCAGCCGGCGCTGGAGCACATCAGTCTGGCATGGGGACGGGATTTTTCAGATGTATCGCCATTACGCGGCGTGATTCTTGGCGGTGGCAGTCACGACCCTGAAGTGCGGGTGACGGTGATGCCGATCGAAGGGTGAGGTGTCGATGGCTATCCACCGGTAGGAGCTAACGTGTTGGCGACGCGGTGGAACTGACACGCCGCTTCGCCAACAAGAAAGTATTTCAGCTAGCTGGCTTGTCGTCAGTGCTGGTCTGTTCCACTGGCGCAGCTTCATCGGTCGCGTCAGATGCCTCGGTCTCGCCTTCAGTACTGGTTTCGGCCAGGGCAGCATTTTTGCGCTGTAGCTTTTCCTCTTTCTTCTGCTCTTTAGCCAGATCTCGCTGACGTTTCGCGAAGGAGTAGTTAGGTTTAGCCATGGGCGATCCTCTTTTAAGGCGATTAATGGCGTCATTCTGCCTGAGAAAGGCGTCGGGCACACGGCGTTGTATGTCCTCCGGTCCAAAGCCTTAATTCCCAAGTGCGGCTTTTCGTCTTTAAGTCGTCATTAAACCCGGTTTGATTCCTCTGCATAGCTGCCGGTGGCACCGCAAGCGTAAGCCGCGAGCAAACTACGGAAAAGACTGTTGAGCTGCATGATGATCTTCCTGAAAAGTGGCGATGAGGCATCTTGCGCGGGCGACCGACATAGCGCTCGTAGATTGTTTCGATGGCTCCGATAGCTGATTGCCACTGAGCCTTGTTGACGCAGGTCATTGGAACCTGGCGACTTATCAGGCAGTCTTGCTGTAATTAACAAAATACCCAGCCTTGGAGATTCCCCATGATTCGCAAGCTTGTTGCTGTATCCCTGCTGACATTGGCCAGCGGGCATTTGCTGGCGGCAGAGTGCAGTACGACTGTCGACTCCACCGATCAGATGTCCTTCAAGACCAAGGCCGTTGAAATCGATAAAAGCTGCAAGACCTTCACGGTCAACCTCACGCATTCCGGCAGCCTGCCAAAGAACGTCATGGGCCATAACTGGGTGCTGAGCAAAGAAGCAGACATGCAGGCTATCGCTACTGATGGCCTGGGTGCAGGTATCGACAAGCAGTACCTGAAAGAAGGCGACGCTCGCATCATCGCGCACACCAAAGTGATTGGCGCTGGCGAGACGGATTCGGTGACCTTCGATGTGTCGAAGCTGGATCCGGCTGAAAAGTATGGCTTCTTCTGCTCGTTCCCAGGCCACATCAGCATGATGAAGGGCACTGTGACGCTGAAGTAAGCGTTCCCTCAAGAGCACCCCGGTCCATGGTGCCGCGCTGTCTTGCGGCAAGGATTGGACCTATAGGAGCTGCCGAAGGCTGCGATCGCGGAGTATCAGGAGAAATGCTTCGCAGCCTTCGGCAGCTCCTACAGAAAATGCATTTCAGTCCACTGGATTGCATGTTGTTTGATAACTTGTTTGCGAGGCGGTGTGTCAGGTAACACGCCTCGCGAACAAGTTCACTCCTGCAGGGGCCTCGCCCGCATCAAGGCGCGTACGGCAATTCCCGCTTGTGCTGGGTTTTGGCGTAGGTGTCGCAAATGATCTTGAACGCTTCTTCACGCACTGGCTCACCATGCAGGAAGGCGTCGATCTCAGCGTAAGTCACGCCGTGTGACGCTTCGTCCGGCTTGCCTGGCATCAGGTCTTCCAGGTCTGCTGTCGGCACTTTCTCAACCAGCGACTCCGGCGCACCGAAGTGGCGGGCAATAGCGCGAACCTGGTTTTTTACCAGCCCGCTCAGTGGTGCGAGGTCACAAGCGCCGTCGCCAAATTTGGTGAAGAATCCCATCACGGCTTCCGCTGCATGATCGGTCCCGATCACCAGGCCCTGATGAGCGCCAGCGATGGTGTACTGCGCGACCATGCGCATGCGCGCTTTGGTGTTGCCGAGTACGAAATCCACAGCGCTGGCATGCTGACCTTCGAACGCCTTGATCTCGCTCGCCATCGCTTTTACCGCGCCGCCGATGTTCACCGTGTGGCGTATGTCCGGATTGATGAAGTCCACCGACGCCTGAGCTTCGTGTTCGTCATGCTGGACGAGGTAAGGCAAGCGTACAGCGATAAATTGGTAGCTTTCGTCACCGGTTGTGGACCGCAGTTCTTCAACGGCGCGCTGAGCCAGCAACCCCGCGGTCAATGAGTCCACCCCGCCGCTGATGCCCAATACAAGGGTTTTGAGTCGGGCGTTGGTCAGGCAGTCCTGAATGAAAACGATACGCCGGGCGACCTCGGCCTGAAGTGCGTTTTCGTCGGCGAAAGGTGGTTGGACCTTGAGCTGCTCAGCAATCTGGAGCTGTACGGCTTGCATGATTCACTCCTTGGTAAGGATGGAGGCGACGGATTCTGTTTGCGGATTAATCCGCCACTTTGAACACATGTCGCAGGTACGAGACGAAATTGGGGTCCTTGCATTGCGTCTTGCCGGGCTCGTCGGAAATTTTCGCGACGGGCTGTCCGGCGCAGGCGGTCATTTTCAGGACGATACTCATGGGTTCAACGCCCGGTATGTCTGCGGTCAGGTTAGTGCCTATTCCGAAACTGACATTGATGCGACCGCGCAACGCACGAAATATTTCCAACGCCTTGGGTAAAGTCAGGCCGTCAGAGAACACCAGCGTCTTGCTCATAGGGTCAATGCCCAGCTTCTGATAGTGCGAGATGCATTTTTCGGCCCACTTCACCGGATCGCCGGAGTCATGGCGCAGACCGTCGAAGAGTTTGGCGAAATACAGATCGAAGTCCCGCAGGAAGGCATCGGTGGTGATGCAGTCTGTCAGGGCAATCCCCAGCAAACCCCGGTATTCATGCACCCAACAGTCAAGCGCGGCGCTCTGACTGTCGATCAGGCGCGGCCCGAGCTGTTGATGAGCCATGATCCATTCGTGGGCCATGGTGCCCAACGGTTTCAGGTCAAACTTGCGTGCCAGTTGCACATTACTGGTGCCGACGAACTGGCCAGGGAAGTCACGCTTGAGCACGTCGACGACTTCTTCCTGAACGCGGTAGGAAAAACGCCGACGGGTGCCGAAGTCCGCGACCTTGAGTTGGGCCAATTCGTCAGCATCAGCGTTGGCGGCGAGCCAGTCGAACTTGCGATAAAGCTGATCTCGCGCCTGGCTGAGCAGAATCTCAGGATGACGATGGCGGTTGCGCACCTCGCTGACGATCGCGAGCACGGGTACCTCGAAGAGGATCACATGCAGCCATGGCCCCTGCAGGCGAATGCACAGCTCATCATTTTCAATAGTGGTTTTGACGTAGCGGGTGTTGAAGCGGAACAAGCCAAGAAACCTCAGGAAGTCTGGCTTCATGAAGTTGATGCGTTCCAGGAAGTTCAGCTCCGGAGCCGCCAGTGACAGTTCGCACAGTTTCTGGATTTGTTGCTGGATTTCACCCAGGTAAGGGCGCAATTCCTCACCATTACGGCAGCGGAACTCCCACTCAACGTCGACGTTGGGGTAGTTGTGCAATACCGCCTGCATCATGCTCAGTTTGTACAGATCGGTGTCGAGCAGGTTTTGCACGATGCGATTGGAGAAAGCGCTTTCGCTCATTGGGTCGCTCCAGCAGGACCGGCCGCCAGACGCGGCCAAACAAAAATGAATCAAGTGGTCACGGGCGTCCCGTGGCAGAGCCATCGAGCGCTCATTGAGCTTGTTGTTGATAATGCCCGACATAATGCCAGCCGAGGCGGAATAGGGGCAGTTTTCTTTGGCGGGGGAGTTCGTGGAACTGCCGAAGGCCGCGATTGATGTGTTTCAGATGTATTGATTTCGCAGCCTTCGACAGCCCTTATCAAGCATGAAATGGCTAGCTGACCTGTAGGAGCGCACGAGCACCGCGAGGCCGCGATGGCGGTGTATCAGGGAGTACGCTATCGCGGCCTCGCGGTGCTCGTGCGCTCCTACAGATCCATCGTTCGTCGCGCGGCAGCATCAGGAATCCGAAGTACCTGAATGGAAGTGCGATCTGTAAATGCGGTCTCAGCGCGCCGCCGCAACCACCGGAAAACTCAGAGTGAATTTCCCGTTGGGTGTTTCATCACGAAATCGCTCCATTACGGCCTTGAGCTTTTTCGCTGATTCTTCGTCCGTGGCGTAGTAAAAAACGCTGGATGCTGCGGCCGAGGCGCGAGGGATGGTCAGGCGCATCTCTGCCACTTCAATCCAGTTCTTCGGCCTTTCGGGGAACCACTCGTTGTAAACAAACGCGTAATGCACGTGTTTCTCGTCCATCAGGGTTGTCATCCAGTCAACGTCGTTGCGCGTCTTCCGATAGTGCAGCGCCTGGATGCTGCCCAGTCCCCACAAATCCAGGATGTATTGATTGCCATTGAGTGCCACCAGGCCCAAGTCATTGACGGCAACCGGTTCGCCCAATGCCCGGACAATCTCTGCGCTGGAATACTGCTGGTTATAAATCGCTGCCGAGGAAAGAGGCACCCGCAGCGTCGTGTACACGGGAATCGCAAAGGCAACCGGTAGCATGGCGAACAGCGCAGTCATGTAACGCTCACTCATGCGCGTGACACAGGCGTAAATCACGAACACGCCAACAAAGGTTAGCCAATAGGCTTCATAACGGCCTTGCCCGGACCGACCAAACAGCGTGTGCAGTGCGGCCACTGTAAGCAGCATAAGAATCAGCGGCTTTCTGTCGAAGAACAGCACGCACACGAACAACTGGGCGAGCAAGACCCAGCCATAGGCGTCGAGCTGATTGGTGACGTTGAAGAACAGTGCGGCCAGCCCAGTACCGGTTTTTGCCTGCACGGAAGAAGGTATATAGCCCAGCCCCAGATGACTGAGAAACAGTGAGAACGCGATGACCAGCGCACCGATGAGGGCTGCGCTGACGACTGTCGCGCGTCGTTCGCCATGCCAGAACAGATAAGCCAGCACAGGCAGCGAAACGGCCAGTCCTTCATAGCGCACCAGTGGCAATAAAATCAGCGCGACGTAGACGGTCAGGGGAGTTATGGCTATCTGGCCAAACTCCCTTTTCACCACCGCGCAGGCTATCAAGGTCACAAGATAGACCTGCAGCGTGTGCTCCATCCCTGCGAAAATCAGACCATAGAGATTAGTGGCAAGGAAGAAACCGCCGAGAATGAAAACTTTGCTGATCGGGTGCAAACCGTCGAGCAACTTGATAAGCGGACCGATAGTCAGGAGCGCAAAAATCACATTCAGGAAGAACGGCGCGAAGACCATCCCGCTACCAAAAACGGCAAAAGGTGCGAGCAGGAATGGCCAGAGAATGCTTGAGGACGGCGCCGAAAACTCGCCTGGATTGATACCGTAATGGCCGCTGAACATTTGTTTGGCCAGCGCGAGGTGAATGTAGGGATCGTCCAGCGTGTAGATGAACATCCCGTGGTTGTTGATCAGGATCGCCAGCGTCATCAGCATCACTGGCAGCACGAGCAGGATAACCGTCAGATGCCTGTCATTGAGCCAGGTCTGGGAGTTTGCCTCTGCAATATGAGTTGTCGCCATAGCGTCACCTGTCAGGAGATCAAGTCAGGAAACTACGGAGCGATCGACATGCAGACGCGAAAGCTTCTACCCAAGGTTGCTGGAATATAGGTTCAACGCCGGAGCAGCACACAGCCATAAAAAACTATTTGGTGGGTGGAAGCAGCCGTAATGCTGGCGTCAGGATTTGGTGGGGTGCTGGTTGCCGCGAGACAGCGCAATCTCATGAACACCGGGGCGGCTCTTCAAATATGGAATGAATATCTGAACCTTTTCTGTAGGAGCGCACGAGCACCGCGAGGCCGCGATGGCGTCCTGCTTGATACAACGCTATCGCGGCCTCGCGGTGCTTGTGCGCTCCTACGGAGATTGCGTTTACTTTTCCCCCAACTGCTCCAGCATCCACTTGGCAAAATCCCTGATCTTCGGCACTTCAGCCGCATGCTCCGGGTAGGCCATGTAGTACGCGTCGCTGCTCGGCAAAGCGTGTTGCCAAGGGATGACCAGCTTGCCGTCGGCCAGTTCTTCTTCCACCAGAAAGCGCGGCAGCAAGGCGACGCCGCAGCCGACTTGTGCAGCCCGAATGCACATGTAGAACGTTTCGAAGCGCGGCCCGTGGTAGCTGTGTTCGGTGTGATAGCCCTGACTGTCGAACCAGTCATGCCAGCCTTGCGGACGATTGGCGTTTTGCAGCAGGACCAGATCGGCCAATTGCGTCGGATCGGTAAACGGCGTCGCGGGTAGGGCGCTCGGTGCGCAGACGGGCACCAGTTCTTCCCCAAACAAGCGAATACTCTCCGCTCCCGGCCGTGCGCCCTGGCCGAAGTAAAACGTGAAATCGCAGCGGCTTTGAATCAGGTCGTCGTTTTCCTGCTCGTTGACCACATCCAGATGGATATGCGGGTGGCGCAGACGCCAGCCTTTCAAGCGCGGCACCAGCCAGCGTGCGCCGAAGGTCGAGGGTGTAGAGACCCGCAGCACTTCGGTCTCGCCGCCATAGGAGCGCAGGAAGTGGGTGGACATCTCCATCTGGCTCAGAATCTTGCGCACTTCGCCCAGATACAGCGCGCCCGCCGGGGTCAACTGCAAACGGCGACGCACGCGGCGGAACAGTAAGTGCTGGACTAATTCCTCAAGCTGCGCCACTTGCTTGCTGACCGCACTTTGCGTGAGGTTCAGTTCCTCGGCAGCGCGCGTGAAGCTCAAATGCCGGGTGACCGCTTCGAAGCATTGCAACGCTGTGATGGACGGCAGGTGGCGTCTGTTGAGCATGTTCTAGCCTTTTCCGATCTTGATACTGCGAGCATGAATAAAAGGAATGATATCTCGCCTAATGGTCGTTTGTTGATGGCGTTAAGGCCAGTTATTACTAGAGCCTGAAGATTTACCGTTATTTCAGCATTCCCGAAATCAGGAGAGAACATGCTTACCGACCTGCTAACCCGCCTCGGTGTCGACCCCGCGCTGTACCAGAAGGGCGACCAGCCTGTTCACACCCCCATCGACGGCAGCCGAATTGGCGCAGTGAGTTGGGAAGGTGCTGCCGAAGTCGAGCAGCAGGTCACACGTGCCGACGCTGCGTTCCAGGCGTGGCGCAAAGTACCGGCCCCGCGTCGCGGTGAGCTGATTCGCCTGTTCGGTGAAGCGCTGCGCAAGCACAAGGCTGATCTGGGGGAGCTGGTTTCCTGGGAGGCTGGCAAGATCACTCAGGAAGGTCTGGGTGAAGTGCAGGAAATGATCGATATCTGCGACTTCGCCGTCGGCCTGTCTCGCCAGTTGTACGGCTTGACTATCGCCTCCGAGCGTCCAGGCCACCACATGCGTGAAACCTGGCATCCGCTGGGCGTGGTTGGCGTGATCAGTGCGTTCAACTTCCCGGTTGCGGTCTGGTCGTGGAATACCGCGTTGGCGCTGGTGTGCGGCAACTCGGTGATATGGAAGCCGTCGGAGAAAACGCCGTTGACCGGTCTGGCGTGTCAGGCGCTGTTCGACAAAGTTGCGGCTAACTTCGCCGATGCGCCGAAGTATCTGGCACAGGTGGTCATAGGTGGTCGTGATGCGGGTGAGGCGCTGGTCGATGATCCGCGTGTGGCTCTGATCAGTGCAACGGGCAGCACCCGAATGGGGCGTGAAGTGGCTCCAAAAGTCGCCGCGCGTTTCGCTCGCAGCATCCTCGAACTGGGCGGTAACAACGCCATGATTCTCAGCCCGACAGCCGACCTGGATCTCGCCGTACGCGCCATCCTGTTCAGCGCTGTAGGGACTGCCGGACAGCGCTGCACAAGCCTGCGTCGTTTGATCGCCCATGAGTCGGTGAAGGCCGAGATCGTTTCGCGTCTGAAAACCGCTTACGAGAAAATCCGGATTGGTCACCCGCTGGAAGGCAATCTGATAGGTCCGCTGATCGACAAGCACAGCTATCAGGCCATGCAGGACGCGCTGGAGCAGGCAACGAGCGAAGGCGGCAAGGTGTTTGGCGGCAAGCGTCAGCTGGAAGATAAATTCCCCAATGCCTATTACGTGTCTCCAGCCATCGTTGAGATGCCAGAGCAGAGCGATGTCGTTCGCGACGAAACCTTTGCGCCGATTCTGTACGTTGTTGGCTACGAAGATTTCAACGAAGCGCTGCGTTTGAACAACGCCGTGCCGCAAGGTCTGTCGTCGTGCATTTTCACCACGGATGTGCGCGAGGCTGAGCAGTTCATGTCGGCGCTGGGCAGCGATTGCGGTATCGCCAACGTCAACATCGGCCCGAGCGGTGCTGAAATCGGCGGCGCATTCGGGGGTGAGAAAGAAACCGGTGGCGGTCGTGAGTCCGGCTCCGATTCGTGGCGCGCCTACATGCGTCGCCAGACAGCGACCGTGAACTACTCGCTGGAACTGCCGCTGGCGCAGGGCATTACGTTCGACTGAGGCCTGGCTTCGCACAACGCAATCCCTATAGGAGCTCACCGAGATTACGAGGCCAGCGATGGCGATATTTCTGACACATCGCCATCGCTGGCCTCGTAATCTCGGTGAGCTCCTACAGGATAGGGGCAGCCAAGAGATGCGATTTTCCGCAGTAGCTCATATCCTCCACTAACCTCAATTGGTGCGTCCCGTAGCGCCAGCGCACCGCCGGTGTGCAGTTAGGTGACGCATGCTGTTACAGCAAGGTTGTACGTGGCTTGATGCGTAGGTTGCTACCTATTTTGGCGGTGGTTGCACCTTTTTATTCAAAGGTTGCACATTGCTTGATGTAGAGGGTTGCATGCGCCGTAGTGCAAGGCTCTAGCCGGGCCTAACGCAACAAATCCATGAGTTTCATCAGAATAAAAAACGAATGGCACGCCACTTGCTCAGAGCAACTGCGTAGTTGCAGTGCTAATCAAAAAAATCTCAGGAGCACCACTCATGTCGCAGACGTTTTACAGAAAAGGCTTTCTTGCACTTGCAGTCGCTACTGCATTCGGCGTGTCTTCGTTTGCTCAGGCTGATGTAAAAATCGGCGTCGCGGGGCCAATGACTGGCGCCAACGCATCGTTTGGTCAGCAATACATGAAAGGCGCTCAAGCAGCTGCCGACGCGATCAACAAGGCTGGTGGCGTTAACGGGGAAAAGATCGTATTGACCGCTTATGACGATGCTTGCGAGCCTAAGCAAGCCGTTGCGGTCGCTAACAAAGCGGCTTCAGACAAAGTTGCTGGCGTTGTTGGTCACTTCTGCTCCTCCTCGACGATCCCGGCATCGGAAGTTTATGACGAAGCAGGCATCATCGCGATTACTCCAGGTTCAACCAACCCTACTGTTACCGAGCGCGGCCTGACCGCCATGTTCCGCATGTGCGGTCGCGATGACCAGCAAGGTATCGTGGCGGGCGACTACATTGTCGATGTCCTGAAAGGCAAGAAAATCGCCGTCATCAACGACAAAGACACTTACGGCAAAGGCCTGGCTGATGCGACCGCCAAGCAGCTCACCGCTCGCGGCGTGAAGCCGGTTCTTGAAGAAGGCCTGACGCGTGGCGAGAAAGACTTCAGCGCCCTGGTTACCAAAATCCGCTCTGTCGGCGCAGACGTCGTCTACTTCGGCGGCCTGCACCCGGAAGCCGGTCCTCTGGTTCGTCAGATGCGTGAGCAAGGTCTGAAAGACGTCAAGTTCATGTCCGATGACGGCATCGTGACCGACGAACTGGTTACCACCGCTGGCGGCGCGCAATACGTTGATGGCGTGTACATGACCTTCGGCGCTGACCCACGCGTACTGCCAGACAGCAAGGCTGTCGTGGATGAGTTCCGCAAGTCCGGCTACGAGCCCGAAGGCTACACCCTGTATGCCTACGCTTCGGTTCAGGCCCTGGCCGCTGGCTTCAATGGCGCCAAATCCAACAAGGGCGAAGACGCCAGCAAGTGGCTCAAAGCTCACCCCGTTAAAACCGTAATGGGCGAGAAAGCCTGGGATTCCAAAGGTGACCTCAAGGTTTCCGACTACGTGGTTTACCAGTGGGACAAAGACGGTAAATACCACCAGCTTGAAAAACAGAAGTAAGCAAAACGCATAGCCGCGCGTGTGCCTTCACGGTACTCGCGCGTCTTGGTAATGGGGGCGCAAGGTCGCGAACCCCGAAGTTCTTCTGTCAGCTACTGGGTGACGGCCTGCTGCTCCTCACAAGGGAACCGTAGGCCGGCATCAGCAGCCTTTCAAGTTCGTGAGCGTGCGTGATGGACGGTATTTTCCTGCAGCAAATGATCAACGGTCTGACCCTCGGGTCGGTCTACGGTTTGATCGCCATCGGTTACACGATGGTCTACGGCATCATCGGCATGATCAACTTCGCCCACGGCGACGTGTATATGATCTCCGCGTACCTGGCCGCCATCGGCCTGGCCGTCCTTTCATTTTTTGGTCTGGAGTCTTTCCCTTTCCTCATTCTCGGCACGCTGATCTTCACCATTGTGGTGACCGGCGTTTATGGCTTCGTGATCGAGCGTGTGGCTTACAAACCACTGCGTAACTCGACACGCCTTGCTCCCCTGATCAGCGCCATCGGCATTTCGTTTGTGCTGCAGAACTATGCGCAAATCAGTCAGGGAGCGAAACAGCAAGGTGTGCCCACACTACTCGAAGGCGCTTGGCGCTTTGAGGTCGGCAGCGGCTTTGTGCAGATCACCTACACCAAGTTATTCATCCTGATTGCTGCGTTTGTCGGCATGGGCGTACTGACCTACATCATCAAGTACACCAAGCTGGGCCGGATGTGCCGCGCGACCCAACAGGATCGCAAAATGGCATCCATTCTGGGCATCAATACCGATCGGGTGATTTCCTACGTGTTCATCATCGGCGCAGCCATGGCCGCATTGGCCGGTGTGCTGATCACCATGAACTACGGCACTTTCGACTTTTATGCGGGCTTCGTCATTGGTATCAAGGCGTTCACGGCTGCGGTGCTGGGCGGCATCGGTTCGCTGCCGGGGGCGATGCTGGGCGGGTTGATCCTGGGTGTTGCGGAGTCGCAATTCGCCGGTCTGATCAATTCTGATTACAAAGACGTGTTCAGTTTCGGCCTGTTGGTACTGATCCTGATTTTCCGTCCTCAAGGCCTGCTGGGTCGCCCACTCGTGGCGAAGGTATAAATATGTCTGCTCCTACAAAACCCATCAGTATCAAGAAAAGCCTGATCGACGCAGTATTTGCCGGTTTGCTGGCTTTGGTTGTGTTCGGACCCGTTGTCGGCGTCGTACTCGACGGCTACAGCTTCAACCTTCACCCGACTCGCGTGGCGTGGCTGGTAGCGATTGTGATGGTCGGGCGCTTCATCTTGAGTTTGTTGCTGCAAACGCCTAAAGGTATCGCCATTGGCGAAAGCTTTGAAAGTGCCGGCTCCGGCGTACACGTGCAGTCACCTGATCACCGCAGCAAGCTGATCTGGGTGATTCCGCTAATGGCGCTGATTGCCGTGATCTTTCCGGTATTTGCCAACAATTACATTCTCGGGATCATCATCCTTGGGCTTATCTACGTGTTATTGGGCCTGGGCCTGAACATCGTGGTTGGTCTGGCGGGTCTGCTTGATCTGGGTTATGTGGCGTTCTACGCCATCGGTGCTTATGGTCTGGCGCTGGGCTACCAGTATCTGGGCCTGGGGTTCTGGTCAGCGTTGCCGCTGGCAGCCATCGCGGCAGCGTTGGCGGGTTGCATACTCGGGTTCCCGGTGTTGCGCATGCACGGTGATTACCTGGCTATCGTGACCTTGGGCTTTGGCGAGATCATTCGCCTGGTCCTGACCAACTGGCTTTCCTTCACCGGTGGCCCTAATGGCGTCGCGGTGCCTTCTCCAACGATCTTTGGGCTTGAGTTTGGTCGTCGAGCCAAAGATGGCGGGATACCTATCCATGAGTACTTCGGGTTTGAGTACAACGGCAATCTCAAATTCATCTTCATCTACGCGGTGTTGGTATTGGTCGTGCTGGCGGTGCTGTACATCAAGCATCGCTTGACCCGCATGCCAATCGGGCGTGCATGGGAAGCGCTGCGGGAAGACGAAATTGCTTGTCGCTCCATGGGGCTGAATCATGTTTTGGTCAAGCTCTCTGCCTTCACCATCGGTGCCTCGACTGCGGGGCTGGCAGGTGTTTTCTTCGCCAGTCAGCAGAGCTTCATCAACCCGACTTCGTTCACCTTTATTGAATCGGCTTTGATTCTGGCCATTGTCGTGCTCGGCGGCATGGGGTCGACCATTGGCGTGGTGATTGCCGCGTTTGTGCTCACGATCACTCCTGAATTACTGCGCAGCTTCGCCGAGTACCGGGTACTGCTGCTGGGGATCCTGATGGTGCTGATGATGATCTGGCGACCACGCGGCCTGATTCGCGTCTCACGTACCGGGGTTACTCCACGCAAGGGGGTTGCGCCATGAGCAACGACATCGTTCTTTCGGTTGAGCACCTGATGATGCACTTCGGCGGCATCAAGGCGCTCAGCGACGTCAGCATTCAAGTGCGACGCAATTCGATTTTCGCCCTGATCGGCCCTAACGGCGCGGGCAAAACCACGGTCTTCAACTGCCTGACCGGTTTCTATAAAGCCACTGGCGGGCGCATTGAATTACACACCCGCGGCACGACCACCAACGTGATCAAGCTGCTGGGTGAACCGTTCAAGGGCACAGATTTTGTCTCGCCGAAAAGCTTCCTCAGTCGCCTCTACTACAAAATGTTTGGCGGCACGCATCTGGTGAATCGGGCAGGGCTGGCGCGGACGTTCCAGAACATTCGCCTGTTCAAGGAAATGTCGGTACTGGAAAACCTGCTGGTCGCTCAGCACATGTGGGTCAACCGTAATCTGTTGGCAGGCATCCTCAATACCAAGGGTTATCGCGAGGCTGAAGAAGTCGCTATCAATACGGCGTTCTATTGGCTGGAAGTGGTCGACCTGGTTGATTGTGCGAATCGCCTGGCGGGTGAGCTTTCCTACGGTCAACAACGCCGTCTGGAGATCGCCCGCGCTATGTGCACCCGGCCGCAGGTGATTTGCCTGGACGAACCCGCAGCGGGCCTCAACCCGCAGGAAACCGAGGCGCTGAGCGGCATGATCCGCCTGCTGCGTGACGAGCATGACATGACGATTGTGTTGATCGAACACGACATGGGCATGGTCATGGGTATTTCCGACGATATTGTGGTGCTCGACCATGGCAACGTGATTGCCACCGGTGGGCCTGAACAGATTCGCAACGATCCGAAAGTGATCGCGGCGTATCTGGGCGCTGATGAAGAGGAACTGGTATGAGTACGCCGATCCTCGAAATGAAAGAGATCGATGTGTTTTACGGGCCGATTCAGGCCCTGAAAAAAGTCTCGTTGCACATCAATGAAGGCGAGACCGTCAGCTTGATCGGCTCCAACGGTGCGGGCAAATCCACGCTGCTGATGTCGATTTTTGGGCAGCCACGGGCGGCAGCCGGGCAGATTATTTATCAGGGCACCGACATCACTCAGAAGTCGTCCCACTACATTGCGTCCAACGGCATCGCGCAATCGCCTGAAGGACGCCGGGTTTTCCCCGACATGTCAGTCGAGGAGAACCTGATGATGGGCACCATCCCGATTGGCGATAAACATTCGGCTGAAGACATGCAGCGCATGTTCGAACTGTTTCCGCGTCTCAAGGAACGACGTAATCAGCGGGCCATGACCATGTCCGGGGGCGAGCAGCAAATGCTCGCTATTGCACGAGCCTTGATGAGTCGCCCGAAGTTGCTGTTGCTCGATGAGCCGAGCCTGGGCCTGGCACCCATCATCGTCAAACAGATCTTCGCCACTCTGCGCGAACTGGCGGCCACCGGCATGACCATCTTCCTCGTCGAGCAAAACGCCAACCACGCGCTGAAGCTGTCGGACCGGGCGTATGTGATGGTCAACGGCGAGATTCGCCTGAGCGGCACAGGGCAGGAGTTGCTGGTGAATGAAGAGGTGCGTAATGCGTATCTGGGCGGGCATTAACCAGATGCGATGATGATTGCTCTCATCAAACAACATGCAAACTACTGGATTGAAATGCAATTCCTGTAGGAGCTGCCGAAGGCTGCGAAGCAATTCTTCTGGTACACCGCGATCGCAGCCTTCGGCGGCTCCTACAGGTCCTATGTTTGCCGGGAGACAGTGTGGAGCCATAGACACCGGTGTATTTCTGCGGAGCAGGGGTGGCTCTCAAGCCCCCGTTACAACGGAATCATCGTCGTAGACAGCACCGAACGCAGCCCCATAAACGAGCGAATCTGGCGCACGCCGGGCAGATACAGCAACTGCTCGGCGTGCAGTCGGTTGAAACTCTGGCTGTCGCGAGTACGCAGCATCATCAAGTAGTCGAATTCCCCCGTCACCACATGCAGCTCCATACAGCCCGAGATTTTCTGCGCAGCGGTCTCGAAGGCCGAGAATGACTCCGGCGTCGAGCGATCCAGCACTACCCCAATGATCACCACCATCCCCGCATCCAGCGCTTCGTAATCCAGCACCGCCACAATCTTCTTGATCAGCCCTGCCTGCTTCAGGCGTTCGACTCGTCGCAAGCAAGCCGGGGCACTGAGCTTGACCTTTTCCGCCAGCGCGACGTTAGAGATCGAGGCGTCTTTTTGCAGGGCTTTGAGGATGGCCCGGTCAATTCGGTCGGTACTGCTGGCGTCTGCGCTGATAGTCATTTTGGTAGTGATCTTTTATTGCGTTATTAAGATAATCCTAACAATTTAATTAAGTTAAATCTCCAGCGGATTAATAAATAGCCGAAAATAGCCTTAAGTTTGCAACCCGTTTTTTTGCTTGTTTCCTTAACATTGAGTTCATCGCAAGCACTGCAGAACGTGCCTGGATACTCTCAATATCAAGGAGCCCTGTTATGAATCTGAGCAAATTCAAGCGCTACCCTTTGACGTTTGGTCCTTCGCCCATCACGCCTCTCAAGCGACTCAGTGCGCACCTGGGTGGCAAGGTCGATCTGTATGCCAAGCGTGAAGACTGCAACAGCGGTCTGGCCTTCGGTGGTAACAAAACCCGCAAGCTTGAGTACCTCATTCCAGAAGCGCTGGAGCAGGGCTGCGACACGCTGGTGTCCATCGGCGGTATTCAATCCAACCAGACGCGCCAGGTGGCTGCCGTAGCGGCTCACTTGGGCATGAAGTGCGTGCTGGTTCAGGAGAACTGGGTCAACTATTCCGATGCGGTGTATGACCGGGTCGGCAACATCGAGATGTCGCGAATCATGGGCGCTGATGTGCGCCTGGACGCGGCCGGATTCGACATTGGCATTCGTCCGAGTTGGGAAAAAGCCATGTCGGACGTTGAGGAAAGCGGCGGCAAGCCTTTCCCGATTCCTGCTGGTTGTTCCGAACATCCTTACGGCGGACTGGGCTTTGTTGGCTTCGCCGAAGAAGTCCGCGAGCAGGAGAAAGAGCTGGGCTTCAAGTTCGACTACATCGTGGTCTGCTCGGTAACCGGCAGCACCCACGCGGGCATGCTGGTGGGCTTCGCTGCGGATGGTCGCGCACGCCGGGTGATTGGTATCGATGCGTCAGCCAAGCCGGAAAAGACCAAGGCGCAGGTTCTGCGCATCGCACAAAACACCGCGAAGCTCGTGGAACTGGGGCAGGACATTACCGAAGAGGACGTCATCCTCGATACGCGTTTCGCTTATCCGGAATATGGTCTGCCGAACGAAGGTACCCTTGAAGCAATCCGCCTGTGCGCTCGAACCGAAGGCGTACTGACTGACCCTGTGTATGAAGGCAAGTCGATGCACGGCATGATCGAAATGGTCCGCAACGGCGAATTCCCGGAAGGCTCGAAAGTACTCTACGCCCACTTGGGTGGTGTGCCTGCGTTGAGTGCTTACAGCTTCATCTTCCGTAATGGTTGATTAGTCTGTAGCGGTCGATACTTGACCTGTAGGAGCTCACCGAGGTTACGAGGCCAGCGATGGCGGTTTGTCTGCCACTCCGCCATCGCTCGCCTCGTAACCTCGGTAAGCTCCTACAGGACTTGTGTCAACTCGGAAATTGCATTTGTTTGATAGGCGCCAGCAGGTGTGTGGCGCTTGGGGGCCTGGTATCAGACCCCAATAAACCGCTCCTCCAGAATGCTCTTTGCCAACGTGCTGACCTTCGCCAGAATCTCTTCAACCTGCTGATCCATCGCGGCTGTTGATAACTCCGACTCCCCAAGCCTTACCACATGCAATTTGTGGCCGTACACAGAGCCCAGCCACGTGAGTTGGGGTGAGAGACTTTCTTCTATATCCAGTAAATAACAACCTTTGGATACCGAGCGCAGCAGTTGACTGGCATGGCACTGAGTGTCCAGGTTTGGTGCGGGCTGGGTCGATTCTGCCCGAAGCCAGTCCTCAAGAAACTCATGAGCTTGTTTGACGTGCAGGTAGGCGACCTGATCCCAATCATCTATCGCACTGCGCAGGCGTTCGCTGATGTAACCGGGTAGTCCGGCGCGCGTGACTATCACCACCCCGACTTCCGGGGAGGGCGCTTTCACCCAGACTGCAGACTCCGATATTCCAAGCATGACAGCGCTCCTGGCGGCTTGAGTAGGCACGTTTTCTCAGTCCTAAACTACTCAAAGTCTGACGGGGTTTCCTACGTATTTAGGCCTCCTGATCGGAACGTCGTACCTGTTGAAAAGGCTCGGCGGATGAACATTCATCATTTGCGCCCTTGGATGGGTGTTTGTTCATGCCCCGGCACGATTTGCGCATGAGCGTTGCTCACTCCGTCTATTTCAAGTGTGCCAAGGGAGGTCAGCGGACGATGAAAGATCAGCTGCAAACGCCGGAAATGACGGTGCAAGAGCGCAAGATCCTGCGTGCGTTGCAGATTGATGGACGAATCAGCAATGCTGATCTCGCCAGGAAGGTCGGGCTCAGTACTACTGCATGCTGGAACCACACCAAGCGCCTGTACGAAAACGGCATCATCAAAAGCGTGCGTGCCCAGATCGACCCCAACGCAGTGCAGCAAGGCACTGTTGTGCTTATCGGCGTGGTCCTGGATCGGTCGACCCCTGAGAGCTTCGCAACCTTCGAGGCGGCGGCCCGTGAGTTGCAGCAGGTGCTGGAGTGCTGGCTGGTCGCGGGCGATGTGGATTACTTCATGAAGATCAGAGTCCGTGATCTGCCGGCATTCAATCACCTGCACAATACGAAGATTATTGCGCTGCCCGGAGTGCGTCAGGTGCGAACGTTTTTTGTGTTGAACGAGGTCAAATCTGACGGCCTGCTGTTGATCTGATGTCCTTCGCAGAACAGTGCTTGGCCAATTGTGGAAAACAATTTTGACGGGCCGCCAAACCGCGACATAAAGCCGCTGCAAATGCTTGTTTTGTCACGCTTTTGACTTGTTCAGGTTTACTGTGGAACTGCCTGTGAATAACGTGGGAGCATTTGGCTGCAGGCCTTGTTCTACTTGGCCTGCAGGCTAGTGGTTAAATTTTGATCAGCGATTTTTCAGTCTGCTTCTGGCCCTTTTGTCAACGACTTGGGGGCTGGTTTTTCATACAGTTATTCTGCGCCTCCACCCTGTGGATAAGTCTGTGGGCAAGCGTTGGAAATAGTTCGCAAACCGGTAGTGGACATAGGCTGAAGGCAATGCCGGAGAATTTTCCCGTTACCTATGTTTCAGGCGCTTTACACGAGGCGATGATGGCGTCAAGCAAAAAACCTTTGTCGCGGTCCTTCAGCCCCCGTAAACCGCGGCCTGCACAAAAAACAGTTGCCCACGGATATTGTGGGCCTGGCTGTGGATAACGTGGGTAAAACCCCGTTTGAGCCATGCTACGCCTGGCCCGGAGATTTCTGGTTGTTTTTTGTACAGTGCATGCAATGTTTTATCCACAGACTTGCTCGTGACCTGTCTGGGCGGGCATTCTGCTGGCCTTGTTTATCGATTGTTATCAACCGGGCTGCACTCAAGTGCGGTACTTCAGGAGAATGAAATGACTTCCACTGTGTTCATTACTGGCGCTACTTCAGGTTTTGGCGAAGCCTGTGCCCGCCGCTTCGCACAAGCGGGCTGGTCGCTTGTGCTGACCGGTCGCCGTGAAGAGCGTCTCAATGCCCTCAGCGCCGAATTGTCCAAGCAGACCAAAGTGCACACGCTGGTGCTCGACGTGCGTGACCGCGCGGCCATGGAAGCAGCTATTGAAAGCCTGCCCGCCGAGTTCGCGACCATTCAGGGTTTGATCAACAACGCCGGCCTGGCTCTGGGCATTGATCCAGCACCCCAGTGCAGCCTGGATGACTGGGACACCATGATCGACACCAACATTAAAGGTCTGGTCTACAGCACGCGCCTGCTGCTCTCGCGCCTGATCGCTCACGGTCGCGGTGCCAGTATCGTTAACGTGGGTTCGGTGGCCGGTAACTATCCGTACCCGGGCGGCAACGTTTACGGCGGCACCAAAGCATTCGTCGGTCAGTTCTCGCTCAACCTGCGTAACGATCTGATCGGCACCGGCGTGCGCGTCACCAACCTTGAGCCGGGTCTGTGCGAAAGCGAGTTCTCGCTGGTGCGCTTCGGTGGTGATCAGAGCAAATACGACGCGACCTATGCAGGCGCGGAAGCGATCCAGCCGCAGGACATCGCAGAGACCATCTTCTGGATCATGAACACCCCGGCACACGTGAATATCAATAGCCTGGAATTGATGCCGGTCAGTCAGACCTGGGCAGGCTTTGCGGTTGATCGGAATCGCGGTTGATAGGCAGCCTGCCAGATTGAACCCAGTCCTGTAGGAGCTCACCGAGGTTACGAGGCCAGCGATGGCGGTTTGTCTGATACCCCGCCATCGCTGG
>NZ_LOHF01000014.1:56587-57919 GCF_002158995.1 Pseudomonas caspiana | reverse complement strand
CCTCGTAACCTCGGTGAGCTCCTACAGGACCCGATGCTGGCTTCACGACAGCGTTGTGTCGGGGCGCCAGGTGAGCTCAGCCTCTGAAATACTCCGCCAACCCGATGTAACACGTCGCCAGGTGATAAGGCGTAGTCGACGGCATGTCGCTGCGGCTGACCTGACCGTTAGCGTCCAGGCACTCGTTCCAGCCGCTGGCGTGCAGGAATCGTGTTTGCAGTGCCAACAACTGTTTAACCAGCACGGCGTTGCTGTCTGGCCGCAAGGTGAGTGCCCGCAAGTATTCGGCCTGCGCCCAGATGCGCTGGGTGCCATCCTGAATATGCCCATCGCTGGTTAAAGCAGCCGCCACGGCGCCTGTCTGCGGGTTCACCCCTTGAGCTTCGGCATGGGCAAACGCCGTGCACAGCGACTGATGCAGCTCGCTACCACGCAGGTGCGGTGACGACTCCAGCAGGAAATACCATTCGAACTGATGGCCCGGCTCGTACCAGTTGTCCACAGCGTCCAGTGGTTTTTCCAGCATCACACCGTGTTCTTTGTCCACAAAGCGCCGCTGCATGGCTGCTGCCAGCTCGTTCAGCGTCGCCAGTGTTGCTTCGTCGTTACGCATTTCAACAGTGGTCAGTAACGCTTCTGCCAAGTGCATCAGCGGGTTTTGCAGCGGGCCGCTGCCCAGCGTTGTCCAGTCTTCGCCAAGCACTGCTTCATAGAGCCCGTCGCCATCGGCAAATTGCTCTGCAACGACATCCAGTGCCGCGTTCAGCACCGACTCGACCAAGGGTTCGCGAACCTTGGCCCAGTAGTGTGCACAGGCAAAGATGATAAAGGCGTGGGTGTAGAGATCCTTGCGGCGATCCAGCGGCGCGCCTTGCGGATCAATGCTGTAGAACCAGCCGCCGTGCTCGGCATCATGGAAGTGCCGTTGCAGTGAGCGAAACAGCGCTGCTGCACGAGTGGCCGCTTCAGGCACTGCCGGGTGATCGATCAGGCTGGAAAATACAAACAACTGCCGTGCACAGGCCATGGCCCGATAACGCTGCGGTGGCAGAGGCTGATGCGCAGCATCGACCGCCTCATACGGCAACGCGAGCTGTGCATTCCAGCCAGGGCCAAGCCAGACCGGCACAATGGTTTGCAGGAAGTGCGCCTGGACGTTGGCGAAAACGGCGTTCAAGTCAGGCTGAGGGGCGGAGCTGGAAACATCTGGCATCGGCAGGCGTCACGGCAGGGGCGAATTGCGCGACATGGTAGCAGTTCGTATCAGCGTGAGCGCGTTTGCCCTCGTACTGGAACGCAGACAATTTATTCAGTTTGAGCGTTATTTACTTG